>CAWIMI010000028.1:0-192671 GCA_963837015.1 uncultured Acidobacteriota bacterium | reverse complement strand
TCCTTACTGGGTTTCCTTCAAGGATATCGTGCGCTACGCGGGTGGGAATTGTGTGCTGCTTGAGACCGACGAAGCCCAGGGCTTTCGCGTGACTGCGGAAATGATCGAACGCTTGATTACACCGCGGACCAAGCTCATCATCTTGAACTCGCCATCGAATCCTTCAGGCGCGGTCATGTCCCCGGAAGACCTCACCGAAGTGGTGCGTCTGGCGCACGAGCGCGGCATCTGGGTCCTTTCTGACGAGTGCTACGTGTACCTGAACTACACGCCAAAAAGATTCTCGATTGGATCACTCCGCGAGTACCGCGAGCGGATGGTGATCATCGGGTCGCTCTCAAAGACCTACGCAATGACCGGCTGGAGGTTGGGTTATGCGCTTGGTCCCAGCACGGTGGTCAGTGCCCTGAACAAGCTGCAAAGCCAGTCCACATCGAACCCAACGTCGATTGTGCAGAAGGCGGCAGTGGCGGCGCTGAAAGGTCCGCAACAATGCGTGACCGATATGCGGGCCGAGTACATCAACTTGCGCGATCATGTGGTCAATGGGTTGCGCGCGATTCCTGGTGTGAAGTGCACGCTGCCGGAGGGCGCGTTCTATACCTATCCAAATGTGTCGGCGTTCTTCGGCCGCAGCGGCGTGAAGTCGGCTTCGGACCTTGCGGGAAAACTTTTACGCGAAGCGCACGTGGCCACGGTTCCCGGCGAAGGCTTCGGAACCCGCGATCATATTCGCATCTCATACGCAACCTCGGTGGCCGAACTGGACCGCGGACTGGAGCGCCTGAGAAAGTTTCTAGCGGCCCTGTGAAGACCCTCGTTCCGTGTAGCACCGCGCGCCTAGCGGCATCCTCGCCTGCACTTCCAAAGGCAGGATGCCCTCGGGATAGATGGCAGGCCGCCGGTGCTGCCAAGAGTCATTCCGTCGCATGAGCAAACTCCATCCACTCTTAATGTCGCCTGTCTTCGACCCGCGCCCCTGGGGCACAACTGACTTATCTCCCGTCTATCCAAGTCATCGCTTCGACGAGAAGATTGGAGAAGCCTGGTTGACCGGAGACAACGGCAAAGTAGCAAACGGCCCTTTGCGAGGAAGGTCGCTGGCAGAATTAAGCACCCAATACGGCCGGGAACTGGTCGGAGAGGCCGCGACTGACGCCACTCGTTTTCCCTTGCTCACAAAGTTTCTTTTCCCCCGTGACAAGCTTTCGGTGCAAGTTCATCCCGATGACGAAGCGGCGCGGCGAGCCGGCCAACCTTGCGGCAAAACCGAGTGCTGGTACGTAGCCCACGCCAAACCTGGGGCGCAGATTGCCCTGGGCCTGAAACCCGGGGTTACCCGCGCGCAACTTGAGCAGGGCATTCAACAGCAGCGGGCGGAGGTGTTGCTGAATTGGATCAATATCTTTCCCGGCGAAATGATTTATGTTGCAGGTGGAACTGTGCACACCCTGGGTCCGGGCTCGATTATCGTAGAAACCCAACAGCAGTCGGATACAACCTATCGTCTATACGACTACGGGCGTCCGCGGGAGTTGCATCTGAAAGAAGGTCTGGCGGTGTTGAAAGAGAATGTCGCGTCAGGGAAGGTGATCCGTCCTGCACCGGCGAACATCGGCGAGACAAAGAATCGCCGGTCGCCGCTGGTGGCTTCTTCCTTTTTCGTGGTCGAGATGTTCGAATTGAAGGAGCCCCAGGATTTTCGAACTACCGTAGAGTCGGGAAAACGTTCGGTGCAAATTCTGGTTGCGGTCGAGGGCTGCGCTGTCGTGGAGGTATGTGGGGCAGAACCGGTCACACTGGCGAAGGGAGACGCGGTCGTCGTGCCAGCGTCGGTAAGCGAGTTTCACGTGCGGCCGCAGTGGGCGGTGGAGTTTCTGAAGGCGTCTGTTCCCGGTGTTCCGCTGCCGGAGCCTGCAACTAGAATATAGACGATGAATTCGTGGCGAAAACGAACCCAAATTTTTATCCAGTAATTCTTGCCGGCGGGCGCGGCACGCGGTTTTGGCCGCTGAGCCGCAAGCGCCGGGCCAAGCAGTTGCTCGCGCTTGACGGCAAGCAGACCATGATCCAGCAAACCGTCTCGCGCCTGCTGCCGCTTGCTCCGGCCAAACGTTTTTGGGTGATCACGAACCAGGACTCGCTCCGGGAAATTGCGCGTCAGATTCCGAGACTGAACAAACGGCAGATCGTTGCTGAGCCGGTTGGACGAAATACGGCGCCAGCCATAGGCTTGGCTGCCTTTATTTTGCTTCGCAGCGACCCGGATGCGGTGATCGGAATGTTCCCTTCGGACAACGTCGTCGCGGACGAACCGCGTTTTCGGCAGGCCCTAAAGAGAGGCATCGAGATCGCGGCTGCCGGTGAAAACATCGTTGTGCTGGGAATTCGTCCAACTCGGGCCGAAACGGGATACGGTTACATCGAAGCCGGCGAGCGGATAGAAGGAGAAGCATTCCGGGTGCGGCGATTTACAGAAAAACCCGATTCCGAACGCGCAGCCGGATTTGTATCTGCAGGGAACTATTTCTGGAATAGCGGCATGTTTCTTTGGAGTGCGCAGACGTTAACAAACGCATTGCGCGAGCATCTGCCTACAACGGCGTCACTACTCGAGCGAATTGCAAATACGATTGGTACGCGCAAGTTTAAGAATGCATTCCGCCGTCTGTATCGGCAGTGCGAAAACATCAGCATTGACTACGCCGTGCTTGAGCCGCGTTCATCCAAAGGAGAGCAGGGTTCCAACATCTTCTGTCTGCCGGCAGATTTTGGATGGAATGATCTGGGGTCGTGGACGGCGCTGCATGAACACCACGTGGCCAAGACCCGCTCAGGCGATGGGAACCTGATTTACGGTGGAGGTGCATTTACTCTGAATGCGTCGGAGAATTACATTCATGCGCCCGGCAAGTTTGTCGCGGCAGTAGGTGTCAACAATTTGGTAGTCGTCGAGACCGATGACGCGCTACTGATCACCACGCGCGAGCAGGCGCAGGAGGTGGGCAAGATCGTGAAGCATCTGGATGAGAAAAAGCTGCATAAACTGGTATAGCAGAGCGTCGTTGGTCGTCAGTCGCTGGTCGTTGGCTAAAACGCCGAGATATCCTGCCATTGACGACAGGCCAATGACTAACCTTAACGACTAACGATCAACGACCAAACTCATGACCGCTGCTATCAAATTCGGCACCGACGGCTGGCGAGGCATCATCGCTGATGACTTCACCTTCGAGAACGTCCGCCGCGTGGCGGGCGCGATCGCTTCATACGTGCTGAGACACGAAGATCCTTCGCACGGATTGATTGTCGGCTACGACACGCGTTTTCTTTCACAGCGGGTCGCCCGAATCGCGGCCGAAGTTCTGGCTGAAGCCGGGATTCCGGTTAAGCTGGCGAATGACTACACGCCCACTCCCGCAATTTCCTTCGCGGTAAAGCAGCGCGGCGCCGCCGGCGGAGTGGTTATCACCTCAAGCCATAACCCATGGGACTGGAATGGAGTGAAGTTTAAAGGCAAGTTCGGAGGCTCGGGAACGCCGACGATGATGAAGGCAATTCAAGACGAAGTCGACGCTGGCTCGATGCCGAGTGGTCAAGAAGCTGCGATTGAAGAGGTTGACCTTAAACGAGCCTACGTCGAAGCCATCACCCGTTTCGCCGATCTTGACGCGATTGCCAAGGCAAGTTTTAAGTTCGCGGTAGATTCGATGTACGGCTCCGGCCGTGGAGTGCTGAGCGGAATTTTCAACAATTATGGGATTCGGCACGTGGCCATCCGCCAGGAACTGAACCCGCTGTTTCCTGACATCAATCCCGAACCGATCCTGCCGCACGTAGCGATGTTGCAGCAGACCGTTGTAAAGGAAGGTTGCGACGCCGGCCTGGCGACCGACGGCGACGCCGATCGTATCGGGGCCGTGGCCGAGGATGGCAGCTTTGTGGACTCTCACAAGATTTTCTCAGTCCTCACGCAATGGCTGCTGGTGCGAAAGAAATGGCCCGGAGAAGTGGTGCGCGCCTTCAACACGACGCGCATGGTCGATCGCATTGCAGCCAAGCATGCCAGAAAAATGAACGAGGTCTCCATCGGATTCAAGTACGCCGCAGACCTGATGATGGAACGCGAAATTGTCATCGGCGGCGAAGAGTCGGGCGGCATCGGCTATTCGCGATTCCTGCCCGAACGCGACGGTCTTTTGAATTCCCTGCTGCTGGCAAACGTCATGGCCGACGAGCGCAAGCCGCTTGGGCAGTTGGTGGCCGATCTGCAGCGAGAGTACGGTTCCCATTACTACGGGCGCCGCGATCTTCACATCTCGGAGGATGTGAAGCAGCAGGCGATCCAGCGAGCACGATCCGATAAAACCAACCGTTTGGGTCGATATACCGTCATAAAGAAAGAGGGCCTCGACGGGATAAAGTTTTTCCTCGATGCCCCGACCAACGGCAATGGCGCCGAGGCGTGGATTCTGTTTCGGGCTTCAGGCACCGAGCCGCTACTCCGCGTGTATGCAGAGGCGGCGTCACCGGAATTGGTAAACGAAATCCTGTCCAACGCCGAAACACTTGTGAGCGGTGGTTAGGAATAACAGCGGCGATGCCCACCGTTCACTGCACTTTTGAGAGTCGCGTTTGTTGCGCCCGAGTACGATAATTAACTAAAGATGAGCACTGCAGTTGCCACAATCCCTAATTCGACCGATTCGCCCGAAACGCGGCGCTACAACCGCATTCGGAGATGGCTCGGTGTCGCCGATTTTGGCCTCGGTCTGCTATTCCTCATAACGCTGCTGGCAACGGGATGGAACGGCGCACTCCGCGACCTCGCCATGCACGGGGCCTACGAACATTACACCCTCGCAGTCTTCCTCTATGTCGTGATGCTCATGCTGATTGGCAGACTGCTCGGCCTGGGCCTCGACTACTACGGATTCCAGCTGGAGCATCGCTACAATCTCTCCAATCAAAGGCTACGCGCGTGGATATGGGATGAAGCCAAGGGATTCCTGGTCAGTATGGCGCTGGCAACCATTGTGGTCGAATTGCTCTACTTCATCATTCGCGAGTTCCCGCAAAATTGGTGGTTGATTGCCTGGGCTGCCTTTCTGGGATTGTTTGTGTTGATGGCGCAACTGGCTCCAGTTGTTTTGTTCCCGATCTTTTATAAATTCGAGCCGCTCGACAATGCCGATCTCAAGTCCCGCCTCGTAGGGCTCAGTGAGCGCGCCGGAACCCGGGTGCGAGGCGTCTACAAATGGAACCTCTCGGAGAAGAGCAAGAAGGCCAACGCGGCATTGACTGGGCTCGGCAGCACGCGGCGGATCATTCTCGCCGACACGCTTCTCGATCAATTCTCTGCCGACGAAATCGAGGCGGTGCTGGCCCACGAATTGGGGCATCACGTTCACCGGCATATTCTGAAAAGCATCGCCGTGCAGGCGGGGATCACGCTGCTTGGATTCTGGGCGGCAAACTGGGTACTCCACTACGCGGTGGAACGGACGCACATGTTTGTAACCGTCTCTGACTTCGCCAACTTGCCGTTGCTGGTGCTGGTTTCGACGGTGCTGTTGTTCCTTTTGCTACCGGCCTTGAATGCGTATTCCCGCTACAACGAACGCCAAGCCGACCGCTACGCATTCCAGTCGATCGCCAGCGTAGAGCCATTCATTTCGTCCATGAACAAGTTGGCCGATCAGAACTTGGCCGAACGCTCTCCTGCGAGATGGGTGGAGTGGTTTTTCCAATCGCATCCCGCGATTTCGCGGCGGGTGGCCGCGGCACAATCGTGGGCGAAGCTCCAAACTTCTTCGCCAAAATAGAACCTGTAGAGACGTAGCTCCGCTAGGTCTCCCGCTGCCTAAGAATCTTCTCCACTCTGCGCAGATCTTCCTCGGTATCGACCCCAATGCTGTCGTAGGGCGTCTCCACCACGTAGATCGGAATTCCATTTTCGAGAAAACGCAACTGCTCGAGCCGCTCGCTCCGTTCCAACGATGACTCCGGCAACGCACAGAAGCGATCCAGCGTTTCTCTGCGATAGGCGTAGAAGCCGAGATGCTTGAAACAACCAGGGCTTCCACCATCGCGGTTGTAGGGAATAGTAGCCCGAGAAAAATATAGAGCTCGCCCAGCAGCATCGGTCACGACCTTAACCGCATTTGGGTTGTCGACATCCTCCAAAGCTGCACTGGTCTTCAACGTTGCTACCCGAACATTTGGATCTTTCATCAGCTCGATGAGAGACGCGATATGTTCGGCCCGGGTCAGTGGCTCGTCTCCCTGAATGTTGAGGTAGACGTCGGCGGCGACCGAGTCTGAAATTTCGCGCACTCGTTCCGTGCCGCTGCGATGCGCCGCTGAAGTCATGCGGGCATTCCACCCATGCTCGCGGCAAAGCTGCATGATCTCGTCCGAGTCCGTGGCAACAAGGACGTCGGCCAATAGCGGCGAGGACCGAACACCCTCGTACACGTGGCCCAGCAGGGGTTTACCAGCAATCGTGCGTAGCATTTTTCGCGGCAGCCGCGTGGACGCCAGCCGTGCCGGGATCACCGCAACGGTTTTCATAACAATCAGTGTCAATTTTCTGCGGTACAGTTGCAATAGAGGAGTCACCGCTTCTCGGGAGCGTAAGGAGACGTTTGACACTCTTTCGCGCCGCCTCTTAGAATCAACTTAATAGGCCCCAAGGCAGTGTTCGGTCGTTGCTCGTCGTGGGAAAGCCGATCAAGCTGAAAGCTTATTCCACTCCCGTTCCCTCAAAAGTCTGTACGCCGTGGCGGCGTAGCTCAGGTGGTTAGAGCGACGGTCTCATAATCCACGGAAAGCGCGTGGCTAACCTGCTTTCAACAGTTTAGCCAGCACCGAATGCACCGAATTGAGTGCGTTTGACTGCATCTGTAGTAAATGTTCTACGATTTGTTCTATGCCTGTGCAGCGCGTGAGCGACGGTGCTTCCGCAGGTTGGTCTACGCAAAGCGGCCGTCCGGGTCCGTGCTGGGACACCGGGCGACTGGTGTCCCTACTGCGCATCGCCAACAATCCACCACCTTCTTGATCTACGGCCAATTCGACGGGTTTTATTGACTTGCCACAGCTTGAGCCCTAGTATGGTGCGGCGCAAGCTTCGTCATGTGATCGGCCAAACCATCTCGCACTACCGCATCGTCGAGAAGCTGGGCGGTGGCGGCATGGGTGTGGTCTATAAAGCTGAGGACACCGAGCTTGGGCGCTTCGTGGCATTGAAGTTTCTTCCTGAAGATGTCGCGCAAGACCCGCAGGCTTTGGAGCGTTTCCGCCGCGAAGCCCGTGCAGCTTCTGCCCTAAACCATCCGAACATTTGTACGATCTACGAAATTGGCAAGCATGAAGGTCGTTCTTTTATCGCCATGGAGTTTCTGGATGGACTGACCCTGAAGCACCGCATCGCCGGCCGGCCGCTGGAACCCGACCTGATTCTATCGTTGGCTATTGAAATTGCCGATGCTCTGAATGCGGCGCACACCAAAGGCGTTGTTCACCGCGACATCAAGCCTGCGAACATTTTTGTAACTGAGCACGGGCACACCAAGATTCTGGATTTCGGATTGGCAAAGGTCACTCTCAAGCCAGAGAACGCTGGCATGAGTGCCGCGACTATCGAATCAGAGGAATATCTCACCAGTCCCGGCAGTGCGCTGGGCACCGTGGCCTATATGTCGCCGGAGCAAGTGCGAGCCAAGGAGCTGGACGCACGCACGGACCTGTTCTCCTTCGGGGTTGTCTTGTACGAGATGGCGACGGGCACGCTGCCCTTTCGGGGGGAGAGCTCGGGAGTCATTTTCAAAGCAATTCTGGACGCGGCTCCGACGCCTGCGGTGCGGCTGAATCCCGATTTGCCGCCTAAGTTGGAAGACATCATTAACAAGGCACTGGAGAAAGACCGCAATCTTCGCTACCAGAACGCGGCCGACATGCGAACGGATTTACAACGGCTGAAGCGAGATACGGAATCCAGCCGCCAAGCCGCCATGTCCGGCACCGAGATAGCGACCGCAGCGCCAGCTGTTGCCGATCCAAGGCGTACAAGCAGCAGTTCCGCCATGATCGCCGCGAAGCAGCACAAATGGGGAGTCACCGCTAGTGTGATCGCAGTCTTGATCGTACTCGGCGCGGCTGGTCTGGGCGTCTATTCCATTTTCCATCGCCCTACAACAAGGCCTTTCCAGCACTTCACCATCACACAAGTCACGAATTCGGGAAAGGCCGCGCAAGCAGCCATTTCGCCGGATGGTAAGTACGTCCTGAGCGTCACAGACGACAATGGGATGCAGAGTCTCTGGCTGCGCAATGTGCCTACAGGTAGCGATACCCAAGTCATCGCGCCCACGGCCAGCACTTATGTGAGTCTCGCGTTCTCACCGGACGGGAACTTCATCTATTTTCGTAAATCTGCGAGCGCAAACGCATACAACCTATACCGCACACCAGTGTTGGGAGGTACTCCGCAAACGATTGCCCGCGATGTTGACAGTGATGTCGCATTCTCTCCGGACGGACAGCATATTGCATATACTCGGGAAAACGATCCGGACGTAGGCAAGTACCGCCTGCTCATGGCATCCATGGACGGCAGCGGTGAGAGGGTCTTGCAAATTGGGCTGGATTCGCAAGCACCGCAATTTTGGCATGGTCACCGAATGGCAATGAAATTATCTACGACTTGGTCCTTCCTGAAGAGGGGATTGGAGCGATTGACGTCTTCGATGTTCGTGCTGGCAAAGCACATCGCTTCGTGACTCTAAAAGACAAGTTTCCCTACGAATTGAAGTGGTCGCCAGACGAGCGAACGCTATTTATGATGTACAGTCAACGAGGAGCAAATTTTGGACGGGGCCAGATCGGCTTCTTTTCTGGTACAGGAGGTGACATCGAGCCGATTACTCGGGACACTAACAGGTATGCCGGGCTTACCCTTTCCGCCGACGGAAGAACCTTGGCCACGGTTCTAACAAAACGCTCGGCGAATATTTACATTCTCGCTGCTGCGGGCAACGACTCTGGCGGGGGCAAACCACTTCTTTCACAAGGCAATGACATCCATTTTTTTTTCAACTGGACTGCTGACGGCAATTTGGTTGCCACGGACTTTCGCTTGTTGAAATTGAGTGTCGATGGGAAGAATCAAACTCAGCTTTTGGCAGATTCGAATGCGTTTATGGTTACCCCGTCCGCTTGTGGCGCAAGTTACTTAGTATTTACTTGGATATTTCACGGCGACACGCCTTGGGCAAACATCTGGCGCACCAACACAGATGGTTCCAGTCCGCTGAAGTTGACAAATGGAAATGCGGACTATCTTCCAGTTTGCTCACCCGACCAAAAATGGGTGTATTACTTCGATCTTTCTCACGGTAGCATCTTGCGCGTGCCGTTGGACGGTTCTGGTAAACCGGAAACAGTTCCGGGAAGCAGTATTCCGCACGCTATCGCGGGGGCAGGGGTTGTCTCACCTGATGGCAAGACATTAGCGAGTCTTGTTCACGTTCTGAATCCAGAGACGCAGGAGTACCAAAACAAGATCGCGTTATTGAGTCTGGAATCATCGACTGCACTACGCATGCTCGACGTCAGCGGGCAATTGGGATCTTGGCCTGATATACCGTGGGCGGGGGTAGAATTCACATCTGACGGAAAGGCCGTGGCTCACGTGATCCGCGAAAACGGAGTAGACAACATCTGGGTGCAGCCACTCGACGGTTCTGCGGGCCATCGGATTACGAATTTTACATCAGAGCAAATAGGGTCATTTCACTGGTCGCCGGACGGGAAGAAGCTCGCGATAGTACGCGGGCATTCCGACTCCGACGTGGTTCTCCTGCAAGAATCTAAGCAGTAGGGCACCGCGACCAAGATTTCTGCCCTCTTGGAAAGACGCCGACCCTGACATCCCCATCCTGAAAGAAGCCAAGGCTGAGTACGCAAAGCTGCAATAGGGGGAAGATTCCGACTCCCTCCTCGCATGTCAGGGCTCGATAAAGCCCCGATAAACACCCGATCCAGTGGCTCCGAGCGTGTGCCATCGCAAGCGTTGGCGTGGGACACATTCTACGTATGCCAACCTCGTGTAGCATCAATTACTTCACCACTCGACGCCCAATCCACCAGATCAACCAGATCAACCATCGCCAGCTACGCCCCATGTGCCCAGCGCAACCCACAATCCGGTGTGCTGAAACGGCACATCGGGATGCCCCGCTGCGCTGCTCGACGGCTGCTCCCACGGAGCCATGAGCGACGGTCTGTGTATCCGTTTCACGCAACAAGCACATGTGTTTTCAGTATGTTGCATGGAGCGTAGAACCAATCGTAGAACAACAAGCACGCGAGGCTACATTTTCTGCACGCCACATTGCCCGCGATGGTACACGCCCCGCGCCCATGCTGTGGTGACCCGTCCCTCCCTCGCGCCCAGAGCAAGTGCAGCGCAATCAGCAGGATGCAGGCAGGGTGTCGCCAAATAGAGGACCCTCAGCAGGTGGTGAAGCCGGGCTGACGTACGGCACCCAGCACGGGGACCACCCCGCGATCAGCCAGCGGCGTGGCCCCACGGGACGCGATGGGACGCGATGGGTCCCCTATCGGATTGGGTCCCAGCCGCTCCTGCGGGCGCATACGGAGGATGGGACTCCGGCTGGTTCCATGCACTTTCGCCTTAATCTTCCGTTCTTCCAAGTATGGAACAACGCCGTTGAATAGTGCTCCGCGCTATGCAGATGGCTGGACCCACGGAAGGGTGGTCGATCCCTGCCGGTGCATGCGAACCAGATTCGCATCCAGAGGTGGTCGGGAGGGCGAATGGTACGCGAAGGGCAGGGGAAACAATTTCCCCTCGGACCCGGTCAGGCCGGTTCGGCCAATGCACCGGCCTCCTGCGCCTTCCTTGCTCGATACGCCCGCTGTTTGGCGGCAGCCGACAAATGCTGTTTAGGGCGTCCGGAGGCGTTACGAAACACGGGAACGGGGGATAGTGCCAGATTCGCATTTAAGCCATTTTGGGGGTCTGTAGAATCAACAGATTGCGGGCTGGTTTCGTAACAGTCCAACCGCTCTAAGAAGGCTTGCCCTTCCAGTTGGCGGAACTCAGCGAGGGTGACCGGCCATTTGTGGCTCGACTCTCCGTACTTGTTCCGTGCCAACGACTGAATGACGCATTCCCCCGAGCAGCACCATACCGTCCTGTGTCCTGCACGGGTCTTGAACTTCTCCTTGGCTGAGTTGAGGCGGAATGAGAAACCCGCCGATGTGAGGGCATGTTCGGGAAGACCGCAATTTTCGCACAGCATAAGCATCTCCTTTGTGCCCTGAGAGAGCGGAGATGCTCTGCTTAGTGAGGCTCTAGCCCGTGTTTCCAAATCCCACGGGCAGGACTTTTGATAAAGGCATCTTACCACAAATCGCGTTCACAGTTCAATAAGAATGTCAAGCCCCGCTCCAGATGGGCCGTCCATGGCTTGGTTCAGGCCCATGAGCCTCGGAACCGCCTGTCCATGGCTCCGGGGAGCGCAGTGGGTCAAAGATTTCCGGACATGGTTTGCGATGGCTGATGTAATTGATTCTGTTCAACCGAGCAGCAGCAGATGTCCGGAAATGTTTCGCGAGAGCAATGCGTTTCGTACTCATACACGCTGCGATCTGCTCCGGACCCGCATTTTTATTGGCTTTTCTCTTGACATAGGGGCACTGTTGGGCTAAACTGGCACCCATGAACAAGATTAAGTTAGTCGTCCACGTCGAGCCCGCCCAGAAATCTGCACTCGAACGCTTGAGTGAAAAGACGGGCGCACCAGTCGCGGAACTGGTACGGCGGTTCATCGCTGCCGGGCTGGAGAAGGCGAACAAGAAGGCGGCATGACTGACGTACATTCCAATCCGAATATGCAGTCAGGGTCCAGCCCTCCCGTGGCACCACACAATGGGACGCTGCTCGACAACTCTGCCTCGACATCCGCATTCACCACTTCTGAATTTCACCGACATCGACACCAGTCCATGTTTGTACACGAATTGCCTTCGGGCAACGCTACGCCCTGCGCAGTGGGCACAGGTGCGGCCTGCTGACTCAGGTCGAGAGGATATGCAGTAGCGCAACTCGGCAGCACGATCCAAGCCGTGGGGCGCATAGGAGATGAATATGACACTAGATCAGAAAGACCCAGCAGTCGCGCAAGCAAGGGAGAAGAATGCCGCATCAGAACTGTTACCACAGTGGGCTCCGGTTTCAGACGCCAGATGGACAGGATCATTTGATAAGCAGCCTGTCAACTCACCATTCAAACTCGGACAAGCCGTCTGGGTACCAGCCTACGACAGCATTGGCGAAATCTCCGGCTTTGCGCAGTGGACAATGGGTTTCGAACCATACACCCTCTACGAAGTTGCGCTGATGCCCGCAGGTGAGCCTGTGCTCTTAAGCGGTACGGCATTAAGACGTGCCACCATCAGCAAGGGGACGATCTATTTCGAACTAAGCGAATGGGAGCGCACGCATCCGGCAGACATGTCCGCAGCGGGTGTCGTCAACTACACGGGCGACGAAGAACGAGCCGCGACCGCATGAGCCAGCGCGACCGCATAACAGCATCACGTCGGGGCGGACAGTGATTCGAGGCCGCCCACCAAAGGAGATTCAACTATGAACGCAACCAATATCGAGCAATGCGATCCGCATCAGGCTGCCCCATGTGCGCGGGAACCCCGAGCGTGGCGTCAAGCAGACCCCGGCCTACGTCGCTGAGTTGGCGAAGGCGGCTGGAGAGTAGGGCCTCCAGCGCAGCAGCACATACAGGAGCATATGAAAGACATCAAAGACCTCGAAGCAAAACTCGCACTACTTCCAACATCCGGAACAATCGACCCTGAGACGTGTCCGTTCGTCACCAAGGCGAATCATCTCATCCGCAAGTACGGATTCACCGTCAGTGGCAAGCCACCGCTGGAGAAGATGACCGATGTCTCTGGCTGGAATCGTTACAACCGCCTTTACAAACTCACAGGCAATCACTCGCCGGTGGAATTCATCCGGAAGAACCTGAAGAATCGTCCATGGTTCGCGTACTACGAGGTCGTCGTCTTTTGCGAATGCAGGGAACGGATAATCGGACACAACGAAGACGATGGGACCGAAGATCGGAAGATGGGTCTCTTCGTCTTCGACATTGATGCGAAAGGCGTGCTTGAAAAAGTCGAAGGAGCGATTGGTCCGCTGCCGTATGGACTCACGGTTCAGAGTCGTCCCAAGTCTGCACCACGCATCGAGGGTCAGTGGGATGCAAAAGGCAGCGGAGCGGGCGGCTACGTCGTCAGCGGAGACACACCGCGTGAAGGCGACGAGGCCGTGAACTGCTCGATGCTGTAAGCGTCATGCCAGAAATAGCAATGCTGTTTCCCCTGCAATAGACCGGATCACTGGGTGTTGGTGTGGCGGTAGAGTGGTTTCGATGGGGCGCCAACATCCGAACTGAATTCTGGATTATCGTCCGTCGAGCCCAGGAGCGTGCCCAGTCTCGAAACACATGGTTTGCTTTGACGCAATCTTCCAAACTGGAGACAAAAGACTCCTCAGCCTTTGTCTCATCCGCCGTCAGCAAGAACGAGAGCAGATGCATATTCTCCACATTTTCGGCGAACACTCTGCAGAAGTCAGCGCTCGTCGCGCACGCCTCTGCTTTTTCAGTAGGGATCGGACTTGTTCGTGGCATGTTCAGCTTTGTCCTCTCTGCTCTCCATTGCACGGATGCGTTGGGCGGACGACCTCCCACGCGGGATTCACAACCTTAACCTACGCTAGCAGTCCTCAGCGCCACGATGAGCTCCATCGATTTCGTCTCTGAGATCTCATAAAAATTGATTTCCCTCGGCTCCATAGCCAAATCCATTGCATTTAAGACTCCCAGATAAAGATTCGACTGAACATGGAGATTCAGCGCCTCCTCCGATTCCCATCGTTCCAGATACAGAATGGTCTGTTTGTCATCGCCTGCTTCGTAGACTCCAGAACTCAGGCATCCCGGTCTTCCCAGTAGACGATCGACAGAAAACCGCAAGAGTTCAAGAATCTCCTCTCGTTCGCCGGGGATGGGCGTTAATTCAATAAGTGAGAGGATCACATTGTCACCTTGACGGGAGGTCTCTTTGGCAGAATCAGCAATGCTGAATAACACCCCGCCGAAGATGAACACTAGCCCTTCTTCACGGTGCAATTTTGCCCCCAATTCTGTGGACGCCACTCCCGCCGCCTAGACGATTGAAAGCAAGACGGTTGAGCGAGAACGAGAGCAAAAGGCAAGAACTAGGGGCAGGCTTCAAAGGTCGGCATTTCGCCTTCAGGACTGCATGCCGCGCTTTTCGTGAATGGTGGGAATGTGCAAGCGTCGCATCGTGGTGTAAAGAGTGGAGGGCTTCATTCCAAGAATCGCCGCCGCACCTTCTGGACCCTTAACCCGCCAACCGGTCTTATCCAGGGCGGAGACTATGTGTTGGCACTCCGCTTCCTTTAGGGTGCGGTTACTTACAACGTTCAATGTTCTTGGCAGTTGAAGGTTGAGCTTCTCGCCAGTAGTTAGAATGACCGCTCGTTCGATGACATTCCTCAATTCCCGAATGTTGCCAGGCCAGGAGTAACGCTTGAGTTCATCCATCATTCTGCTGGGCACCCTGCAAATCTTCTTACCCATTTTCTTTTCGAACTCTCGTAGGAATGCCGTCACCAGGAGAGGAATGTCCTCCAGGCGTTCGCGCAGCGGTGGTACATGAATGGGGAACACATTGAGCCGATAGAAGAGATCTTCTCGGAAGGTTCCGTTCTTGACCCGTTCCTCTAGATCGCGATGAGTGGCGGCGATGAGTCGTACATTCACGTGACTTGTTTTTGCACTTCCCAGATGCTCAAATTCGCCGTCCTGCACAATCCGCAGCAGCTTTGCCTGTACCTCCACTCCCAGTTCCCCGATTTCATCGAGAAAAAGGGTAGAGCCATCGGCGGTCTCAAATCGCCCAATCTGTCTGGTGAGGGCTCCTGTATAGGCGCCTTTCTCTCGGCCAAAGAGCTCGCTTTCGATGAGAGTTGCGGGCAGGGCCGCGCAGTCGATTTTTACCATCACCCGGTCTTTACGCTTACTCCGGTCATGAATGGCGCGGGCAATGAGTTCTTTACCGGTGCCGCTTTCACCCGTGATCAAGACAAGCGAATCGGTGGGCGCGACCTGTTCCACCTTCTTGAGAACTTGTCGGAGAGCCTCGCCTCGGCCGATAATCTCCTCGTACCTGCCGATAACCCTGACTTCCGCCTGCAGGTAGTCGCTCTCCACCTGAAGCTTTTCCTTCAGTTGGCTAATTTGCACATACGACTTCTGAAGGTCCTCCTGGGCGCGCTTAGATTCAGTGACGTCCCGGATGATGGCTGTGTAGAGTCTCTTTCCGACTACGTGGACTTGGGAGATTGAAGCTTCAATGACGAATTCCTCACCATTCGAGCGCACGGCCCACAGCGCGTCAAGCGTACCCATCGAGCGATTGGTAACCCCAGTTTCGCCGAACTTGCGGATATGTTCGCGATGGTCGGCCTGAAAGCGTTGCGGGATAAAACGACCAATCGGACTTCCGATGGCCTCGCGGGCAGGGCAGCCAAACATTTTTTCAGCAGCAGGGTTGAAGACCACGATGTGTTGATCGTCGTCAATGGCGATGATCGCGTCCATCGCTGAGGTGACAATGCCGGTGAGCCGAGCGTTGCTTTCCTCCAGCACGCGCTCCATTTGCTTACGTTCCGTGATGTCAAGGGACACACCCATTAATCCGTCCGGCTCTCCAGACTCTCCTGAACGACGACGGCCATGGGAGGATATCCAGCGCATTTCCCCGTCGGGACGAATGATTCGGTATTCGACGGTCCTTTCTTCACCAGACTGAATAGCCTCCTCCAAGATGCTTCTAACAGCCTCGCGGTCTTCTTGATGAACTAAAGATAGGAATTTCTCTAAATCGAATTCCTCTGTCGGTCCAAAACCAAATAGTTCGCTGGCCTTATCCGTCGTCCAAAAACGGCCCGAGGCTGTGTCGAGTGTCCATAGACCCGCATTTGCGGAAGCAGCCGCTAATCGAAGTCGTGCCTCACTCTCGCGTAGGACTTGCTCGGTTCGTTTCCGCGTAAGGGCGTTCACGAACAATTGCGCGATAAGCTGAAGTCGATTCACAAGGGCGTCAGGCCATGCTCGCTCTTCCGTCGTGGCATCGAAGGCCAGCACACCAAAGATGGGATCGTTCCCTACCCATAGTGGGAACGCCAGAACCGATTTAACGCCATATATCTCCCAGTACTTTTTGTCAGTGGCGGCTTCGGGTGGAACGTCGGCTGTACTTTCAACGCGGACAATCTCCTTCCTGACGAGCTTCTCTTGCACCCACGGAAAATACGTATCTCCATCCATCCGATCAGGTGCAGGTGGCAGTTTCGGATCACGATGGAGATGAGTCAGCTCGAAAATCCGGGGTACATCAGGAGAGCTCTGCCACAGTGCCGAGTTGTCGATTCCAAGACATTCACAGATCTTCTTCTGCGTAAGCTGAATTTCTCCGTCAATTTGATCCGCCGGGAGATTGACGAAACGCCCAGAGATGTCAGAGAGCAATGTTTCAAACTTCAGCTGTTCCTTGATTTCCGCCGACACCCGGATTTGGGGTTGCTCTGAAATGGCCTCATGCATAGGATCAGTCGCGGCGAGCTGCTCTCCCGATGACTTATTCGGAGGGAGCTTTGGGCAACTTATTAAGGCAAGAGCGGGTTCACAAGGCTCGCCTTACGGGATTCTAGGGAGAGGCGATTCCGCTCGCAACTAGCAGTTCTATCAGTCGGACAGGCAGGAGGCTGATGTCGGGGTGCGATGTTTACCACCCCGGCTCTCCTGACCATCCTCAGCGTAAAGGGGCGGGATTCAGTCCTCAAGACGCAATGCCGCGCTTTTTGGAAACTACCTCCAGTACCTTCACGCTCGCGAATCCTTTATAAGCGTCTTTGTTTTCACACAACCCGAGGCTTAACTTCCCGTTTCGCGAGATTGGCTGCACACCTGCAGTCATGATTCGTGTCTACGACGTGATTTATGGACTCAGAGACGACAAGCCCAAGCAGAAAGAGAAACAATCATGAAAGCTCTTAGTACATCCTCCAAATGCTTGAAATGCGCCCTCCCGGTCTTTCTTTTCGTGGCAGTAATGCTGTCCGCGGCTGCGGGCCAGACCTCTCAAGCGACCTCTTCGAAAACGCAGCTTATGTTCGTGCAGAGTGCGGAAGATCTCAAAGTAGACTCGGCCAAGAACACCTTCCGGCTGGTGAAGGTAAACCAGCAGACGTTGTACTTCTCCGATCGGCCGCAGCGTATCGCAGGGCATCTCAAGATGCCTGACTATCTTGCTGAATGGGCGAAGGCCGAAGGCCCTGACAATTTCAGCAGCGACCCCCCAAACGCGATTCTATCGGTGTACGAACCGGGACAGGCCGACAGTACGGTTGTCGTGGTCAAAATCAGTCATCCCATTGTTGATGGGAATGACTTGGTTTACAGCTACAAGGTCATCAAGGGCACGATTCCTCGCAACGGTGGCGCAACGGCATTGTTTATTGATTCGATCGGTGTGGGCGGTGGTGCTGGTGCCGGTTTTCACGGTGTAGGGGTCGGTGGTCGCGGGGCAGGCGCCAGGTAGCTAGCCTTCCCAAGAGCACAAACCGTAGGGAGGCAGCGCCAACACAAGGGCAGTGGGCTATGTCGATATAGTTTGCGAACGTTAAACGGCCCGTCGTTCGAACTGTCGAGCAAACAGGCCATTCGTAATTAACCGTACTTAACAAGGATGGGAGGCACCGATGAACAAATCATTGCAGGTTCTTACAGCGTCTTTCGTGCTAGTTCTCCTGTTGGCTTTCGGACTCGCGGGCAGCGCTAGTGCGCAAGCGGCGATTACTCCGGCGGACAGCAAGGCAATCGTGAAAGCCATGGATGCCGCCATGGAGCCGGGCGACGGACAGAAGCGGCTCGACTTTATGGTGGGCACGTTCGACGTGAAGGTCAAGGTGTGGATTGAACCGTCCAAGCCGCCGGTGGAGTCGACAGGGACCGCGGTCGCTACCTGGGTGCTCGGCCACCGCTACATACAACAAATGGTGTCCGGATTCATCATGGGCGAGGCTTGGAGCGGCATCGGCTATGCGGGTTTCGACAACGTCCAGGGGCAGTATGTGGCGTGCTACATGGACTCAGGCAGCACGGGCATGGAGTGGTACACGGGAAATATGGATCCGGACGGTAAGTCTGCGAAGCTGACCGCAACGATCTACGACCCGATCACCCTTAAGCCCACCAAGCTCGAGATGAGGCTCACCATGTCTCCGGATGGGAATCACGTTACGCAATTATGGGAGGCGGACCCAAGCGGCAAGATGTTCGAAAGCATGGAACTCACATACATCCGCAAAAAATCATAAGGCTGAAAAAGGAGGATTATCATGATGCGAAATCCATTTAGAAAGTCCGCCCTATTGAAGGTACTGCTGGGCGTTCTCGTCCTGCTGATGTACGCGCCTCCGAGTTCGGCCATCGCCGGCGTCCGGCGGCGGGCGGTCCGGAGGACGGCGATCGTAGTCGGGTCGACCGAAAAAAGCGCGGCTGAGAAACAGCAAGCGGCGGCACAACAGCAGGCGGCTGCGGCGCAGCAGCAGCAGGCGGCCGAGACTGCAGCGGCACAGTCAGCGGCGGCCGCGTCGCAGGCTTCCGCGGCATCAGCCGCGGCGGCAAGTCAAGCGGCTGCTGCTGCTCAGAAAAAGTCTCCGCAGCAGCAACTCCAGGAGCTCCAGAATCTCTTAAATCAGGGGTTGATCAGCCAAAGCGACTACGATGCCGCGAAGGCGAAGATCCTAAGTTCGATTGAGTGAGGCGTGCCATTGGACTTTCACCCTGATTTCGACCGGGGGAGTGAGCCAATGCAACCAGACCAGACACAGCCCGTCGACTGTTCGCCCGCGTAGCGGGCACGTTCTTCATTACAGCGTGCTCGCGAGATCCGAATCCCGGCCACGCCCGAAGCCACGGCTGCCGGCGTAAACCAGCTTGGAAGCCGCAGGGAAACCGCGGCCGCGAGCTTGGTGTGAACAGCGAGCAATTTGGTTTTGATCTGATTCAGGCCATGGGATCGGCGCAGACTTGGTCTGACGGTTTCAAGGGCTCGATCGTAAGGGAGGATGCATGCCTCGCACAAGGTGTTGTCTCGAGAATCTCGCCTCAGACTAAGGAGATTTCTAATGAATCGGAATAAAACGCGAGTCTTACTACTCCTCGCCTGCATGGTCTTGGTTTGCGCTTCCGCTCTATCAGCACAACAGAAAGGGCAATACGTGCCGGGGCAGTATGGTTTGAATGCCGGCGTAGTGCCTGACCCCGGATTTACCTATGCCAACTTAACCCTCAACTATTCGGCCGATTCGCTGAAAGATTCCAGCGGCAACACGGTTTCGGGGATCAGCGGAACCTACGGTTTCTGGACAGTCGAAAACATTTTTTATTACGTGCCGGCAAAGAAGATTCTGGGTGGGCATTTCTTCACTATGGAGGTGTTGAATCTGGCGAACGGCTCGCTGACCGCAGACTTGGGTAACCCGCCCGCCTTCTCGACCAACGCAGCCGGCGAAGGCATGGCCGACACCTGGGTTCAGCCTGCGAACATGGCCTGGAGTTTCAAGCGGGCGGACGTTTGGGTGGGCTATGCTTTTATGGCGCCGACAGGGAAATTTTCTCCTGGCGCCAGCAATAACGTTGGCTCAGGGTACTGGGGCAACAACTTCGCGACTGGCACCACATTCTACGTGACAAAGAACAAGGGAACCAGCTTGAACCTGGCGACGGATTGGGAGATCCACGGGCAAAAGAGACAGACCAACATCACACCCGGACAGGCCTTGACAGATGAGTGGGGTCTTGGACAGATACTTCCTTTGAAGAAGGATTTCAGCCGACTGCTCCAGTTGGGTGTGGTTGGATACGACCAGTGGCAGGTCTCGGCTAATAAAGGTCTTACTGCCCCGATTCCGTACTACTCGGTTCATGCGGTCGGCGTACAGAGCAATTTCATCCTGCCGCCGAAGGGGTTGAATCTTTTCTTCAAATATGAAAATGAGTACCTGGCGAAGGCACGGCCGGAGGGGCGGACGATTGTGTTCGGATTCTCCTGGACGCTTCGCGATCCGAAGCCGCAGCCGGCGAAAAAGTAGACGCGTGCCAAGAAGCAGCTGAGGAATGGGCGGTTTCGAGACGGTAGCATGCTCCGCCCCGCACGGAAAGGAGGATCGAAATGCAGAATCTTGGGCCTGAAGTCACATGCCGGCGGGTCCATCGCATCACCTGCCGCCAGTGAAGAACGTGCAATGAAATCGAAGCAGTCGGTATTGTAGCTGGCCTCGCTGAGGCCGGCCAGGGGCCAGGATCAGCGATCCCAGACGCGCCAATTTATGGAGCTTAACTCTGGTCCGTATTGTTGATTAGTGGCCCGAAATTGCTCGAGTTTTTACCTTCATTCCAAAAGGAGAGTCCTATGAAAATGAGCAAGAACATCAAGTGGGCGCTCGGCATCGTCGCCGCTCTCATCGTCGTCTCCGCCTTCGTCGCGTACCCCAGGCTGATCGTGAGCTTGCCAGACGACAGCGCTGACGCCAAGCCGTTCACCTTCAAGGACACGCGCGGTCACCGCTACACCGAGATGTTCCTCATCGGTGGGAACGCGATCACCAAGGACCTCAAGGCGAACGTCTACAACACCTGGGGTCTCAACGGAAGCGCCACCACCGGGGATTCATGTCCCGCGGCGCTCTTGGACAAGGTCGACGTCAATGAGCTGAAGGACCAGTACCACGTGCTTGCCTCGTACAAGAACGGTCCCCGCATGTGGACCCTCGACTGGATCGAGGTCGAGATGGGCAAGGAGCTGGACTTCGGCGGCATGAAAGCACGATGGGTGAACTGGCTGGACATGAAGGGCATCAGCACGAAGCCGGGTGCCGCCGACTACAAGAACATCACCGTCGGGCGCCATACCAAGTTCGGCTTCGACAAGGGCAAGCAGGTATTCATCCTGGATGACCCGGAGGGCAACTCGTGGGCCATGAAGTCCTTCAGCCTCATCACCCATCCCGATCAGAAGTTCGACGAGCTCCCGACCCTCGGTAGCCGCCTGACGCTTCCCCCGGGCTGGAAGTTCCGGGCGCCGGTGCTCGAGCAGGACCTGATCCTCACCCCGGACAAGGACGGCATCGCTCACATCACGCAGGACGACTTCGGCAACACCTACGACCGCGTGGGCGGTCCATACAGCAACTTTAAACCCTAGCCTAGATGGCCCGGACAAAGTGTTCTGAAGGAATCTGTGACCAGTGGCAGAGTCTTCGATAGAACGGGCTAAGAAATCATGAATGCCCACGAGCTTATTTTTCTTTGTATCGCGCTGTGTATTGGGCACCTAGTAAGGGCGCAGACTCTCGCGCCTCGTGCCTATGTCATCACACCGGTGCACGCCAATGCCATTACCCTGTCTTGGTCTTATTCTGACGGTGGCCTGAACTTCAACGGGGCGATTCCTGTCACAGGTGCCACCGGCAGCTACGATGTATCGGTCCTTAGTTACTACCATTCATTCAGTCTGTTTGGGCGCTCGGCAAACTTCGTGGGCGTGTTGCCGTATGGTGTCGGTAAGTTTCAGGGCGAGGTCCTAGGTAGCCAGCGTCAGATTTACCGTTCCGGGCTCCTTGACATCGGTTTGCGGTTCTCAGTGAACCTGATGGGCGGACCGGCGATGAAGACGCAACAATTCGCCAAGTGGAAGCAGAAGGCTTTGCTCGGAGCCAGTCTTGTCGTAATCGCTCCGACTGGTCAATACGACCCGACACGCGTCATCAACTGGGGCATCAATCGATGGGCGTTCAAACCGGAATTAGGCTATTCGCAGCTCTGGGGTAACTGGGTGCTCGATGGGTACGGCGGCGTATGGTTCTACACGACGAACAGCGCATTCTTCTCGAAGCCCAACCCGCAGCCTCAAACGGAGAAGCCAATTGGCTCCTTGGAGGGCCATTTGAGCTACGACTTCAACAAGGCTCGTTGTTGGGCTTCACTCGACGGAAATTTCTGGTTTGGCGGCACCACCAGCTTGAACGGCGTTTCCAATCCCGTAACTCGGCAGACAAGTTCGCGCATCGGCGGAACCGTGGCCCTTCCGCTGAGAAAACACCAGACCATCAAGTTTAGCTACAGCAACGGAACCTACGTGCGTTTCGGCGGTAACTATCAAAGTGTCTCTGTAGCTTGGCAGTATTCATGGATAAACTGGCCGAAATTTCACGCGCAGTAAATGTGTCTGAGCCCCTGTCCTGTGACGCCTTGTTGAGCGTGTCCGCCGGGCGGTACTTAAAGCGTTTGTTACCGGAGGTAGGACTTATGAAGTTCATTAAGATCGCAGCGGGGTATCTGGCCGCCTTTTCAGTATTGTTGCTCGTCGCTTGTAGTTCGAACAAACAGACGCAATCCCCGGGACTTGAGGAAGCGGTCAGCACCGCAATCGATGCTTACTTGTACGGTTATCCCCTGATTACGTTTGATGTGGCGCGCCAGCAGCAGACCAACGTGGCCGTTCCGGATGGCGAACATGCTCCCATGGGGCAGGTCATCAGGATGCGGACCTATCCGGCGGTGGACAACCACTGCTGTGCGGCGCCGAACGCCGACACCCTGTACACCGAGGCTTGGCTGGACGTCTTCCAGCAGCCATGGGTGCTCAGCATTCCTGACATGGGCAACAGGTACTACATCGTGCCCATGCTCGACGGCTACTCCGAGGTACTCAGCGTGGCCAGTCCGGCCACGACGGGCTACAGGCCCCAAACCTACGCCATTACCGGTCCAGGCTGGACGGGGACTCTGCCGCCCGGCGCGACAGAAGTCAAATCTCCCACTGGGATGGTTTGGATCCTGGGGCGCATCTACTGCACCGGCACCCCTGAGGATTACAAAGCAGTCCATTCCCTGCAGGACAAAATGTCTGTCGTTCCGCTCAGCTCCTACGGCAAGCCTTACACGCCGCCACCGGCACAGGTTAATTCCAACTTCGACATGAAGACAGCCGTGCGCAAACAGGTGAACGCGCTGGACATCGATGCCTACTTCATCTACCTGGCGAAGCTGATGAAGACCAATCCTCCTACCCCACAGGATGCTCCCATGGTTACAGAGATGGCCAAGATCGGATTGGTACCAGGGCAGGACTTCGATCCCAGCAAGCTGGGCGTTTTCGATCGGGAGGCGATTAAGGCAGTTCCGAAGCTGGCGCTGCTGAAGATGGTCGAGCACCTGAAAAAGCAAAAGACAACCAACGGCTGGCTGTACTTCACATCAGGTGTAGGCAACTGGGGCACAGATTATCTGCTGCGCGCCATGGCCAACATGCTGGGACCTGGCTGGAACCGTCCGCAGGATGCGGTGTATCCGCTCTCGCAGAAGGACGCTAGCGGTGACGAATATAACGGTGAGCACAACTACGTGATCCATTTCGAGAAGGGACAATTCCCGCCGGTCAAGGCGTTCTGGTCGCTGACTATGTACGACCCGGACTTTTTCTTCGTGCCTAACTCAATCAACCGGTACGAACTGAGCCAGCGGAATAAGTTCATCACCAACCCGGACGGGTCGGTGGACATGTATCTCCAGGCAGTTTCACCGGGCAAGACGAAAGACGCCAATTGGCTGCCCGCACCAAAGGAAAAATTCGCTCTGGTCATGCGCATGTATTGGCCGATGACCACGCCGCCATCGATCGTCGACGGCAGCTGGACTCCGCCCGGTGCGAAGCGTGTGCCCTAAGCCGCGCAGCGTACCCAGTTGGCGCGATGCGCACCGAGTCATAAGGACACAGCTCGCGGTATTGATCTCAATCACCTTGAGTGAAGGAGGCAATCGAGAATGACCGAAGGCATCCCAAGCGACGAGCGGCGCAAGAAGCGCTGGCGATGGGTCCTCCTTGTTGCGGCGCTGATCGTCGCGGTCGGAGGCTACCTGTGGGTGACACAGTTGCAGCCCTTCTTGTACGGCACGGAAGCCTATATTTACGGCTTTCCGCTGATCATGATGGACCTGACCAAAGAAGCCGCAACGGCTCCGACTGCGCGAGAAATCACCGCCCCCGCCAACCAGTTCGCGGTCATGACCCGTTACCCGGACGCCTCATTCAGGGCGGTCTCGCGGACCGGCCTCGATACGCTGTTTGCCACCGCCTGGGCCGACCTCGACAAGGAGCCGCTGGTGCTTTCCGTGCCTGACACCAACGGCCGCTACTATGTCATCGCGTTCTTCGACCTGTGGAGCAACGTCTTCGCGTCCATCGGCAAGCGCAACACCGGAACCGGCGCGGCCAACTTCCTGCTCGCGGGACCGAATTGGCAGGGCACTCCACCCGCGGACGTGAAACAGGTCTTCCGTTCACCAACGCGCTTTGTTTGGGTCAACGGCCAGATGCAGGCCGACGGCCCCAGGGACTATGACGTGGTCAACGCGCTGCAGAGGCAGTACAAGCTGACGCCGCTGAGCGCCTGGGGCCAGCCCTACAGCCCGCCGGCAGAAGTGCCAGTCCCTACCGGACTCAGTACGAGTTCGCCGCTGGAGCAGGTGCAGAGGATGGACGTCGGAGCCTTTTATGTACGGCTCGCACGGCTGATGAAAGACAACCCTCCCGCTCCCGCCGACGCACCCACGGTCGAGAAGCTGAAGAATCTCGGCATCGTGCCCGGCCAGGACTTTGACATCAGCAAGGCGGATCCGGATGCCGCCAGGGCGCTTGAGCGTTCGATGCACACTTTCGAAATCTTGCAGAAGGCCGTCACCAAGCTAAAGACCGACCAAGGCTGGATTGTGATCCCCAAAGACTTCGCCGACTACGGCACCGATTACCAGACGCGCGCCGGCATCGCTCTGGTTGGACTGGGCGGGATCCGTCCCCAGGACGTGGTCTATCCGACGGCCTTTGACGACGGCGATAACAAGCCGCTTGACGCTGCCAACCGGTACGTCCTGCATTTCGACAAGGGGCAGACGCCGCCTACCAACGCTACGTGGTCGGTGTCGATGTACGACCCAGCAGGCTTCTACGTGCCGAATGCGATCAATCGATACAACCTGGCGGCGTGGATGCCGATGAAGTACAACCCCGACGGCTCGCTCGATATGTACATTCAGTCGAACTCGCCGGGTGCGGACAAGGAGGCCAACTGGCTGCCCGCGCCACCAAGCGGTCAATTCAATTTGACAGTACGCGACTATTGGCCGACGCAGTCGGTGCTGGACAACACCTACAAACTTCCGCCGGTAAAGAAGGCCCCATGAGCCTGCATGGATACAAAGTTTCGACCACAACCCAAACCCCGAGATGGCTCGGGCTTCCACCAACAACTAAGAAGAGGAGAGCTTTATGAAATTTCGTGCAAAGAAAGTTCAGGGGTTTGCGGTTCTGGCCGCCATTTCGGCTGTGGTGCTTCTCAGCGGCGCTGCCTTCGGCCAAACTCTCGAGGAAAATATGGCCGCACAGCAAAAGCAGCACATCATCCCCGGAAAACAGCTCAAGGCGAAGGGCCCCAACTACCAGTTCTGCGAGGTTGCTCCTATCATGGGAACATCGCCGGCTAACGCCGTCGCGAACTTCTACAACCCGACCGGGATAGACCACTGTAGCCCAGAGCAATTCGCCCAGATCGTCAAGGATAAAGAGAAGATCATCAAGGAAACGGGCGCAATCGACGTATTTCTGAATCCTAGTCGGCAGTGGACATGGGATGAAATGACCGTCTATGTGGTGGGCGACGAGCGCCAATTCGGGCTGGTCAAATTTGCCTGGATGGGGAATGTGCCCATGGAAGCGATGAAGAAGGCAGTTGGCGCGGGGCACTACAACCCCGGCCAGATCCATCGCCAAAACATGTACGTGTACAAGAAGGGTTCGCGGGTTTATCTGATCGATATGGGCGACGGGAAGGTGCTGGTCATGCAATCCTGGACCAACTTCGCCAATAAGGGCGAGACTGCGGACAACCTCAAGGATCTCGGCAGCCAGCTCAAGGAACTGCCAGCGGGTTGGAAGTTTCGCACGAAGATACTCGATCGCGACCTGACCGTCTCACCGCCGGTGCCGGACCATCTAGCGTGGGTGACAATGGACGAGTTTCAAAACACGTACGAAGGTTGCGGCTATGACGCGGCCTGCAACTACACGCCGTAGGCGGTTTTGACCTGAGCCAGGCGCGAGCAATGAGGCAATTGGGTGCTCGCGTCCGGGAATGGTCTGTTCAATCTTATGGCACGCAATGCTGGCCGAGGGAAACGGTGGTCGACGGCACCTACAAGCTGGCGCTGACGAGAAGGTCCAATGACTTCATTTTCGTTTGCACTGATACTGCTTTCACATTAACGACTATGCCGATCGGCGCGTCGGCCGTCGCACAAAGCAGATCGAAGAGAAACTGATGGCAGCGCAACCATCTTCGGCGGCGTCAATGTCTTTCTGTGGATGACCAAGAAGAAGCCATGGTCCCCAAAAGAGGAGTCGGGCGCCGTGCTGAATCTAGGAGGCTGATCATGAGTTCCTTTGCTATCAGTTTGATCGTGTTCCTATGCATCTTCGGAGGCGCGGTGGCCGGGACCGTTCTTCGTGGCCCCTTGCCCCCGCCTCATCTGAGTGGTGATTCGAAAGAAACCGTGAAACTGGCAATGGGGCTGGTCGCAACGATGGCTGCCCTTGTTCTCGGTCTGCTGGTCTCCTCGGCAAAGAGTTCCTATGACACGCAGAGCAATGAAGTAACTGATCTGTCCGCTCGGCTCATCCTCTTAGACCGAGTGCTAGCCCATTATGGGTCGGAGACCCAGGAAACGCGCGATCTGCTGCGCGGCGTTGTTGTCGACAGTCTCGATAGGATCTGGCCGCAGGAACGCGGTCAAACTTCCGAAGTTGTACCGCCGTCTAACGCGGAAGTTGTTCTTGACAAAATTCAGGCACTGTCGCCGAAGGACGACACGCAACGCTCGTTGAAGGCCCAGGCGTTGACTATGGCGATGGGTCTCGGCCAAACCCGGTGGCTGATGTTCGCACAAGGAGCCACTTCGGTTTCCAAGCCCATGCTCGTGATCCTGGTTTTCTGGCTGACCGCGATCTTCATCAGCTTCGGCCTCTTCGCGCCTCACAACGGAACGGTCACCGCTGCCTTATTCGTCTCTGGGTTGTCGGTTTCTTGTGCAATCTTCTTGATTCTGGAAATGTACGCGCCGTTTGGGGGACTGATCGAGATCTCGAGCGCCCCGCTGCGCGCCGCGCTCACGCATCTGGGTAAGTAGAAATTTTGGAGATTTCGGACGGCCAAGGATCTGTTTCCCTCCCTCGCCAAGCCTGCCATCCAGGGGTTACGGTCCCGCCGAGGACGAAAATACTTCTCTCGGCGTCTGAGCGGCGGAGCGGGTGGGTTCTGAGGTGTGGTCCGAGGGGCAAATCGGTGACGTGTCAGGCGAGGCCGGGAATCGAGCCTTTAGGGATCAGTCATCTCAGTATTCCTCTGGTAGCAGAACAGTGGTCGAGAGTGTGGAGTTTTAACTTCACTATCGCTCGACTCGATCCGATCAACCGCAGTTGTCTTCACTATCGCTCGACTCGATCCGATCAACCGCAGTTGCGCAAAGTTCGATTGGTCCGGAGTTTCAACCTTCCCGTCACATTCGCTTGCTAGACTGTGCTCCGCTGCGTTTCGAAGTTTTCCGTTGATCTGGGAAGGTCAGCCGCCTCGCGGGTGCCAAGCTCACTGGGGCAAAAGTTCAACGCGGCCTACTTGTTATGGTGCAATGCCACATGCTTTGAGAAACGCAGCATCAACTACCGGAATCTCTGCACTGCGGAGTCCCCGTTCACCGAGGCGTGTGATGGTCCGGAACAATCGAGTCGCGATACATGCTTGCCCGTGTACCTGATCTGATCCGCACACAGGGCAGACATCCATGCAGGGCAGTGGGGCGAGTCGGTCTAAGTCTGCGATTGTTAGCAGCACACGAATCCCGGGCGACATGGTCACTCTGATTTCACTTCCCGGAGTGTTTTCAGCAGGGCGTTCAAAAACTGCAACACCTGCTCCTCAAGTTCTTTTGGACTTGGCTTATGCCTAGGTTCTGCTCTCAATTGCAACGTACGATCTAGCGCAGCTTCTAGTGCCTCATTTTTCCGTCGAGCCATGCCGCCTCCTCTGTCCCAATTCCGCAGGCCTTCAGAAACGTAACGTCTGCCAGCAGCTTACGTTCCCTTCGTACGTCTGGGTCTTCATTCACAGATGCAATGAAAGCTGCCAACCCACAACCAGAGGCGTGCTTCCCGTCATCCCCGCCGCAAACCTCACAAACAAAACAGCTCATGAGAGCACCAGTCCTTCTTCCTTCATGCCCTCGGCTAATCCCCAAGCATAGCGATGTTCAACCACGAGAGCATTTCCAAACCACTGGGCATCGGATTGAACATGTTCCTCGATCCATTCCCGTGCGTGTGGTGTCAATGGGCAGAACAGGAATACGGTTCCTTCATTACGCACCAATACATCGGGCGTAGTTTTGCTTTCGATTTCCATGTGATTTCGTTTGCAGGTCCTTTCCACCTGCCGCATCTGCCCTAGTAGGCGACCACCGTGGAACATGTTCTGTCCTCGGTTGGCGGAGATGCCGCATTGGGCACCCCGCTCTTGATGCAAGTTCACGAGTAGAATCGCAGATTGTTCGGAGCGCGTCTATGGCCTTTCCGTGCTAATACCCAAAAACGACGGGCCAGTTGCCAAGGTCAGCGTCTTTGCTTCCGCAGCCAATCGATGACGTGACGAGCATCAATGCGTACGGCAGACCGCTGGCAAAAGCAGACTAGCGTTCGGTGCCCGCTGTGAGCACTCTCTGCTCGAACAATTTCAGCCCAGCCGCGCCTTCCTTGGGCAGGGTGGGCAAACATCAAGAGGTTACCCTCGCGGGCGTGCGCCTATTCATGCCCCGTGATACTCGGGGCGACGCGGTCTCAATCTCTAAGTGGTTCAGCAGTTCGTCGAACGAGCATTCGCCTTCTTGTTTGAAGCCACGAAGGCGAACGACGTGTGCAGGCATGACCTGTACTAATTCACCAATCACGCGGCGTTGGGCATTGCTCAAAGGGTCATCCTTCTTGACCTCGATGGCCGCGAGTTTGCCGTTCCGCTTGACGAGCAGGTCGGGCCAGCCTGCTGCGCACGCGATAATCTCGCAGCCTTGCGCCTTCAATGCCCTCGCTACGTTGAGATGTGATGGGCCGGGTCGGTCCTCTAGCCGGACGCCTACAGGGCGACCTGAGTGGTCATGCTGATAGCAGAATGGAGAGCCGCTGTTTGTGCAGCGGGTGCCCGCCTTAGTGAATGCCTGACATCTCGGGTTTAGATGCTTGCGCGGGCCTCGGTTGAGGGCTGCTGCTTCGTGGACGGCGCTCACGCAGCCCTCGTGTCACGCTGCGCCATTTTGTCGAGCCATTCGTTGACATCACGTCGTCGGAAGCGCAAGCCCATCGGCAGGCGAAGGACTTTGAGTTCGTGGGCGTAGCGAACGCTGCGCTTGCGCGTTAGGTTGTAGACGCTGGATTCCTTGCACTTGAGAAACGTGGCAAGATCAGAGACCGTCCAGAGTTCGTCAGCGGATGCTGGCGAGGGTATTGCGGTTGTTGTGGGAGGCATTCATGTGCCCTCCAGACGTGCTGGTATTTCAACCTGCACCATGAGGTCGGCTGGGTTCAGCACCATCAGCCCTCTTCACTCATGCGCCTCTATGGCCTCTCTCGTTACCGAGCCCCCACGAGGACTTCTACTGTACTGCCCCTTATTATAACAAAGGACCTAATTGCTGGCAAGCACAAACATGGCTACCAGCAGGCGTTTCAGCCCACATCGCTACCGTTCTTGGCAGCCAGCGACAACTGAGCCACGCCTGCGCGGAGTGCCTGCGGCGTTACTGTTTTCTTGTAGAACGTCGCGGTTGTGATCTGTGACTTGTGCCGCAGCAAAGCTTGCGCGATAGCCAGATTGCCCCCGGTCGCCTCGACGATGGCCGTGCCTGCACCGCGCCGACCAGAATAAAGCGTCTTCCAACGTACGCCTGAGTCTTTCGGGACGCAGTCGCATATGACGCACCGTTTCTTGCCTTCGACGTGTGGCCGAATGACGCGGGCAATCAGATTGTGCAGATCGACAGGAGTGTTCTCCCGCGAGTTGAACACGTAGCCCTCGCTAGGCTTCCCACACTGCTTGTGCCAGAGCACGAGCGGACGTACGACTTGTTCAAGCAACGGCAGGATCGCGTTCGACTCGGGCGTCTTTGGAGGGCCGACGATCCCATGCACAACGGATCGCTGAATGTGGACGGTGCTGTCCTTGCTGTCAAAGTCTTCCCATTTCAGAGCGGCGATTTCACCGGGGCGCAGCCCGAGAAAGCACGCAAATGCGAGAACGAGTTGAGCGTCTACGTGATCGACGAGCGCGGAAATCATATCCTCAGCCTCGGGCAAAGTGTAATGTTCCGTCGCTTCAGACTCGATGGCGTCTTCTGGAATGCGTACGTCGTGCCATGGATTGACCTTGATGTACTCCTCGTCGAGCGCGTGGCTGAAGATTGAACTGGCGAGGGACTTGATGTGCTTCAATGTGGTCTTCCCCTGCGTATCGAGCAGAGAACGCAGTAGACGTTTGCCCATGGCGGGCTCGTAGTCCTTCAGAGTCGTCGTGCTGAAATGCGTCTTGAGATGCTGCCGCCAAATCTGTTTGAAGCCTTTCACCGTGCTCGGAGCCCTGCGCTGCGCGCCAGTCAGAGGGACGATTGCTTCGAGGTACGGCAGATAGACTCGATCCCAGAAATCGACGATGCGCATGTCGCCCGCTTGTGCAGCGGCAGGCTGTAGTTTGCCCATCGCGGCCTTCATCGTCTCTTCCTGCAAATCGAGGACAGGACGACTGAACGTCCACTTGCGCGAGTTGTTCCTTGTGGCTCTCCGAGGCGTCCAGTAATGCGTGTCGGACTTCTCGCACAAGAACACAGTCTTGTGAGCCCGCTTGAGAACGCCGTCCTGCTCCTCCATCACGTAGTATTTGAGATAGCACTTGTCCTGCTTCACCCCAGTGACGAACAGCGATCCGGACTGTGCGGACTGCGTATGCCGTGCTCGTGATGCGGCGGCAGCAGCCTTCGCGTTATAATCGGGCGTGGCTTCGATGACATCAGGCGCGACGGTGGCTGGTGCGGTTTCCATGGTTTCCTCTGCAACCCAGCCTATCAGAGTCGGCACGATTGTTCTACGAATCTTTGGTAACCATTGTGCATGTCATTGATTATAAAAGTGGCGGTGTAGCTCAGGTGGTTAGAGCGACGGTCTCATAATCCGTAGGTCGGAGGTTCGAGTCCTCCCGCCGCCACCAAATTTTGAGGTTTGTTTTCAATAGAGTAGAATATCCGCCCTCAATGTCAGCTGCTCCAATCCTGGTGCACTGCAATTGAAATTGTAATGAAAATGTAATTATTCGCCGGAGTCTTGAGAGATTATCCACGCCGTAGCGAACTAATTTACTAGGGTTCGACCCCTCTGGGAGAGTTCCTCGATCTCTTCGATTTTCGATCCTCCATGTAAGTCTGTTTTAGCGCTTCGCAGCTTGTCCAGAAGATTGATTGCGTCTCGGAGATATTCGGAGACTCGCGCCGTATAAAAGCGGAGGACGTCGCGGCGGGAATGCCCAAGGAGTTGATCGATGATCGTGTCTGACACGCCCGCTGCTGCTAGTCTCGTCGCGAAGGAGTGGCGGCACGAATATATTGGGAATCGAGAAAGCCCAGCCAGCCTGAGAGCGTTGTGCCAGGCAGTTTTCACGCGGCGGATGTGTGTACTCGGCCGTTGCGGGTTGAAAAAGACATACTCAGATATCCCGTTCGTGACCGTCTGCCATTTTTGGAGTTCAGATCTCACGTATGCTGTCATTGGCACAGCGCGTAGGCCGGCTGCCGTTTTGGATTGCGCAACAGTAATTATCGATTCTTCAAAATCGATATCTGACCACTTGAGTCTAAGACCCTCGATTCCAACTCGCATTCCCGTATCGAGAAGCGTAATGACTATGGTGCGCAGTCTGTTGTCGCAGCACATCAGGATTCTCTGTTCCTCAGCAAAGGACATTGCTCGTGGAGGTTTTCGCTGTTTGTCTTCGTTGAACAGCTTCACTCCATCAAGCGGGCTGTGGACGAGCATTCTACGTTCAACGGCGAAATTGAACGCGGCGCGGGCCAAGGCCAAGTCCCTGTTTACGCCTGCTGGGCTGACTCCCTGTTTTATTCTGCGCTCTTTGAAGCGGTCGAACGTGAAAGCGTCAACATCGGTGATGCGACACTTTCCGCAAAGGGGTGACAAGGCCCGCTGTGACAATCGGTAGCGCTCTTGGGTAGCTGGATGCTCAACTTGCGCTATGTACAAATCCAGCAGCTCCTGGTTTTTGCCTTTGCGAGAACAAGGAATACTGGGGGAAGCAGCATCGTATTCTCAGGCCGAACTAAATACTAGCAGTGAGGCCGTCTTCAAGTGACGCGCCGCCAAGCTCTCGGCGTAGGATTATGATTATGCGCGACACTGGTTACCGGGAAGTTCTGCTCGCTTACATCGATATACTCGGTTTTCGCAAGCTGATTGAAACATCTGCAACCAACTCATCCGCTGTTCCCACAATCCTAAACGCACTCCGCGAGATGAAAGAACAAACATTCGGAGGAGGACGGGTGATACGTGACGAAGGAAATCAGCGGCCCACTTCAATCTTCCGAGCGTTCAACTTTTCTGACCTGACGGTCCGTGCAACTTATGTTGATACATCCACCAACTACATCGACGTGCTCAAATGGGAGTTCCTATACTTGTCCAGTATCCAAATCACTCCGACCTGTCAGTTGAACATTCTGCTCCGAGGTGGAATTTCGATTGGACAAATCTCTATGGAGCCGGATAAAGCTATTGCTGATGACATTCTTTTCGGTCCGGCGCTCGTCCGCTCCTATGACCTGGAAAGCAAGGTAGCGATTTGGCCCGTATCATAATCGATGCACCCATTATCAAAAAGGCAGAACAACATCAGGGATCGCTTTGGCCCGAGCACTACCGCAAGGATGAGGACGGCCACTTCTTTCTCGATTACCTTTTCGGCGCAGTCACGGACGGTCTTCTCCGCGTTGGGGACAACGGCCTGAATCCTTTGGACACACTCCAGATGCATAAGGACAGCGTGGAGCGAAAGATCAACGCATTGGTAGACAAAGATGCCAAGATTCTTGAAAAATTGCGCTGGTTGGTTTCTTATCACAACGGCGTTGTTCGACGTCTGCAAGGGCTTCGCTCGAAAGGCCCCGATCCGTTCGACGTTTTCGATCAGCAGCCGCCTGAAATCCCTGATTCACTCCTAATTCCTAACGAATTGCTTAACGAGCTTTGAACCTGGCGGTGCATTCGCAGGACACCCCATCGTCCTCCATCTAATGGATTCTCAACGTTTCCATTACCGGAATCGATTCGGGGTGGGCCGCGCGGCGGGGCTCCGGGGTCGGGCCAGGGGTGTAGCATTTTCCCTTCCATGCGTATAGCCCCTCGGGACAATTCAGACCACGATTCGACGCGCCTACACTGGTACATTCAACATGGACTGCTGGCTTCGGGAGTGTTTCACCATTCAAAGAATGGCCTGATTTTCCACGTTGTTAGAAAACCCTCTCAAAAACGGACGCTGCGGACCCGCATAAACATTGGTTCGGAACACCCATGCTCGGGCCGTTAGAAAAGTGTAGTTTGCTAACACGAGTGCGCCCAAGACTTCTGGACACGAGTGTTTTGAACCTGGGTCAATGCCAGCTTTTCAGGCAGGTGTCAGATTAAAATATCTCAGTGGCTGGTGCCTGCTTCCGCGATTTGCAGATCGAGGGCCACACGTTCGCCATTGATTAGCACGGTTCCAGCATCCAAGAGTTGCTGGCCGGTGCAATCGTACTTGTCATAGCAGCGCAACGACGAGAGCGGAAAGTAGAATTCCACGGCTTCGGAGATGCCGGTGGCTGACTTACCGACCAGATGGACGGTCGTGCTGAAGCCGATCCCGTCAAACTTTTGCTCCTCTTTGAAATAAGCCAGCAGCGGACGAATAAGGTGGGCGACGTGGTCATCGAACGCCATGGCTGCCAGCTTGTACCGCGATCCCGCGTCCGATGCCGGCAAATTGGAATTCAGTGAGAGCTCCAGATAGATTCCCTGACGAAAAGCCACGAATTTCGGTGGAGCGTAGGAAACGAAGTGGGCCTGAGAATCCAACTCTTTCACGATCTGATCAACCACTTGCTGATTGGAAGCTTGCAACGAAGACAACGCTGCTGGCGAAGTGTCGCGCACTGGAGGCGCTAGCACCTTCGACCTAGTCGGAGAATTTGCCGTAGCGCCTGGCAGTTGTGCCCCACCGTTTCCCGCAACAATTTCAACTCCTGTTTGGGCTGGAGCGGTTAGGCCAGATTGCCCGTCAGTGGAATTGACAGCCGGGAGAGCATTTGTAGCCAACTGAGGTCCCGCTCCGTTGAGCCAGATAGTAATAGGCTGGGCATTGAGGAAGGTCTGCCCTTGCATCAGAGCTGCCTGCCGCGTGTCCTCATCTTTGGAACCGAGCAGCCGTAAGGCAGCGTTCTGCGGCAGGAACACCATCAGATTTTCCGGACGCTCCATGGAGACTCCCATCACTTTTCCCAAAATGTGATGCGAAATCTCAACGGCATATCCTTGGACATGCTGGTTGCTCTGAAAGTGCGGGACTGAAGCTTTCAGCACAGGCATTATCACGTCGAGAAAAGTGCTCCGGGCTCGCTCGTCGGGATTGATCTTATCGGCAGAATACGCAGCATAGTAATTGCCCGTGATCGCGATCACAGTTCTGCCGTTATAGTTGTCGAAACGGACGGAACGCTGATCGGCGTGGAGTTGTTGTGCCTGGTCGAGGTCGAGCTTACGGCTGAGGTAGAACGGATAGTCGAAATGGATTGCGAGAATGTCCTGGCCTGTTAGTCTTAGATCGTCATTGTATTGCACCTGTAGTGAGCGCAGTGTGGGGTCCTTAATTTCCGCTGGCGATACAACCTGAGCACGCGAAGCGCTGGCACCGAGCAGGAACACGCTCAGGACTAGGTCCAGAAACAGGCCCAGCCTACCAGTTCTACTTTTGTGCGTAGACCATTCCGGACGCATGATAAGGAGGATCGGAGATCAGGCGAATGTATGAAATCAACGCCTCGATCTCGGTCTTGCTGAGAGTATAGCCGTAGGGTGGCATCAATGCTGACTTATTCAATGCCGGTCCACCATGAGCGATGATGGCGGTCAGTTCAGCATCGCTCATCTTGTTCAGCGTATCGCCATCGGTGAACGGATGGGGCTTGACTTCAAGATTGTCGTAATTGGAAACGCGCTCCGCCGTAGATTCAGGATTGTGGCAGCGAGCGCAATATTTGTCGTCGAGCTGAAATCCCACCTGCTGCTGATATCCTAGCGCAATTTCTTCAATCTTGAGCTCGACCGGTTTCTGAGCTTTGGTAAGCGTGCGCGCGGTGAGTTGGTATCGGCCCGCCATCCCGCCCAGAGCGATGTTCGTGCTGAGTTGCCCGCTGGAATCGGTCAGGCCGCTCGCCGGATCAAAGCTGACGCCCGCAGGCCCGCTCAACTCGACCAATGCTCCGGCGACGGCCGTGCCCTGTTCATCGTTGACCTGCACGACCACTGGCTGAACGAGAGCCATGCCAGTTGCGCCAATCTGCTTACCACCGCTCGACTCCACCAGTGCAGCGCCGAATGCCGTGGGCTTCAGGGCAGAACCTGATCCTGGCTTGCGATTGCAACCCACGCTTACGAAAATCAGGGAGACGACGAAGAGTATCCGCAAGTATCTGTTCATTTCTTCGCCTCCAGTTTGCCGGAGCTTTTGAGCGTCATCAGGAATGCGGTCAGAGCGCGAGCATCTTCATCGCTCATGTTACGGTTCGGTTCCGTGGTGCCGGGCCGCATGGCCTGTGGGTTTTTCAGCCAGTGGTAAATCCAGGCGGCGTTCAGCCGCGAACCCACTTGCGTGAGCGTTGGCCCGATATAGCCTTTGTCCGCCTTGGTATCGATAATGTGGCAAGACTGGCAGGCGTACTTGGAATAAAAAAGCCGTTTTCCCTGCTCCACCTGAGCGGGCGGATATCCGGTGGACGGCATCGAGTCGCGCTCGAACGCTGGCGTCTGGTAGACGGTCATGATGTAGTCGGTGAGTTCCGTGACTTCGCTGTCTGAAGGATTGAACCTGGGCATGCGGCGGATCAACGCAGGCCGCAGTGTGCCAGGGTTCTTCAAAAATGCCTGCAGCCACGGCCGCTGCACCGAACTTCCCTCCCAAGTTAAGTCAGGAGCCATGTCGCCGCCGCGGCCGTTGATGGCGTGGCAGGTGAAGCAGGCCATGTCCGCGATAAGCTGTCCGGCTTTGCCTGCGGGCTGGTAGTTCGAAGGTAGTTGTTCTGGCACCGTGAGTGACCGCGGCAGATCGTGCGCCCGGTCGGTGAGCGAGAGCAGCGCAGTCGTCAAAGCGTCGATTTGTGCAGGTGCGAGAGTGTACTGTGGCATCTTCAGCGCCGATCCGAACGAACGCGGTTGCCGGATCTTGGCCGAGATGTAATCCGGAAGAGTGTGCTGCATGCCCGCCAAGAAAATGATTTGCGTGAGCGGCTTGCTTCCGACGCGAGTCAGTTCCGGAGCGAAGTTATCCGGCTTCTTGATACCGTTGATTTCGTGGCAGGACGCGCAGCCGTATTCGATCACCAGGAGCTTGCCGTGCGCAATCTGCTTTGTCGTGGGGGCGTCGAGATGCACGTTGGCGAGCAGATCGGAATCCGTTTTATTTCCGAGGAAACCGGTAAGCAGGGAAACTTGCTGATCAGTGAAACGATAGTGCGGCATGGCGGTTCCCGCATCGTAAACACGCGGATTGCGCAACCACGCGCGCAGCCATTCCGGCTTTGCCTTATTGCCAATCCGGGTTAGTTCGGGCCCAACATCACCGCCGACCACATTACCGGCGGCATTCTGCACGGCGTGGCACGAGGCGCAGAATGACTCTCCGTACAAGCTCGCAGCGGCGGTCGGATCGGGCGCCTTCTGATCCTTGCTGACGGGCTCGGTGTCTCCTGGAATGGGTGTGCTGGTCGAGATCAAGAAGGCGGAAATATCGCGCGCGTCCGGATCGCTCAACTTGAAATTCGGCATTGTTGATGTGACGGCGTAGGCCTGGGGGTCCTTCAACCACGCATAAATCCATTCCTGCGTGCTCTTGTCGGCGATGTGAGAAAGCGAGGGCGGATCGTCGGTCGGCTTAATTGCGCCGCCGTCGGCGAGTTTGATGGTGTGACAATGCACGCAGCCATATCGCCCGAGCAGATTGCGGCCTGAGTTGAGTTGCGGCGTTCCGGTTAAAGGAGCGCGATGGCACTGCCCGCAGGAAGATTGCACATACCGCGCCGGTAAAGTTGGCTGCTCCCAGGCCAGCGTGCTGCTGTGAGCCTCTTCCACGGTGGTCGCAGCACCTTGCCCGCGGTGACACATCACGCAGCCGAACTGTTCTGACGTGTGCGGGATCACCGGATGCCGGCGGAACGGCTGGCTGCTGACGTCGCCAAGACTGGCTTCTTTCAATCCGACATGGCAAGTAGTGCAGCGATCGACGACTCCCAACTGCGGAAGCCAGATCTGCTGGATTCCGTCGTGGAAGTGGCGTTGCAGTGTGATTGCGTCTCCGCGCGTCCGAATCAGCGACAGGTATTGTTTCTGGTAGTGACGCCATTCGCTGAAGTGGTTTTTCGCCGGCGCGATGGCCAGCGAAATTAGCAGCAGCAGGCTGACCACGCCAAAGGCGCGAACCGGATGGCCGAACAACGTCTGCCATATGGACGTCGTGTTTTTGGAGGGTGATTGCAATTAGCTTCTCCAGGGCAACACCCAGGACCAGCCCGGGCCGCGAAAGAAAGTGCCAACCGCCGTGAGCACGGCCAGTTCGAACAGGAACCAGGTCATGATCCAGAAGGAAAGTGGTTTGGCAGCCAGATAACGCCGGAAAACCGACGGCGACTGCGTAGAACTTTGCGCCGCGAGCAGCATGAAGCCAGCGACGATCAAGGTCGGCACCAGCGCCACGATCACATCAAAGGATAAGAGGAACAGGCAAAGTGCAGCCGCTGCGACATAGAAGATAATCACTCGACGCTTGCGATCCCGCAGGAAAACACCCTCGGCCTCGACGTTGATGTTGAAATACGGAATCACAATGAGTGCGATTACAACCAGAGTCGGAACTAGTACACCCGCGACCACCGGCGGGAAGTAATGCAACATTTCCTGCAATCCGAGAAAGTACCACGGAGCCTTGGCGGGGTTGGGCGTATGCGAGGGATCTGCGATGCCTTCAAGAGGTGCGTTAAACAGAAGGGACACGGTCACCAGCGCGATCGTCAGCACCTCGATCGCGACGATGGCGCGGAAGAGGACTTCCGGGTAGGTCTGAATCTGCTCTTCGTCCGAAACCTTGACCTGCGCGGAAGTTCGCCGGGTGACAAAGACAACCCGCGTCGGCGATTTGCGCGCGTTCGAGTCCATGCCAGCGATGAAGTCTTTGGGATCGCTCATCGTGCCCCCTTCACGGCCGCCGCAACCGTTTGAGCCGCGACCGTTCTTGGTTCACTCTGGTGCGCATAGAGGCCGCCGTCTTTCCGAATCCGCCAGAAATGTATCGCGACAAAGAGCATCGCAACCAAGGGAAGAATCATGCAGTGCAGAACGTAAAAGCGCAGCAGAGCATTAGCGTTTACCATATTTCCTCCCAGCATGAGGAAGTGAACTTTGTTGCCCAGAACTGGTACGGCAGACGCAATATTAGAGCCCACCGTGATCGCCCAAAAAGCCAACTGGTCCCAGGGCAGCAAATATCCCGTATAGCTGAGCAGCAGCGTAACCAGTAGCAGGATGACTCCGATAACCCAGTTGAACTCGCGCGGCGGACGGTAGGCGCCCCGGTAGAACACTTTGAACATATGCGCGAACACGAGAAACACCATGCCATGCGCGGACCAGCGGTGCAGGTTGCGTAGAAATAATCCGGAGGAAACCACGAACTGCAGATCCTTGGTATCGGCATATGCCTGAGGTACCGAGGGATGGTAATAGAACATTAGCGGAATGCCGGTGCTTACTAAGATGAGGAACGTCCCGAAGGTTAGAGTGCCCAGATACCACGTCGTGCTGAAGCTGAGCATACGGGTCCGCACCTTGGTGGAAAAAAGGTGCAGGAACACGTTCTGCTGCACGGCGAGGGCGCGGTGCAGAGTGCTGGCTCCGGTCCCGCTGCGGAACACCGAACGCCAAACCCGCGTGCCGCGTAGCTCTTCGATGTAATTCGTAATTGTCTTCGCCACGCTCACACCCTCACAAACTGCATAGGACGGATGTTGATGGAACGGTCGACCATCAAGTCTCCCTCGTCGCTGACCCAGGTCTGCAGCCAGGGCAGCGGCTTGGGAGCAGGGCCCTCAATTTTCTGCCCATCGCGATTGAACTTGCTGCCATGACAAGGGCAAGCGATGATCCCCAACTCCGGCTTCCACGCGGTCAAGCAGCCGAGGTGGGTGCAGACCGCACTCAGCGCAAAAAACCCCTCCTGGGCATGAATGAGATAAATTCCTGAGTTCACGTCCAGGGTCACCGAATCCACCGCATAATTCTCCGGCTTGCCCGCATTGACGATAGGAGAGGGCTCGAACAAAACGTTGGGCGAGAGAAACTGGTACGCAAACGCCGCGGTGCCGGCAGCGGCGATACTCAGCGATCCCAATCCCAGCTTCGCGAAAAAGGCGCGGCGATCGAACTCTTTGTCCTGCGGCACAACTTGTTTTTCTTCAGACATGGTCTACCTCGGCCCTCCAGAGATGACTGGCGCTTTGGGTCTGAGTGGTCCATCAATGGCTTCAATCGAAATCAATCCGGTTCGCTCAGCGGACACCAGGTTGTAGGACTCCATGGTGATGGTACCGACCGGACAGCGCATGGCGCAGAGGCCGCACCGAATGCACCGAGTCTCGTCTTTCAGCATGGCGGAGCCAGTAACAATGCCGAGTTCATCGGCCGCGACCTCATCGAGTTCGACACCAAATAATTCCTGATGTTCTCGGATTTGCTGCACAGTATCCGGCTCGAACTGGATACGATCCAGCGACACCAGTTGCAGACATTTTTCGGGACATACATCCACGCAACCGCCGCACAGGATGCACATGCTCCCATCTTCCGGACTGCCCTCAAAGACGGTGTTCACCCAGCAGTGCAGGCAGCGCTGGGCTTCTTCCATCGCGGACGCAGCGTCGTAGCCGACTTCGACTTCGGTCACTCCGGTGCGACGCTCCAGCGGCAGCATTGGAATGGGCGGGCGCGCCAGGTCTAACAACTCTAGCGGCATACTGTGGCGCTTGAAGACTTCGACTTCCACAATGGGTTCGGGATGTTTCCGGCCACGCAGGAATTCGTCGATGCCAACTGCCGCTCGCTTACCGTCGGCTACGCTATCGATAATCAGCCGTGGGCCAAAGACGCAATCGCCACCGCCGAAAATCCCGTTCGCTGAGGTCATCAATGTTTGCGGGTTCACAGCAATCAAACCGCGGGGAGACAGTTCTACGCCGTCTTCGGGCTTGAGAAAGTCGAGCCTGGGCGCTTGGCCGACCGCCATAATAATGGTGTCGCAGCCTAGTTGGGTTTCACTGCCGTCGTAGAAGGCCGGATTGAATCGCTTGTTCTGATCGAATACCCATTTCGTTTTCAGGGTCTCCAAGGCCACAACCTTGCCATCTTTGCCGATCATGCGCTTGGGACCGAGTCCTGGGTGCATGACGATGCCTTCCGTTTCGGCCTCTTCGATCTCTTCCAGCGCTGCCGGCATTTCTTCACGCTTTTCCAGGCAGACAAGATGCACCTCCTGCGCTCCCAAGCGAAGAGCAGAGAGTGAAACGTCTACCATCTCTTTCGTGGCCACGGCGCTTACGCTCTCGAGCGAAGGCTCGAGGTCTTCTACTCCCGCGACATGCTGGCGCACGACTTCGCGAGCCGCGGAGCGTGCCACGTCCATGGCCACGTTGCCGCCGCCGATCACAATAACCTTTTTGCCGATGGTGAACTTGTAGCCGAGATTCACATTGAGTAGAAAATCAATGCCCTTGTAAACTCCATCTAAGTCAACTCCGGGGATGGTGAGGTCGCGGCTGCGATGTGCGCCCACCGCGATCAGCACTGCGTTGAATCCCTGGTGGCGCAAATCGGAAACCGTGAAGTCGCGTCCGGCTGCCTGATTGAGTTTCAGAGTGATGTCGCCGGTCGCAAGAATTTCTCGTACTTGGGCCTCCACCACGTCACGAGGCAGGCGATATTCAGGAATACCAAGGTAAAGCATTCCGCCAGCCACAGGAGCAGATTCAAAAATCGTGACCGCGTGGCCCATAAGAGCTAAGTCATGTGCCGCCGATAGTCCGACTGGACCGCCGCCGACAACGGCCACTTTGAAGGGCAGTTTGTTCTGGCCGCGTCCGGCGTTGATGTCGACCGGATGCTTGGATTCCGGTCCATGCCGCTCCGTCAGGAAACGTTTGAGAGCCCGGATGGCGATGGGGCGATCGATATCCCCACGACGACATGCGGTTTCGCAGGGATGCGCGCAGACCCGACCGCAGATGCTCGCCAATGGATTAGGATCGCGGGCAAACTTGTAGGCTTCCTCAAATCGCCCTTCCGCGATGAGCGCGACATAGCGTCCAGCGTTGGTGTGCGCCGGACAAGCCATCATGCACGGAAAATTGGTGTTCAACCAATCCCGATCGACCTTTTTGTCTTTGTACCGTTTCAGCAAGATCCGGTTCCCAGTATGCTCGTTTAATCAAAAGCGCTTTACGTGAAAAAGCGAGGAGCGGACGTGACCGCCCGCTCCTTACTTACATCCTTACTTACTCAGGGTGAAATCCGCTTTGGTGTCGCCCGCCACAGTCACCGGCTTGGACTGGTTCTTGGCGCCTTCGTGCCAGCCGGTTAAGGCGTAGCTGCCGTCGGGGACGTTCTCGATTTTGTATTCGCCCGACTTATCCGTCAGAGCAAAGTACGGCGTGGGCGACACCACGACATAGCCCGACATCTCGGGGTGCACATTGCACAACAGCGGCACTGCCCCAGGATTGTCAAACTTGAATGGACGTTTCTCGCCCTTGGGCCAAGTGCCCAGGTTGTGACCCAGCTTCTTGTTACCACCGATCGAAATCCAGAACACGTTGTGGGCAACGCTATCGCTGTTGAGGAACTGCACCGTCGTGCCTTGCTGCACTACCACGATGTGCGGCTGAAACATTAAACCCTTCTGATCGATTACCGGCTCCTGCGTCGGAGCAGGAAAAGTCTTGCCCTGAATCACGTCGACGTATACCACCGACTCACCCACAACGCCTGAGACTTTCCCGCTGATCGTGCCTGCCTCCGAAGTCACGAATGCTGTTACCACGATTATCGCCAAGACAAGACTACGTTTCATTGTTGTTCTCCTCGTTTCAAGAAATAGTGGGAGAGCTGCCCTCCCAGTTTTTAGTAGACCCATTCCAATCCCGCCACCGCCGAGTTGGTCCGGAACGGGTTTGTCAGTGCCAATCCGGTAGTGGGATTAAAGACGATCTGCTGCGGCCGGATCTGGTACTCGAATGCGGCCTTGATGTTGGCATGGATCAAGAACTGAATGCCCGGCGTAAAGCGATTTCGTGTAGAACTGAATGGCGAAAAAAATGGTGATGGAGGCGGAGCATCGATGTCGGCTCCGATGCCGTTAACCCGATCGGCAGTGGATCGGACCGTGTCCCACCGCATGATGGTCATCACCCATGGCAATACCAGGTAGTCGGCCTCCAGCCAACCCCCGCCGAAGGTGGCGCCTCGGGATCCCACGAATCCCGTTGGCGCGCCAGCCGGGGAGGGGAGCAGGTTTTGATCGTGCCCCGCCATGTAGAGTCCAAAGAAATTCAGGTTCCGGTAGTTGAAACTGAAGTCGCCTCCTACCCGGTAGAACGGTTCACGCGCCGTGACCACGTCGGTCGTAGCCCCAGCGAACCGCTGCACCGACCGGCCATAGAAGTAGTAGCTGCCTAGAGTTAGATAGGTATGGTCGCGCGGACCGCTGGGCCCTGCCGCTTGAATCTCTTTGCGGACAACCGGATTGCGCTCCAGATTAAAGCGGTAGGAAAACCGGGCATATAGATCCTTGAAGTTCGAGTCGGAAACGAAACCGACTTCCGGAGGAACATTGACTCCGCTTCCTGGGTCCTGGCCTGCCGAACCCTGGGGTGTGTTCTGGTTCGTGTCCTGGTTCACGATGGCCACAGAATAGTGATAGCCCTCGTAAGTGTGACCACCGCTGAATTCCACTCCCTGCGCGGCACTGGAGAAAGCAAATCCGTTGTTCACGTTCTGCTGTGGAGATAGCCCATTCAACACACCAATATTGGCCTCGTCGTAGATATCCCAACCGCTCAGGTTCCAGGTGCGGGCCTGGCTGAAGGGTAAATCCAGTTCAAATTGACCGACCCGGAGGCTGAGAGAGTCCTTGGGCAGCTTCATAAAACGGCCAATGTTCACGAACTTCAGATAGCCATCGCCCAGTCCGCCATTGGCGTTTGCGCCCCCGACGCTGATATCGTCATCCACCCAGAATGCGATGTCACTCCCGAAGTTTCCCGCCATAAAAATGCTGAACAACCCGGGCTGAAAATCCGTGCGTGGGATGAACGGTTGCATGGTGGGATCGCCCGGATGCTGCACATTGAAGTTATTGCGGTTTGCGCTAACCACTTGAAAAAAAGTGTTGAAGCGCAACCCAATCGGGGGCATCCCCGGAATGGTCCCTGGAAAGATAGTGTGCGGCCATATCTCCGCCTGTGCTGGCGCGCCAAGCATCACGGGAGGGATCTTGATAAAGGTCTCATCATCCTTGGGAAACTTGAATCCGGCGTCTTTGAATGCTTTGCCAAAGTCGTTCAGCTTGGGAAAGTCGATGTGACACGTGCTGCACGAAGTGCCGTACTGTCGAGAGAAAGCTGGAATTGCGTAACTGCTCTCGGTCAGCATTATGACTGTGAGGATGAAAGCTATAAGCAAAGAGACCCGAAGCCGCGTAGTCATTTCATAGCCTCCTTGGCAGTCCAAGTTGTGAGTTGTTCGCATCACCTGTTGAGGTGCGAGGTGAGGGACATTATCGTGGCGGGTTTCGACCCTTGCAGCGTCAGCTGTCACTTGAGTACGTGATCTTCATCACATCTATAGAAACGCGTCGCTTCGGCAGGAACGAGTTCGCTGGCTGCCTCCAAATTCAAGAGAGGAGTTCGAACTGACTGCAGCGGCTAAGATTTCGCCAATGACGCGTCCGTCGAATATTTGTAGCGGATGTAAGAAAGGTACAAAAGGGTCAGAGGGGACTGGCGCTCGCCTGTTCGTCAATTGGCGTAATCGCCATTACACAGTGTTGAGACCGCACCTCAAGAGTCACTTAATAAAAACTGTAATAGTTCCAGGTTCATAACCAACCAGATCAGATCAAAACGGAGCAAATCAAGTGGGTGCTAAGTGGTTGACGAATCATGTAGAGTAGAGAATTTTCATAACGGTTCAGAACCCCCTGTGAACTCAAAATCCGCTGTCCTCGCTGCGATTCATTGCCTCAGAAAAATGTAGTTTTCTAACAGAGGTCACTGAGACTGAAAATCGCCTGTTCTCCGTGAAACTTCCGTTGAGGCTTTTCGGTAGGACTCCAAGACTTCTGTTCCTTCTTGTCTGATCGTGTTGTGGAAACTGGAGATTGACGGCCACACCCCGGGTGGCACAGGTACGAGCAGACCGCGTCCCTCGCAATCCCGAGGATTTCGCCATCATCTCCCGACACAAAGACAGGCTCCTGAGAAGCGTCAACTTTGCCCGCAGGAAAGGGGCACTCGGAAGGGAGGTCGGTACGGAACTTGCAATCCTGATCATCGTGCTCTTGTTGATCGGCTCCCCGAGCGGCGAAATTCGGCATATCCGATGAATTCTGAGTCCCTGCAGGGGATTGATGCTGGCATGTGACGCTCGTCACTGCGCACGTTCTCGGTTCCTGAGACAGTGTTGCTACAGCAGGGAACCGAGGATGGGCTCCATGAGACCGTCGCAATCATTAGCCCCGATCACACAGATCACCCGTCCGGAGGAGATTGACGAAAGAGACGCACTCCCCTTGGAACAAGCCACCGAAAAGCTTGTGCAGTTCGGGCAGCAAGTCGGTGTCACTCCCAAGGAGATGATCTCGTTGCTCGACTCCGAGATCAGCGTCCATGATCTGCTGGTATTACTATCCTCGAAAATCTCATCAGGAGTCGCCTAAGATGGGCACCGCGACGGACAGTGTGATAGTCGTTCGCTGCCCGTATTGCGTCTTTGGCGAGGAGTTCAGGCCAATGATCGCCCATCTAGACGGAAGGTTCATCTGCGCTAAATGTGGTCACCTGGCAAGTCCTTTTGACAAAGACTTCAAGTGTCGTTGTCCCGAGTGCTCTGAGCTAAAGCCCGCGAGAATCGGCTAGAAAGTGTCACGTGAACGATTCGTTAGCGTTGTCGCAAAAGTTCAAACAGGAGGTTGATCTTGTCAGCGCCTTACAATAGCGAAACGAAGATTGGTTCAGCGCAGGCTCGACAAATAGAATCCAAGCTCAAGGCGGAAAGAGTGGAGGTATCCGCGCTCGATAGCAAGCTTACAGAAAAAGGGGCGCCGTATTCGAAATGGAAACTTCGCCAAGCGATGTCTAGGCTGAACGAGGTAGAAACGTTTCTACTGCCGCAAGCCCTTAAAGCCCAAACAGAATACTACGTCACCAAGTGGCTAGAGACAGCCGAGTACGAGATTGCCGCAGCAGCGCAAACGCGGCAGAACGTTCAAACAGACTCCGATAGGTTTGGTTCGGATACGGTAGTTTCGGATACGGTGCGTTAGAGGTTGGCGACTAAGTTTTCCCTGTTTCCAGCCAGTCCATGCTGCCAAGCTCTGGAATCTCACGTCGCAGGAGGCTAGTGTATGCACTCACCATACGGAATGGAGATTGTCGAAAGTTGTCTTACATGCAAGCTGCGCGCTGATCGCAGATTTCGTCAGTTATGTGGCGTGGCCTCCTGCAGCTCGACGCGCGGCCCGGCATTACATAATCCAGCTGGCTGATAAAAATTAGAAAGGTCAGGGTGCAAGCCGAGTTCGGGCCTCTAGTCACACGGTTGTGGGTCGCGGATCACTGACTCTCGGTCTTATGGAGAATAATCTTGCTTGCACCCCGACTCGAAAACTCCCCCGGACGATGAGGAAGCTTCCGGGTCTCTTACTCCAAGGAACGGAGAGGAGAGTCTCTTATGTTTGCCCGCATCGTTAACTGCATTCCCAGGCTACACAAGAAAGAAAAATTCCTAAAAAAGTGGCGCCCGGCCACTCGAACGCACCAAGTCACGGCCATCAACGGCATGACCCACGACGAGGCGATGCTGGAATGGGCACGGGGCCTGGCGATTATCTTATTCCTCGTGTTGGTCGTACTCGTGATTTCGATTGCTGGCAGATAGCAGCGATCGCCACCCTCCCGCGAGCCCGTGGTCGCAGAAACGTCGGAATGAGATGGATCTCAATCACCGAAACTTGGTCTCGGCTGTCCTAGAGCTCTTGATCGTGCTCGGTATCGCATTTCTCGGTGGATACGCCGTGTATTGCTTTATGGCAAGATTTGGAGAGTGAGCCGAGGCCTGGCGAGTCCACAAAACTCGATCTCAAACAGCGCTTTCTCTTCGACTTGGGGCAACTGCGAATCGTGGAGGGCTTTTGCGCCTGTGTGTTCTTCCTTCTGAAAAAACCTTAACAACTGCGTAACACTCGTGGATACTCGGGCGAGATCAGACGGACTTTCGGGCAGCCGAATGAGGAGGATCATTCTTGCCCGATGTCCTTGTGCCCTTGTACTGCATCGACGCTTCCTCGCCTTCAGCGAAACCACTTTGCTTCTACTGTCGGCAGGTAACGTCGGGTTGGCTCGTTGCGAGCTGGAAGACTTGTACCCGCGCATTTTCAGTGTCAGCAACGTAGATGTGGTTGTTGGCATCAATCCACAATCCGCTCGGGGCGAGAAACTCTCCAGTTCTGCTGCCGGGGCAGCCTCTGCAATCTGTCCGAGTTTGCTAATGACCCTAACGTCCCGAAGCGGCGCCACTGTAATGAAATTGTAATGATTGAAGGATCAGAACGCGTCAAATCGAGTACACCATGGACAATAACGGAGGGGTTGTAAGTCTTAGAAGAATCAAATAAAGTAGAAAATTTTCATAACGTGACAGGTTCCGGCTGGGTTCTCATAATCCGTAGGTCGGAGGTTCGAGTCCTCCCGCCGCCACCAGCCTCAAGCAAATGCTGGGCCCTTAATCTGAACTGCATGCGCGTTCTAGTCATTGGCGGTACTAAGTTTATCGGGCCCCACGTTGCGCGTCAGTTTGTACAACGGGGCCACGACGTTCTTCTTTACCACCGCGGACAAACTGAAGCCGACCTGCCTAAAAGCATCCGGCACATCCGCAGCCCGCTCGCTGCGCTGCCGGTGCTCAACTTTCCGCATGAACTGCTGGCGGAATCGTTCGACGCAATCGTCCACATGATTGCCATGGGCGAAGCTGATTCGCGTGCGGCGATGAAGGCCTTTCGCGGCCGCGCAGAACGAATCGTAGCCTTGAGCAGCGGGGACGTTTATCGCGCCTACGGCCGTCTTGCCGGTATCGAACCCGGCCCCGTCGAAGATGGACTTCTCCATGAAGATTCGCCTCTTCGCAGCATTTTGTACCCCTATCGGAAGCAGGCAAAATCAGCTGCGGACTGGGTCTACAATTACGAAAAGATTCTGGTGGAGCGAGAGATTCTGAGCGATCACGAATTGCCCGGTGTGATTCTCCGCCTGCCCAAGGTGTACGGACCGGGCAACAATGCCGATCTAAGGACCGTTTACGTTTTTCGTCATCAACCGCATTGGCGGTGGACTCACGGCTATGTCGAAAACGTGGCAGCCGCGATTGTGCTGGCCGCAACCCATCCCGCCGCGTCGGGAAGAATCTACAACGTTGGAGAAGCTTCAACACCAACCGTGGCTGAACGTCTTGTCGGGTTGCCGCCTTCGAGCATACCGGATAACGAAGGTGCACAATACAATTTCGCCCAGGACATCGCCTACGACACCAGCCGCATCCGGTCGGAATTAGGTTACGCCGAGCACATTTCATACGAAGAGGGTTTACGCCGAACTCTCGGTGGACCAACCGGCCAATAACCTGACGGCCGGTCTGGTTGCCAAAGTTACTCCGCCCCCTCCCCCTTGGTCTGCGGAAGGTTCAGAGAAAGAATCGAATCCTATCAGTCGATTTCTCGCTGTTCTGCGCTTCTATCATTAGCGGCCAGAATGTCCCGATTCTTTCAGGATGGAAATCCATGAAAAACCCGAAACTCAGAACACCAATATTGCTGATGTTCGCTCTCGTTTTCGCTATCCTTGGCAAATACCGTCGTCGCACAACAAGCACCCGCCGCAGCTCCCATCAACCTCGTGGCTGGGGTTGGCGGGCCGGTGTCGAGCTCAAATCAATGGGAAAACTATTCCGCGCTCAATCTCATCGCGGGTGCCTTCATCTTCCCGGCTGTGGCTCAGGTCAAAACTACGGTCCTGTACATTGGCTTTACGGGGGGTACCGAGGCAGATATTGGCAACATGGTGCTTTACACCACCAAACGTGGACTCTCGAAAATCACGGCGGTTACCCCCGTGAAGTTAAAAGGCGTGTCCAATCCGATTATTTCGTTGACCAACAAGAAAGTCTGTCCTACACAACCCCTGAGCACCAGCAATCCCTGCGTTATTCGGCTTGACCCAATAGCGCTCACACCATCGACCCTGTCTGACTATTACTTCGTGATGTATCTAGCTAGCAACACGAACAATGAGACCGTTGGTGCTGCCAATTCGCAATATCCAATCACTAGCCTTACCGGCTGGTTCGAAAGTGGCGACCAAACCCAACTGAAAGTTGGCCACCCCATTCCCTCTGGCTACACCGGGAGCCATCCGTACTTTCTTTTGTACGTCATGAGCAACTAAGGAGATCAGGGAGCGGATCTGCATGAAGGCTCGATTCTGATCTGCTCCTTCTCATCCTTTACCGTCCCATTCACGGCCAGCCCCCCGCTCCTAAATCGAAGCGCAGACTCACCAGTCATGATGCAAAATAGAAATGTAGTGACTATGAGTCTGTTCGATCAAACGACCAGCTTGGAATTTTACGAGGAGGACTTGTGCCCAGGCGCGTTCGTTTTACGCAACTTCGCGTTACCCGATGAAACCGCCCTTTTGGAAGCGGTGCGCGAGGTGTCGGCAAAAGCACCTTATCGCCATATGCTGACGCCCGGGGGCTTTCGCATGTCCGTAGCGATGACGAATTGCGGCTCACTGGGCTGGGTAACTGACAGATCGGGATACCGATACGACGCCACCGACCCGGAGAGCGGGCTACCCTGGCCTCCGATGCCGGATTCTTTCTTGAAGCTGGCAAGAAGCGCAGCTGTGGAAGCAAGATTTCCAGGCTTCGTTCCCGACGCCTGCCTTGTCAACCGCTATGCAGCGGGAACGAAGCTTTCCTTGCATCAGGACAAGGACGAGCGCGATTTTGGCGCGCCGATCGTTTCCGTATCGCTCGGTGTTCCGGCCGTCTTCCTCTTCGGGGGATTGAAACGAGCCGACAAGGCACAGCGCGTGCCACTGAGTCACGGCGACGTCGTGGTTTGGGGTGGGCCGGCGAGGCTTCGCTATCACGGGGTGATGCCGCTCAAGCAGGGCCAGCATCCCTTGTTAGGCGTTCATCGTGTGAATCTCACATTCCGCAAAGCTGGTTAACTCCGCCTTCACCGGCGTTTGCTGTTCATCCTGAAGCTTTGGCCGTGAGGGTTTTCCTGCGAACGGCGTCAATGAATTGTACATTCCGCAGCGCATATCTTTGAGTATTCTCATTACGCGTATTAATTTTGCCGTGCAGGCGGCGAATATGAGATACAGCACGGTCGACCACGCGGGCCAACTCGGCTCCGAAGTCAGGCGTGCGGTCCTCTCCCAAGCGGCGCTTCGCTTTCGCAGCGGAAAACCAGGTGGGATTTCGATCAGCCTCTTGCGGAGGCTCGAGCCGCGAGACTTCACAGAGATGTGCCTGCACGACAATGTCTTCTTCAGAACATCGCCCGGCCTTCGCGGAGCCTCGCAGGTCGCCACGCTTGCGGCGGACATAACGGCCAAAAGAGGCTTCCTCCATGCGGCCGTGAACTCCTGCCTCCTCGTAGGCTTCGAGAGCCGCCGCCTGCGCGTACGTCAACCCCGGCTCGGCTTTGCCTTTGGGGAACGTCCAGTGGCCACTGTTGGTGCGAACCAGCAGGAATTCTATGCCGCTGCTTTTAACCCGGTAACACACCGCGGCGACCTGCTCGCATCCCCGAAGCTTGCGAAGTTGCGACAGGCGAAAGAACCTGCCTGAAGGCCGAGACGCCTGGGACGGTGACCAGTTGTGGATCAAACGCGATTCGTCTCTATCGATAGCGTCAACGCGCATAGCAGCAGAGTGCACGATGGCGTCCGGTTCTGACTAGAGCACAGCTTGGTTCGGGGGAAGTTTCGAGTGTTGGTTGTCAGGAAGCGAAGTCTCCGCCTCGACGAGTTCACCCTGCGGGAATCCCTCTGCATACTTGTTGTCATCGAGGAGTGGCGACAGTATTTTCAGTTGGGCATAGCTGCCTGCCGGGAGGACGATTGGAAAACTTATATTGTCTTCGCTGTAATCGGGAACTCGAGGCTGGACACAAATCCGTTGCGGTATATATGTTCGCGCAGACCGTGGGGATAAGACCGCGGCAGAAATCCGCGGCTCAGCGAATCTGTTTTTGTCCGCAGTGCTCGGTTTCGCTGGCCATGGGACCTCCGCCGGAGGGCGCGCTAAACATTGCGGCGTGGAACATGATCCGCGACCTGGTCGGCTCAGACCCGGCACTCAACCACGCGGCATGGGAAAGCTTGCGCGGAATTACCGGCTTGCTGCCAGCGACAGGAACCGATGGCGGGTCTCGTCGAACGGCTTCCGGCGGGTACTTCGAGTTCTAAGTTGATCCCCACAAGAACTTCCGGAGCTACATGATTTTGGACGGGGATCGCTGGCGATAGAGCGACTCGTCGACTTGTTGCGACATCGGGACCACATGCAGCGGGCAGTTCAGAAACTGCTGGATGGATTCCGAGACGCGAAGCGGCTTACGCAGGACGTCTTCATGGTCCACGCGATGGATTGAGATATTGTCCTTGCCTCGAAGCCACGCATTGACTTGACTCAAATGAGCGGTCAGCCCGGCGATCAATGCTGCCGGAGGCAGCGCAGCGCCCGCGGTGCCGCGACGGCGAATCATCTCTGCCTGGGAAGCGACCACCTCGGTGAGTGGGCGCTGCATGAAGATAATCCGATACTCGTGCCCAGGGGATAGCGCGAAGAGAAGTTGCGAGATCACCTTCACCACTTTGCCCTCGGCTTCTGCGATGCAGTCCGGCTCCTTAGGCAGCAGCTTGATTCGTTCCCACTCGAAGTAGCCGCGGGGATTGTCAGCGTCGGCTTGGCGTTCACCGTCGGTGAGGACTGGCATTCCACCTGCAGCGAGCATCTGCATCATGAGCGAGGTGCCGGATCGTGGCAGGCCGGAGACCACTGTGATCACGCTTGCGCTCTCGTCTTTCTCTGCTGCATGAGTTGGGCGTAGAGGCTGCGGTGCCGGATGGCTTTGTCGAGATCTCCGCCAGGTTGGCTGTGCAAAGCAGCCAGCCAGCGGTGCGCGGCGACCAGTCCGGGGAGCATGCTCAGGCACGTTTCGAATGCCAACATGGCACGCTGACGATGCCCCAATCGCGCGAGGGCCACGCCGAGATAAAAATGGCCCAAAGGCAAGAAGTGCTGCAGACCCACGGCCAACAATGCCTGTTCGGCGGCTTCTTCGTTCCGTCGCTGACGCAGCCGCGCCATGGCCAGACCAAGGTGGGCTTCGGGGCTGTCACCGTCGATGTCGAGAGCTTGCTGGAAGGCACGGTCGGCATCGTCAGTGCGCTTCTGCCGCAGATATGTCTCTCCGATGCGCAGATGCAAGTTGGGCAGGCGTGGATCGGACTGTTCGGCTTTGAGCAGGCTGGCCAGCGCAGAGTCCATGTTTCCTTCGTCGAAGTTTATGACGCCCATCAGCAAGTCCGCCCACGGGCGCGGGTTGGGCTTCTTGGCTGGCGTGGTTTCGCGTTCGGGGATTGTTACTCCGGGTATGGGCATTTCCGGAGTTGCAGCTTGCGGTACTTCAGCTTGTGCTTCCGTGTCCGCTCCTCGCTCTTTGCCTTCAGTCGCAGCCGCCTCAGGCGGGTTTAAGTCTGCGGTTATGACTGTCTCCAGAATTTGTTTTGCAGCTTCCCGCCGGTTGAGCGCGAGATAACACTGCGCCAGATGCATCTGGAAGCGAGTCTGCTTGGGATCGTTCTTCGCCAAGTCTTCCAGCAGCGGCAGAGCGTCATCGGGTCGGCCGCAATCGAGATAGTCGCGGGCCAGGTTGTAATGTCCTTCACGCACTGCACTGGCCACGGCTTTGCTTTGATCTTCACTGGGAGGCTGGATGTAACCGAGTGCGACGAATTGTTGCAGGACGGCCTGAGCTGCCGCGGGATCCATGCGCAAGTCGGCGGGATGCATTCCGCACTCGCCGGGTTCTTGCTCCCAACTGGGGATGCGAGCAATCTGCGGCGGCTCGTCGAAGGCCTGCACCAAAACGCGACCGTCCATGTCGGCGCCGACCGGGAGGCCAAAAAGAGTCAAGATGGTAGGCGTTACATCCAGCAAAGTCGCTCCGTAGATGCGCTCGTCCTGCTGGACATGTGCCCCTCTCATGCAAAAGATTCCGAACGGTCGATGCTGAACCGCCGGGCCCGCCGGCTCCGCCGGGATGCCTCGCGGCCGCAGGTGATCGGAGTGGAAACCATGGTCGGATACCAGCAGCACGGTCGCGTCTGGACCGGCGAGTGTCAAGAGTGTTTCGAGCATCATGTCGTGAAAGCGATAGGCGCCATTAACCACATCTTTGTAAATCTCGAACCGGTCTTCTGGAATCCCTTCGATACGCGGCGGATGGTAGTGCATAAACCCGTGGCAGAAGTGATCGATGCCGTTGTAATAAACGGCCAGGAAATCCCAGGGCTCATTCTGCAGAATCCAGGTGGCAGCATTATGGATGGAGCAGTTCTCGGACAGGATCTTCGCGAATGACATCAGTCCCTTGTCCTTCTCCTGATCGATCTCGGCCGCGCGGGGAATCCATGGCAGGATAGCGGCCTCAGTCACGTCCGCCGGATGCATGCGTAGCTCGGCAAACGTATCGCGCAGCTTTTCAGGATGGACCGCTCCCGGGGGCAACGGCCAAGGCTGATCCTGCGGAACGGTCGCGTACGGATAAAGATCGGAAACCGAAATGCCATTGATAGGTTCCGCCGGATGACCCGCAAACCAGCCCAGAACGTGAGTTTTGAATCCGCGCTGCGTGAGAATATTCCACACCGCTTTGACTTTGCGCGAGGTGCTCGAGACCGGCCGGATGCCGCCGTTCTGCGTATCTGGCTCCATGAATCCGTGAATGCCGTGCTTGTTGGCCCGTTTGCCAGTGGCGATCGAATTCCACAGCATGGGAGAAAGGATGGGCCGCAAGGTCGCCAGATTCCCCATCACGCCGTGGTTGATGAAATCGTCTAGCGTGGGCATTAAGCCCTGATCGAGCAGAGGATTGATCACTTTCCAATCGGCCGCGTCCCAGCCGATCAGCAGGACTTTCTTGGCGAGCGCTTCAGGCATAAACAGCACGTGCGAGCGGGGAGCAGACCCACTGGGGAGGAAAGTCTACCACGTTTTGACTTTGAGGGGCACGGGATCGGGAGCTCCAGTTTTGCCGGATGTTATCTGCGTTTTCGCTTCGCGGATCGTTGTGGTTTTTCTTCGAATACTGCAAACTGAATCTTCTTTTCGACGGGATCAATGCGATCCACGAGCACGCGGATTTTCTGGCCCAAACTGTAGCTCTTGCCGGTGCGCTGGCCGATAATCTCGCGAGTGTTCTCGTGGTGGACGTAGCGGTCGTCGGTTAGCGAGTCCAGTGGTACCAGACCTTCGATAAACAGATCGGTAAGTTCCACGAAGAAGCCGAACTTGGTCACGCTGATGATCAGGCCGTCAAAGTCTTCGCCGACCCGCTTCTCCATGAACTTAACCTTTTTCCATTCCATCAGGTCGCGCTCGGCCTCGTCGGCTCGGCGTTCGGATCGGCTGGATTCTTCGGCGATCTCGTGAAGCTCCTCGAGAGAGATCGGGCCAGTAACTGCTTCGAGCGATTGGCGGTGCGCGGCATGGTCGCGGCGTTTGGACCATGGGGATGGGGCGTCGCTCTTCGCGGCGCTCGCGGGCAAGGGCGCCCGCGCCAGATGTTCATCCGATGAGTTGCGTAACACTTCTTTCAGAATGCGGTGGACGATGAGATCAGGATAGCGGCGGATGGGCGAAGTGAAGTGGGTGTAAGTGGGGGCTGCCAGAGCGAAATGTCCCAGATTCTCTTCTGAATAACGCGCTTGTTTCAACGAGCGCAGCATTAGGTAGGAGAGGATTCGTTCCTCCGGCTTGCCGGCGATTTTCTCGGTTAACTTCTGATACATGCGCGGAGTAATGTGAACTTCTTTCAGGATCTCGATTTCACGCGGACGTTTACCCGTTCCGTGACTCGCGCGACGCTCGGATTTGAACTGCACTCGCTGTATGGGTAGCGCACCTACGCCTAGCGAATATCCGAAGGCCGCAGCGATGACTTCGAAGTCGTAAACGCGCTTGGCGTCGGGTTTTTCGTGAATGCGGTAAATCGAGGCCACGCGTTTGCTCTCAAGATATCCGGCCACACATTCGTTCGCCGAAAGCATGAACTCTTCGATGAGACGGTGCGCGATGTTGCGTTCGGAACGAGTGATGCTTTTCATTAATCCGAATTCGTCGAATTCGATCACGGGCTCGGGCAAATCGAAGTCGATGGAACCGCGACGCTCGCGTTTGCGATTCAGAATCAGCGCGAGGTCGCGCATCATTTCGAACATCCCTACCAGATTCGCGTAGCGTTTTCGCGTTCCGGCATCGCCTTCGAGTACAGCGTTCACGTCGGTGTAGGTCATGCGCTCGGCCGAACGGATGATTCCCTCAGCCAACTCATAGCCAAGAATCTCGCCCCGGTGGTCAATCTTCATCACGCATGAGAGGACGAGCCGGTCCAGGTGCGGGCGCAGGCTGCAGATGTCAGTCGAAAGCTCGAGCGGCAACATGGGCACGGCGCGATCAGGAAAGTAAACGCTGGTGCCGCGCAGCCGCGCCTCTTGATCGAGGGCGGAATCGGGCGTGACGTAATGGGCCACGTCGGCGATGTGGACCTGGAGTTCGTAGTTGCCGTCTTCGATTTGCCGGACGATGACGGCGTCGTCGAAATCGCGCGCGGTCTCGCCGTCGATCGTGACAATAGGAAGATCGCGGAAATCCCGTCGCTTGCGAATCTCAGGTGCCGGCATTATGGGTTCAATGCGCTGCGCCTGATCGAGGACTTCCGGCGGGAAACGATGCGGCAGGTGGAATTTGCGAATGACCACTTCGACATCGACACCGAAATCGTCTTCGTAGCCCAGGGTCTCTACCACTCTGCCCCGCGGATTCTGAGTGGCTGACGGCCAATCCGTGATTTCGACATCTACGACCACGCCTTCGAGGTTGTCCCATTCGGTGCGGCGAGCGGCCTCCTCGCCCAGAACCCGATCGATAGATTTGCGACGGCGAGACGCCTTCGCGAGATCCGGCTCAACGCCAGAGCTGCTCTGTTCTTCCGGATACTCCATGCCCGGCGGGATTACGATTTCCTGCGAGATCTTCTGGTCAATCGGAGTAACGTAGTTGCCGCGGTTGCCGTGATGAAAGATTCCGACCACCGTGCTATGAGCGCGGACGACCGGTCGAATGATGCTACCCTCGGCTCGGCCGTCTGGACGGATCGCGCCGACCTCTACCAGCACGCGGTCCCCGTGCATGGCAGAACCTACCGCGGGCGGCGGAATGAAGATGTCTCCCGCCAGTTTCGCCTTTAGCTGCGGGTTGAGCGTAGAAGCATCGGGAGTGACGAATCCGTAACCATCGCGATGCATGCTCAACCGCCCGACAAGAGCGTTCTTGTTCGCAGCGGCCTTCGGAATCGCGTAGCGGTCGGAATCGACCTGAATCAGTTGACCGCTGCTTACCAGGCGTTGCAAGCGGTCCGACAGTCCTCGACGCGCGTCACCATGGAGCCCCAGTTCACGCACCAGTTGCTTGAAGCCAGCGATACCCTTGGGCTGCCGTTCGATCTTCTTCAGGATGGCGGAATCGGAGAGTTTGTCCAAGATCGTAGATTACATGCGGCTAAAATCATAATACGCCGGACCGCAGCCGCAGTCGCGCGTTTGCCAGACATCTCGGCTTGCACCGGGTTGCTTCACCCATGCATGATGAGAGACACAGTCCGAGCAAGCATGTTTAATCGACGACTCGCGCATTTCGCGCCAATCACTTTCGGAGTGATGCTCGCGATCGTGGTAATCGTTCCGGCCAAGGCGCAAGACAACTATGAAATCCAGGTCTATGGCTCGGATCTGGTTCCACCGAGGCACACGATGGTGGAGTTGCATTCCAACTTCACCGTAGAAGGCAGCACGACGGTGATCGATGGCGTCCTGCCGACTAACCACGCCGAGCACGAGACCGTAGAAATCACACAGGGCATCAACGATTGGTTCGAGACCGGCTTTTACATCTTCACCAGCATTCAGCCCAATGAAGGCTGGCAATGGGTAGGCGATCACATTCGGCCGCGCGTCCGTATTCCTGAGTCGTGGCACTGGCCGGTAGGAGTGAGTTTGTCGAACGAAATCGGATACCAGCGTCCCTCCTACTCCGCCGATACCTGGACGTGGGAAATTCGTCCCATCGTAGACAAAAAAATCGGCCCCTGGTATTTGAGCTTCAATCCCACGCTCGATCGCTCCTTTCACGGACCGGGTGTCAACCAGGGCGTCGTATTCTCCCCCAATTTCAAATTCAGTTACGACATCACGAAGAGAATTGCCGGTGGGCTGGAATATTATGGCTCCTGGGGGCCGATCACCGACTTCAGTCCCCTCCACGAACAGCAACAGCAGTTTGTTCCTGCCATCGACCTCGATCTGAGCCCAGAGTGGGAGTTCAACTTCGGAGTAGGCATCGGAGCAACCGCATCCACCGATCACCTGATTATTAAATGCATTCTCGGCCGACGTTTCTCCTGGACTCACGACAAGCAGTAACCCCTGCGCAATGTAGGCCCGTGCGCTGCTCGCAAGCCAATCAGCATGCGCCTTGCATGCCCTGAGCTTGCGACCACGACTTCTCCACAGCCGCCCTAGCCTATCGGCTCCGGCGGTAGCATCGGCGGTTGGGAAGGAGGAAGCGGCGGAGCAGTGGGCGGTGGATGCAGCAGCGCGCCCAGCGCCGGATACCGCGATGCGAAGAAGTAGATGGAATAAGCTGGGAAGAACACAATCGCCGGTACCGAGATCAGAGCCATCACGTAAAGAAGTACCGCGAGCACGATGCATCCGACCACGACTGCGAGCGTGATCGTGTACAGGTTCCAAGTGAGGCCGGCGGTCTTTCCAAGGATGATAGCGACAACGCCAAAGCCGCCAACCGGAATCAGCAAAAGGAGGAATACGATAACCGTAACAATGCCCACCGCTACTGAAGCGGCGACTGCCATCACAACCTTCATGCCGATGTATCCGGCGTAGCTGCCTTTCTCCGATTTCAACATGGGCAGCAGTCGCCGCCACCCCTCGAACGCGCTAATGTTCTCCAGAGCCATCTCTGGCACCACGAAATCCTTGGTCAGAACGTGGACTATCCCAGAGAGCAATACGAAACCAATCACAACAAAGAACAAAAGCATCCCGCCGAGCATGAGTGGAATCATGTGATGCCGCGGATCTTTGATCCAGCCTGCGGCCAAAGCGAACGCAGCCGGAATTCCAATCAAAACGATCAGGCCGACGACCATCGCCAGGAGAAAGAGAATTTGCCACACAAAGTAGCGCAGCCCGGCCTCTTGGCGGCGAGCCCAACCGCGTCGAATTTCGCAGCGCTTCGCGATCACGCTGTCGAACAAGATGAACCGCATCACGCTGCTTACGTAAAGGAACGCGATCCAGAGGACTGCTGCCAGCCCGATCAAAACTGCAATCAACCCTGCATACAACATGAGATTGGGGTGGGGTACCGGAAAGGGTTGCCCGCCGCTGGAACCTGATGGCGACCGAAAGCTCCCACTGTTGCATCCGCCGGAACTCAGTTCCCCGGCAAGAAAACCCACGAACGCAAGCTTCGCCCACTGCGCCGCGCGGAACGGATGCAGAAGTTGCTCCCTGGTGTGCCGAAAGGCGGGATCAATGGCATCGACAGCGGAAATCGGCAAGCTTGCACCTCGCAGAGCACTCGCGAACTGGCAGCAAGGTACCGCTAACCGGCAGCGTGGTCAAATGATTTTATCGATGACTACAGAAACTGGCCACGGATCTTCACGGATCGGCCCTGGTCATTCTTTCTTGATCTCTTAGTTGGTGAAATCCGTGGGCATCAGTTCTATTCGTAGCGCAGAGCTTCCACTGGATCGAGCTTCGAGGCCCGCAGCGCGGGGACTAGTCCGCTGATCACGCCGACTACCAGCAACACCAGTGTGGAGAGCGTGACCGTCATCAGCGAAATTTGCAGATGAATGTCACCGTTGCCCGAAGTGTCTTCAAAGAGCGGTCCCATCAGCGGCAAAGTGCCCACGGCAGCGGCGATTGCGTACGACAGCAGCACGCCAATTGCGCCGCCCAACATCATGATCAGCAGAGTCTCCGCCAGAAACTGGAATTTGATGTGCCGTTTCCTGGCGCCCAAGGCACGGCGCAGACCAATTTCACGGATACGCTCATCGACGGAAACCAGCATGATGTTCATCACTCCGACGCCGCCAATACCGAGGGTCAGAGTTCCAATAAAGGTCAGCAGAACCTGCAACCCAATCGTCAGGGCATCAATGACCGGACGGAACTCATCACGCCCGAACATCTGAATCGCCTTGGGATCGGTAGGCGAGAACTGCTGCCGTGCGGCCACTGCTGCCAGCACCTGCGCCATGGCTTTCTTTTCAAACTGCGGCGCTACGGGAGCAAAAATCAATACTGCCGCGTCTCGCGTATTCCACAAATCGCCCGCCGCGGAATAAGGAATCCAGACTGACTCATCGTCGCTGCTGAAGTAATTGCTAAGCTGAATCTTGCGCGCCATTACGCCGATTACGGTAAAGCGCACGCCCCCGATCGTCACCGTCTCCCCTACTGCCGGGCGTCCGCTGAACAGTTGCTCTCGAATCCGTCCACCGAGAAATGCTACGCGTCGCCGCTCCATTTCGTCGCTGGCGTTAATCCAGCGGCCCTCCTCGGGGACTTCGTTGCGCATCTCTCCGTACTCCGGGCAAACGCCGCGGACGGCCGCCGTTCCCACCAGCCGGTCCCCATAGGCGATGCCAGGCCGGTGCACGGTCTCCAGGCAAACATGCTTCACCAAAGGCGCCGTTTCTTTCACCATATCGACATCCGCCTGCTCGAAGACAACCTTCTTTCCCGCCCGCTGCCCGCCGGGTTGCTCGCTCGTCTGCTGCGGCCAGCAGATCACGGCGCTCTTCCCGAACGCATCGAAACCGCCGACCAGAATCCTTCGGAAGCTGCTGCCGTAAGCGATCAGCAAGGTGACGGTCGTGATGCCCCAAACGATGCCCAGCATGGTCAGAAAGCTGCGCGTGGTATTGCGCTTGAGTGCAATCCAGGCTTCGCGAATGATTTCAATCAGCATTACTTTTGCAAGCCAAGCGCATTTAACCACGAAGGACGCGAAGGTACACCAAGGTGGCACACCGTCTCCTTCGTGCCCTTTCTCGTTAATGCTTTCTATCCACCCGCTTCAAATCTCAGTGCTTCAATTGGATCAATCGACGCTGCTTTCCGCGCCGGATATAAGGCTGAGAGCACTGCAATCGCTCCGAGCAGTCCACAAGCCATCAGCCCGGACTTCCATGTCGGCAGCAGTCCTGCGAAGAAGTCCGGCATGGGCAGCAAATCGACCAACGAGCAAATCCCGTACGCCACGCCCAACCCAACCCCACCGCTGAGAACCGCGATCAGCAACGCCTCAAGAAAAAATTGCCTCAAGATGGTATGAGCCGGCGCTCCAAGCGCTTTGCGAACGCCAATCTCGCGCGTACGCTCACGCACCGCCACCATCATCACGTTCATGACTCCCAGCCCACCCAAGAAGAGCGTCACCACCCCGACCGCGCCGAGAAAATACTTCATGCCGTCGGTCATCTGCCGGAACGCTTGCGCCTCCTGCACTGTGTCCCAGATGGGACAAGCCTCTTTGTCATTCGGATCGAAGTTATGCATGCGCCCGAGCGCGGCCCGCACTTCACGCTTGCAACTCTCGTGTTGCTCAACCGACTTGGGAGTGACTAGTAGCTGATCGAAGGTTGTGGGTGTTCCGGGAGGCTTGTCCGGAAAATCGCGCCGCATCGCGCCAAACGGAATAAAAATCTTGTTCACGTCCCAGCCGTCGTAGCTGGAATCTTGCTTTTTTTTCGCCATCACGCCGATGACGACATAGGGAAAATCGTTCAGGTAAACGTTCTCACCCACAGGATTCCGGCCGGGAAAAAGTTGCTTGGAGGCATCACTACCCAGGAATGCAACCCGGCGCCCTTCGCGGGTGTCGTCCCAATCGTAAAATCGCCCCTGCCCTACGTCGAGACTGCGAATCTCCTGAAAAGGCGGTTGCGAACCGGTGATGAGGAATGCCGCGTTGTTGTAGTTGCTGTGGGCGCGGACGTCGTCTTGCTCCAGTTCGGGAATGGCGTACTGACAATCCGGCGCGTCAGCCTGCACCGCCGCCACATCCGGATCTTCCCAGTGCACCACTCGCCCGGCCCGCGTCCCCCCAGCTTGCAAGCTGGTGCGGCCGTGGAAAACGATCATCACATCTTTGCCCAGAGTCTTGGCTTGGTCTTCCTGACCTTTGCGCAAGCCTTCTCCCGCCGCAACCATCAGAACAATCGAAACGATCCCCCAGGCGATGCCAAACATGGTGAGGAACGTGCGTAGCTTGTGTGACCACAGCGTGCGAAGCACATCGCCTATAAGATCGCTGAGGACCATACTGCTTCATTGGACGCGCTCACCAGGCGAACGTAAGCCGGTCCTGATAGGTGATACGGACAAGGAGAGGTATTTGTTCAAGAAGTCTGTAGAGACGCAGCCTGCTGCTTCTTGCCTTAGAAGGGTAACCGCGCCGAAACGTAGCAAGCCACGTTTCTACAGCGCCGCGCTCGGTGCGGATCCAACTTTTTCCATCCAACCTTCAAAGTGCTTTAGCGCCAACTCGCACTGCAAACGATGCCGCACCTGCCGATCCCGAACCTTATGATCCAGGGGCGGCAATAGGTCGAATGTTATGTTAGCCGGCTGAAATTTCCCGGAGTCCGCTTGTGTGATGTAGTTCACCAGCGACCCAAATGCGGTTGCCCGAGGAGGCGCGGCAGGTTCCCTGCCCGTGGCCAGCGCGGCAGCATGAATCCCCGCCATCAGCCCAGCGGCGATCGACTCCACGTATCCTTCGACCCCGCAAATCTGCCCTGCAAACAATACGTTCGGATGCGCCTTCATCTGCAGCGTTTCCGAAAGCAACGCCGGCGCATTGATGTACGTGTTGCGATGGATCTGTCCGTAACGCAGGAAACGGGCATTTTCAAGCCCGGGAATCAATCGCAGCACCCGGGCCTGCTCGCCAAATTTCAAATGGTTCTGAAACCCGACCAGGTTGTATGAATCGGCCCGCAGATTTTCCTGCCGCAATTGCACTGCGGCGTAAGGAATGCGCCCGGTGCGGGGATCCTTGAGCCCCACCGGCTTCATCGGCCCGAAGCGCAGCGTGTCGCGGCCTCGCCGAGCGATCTCTTCGATAGGCAGGCAGCTCTCGAAATAATTCAACTTCTCCCACTCGCGCTCCTCAACCGATTGCGCCGCCAGCAACGCATCGTAGAAGCGGTCGTATTCTTCCCGCGACATCGGACAATTAATGTAGTCAGCCGAGCCTTTGTCATAGCGTGCCGCCAGATAAACCTTCGCCATATCAATCGAATCAGCCTCAACGATCGGGCTGATCGAATCGTAGAAAAACAAACTGTGTAGCGCGGGCGCCCCCGCCCGCGGAGAGGCCGATACTGCACCATCTGCAGGCGTCGGGATCGATGCAGAGAGCCGTCCGATTTCCCGCGAAAGCGCATCGGAAGTCAGCGGGCCGGTAGCGACAATCGTGATCTGATTTTCGTCGATCGCCGCAACTTCTTCGCGCCGTATAGTGATTAAAGGCTCGCCCGAAATGACTTCGGTTACTCGCGCGGCAAACACCGTGCGATCGACAGCCAGCGCATGCCCGGCAGGAACAGCACACTCGCGGGCTACCCTGATCAACAGTGACCCGGCTCGCCCCATTTCTTCTTTCAACAACCATGGAGCGGTGTTCTCGGTGTCGGACTTCAAAGAATTCGAGCAAACGAGTTCCGCGAAATCCGCAGTCTGATGCGCCGCCGTCGAGCGGACCGGACGCATTTCGAAGAGCTCAACCGCAGTTCCCCGCCGCGCACACTGCCACGCCGCTTCCGATCCTGCCAGCCCGGCGCCGATGATCTTGACTTGGTGGTTCACAGAGCAGTCTCCGCCAGTCGTAGCAACCCCTCATTCTTAAGCAGGACCAAACGGCAATCGTCCAGGAACTCAGCGCCCAGCGACTCGTAGAACTTGACCGCAGCGTGATTCCAGTTGAGCACTTCCCAGCGCAAGGCGTGGCAACCATCGCGTCCGGCAATGCGAGCCACCGCCCTAAGCAGGCCCTTGCCAATCTTCCGACCGCGAAATGCCTCACGGACAAATAGGTCCTCCAGAAACATCTGCCGCCCTCTCCACGTGCTATAGAAATCGAAGAAGAGAGCATACCCCGCAGGCTTATGGTCCCAATATGCGAGCAAGACGCGAAACTTTGGCTCAGGACCAAACCCGTCCCGCGCCAGATCGGCTTCGGTGATCAGCACATGCTCCAGTTGATTTTCATACTCGGCAAGTTCCCTTATCAGCTCTATCAACAGGCTCACGTCTTCGATGGTTGCAGTGCGAATTGAAAGCATGACATCTGTTTCCTTCAACAAACCGGCAACGGCCGGCGCCGACTATTCGAATTACAAAGCAACCCGGTTGTCAGTTGCTGATCAATGTGGATTGGCTGGCGGCACAAACCCAAGTCCCGCCCAGATTGACCCAGGTATCGGTGAAGCGTCCGCGGCGGGAGTAAGGCTTGCCATTGTGCACGCCCTTCTCCCGATAGACTCCAGTCACCACCGCGCTGTCGCCGTACATGTACGCGGTCATCGACTCATTCACAATCTGCTCCGGATGTAGCGATGGAGCCTTCACGCTGGCCATGAACTTCGCCTTGTCCATGATCGTGCCGTCATAGTCGATGTAAACCAGCGTGCTCGCCAGCAAGCCGTCCAGAGCCTTGGCGTCCTTGTTCTTTTCCGCCTGGTTCCATGCGTTTTCCAGAGCCAGAATCTTGCTTTTCTCCGAGTCTGAGTTCGCAGCCTCCTGCCCAGTCAGCGGCAAAGAAACAGACAGAAGCAACAAGCAGATGGCTATCCCTGGTCTCATGGAACTCGCCCCCACACGGACTTGGTCGGATGCGGTCAGCGACATCGCGACTGCTGTTTTATTATACGGACTACAATTTGATTCTTCCGCGAGGTTCTATATGGCGCGCGTCGCATTAATCGAGCCGGAAAACGCCACTCCCGAAGTGAAAGAGATTTACGAAAAGACTCTGCGCGGCAAACCCGGCAATGCGCAGAAAGCCCTGGCTCATCGCCCAGACATGCTGAAAGCGTTTCTGCCGTTCTACGCCAGCGTAGGCCGGTCGCTCGACCGCAAGCTTTACGAAATGATTTACCTCCGCGTGTCGTTCATCAACGGCTGCCATTATTGCGAGCAGCATCATGTAGCCGCGTCGAAGCGGGTAGGTTTGACCGGAGAAGATTGGCAGGCGCTGAAAGATGGCAACTACACCCGTTTCACCGACAAAGAACAAACGGCCCTGGCGTATGCGGAAAAGCTCACCCGCGCCTCGCGCGACGTCAACGACGCAGACTTCGCAAAGCTGAAAAAGCATTTCTCCGACGCGGAGATCGTTGACCTGCACCTGCTGGTCGGCCTAGCCAACCTAACCAACCGCTTCACCGATCCGTTGGGCTTGGAAGTGGAGTTTCCCGAGGAGAAAGTCTAGGGCTGTTTAACTCATCACAGGCACGCCGGCCGCCGGCGCCAGGATTGCGCTCTCACGCCCCTCCGCAGTGCGGCCAAGAACCCAAACGATGCCCGTGGACGACTTGTATTCGGTCATACCGTTGGGAAGAGTACCGGACCATCCCGGACCCCGATAACCCTCATTCTGATCGGCCTCGGCGTTCAGGCAGCCTCGGGCACAGGGGCGATGCTTCAGGATCCGGTCACACCGCGCTAACGTCTGGGTTGTCCATAGCATGTCCTACCGGCACCTAGCAAAAAAGATCCCGGAAGCACACTTTGGATAGAATAAAGACTGCCGCTTCGTCCTTCCGGCCTTGGAGGTGTATTCATGTCCGAGCCCAATCGAACTTGGCGCGACATCGCCAGAGAAATGTCGGCTGAACAAGACCCGCAAAGAATGATGCGACTGGCGGAGGAGCTCAATTCGGCATTGGAGCGCGAAGAACGTCGCACCATGACGATGTGTTCGAGCCCTCAAGTGAGAACCGAAACCTTTCCGGGAGCCAGCTATGCCAGAACGCTACGGAAACCGCGCCCTCAATAACACCGAGGAGAGAGTCGTCCAATTAGTCGCGCAGGGGCTCAAGAACAATGAGGTGGCAGAAGTCATGGGCACGACCCGGTACGTTATCGCGAACTACCTTCGCGCCATTTACGACAAGCTTGGGTTCTGGAATCGTGTAGAACTTGCCCTGTGGTACGAATCGCGAAAGACCGCCAGCAAACGATGAATTGAAAAAATCTAGGGTGAATGTGGACCAGCCGGAAAGCCTTCCATCCTTAATGAGCGTGACGGTGGCTGCATCAACTATCATTTGACGAGAGGTTGTAAGGGTTGCCGTTTTGGAGAAGTTCCGCGCGGCGTGGTCGGAGAACTTCCGGTGTTAACTGTCAAACGAAATTGGGACGCATAGCGTCATGAATACCATGACAAGACATGCGCACCATTCCCACGAGTTGCTGGCAGCGCCAGGGGGTCACTTGCGGGACCTTCGCGCCGGTGCGAAACCAACCGCCTCCCTGCAGCGGACGAAGGAGTTAATCGGAAAATTTCCGAGCTTCCTCGTGATCTTCCTGACCTTGTGGACTCCGCTGCTCATAGCGCAGGAGCAGACGAACGCCAACCCCAAGAAGCCGGGCTCCGGCCTCATTGACTACCTGCTTAACTACCTCAACATGGCCGGCACGAAGAAGTCGAACGAATTTGTGCCCATGACCCAGGCCCAACGCAACCGCCTCTACTTCAAAACCATGGTGAACCCCCTAGGTTTCGTCAAGGCCGGGTTCTCTGCCGGAATTGACCAGGCGAATGACAAACCAGAGGAATGGGAGCAGGGGGCATCGGGCTATGGCAAGCGGTTTGCCAACATCCTGGGGCAGTATTCCATCCAGCGGACGGTGACGTACGGGCTGGGGAGCGCGTTGCACGAGGACAACCGGTACTTCAACTCCGGCAAGAAAGGCTTCTGGCCGCGCACGGGATATGCGCTTACCAGCGGCTTTCTGGCGCGCCATGATGATGGAAGCCGGCACTTTTCCATCTCACAAGTGGGTGGGGTGGCGGCAGGGGCATTCCTAGCCCGAGTCTGGCTTCCCCCAAGTCAGAGTTCCGCCAGCGACGGAGCCATCAGCTTCGGCATCACCATGGGTAGCAATGCCGGCTTCGGCATCCTCAAGGAATACCTCCCCGATATTGGACGCGCTTTGGCCAAGAAGTACAAGAAGCCGGCACCCGGCTCGGGTGGGTCAAGCGTCAATCTGCCGCAGAGCGATCAGGATCTTGATTGGAAGTCCTGTACAAGCGTTAACCTCAATTAGCGTAACATCTCCATTAAACTCACGACCCCGAACGATTTGTGAGAGGCCGGCTCTAGTACCTATAAAACCCCCGCCCACTCTTTCTCCCCACCCAACCCGCGTCCACCATCTTGATCAGCAGCGGGCACGGCCGGTATTTGGGATCACCCAGGCCGTCGTGCAGCACGCGCATGATGTCTAGACAGACGTCGAGCCCGATGAAATCCGCCAGAGTCAGCGGTCCCATAGGGTGGGCCATTCCCAGCTTGAACACTTCGTCCACCGCCTCCGCCGTAGCCACACCTTCCATCACTGCGTACATGGCTTCGTTCAAAAGTGGCATCAGCACCCGGTTCGAAACGAAGCCCGGAGCATCGTTCACCTCGACCGGCGTCTTCTCCAGCTTCAGCGCCAGATCGCGGACCGTTTGAAACGTTTCGTTCGAAGTAGCCAATCCGCGAATCACTTCCACCAGTTTCATCACCGGCACCGGATTGAAGAAGTGCATCCCAATGACTTTGTCGGGCCGTTTGGTCAAGGCCGCCAGCTTAGTGATCGAAATGGACGAAGTGTTCGAAGCAAGAATAATTTCCGGTCGGCAAACCCGGTCAAGGTCGCGAAAGATTTCTGACTTGATCTCAAATTTCTCAGTCGCCGCTTCCACCACAAAATCGCAGTCAGCAAGTTTCGCGCGGTCTATGACCGGCTCAATACGCTTGAGCACCGCCGCCTTGTCATCAGTGGTGATCTTGTTCTTCCCCACTTCGCGGTCGAGGTTCTTCCCGATCGTCTCCATCCCTCGGTCCAGAAACCTCTGCTCCACATCGCACAGCAAAACTCGAAAGCCGCCCCGCGCAAAGACATGCGCAATGCCATTCCCCATCGTCCCCGCGCCAACCACTCCCACCCGTTGAAGGTTCATGAATACGTCTCCGCACCAGCAATAAGAAAACCCCAGAGTCTAACACCCAGGTGGCACCCCATGGAGGACGCGCGTCTCGCCGTCCTGTCGCAAATCGTGCAACTCCGGGATTTTCCTAAAACGGGAACTCCCGCGCACGCCTCTCACTTCTTCGCTTGCCTTCGGGTAGACCCACCGGCTAATCCTATTGATGACGGCTTAGCTGTTTGACCGGAGAATGGTCGCTAACTCCTTTGTCCGGAATATTTTGCATATAAGTCATTATTCCTCAAAGATTTGGAGGGTGGTGTAACCGCAACCCTATGATTCCAAAAGATCAGGGGGGAGGGGGGGTACCCCCTGGATAACTTAACAGTTAACAGGGAATTCAAAACGGGATTGCCGGCCCTCGATGGCTCTCTGTTCCGAGCGCCGGCTCTGAAAGGTGCGGAGCTACTCCCGGTCGAGGCTTTCGTCGATCGCGACTTTGCCGTTCTTCTCCACGGTGATGACGCGATGAACGCTTTTGAATCCTGACAACGTAATGTCGAGGACGTAGTTGCCCGGATCCAAATAAAGGTCTACTGGCGAATTCTTGTCGAGGATGCGGTTGTTGATGGCGACCTGCGCGCCCTTAGGCGAGGTCTTGATGCTGACCGCGCCCATTCCGGCAGTGTCGCCACTGCCAAAAAGCTTCTTGAACTTGCCGCCGATCTTGATGTCGTCGGTGTTGCCGAGCGCCTTGAGGCTGGGCGACAAGCGGAAGGTTTGCCCGACCTGCAGATTCGCTGTGCTGGCTTCATCGAGATAACCCTGCTTCTTGAAAGCGAAGCTGTGATTGCCGGGTTTGTCCACGGAAATCTGGGCGGGTGTGACTCGACCGGTATCTTTGCCGTCCATCCAGATGGCGACGCCCGTAGGCTCGCTGGTCACGGAAACTGTGGCGGTGAGCGGGGCAAGCTGCACGCTGACAAACGACTTGCTCCCTGAGCCAACCTCAATGTTCCGGGTTTCAGAAGCGTAGCCGGGTTTGATGATGGTCAGAGTATGCTGCCCCGGATTGAGCCCGGCGATGTTAAACGGCGTAACCCAGCTGGCATTGTTCTGCCCGTCAACCTGGATCTGCGCGCCCGCCGGAGTTGAGGCTACGTTTAATTGTCCGGGAACAATCGCGGGAGCCGTGGGCTTCGGCTTTGCCTTCGTCTTTTTGTTGTACTTCGGTTGCACCGAAACCGCCGGCGGCGCGACAGTTACTGGTTCGGGCGCGACTTGTACGGCCGTCTGGTTCGCAGCCGGCGCGTCCATGGCAGACGGGCTTGCACTGGGGGCCGGCTGTGCCGGCGCTGTCGCGGCCGGAGCAGGCGGCTGGTTTGGAGTGTTATCGTCATCCGCATTCTCAGAGTGGATGTGCCAGGCGATCGCGGCGATTATCAGAACGATGATTCCGATTGCGCCCGCGATCGAAAATGCAAACAGTTGCGGCGGAGTCTTTTTGATCTCCGCGACAGCTTTTTTCGCTACCTCGCGCGGCTGCACCTTTGGCTTTTCCGGCGCGGCACCTTTGAATACGGTGGCATGCACGTCGTCAACCGGCAGAGGCTCTTCCGTGACCTTCGGTGGCGGAGGAGGCGCGACATACGTCTCTTTAAGGGGCGGCAACTCATCAATCTCGGAGAAACTTCGGCTGGCCGCTCCCGCTTTCGGCGCTTCCGCCATCATCGGATCGACGTTGATTTTCGGAGCCTCGATCTCCGGCTCAATCACTGGCGCCGAGGACATGGTCGCCGACGCGTCGGAAAATGATTCAACAGAGAAAGTCTCGCCGGAAGTGTCCGGCGAATTATTGATGACGGGAGCAGCCTCGTCGAGATTTGGAGTAATGAGCCCGCTAGCGCTCGCCGTACCCTGCGCCGCCGCCGCCGCTTTCGCCATTGGCGGAGCGGAGGTCGGCGCTTTAGCCACAGGCGACGAAGGTTTGAATGTGGGCTTCGGTTGCGATGGCGCTGTCGGCGACGCGGGTTTCACCGTCGGAGCGCTCGCGACCGGCGCTGGCTTTTGAGGAACGGGCGCCTTCTGGGCGGGTTGTCCCGGTTTTGCGGTAGCTGCGGCTTTGGTCGCGCTTTCCTTGCAGCGTTCGAGATCGTTCACCAGATCCTGTCCGGACTGGTATCGCTCTTCCGGCGCCTTCGCCAACGCCTTCATAATGACTTGGCTCAACGCGGGATGAAGCTTGCGGTTGATCTGATCCGGAGCCACTGGAGTCATCTCCGAGATCGATTGCCTTACCTGGTCCGCGTCTTCTCCATCAAAGGCCTTGCGCTCGGTGACCATCTCGTAAAAGATTGCGCCCAGGCTGAACATGTTGGACGGCGCACCCAACGGATCTCCGCGCAATTGTTCTGGCGACATGTAATGCAGAACTGCCGGAGCGTTGCCCGAGGCCTGCGCCGCGAATGCGCTCATCGTGGAGATTCCGAAACCCAAAATCTTTACCGTGCCGTCCCACGACACCATAATCTTCGCGGGTTCGAGGGTGTAGTGTACGAGGCTCTTGGCGTGGGCGTGGTCGAGGCCCTGACAAGTTTGACGCGCGATGTCCTGGAGATCCCAAATGGAAAAGCCCTCTTTGCGGGCCAGCATGGTGGCGACGCTGTTGCCCTGTACGTATTCCAGTGAAGCACAGAAAATGCCGTCCACTTCTTCGGCGCCGTAGAGCAACGCGATATTGTGGCTGTTCAAAACCTTGCTGGCTTCCGCTTCTTCCAGAAGGTTCTTCACGAGCGTGCTTGCCTGCTCGCCTAGAATTTCCAGTTTGACAGTCTTCAGCGCGACTGTTCGTCCGCTCTCCGGGTCGGTGGCCTTGTAGACGGAACTGATGTCAGAGTGCGCGATTTCGCTGAGTATTTCGAAGCGCCCGATTTTGTTCGACATTACCTTCGTAGCCTCATGAAGACAAACAACAACTTTCCCTCGGTGGGGAAGACCTCGGGCACGCCTTTGGAGAAAGCGACGTGATCAGGATAGTCGGGAGGAGGGCTAAAGTGGAGTTACGAAAGTGTTCGTAAATTCGATTGCGGCGCGGGTTGAAGAAACTTTAGTACCGCAAAGTGTTGTGGCTGTACCTGGAACGCTGATCTGTCTTGATCTGCCGTGGCAGTCCAATAGCAAGATATTACGAGGCCGGGAAGAGCGCGCATTGCCGCGATCGAGAAAATAATTGTGATTGCTGTCGATTTCTCTTCATCTCATTCGATATGTAAATGAAGGCTCCGTTCCGATAATCGAAGTTGTTCGGACGGCTCAGCCCAGCCCAGGAATAAAAAGGAGACATAACGATGAAATTCATGATGTTAGTCAAGCACCGCGAGAAACAGGGCCCTCCGCCCCAGGCGCTAATGGACGCCATGGACAAGCTCAGCGAAGAGGCGGTCAAGTCTGGCACGCTGCTCGGCAGCGGAGGACTCGCCCCCACGGCCCAGAGCACCCGCGTACGAGTCTCGGGGGGAAACCTCACCGTGATCGACGGGCCTTTCGCCGAGACCAAGGAAGCCGTTGGCGGCTATGCGCAGTTCGAGCTGAAGTCGAAGGAGGAGGCGATCGAAGGGGCGGTGCGATTCATGGAACTTCACCAGAAATACTGGCCGGAATGGGAGGGCGAGACGGAAATTCGCCAGATATTCGGCCCCGAGGATTTCGCTCAACACGTGAAGGAGCTGTCGCGTACCGCGTAGAGACATTGCTCTGCAATGTCAGACTGCGATTGCCGCTCCGAGCGCAGGCACTGTGAAGCCTTGCTCCACCCTGGACGGCTGAGGCGCCCGTCCTCGCACGGGCATGGGTTTAGCCGTAACTTTCGCGCGCCTGCGGCGTTTTTCTATATGGAGAGCTGTGAATTGGACTGTGGATGACATTTGTCATTCCATCTCAATGACGATCTCTACTGGTATCCCTGATCGCAATCGGCGATTCTTGTGTCTGGGAAGATTGTCCGGGTCCGCACTCATCGGCTATGCTAACGGTATCGTGGGGCTCTTGTAGGCAAGCCAGGTTTTCTCCCGGAGTTTTGTCATGACCCTAACTCGTTTTGTCAGCAAGAACGCATTTCGTAACAAGCGACGCAGCATCCTGACCATCTTGAGTATCGGAGGGTCGCTGCTGCTGCTCACGTTCCTGATCACGATCTGGCGAAGCTTTTACGACAGCAAACCCAGCGAAGAGTCGGCCCAACGCTTGATCGTGCGTCATAAGGTGTCGCTGGTCTTCAATTTGCCCAGTTATTACCGGCAAAAGATCCAAGCCATCCCGGACGTAAGGGAAGTGGTGAACCAGCAATGGTTTGGCGGGCAATACATCGACGACAAACCGGAACACTATTTCGCCCAGTTCGGGACCGATCCGCAGGAATTGCTCAAGGTCTATCCGGAATTCAAGATACCCGCCGACCAACTCGAAGCTTGGCAACGCGATCGGGCGGGCGCCATTGTCGACGTAGGCCTGGCCAACAAGTTTCACTGGAAGGTCGGCGACCGTCTGAACATTACGGGGAAGATTTTCCCGGTTAATCTGGAGTTGACGATCCGCGGTATCTTTACGCCGCCCGATCCAACCCAGTCGATTTACTTCAATAAAGACTATATTAACGAAGGTTTTCCGAGGCTCAAAGGGCAGGAAGGATTCTTCGCGGTTCTCGCCGATTCGCCCGATTCTGTTCCCCGCGTGGCGCAAGCCATTGACGAGGAGTTCCGGAACGCGGACCGTCCCACCAAGACCGAGAGCGAACACGCATTCCAGTTGGGCTTCATCGGGATGCTCGGCAACATCAAGGCCTTCATCATGAGCATTTGTCTGGCGGTGGTGTTTACCATCCTGCTGGTGTCGGCGAACACAATGGCGATGTCGATTCGCGAGCGAACGCGCGAAGTTGCGGTATTGAAGACGCTGGGCTTCACCCGCAACAGCATTTTGGGATTGTTTGTGGGAGAAGCGGTTTCGCTTGCGGTGGTGGGCGGGTTGATTGGTTCGATGCTTTGCTACTTTGTGGTGAAGGCGATGGCGAGTCAGGGCGGAATGTTCACGGGCATGAAGGTTACCCCAATCACGATTGTGGCGGCGTTGGCCATAGCAGCGGTAGTAGGATTCGCCAGCTCCTTTGTGCCTTCTTATCATGCCGCGAAAGTCAATATTGTGGATGGTCTGCGTCACATTGGGTGAGCGTACTTCCGTGTGCACCGGAGCCTGCCCTGAGCCGAAGTCAAAGGGTGTCCTTTGTGGTTGATGAAGTGCAAATGCTCGAACCACAGACGACACAAAGGTACACAAAGGTCAGGCAAAGTAAGGCTGGGGAAAAACGAGAATAGAAATGGCAATCCCTCTCAGTTACAACGTTCGCAATCTGCGGCTGCGGAAGAGTCTCACGGTGATGACCGCGCTGGGAATCGCGCTTACCGTGGCGACCGCGGTCTTCATCATGGCATTGCTGGCGGGCTTGGGTCGCGCGTTTGCAACTACCGGCGACCCCTTGAATGTGCTGATGCTGCGCAAAGGCTCGGACTCGGAGTTGGCGGCGGGCGGCGTGTCGCGCGATGCAATGCAGGTATTGAAAGACCTGCCCGGCGTCGCGAAAAACAGCCAAGGCGAACCTCTGGTTTCAGGCGAAGACATTCTGGTGGTGGTAATGCCGCGCAAGGGCGGGACGGGAGAGACTAACGTCACCACGCGCTTCCTGACTCCACTCGGTATCGAAATGCGTCCTCAGATTCACTTGATGGCGGGACGCTGGTTTACTCCGGGGCAGCGCGAAGTAGTGGTGAGCAGCTCGATTAACCGGCGATTTGAGCACGCGAACATCGGCGATACCGTGCACATCGGCAAGGGCGATTGGCCGATCGTGGGCGTCTTTGACGCGAGCGGCACGGCCCATGATTCCGAGATATGGGGCGACATCAACCAGTTGGTGACAGATTTTGAACGAACCGTGTATTCGTCGGTCCTGGTGCGTGCAACGGATCCGGCCTCGGCCCAGGCACTGAAAAATCGCGCGAACGACGATCAACGGCTAGAACTCAACGGATTGCTCGAACCGGATTACTATGCTTCGCAAACCAAGTCGGGCGCGCCAATTAAGGTTGTGGGGTGGATTGTGGCTTTTATCATGGCAGTCGGTTCCTGCTTCGCCGCCGCCAACACGATGTACGCCGCAGTCGCCTATCGCGGGCGCGAGATTGCCACCTTGCGAGTGATCGGGTTTTCGCGCCCCAGCATTTTGACTTCGTTCATGCTGGAGTCACTGTTGTTGTCTCTGCTCGGCGCGGCCCTCGGTATCCTCCTGATGTTGCCGTTCAACGGCATGACGACGGGAACACAAAATCAGGTGACGTTCAGTGAGGTTGTGTTCAGCCTGCAAATGACGCCGATTGTGGTAGTCAGTGCGATCGGGTTTGCTCTCATTATGGGAGTCCTGGGCGGGTTTGCGCCGGCTTGGCACGCTTCGCGACGAGACATACTTAGCGCCCTGCGCGACTAAAACGCCGACCAAACTTCAGTAAGGAATTTGCATCAGCGATACAAAGCAGAACATCTCTTAACCCGATGCCGATTGACGCAAAACACGAAGACCTGCAAAGCCTGCGAATCGATCGCAGTGCGCGCGCCGGCGGCGATGGCGAGCCTCCCGTATGGGCGCGACGTTATATTCTTGCCGGAATCGGAGTGCTGGTCCTGCTTGGCGTAGTGGCGATCGCCTACCGTTTGATGTCGCATGACGCTCCTGAGGTGGAGGTGGTGCGCGCGGCGGCCCAGAACAGCGATGTAGGCGGCGTGGTGCTTTCGGCCAGCGGCTATATTGTGGCTCATCACAAGATCAACCTGAATTCCAAGGTGACGGGCCGGGTGAAGTGGATCGGTGTGGAGAAAGGTGATCAGGTCAAAGAAGGCCAAGTCTTGGTGCGGCTCGAAGATGATGAATTCCGGGCCCAGTACGAACAGGCCAAAGGCGCGGCCGACAACGCCCGGGCTTATCTCGAGGAGTTGCAGAACGGATCTCGTCCCGAGGAAATTCAGGTGGCGCAGCACAATCTCGATGAGGCCAAAGCCACGCTGGCGGACGATCAAATCACTCTTAGCCGTACGAAAGACTTGTGGGGGCAAGGCGTGGTTTCCAAACAAGCCCTGGATGATGCCACAGCCAAGTTCGGAGCCGACCAGCAACGTGTGAATTCTCTGCAAAGAACGTTCGAGTTGGCAAAGCTGGGCCCTCGCAAGGAGGAGATCGCCCGCGCACGGGGCGCCCTCGAACAGGCTCAGGGGCAGGCCGACTATGCCAAGTCTTTGCTCGACGCTACCATGATCCGCGCGCCTGTGACGGGAACCATTCTTGAGCGTGCCGCCGAAAAGGGTGAGCTCGTGACTTCCGGATTCGCCAGCACTGCGGAAGGCGGTCCGCAAGGTTTAGTCGTTTCCCTGGCCGACCTGAACGATCTTCAGGTGGAACTCGATATCGCCCAGGACGATTTCGCGAGGCTGGGGCCGAAGCAAAAAGGCGTGGTCACCGTGGATGCATATCCTGATCTCAAGTGGGATGGAATCATCGCGGAAATCTCGCCGCAAGCCAACCGGGCGAAAGCGACCGTGCAAGTGAAGGTGCAAATCCTCAATCCGGATGCCCATTTGCGCCCGGACATGAACGCCACCGTCAAATTCCTGGCAGACGACACCAAGCATGCGAGCGCACAGGCGCAGGGAGTTTTTGTGCCCACGAACGCAGTGCACGACCGGGACGGCAAGAAAATTGTCTTTATTGCGTTCGACGGCAAGGCCGTCTTCCGGGAAGTGAAGATCCAGTCGCAGCGCAGCGGCGGCGTGCTGGTACAAGGCCTCAACGGCGGCGAAGATGTCATCTCTTCGGCGCCACAAGAGTTGAAAGATGGCGAAAAAATCAAGATCAAAGGACAGTCATGAGCGCAGCAACCCTTCCCCATACCGCAGTTCAAACCCGAGTGGTTCAGGCCCGCAACGTCAGCAAGATTTTCAAGCGCGATGCATTTGAGGTTAAAGCTTTGGACGATGTTTCGATCGAAATCGGAGGCGGTGAGTTTCTGGCCCTGATGGGCCCATCCGGGTCGGGCAAAACGACGCTGCTGAATATGATTGCGGCCATTGACCGACCCACTTCGGGGGAACTGCTGGTTCTGGGTGAGAACATCTTCCGCTTTAGCGACTCTCAATCAGCTCACTGGCGCAACGTGCATATCGGATACGTTTTCCAGACGTTCAACCTGATCCCAGTTCTCACCGCATTTGAGAACGTCGAACTCCCCTTGTTGCTTACAAAGTTGAACGCCCAGCAAAGGCGCGATCACGTCATGACCGCCCTGAAACTTGTCGGCTTGGAAGAACGCGTGAACCATCTTCCGAAACAACTCTCGGGCGGACAGGAGCAAAGAGTGGCGATTGCGCGGGCGATCGTCAGCGATCCGACGTTGCTTCTTGCTGACGAGCCTACCGGGGACCTCGACAGCCATTCCGCGACCGAAGTTTTGGAGATCCTGAAGCGGCTGAATCAGGATTTTCACAAGACCATCGTGATGGTGACGCACGATCCCCACGCCGCCTCGTACGCACACCTGACCCGCCACTTGGAAAAGGGAATGCTGTTGCCAGCCTGACTGGCGATGACGTGATTGTGGAAACCGCTGGCAACGTTTCGGGCTGCCGACGAGACCTTATAAAACGCTAGAGACGCAGCAAAGCTGCGTCTCTACAGTCGTGACATCGGCGCGCGGTTCGGCTGCTGGTGCTCCACGGCGACTGGATCTGCTACCCATTGCCACGCGCGCCGGCCATTCTCCCGAACTACGCTCAATGCTTCGCCGTACTCCACCAACCGGTTCAGCACCGTGGTCACCGAAGCCAGCGGATCTTTGTGGCGAACCAATACCGTGGGAAGACGCTGCTGAATCTGCTCACAGACCTCCCGCACCGCCAACGGGTGTCCGGCCTCCATCAGGACCATGCGACAGGCTTTGGTAAAGCCCGGCTGGCGTCCTCCAGTTTTGCGGTCCACCAGCTCCAGCAAATCGTCTCCCAGGATTTGGTCGCCAAATAAATTGGCGAGTCCCGAGATTGTCTGCTTCAGCGTGCCAATGCGTTTCATGATTTCCGCACGCTGACGCATCAACTGCCGCAGCTCCTCGTGGGCTGTTTTGACCACTTCGTGGACATGAGGATCCCCGGTATGAAGAAGGGTTCCGTTGCCCGTCCCGTTACTGCCATTCACTCCTTGCTGCATGACCCCACCTCCGAACTTGCCGACCAGGTTTGTTGCTCAGTTCTCTTAGCCTGGTACACGAACCCTGGGCCTAGATACGCAAAGGGTCGCTCTCCCGTTCCGTCCGAGACAACTTTTGTCGTACGTGCTCCGCATAGCTCGCTTGCCCGACGAGATCGCGATCCGTCCAACACCGAAACTGATTGCTTAGTTTGACGTTAAGGTGCAAGAAAGGTGAGGCGTTTTACAAGAATGTGACAAGCAGCATGAAAGCGCGGACCAATACCGCGCCATGAAGGACGAACGTTGTGCGGGAGCGCGCAGTTGTGTTCGTAAATGAACACCTGGAGATGCCATCAGCGGCCAGCATTCAGGACTATCGTTCACCACTCGGCCCGATGCGCTCCGTTGCCAACGGCTGAATGCCGAGTGTGGATTTTTCTTCAGCGTCGGGAATCGCGTCGGGCATCCAGGGCCCGTTGGACCCGCTCCGGTATGCCCAATCGCGACCCCGTGCCCGGTGAGCGGATTACTCGAAGTGCTCACTCGGCCTTGGACCATGCACATTCTGTGGGCGTTATCGACCAACGGACCGACCCGATTCGGCGTTCTTCGCCGCCAGATCGAGGGCATTTCGTCCCGGGTTTGACGGAGAGGCTCCGGCAGCTGGAGCAAAATCCCGCCATCTGTAACCTACGGCATCACGAAACGCATGAAGGATATTCAGAAGGTGCTGGGTGAATTAGATCAGTTGGCGCGAAAGTCGCAGCAGGAGGATGTACCCGCGCCACGCGGCAAGGGCAGGGAGCAGCGCGACGGGGAAACGGCTTCCGCAAGTTGAATCGCTGTTTTCCACGTGTTCTTCCTTGACAAAAGTAACATTCCTGTTAGAGTGCGGCCAAATGCTTCACCTAAAGAACATTTGACGAAGGGACCCAGGTATGAAGAATGTTTATGAGGTTCTGAGGCAGAAGGAACTCGAACTGGCTCGCTTGGAGAAGGAAGTCGAAGCGCTGCGCGTCGCGGCTCCGCTGCTCTCCGACGACAAAGAATCGATGCTGGAAGCCACCAGCAACAAGCCAACGCTGGCCAGTCCTGCAACCACCCAGCAGCCTATCCGTATCCCGCAAGCAGCAGTCAACGCAAGCCCGCAACCGGCGCGCGCGGCAGGATGGGAAGACACGGCCAAACGCTGGCCATAAAGTCCTTCTAGCGTGATTGCTCCATCCTTAAGTTAAGCGCGAACCACGCAGGACACGGAGGTACATCAAGAAAGTCAGCGACGAAACGCTGATCATCCTCCATTGGGATTGGCCTTTCCGTGTGCCAATGAGATTTGCGGTGGTAGTGTTATACTCAGGCCAACAACTCTGGCCGAAGCATTTCTGATTAGCATCCTCTGTAAGTCGGCCAGGGTGGTCCGGCCGCGCCCCCACCAACTGATGTCGCCTCTTCCCCGCCTACTTGGACGATATCCGGTGCTTGCGAAAGGCGTGCAGAATCATGGCGCTGCTGATCGCGAAACTGCCCACGGCCCCGAGCGCCATCACTTGGGCCATTTGCCAATTCAAACCAAAGAAATCCGCAAAGAGCGCAGCCATGGCGAATCCTACTCCGAGAACGTTGAGCCATACCGGCGCTTGCAAGGCCGTACTATGCTCTCGATTGTAGTAGCGGAGCTGCAAGAGCACCGCGGCCAATCCGATGGCGGAGACCACGACTACAGCGAGGGGACTGAAAAAGGCGCTGCGTTTCGTGTACATCACAACCACGCCCAATCCGCCGCAGAGTAAAGCGGAGGCAATCACGGTCCAGCGGCGAGAGTTGGGTCGGCTGTCGGCCACGAAATTGGTTCCCCGCATTTATACAGAGGTTTAGCGACGGTTTCAAACTCTTAGCCTCTTTGAGACGGAAAAATCTGTTGCCTGAAATCATCCGACGCAGCCTTGCCCTTAAGCCGACTCGCCTGAGCTTGTCGCGTCTCGCCTATGCTCAACCACCCGCAACCCACTCCGCCTGCCGGGCGCCGCCGTGGCTCACTGCGTAGAGCGCGAGTTCCACCCGGCTGGAAATCCCCAGCTTATCGAAGATGTGGAACAGGTATTTTTTCACGGTATGCTCGCTAAGCCCGAGCTCATGGGCTACTTCGCGATTGCTGAGCCCGTCGGCAACCAACGCTACGACCTGTTCTTCGCGCGGCGTAAGCAACCGAACTCCGCGAGCGTTGACCATGCGCAAAGAAGGCACCTGGGTTATGGTCTCGAGCAAGTACTGCAGTTGTTCACTATTAGCCCAAACTTGCCCCTGATGAACACTCTGGATGCACTTGCAGAGCAAACGAAACGGGTGGTCGGCAAAACAAAATAGCCCTTTGACGCCGGACCGGAATGCATTGACCACCGAGTCATGATTCGATTCACCGAGCACTAGAACCTTGGCAATCTGAGGATGAGCCAGGTGCAACCGTCGCACGTTAGCCATATCCTGACCGGCTAGTTTTGGATGATCGGCATTCATGACGATCACATTGATGGGAACGTCGGCGATGATGTTCAAGATGACATTCATATCGACGCTGCAGGCGTACACCCGGAATTCCGGGCGGCGGCGCAGCGCGCCCACTAACAGCTGACACTGCATCTGATTGGAGTCGGCAACTAAGACGCCGATGGTATTCGGGGTGGCGCTGCGTCCGAGTTCCATAAAAATTCACACGACGGTTATAACTATCGAGCTAAATGATAAAAGCTAAAGTATTCGAAATGCTGTGACATCGCGACGTCGTGCAAGGCTTATTGATGTGGAAAACTTTGAGGAAATTGAACGCGAAACGCGCTGAATTCCCGATTCTGCATTCGCAGGGGGCAGATGGATCAGCAAGTGGATCCGTTCCGTGGGTGGAAAAATCGCGTTAGCCTACGAACCAACTCATGACCAGTTCGTCAAGCCCACTTCTGTGGGCGCACCCAAAGTACTATCTGCTCAACTACTCCTAATTACAGAAACCGCGCTCATCGAGTTCTCTAGAGCTCACCAAGAGCCGGGAGCCTCCGCCGACAGGACATCATCAACGTACCATTCATCGCGGTTGGATTGGGTACGTTAGTGGACGGTACTTCCCATGTCTTGTCACATCCGGCGCACCAAGATAACTTCCGAGAGGTTCGACACTCCTACAGAAAGGTTGCTGTTCCTCGGTAGCGAGATGAGGCCGGAGCGAAATATGACGATAAACCGTAGCGCCTATTGCGTTCTCGCTTTTGTCTGGTTCCTCACTCGGCAGGACCTGACGGTGGCTGTGGCTCAAGAACAGCAGCCAAGCCTGTCTGTAGGGCAAACCGGGCCGGCGGTAGCCCCAAAAGCTGGAGTGGCGGACGGCGGTCAGGCGCCCAATTTGAGTCCTGTCCTGACGGGAACACGTCGTCCGCTCTACCGGCTTTGCAAGAGTGACGTGGTCGCAATTGCTTTCCCCTTCTCGCCGGAGTTCGACCAAACCGTGAACGTGCAGCCGGATGGCTACATCGCTTTGAAGGGAGTAAAGCAGTTGCCGGCTGAAAGCATGACCGTCCCGCAGTTGGAAGCTGCCATCGCCCAGGCATACGCCGCCGTGTTGCACGACCCAGAAGTGACGGTCGTGCTCCAGGATTTCGACAAGCCCTATTTCATCGTGGGCGGCGAGGTGAATCATCCGGCGAAATACGAATTACGCTCGGACATTCGAGTTACTGAGGCGGTCGCTATTGCCGGTGGTCTGACGCCGCGAGCCAAGCACTCGCAAATCTTGCTTTTTCGCCGTGTTTCCGACGACCTGGTTGAGTCCCACCTGCTGGACGTGAAAGCGATGATGAAATCACGGACCTTGGCAGAAGATATGCACCTCAAGCCCGGCGACTTTTTGTTCGTACCACAAAATCTGATTTCGAAGATCAAGCAGTACTTGCCTACTTCGAGCTTAAGCATGTATGCGAGTCCGACACAGTTCTAGGAGAAACTGTGTGCAATGTTGACATCAAAGGCGTGTTAATTACCAAGCAGCCGAAACAGAAATGATCACTCGGACTCTCATATGCCGGAGGAACTCAGACTCATCCCGAAATCGGCCCGCGTGCCCTCCCCTACCTTGCGAGATTTGCTTGCAGTTGTATTCCGGCAACGCCGTCTGGCGGTGATTTCGTTTGGGGCAGTCTTCCTCGCCATATTTCTGTATGGGTTAATCGCCCCCCCTATCAGGCAGAAATGAAAGTGTTAGTGCGGCGTGGCCGTGTCGATCCGGTGGTCACCTCTACGCCGAGCCAGGCGGAATTTGAACGCGAGGGCGTAAGCGAGGAAGAGCTGAACTCAGAGGTCGAACTGCTGCGCGATGACGAAATTTTGCGAACGGTGGTGCAGCATGCCGGCATGATTTCTGAGGGACACTCGTGGTTCTGGAGCATCTTCGGCGACAACGAACCGAAACAACTGTCTCGGGCGGTCCGCCGGATCAACAAGCGGTTGACGGTCGAGCCCGTGCGAAAAGCCACGCTGATCACGGTGAGTTATAAATGCTCCGACCCGATCCAGGCGGCCAACGTGCTCCGATCCCTGGCTGGCGCTTATATCCAGCGGCATGAACAGCTGCGCCGTCCCTCCGGGGAGTTCAAGTTCTTCGATCAGCAAGTCGTCCAGTCGCGCAGCGCCCTGGAGGAGGCCGAATTGCAATTGATGAGGTTCGGAGCCGATCAAGGAGTGACTTCCGCCGCACTCGAGCGCGATATGGCTCTGCAAAAGCTGAGTGAGGCTGACGCGGATGCCCGCCAGACCCAGGTGGCTATTGCTGCAACCTCGGAGCGCGTTCGCATTCTGGAAAGAAAGTTGATCTCGTTACCGGAGCGGATCACAACTCAGATTCGTGATTCTGACAATCCGCAACTGATGGAAAAGATGAAAGCACGATTGCTGGAGTTGCAACTGAACCGAACTCAACTCCTTGCCAAATACGCACCATCCTATCGCCCCGTCCAGGAGATCGACAAGCAGATCGCGGAAACCAAGGCTTCGATCGCGGCTGAGTACACAGCGCCGATCCGGGAGCGCACCAGCGACCAGGATCCTGACCATGAATGGGCCAAGGCTGAGCTGCTAAAAACCCAGGTCGAGTTGAACGCAATGAGCGCCCATGCCACGGCCGAAAACGACTTAATGGCCCACTATCGACAGGTGGCAAGTCAGTTGGGCGATCGCGCTATTGAGCAGGAGCAACTGCTGCACGATTTGAAGGCGACCGAGGAAAAATACTTGCTGTACCTCAACAAGCGCGAGGAGGCAAGGATCGGAGACGCGTTGGACCAGGGCGGTATTCTCAATGTAGCCATTGCAGAGCAACCCACGGTTCCGGCTCTGCCCGAGCTCTCCGGACTGGGTTACGGATTCATCGGCTTGGCTTGCGCCAGCACATTAAGCATCACCCTGGCATTCGTTACCGACTACTTGAATCCGGCGTTTCGAACTCCGGACGAAATCGTTGCCTATTTGGGTAGTCCGGTGCTGGCTTCATTGCCCCGGCGGAATGGATAAAGAAATCTGGGGTTTCGATCAAGAAGTAGCGCTTGACGGTAGTTTCAAAGTCACTTTGCATTTGGGGGAAGAAAGGGCCAATGAGCACATTTGTCGATTTATTGCCGCAGACATTGAACGAGGTCTGTGAACCAGACAGCATCGAAGCCGACCGCGAAGAATATCGCCAGGCCGGAATCAAAGGCTGGGATCCGGACTCTTTCGCCGACGAGCAAATCCGCAGCTTAGTACGACAGGTTTTCCTTCCAGGGTGGCCGAAGCCCGCGCGTCAAGTTGTTTTCAGTCCGGTGGATTCTGAAACTGATATCAGCGCGATCTGCATGCAGGTAGGCCTGGCCTTGTCCACACAAGTGTCGGGGACTACTTGCCTCGTCGAGGCAAATCTCAATAGTTTCGGATTGGAAGAAGTCGTCGAGAAAAACGGCCACAATCTGATCACAAAAGAAACCTCCGTTTTCCAGGAACCGTCCCGCCGCATCTCGAACGAACTGTGGCTCATCCCAAGAAATGTGTTTCTCAGAGAAGACGAAGACAGTTGGTCGGCCGCATGGCTGCGAGACCGGCTGGCCGAACTGCGGCAGACGTTTGACTACACAATCCTCTACGGGCCGCCCGCAAGTGCCGGCAGCGAAACGGCATTGCTGGCTAGTGCGTGTGACGGCATCGTCCTGGTTGTGGAGGCGAATGTTACCCGGCGAGTAGCCGCGCAAAAGGTGAAGGAAAAGTTGCATGCGGCCAATGCTCGCCTGTTGGGAGCGGTGCTTAGCGAGCGGACATTTCCCATCCCGGAGACGATTTATAAGAAGTTGTAGAAAAATCGGCGCCACGTTCGCGTAGCGATGGCACCGGCTCGAACATCGTTGAACAAACGCGCAAAGACAAGAATTCTGGTCGGAGGGAAGTCAGAAACGTCGTGGAAAACTGGACAAAAATCAACCGGGACTCAATTAGCGGAGCTGCGTTCAAAGAATTGTTGTGATGACTGCTGCATCCAGCCTTTCTCTACCACCCTGCACGCAAGGAGCACAGTGGTATTCGATTCAAACCCGCTATCGCTTCGAAAGAAAAGTGACGGCTCATCTCCAGCAAAAAGGCTTACAAACCTTCCTTCCGTTGCTTGAAGAATCTCACCGCTGGAGCGATCGCCGTCAATCCGTTTATGTTCCGCTGTTCTCCGGTTACACATTCGCGCGTTTGGACCTGTCCGCCCGAACAAAGATGGACCTCCTGCACACGGAAGGAGTTATCGGCCTGATCAACGTCAGGGGAGTAGCCCCTCCCATCCCGGCCAAGCAGATTGACGATCTGCAAAAGCTGCTATCCCAGAAGATCCCATGCGCTCTGCACGCCTTCGTGAAGGTTGGGCAGAAAGTAAGGATTCGAGGCGGTTGCCTGGATGGTCTGGAAGGAACTTTGGAACAACGCGGGGAAAAGAACCTGGTGATCTCCATTGAATCCATCCAACGCGCCGTGGCCATCACGATCGAAGGGTACGAACTGGAAATGGTCTGACGTGAGTTCTCCCATACCAATCAAGCCTGTAGTTCCAATCGGCAAATTTGCGCCCCCCGCCCGCCTGATTCCCGGAGCGCAAGCGTCGACGCGCAACCTTCCTCGAAAAAAATCCTCGTCGGCGACAGTTGATGGAAGATTCTGGGACTGGCAAGGCACCGATCGCGTGGCAGACTCGAGGAAGTCCTATTTCTCCCAAGGGCTCGCCGAAGCTCTTTTTCCGACACTCTCGGCCCATGGCCGCCGTTGGAATCTTTCCCGGCAAGTAAGTGCAGACTTCCTTCTCGTCATCTTTGGATTTGCCGCTGTCGGGCACCTCGCCATGCTTTTAGAGTTTGCGATCCATCGTGACCTGGCGGCTCTCCTCCGTCCCGAGCCGTTTCCCACTGCCGCGCCGGGATTGCTGCTGCTCTACGCAGTTCTGTTTACTCTTCTGGGTTTCTCTGAGCGCCTCTATCACCCCGAGACCATTCAGGAGCCGCAGCGGGAAAGATTAGTCCTGGGCAAGGTCGTCTTCTGGTCAGCCCTGCTGATTGTTGCATCGGTGGGATGGTCCGGACCTCAACTGATTTCACTTACGGCGCTGGCGGCCAGTGCTCCGTTTAATTTCCTGATCATGCTTGCCTGGAGGAACCACTGGCGACGCGTGCCCGAGCAACCGATCCCGAGTGGGCGCGACGTACGGAACGTGTTGATCGTGGGAACTGGAACGCTCGGGCGGAAACTTGCGGCCCATATGGGCGAGAACGCCACCTGCAGGCGTGTGGTCACCGGCTTTCTCGATGAAGATGAGCCAATCGGCGGCGACGTCCACGGTCGAGCAGAGGATCTGGCCCGCATAATACGCACCAACTTTATAGACGAGATTATCCTCACGACTCCGCAGCAGCCCGACTTCGCACGCCGGGTCATTCGGGAGGCGCGCCGTAACCAGATTGATGTAAAGCTAGTTCCCGATCTCTTCGGGTTTGAGCCGGACGACTCATTGGTTTTCGAGAAGTTTGGCAACATTCCGGTTCTGACCTTGCGTGAGGAACGCATGCCTCTTTTCAGCCTGTTCCTCAAACGAACGGTTGATGCGCTCTCTGCGACGCTCGCCTTGGTCTTCACCTTACCCCTACTGTCGATCATCGCACTGGTAATCAAGCTGGAGTCCCCCGGGCCGGCGCTTTAACAGGCTGAACGAGTCGGCATCAAGGGGAGGCGTTTCCGCTGCTATAAATTCCGCACCATGAGCGCGGATGCGGACAAGATAAAGGAGGCCTTGCGAGCCCAAAACGAGCGCCAGGGACCATTCTTCAAACTGGCTGATGACCCCCGAATCACGCGCGCTGGGCGATGGCTTCGCCGTTACAGTCTGGACGAACTGCCCCAGCTCTGGAATGTAGTGCGCGGCGAAATGAGTCTCGTGGGACCGCGACCCCACCCGCTCGATGATTTCGAGCGCTACGACTTGGGCGATTTGCAGCGTTTGAACGTGCCGCCCGGACTTACTGGTTTGTGGCAAGTGACAGCGCGTCGCGATCCTTCGTTTGAGCGCGGCCTGGCTCTCGACTTGGAATATATAAAGAGCTGGACCCTGTGGCGGGACTTCCAGATTCTCTATAAGACGGTTTCCGTCGTCCTGCATGGAAGCGGCGTATAGCCATGTCATCGACCACGCATCCGCAGGAGCGCGTCCCCGGCAGCAACGTCCTCGCATGGGCAATCAGCGAGTCTTTGCGGCCACTGCACGCATTGATCGTAGCCCCATCCCTGCTCTTCCTGGCCACTTTAACGCTGATGCTCTTCCATCCGCCCGACTTCAATTTCCATTCCATCGATCGATTCGCCTTTGGGCTTCTCCTTTTCACAGTGCTGCTGCGAGTATGCGTGCGGCAACAACCGCTGCATTTCCACGCCCCAGGGACCTGGCCCATGCTGGCCCTGCTTGTCCTCGCATTTTATGGTGCAGTTTCGCAACCGAACGACGCCGAGACCTGGAGCCTGTTTGCTGCCAAATGGCTAGTGCCGTTCGCCTTGTATCACCTGGCGACCTACATCTTCGACGATCCGCAATCTCTGCTGAGATTCGAGACCTTCGCCCTCATCGTGCTCGGATACCTCAGCCTCACCGCCATTTTCTTCATGTTCGACGTCAGGCAATTCATCTTTCCCCGCTACATTCTCGACGAGGGTCTGGGCTATCACGCCGACCGCGCCCGCGGACCATTTCTGCAGGCCGTGGCCAACGGCGTCGCGCTGAATTTGCTCGGCTTGGTTGCCTTGAATTCCTTTCGGCGCAAGCGGCTCCGGGGAGTGCTGGCGCTCCTTTTCCTCACCGCCTTGCCACTGGCGATCGTCGCCACCAAGACTCGCGCCGTGTGGTTGTCTTTTGCCTTATCGATTCTCGCGTTGCTTTTCTTTTCTCCCAGCCGCCGGCTGCAGCGTGCCTGCTTGTGCCTCGCGCTTGCCGGCGGCATAGGGCTCGTTTCCGTGGTCGCCTTTGCAGATCGCAATACCTCACTCAGCGACCGGCTGGAAGAACGCGGACCCGTAATGTTCCGCATGGCTGTCTATCAAGCCGGCTGGGAGATGTTTTTGGAGAAGCCGCTGTCCGGATGGGGCGCGACCGATATGCAGACGGAACTCTCAAAAAGAATCAGCGATTTTCACCAGGAGCAGTTTTTCTTTCACAACACCTACCTTGAGATCGTTGTCCAGTACGGGCTCGTGGGCTTGTTGCTTTACCTCTGGGTCGTCATTGATCTCCTAAAGCTGGGTCACGGCCGCAACCAACTCCGCTTCCACCCTGACAGCAGCTTCTTGGATCAGGAGTTTCGAACGCTATGGCCGTTGCTGCTGGGAGTGTATCTGCTGAACGGAACGTTTGTAGTCATGAACTACCAATTCGTGAATGGATTCCTGTTCTCAGTGGCCGGCCTGCTAGCAGCGCAAAACCGCCGTGCCGCGAACGTCGAACCCTTCACTTTGGCCAGTTGATGAAGACCATCGCCTACCTCGCGAATCAATTTCCCTCTTCCGTCGAGCCCTACGTGGCGGACGAAATCCAGGAACTCCGCAGACGTAAGGTGATCGTGATTCCCTGCAGCGCCCGTCGCGAAACCGCCGCACTCGATTCCGATCTGAGAAGCCTCGCGGCCGAAACCGTTTACCTGCAACCCTTCCGGCTGAGACTGCTGATTCGCGCCGCGCTCCTTTGCCTCCTGAAGTTTCCCATGCTCGAGGAATTCTTCCGTCGCGCGCTGCACGGACCGGAGCCATTGACGCGCCGGCTGAGCGCTTTTTTACACACCTGGCTCGGGATCTACTACTCACTTCTCATCGAAAAATCTGGCGTAGAGCACATCCATGTGCACCACGGATATTTCTCATCTTGGATCGCAATGGTTGCAGCCCGCAATTTAGGAATCGGCTTCAGCCTGACTTTGCACGGGTCCGATTTACTGCTCCATCCCGCCTATCTCGATCTGAAACTGAAGCACTGCAAGTTCTGCGTAACCATTTCTGACTTCAACCGCCGGCATATTCTCGAACACTATCCCAACATCGAACCTGAAAAAATAGTCGTCCGCCGCATGGGCGTCAGCCCCGGCAAGAACGACATTCACATTAAGCAGGCTCCCCGGAACAATCCGCACATGGTCATCCTTTCTCCGGGACGATTACACCCGGTCAAAGGCCACGCTTTCCTGGTCCGGGCATGCCGTCTGCTGAAGAATCGCGGGATCCCTTTCGAATGTCTGATTGCCGGTGACGGGCCGGAGCGCACGCGCATCGCAGCCCTGATTTGTGACTTGAATCTCCTAGACGAGATTCGTCTTCTGGGACATCTGTCGCGCCGGGAACTCGACGCCTGCTACGCCACTGCCGACTTGGTTGTGCTTACCAGCCGCAGTGAAGGGATCCCGCTGGTCCTCATGGAAGCCATGGTTCGCAGCAAGCCCGTGCTCGCGCCCGCGATCACCGGCATCCCGGAACTGGTGCTTGATGGCAAGAACGGTTTTCTCTATCGCCCAGGTTCCGTGGAAGACTTTGTGGAGCAAGTAGAGTTGATCCATCACTCGCGCTCCGCTCTCGGACCGCTTTGCCGAGCCGCTCGCCAGCACGTACTTGAGCATTTCAATCGCGAAAAGAACCTCGCAGCTTTCTGCAACCTGCTTCTCACCGACGTCAACCTGCCCGTGGAGCGCTCCCATGAGAATCCTTTACTGCAATAAATACAATTTTCCGTTTAGCGGCACCGAAGTTTACCTGTTCGAGCTCATGGACTTGATGAGAGCTCAAGGGCACGAAGTCGCGCTCTTTTCGATGGCCGACCCACGCGGCCGTGCCACGCCCTACGACCAGTATTTTCTGCCAAACATTGACTTCAAAGCGCCAGGTCTCGGTTTGTTTGCCCGTGCCAAACTAGCAGCCCACGCCATCTATTCGACTGAGGCCCGGCGACGACTCCGCCAGGTCATCGCCGCATTTCGCCCCGACGTCGCTCACGTGCGCAACATCTATCACCACCTTTCCCCATCCATTCTTTGGGAGCTGAAAGCGCAAGCCGTGCCCGTTCTCTATCACTTGAATGACTTCAAGCTGCTTTGCCCCACCTACAACATGGTCGCAAAGGGCCAGGCCTGCGAACGCTGTCGCGGCGGACACTTCCGGCACGTTCTCACCGAAGGCTGCTACGCCGGACCACCCGGTTCCTCCCTGCTGCTGATGGCCGAAGCCTATTTCCATCGCTGGCTCGGTACCTATCGGAAATGCATCGACCAATTCCTCACCCCCAGCCATTTCGCGAAGAAGAAACTCGTGCAGAACGGGTTCGACCCGCAAAAGATTACCGTCCTTCCCCATTTTCAGAAGTTGCCCGCGCAAGCTCTGCCAGGTGCCGGATCAAACGCGCCCATTCTCTACTTCGGCCGCCTGTCACCGGAAAAAGGAGTCGCCGACCTTCTCCGAGCGATGAAATATCTTCCGCAGGTCCAACTTCAGATCGCGGATGATGGCCCTCAGCGATCCGAACTGGAAAGCCTCGCTCGCGAACTATGCCTGTCCAATGTGAGATTCTCCGGGCACGTCGGCAGCAAAGTTCTGGACTACATGATCGCCTCGTCCCGCTTTACCGTCTTGCCCTCGCGAGCTTACGAAACCCTCGGCAAGACCATTCTCGAATCCTACGCATGGGCACGACCGGTGGTTGCGTCCGATTTAGGTTCGCGCCGCGAACTCATTGATCAGGGCGAGACCGGGCTTCTGTATCCCGCGGGCAATGTGGAGCAGCTGGGCAAAGCCCTCTCCTTTCTTGTGGAACGGCCAGAATTGGCAGCGCAGATGGGCGTCGCCGGACGCAGATTCGTCGAAGCCCAGCACGCCCCCGAAGCTCACTACCGCGCGCTGACACGCCTCTATGCCCAGATGACGCCGTGGCCGCGTAAATCCAAAAAAACCATTCCCGCTCCCGCACCGCTGCGCGTTGCGTTCATCGGCGGGCGCGGCATGGTCTCAAAGTACAGCGGGATCGAAACCTATTACGAAGAAGTCGGCAAACGACTGGTGGAACTGGGGCACGAGGTCACCGTGTATTGCCGCAGTTACTTCACGCCCGCTCTCCCCCGCTATCAAGGCATGCGGTTGGTCCGCCTGCCCACCTTCCGCTCAAAGCACTTGGAAACATTCGTGCACACCTGGTTGAGCACACTCCACGTAATGTTCAGCGGTTGCGATATCGTTCACTATCACGCGCAGGGGCCCACGCTATTCTCGTTTTTCCCCCGCCTGGTTGGGAAAAAGACCGTGGTCACGGTTCAGGGTCAGGATTGGCAACGCAAGAAATGGGGCCGCTTTGCCTCGTACACCCTTCGCCTCGGAGAACTCGCGTCTGCCCGGCTCCCCAACCGCACCATGGTGGTCTCCCAGGCTCTGCAGCGGCACTACCAGACAGCTTACGGAGTTCAAACCACATACGTACCCAACGGATGCATGATCCGCAAACGGGTGCCTCCCTTGCATATTCCGGTCTGGGGCCTCGAACCGGATAATTACATTCTGTTTCTAGGCAGATTCTCGCCAGAGAAGAATTGCCATTTACTGATCGAGGCCTACGAGAAACTCGACACCCGCGCAAAGCTGGTGCTGGCCGGTGGATCGAGTCACACCAATGCATACGTCGATGAATTACGGAAGCATCAAAGCGAACAGGTCCTCTTCCTGGACTGGGTTTACGGCCCTGCTTTGGATGAATTGCTGACTAACGCCGCCCTGTTCGTGCTGCCATCCGACCTCGAAGGACTCTCGTTGGCGCTGTTGGATGCCATGGGTGCGGCCGTCTGTGTGCTCACCAGCAATATCCCCGAAAACCGTGAAGTGATCGCAGGGACCGGCTTCACCTTTCAACCTGGAGATGCCAATGATCTCGCCCGCATGTTGGGGTTTCTTCTGTCGGACGCGCACAGCCGAATGTCGGCGGGACAGAATGCGCAAGCCCGGGTGCGGGAGCGCTATCTGTGGCCACGAATCGCAGCCGAGATTGGACACTCGTATATCGAATTGGCCGACCGGACCGCGCTGGCCGGGGCGCACCCCCTCACCAAAGAACCGGTAAGCACGCCTTCACAGCAAGTCGTCTAGCTTCGCACAATTGCGTCTTGAACCGGCGCAACGCTTCCACTGCAACACCAGCGTCTTGCACCTGCACATTTTCTGGTGCAGAATTTCCCTCAAAAAACTCTCGGTTCCGCCCAAAATTAAGAAAGCAAAGGGTCGGATTTTTTTGACCCTCGTAGATCTATGGTTCTTAAGGTGGTTACAGGAAAAATATTCTAAACATTGGGGTTACCGAGATCAAGGCAGTCAGGCCTGCTGTCTTTGTCAGGTTGTCAAAGAACTTTGATTATCTTGTAGATAATCTATTACGTGGCGAATCCTGCAGCCGGCTCTGCCGCAGAAAACGCCGCAGAATGTCCACCGCCACGAATGTCCGCAGATTGCCGATGTGCCCGTAGTCATAAACCGTGGGCCCGCAAGCATACGTGCGAACCTCGCCGTCTTCGATCGGCCGAAAATCTTCCACCTTGCCCGAGAGTGTGTTGTAAAAAAGACGAAGCGCCATAGTGAGAGCCAAAACAGAAAGCAGAACCGTTCATTCTAGGGGATGAGAGAAAGAGGGCAAATCCCGAAAGTGGCGGTATATCGGGCAACCTTCGGCGGTCCTGGTGCGGATCTCAGACTGTTGGGGCGCTCCAGATGACAATCGTTTCACCTTTGCGCGATCGGTGGAAGCAGGTGTACAGTGGGTGCCGTGTTTGGACGATAAAAAGGAGATTCCCGCTTAGGACCCACAGCGGTTTCCTCCGAGCCACTACCCTTTCCTGCTGCGACAGCCTGTCCGAACAGCCACGAGATGTGGCGGAAGGAAGAAAATGAAAAACGAAAAGATTGTTGTTTCGAAAACTGCGCATTCCCAGCGATTGAAATCATTTCGCACGAGTGCGGCACTCACGCTGACAACGCTCATGCTGGTGGTCGCGGCCACTACGGGGGCAACCGCGCAGACTTTCACCACCTTCGACGCTCCGGGCGCAGGCACGGGCGCGTATGAGGGAACCTTCGGCGGCGGCATAAACACGGCGGGGGTTATCGCGGGATACTACCTTGACGGGGGTATTGTGCTCCACGGCTTCGTGCGCGCTGCCAATGGCAAAATAACCACGTTCAACGTTAAGAAGGCAGGCACGGGCCAGAGTCAGGGAACCGGCGGCGAAGACATCAACACGGCGGGGAATGTCGCGGGATTCTACATTGACGCGAGCAACGTGCGCCATGGCTTCGTGCGCGCTGCCAATGGCAAGATAACCTCGTTCAGCGTTAAAAAGGCAGGCACTGGCGCCTATCAGGGGACCTTCGGCATGTACATCAACACGCCGGGCGTTATCTCGGGAGAGTACCTAGACGCGAGCAACGTGAGCCACGGGTACGTGCGCGCTGCCAATGGCAAGATAACCACGTTCAGCGTCAAGAAGGCAGGCACGGGCGCGTATCAGGGAACGTTCGGCGGCGCTATCAACACGGCGGGGGATATCGCCGGAGGATATCGCGACGCGAGCGACGTGTACCACGGTTACGTGCGCGCTGCCAATGGCAAGATAACCTCGTTCGATGCCCCGGGCGCAGGCACGGGCTACGGCCAGGGAACCATCGGCGGCGGCGGCATCAACAAAGCGGGGGTTATCGCGGGATACTACGTTGACGCGGGGAACGTGCGCCACGGCTACGTGCGCGCTGCCAATGGCAAGATAACCTCGTTCGACGCTCCGGGCGCAGGCACGGGCGCGTATGAGGGAACCTTCGGCGGCGGCATCAGCACGGCGGGGGATATCGCGGGATACTACAATGACGCGAGCGACGTGTACCACGGCTACGTGCGCGCTGCCAATGGCACGATAACCACGTTCGACGCTCCAGGTGCAGGCACGGGCGCCGATCAGGGTACTGCCGACGGCGGCATCAACACGGCGGGGGATATCGCGGGATACTACCTCGACGCGGGTTACGTGATCCACGGCTTTTTGCGGAAGCCATGAGCCTTCAAGAGCGGCGAAATCCGCATTGAACATCACTCCCAAACTTTCCCCGCGAAACGGCAACGTCCCGGTTGCCATTTCGTAGAGAACGGCACCGAATGAGAACAAGTCCGTCCGTGTGTCTAATTACTTGACACGCACTTGTTCCGGAGACATATATGCGACCCTGCCGAGCGTAGAACCGGGGCAGGTCGGGTGCTCTTCCAACGTCACGGTTGCCTGTACCGCTGTGGCAGCCTCCTCTACCTTATTAAGGATTGGCGTCACTTTCGCCAAGCCAAAGTCAAGAATCTCCGCCTGACCTCGATTCGTGACGAAGACATTCGCAGGCTTAATGTCACGATGCACGATGCCCTTGGAGTGTGCGGCATCCAGCGCATCGGCGATCTGGATGCCCAGATCGAGCACGGCCTCGATCTCCAGCGGCTTGCCAGCGGCGATCCGGTGCCGGAGCGTCTGCCCCTCCGGCAGTTCCATGGCGATGAAGGTTCGCCCATCGGCCTCGTCAATCTCGTGGACCGTGCAGATGTTCGCCAAACAAGTGCTAGGACCCGATTTGCGTCAACAACCCAGGAGAACATCGCCATTTACGGCCACTGCAGAGGTTTTCGCGGATGGAAACGCAAACAACGTTCATGAAAAAGGGGCGCGCCGATTCGCACCCCTCTAGATCAAGCTGACTTCTGAAGTTGTGAGCTTTTCGGTTGTTCGTATCTCGGTTCTGGTTAGGCCGCGAGCTTCTGCCCTAGAAACTCCTTCGCCTTCGTCGCTTCCGCATCCCATTTGGTGAGTTGCTCAGGCGTCAGGAAGCTGACCAGGCGCTGCCGAATCGTCGCCCGGTTGTCGGCCACTTTCTTGATGATATCCTCCTTGGTAACGCCGGGGTTCTGTTGCTTGTATTCCTGCACTTTGTCGTAGGCCTCCGACAGAAACCCGTGTAGCTTCTGCTTCTGGTCTTCGGAGAGATTCAAGTCGGTTGCAAACCTCTTCAGTTCGCCGGCGACCATCTCGCGTTGTTCCGGAGTAATAGGCATAATTCGCTCCTTTGCGATAAGGCTGGGATCGCATTAAGCGTTTCGCATCCAGATGAATCTTTTTGGAACTCATCCAGATACCGCGATCGGGTTGCGAAATCGCAGCCGGCCACAAACACACGGGCCGCTGCGCTGAGTATCCGAAGTGGGAGCCCAATTCTACAATCGGCTTAGCCGCGAGCAACCTGCCACTTTTGCTAGTTTGTCACAGAAAATCTTCAGCCTAAGATCGTTAGCGTTGAGGATTGAGAAGAGGGGGTGTACATTTTCAGCCAAGCTCGACGAATGCGGAATCAAGGAGGCACAACATGGGATTTATCGCGTGGATTGTGGTTGGACTGATCGCAGGTTGGCTCGCTGGCCAGGTGATGAAGGGTGGCGGCTACGGCATAGTCGTCGACATCATCCTCGGAATTCTCGGTGGCCTGTTAGGCGGCTGGATCTTCGGGCTTTTGGGAATCTGGCAAGGCGGCGGAATGATTGGCTCCATCATCGTGGCATTTATTGGCGCCGTGATTTTGGTCTGGATCACCCGCTTGCTGAAAAAGGCCTGAAGAAGAATCGCACGCCCTCCTCACGCCGACAAACATCAAAATCGCAAAGGGCTGGGGGCTGGCCCAGCCTTTTGTTCCGACTTTGACCTAGAGGGCAGCGTCTATCCCGATCCGTTTCTGCCCCGCCCAATAAAGCGGCTACCCCCATCCCTTTCCGCGTTCTTTGCGGAATTGGTGGGCGCGAGATTCCCAATTTGGAACCGCATCGGCAGCCAGCCCGCTTTTTGCTTGACTCTCCCGCATTCATGCACGATAATACAAACATATATAAGTTATCTACAAGATAATCTTCGATCTTTGACAACCGGGTCCGGGGCGCAGCCTCGGGCAATTTCGATGCTGATCCTGACCGATTGGCCTAAGGGAACAATGCGTGCCGCCAATACATACTGCAGACGCGATTCCAAAACGGAATCGCAGGCAGCTAGACATCGTCTAACTCCAATGTCTTGAATATTTTGCGCGTAACTACCTTGAGAACCATAGATCTGGAAGGCAAGAAAAATTCCAGACCTTTGTTTTCTAGATTTTGCGCAAAACAGAGCGTTTTTTTTGGAGACCTTTTGCACCACAATATGTGCAAACGGGCGGGCTCAAGTCCCGCCCTCTGTTGAGGGCTCGCTCACAACCTGATGCGCAGCGTGCAGCCGCTGTCCCACGATCAGTACGTAGTGAATGCCGGAAATAATGGTGAAGAAAAAGGTCGCGCGCAAAAACGACAGGCGAGCGATCGCAACCCATCGCGACCGGTTCACTTCGAACAGCAGCACAAAGAAGACGGCCGCAACCTGGGCGAATGTATTCGCCTTTCCAAAGATGCTGGGGCTAAAGTCGCGGAGCCCGGCGATCGCATAGAGCACCGCGCTCGCCAGCAAAATGGAAATGTCGCGGCTGAACACCACGACCGTAAATTTCCACGGAATTTTATGCAGGATCGACAGCACCATAAACATGGTGCTGAGCAGCAGCTTGTCGGCGATGGGATCGAGATATTGTCCCAGGACAGTTTGCTGCTTGAGCGTGCGCGCCAGCAAGCCGTCGAGCCCGTCGCTGAGCCCGGCCAGCACAAATAAAATCAGGGCCGTTGAGTAGTGCCCTTCGACCAGCTTGATCACGACGAAGGGCAGAAACATCATCCGCAGCAGAGTGAGCTGGTTGGGAGCAGTCAGAAGTTGCGAAAGCTTCACGTCTGCTCCCCAGATGTTTGTGGATTATCCGCAATGTGGCGGATGAGCACCGTAGCCGGATCAAGGCCGGTCTTGCCGGCGAAGCGTTGCGACAACGAAGGGATGCTGCCGTCGGGCAGGTCGAGCTCCATGCGCTCTACCCGGTGCATCGGAACAAAGACGACGCCGGGAGAAAACGGCTCACCCTCCTTGACTAGCGATACCAGATCGTCGAACGATGCCAGCTCAACTCCGCAAAGACTCAACCCCTCCGGAGTAAGCGAAAGGATGGCCCCCCAAAACTTCTCCCGGGGATTGCCCAGAGTGACCAACACCATGATTCCAGGCCGAAAAGGATTGCCGCCGAGCGGCGCAGGAACATTGCTCTGATTCACATTCTCCACCCCAGCGATTGTCTCCGGGAGTTGGACCACTTTGCAACTCGCATCCAGATGAATTCGTTTGACTCGGTGCGAGCTCACACGGACCAGTGACCTGAATCACTGACGCAAAGTGCTAGTCCGGGCGATAAGCAATTCTGTCCATCCGGGATTCGCTCGAAGGGGATGCTGGTACCATCAGCGACAACGGGGGAAGCAGAGACAGCCGGCAAGCGCCTGATGCATTAATTCTTAGTCTTAATTAGTTGGAAGCGCCTCAACCGCCGGCTTTGTTACTCAGCTCTTTCCCCATGCACTGGTGCTGCCACCCTTCCCCCGCGACTTCGCGGACAGACCCCAAACTCAGGTTCGCGTCAGGATCGAGGTTCTCGGTGGGTTCGGCCAGACTACGGGCGCCTGCAGAGCGACGCGTAATGCCGCACACAGGAAGGCGCTCATGTCCAAACAACCGACCATTGCAGAACACTTGGAGGCCTGTGGAGTCTCCCGAAGAAGCTTCCTCCAGTTATGCAGCATGCTGATGGTCAGCGCTCCCGTGGGATTGGCGCTTACCGGCAAGAACTCGGTCTTGCAGATTGCGGACGTGATCGGCAAGAGCAAGCGGCCGTCCGTAATCTGGCTCCACTTCCAGGATTGCACGGGATGCACTGAGACTTTGTTACGCACTTCCGCACCCGATGTCGCTCACTTGATCCTCGACGTGATCTCCCTCGACTACCACGAGACCTTGATGGCGGCCTCCGGCGCGCAGGCCGAAGCAGCGTTGCGCTCGGCGATCGCCGACAACGCCGGCAAGTATGTGCTGGTCGTGGAAGGCGCCATTCCGACCAGGGACGACGGCGTGTACATGGAGATGGGCGGCAGGCCGGCGGTTCAAGTGGTGAGAGAAGTCGCGGCCCAGGCGGCTGCGGTGATCGCCATCGGCTCCTGCGCATCGTGGGGCGGCGTGCCGTCAGCAGATCCAAATCCTACCGGTGCGGTCGGTGTGGATTCTGTCGTGTCGGGCAAACCGATCGTGAACTTGCCCGGATGCCCGCCGAATCCTTACAACCTGCTGGCAGTTGTCCTCGAATACGTAACCATGGGTAAGCTTCCGCAACTGGACGAATTCTGCCGTCCAAAGTTCGCCTACGACCGCGTGATCCACGAGAATTGCCCGCGGCGAGCCCACTTTGACGCCGGCCGCTTTGCGGCTGCATTCGGCGACGAAGGACATCGCAAGGGCTGGTGTCTTTACAAACTTGGATGCAAAGGGCCGGTCACTCATGCGGCCTGTTCGACGCGCCATTTCAATGAGATCCCAGGAGTGTGGCCGATCGGAATCGGAGCTCCCTGCCTGGGCTGCACGGAAAAAGGTGTGGTTTGGCGGATGGGTACGTTTGAGACGGTTGCGATTCATCAGGCGACGCCTCCCGACACCTACCCCCCGATTTACAGCCCCGCCGGACAAATCAAAGTGGGGGCAGCAGTATTGGTGGGCGCGGTAGCGGGGGCAATCGGTGGTGCAACCTGGGTTGCCACGCAGCGTTTCCAAAGCAGCCAAGAGGCCGGCGTTACACGAGTCAATGTCGACCGGGCTTACGCGGACCGACTTAAAGCGCCAACTGAAAAGCAAGCCGATAAGAAAGAGGACTGATGTGGCCATCACTCGGCGAGAACTATTCAGCACCATCGCCAAGACCGGCGTGCCGGCGGCCGTAGCCATCACCGTCGGCACCGAAGCGCTGCAGGCGGAGAGCATTCCCGTTCCCAGTGCCGCTGTCGAACTGCTCTACGACGCCAGCATCTGCATCGGGTGCAAGGCCTGCGTGGCTGCATGTGCCGAGGCCAATAACACGCCGCCCGATACCCGCGGCGACGCACTGCATCAGGCGCCGTCCGACCTCAATGATCTCACCGCAACGTGATCAAGCTCTATAAGCCCGAAGATGGTTCGGCTTACTCCTTTGTGAAGCGCCAGTGCATGCACTGTCTCGATCCAGCGTGCGCCGCCGGATGTCCTTTTCAGGCGCTGCACAAGGACCCGGAAACCGGCGTGGTTACCTGGGAAGCGGAGAAGTGCATTGGCTGCCGCTACTGCACGATCACCTGCCCGTATCACGTACCGCGCTTCCAGTGGCAGGGGTTCAACCCGCGGGTCACGAAGTGCGAACTGTGCCACCACCGGCTGGAGAAGGGGCTGAGGCCGGGATGCACCAGCGTGTGTCCCACCGGCGCCGTGATCTTTGGTCCGCGCACCGTCCTGCTATCGGAGGCCAAGCAACGCATCAAGAATCATCCCGGACGCTACTATCAGAGCCGGGTGTACGGCGAAACCGACAACGGCGGCACCCAATGTCTGTATCTCTCTCGCGTCCCCTTCGAAAAGCTCGGCCTGCCAGAACTGGGACCCGAGTCCGTGCCCGCCAGAACTCTGCGCTGGCAGCGACGCCTTTATCAGTACTTCGCCCTGCCGGCAGTGTTGTACGTCGGCTTGGTGCAAGTCATCCGCAAGAGTTTGAAAGGTCATGAGCAGGAAGCCCATGAACGCGAAAAAGAGACCGGATTGAGAGCGCAACTATGAGCTCCGCAACCATGAGTAATGCGCCGATTAATAAGACTCGCTGGGAGCGGGCCGTTCCCGTATACGGTTTTCCGGTGGTAAACCGGTTCTTCCTCGTGCTCTGCGGCATGACATTGCTGGCGTTCGTGCTGACCGCGTACCGCGAACTGGCTGGGTTGGGTCCGGTCAGCGGCATGAACGACGCCTATGGGTGGGGCATCTGGAAGACCTTCAACGTGATGGTTCTGACCGCTCTGGGCTCGGGCGCATTTGCGGTGGGAATCGCCGCCTGGGTGTTCCGTCGCAAGCGCCTGCATGCGTTGATGAGAATGGCCCTGCTGACCAGCTTTCTGGCCTACGCATGCGGTCTTCTCTTGCTTGGCATCGACGCCGGTCGCCCGTGGAATTTCTATTGGATCGTCTTCCCGTGGAAGTGGAACATGCACTCACCGCTGGCTGAGGTGGCAATCTGCATGTCGATTTACGCCATGATCCCGCTGGCCCTGGAAAATATTCCGCCGGTGCTGGAGCGACTCTGGTACTTTGATTCCCGCCTGCGGCCTGGAGTGGAGCGTTTCGAGCGCCGGTTGCACTCATTTTTTCCCTGGATCATTGCTGCGGCGTACCTCTTGCCTGGCATGCACCAATCTTCGCTGGGCGCATTGATGCTGCTGGCGGGTGAACGAGTGCATCCCTTGTGGCAGACGCCTTGGCTACCCTTGCTCTATCTGGGCGCGGCTACGTTTATGTCATTCGGGTGCGTCGCCGGAACCACCATGTTGTGTTGCCTGGTATGGAAGCGGGCCATGGACATGGAGGTACTGGACGAAGCCGCGCGCATTAGGGCGTGGCTGATTTTCGGCTGGCTCTCTCTCCGATTGCTGGACATCATTTTTCGCGGAGCGCTGGGCACCGCATCCACTTCGATCGCTTCGCTGGCGTCTTCTGGCTGGAGATATTGCTGACTTCGATTGGCGCCGGACTGCTTCGCCGCTCGCTCACGACTCACGAAACGCGATCGATGTTCCTGGGCTACGTGCTTAGCTCGGCGGGCGGGATGATCTACCGCTTCAGCCCGACGACTTTGGCGTTTCGGCCTAATCCCGAGTCGCTGTATTTTCCGACCACCATCGAAGTGCTGGTGGCGCTCGGTTTTGTTTGCATGGGCATCGCGGGATTTCTCTTAGTCGTAAAGCGGCTGGGAATTCTCCCGGCACCACTCCAGGAATGGCACGACATGGCAAGCTACTTCCGGTTCCGCAGGCCGTACATTCGCTGGACCGGATATTTCAAGTACGGATATTTCGGTGAGAACGAACCTGAAACAACACAATCTGACTAACAGCAGGCATTATGGCAAAGCGAATCACAATCGACCCTATCACCAGAATTGAAGGCCACCTTCGCATCGATGTCGAGGTGGATAACAACGCGGTCAGCAATGCATGGGCTTCCTGTACCATGTGGCGCGGCATTGAGAAGATTCTCCGCGGCCGCGATCCACGCGACGCCCGGCTATTCACTCAGCGCTTTTGCGGCGTTTGCACCACCGTCCATGCCATGGCCAGCGTGCGTGCGGTGGAAGACGCGCTGAAGCTCGAAATACCGCTCAACGCGCAGTACATCCGCAATCTCATCCTGATTGCGCACGCGTTGCACGATCACATCGTTCACTTCTATCAGCTGTCTGCACTCGATTGGGTCGACATTCTGCAGATTCCCAAGGCCGATCCGACGGCGACGGCAAAATTGGCGGAAAGCCTGTCGCCCTGGACGCGCAATTCCCGCAATGAGTTCAAGGCTGCACAGGACCGGGTAAACGCGGTTGCGAGCAGCGGGCAACTTGGGATTTTTATGAACGGCTATTGGGGCCATCCTGCAATGCGGCTCTCGCCTGAGGTGAACCTGCTGGCCTTCACGCACTATGTGCAGGCATTGGAGTATCAGCGCAAAGCTCTGCAGGTGGTCGGAATGCTGGGATCGAAAACGCCCCACATTCAGAACCTGACCGTCGGAGGCGTGGCCAACGCTATCGACCTGGACAGCCCCAGCGCTCTGGGCATGGCTGGCCTGGAGGCCATCCGCATACTTCTGGATGAGGTCGTGAGATTTATCAACGAAGTGTACTTCGTCGACGTCTGCGCCGTCGCCGCGATGTATGCCGACTGGTTCAAAATCGGCAGTGGCGTGCGCAACTATATGGCGGTTCCTGATCTTCCCCTGGATTCCGCCGGCACGGCCTACGATCTTCCCGGCGGCTACATCATGAATGGAAATATCGCAGGCGTACATCCGTTCAAGACGGCAGCGGACAAAGAGTTTCGTGATGGGGTCAGCGAAGACGTAACTCACGCCTACTATCAGGGAGGAAAGCCTCTCCACCCCTGGGTGGGTGAAACCGATCCCGCCTTTACCGGCTGGGATGGCGAACAGAAGTACTCCTGGGTGAAGGCGCCGCGCTTCAGGGGTGACCCCATGCAAGTTGGGCCGCTCGCGCAAGTGCTGAGCGGTTATGCCCAAGGCCATCCTCTGACTCGCAAGTATACGGATCTGGCGATCGGGAAGGTCCAAACCATTGGAGGGATTCATGTGACGCCAGACATGCTGCACTCCACGCTTGGCCGTCACGCTGCGCGCGCGATTCGTGCCGCCATGCTGGCGGAACTGGCACAGAAGCACTGGCAACTATTGGTGGACAACATCGCCAAGGGCGACTACACAGTCCATAACCAGCCAGTGTTTTCGGGAGGCGAAGTCGAAGGAGTTGGAACCCATGAGGCGCCGCGCGGTACGTTGTCACACTGGGTCGTGATCAAGGACGAAAAAATCAAGAACTACCAGGCGGTCGTGCCTTCAACCTGGAATGCGAGCCCGCGCGATTCCAAAGGGGCGCACGGCCCCTATGAAGCCTCGCTGCTGCACACGCCGCTTGCCCGGCCTGAGGAACCCCTGGAGGTCCTGCGGACCGTGCACTCCTTCGATCCCTGCATGGCCTGCGCCTGCCATGCGTTCGATCCATCAGGCCGGCAGATCGCCAAGGTGAAGGTGCTATGAAGAAGGTGTTGATCGGCGGGATTGGAAACGTCTTGCTTGGGGATGACGGCGTCGGACCATACCTCGCGCGCCTTCTCGCCGCCCGTTATGAGTTCGACGATGGCGTCGAAGTCGCCGACCTGGGCACCCCGGCCCTTGATCTGGTCGATCAGATCTCCGGCAAGGATGCCGTCATCCTGATCGATTCCATCGACACTGACGCAGCTCCGGGAACAGTGCTGCTCTACCGAAAGGCAGATATCATTCGCCATTCTCCCGGTGTGCGAATGGATACCCACTCGCCAGCACTAGTTGACACACTGCTCGGCGCCGACTTTTTCGGAATCGCCCCCCCGGACGTGCTGCTTGTAGGAATCAAAGCTCAGTCGTATGAAGCAGGCTGCAGTCTGAGCGAATCCGTCAGAGCATCTTTGGATCAGGCAATCGCAGAAGTGTTGGGAGAGTTAGAGCGCTTGGGTGTCGGGCACCGACGACGAGAACACGAAGCTCAACTCCACCTCTGGTGGACCAACGGAGAAACGACAGAATCTGCACTGACCAGGTAGACGCCGCGCGTCCTAAACGTGAAGTTTCCTCGCCGCCACCAGCGCCTGTCCCAGGCTCAAACCGCCGTCTCCGCAGGGTACTTCTTTCTGCGTGAACACTTCAAATCCAGCGTTTGACAGGTGTGCTTCGAGTCGTTGCGACAGATAGATATTGTGAAAGGTCCCGCCACTCAGGCAGACGCGGTTGAGAAGAGTTTTCGTTCGCAAGAGGGTTGCTAGTTGGACGAATCCCGCAACCAGCCCATTGTGAAAACGCCGGCTGATGGTTGCCACGGGAAGGTTTTGCCCCAGGTCATGGAGCAACGCCTCAAACAGCAGCCGAGTGCCGATGATCCAGTGATCACCGTCCGGCGCCAATTCCAGAGGATATCCAGTTTCGTCTGATGACGAGGTTATCGCCATCTCTAGTTCGATCGCAGCCTGGGCTTCGTAATTCACCTGCTGACGGATTCCGATTAACGCAGCCACGGCGTCGAACAGACGTCCACAGCTGGAGGTGAGAGGTGAATTCACGCCTTGTTCCATCATGCGCAGAAGAAGGTCCGCTTTCGGCCGGTTAAGTTGCCGCACGAACGGAACATCCAGCTTCAGAAACTCGCGGCCAAAATGATGGGCCAGGTAGCTTACCGGCATTCGCCAGGGTTCGCGAATCGCGGCCGCTCCGCCGGGCATCGGCACATATTCGAAATGAGCGGCGCGTTCAAAGTCTTCGTAGGCGGTGATGAGCACTTCTCCGCCCCACACATGGCCGTCGGTGCCGTAACCGATGCCGTCCAGCGCGAAGCCGATTACACGACCTTCGAGTTGGTTCTCCGCCATACAACTTGCAATGTGGGCGTGGTGGTGCTGGACGGCAACCAACTGCGCTCCGCTTTGTTGCCGCGCCCATTTCGTGGAGAAGTAGTCGGGATGCAGGTCGTAGGCAATGATTTTCGGTTTGATTTCGAGAATCCGTTCGAGGTGCCGGATGGCTTCGTGGAAAAAACTATAACTTTCGACATTTTCTAGATCTCCGACGTGTTGGCTTAAGAAAGCATGCTTTCCTTTGGTGAGACAGACGGTGTTCTTGAGTTCGCCTCCTACGGCCAGCACTGAAGGCTGATCTTTCTTAGGTCGATCGTCTTTCAGAAAAACTGGCACCGGGACAAATCCGCGGGAACGTCGTAAATGCCGCGTGACCCCGCCTGCAACTCGGACCACAGAATCGTCACAACGCAGAAGGATGTCGCGGTTGTGCACGAGGAAATAGTCGGCCAAGCCGTTCAAGCGATGGATCGCTTCTCGGTTGTCGATCGCGATTGGCTCCTCGCTCAGATTGCCGCTGGTCATGACCAGAGCCTTGAAGCCACCTTCGGCCAGCAGCAGATAATGAAGGGGCGTGTACGGGAGAAAAATTCCCAGGTAACGGTTGAAGGGTGCGACTGTGTCGGGAATCGGGCTGGGCGCCTTTTTCGGAAGGAGAACAATGGGCCGCTGAATCGATTGCAGAACAGTGGCCACCGCAGCTTCCAATTCGCAGATTTCTTCCGCAGCGCGCAAATCCGGAACCATCACGGCGAACGGCTTTTCAACGCGCCGCTTCCGCCGACGCAGCAGAGCTACCGCCGCAGAGTTGGTTGCATCTGCGGCTAGATGAAATCCGCCCAGTCCCTTTACCGCTACGACTAGTCCGGCCTGCAATCCAGAGATTGCCTCGCCGATTGGATCGCGGCATTCAATCCGCCGTCCCGACTTATCCCAGAGCTCTACCCGAGGTCCGCACTCCCAGCAGGCATTGGGCTGGGCGTGAAAGCGGCGATCCAGCGGGTTTTCGTACTCCGCAAAACATGACGGGCACATGGGAAACACTGCCATCGATGTGCTCGGCCGATCGTAAGGAATATCGCGAATGATAGTGAAGCGCGGGCCGCAGTTGGTGCAGTTGATGAACGGATAAAGATAACGCCGGTCCTTCGGATCGAACAATTCGCGCAGGCAATCCGGACAGATCGCGACGTCGGGCGAAATCAAGGTGCGGACTTCTTGCCCCTCGTGGCTATGAACAATGCGGAAGTCCTGATCGTCAGTGCATGGGACGTCAAGGACGGCAAAACTCGTGATCCGCGCCAGCGGCGGCGCTTCGGCAGGCAAGTGTTCAACGAAATCCTGAACGATTTCTGCAGGACCCTGTATTTCGATGGTTACTCCGGCAGATGTATTGTGAATCGTGCCGCTAAGATGCCGGCCGGCGGCCAGACGATAGACGTACGGCCGGAATCCGACTCCCTGCACGATGCCTGAGACTTCGATTTGGCGCCGAACTTCCATACATCGTCAGCTCACAGTCTCCTGCAGCAGCGTTTTGTGTGCCCCGCGTCGCTGTTCCAGCCAATTCATCCAGTCGAGCAAACCGTTGCCGCTCAGGCAAGACACTTTCACAATCTCCATGCCAGGATGCACCTTGCGCGCATTTTCCGCCGCTGCGTCGATATCGAATGGGACGTAGGGCAGCAGATCAATTTTGCTCAGCACGAGCAAATCGGACTTGAAAAATATGGAAGGATACTTGAGCGGTTTGTCTTCGCCCTCGGTGACGCTGAGCACCACGATCTTGGCCGCCTCGCCGAGATCGTAACTGGAGGGACAAACCAGATTGCCAACATTTTCAATCAGCAACAGATCCAAATCTTCGAGGTTCCAGTCCGCCAAATGCCGTTCGATCATGCGCGCATCCAGGTGACAGGTACCGCCGGTGGTGATTTGCTTTACCGGAAAGCCAAATCGCTTCAGCCGGTTGGCATCGTTCTCCGTCTGAATGTCGCCCGTGAGTACAGCCGCGCGATCCTGCCGCGGCAGCGATTCCAAAGTTCGCTCCAGAAGGCTGGTTTTCCCGGAACCTGGGGAACTGATGAGGTTCAGGCACAAAATACCGTGCTCTTGAAATCGAACACGCAGATCAGCCGCGATGCGGTCATTCTCACTGAGTACTTTTCGCTCCAGCGGTACTCGCTCCATACTCTTCCACCTCCAGATAGGCCAACTCCAACTCGTCTCCACTGATACAAGTAGTTTCGAAAGTCGCGCATCGCGGACAACGGGAGTCGTAATCGCGCACATTGAATTCATGTCCGCAGATTAGACAGCGATGGCGGCGAGGACAGACTTCGATTCCCAGTTCAAGCGACGCCAGATCGGTCTCGAGAATGATGGCTTCAAAACAGAAGCGCAACGCTGCCTGATCGATGGCTGCCATTTCGCCAATCCTGACGCCGACTTTGCACGGGTAGCTTCCGGGATGCAGACCCATCTCGGTTCTGACTGCTTCCAGCACCGAATTCGCGATTCCCATCTCGTGCATATTTCCTTAACAGATGCGCGGCAATTGATCCCCCACCAGCATGTCCACGATGCGGGTCGTACCCAGCGGCGTTCTCATGGTTACCAGTGCCGGGTGCTCGTGCTTTACCGTGCCGATAATTTGCGCCTCGGCTCCCAGTGGGTGGCGTTTCATCGCCTGCAACACCGGTTCGGCGGCTTCGGGTGCGACAATTGCGATCAGCTTGCCTTCGTTGGCCACATATAGCGGATCAAGGCCAAGCAACTCGCACGCGCCCCGAACCTCTTCGTGGATCGGAAGAGTACATTCCTCGATTTCGATCCCCACCCCCGACCGCTCAGCGATTTCGTTCAGCGTGCTGGAAACGCCACCCCGCGTCGGGTCACGCATACAACGAATGTCGCGCGATGCGCTGAGCATCTCGGTCACCAGCGGGTGCAAAGACGCGCTATCGCTTTGGATCTGGGTCTCGAATTCGAGCCCTTCCCGTTGCGCCAGAATCGCGATGCCGTGATCACCGATCGAACCGCTCAGAATGACTTTGTCCCCGGGACGGGCGCGGTCAGCGGAAAGGTCCACTCCTTCCCCCACAAGGCCAATTCCTGTAGTGTTAATGAAGAGCCCGTCACCCTTGCCCTTCTCGACCACCTTGGTATCGCCGGTGACAACCTGCACGCCCGCCTCCGTTGCCGCCTGTCGCAGCGAGTTCACAACGCGGCGAAGCTCCTCCATGGAGAAGCCTTCTTCGATGATGAAGGCTGCGCTCAAGAACAGCGGTGTTGCACCGCCCATCGCCAAGTCATTCACCGTGCCGTGAACTGCGAGCGAGCCGATGTCACCGCCGGGAAAGAATAGTGGCTTCACTACGAAAGAATCGGTGGTGATGGCCAGGCGCTGGCCGTTCACATTTACGATTCCTTGGTCATCCAGTCGCGACAATACGGGATTCTTCAGCGCAGGCAGGAAGAGATGGCGAATCAATTCGGCGCTCAGCTTGCCGCCGCTGCCGTGCCCTAACAGAATTGTGTCTTTGGCTGGGAGCGGCACGGGGCAGCTTAAGTCCAGGTTTATTCTGACGCCGGTTTTGGTTGCCAACTGCCCTCCTAACTCGCGACCGAATGGCGTCGATAGTGATAGTAGGCGGCGCATGCTCCTTCGGTAGAGACCATGGGCGCTCCCAACGGATTTTCCGGCGTGCACCGCATGCCAAACGCGGGACAATCCGTCGGCTTCTTCAATCCCTGCAAAACCTGGGCGCTGATACATTCGGCCGGCTCGTCCACCGAGACTCCGGTCAGATCAAAGATTCGGTCGGCGTCATAGTCCGCGTATTCAGCGCGCAAACGCAAACCACTGTGCGAAATGGGACCGATACCTCGCCACTTCTGATCTGCGACCTCAAACACTTCGGCCATGATCTGCTGTGCCGGCAGGTTCCCTTGGTAGCTCACCGAGCGCACATATTGGTTTTCCAGCTTTGCCTCTCCCGCCTCTAGCTGGCGGATCAGCATGAGGACTGCTTCCAGGATATCTACGGGTTCGAATCCTCCCACCACGATCGGTACGCGAAAGTCTCGGACCAGGTCCTCGTAGTCCTTGCAGCCCACGACGGTGCATACGTGTCCCGGCGCGATGAACGCCTGCACGCGGTTCGTCTGGGACACCATCAAGGCGCGGATCGCCGGCGGGACGAGCACGTGCGAGACCAGCATGGAAAAGTTGGTGAGGCCTTCGCGCTTAGCCTGCCACGCGGCCATCGCGTTGGCGGGAGCTGTGGTTTCAAAACCAATCGCTAGAAAAACCACTTTGCGATCGGGATTTGAGCGGGCGATCTTCACCGCCTCGGTCGAGGAGTATGCAATGCGAACATCTGCGCCCTGGGCCTTGGCGCGAAGCAAGTCGGAGTGCGAGCCGGGCACGCGCAGCATGTCTCCGTAGGAAACGAGAATTACGTCGGGGCGCAGTGCTAACTCAATCGCTTTATCGACCGTTTCAAGCGGCGTAACGCAGACCGGGCATCCCGGGCCATGCACCAGTTCGATACCGCGAGGCAGCAGTTCGTCGATCCCGTAGCGCATGATGGTGTGGGTCTGGCCACCACAAATCTCCATCAGAACCCAGGGGCGGGTTGTGCATTCGACGATTTCTGCCGCCAGGGCTCGAGCAATGCGCTGGTCACGATATTCGTCAAGATATTTCATAACAGCTAAGCGCCAGTTAGAACTAGATTTCCTCTCGCGGAAATTCTGCTTCCAGCGCTCCCATTTCTTGCAGAAGTTTGTACGTCCGCTCGGCTTCGGACGAATCCACGCGGCTTATGGCAAAGCCGACATGAACCATAACGTAGTCACCCAAAACAGCTTCGGGGACAAAGTCCAAGGAAACCTGACGCACAATCCCGCCAAACTGCACGCGGGCAGCTCGCATCATTCCCTGCTCTTGAATCTCAAGAATTTTTCCGGGTACTGCGAGGCACACGGCGGTTCCCCCCCGCAGCCAGTACACCATTACGGCGCTAGAGTGGGCTGTGACAAGCGTCACACCAAAATGTGATTCAACCCAGTGCCGCGATCAGGCGTTCATTCAGCCTACTCTGTTGCTAACCGACGTCATGCTGTGCCGCATGAAGGGTTCGAATTAGGTGAGCGCTTGGGTATTGCACTTGGGTCCTGACAGAGTTTGCCCTAATCGACCGCCGCCGTTAGAATTGATACTGAGTCGTTCGCTTGTAGGCCCGTAGCTCAGTCTGGTTAGAGCGCTTCCTTGACACGGTAAATATCAAAGTCCGAAATTATTCCGACCTACGATTGTTTCCATACGGTTAGAGAGAACACCAATAATTCTCCAGCCCGTGATCAGCCCGTGATTCCGCAAACTCGGGCCGAGGCAATCGTTGCCGGAATTGCCCGCTACCCGTAGAATTGAACCCAGAACCGTTCCCATGTAGGCCCGTAGCTCAGTTGGTTAGAGCGCCTCCCTGACACGGAGGAGGTCGATGGTTCGAGTCCATTCGGGCCTACCATTCAAACAATCCCCGCAATTCTTTAGGCCCGCCAGCGTGGCTGTCAACCCCCGCCTACGCTTTTCTATGTCCCCCCACTCGTACTGCATTGTGTTGGTATTCGTCTATTTGACACGGTGTTACACATTATGTATAACTACATGTGCAATGGCACGATCTTACAAAAACGAACTGGCGAATGAGCGCGAGGTCTTGGCTCATCTTTGTCGGCAGCGTGAAGAACTAGCGACCAAGATTGCCAAGCAGCAAACGCGGGTCGCAGCGTTAACGGCACTTACTGATGAAAGCGAGGGAGAGCAAATGACGGAAATGGACCTTGGCGGATTAACGAATGCCTGCCGCACTGCGTTTCGAGCGGCGGGAAATAGGGGATTGATGCCCACTGAAGTCAGGGCTTCGTTGGAGCAACTGCGCTTCCCCCGAACGTATAAGAACATCCTGACTTCTATCCACACGGTGATAAAACGACTGGAGCAGAGTGGCGAGATCCGGAAGGCGATTCATGATCTCCACGACGGACAGGACAAGTCCGTCTACCTCTGGGCGGGACCAAATTATGGCGCATCCAACAGCCTTGCGAATCAGATGGCGGATGCGGCGCGGGACCAAGCAAAGCGCAAAAAGTGATCATCCCTCCCGATGGATGGTAGAGAACGGGGTTTGCGGTTGTGCACGCTTAGTCAGTTCACCAGCCCCGGCTTCCTCATCGCCTCCATCACCTGATTCTGAGCGACCAATTTGTCCTTGTTTATCGCATGCGTATAGAGGCCCAGAGTTGTCCCGACATCGGCATGCCGCAGCATTGATTGAACCGTCTTAACGTCCGTCTTGGTCTGGGTCACCAAGTAGGACGCCAATGAATGGCGGAGATTGTGGAACCCAAAACGACGCCGATCTTCTGCGGCAAGGATTCCTAACTTTACAGCCGCTGGACGAAGGTATTGCTGCGCCATGACGGAACCTGTGCGCGGCTTTCGGCCATGCAGCCTCTGTGATGGAAAGACCCAGTCTTTTGGGTTTGCGTGAGAGGTTTGGTTTTGCCACTCTCGCATGATGTCGGCCAACAATGCGCCCATAGCAACGGGCTGTTTGCTCGCCTTGGTCTTGGTTTCACCAATCTGACCGCCAAGCCATGTGCGCCTTACATGAATCTGCTCATGCTCAAAATCCAAGTCTTGCCACTGAAGACCTAAGCACTCGCTGATGCGAAGCCCGGTCGCCGCTGCCAGCATGGTTATGGTTCGTTCCAACGGAGGGAAGCCACTGACCAAGTGAAAGGCCTGCTCCGGAGTGAGGATAATCGGCTCATAATCGCTAGTCGTCTTGCAGCGGACCCATCTCATCGGATTGGCATCCTCAGTGCGCGGTATCAAACCGTGTCGCTGAGCATGCTTGTAGACACAGACCATCACCTGACGAATCTTGGCGCAACTCGGATTGGCATACCCTAACTCTCCGTGGAGAGCCTTCAGCCAATTCTCTGTCGAGCGGTTTGATGCCGACTGCGATGTTGTTTGCCCATCGCGGAATCAGGAAATCGTGGATGATATGCCGATGCAAGTACGCGGTTGAAGGCGCTCGCTGTGGCAGTTCGTTCTTGATGTAGTGCAAACTTATGTCTGAGAAGGTGATACGGCCCCGAGAGTTTGGTTGATTGATCTGCTGGAGCAGTCGCTGATTCTCTAGCCCATGCTGCTATGGATTCAACAGGGCGACTACCCGCTGCCGCGAAAGCTTGTGCTGACGACTTTAACCGATGACGCGCGACCTCAGTACAATGCCGTCCTCACTTGGAATCTCGCACCATCGTTCGATGAGGCGGCCTTCGTGTTCGACCCGCCCAAGGATGCTCAAAAGATCGTCCTGGCGGAAGAAAATGCACCGTCCGGCGCCGAAAATGCCAAAAAGTAATAGGAGAACACTATGAAACCATCTATCCGATCTTTTATTTGCATCGTTGCCCTCCTCCAGCCGTTCATACCGGTGGTCTGGGCCAAGCCAACAAGCGGTGGAGCACACGCGTCCCGCGGCAGCGCGCAATCTAGCGTTAACCGCAACACTAACGCCAACAGCAATCGCAACACGAACGTCAATCGCAACACGAACGTGAATTCAAATAAGAACGTCAATGTCAACTCGAATCGCAACGTTAATGTCAACGTTAATCACGACGACTATCGTGGCGGCAGTTACTACGGAGGGGTGGATGTTGTTACCACCCAGTTGCGACGGCGGCTGCAGTGACTGCAACAGCAGTAGTGACCGCGGCAGTGGTTGGTTCGATGGTTAATACAATTCCGCCTTCGTGCTCGGCCGTGGTGGTGAATGGTCTGACTTACCAGCAGTGTGGCAGCACTTGGTATCAGCCCCAATTTATCGGGGGAAATACGAGCTACGTCGTGATAAACGCGCCCCGATAGAGCTTGGCAAAGCAAAGATCGACTTTATCGTCGCGGTTGCCCACGACATTTCAAGCAGCTTTGCGGTACGAAGGCCCGCACTCCTACTGCAACTTAAAGGAGAGTCATGCTAAGTCTTATCTGGACCGCGCTTATTGGACTGATTATCGGTGCGCTGGCGAAACTCATCATGCCCGGCAAGGACCCCGGCGGCATCTGGATTACGATGCTGCTGGGCATCGCCGGGTCATTCCTCGCCGGTTGGTTGGGGCGACTTCTGGGCTGGTACCAGGAAGGTCAGTCTGCGGGATTCATCACGTCCGTGATCGGTGCGCTGATCCTCTTGGCCATCTATCATTTCATCAAACGCAGAACTGCATTAACAACTGGTGGCGGCTCTCGCACTGCTCTTTAGCCGATTTCCTCAAAGCGAGTTGATTTCATGCATCGTGCAACAAACTACCGCTGGCCGCTTGTGAAAATCGCTTCCGCAGCGTCCCTGTCCGTCTGCATTCTTAGTCCCACCCTCTTGATGGGGCAGAGTACGGCGTCTCCCGATACTCCCGTACGTCACATCGTGACCTTCACGGAAATTTTCACGTTCCTGTTTCTGATGCTGGGACCCATCAAGATTCTGGGACCCTTTGTTCAGCTGACACGCAAGGGCGATGAAGCTTTTGCGAGGCGTTTGGCCATCCGCGCATTCATCTATTCGTGTGTGGCGCTCGCGTTTGCCGCGTTGATCGGAGAGAGATCGATGCGAAAGTATCACATCTCTGTTCCGGTGCTAGCCATCGCTGCGGGAATAATCCTATTTCTCGTGGCGCTGCAGACGGTGATGCACCAGTTTGATTCCAGCGGATCTGCTGGGACACTGGAGTACACACCCTCGCTGAGACTCGCTGTCTCGCCGCTCGCGTTCCCCACGATCGTCACGCCTTATGGGGTGGCTGCAGTGATCGTCTTCATGACGTTAACGCCGGACTTTGTCACGCGAAGCGAGATTTTCGCAGTCTTGCTGGGATTGATGTTGCTAAATCTGGTCGCCATGCTGTTTGCAAAGAACGTGCTGAAATATGCAGGCATGCCCATGCAACTTCTGGGTACGGTACTGGGAATCATTCAGGTGGCACTCGGGCTGCAGATCATCGTCTTCGGACTGCGGGCGTTGGGCTTAGGGTCCGCAGGCTAAGCTCCGAGGACCTCGCCGAGCTGCCAATACCACAGCTCTCGGGCGATACTACTTCTCATCCGCGAGCCACCTTCACTTGCACTGGTTACGGGTCCGGACCCTGCCGATCATGCCTCTCTCGGCATCTGAGGAGGAGAGCGGGGTGGTTCGAGGAGCGATCCAACCAAGGAAGTTTGGGCAGAGGGTCTATCGGGAGGCTCTGGTCGTGACCGCTTCTCTGGAACGAGCATTACATTTCGCACCTGTGATTCACACCTGTGGTGTTTCCGTTTTACAGGACTTACGACGTACTAAGGCAGTCCTCGGCGGCTTGTAAAGCGTTGTAAGTACTCGAAACCACGGTTCTGAAAAGGCTGGCGGCGGCGGTTCAACTCCGTCCCTGGCCACCATATTTTTCAGTGACTTAGCAGCCCAGCCGAAAATTTCACACCTGTGATTTCACACCTGTGGTCCTGGGGTCGTCGACGGCCTTAACTTTAGAATTGCCGACAATCCACTCAACGACTGGGTTGGACCTTAACCCCTGTCCTTGAGAAACTGGACGAGCAATTTGCTCACTTCTCCCGGTTGTTCTTGCTGCACCCAATGCCCGGCTCCGTCCACTAGGTGCGCGCCCAGCATCTGTGGACACGCCGTTTTCTGCATTCTCTCGAAGTCTCCGGGGTTCTGGTAAACGCCCCAGTCGTTCTTTCCAGCGATAAAAAGTGAGGGCACATCAATTGTTCGCCTCGAAAAGAGTTGCAACTTGGCATGGTGTTTTTCAATCCACCTCACGCGATATTCTTCCAGCCCGCCCTGGAAACCGGTCCGATCATATTCTGCGCTGTACACTCGGAACTCATTGTGCCCTTACAATCGCTTCTGCACGGTACTGCTGTGACGAATCAAATTTACATCAACTCTGGAACGTGGCGGCCCGTACATGAACTGGCACGATTCCACCCAGCCCAGAAACATTTTGTTGGATACCATGTGATGTCGTATTTGGCCTTCTTCAAAGGCGATGAACGAAAGGGGCGGGCCTTCGAAAGCTGGACCGGGGCGCTCGACTCGTCGCTATAGCAAAAGTCCTTACCAAGAACGGTTCGGCTTCGCTCGCTCGCGGTAGACCTCGTGCGTGCGCTAATTTGGTTACGGTGAGTAGAATAGGCAAACTCATTTCTCCTGGAGATCCAAAATGCCGCCACCGAGAAGTTCGCGAAAGCCTGCTGCGCATGCGGTTTGGAGAAAGTTTGGCTGGCCCTGGTTGCTCGTTCTCGTCGGGTGCGGAGCCGTGATCTGGCTGGGCTTTCGGTACCACCAGCGCCCGACTTCGAGTTCATCCATCGAGGATTGGGTCCGCCAGCAGGATTTCGATCCAGTGCGGCCTTTTCGATCGGACTTCCTGCCGGGGACGCTTTTGGCGGTGGGAAAGACGCGAGATCGCGTTGCCATGGAAAGCAGGGCTTTTCTCGAAGGGCAACCGGATGCGGTGACGCGGGCGTCACTCCCAAATGTCAGGCTCAAACTGAAGCTTAAGGCCAACGCGAAAGCCGGGGGAAATGCGGCAGAAATTGGCGGCAACGAGGATCTCAATGCGTCCGTCGAGCTTTCAAGTGTAGAGCTGCTTACGTTGCCGCTCGCTAAAGTCAAAGACCTTGTGCGGGCAAATTCCCGTGTAAGTGAGGCCCTCGGAAGTCACCCGGACGATCTGTTTGTGATTCTCGAAGCGCTCAAGGTCGGAAAGATGCGATTGGTGTTCAACGACGCCTCCGAGGTAAGCGCGAAAGCCAAGAGTCTGACGGATTGGGTCAAGGCTACCTTTGGCACAGCGGCGAACCTTGATCAGTCCGGAACAGTCCAGTCTGAGGCCCCGCTCGTGCTGGGCACACGGCTCGCGCGTCTGAGCGAGGCAAGCACGGCCCTCGGAGGCTCCGCAAGAGAGAAGATCGTCGATCGGATTTCGACGGCAGATTTGGAAAAATTCCGTAACGATGTGGCTCCGAAGGTGAGCCGGCTGTACTCGAATTTCGACATCTTCGGGCTGGTCATTTCCTTGGGTAACTACCCCTCGCAGAGCAAACGAGCCGGAGGCGAACTCCTGGACGCCGTGAGAACCGGAGAGGAGGTGGCGGCGGACCTTCGGAGACTCGTGCCGCCCTCCGAAGCGAATCGCATTCAGGTCATTTCGAGCAATGAGGTGAGCCCCAAATCGTTCGACCCAACGCGACGGCAGTCACGAAGCGACATCATGCAGGGCATTGCTGATTTCCGGAACTACGTCAAGAAGAACAGCGACCCGAACAAGCAGACCCTCGTCGTTTTTTACTATTTCGGCCATGGCCTTGCCGACGGCATGTCGAAATCGGTTTTCTTGGTCCCGGAACAGTTTGTTGACGATGAATCGAAACACATTTCGGAAGTCAGCGACAGGCTGGTCGACGTCGGAGAGATCAACCGCCAGTTCTCGGACATTACCGACCACTCCCTCTTCCTCATCGATGCATGCCGAGCCTACAAAGACCAAGCAAAGGAACTCATCGAAGAGTGGAAGAAAACGGTGAAACAGGGTTCCGACGTCAGCGGCATTCTAAATGCCATTCAGCATGCTAGTGGCATCTATGGCCCAACACCGATGATTTTCGCAAGTGACGACGGCATGGCCGCTGACACCGTCAAGTATCCTGCTGCGGGGTTGTCTTCAGGAACGGGGCCTCTGGCACTCAAGTTCAAGAGCATTCTGGAGGATCTCGACTCGCACGGTGGGGCGCTCCCATTGGACGGATTGATTCGCACGTTCGAAAGTCCGCAGGTGTTTTTGCCAAACCTCGAGAGCCAAGAAACGGTGAAGGTAAGAGGCTACTCTTTTACGCGAGGCGATTTTGTCGCGCAATTTGGATCCTCCTTGATCGTGAGCAGCGATCCGGTCGATGTGCTGCGTCGGAAGCAAGCTTTTCTGATCCCGGGTTACGATCTGTACTCCCACGCGGGCGACGCGGAACCGTCGGCGATGGGCCAGAACGGATCTGTGCGTTTGGTGAGGGCCGACCGACCGTCGGGAAACGACATTCAGGAACTGGTGTTTGCGCCTGGCGTTGGGCTGGTTGCTCTTGATGATGCCAACAACGCGTGGGTCCGCCAAGCGAAGGGCTGGAGACCGTTTGAAAAGGGGTTAGAACCTGTGCGCATCGGACGGGATAAAGGATGCGGCGTACTGTTGTATCAGTTCGACGAGAGGATTCTCTACTGCTTTCGGGGTGGTCAGTTGCGACCCACATACCAAGAATTCCATTCCGAGTTTCTAGGAGCAAGTGCTGGGAATGGTTTTTTGATGGTTCAGATCGTTGGCGAGGCGCTGTCGGCACTAAAGTTTGCCAGCAACGGCAAGATCCGGGAAATTGTACGCATTCCGTCTTCCGAGATTTTCGACGCTGCCAAAGATCGTCATGGCCGAATTTGGTTTTCGACCTCCGAGGGATTGTGGGTCTACAAGCGAGGCAAGACGAGCCGAACCGGTGACAAGCTGTGGAAGCCGGACAACATCTTGGTAAGCGGAGATCTCGTTTTTGTTTGGTCCGAGGACGGAAAAATTCTATATCGGGTGAAGGCGGGAAGTGAATCCGTGGATGCGATCGATTTACGGAGTGTTGGTTTTGGCGACGTCTACATTCGCCGGGACTTCGTCCGGAGCTTTGCCATCGAAAATGAAAGGACCTTTTGCTTCGGGTTCGGCCCCGATGTTGTCGAAATCAGTCTGGCCAACGTCCAATGGAAGAAGGTAGTTTGAAGCCGAAAAATTACCGAAGGCGGTTCGTCTAACAGTGAGACAAAAGAACAGCAAAAGTGCGGAAGCTAAGATGCAGACTCTTTACTTAGTCATTTAACACAGCAAGGATGGCAACCTGCGATTCATACCTGTGATCTCTACCTGTGAAAAAGGGTGCGTGGCGGATCGGCAGCAGAGAAAGGTCCAGGCGAACGCAACGTGGCGATTGTGCCGTGGAAGATGGAGGGGCGAATCGAGGCGCCGAAACTGCTCTGGCCGCTGGAAAAATGTTTTGGCTGAGGACCGTGAATCCCGCAGTGGGCGGGCGGTTGGTCAAAGCTGTCCTCGGTATGGGTCCCGCCGACCCCGAATCGTGCCTCTCTCGGCATCTGAGCGGCAGAGCGGGTGGCTTTAGGGTCACACGGACAGAAATTTCCGGGTCAGGCTCTTACGGAAAACCGCACCTCATCTCCCAGCGGGCCATCGGTCGTCAATGGCCTTCATGATTTCCTCGGCCCACCGCACAGCGTCCGCAATCACACTGACCGTCGCGGGAACTTTCTTCCCACCATCGAAGTGAGCGAGCTTGCGGGCGGCGAGGATACTCGCTGCGATCAGCAGCACGCGTTTGCGGCCCTCATCCACCCGATGAGCGTAGCATATTCGCCTTTTGTTCGCCACACGAAAACTACGGAGGGAGAGAATTTCCGGCCCGTGACTCTAGCCCGCGATTGGCCCGCGTTCCGCGTGTTTAGCGGGGTTTAGCGGTTTCCTGTAAAATGCGGAAGTTGTTGTGCGTGTGGGTTGACCGAACCTTGACACGGAAGAGGTCGATGGTTCGAGTCCATTCGGGCCTACCATGCAGAATCCCGTAATTTTCGAGTCGCTGATTGCGCGACAACTGGCCGAAGGATCTACCCGCATTCTTTTCCCCCGCGCCGAACCACTTCCTCCCCGGTGAAACCAGCCCCGCCGGTTTTCCGCTTGACGCGCGTGCCCCTCAGCAGCTAACATACAAATATCGGCCATTAGCTGTTTGATAAGAGCAATGATATTTTCAGCTCTTTGACAATTCACGGCTCCTGCTAGGGGCGTACCGGCTTCCAAATCACCCCTCCTAAGTCCTTTAGAAGGGATATTTTACGTGGGTATCTCCAAAACACTGCCTTTGTTTTCATAGATCTAGCGACAAAACGCAAAATTTGGGTATATACCCTTGATGCCAAGATAAACATCGCTTGTGATCTGTTAAGTAAAAGGTAAACAAACGCCTTGGGAAACTCCGGTTCGAATCAGGGCACAACCGCGATCAGGGGTTTGGCCGCAGGTAACACTTCCCCGATTTCTACGGCGGGAACGCCAGCCGCATTGAGGGCCTGCAAGAGTGCAGTTGCATCCTCGGACGCAACCGAGACCAGCAATCCGCCGGCGGTCTGCGGATCGAACAGAATCGTCTTCACCTCCTCGCTGATTCCGTCCTGATAGCCAATGACGCATTCGGCAAATTCGCGATTGGCCTTCAGGCCTCCGGGAATGTGGCCTGCTCGAACGCATTCGAGCGCGCCGTCGAGCAGAGGAATGCGACTGGCATGGAAGCGAAGCGAGACGCTCGAAGCAAGTGCAATTTCGCGGGCATGTCCGATCAGGCCAAAGCCAGTCACATCGGTCATGGCATGGACGGCGAAGCGGCCCGTAATGACCTCCGCCGCTTTCTTGTTCAACGTGGTCATCGAGGCGATGGCGTCGTCGATCCAAGGCTGCTTCGCGTTTTGTTTCTTGATGGCAGTCGAGATTACGCCTGTGCCGAGCGCCTTGGTGAAGAGCAAGCGGTCTCCGGCCTTCGCCCCGCCGTTGGTGAGCACTCGGGCTGGATCGATCAGGCCAGTGACGGAGTAGCCAAACTTCATCTCTTCGTCGCGAACGCTGTGCCCGCCAATCACCGAGCAGCTGGCTTCGATCATTTTGGAAAGTCCGCCGGCGAGAATGCGTTCGAGAATGGCGAGATCTGCTTTTTCCGGAAAACACACCAGCGCCAGCGAAGTACGCGGCTGGCCGCCCATCGCATAGACATCGCTGAGCGAGTTGGTCGCAGCGATCTGACCAAAGGTGTAAGGATCGTCGACCATCGGAGTGAAGAAGTCGACGGTCTGCACCAGCGCGGCGTCGGGTCCGATGCGATACACTCCGGCGTCGTCGGCTTGATCAAAGCCCACCAGAACATTGGGGTCATGTTGCCGGGCTAATTTCCCAAGCACCGCGTCCAGCGCCGCCGGACTGAGCTTGGACGCTCAACCCGCAGCTTTCACTGACTCCGTCAGGCGAATTGGCTTTGCGTCAGCCATGGAAGCATTCTAAAGGATTGAAACCCAGCCACGGATTTTGATGGCTCCGCAGCGTACTGGAAGCTTACTTGACCGAGACATCGGTCACTTTCAGGTCAGGATAGGCGCGGTCCCAGTCATTGCTGATGTGATCGAAGGTAAGACGGAACGGAGCTCTCTGGCCGGGGACGAGCGGCGCCACACGGAGGTCGACCGTATCCGGGTATGGGCCGGCGGTCTTCAGGAGGTAAAGAGCGACGTCATCCGCTTGCGCAACTTCGCCGAGAGAATTCTTGAAGGCGACATGGACAGTGGCATGAGTTACAGTTTTGTCGCCGTTGTTGGTCACGGTTCCTTCGATGTAGGTAATGCGGGCTCCCACGAAATTCTCCGCGGCACTCATTTTCACGTCGGAGAGATTAACCTTCGCGGCATAAGGATTCGGCGGAGTGACCGGCTTCGGGCTGCCGCGGGAGAGCACGGCGATCACGCCCACCACGATCAGGACGAACCCAACTCCCAGCAGAATGGGAACGAGATTCGATTCGCGCCGCTCCGCCAGTGGCGAGGGTTGGCTCAGACCGCCCATGGGGAGATTGTACTATTGGACGCGCTACTCGCCGCCCACTGTCAGGCCATCAATTCTTATGGTCGGACACGCGACCGAACCGCGGAACTCGAGGTCGTTTGCGATCTCGGAGATATTGAAAAACATTTCCTTCAGATTTCCGGCCACCGTGATTTCTTCCACCGGAAATGCCAGTTCGCCGCCAGAAATCCAGAGCCCCGAAGCACCGCGGGAATAGTCGCCGGTGACCAGGTTGGCTCCGTGTCCGAGAAACTCGGTGACGTAGAGGCCGTCTTTGATCTCGGCGATGATCTGTTGCGGCGTCTTAGCGCCGGGCTGGAGGAAATAATTTCCCGGACCGATTCCCGGCGTTCCCGCCAAGCCGCGAGAGGCGTTGCCTGTGGTTTGGAGGCCGAGCTTTTTCGCGGTGTACGTGTTCAGGAGGTAAGACTTGAGCACGCCGTTCTCAACCACGACGGTTCGCCGCGAAGGAATGCCCTCACCGTCAAAGGGGCTGGTCCCAAAGCCACCGGGCATGGTGCCGTCGTCGATCACGTTGACGCGATCGCCCGCGATTTTCTCTCCCAGTTTGCCAGCGAGGAAGGATGCGCCACGATAGACGGAGTCTCCATTTACTCCCTCGAAAATATGTTCGAGGATCGAGTTGGAAACCATGGGATCGAGAACTACAGGGACTCTCGCGGTCTTTGATTTTCGGGCGCCGAGACGGCGCAGGGTGCGTTGGGCCGCGGTCTTTCCCACGTGTTCGGGAGACTCGAGGCGGCTCAGGCTGCGGGCGACTGAAAACCAATAATCACGCTGCTTCGCGCCGTCGTCGGACTGGGCAATGGGCACGGCTGCGAGCGAGCAATAGGAGCGTTGGTATTCGCCGACGAATCCGTTGGAGTTGGCCAGAATCTTGTGTCCGGTCGCAGCTTCGAACGATCCGCCTTCGGAGTTCTTGATACGAGGATCGTAGTCGAGCGCGGCCTTTTCCGCCCGGCGGGCATAGCTGATGCGTTCTTCCCCTGGGAGCGAGTAAACATCAGCGGAGTAGAGACCGAGATCACCGGCGATTGCACCCAGCTGTGAGGCATCCGGTATCCCCGCGTACGGATCTTCGGAGGTGATCTTCGCGAGTTCCAGCGCCGATTTCACCATGCGGTCAAGGCTGGCGCGGGAGAAGTCACTGGAATAAGTGCTGGCCGCGCGCTTGCCATAAAACACGCGCATGCCGATTGCCTTCGAGCCGGATTCTTTCAGTGTTTCGACTTGCCCTAAACGGACAACCGTGGAGAATTCGTCGCCTTCCCGGATGACGCACTCCGCGGCGGTGGCTCCGCCGGACATCGCGCGGCGGACGATCTCCTGTGCCAGTTCGCGCAAGTCAGATTCAATTTTCTGGTTTCGCGTTTCAAGTTGGGTTTGCGACATAGAGTTCTTCACAGAAATTTCTTTGTGGTTATGGAATTCAAAGGCATCAACCACAAAGGACACGAAGGTTCACCAAGGAAACAATCTGCAGACTCCTCGCTCGGGATTACTGCATGAAGCTTCCTGGGTCTTTCCTCGCCGTTCCACCCACGGTCAAGCGATCGATCTTGATTGTCGGAATGCCCACGCCTACGGGCACGGCCTGTCCATCCTTGCCGCAGGTGCCGACGCCTTCATCGAGTTTCAGATCGTTGCCTACCATCGAGACGCGAGTGAGGACATCTGGTCCGTTCCCGATCAGGGTCGCGCCTTTGATGGGTGCGGTGATTTTGCCGTCTTCGATCAGATACGCTTCCGATGCTGAAAAAACAAACTTGCCGTTGGTGATGTCGACTTGCCCGCCGCCGAAGTTCACCGCGTAGAGACCGTGCCGGACGGAACGAATAATGTCCTGCGGAGCATCTTCACCGGCCAGCATGTAGGTGTTGGTCATGCGCGGCATCGGGATGTGCTCGTAGCTTTCACGCCGCCCGTTGCCGGTATCGGCCATCCCCATCAGGCGCGCGGAGAGCTTGTCGCTGAGGTAGCCCTTCAAGATTCCCTTTTCGATGAGCACAGTATTCTGTGTGGGCTCACCTTCATCGTCCACGTTGAGCGAGCCGCGGCGCCAGGGCATGGTGCCGTCGTCCACCACGGTGCACTTTTCGCTGGCTACTCTTTTTCCAATTAACCCAGCGAAGGCGGAAGTCTGTTTGCGATTGAAGTCAGCTTCCAAGCCATGCCCCACCGCTTCGTGCAGAAGCACACCGGGCCAGCCGGGACCGAGGACCACTTCCATCTCGCCTGCGGGAGCTTCGCGGGCGTCGAGCTGCAGGATGGCCTGACGTGCAGCCTCCTTGGCAAAAAACTCCGGAGTCTTCTCGCCGAAGAAAAAGTCCAGTGCAACGCGGCCGCCACCGCCGGAACTGCCGCGCGCGGAATTGCCATCAGTTTTCGCTATGCAAGAGACGTTCACGCGCGCCAAGGGCTGGGAATCCTCGGCGAACGTGCCGTCGGATCCGACAACAAGAATGTTACGAAGCTCATCCCCGTAACTGGCGCGTACCTCTTTAATGCGAGGATCGTAGGCACGAGCGGCCTGATCGGCACGCATGACCAGCTCCACCTTGGCAGTGATTTCCGCATCGACCGAGGGAAGCGTAACCGGGTACAGACTGCGGGCGGGCTTTTTCTGGAAACCGACTGTGGGAGTTTTCGCCGGTCCGCTCGCGATCAACGCGGCGGTGCGTGCAGCGTGCAGAATCCGTTCCGGGGAAAGGTCGTCGGTATAGGCGTATCCCGTGCGTTCACCGGCGATCACGCGAATTCCGCAACCGGCTGAAATCCCTTGGGAAGCGGACTTCACCATGGACTCGTCAACCATCAATGAAGTCGAGGAAAGGTATTCAAAGTACAGGTCTGCGTAGTCACCGCCGGCCGACAGGGCAGCTGCCAGATAATGTTCCAGATCGCGTTCCGTCAGGCCGTAGTGCTCAAAAAAGAATCTGCTTTTGTCCACGTTGATTAGATGCTCTCGAAGTCGGAAAAGCTCCTTGAGTCATTATCCCATATGGGATCGTGTGTGGCGCGGGCGCGTGATGCGTCTGCCAGGCGATGTTCACTTGTCACAGACGAGATACTGGATCCCTGAGAGACTCGCGCAGTGACTCCTGAATCTCTTGTGCGCACGGTGGAAGATTTCCTAGTGTGCGCGCGCGACGCCGTGATCATTGAAGACGGTGCGGTGGTCTTCGATCTCGCGCAATCCAAGTATTCCATTTCCGGGGAGCGCAACAAATGTCTGCTGCACTTGTGGTCGGTGGAACGGAACTTCGTGCGGCGAGTGCTGGAAGCCGAGGTTAAGAATGAAATCCTTCGGCTGGCAGTGCAGCGTCTGGGACAAGTGAAGCCGACGAAGCTCGAGATCTGTCGCGAACGGGACCGGCGAACCCCGACCGCGAAGCGTACGGCTCGAGTGGCGTACCAAAGAATGCTGCACCGTGTGCTGCAGCGCCGCTTTTCCGGCTTCACCGTTGACCCGCTCAGTACGTCGATCGACCTGGAGCGATCCTTTGGCCCGATCTATGCGCGGGGCCTGATGCGTAGAGGGCAATCTGCATTTGCCGTACTGGGGGTGAATGGACAGGAGACGCAAGGTTCTATCGATGCGGCGCTTACGTTCGGCGTTCTGTGGCTCGACGCCTGCAGGGTGGCGAAAGCCGGGAAGTTCGTTGTCGAAGGGCTGAGGCTCTTTGTGCCTGTGGGAGCTTACGCTGTGGTCCGAGAACGCATGGCGCATCTGAACTCCGAGGCCGCCAAGTGGCATTTGTATGAAGTTGAGGAGCGCGACGACAGTCTGAGGGAGGTGGATATTTCTGACTGCGGAAACGTGGCAACCCGACTGGTGCACTCGACCGACGAATCAGCAACGCTGGCCAGGTTTGGGCCTGCGATCTTGCAGGTTCGCGCGCTGATGTCCGAAGTGGAAGTTGCGGCTTTGTCACCCGCGGAGATTGCCTTTCGTCGTCACGGCCTGGAGTTCGCACGGGCACGATTGGTCCATGAGCCAGGGTCTTTCCTCAGTACTCCCGAAATTGTTTTTGGCATCGGTGCGGGGGAAAGAGTTCTCAGCGAAAAGAACTTCGCAGCATTCGCCCAGTTGGTGCGAAGCATCGGCGAGGTCCGTCACCCCGAGGGTCCGAGAGACCACCCGCTCTGGCGGCTCCATCCGGAACGCTGGCTGGAATCGTTGGTGGTTCGAGAAGTGGCGGCAGTGGACGAGCGCCTAGATTCGACTTGCCTGTACTCGCAGGTGCCGGCGTTCTCGGCATCCGATCGCGCCATGATCGACGTGCTCACGGTTACCAAGGACGCACGGCTCGCGGTGGTCGAGCTCAAAGCGGATGAGGACATTCACTTGCCACTGCAGGGCCTCGACTACTGGGCGCGGGTGGCCTGGCACCACGCCCGCGGCGAATTTCAGCGCTTCGGGTACTTTCCCGGACGCGAGCTTCGCGTTGACAAGCCGGTGCTCTTTCTGGTGGCTCCGGCCCTGCATGTGCATCCTACGACGGACACGCTGCTGCATTACATCTCGCCAGAAATTGATTGGGTGCTGCTGGGCATCGACGAGCGTTAGCGGGACGACGTGCGGGTTGTGTTCAGGAAGCGGGCCGCGCGAAAAATCGCCAAAGCCGGATGACAGGTCACTAAACGTTCACTTCTCCGGCCATGCCCCCAGCAGGCGGCGTACGTCCAACATCTGTCCGAGATGATACGCGTTGTGATCGGCCACCAGCAGGGCTTCGCGCAGGATTGTCTGGCTATCGCCCCAGGGGATTTTCGCAAACAGATCGGTCTTGGGATCTTTCACCAGATCACGCATGGCCTTAAGGTCCTGCTGAACTTTCTTGATGCTTTCATTCCAGGCGTCAGGTTTGGGCGGAGCTTCGGTTTTCGGCCAATATCCTTCCGGCCATTCCGGAGACACGTATTTCGGGTTGCGGCTGAACTCTAGAATGTCCCATTGCGCAAGGCGCAAGTGCTCCAGAAGCATCCAGAGCGAATGGGGGATGCCGGCAGGCTTCTGCCCGCGCAGCTTAACCGGGACGTCAGCGATCACTTCGTCGAACTTGACGTGGGCTCCGCCTCCCTGAAGCAGGTAATCGACGTGTTCGCGGAGCGCTTTGTCGTTGGGGTCTTGTTTCATGGCCTATAACTCCTCTACAAGGTTGACGGTCACTTCAATTGGGGTGAAAGATTGATTGTGTGCGCTGGCGCCTCTGGCTTCTCCCCGCGATAAACCCTCGAAATGCCGCGCACGATGCGGCGCATTGGAAGTACACCTTTTTCGTCTGCAAAAAAGATTTCGCCGACGCGATTGCTGCGATAGAACCAGCGCTTCAGGAGTGCCAGGTGCCCCATGGTTTCAAGCGCAGAACCGGCAGGCGTAGCTGAGACGGTGGCCAGCGCTTGCTGGATGCGTGATTCCATCGATTGCGACTTGGTGTGTTCGGCCGCCTGGATAGGAAAGCCCAGCGGGCCGGAGATGCGTCCAGCGTCGATGCGGAAGAAGTTGACCGACTCCGGGTTGGAGCTGCGCTGCACCATCACGCCGCCAAGATGATCGATGCGGCGAACGATTTCTGGAAGTTGACTGAGCACGGGATTGAGCTTGTCCAGGCGCGCATGCAGCGTGGACGCATTTTCAAATTCCAGATTGGCAGAGGCGGCGTCGCGTTGCAAGGAGATCGCCCGCAGCAGCGATTCACCGCCCGTATCGAAATACGCCTGCACCCGGGCCACTTCGGAGCGATACTCCTCGTCGCTGCAGCCCTTGAAACAGGGCGCGAGACACATCTTCATCTCAGAATAGATGCAGCCGGGGAATTTGGGGTCGGGATGCAAATCATCGACACAGCGGCGCATCTTGAAGAAATCGAGCGAGTCGCTGGCAAACTTCTCCGCTGCAGCACGCGAGGGAAAGGGCCCGTAATAGAGGTTGCGGGCACCGGGACGGCCGAGACGTGTAGTAACGGAGGCCCGCGGAAATTCGTTTTCCATGTGCAGCTTGACCAGTGGGGCGAAGCGTAGGCGTAGGCGATTGCTATAGGTCTTGGGAAACGTCGAACGGAGCAGCCGATAGAGAAGGAATCCAGACTCAAAGTCCGAACCGGTGGGCGTGTACTCGATCGAGCGCACACGATCGCGCATGTTGAGTTTCTTGCTGTGCTCCGCTGGGGCGCCGAGCAATCGCTGGAGGCGCCGGCGCAGGTTAGCAGTTTTGCTGATGTAGGGTTCAGATTGCGGGTCGTCCCCGCGCAGGAGAAATACGGCAGACGCGGTTGGGGCTGCCGCCCAGAGTTCAGCATCGTTGGCCGGAACGAACTCGAGCCGGTTGTTTAGCACAACATTATTTTAGTTTGGTTTATTACGGAGGGCACATGGGAACTCAGATCCCCCAGGCAGGTTCATACCGAGGAAGTATTCGGTACGCGAAAAGCACAATCAGAATGTTTCGGCTGCCCTGAAAGGCGTGCCCCCGATTGAGATCACGCTTGCGACGCAGTTGCTAGCGACTGGTACGGCGGAAGTTCTGCCGATAGTCTTTGCCGTTCACCAGCACTAGCCGACACATCTCGAAGAGGCGTGAGCGCATGCGTTCGCCGATACGGTCACCCAGCGTCTCTTCGCGGGCGGCACGACGTGGACCATCGAGTCTCTCCGCCGCTGCACTAGCACCATCCAGGAAATTGCTGGTAATGATGGTCGTCAGCTTCTCGTTATAGCGAGCATTCAAAATCAGACTGACTGTGTCCCACACCCACTCTGATGGCTTTACGGCGCCCAGGTCATCTAGTAACACGACTTCGGTTTCGAAGACCGGTCGCAAGAGATCCAGTTCGGTTGTTTGAACCGATGGGTTATAGGAATTTTGAATTTTTTTCAGTAGCTCACGGTAATCGCAGAAGAGGCAATGCACGCCCTTCTCCGTGAGTCGCTTCAATGCGGCAACTGATAGATGAGTCTTGCCCACCCCGCTGGGTCCCACCAGCAAAAGACCACTTCCATCCAAAGGATACTGGCCAGCCCAAGTCTCAATCTTGACTTTTGCAGCTGCAAGACTGTCATTCGCACCAGTCCCGTAATTCAAAAACTCACAGCCCACATAACGCGCCGGAATCTCCGCCGCGGTCAATAAGTGCTTAGCTTGCGTCTGCAAGAAGCAATCACAACGCTTTACCCGCTTCTCACTTCCAGAAACAACATCTTTCCATCCAGTCCCGCCGCATAGTGGGCAAGTTTGCGGCCCCTCAGCTAGCTTGGCTGCTACATTTTTCTGCATAGCACTCCCAGCAGGTTCCCCACTGCGTGAGACCAGATTCTGGATGAAGCTTACATTCTTCTCTTCCATTCTCTTTCTTAAGTGTACCTTCAAAATCTAGATAAGAGGTCGTGTTGTCATCTGTGGATTTTGAGGATTTACGTCTCCTCTTGTGGAATTTTAGAACCTGTTCATCGTAAATCTCCAGGAGTACACGGTTATAAATCCAGACAGCACCGTCAGTCATCGAGCCCTCGCGCTCGAACATGCACAGGATCGGCTCAGATTCCTTTTCAAAGAATTGCCGAGTGCGCGCATTCGCGAGGCGCCATAACTGCCCGTCGTCTGGCAAATATCCCGGTCGTTCCGAGACCCATGATGCAAACAGCATATTCAAATACCACGCCTGCTGATAATCCTTCAGCGCCCTGTACCGTACGTCTCCAACCAGGCGGTGGACGTAGAATGGAAACCACTCCAAGAATTGATTTCGTCGAGAAGTCACGGGTACTGAAGCCATGATTTACGAGTGCGTTCCGAAGGTTGCCCGATTGTCGCGGCTCACGCAACAGGAAAAATCTCTCAAGCTGTGCACATGCTGTGGAGATGTGGTCCAGGCTGTGGACGGTGGCGGAAAAAGATGAGATGAACGAAATCTAACGAGGTAACTGATGGAGGCGATTCGTTTCAATGTCTTCGTTTATTCCCAGCGCCATTTCCACTCGACACATTCTCGTTTGCCGCTTCTCGCACCATCTGGAGAAACGCACGCACTTCTGTTCTCAGCGGGCGATGCCGGGGATGAATGACATCAAGACTCCTTCGCAGCGGCTCGGCGTCCAGCAGTTTCACGGTGGTGAGCTTGTGGGTGCGAATTTCTTTGCCAACCGCCAATTGGGGAAGAAACGACAGACCGAGTCCTCGCTCCACCATGCGCTTTGCGGTCTCGATCGAGTCGACCTCCAAGGCGACATTTGGAACTAGTCCGGCGGTACGAAAAAGACTATGGGTTAAGGTCCAGTCGCTCGATCCCCGCTCGTAGAAAATCAGCGGCCAGCTCGCTACCTGCTCCAAGCGAGCCCGGCGAGAATGTTTCGGACCACGCTTCGGATGCGCGACTAGCAACAGCGGATCATCCCGAAGACTTATGGTTTCGACTTCGGGATGGTGCAGCGAGCGGGCCAGACCAATTTCTGCATCTCCTCCCAACACCATGTCCAACACCTCTTTCGAATGGCCTGGGCGAATGCTGATAATGACGTTGGGGTGAGCCCGCTGGAAGCGCTTCAGGACGTCCGGCAGAAAGTACACGGAGATCGAAAGCGCGGCGGCAATCTGCAGAGGAGTCCCGCTGGCCGGCTGTGAATCATGGACTGCCTGGCGGGCTACCGCGGCGGTCCGCAACAAAAGCTCCGCATGAGGACGAAAGGTACGCCCGGCGTCGGAAACGATCAACCCGCCCCGGGAACGTGAAAATAATTTCACTCCAAGGGACTCTTCTAGCGCCTTGATGCGCGCGCTCACCGCCGGCTGGCTGATGCGCAGCGCTTCCGCAGCGCGATGAAAGCCGCCGAATGTTGCCACCGCGAGAAACGTCTCAACTTGATCGATCTCCATTTCTGCCCTGCCAGCGATGCGACTTCTAACAACGCCCCATTATCACAAAGATGGGTCTTGATAACAATCCTTTATCAGGACGATAGAAACGTTCAGTTTGACCAGCGTTGCTCTCTGCTCCACAATCCCCAGAGATGGTGGCCACTTAGGCTGGGTTCGAACCCCCATTGAAGTTCCACACTCTCAGAAATGAAACAGCAAAGCGCAGGGGCTGCAAAGGAGAATATGTCAAGCAACGGCAACGGAAAGACATCAAAGTTCGGAATGGATTGGAAGTCTAGCGCCCGCTGGGCGGGAATTACCCGGCCTTATACCGTGCAGGACGTCGAGCGTCTGCGCGGATCTCTGCACATTGAACACACCCTGGCCCGGCAAGGCGCGGAGCGGCTATGGGACCTCTTACACAGCGACTCTTACGTTCCGGCCCTCGGTGCTATGACCGGAAACCAGGCTGTCCAGCAGGTGAAAGGTGGGCTGAAAGCGATCTACGTGAGCGGCTGGCAAGTCGCAGCCGATGCCAATGATGCCGGGCAAATGTATCCCGACCAGAGCCTTTATCCCGCCGACAGCGTGCCCAACCTTTGCCGCCGTATCAACCAAGCCCTGACCCGTGCCGACCAGATCCACCATGCAGAAGGCGAGAATGGAGTGCACTGGTTTGCTCCCTTGGTTGCTGATGCCGAAGCTGGTTTCGGCGGCAACCTGAACGCGTTTGAGCTGATGAAGGCGATGATCGAGGCCGGCGCGGCATGCGTTCATTTTGAAGATCAGCTCTCTTCCGCCAAGAAGTGCGGGCACCTGGGCGGGAAAGTCCTGGTGCCGACTGTCGAGGCAATCCAGAAGCTCGTGGCGGCGCGGCTAGCGGCCGACGTTTTGGGCGTGCCGACGCTGATTATGGCGCGAACCGATGCCGATAGCGCACACCTGCTGACCAGCGATGTGGATCCGCGGGACCGCGAATTCCTAACCGGAGAGCGAACTCCAGAGGGCTTTTTCGGCATCCGCGGTGGTATCGAATCGGCCATCGCTCGCGCCCTTGCCTACTCACCCTACGTCGAACTTATCTGGTGCGAGACTTCGCATCCCGATCTCGAAGAAGCACGCCAGTTCGCCGAAGCCGTGCATGCAAAATTTCCTGGCAAGATGCTGGCCTACAACTGCTCGCCGTCATTCAACTGGAAGAAGAAGCTCGACGACGCCACTATCGCCCGTTTCCAGACTGAGCTCGCGGCTATGGGATACAAGTTCCAGTTCATCACACTGGCCGGCTTCCATGCCTTGAACCTGAGCATGTTTGAATTGGCCCGCGGATACAAGCTCACAGGCATGACTGCGTACTCGAGGCTACAGGAAAAGGAATTCAGCCGCGAATACCAGCATGGCTATGAGGCCGTCAAGCATCAGCGCTTCGTCGGTACCGGCTACTTCGACGCCGTCACGCAGGTGATCGCGGGGGGAACTTCATCCGTGACGGCGCTTGCCGGTTCAACCGAAACCGAACAATTCGCCCAGATGAAACCCCAGGTGCACCCGAAAAGTGGCCCTGACGCGGCCTGTCAGCCCATTCTCGGGGACTGTCCCTCGAACTCTATTGTTCAACTGCAAGACATAGAACCCGGTCCTGAGGAGAGCCTGATGCCTTCCGGGGATTAACCCTGCGGATGGTCACGATTTCACGCCGAGACAGCCACTCTCCTGCAATCGCCAACCAGCGAGGAGAGTGGCTTTTTTTCTGAGCAGGAATTCCAATCCTTGGACATCTTTTCCACTGAACCGACCCAAACATGGCATCCAGAGCCGATTTTCACAGTTGACATTCGCCGTTGCCGGGCGCTAAATAAGGCCGCCGGGTTTCTCACTCAGGGAGTGCTCCCTCCCCTGCGCCCTTTGAGGACAAAGAGACCTGCCAGGAGAGACGATGAACAAAGCCGATCTCATTGACCGAATCGCATCTGGTAGCGGCATCAGTAAGGCGCAAGCGGCTACCGCAATCGACACAACCGTGGACAGCATTACCGCTGCCCTGAAAAAAGGCGATCGAGTAGCGTTGATTGGTTTCGGCACTTTCTCGGTATCGCAGAGAAAGGCTCGCAATGGGCGCAACCCACAGACGGGCGCCACCATCAAGATCGCTGCCCGGAAGGTAGCGAAGTTTTCGGCCGGCGCCGAACTCAAGAAGGCAGTCAACCGCAGTAAGTAATACGGGGCCAGATTTCACATCGAATACGGCAGGGGGTCGGCCCTGCCGTTTTTCATTGTCAGCAACAAATGGAGGACGGGCGTCCTCGCCTATCGGGGATGAAAGAGGCCAAGAGAGTAATGGGCGACTCGCGCGTCCACGCCGTCCAAGCCCCATTCATCGTGGATTACCGGAAGCGCGGCGTCAGAAATCCGGCTTGCTTGCGGTACTCCCTGTAATCTGCATCGAATTCCGTCGCCAGCAAGGCTTCTTCCTTCCTCGCTTTACGGGAGAATTCCGCGAGTGCCACCAAAACGCCGATCAACGCGCGCCATTCTCCAACCACGAGAGCCGTACCAACCATCGCCAATAGCAGTCCCGAATACAGCGGATGCCGTACCCAGACGTAGGGGCCCGAGCGAATCAGCTGATGATCTATCTTGAGCGTGACTCGGGCGCTCCAGTACTGGCCTAAGCTGTATCGCGCCCAGATTGCGATTCCAGCTCCAACGAACGTTAGAACAATGCCTGACATTCGGAGCCACACGCTCTCCGGCGTGAAGCGCAGGCCTAAAGGCCCGAGATCCGGACGATGGGAGAACAGGAGAAAGAATGCCAGAGCCATCACGCCGATGTGGAGCAGGCGCCCACCCGGATCCTCCTGCACCTTTGTCTGCTTTACGCGCAGCGCGCTGATCGTCCAATAAATGCAAAGCACATACCACGGAATCAATTCCACTCTCGGTAGATTCGCGATGCTCATACTTTTTTCTCCTCCGTTTCGCGGTGGTTGCCTGCGGAGGCGTTGCCGAGCCGGTGCAGGCGGCGGATCCAGCCCAACTCAGAATGGATCTGCTCAATCAGATAGCGCACCACTTCTCCACCGTAGAGTCCCAGGTCCATGCTCTTCCGCAGCCCGGCCAGCTTCTCTTCCCGTTCTTGCAGGTATTTTTCCCGTTGTTTGAGAATGCGCGCCCGGACCGGTGCTTCGAGCACCTCGAACAATCCCACTCGCGTGATGAAACTCGCGAACGAGGACGCATCCGATTCGCCGAACTCACTTAAACGAGCGACTAATTCCCGCCGCCCGAGCGTGGTGATCGCGTATTGCAAGCGTGTCTGACCACGTTCTCCCGGCACGGTCTTCTTGTTTACCCAGCCCTCGGCGGTAAAGCGGCGCAGCAATGGATAAACCAGATTGTTGTGCATCGCGCCCTGTCCGAGAATGAACCCAGCCTCGCGCTTCAACTGGTATCCGTGCTTCGGGCCATCGAGGAGGGTAGCTAATATTATTAGATCATTCATGACAGTGTCAATACTGATCTAATAGGAATTGTTTGTCAAGCCAATCAACCAACCCGGAAAAGCACGACCTTTGTGACACTTCGTGTCCTTTGTGGTTCATTGTTCTTGTCTGATCTACGAGTAACCAACCGGGGCGGTTCCATTTGCTGAATCCGGCGGCCATCCTTTAGAATCGAATAGTTCCCTGAGAAGTTCGGTATAGAGGTCAGGAGATTATGAAGGCAGCCATACATCCCGCTTACAACGAAATCCGCGTCATGTGCGCGTGCGGCAACAGCTTTTCCACCCGCTCGACCCACAAGGGCGACATCCACGTAGAAATCTGCTCCAATTGCCACCCTTTCTTTACCGGCAAGCAGAAGCTCATGGACACCGCCGGCCGAGTGGAGCGCTTCCGCCGCAAGTACGCCAAGAAGGAAGCTCCAAAGGCGTAAATTCCTCTGGGAATCAGCAGGCAGGAATTGAGAGTTCCCCCGTTGGCGGAGGCTCTTCTATTTGTACCTAAGCCTAAACCAATCAATGGGAGACGCGCCTCGCCCATCCAGCGCGTGCTAATCAGTCGTCGTCCGTCGGATTGATCGGTTCTCCAACGATGTTGTAGTAAATCTCTTTCGGTGGCTTCGGTTTTTGCGGTTTCGCCGGCGCCTTCGGGGTTGCGGGAGGTGCCGCTGCCTTGGGCGGGGGCGCTGGTGCAGGCGTCGACAAGGATTGGCTTGGGACCGGCGACGGTGCTGGTGGCATTGGCAATGGTGCCGGAGGCTCTGGCGCTGAATAGGTCGCAACTGCCGGGATGGGAGCTGGCGCCGCAGGCGCGGCATTCACAGGCATAACTGCCGGTTGCGAGGGCGGTGGAGCGATCGGCTGCGCTGGCGTGATTGATAGCGCTGCAACTGGACTCACCCTCGCAGGCTTGCTTCGTGTGACCTTCGGTTTCTTTTGCAGAAACGAATTCAGGATCACGGCAGCGATCCCGGCAAAGCAAAGCTCAAGAACCGAGGCAAATAGTGCAGGAACGTTAACGTCGCCTTTGCCGAGATATAGAGGGGACTGCACATCGCCGCCCATGGTCCTCGCTAGCATCGGCAGGACGAGGTTATTGGTGGTGGAGACGATAAATCCCCAGAGCCCCTCCGCGAGAATCACGGCAATCACTACGCGGACGATCCATCTACCGGTATCTGCAGCGGACCATTCGGGCGAGGACGTTCTAGTAACTTCATCCATAACATTGTGTGATGCAAATTGTGCCACAGCCGCGTAACTTGGGGAAGGCAGTAAAATAACCAGGTGCGGAAGTTCTGGGACAATCTGGTAAATGCAGACGGGGGCGTCCTCGTCCGTGCTGGCCAATCCGTGCCTGATCGGGTAGCGATCGGCAATGTCCAGATTGCTCCCGCAACTGTTCTCGCTCCAATGGCTGGTGTAACGGACACCGTGTTTCGGCGCTTCATTCGCAACCTCGGCGGATGCGGCCTGATCATGACCGAGTTCACTTCGGCCGACGGTGTACTTCGCGCGAAAGACCAGAAAGCCAAACGCTACCTGCATTTCTACGAAGACGAGCATCCCATCTCGGCACAGCTTTTTGGCAGTGATCCCAGAGTGATGGCGGACGCGGCTCGCATGGTTGAGGATCTTGGCTTTGATCTCGTCGATCTCAATCTCGGCTGTCCGGCGAAGAAGGTCGTGAAATGCAATGGCGGCTCGGGACTGTTGCGGGATTTGCCTGTGATCGGGAAGATCTTCGAGGCGGTTCGCGCGGCCATCAAGATTCCGTTCACGGTAAAGTTCCGCGCGGGCTGGGACGATGAGAACATTGTCTGCGTGGAACTGGCGAAGATGGCCGAGGATTGCGGCCTCTGTGCAGTTGCGCTGCACGCCCGCACTCGCGAGCAGGGCTATAGTGGCCAGGCGCGCTGGGAGTGGATTGCCGCGGTGAAACAGGCGGTCAAAATTCCAGTGATCGGTAATGGCGATATCCGCACGCCCGAAGATGCATGCGCCATTGTGGCCCAGACCGGATGCGACGCAGTGATGATTGGTAGAACAGCGCCGGCAAATCCCTGGATCTTCCGCCAGATCGCGCAGTATAACGCGTGGCTTGCCGAAGATCACGTAGGGACGGAGGCCCTCGCCCGTCCCGCGGAGCAAAGGTCCGGAGTCGCCTACGACGAGCCCTCAGAAGCGGATCGCTATCAGATGATCCGCACCTATTTCCAGATGCTGATCGAGGAAGAACTGCCGGACGCGGTCGGCAAGATGAAGCAGTTTGCCTCCTGGTTCACGCACGGCGTCCCGGGCGGAGCCGCGCTGCGCAAGGCAATCTACGACTCGAAGAGCGCTCCTGAGATTCTCGCCAAGGTGGAAGAATTTTTCGAAGAACGATTGTGTGGAGCGGGCGTCCTCGCCCGCGAGCTGTAGGCACTTCCAGCCCTGCCTGCTACAAGTGCAACAATTTGCCTATTGACACCCCCGCAAGTGGCGCACATAATTTTGGGCGCGTCGGTCGTCCGTGGGAGCGCTTCGAGCTCTCCGATTAGATGTTTCCTTTTCCACCTCTTGCTATAGCCGTTTCGCAGAGTTTTTCGGGACGGCGGTTTGCTAACGGAGGTCGATTCTTTGGTCACTAACACGTCAGGAGAAAACCAATGAAAAACTGGAAGTCAATGATTTGCCTGCTAGCGTTCGCGGTCGTCGCCGCAACCGCTGCCGATGCGCCACCACTAACCTTCAAGTTCACTAAGGCCAGCGTCCCTGGAGCCACGTCGACCAGCGCCGGTGGAATCAACAATGCCGGTATGTCAGTCGGCCTATACACAGACAGCGGCGGCGTCGGGCATGGTTATATTCTAAAGGGCAAGAGTCTCACCACACTGGACGACCCGAAGGCCGCTTCTGGCACCACCGGCGCTAGCAATATCCAATATAACGGCACAGGCGTTGTCGGAACCTACACGAACTCCGCCGGCGTATTGGTGGGATTTCTGTACAAGGGTGGAAAATACAAAGATATCCCTGGCCCTAAAGGGAACCTCGGCTCGGCAGCCAACGCGATCAACGATCTAGGAGACATCGTTGGCAATTACACAGACTCAGGTGGCGTAGTCCACGGGTATCTGTTAAAGGCTGGGAAATACAAAACCCTGACTGTGCCCGGTGCCGTTTATACAGTCGCGACCGGCGTCAGCAACAAAGACGTTATTGTCTTCTATTGGGAAAACTCGAGCAGCGTTTTTGAATCGTCGATGTTGACGGGCACAAAGTATAAAACCATTAATGTTCCCGGCGCGACCAATTCGTTTTCTTTGGACCTTAACAACGAAGGTGACGTCGCTTACGAATGGCAGGATTCCGCTGGGCTTATACACGCCGCTCTGCGTCATGGCGGGAAGTATTTCAAGTTCAGCTATCCCAAGGCGTATGAAACTTACGGCGGCGGACTCAACGATAAGAGCATGGTCGCAGGAGGTTACGTACCTACTCAGGGCGCGGCTTTCCAGGCTTTCAACGCGACTTTCAAATAGGTTGTGAACAACTGAGCGTTCTCGGGACGCGTGTTTCAGCGAGGTTCAGTGCGAACACGCTAAGCGCGCGTTCTCGAACGCTGTATTTCGAATTGTCGGCTCTTCGGGTCACCCGGCGCCTTTCGCTACCATCTTTCCTCTTTCCTCTTTTGTCACGTAAGCCCATGGCACATTTGGGTCATGGGTAAATATGGTCAGCCACTTTTCGAAAATTGACTGCGCGTAGTAGCGTTTACGGCTTTCGATAGTCTGCAAGGGCAGAAGGTCGAAAGCCATCACCCAGGTCAAATCAATGTGGGCGCTGGTTGGAATTAGGTCGGAGATGTAACAGGCCGTCTGGCCGCCGCTATCGATGATTACCGCTTGCATGTGTTCGGTGTGGCCGGGGAAAACTTTGACGCTGACTCCTGGGGTGATTTCCCGATCTCCTTGCAGCAACTCCATCTGACCGCTTTTAATAAGCGGGTCGTAATTATCGGACATGTAGCTGATCGCATCGCGCTCCAGTTGAAGGCGGCCGTGTTTCCATTCGCCTTCGGGCGCATAGTACTTCGCGTTTGGAAACGTGGGCACGACCTTGCCGTTTTGCCGCACCGTGTTCCAGCCGCAGTGATCGAAGTGCAAGTGGGTATTGATCACGATGTCGATCTCTTCCGGTGAAATGCCGGCTGTTGCCAGATTGTCCAGCAGCTTCGCAGGTTGGCCGAAGATATTGACCAATCGCTCCGGCATTTTGTTGCCTATGCCGGTTTCAATCAGAATTGTCTGCTTGCCGGTTCGCACCACGACTGAATTCAATCCCACGGAGACGTAGTTCTCTGCGTCGCTCTTTACCTTCTTCTCCCACATGACCTTGGGGACGACGCCGAAGAAGGCTCCGCCGTCGAGGCGATACGTGCCGTCCGAGACAGCGGTAAGCTCGAAATCGCCTAGCGTCAAGCGGTGCATGAATCGGGCCTCGTCCTGATATTTATTTTGCACCACGCGACGCGAGGACAGCTGACTTACTTTTTTGGCGGGGGTACCCCCTCCCCCTGGTCCTTTGGAATCATGGGATTGGGGCGACACTACCAACAAGATCTTTGAGTTAGAAGGACTTATATGCAAAATCTTCGGGACAAAGGAGTTAGTGATTTTCCGTATTATCTATAGGCTGACTATACAGTTACAGGATTAACTGATGGCGCATAAAAGTCAAGGCCGAAATGAGGAGAATCGAAAGGCATTTCCCATTTCGGAAGCGGCTATCGTTTGGCTTTGCTTGGCCGCTCTGTTTGGTCTTCGTCGAGAGCGGCTGCCAGGTATTCCGCACACAGATCTTTCAAATCGATTTCCCGCTCTGCCGCCTTCATTTTCAGACGCTTTCTGAGCGACTTCGGAAATTTCTGAAGGCTGAGCACGCACACTTCTTGAGCATCGTCGGGCACGGTTTCGAAAACCTCTGAGCGCTTCGTAAGCACAGGCACGCACTACATATATAGTGTATGCTATTTATACTGTTTACATTATTCACATATAGTTAACAATATACACAATGCGAACAATGAAAGCTATTGACAATATGCACGTGCAGTATATAACCTGCAATACGTATATATTGTATGCGGTGGATTGCATGCACATGATGTTGGCCTTCCCACTCCGGTGTGGGACTCAAAAAAAGGCGGGACAAGCAACGGTTCGTACTGGAACTTTCCTCGTCCTCGCTGTAAGATCCGTCGTTCATTCTTAGAGCTTCCAAAGCTCAGCCATGAAAGGTAGGGTCCCATGGCCACCGCAACGGCGCCCCGCAACGACGTTTATATTTCTTTGCTAGCCGGGCGCGCAATCACCTCTCTTGTCGATTTAGCGGGCAACCCCTCGGTTTGGAGTCATCGAGTCGAGGTTGGTCTACGGGATGGAATTCGCTATTGTCAGGCCGTCCGTGCGCGCGGAAGAGGTCTTACGGACGACCCGTCCGATGCATGGAGTCCGTTGAAGCGCTCACTTCAGGGGCCCGAAGCAGGCTCGCCGTCGGGAGACGAGTGCGAGGAGTCAAGTAAGGTGGAGCAGTTTCTCGCCGAGCTTCTCTCGAGCCAGCGTACACCTGCAATCCCGGAGCTTGTTGAAGCTATTGAATTTCTCAGGAAGACTGCAACGGAACGCTAGCCATCGCTTTCGATGCCCGACAATCGCGAGGTCCGGCCGGCTGATTCAGATCTGGAGCGGCGACGGCTGCTTTATGTCCTGGGTGAGGCCCTCGACAAGTTGTATCGTGTGGATGCGATCCTGGAGCGCCAGCAGACATTTGTTGCAGCAGCGGGTGTAAAGGGAGGATCGGCGAGCGCGGTTGACACACTGGTCGCCTTCCTTGAAGATCACCGCGAGACCTTCCTGAACAGCTCTGATGTGGATGCGATCCTGGGGCGTCAGCCGGGTGTAAAGGGAGGATCGGCAAGCGCGGTTGACACACTGGTCGCCTTCCTTAGAGATCACCGCGAGACCTTCCTGAACAGCTCTGATGCGGTCGCTGACTTTCTCCAAGGTAAACCTACTAACGAGGCGCGGATCCTCGGCGTGCTCGCCGCTCTTGGCATTCTCATAAGAAGCATCCTTCAGGTACATGAGCTCCTATTGCTCCTCCCTCGTGAGGCTGCGATGCCCCAGGCCTCTTTCGCACTGCGGGACTGCATTGGCCCCAAATACTCAAATGTATCCATCGTTCTCACCAATTCGTATAGCGCCTACGAGTACCGGTTCGAGGACATTCTGAAGAAAATAAACATAGAGCAAGAGGAACGGGACCAGCTAAAGCAAGGAGGAAATGTTCTATGTCAGGCGTTCGCAGACAAGGATAATGCGCTGGCTTGGGCTGTGCTGGCGCATGAGTTCGGGCATAGCCTTAACGACGAGCACGCGATTTCACAGGGCATCCTCCCCGGCGAAGGGTGGGATGCGCAGATAATTGGGGAGACGGTCGCGGACTTCGTCGCCGCCCATGTGTTGGGCCCTGCCTCACTGTTGCCGATTCTCTTCATTGAGATGATGCAGCCTCAGCTCAAGGTGCCTGACACGAGATCAGCGGGACATCCGCCCACTCCTCTCAGGGTACAGCTTGTACGCGACTATTTATCGGGCCTTGGAGTCGGGACGGAGGACTTCGAGAAGGAATTTAAAGTTTACGAGTACGACTATAACTGGAAGGTTGGGAGGGTGGAGAAGGGTAAGCGAGAGGGTCTCCAGAAGAGAACGTCAGAAATCGAGCAGCTGCTTAAGTCCAAGTCCGAGGAAATCGCTTCGAAAGTAAATGAGCTCGGACTTTCGCAATTCGACCGTCCGAATGCCGATAAAGCCCGGGAGGCCGCGCGCGAGCTTCAGTCGACCGCAGATTGGGGTCAACCGATCGCCAGTCGCCGGGCTCGTTCGGATACGGATCTATACGAGGCATTGGACGCGCTCAAGTGCGGTGAAACCACGATTGACCGCGCTTATGAGGTTCTGGCTGGATTTGATGAGCTACCAGTCCCTAGCTCCGAGATTCTGACTGCCGGCTGGATCTACAAGCTCTCGAGTTTCGAGGCCGAGTTGATGGAGACTTTTCCTGGAGCTGGCAAGAAGCCATCTCTGGAGGTCTATTCTGATTATGTCAAGAAGACCGATCGTCGATTGTTGAAGTCGCTGGAGCTGGCAGCCGTGCACGCGGAACTTCTTAAGCGACCCGGCGCGGTGTAGTGAGTTCTAGTTTGCTTTCTGATATCGAAATTGCCAAGCGTCTGGTCGACCCTGACCCGAGGAAAAGGTTGGTCGTCACTCCGATCATTAGGGCGGAACGGCAGTTCGGACCGTCCTCACTCGACGTGCGTCTGAGTACGGACTTCCAGAAGCTTGAGAACATTAACCGCCCTTACCTTAATCTGGAGCAGCTTCCGGACGAGGAAAAAGTCTACACGGAGACGCTGATCTTGCCTGCGGAAGGGAGGTTCTATCTACATCCCGGCGAATTCGTCTTGGCCTCAACCTTAGAGTACTTCAAGCTGCCAGGCGATCTTGCGGGGCGCATAGAAGGCAGAAGCTCATGGGGAAGGCGCGGGCTGCTGGTGCATGCAACAGCGGGCTTTGTGGACCCTGGATTTGCGGGTGTTCTCACGTTCGAACTTAGTAATGCCGGTCGCCTACCACTCGAGCTCACGCCTGGCCTGCGTATCGGGCAGGTTTGCTTTTTTCAGATGTCTCCAAGTCTCATTCCCTACAACGCGAAGCGCGGGGCAAAGTACCTTGGGGCTACCACTCTCGAAGCCAGCAAGGCGGGTTTTGATCCCGAAGTGTCAAGAACTCGGACTTCCGGCCAAAAGAATCAATAATACACTAAAAATACCTTGACAGCAGGTATATTTGGTGTATATTTGGCATATATTCTAGGGGAGAGAGAATTATGCCAAAGCTCACAGTTGAATTTAACGACAAAATGAACGATATCTTGGAGCAACTAGCGGACGAAAAAGGAACCACCAAGGTGGACGTTTTAAGACGCGCGGTTGCGCTATATAAGTATCTCGACGGAGAGAAGAAGGACGGTAAGATAACCCTTGCACAGGACGACAAGACTAAGGACGTTGTCTTGCCATGAACGACGCGCAAGGAAGCAGCGGAGGTGGCGCCAAGAGGGAGGAAGCCAACCCTCTGCCGAGCGACATTTTGCAGAAGCTCCGCATGCGAAAGTTAGAACCGCTGCAATGGGTCGGCCTTTGGCTGGCCCTTGCGTTTTTTGGTTATATCATTCTAGCCTCGGGCGCGATTTTCTTTGTGTCCTTCCACTGCTTGCAGCTCCCATCCCGCCGACACCACCGCCGAATTCCGGCGACGTTGAGCAATACAAGCGGCTCGTGGATGCCTACAAGCAGTCATCCGACATTTATCAGCAGATGGCAAAACTCCAAGTAGAGCGCGCCACGCAGCTTTTTCAACTTGTTGTAGCATCTTCCATTCTGCCTGTCTTCAGCGCCATACTTGGATACATCTTCGGCTCGAAACGATCCGGCGAGTAACGGGCCACAGCATTTCAGTTTGGACGACTCACGGGCGGCGGACGCCTACGCTTGGGGACAGCCGACTGCTTCAGGGTCGCAGGAACGAAGACCAGGAACACGCCATAGTCAAATGTAAATGTTGGCGCGTGGATGACCTCATAGCTCTCGAAATCTATAATTAAGGATTCTTGCGCGAGTACTCGCCGCGGAAAACGGTTGTCCAAGCTGTGCCTTTGTCGGTTGATTTCTCCCAGGTTTGCTCGACTTTATTTGGACTCATACGGACCACCCTGATTCGGTTGGGAACGGCCTGCCCTTCGGGGCCGGTGCTTGGCCCGAAGAACTCGGCGGAGCCCGGTGCCACTTTGCCTTCGAATATGTGCACGCGGCTTCGTTATCTGCGAACATGCCGTGCCAGCTCTTATCGTCTGAGCTGTAGGCACGGACGCCGCTCTGGAAGCGGGTTACAGCACACAAAGTGCGTTCATCTCGATGTTCAGGAGAGCGCTGGGAACCACGCCAACGTTGTATTTTGGAATGGGCGCGAAGGGCAAATCGATCCCTTAATTTGCAGCTGGGAATGCACAGATTCTTCGTCGGGAACCTTCGCTTTGCGAAGGTTCCACTTCCTCAGAATGACAGCGTTTTTTATCGGCTATTTCAGTTTGCGTTCGAAGTGGTCTTCGATCAGGTGGAAGAGGTGATCGCGGTCGGCGGCGCCGCGGATGCTGTGGGTTTTGTTGGGATAGACCATGAAGCGAAATTGTTTGCCGGCTTTGATTAAACCTTCGACCATCTGGATGCTGTTTTGGAAATGGACATTGTCGTCGCCGGTGCCGTGCGCGAGCAGCAGCGAGCCCTGCAACTTGTCGGCTACGCTCGGGAGATCCATATCGACGTAGCTGGTGGTGTCTTTATCGTTGGGCAGCCCATTGTTACGTTCGGTGTAGATGGAGTCGTAATTATGCCAGTTGGTGACCGGAGCAACGGCCGCACCGGCTTTGAACGCGTTCGAATGGGTCATGGCGTAGAGAGTCATCGATGCGCCGTTGCTCCATCCCCACATGCCCACGCGATTTCGATCGAGCTGGGGATATTGGACGAGAAGCTGATCAAGCGCGGTGAGCTGGTCCTTCAGCTCAATCACGCCATATTGATGGCGAACCGCGGTCATGAACTTGCGATCGCGGCCCGGAGTGCCGCGATTGTCGACGGTAAAGATCGCGAATCCTCGTTGGGCCATCAGTTGATGAAAGAGGCCGTCGGAACCGGTCCAGTCTTCGATCCAGCTGTTGATGACCAGTTGTGCTGCAGGCCCGCCGTAGATATTCACAATCAGAGGAACCTTACTGGCCGGCGCGCTCTCCGGCGGAAGCAGAAGTTCACCATAGAGGACGGTTCCGTCGTCGGCTTTGAATTCGAGGAACTTGGGCGTGATCAGGCCAAAGTGATCCACGCGGCGCGAATCCCAAACGTGCTTGCAGCTCTCGTTGGCACTGCAGATTGATACACGCGGAGGCGTCATGAGCGCCGAGAATTCGTCCACATAGTGCCTGCCGTTATCGGCGAATGTAGGGTGATGGCTTCCATCTTCCTGCGAAACGCGCTGGAAGCCCGAGCCGTCCAACTTCACGGCGTAGAGTTGGCGCTGGCGAGGATCGTCCTTATTGCAGTTGAAGTAAACCACTCCGGCGGCTTCATCCACTCCGGCGACCCCAAGCATTTCAAAGTTGCCCTTGGTGAGCTGGCGCTCCAGCTTAGCGTCGGCCGCCAGGGGATTCGCTTTGTCGAACCTGTAGAGGTAAAGCTGGGTGGTTCCGTCACGCCAGCTTGACCATAGGAAATGGTCTCCCGACTTCAGGATGGTCATGTCGTCATTCACGTTAACCCAGGCGCTAGGGGCGGATTCGGTCAGCACCTTATGGGAGCGTCCGGAGTGGGCTTCGATAAAGTACAAATCCATGTTGTCCTGCGCGCGATTCAACACTTCAGCCCAGAGGACACCTTCGTTTACCCACCCGAAGCGCGGGATATAGATGTCGTGGTCGTCGGTGAGCGAAACCCATTTCGTGTCGCCGCCGGACGCGCTGACCATCCCCAGGCGCACGACTGGATTGGGGTCGCCGGCTTGGGGATACTTTTGCATGTCCACGGTAGGGTGGGTGGGCATCCAATCGGTGATTGGATAGGTGGGCACGCGGGTCTCGTCCATGTGGAGAAAGGCGATGCTCTTGCCGTCCGGGGACCAGAAGTAGTTGCTACGAACGCCGAGTTCTTCGGCATAGACCCAGTCGACTTCGCCGTTCAGCAGATTGCCATCTTTCTTTTTGTCGTCTTTGTCCTTGTCGTCCTTCTCGCGAGTCAGCTGCTTTTCGGTGTCGCCGGGAAACGTGCGAACGTACAGATTGTGTTTGCGCACATAGGCCAGGTGAGTGCCGTCCGGAGAAAACTTAGGATCGCCATTGGGATCGGAGGACGCGCTGGTTTGGACGGCGGTGCCGGTTTCGAGCGAGTAGAGCCAGAGCTGGCCTTGCGGAACGAAAAGCAAATGCTTGCCATCCGGCGCCCAGTGGTAGGGATCAACGTGATAGCGAGTGATGCGCTCGATTTCGCGCTCGTCTTTAACTTTCTCAAGGGGCGGAGCGAGCGTGGCCAGTTTGGTTTCGTTGATCAGGAGCGTTTTTTGCTCCGTGGTCGCGTCTACCGACCACAGCTCACCGTGTTCACCTGCATCGTCGCGTTGGATGAAAGTGAATTTCGCGTAATCGGGAGTCCACTCGATGGTTTCGGGGGGCCGTCCGGTAATGCCGCCACCGGCGAAGATGGCTTCAATGGTGAGAGGCTTCTTGGCCGAACTGCTGGGAGTGGCTGACTGGGCGACGGCAATGGGGATTAGCAACCAGCAGATCAAAATCCGACGAATGAGCTGGGTCACAAAGAGTCTCCGGTACAAATTCCGCTTTAAAGATAAGGCTGAAAAGTGTACACCGGGAGAGTGGGTCCGTGCAGGCTAGCCACCGGCGAGGTAGCGGGCAAAGTCGGCGCAGACACGTGATAAAATCAATGGCAGTGCCACTCTTAAAGATGCTTCCAGATGTGCAACACCTGATCGCACTGCAACAGGCGGACCGGGAAATCCTGCGCTTGAAGGAAGAAATTGCTGCTTTGCCCAAGCGGGTGGCCGTCATTGAAGCACGGCTGGCCGGAACCAGGGCGGTCCTCGAAAAAGCCAAAAGCGCGATAAAGGCTGACGAAGCGTCCCGCCGCAAGTACGAGAGCGCGATTTCGGACCAGCAACAGAAAATCTCCAAGTACCGCGACCAATCCCTCGCCGTCAAGACTAATGAACAATATAAGGCTCTCCTGCACGAGATTCAGTTCGCAGAGCAGGACATTCGTGCCAACGAAGACAAGATTCTGGAGTTGATGGTCAACGCCGAGGTCCGCGAAAAGGATGTAAAAGCGGCCGAGGCGAAGTTGAAAGCGGAAACTGCAGAAATAGAAAAGGAAAAGGTGGAGGCCCGGGAGCGAACTGCGGAAGATGAAAAGCAGTTGGCCGAGTGGAACGCGAAGCGCGACCAGGCGCGTTCCAGCGTGGATGCCGATCTACTTCGCCAGTATGACCGCGTTGCAAAGCATCGCGGGACAGGCCTTTCCGAAGCCCGCGATCACAAATGTCTGGCATGCCAGGTGATGCTGCGGCCGCAGACCTACAATGAAGTGCGCGCGGGGGTTCAAGTAGTCGTCTGCGAGTCCTGCCAGCGGATTCTTTACCACGACCCGTCCCATGACGAGGAGCCGGATCCCGCCGTGATCGCAAGGCGCCGGAGAGCCCATCCTAAGTTTGAATCCAGCCAAGCCTGGTATTACCGAAGCAACTTCGAGGACCATGGGGAAGTATTTCTCGTTTATCTGAACGGCAAGGGGATGTCGAGCCGCCACGTCTACGACGGTTCTTCGGGACGCGGAGTTGGCGATGTCCTGGTTCGTGAAGGCGAATACCGCTTGGCTTTTCCCGAGGACCTAACCGAGGATACGATCCGACTGAACGGGAGTTGGTCCGAGTCGGAGCTCGAGGAGTGGGGAAACGAACTTCCGACGGCAACGCTTGACGCTTTGCATCGGGACCTTGACTTGGCGCGGGCGGAGTCGCGTCCGCGTACCCGTAGTCAGCACGAGGCGCTAGCTTCCGAGCACCCAGCCGCCAGTTGAATGCCAAACTTACCCTCCTGTCATTCCGAGGAGCACAAAGCGGCGACGGATCTGTGTTTTCCTGAGACACTTACATTTCAACCATTGTCATTCCGAGCATAGCGAGGAATCTGCTTTCTGTCGGAAGCTTGCGAAAACAGATTCCTCACTATGCTCGGAATGACAATGGGCTGGCGAGGTGTCGCGGCAAATGCGATTCTCAGAGAATGCCTCGCAGTTCAGGACTTGACGGCGTGCGGCTTTTGTCCGCATGCAACCCTGTGGGGGTAAGATTCCCTCATGCCCCCAAAAATATTAGATCTTCACGGGTTGCCTGTCGTGAAAGTTTCACGTCGTGGAGCGAATCGCCTCAAGGACGGACACGTGTGGGTTTATCGCTCGGACATCGTTGGGGCAGACGGCGTTGCTCCCGGCTCACTGGTCGGCGTCGCCGACGAACGAGAAAAATTTCTCGGCACGGCTCTCTATAGCAGCGCTTCTCAGATTGCGATCCGCATTGTTTCCCGGGATGCGGTTAAGAACTTCGGCGCCGTTCTCCGGAACCGCATCCAGGAGGCAATCGCTTATCGCGAGCGAGTGGTGCGTGACACGGATGCGTACCGCATCGTCTTCAGCGAGGCTGATTTTCTGCCCGGGCTGATCGTCGACCGCTACAGCGATCTGCTTTCGCTACAGGTGCTGACCCAGGCGATGGACGCGGACGGCGTGCGCCAAATTGTTGTTTCCGAATTGTCTGAAAGGCTGAAACCGGCGGCGATTGCCGAGCGCGTCGATCCCCGGGTGCGCGAGCTGGAGCAGTTGCCCGCCCGATCTTCCAGACTGCTGCAAGGCGAAAAGCGAAGCACAGTTTTGTATATGAATGGCGTTTGCTTCCACCATGAGGTCTTCGAAGGCCAGAAGACGGGCGCGTTCCTCGATCAGCGGGAAAACTACGCGGCTGCGGCGCAGTATGGGCACGGAGAAGCGCTCGACGTCTTCTGCTATCACGGAGGGTTCGCGTTGCATCTCGCCCAACGCTGTTCCAAGGTCACCGGTGTAGACAGTTCACGCCCAGCCCTTGAAGTCGCGGATCGCAATGCTGCCTTGAACGGGCGCGAGATCGAATGGATCGAGGCCAACGCCTTTGACCTGTTGCGGGACTACGCCACCGCCGGTCAGCGGTACGACACGATCATCCTCGATCCCCCCGCCTTCGCCAAGAGCAAGAGCAATCTGGCAACCGCCCTCCGCGGCTACAAGGAGCTCAATCTACGGGCCCTGAAGATGCTCCGTCCCGGCGGGATACTGGTGACCTGCTCCTGTTCTTACCATGTCAGCCAGACAGAGTTTGCGGATGTGGTGACGCAGGCCGCCCGGGATATGCACAGAAATCTTCGCGTGTTGGAAAACCGTACGCAAGCGAAGGATCATCCGATTCTGTTGGCTGTTCCCGAAACTGCGTACTTGAAATGCATGATATTGGCTGTAAACTGACGAAAAAAAGCCAATAATCATATTGACAATAACACACTCATATTTTATGCTTCCTTTACGCTAATTTGGCATCCAAGTCAGTGTAGGAAGCCATAGAATCAACACGATTTTTTTGAAGGAGGAATTTAGCCATGACTGTGTTAACCCGTTGGGAGCCTTTCCGTGAATTCGCCACCCTGCAAGACCGCATGAATCGATTATTCCGTGATTCGTTCAATGCTGATCCGCAGGATCAATCTTTGAGCACCAGCGCTTTTGCCCCGCCCGTCGACGTGTACGAAGATGAGCACAACATTACGCTGAAGATCGAAGTTCCGGGAATTGACGAGAAGGATGTTGATGTTCGCATCGAGAACAACACCCTCACCGTACACGGCGAACGCAAGTTCGAGAAGGAAGAGAAGGAAGAGAATTTCCGTCGCGTGGAGCGGCAGTATGGAAGCTTCACTCGTTCCTTCACTTTGCCCACGACCGTGGATCCAGAGAAAGTCTCGGCCAACTATGATAAGGGAATCCTGAAGATCAGCCTGGCGAAAAAGGCGGAAGCCAAGCCCAAGCAGATCAAGGTCAACGTTGGTGGCGAGAGAACTCTCGAAGCCAAGGCCCCGGGCAAAGCCGCATAAGGCGGCAATTGCTTATATAGCGACGGGTCTCTGACTCGTCCGGGCCGGATGACAGTTTTGACGGGAGACGGCAGAGGTGACCGTCTCCCGTTTTCTATGCGCTGTCATTCTGAGCGAAGCGAAGAATCTGTGCATTTTTAGGCACGAACAAATGCATGGACCCTTCGCTCGGCTCAGAGTGACAATAGGTAAAGGAAAAGATTATGGCAATTCGATGGGACAAGTTCACAGTTAAGGCGCAGGAAGCGGTGCAGCGCGCCAGCAGCCTGGCGTCGGAGCATGGCAATCCCGAGCTTATGCCGGCGCATCTCCTGGCCGCATTGGTCGAAGACAAGGAAGGCATCGTCCCGCCGGTACTGGAGAAAATCGGAATTGGCCCGCAGGCGGTGTTGCACGAAGCCTACAAGGCCATTGAGAGCTTGCCGAAGGTCTCAGGCAGCGCCGCCCAGGCGACGATTTCGAACTCGGTAAATCAGCTGTTGGAGCTCGCTTTCAAGGAAGCCAGCAATTTCAAGGACGAATATGTTTCGACCGAGCACTTGCTGCTGGCGGCAACGCTGCTCAAGCGCGATCCCGCGCAAGAAATCCTGGCGCTGCACGGCGCAACGCATGACGCTATTCTGAAAGCGCTGACCTCGGTTCGAGGTAATCAGAAAGTTACCGACCAGAATCCCGAAGACAAATATCAGGCGCTTGAGCGCTATGCCCGCGATCTGACCGAGCAGGCCCGTCGCGGCAAGCTCGATCCCGTCATTGGTCGAGACGAAGAAATCCGCCGCGTGGTGCAGGTCCTTTCTCGCCGTACCAAGAACAATCCGGTGCTGATCGGTGAACCGGGCGTGGGCAAGACTGCCATTGTGGAAGGCCTTGCGCAACGCATCATCTCGGGCGATGTGCCGGAAGGGCTGAAGAACAAGCGTGTGGTTGCGCTGGATTTAGGGTCGATGCTGGCGGGTGCGAAGTATCGCGGCGAGTTTGAAGACAGACTGAAAGCGGTGCTCAAAGAGATTGAAGAATCTTCGGGGCAGATCATTCTGTTCATCGACGAGTTGCACACGCTGATTGGCGCAGGCGCGGCCGAGGGCGCGATGGACGCCTCCAACATGCTCAAGCCGGCGTTGGCGCGCGGACAGCTGCGCGCGATTGGTGCTACTACGCTCAACGAGTACCGCAAGCACATTGAGAAGGATCCGGCGCTGGAGCGCCGTTTCCAGATTGTTTTCGTGGGCGAGCCCAACGTTGAAGACACGATCGCGATTCTGCGCGGATTGAAAGAGCGGTACGAAGTCCATCATGGCGTGCGTATCAAAGATTCGGCGATTGTCGCCGCCGCGACGCTGTCGCATCGATACATCTCGGATCGCTTTTTGCCTGACAAAGCAATCGACCTGATCGATGAGGCGGCGGCTTCGCTGCGAATCCAGATTGATTCCTTGCCTACGGATATCGACCAGCTAGAGCGTCGGGCAACGCAACTGGAGATCGAGCGGCAAGCGTTGAAAAAGGAAAGCGATCCGAATTCGAAAGAACGCCTCTTGCTGATTGACAAGGAACTGGCCGAGATTCGGGAGAGAGCTAATACGCTCAAGGCCAACTGGAAGCGGGAAAAAGAATTGATCGCCCGCTCGCGAGCTCTCAAGGAAAAGATCGAGCAGCTGAAAACCGAAGAGCAAGCCGAAGAACGTAAGGGAAACTTGCAGCGGGTGGCTGAGATCCGTTACAGTCTGCTGCGCCAAGCCGAGGAAGAGCTCAACAAACTCACCGCCCAGATGGAAGTTAAAGGCAAGGCACGGATGCTGAAGGAAGAAGTCGACGAAGAAGACGTTGCTCGTATTGTTTCTAAGTGGACTGGCATTCCGGTGTCGAAGATGCTCGAAGGCGAAGTCAAAAAGCTGGTCACCATGGAGGATCGCCTGCGGCAGCGTGTGGTTGGTCAGGACGAAGCGCTGGAGCGGGTTGCGAACGCCATCCGTCGCTCGCGCGCCGGCTTGAGCGATCCCAAACGTCCGATCGGTTCCTTCATTTTTCTGGGCCCCACAGGCGTGGGAAAGACCGAACTGGCGCGCGCCCTGGCGGAATTCCTTTTCGACGATGAACACGCCATGGTGAGGATCGACATGTCCGAATACATGGAGAAGCACGCGGTCTCACGGCTCATCGGCGCGCCTCCGGGATACGTTGGTTACGAAGAGGGTGGGCAGCTCACCGAGCAGGTGCGGCGGCGCCCGTATGCGGTCATTCTGTTTGACGAGATCGAGAAGGCGCATCCCGACGTCTTCAACGTGCTGCTGCAAATGATGGACGATGGCCGTCTAACCGACGGAAAAGGCCGCACGGTGGATTTCCGCAACACCGTGATCATTATGACTTCGAACATCGGATCTTCTTTCCTGCAGGCCGAAGGCCTGCGCTCCGAGAAGGATTTTGACGAGGCTTCGAAGCAGGTGATGAATGCTCTGCATGGGCACTTCAAACCGGAGTTCCTGAACCGCGTGGACGACATCATCATCTTCCGACCGCTGGGCAAGGAGCAACTGGTCAAGATCATCGAGTTGCGACTCGAAGATGTTCGAGCATTACTAGCCGAGCGCAAGATTTCGCTGGAACTGACAGACGCCGCAAAGGATCTGCTGTTCAACCAAGGCTTCGATCCGAATTTTGGCGCTCGTCCGTTGAAGCGGGCGATCCAAAAGCTGATTCAGGATCCGCTGGCGCTGAAGATTCTTGACGGCGAAGTGCTGCACGGCGACCACGTGATCGTCGACGCCGACAAGAAAGCTGGGAAGATGAAATTCGAAGTCAGCAAGCGCGTGGGCGAGAAAGAGCCAGTAAAAGCCAAAAAGTAGCGCAGCATTCACGTGGGGACAGCCGTGGGCGGCTGTCCCCGAATGTTTCTAGTGTGAGAACCTTTCCTTGACCGGCTCTTGATACAGATACCACAGGATCATCACTCGAACGATGATTCCGAGGCCTCCCCAAATCAGCGATGCACGCAAGTCTATGGCTGCAGAGGAAACGCTGGGGACGAGCATTACTACGCCGATGAACGCGACAGTAATCGCGGCTCTCCGCGCCCAGTTGTTCAGGCGCAACAAACCCCATCCAATGAGTGCGCTAACTCCCGCCATCAGCAGAAACATATAAGGTCCAGCCAGTTCCAGGCCGGTGAGAAGCGGAGCACCCAGCGACATGGAGACGGTGCCGGGAGACACCAGCATGACGAGGCCGACCAAGCCGAGATCGGCCGCAGCGGCAAAAAAGAGAATCGCAATTGCCGCAACTCCTGTTGGGATCGAAGAAAACATTTCTCGGGTTGAGCTACCCGGCCACTGCCGCGTTGACTTGCCGCAGCAAGCGCTCGAGTGTTACCGAGGGGCAAATGTCTTGATGAATGTAGTTCATGACATTGGTTGCGAGCGAGCGCACCAGCTTCTCGACTGCCGGGTCGAGCACGTGGCCGGAAGAGTCAAATACTTTCTGCACGTTAGGAATGGAAACTGGCAAGGGGAGAACAAAAGCGCCGATGTGAGAAGCGATGCTCCGCAACTGTTCGAGCGTTTTGATGGCTCCGATCGAACCGGCTGCCACCCCCAGCAGCGCGACCGGTTTCCCCGCGAGCACCGAGGGAAAGCCCAGATTCTCGATCACCAGCTTCATTACGCTGCTCAGGCTGCCGTGATACTCCGGCGTCGCCAGGATTACCAGCGTCGCGTTCTTCACTGCTTCCTGGAGTTTGCGGGTACCCTCGGCGCGAGGATTGATTCCCGGTAGCGGCAGATCGAGTTCCAAGGGGTTGATCACCTCGACGCTCACCTTCGGATCTTTCCTCAGTTCATCCACCACCAGGGCGGATGCCATGCTGGTGTAGTTTCCCGGACGCACGCTGCCGTTGATCAAAACAATGTGAATCGGCTTCGGCTCATCTGCCATAGGGTTTACCTCAGTGCACCATTGAATCACAAACGCAACTGTAGAAACGTAGCTAGCTACGTTTCTACAGCCGGTGAGATGTTGATCACGCCAGATCGAACAGCAAAACCTCGGCGTCCTCTGTGCCTTTGATCGTCAGTTTGGTCTCGTCGCTCACGGCGGCGCCATCGCCCTGTTTGAGCGGCTTCCCGTTCAACTCTACCGCTCCTTTGGCGGCCTGCAGCCAGGCGTAGCGGCTCTTAGCTAGTTCGTGAGCAACTTCGTGCCCGGGGGACAAAAGCGTCACGTAAAGGCGCGCGTCCTGGTGAATGGTCACCGAGCCATCTTTACCATCCGGGCCCGCAATCTGGCGCAGTTTGCCGCGCTTTTCTTCGTCTGGAAAGGCTTTCTGCTCGTAGCTGGGCTCATAACCTGAGCGGTCGGGCATGATCCAGATCTGCAGCAGATGGGCCGGTTCGGTTGAAGAAGCATTCATCTCGCTATGACGGATACCGCGCCCCGCGCTCATGCGCTGTCCGTCGCCGGGACGAATGACCGATCCGGTGCCCAGGTTGTCCTTGTGCTCAAGCGCTCCTTCCAGGAGATAGGTGATGATTTCCATGTCCCGGTGCGGATGGGTCGGAAAGCCCTCGCCGGGAGCGACGCGGTCTTCATTGATCACCCGCAGGGAGCGAAATCCCATGAACCGCGGATCGTGATACTGATCGAAGGAAAACGTGTGGCGGGTATTGAGCCAGCCATAATCGCCACCGCCCCGTTCGTTGCTGTGCCGAATGTTAATCATAGTTAAAATCCTCGTTATAACGACTATTTACGATCAGTTTAGATGAGCGAAGAGTGCAATGAGATTCAGCCGGGGCGCAGAGCCGCAACCATTTGAAATAACGCGAAGGACGTACGTCGTTCGGGCAGGCCCCGGGAGTTCGCAGAGAATGCTTTCTGCCGATACCTTCAATAGGGTTTCCGGAGAACGATGAGGCGCAACGGCTTCACGCTTATCTTGACGGTGGTTCTCCTGGGATGCGCGAGAAATCCCGGCAGCCCCGCAACCGCGGGATTCATCAATCAGACGCAGCATTCGGACGCGGATCTGCGGGCGATTTGGGAGGAAGCGCAGCGGAGCATAGCACAAAAGATCGACCTCAACCCGCTCCAGCGAGTCTCTAATGACGTGCCTGAAGACGCGCACCCCGGAGATCCGCGCGCTTTCAACGTGGAGCCTAACCAAGTCTCGGTAAGCTCTGTGCAGGATGTGTCGCCAGAGGTCTTACTCGCCGCGACCGGCGAGCAGCATGCAGATCCGACCGGGCTGATCGCCTGCCCGCAGCCCTGCAATGTTCGGTATTCGGCGGCGTATTCGTTCTACCAACCTGAGCTCACCCGGTATGCTGCGTCGTGGGAGTTCGCCGGGGACAACTTCAATGTCATTCTGGAGTATGAGTTCGAAAACCACATCCTGAACGCGCTAGGCTACAACATGAAGTGGAGGTGAGGCGATTGGAGCAAGGCGTGAAGTCATCCTGAGAGACCGAAGGTGTCGAAGGATCTCGCGCGCAGTTCCGCACGCTATTCCTGGCGTATTACTTCTTTTCGGCTTTCTTGCTGGAGGTCTCCACCTTCGACTTATCACTCGACTTCGAAGATTTTTCTTCCTTCTTCGAAGCCGACTCGTCTTTTGAAGACTCCTTCTTGGACGCAGCCTCGTCCTTCGACTTGGAATCTCCATTGGAAGAAGATGCGGCGGCAGACTTTTTGGCGTAGTCGGTAACGTACCAACCAGAGCCCTTAAACTGCACCGCCGGAGCGGTGATGGTCTGCTCGACAGGACCGCCGCAATCCGGGCACTTCTTCATAGGGCGGTCGGAAAATTTCACGATCCGTTCAAAGCGGTGATGGCACTTCTTGCACTCGTATTCGTAAAGTGGCATGGACTCCTGATCGCCCTGCGATGCAGGCCAGGGCCGCAATATTTCGCTCCTCTTGATTCTAGGGTTCATCCTATTTCCCGTCAATTTATCGGGCAGGTGCAGGGTTTGGCAGGAGTGGTAGACTCCGTCGAAGGTGAACCGAGGAAGTGGAACGAAGAATGAGCCCAGGTGAAATCGCGTCGGCTGGCAATTACGGAAGCCTTCTCGCGCCCGGACTCTATCTGGTGGCAACGCCGATCGGCAACCTGGACGACATCACCCTTCGGGCGTTGCACGTGCTGAAGCAAGCAGACCTGATCGCTTGCGAAGACACGCGGCAAACCCAGAAACTGTTGAACCATTACGGCATAAGCAGCCGCACTACCAGCTATCACGAACATAACGAGATGACCCGCGCCGCGGAATTGGTGGTTGACCTCGAGCAGGGGGCGCGAATCGCGCTGGTGACGGATGCGGGCATGCCGGGCATTTCCGATCCCGGCTTCCGTTTGATCTCGCTGGCGATTCGACATCACGTGCCGGTTGTGCCGATTCCGGGCGCATCAGCGTTTCTGGCTGCGCTGGTGGCGAGCGGCTTGCCCACAGATTCATTTCGCTTCAGTGGATTTTTGCCGGCAAAACGCGGCCAGCGGCGGCAGATTCTGGAGGGCATTAGGGAGGCGGCGCGTACCCAGGTATTTTATGAAGCCCCACATCGGGTAAAAGAAGCGCTGGAAGACATCGTCGAGATCCTGGGAAGCGAACGCCATGTGGTGATCGCGCGCGAAGTGACCAAGATTCATGAAGAGTTCCTGCGTGGGCACGCGGGCGAAGTTCTGGAAACACTGAGAGCCCGAGGTGACGTCAAGGGCGAGATCACTTTGTTGATCGGCAAGATGGAAGCAACAGATAAGAGAACTCTGCCTTCACGCGTGAACATCGGTGAGCGGCTAAAGCAGATCATGGTTGATGAGAAGTTGGACGAGAAGACGGCGCTGAAGAGGATTGCGAAAGAGATGGGCGTGTCGAAGAGCGAAGCCTACCGAGAATTGCAGAGGAGCAAGTGATGTCGTTCGTATCCGACGGCGCTCGAAGTGTTTGACGATCTGATCCACTATTTCGGCAGGGGGAAACCCTTCATGCAAACCACGGTGCGGTCCGCCTCCTCGGGTGTGGCGTGGGTAAAGCCGAGGTTGGCTGTACAAAGAACTTCCCCTTTTAAGACCAGGCTGGTGTTGTTGTCGAGCGGCGCGTTCGCCTTGCTAGCTATCAGGATGCGCTGAGAGCCATCAGGCGAAAGGACCCATATCTGATTTAGTAAAAGCTCAGATACGTAGATGTTGCCTTTGTCGTCTAGTTCGATTCCGTCGAATGCCGAAAACCCGTAAGGGAGAGCCACGGGTTCGCCAGCCGTTCCATCGTCCTTAATCGGGATCCTTAGCACCAGGGGATCGCCGTCGGTAACGGCATAGATGTTCTTCTGATGCTTATCGAGCACCAGATCGTTGACGCCCAGAGGGAATCCCGCATAAGGCTTCGAGGACCAATTGAGCAGAGGGTGCGCCGACCACAGGTCGACCTTTTTCCCATCAGAAGAGATCTTCCAGATTCCCGAGTAGGTGAGGTCGGTCATGTAGACGTTGCCGCTTGCGTCGATCGCAACGTCATCGGGATAGCAGAATGGCCAACCCTCCGCTTTTGTCGCCAGGGGTGTCACCTTTCGCGTTTTAGCCTCGATTTTATAAACCCCGGACGTGGTTACTGTGGCATCACGGCAAGCGGGATGGAATGGATTTCCCAAGTCTTTTCTAAAGTCACGTTTCGAGTGTCCCGTGTATGCGATGTAGATGTTGCCGGACTGGTCGAGATCGAGTCCGATCAGGTCGCCCTTCCCGCTCTCTTCCTTCGATGGCACCCATGCGATGTGATCGTAGGTCCCGTCATCCTTGAGCATCACAACTTCCCCAATATGCATCAGGGTCGTGTAGAGGTTGCCGTGCGAATCGACTGCAAGACCCTCGGGTGTGTCCGGAAGCTTGGCCAAGACCCAGGCCTTAAACTGCGCCTCTGCACGCGGAGGAGCGGCAACGAAAAACAATGCGCAAGCGACCAGACAAAACAGAATCCTTCGATGTTTTTTGCGCAGTCGCGATTGGACCATCTTATTTCCCGGGCTATTTCGGCGTTAATTCCCGCTTGACGGCTTCACTGACCACCTTTCCATCCACGCGAAGGCCTTCACTGGCAAAGCGGGCCATGGCGTTCTTCATCACCGTCCCCATGTCTTTCATCGAAGGCGAGCCCATCTCAGCGATCACCGCTTTCACGCCCGCGATGATCTGATCTTCGCCGGCAGCCTTCGGCATGTAAGCCTCGATCAGCTTCATCTCGGCCGCCTCCTTGTCCGCCATTTCCTGACGGCCGCCCTTGGTGAACTGTTCGACGGAATCCTTGCGCTGCTTGATCAGCGTGCTGAGCACCTGTTGCGCTTCTGTGTCATCGAGGGGGGCCATTTTGTCGATCTCGCGATTCTTGAGCGCGGTCTTGACCATCCGCAGCGTGGACAAGCGCTGCTCTTCGCGGCCTTTCATGGCGGCGGTGATGTCTTTCTGAATTTGTTCAATCAGGCTCATTGTGCGCCAATTATATAGCGGAGAGGTTTCAAGTCAGGAACAAGCATTATCCAGTTAATGTTCGAGACTAATTTACACTGTGTGCATCTTATGTGCAGGAGGTGACATTATGAGCAGATTAGCGATCTGGGCGCAGTTGGAAGCTAAGCCAGGCAAAGAGAAGGAAGTCGAAGCTTTTCTGAAATCGGCGCAGCCGCTCGCCGCGCGCGAGCCGGGAACCGTCAGTTGGTACGCCATTAAGATGGGACCCGCAAAATACGGCATCTTTGATACTTTTGCCGACGAGAATGGCCGGAACGCCCACCTTAACGGTGAAATTGCCAAGGCCCTGTTCGCTAAAGCAGCCGACCTCTTTGCCAAACCCCCTGAAATTGCGAAACCCGAGGTCCTCGCAGTTAAGTAAGTTCTTGCCGGATTCTCGGGCCAGCTCTGCGTCTGCATTTTCATTCGTGAGCCGACGTGCGGGTGACCTGACGCCGGGAATAGCCAGCTTCCGATAAACTACTTGAGAGGAACATTCCGTCATCTCAAGGGGCTTATTCTATGCTGCGCAAAACCCGTCTCTTTACCCCCGGTCCTACACCCATTCTTCCAGCGGCTCAAACCGCGATGGCATCATTTGCCATGCACCATCGCACGGCTGAGTTCCGCAGCTTGTATTCGCGAGTGCTGGCGGACATGAAGGACTTCATAGGCACCCGGAACGACGTCCTGGTGCTGGCGTCGTCCGGGACCGGCGTGATGGAAGGCTCAGTGTCGAACCTGACTTCGCCGGGAGACAAAGTGCTGGTGCTTACGGCAGGGAAATTCGGCGAGCGCTGGCGCGATTTGGCCAAGGCTTTCGGCTGTGCGGTCGAAGTCATAAGCGTGCCCTATGGCGAGACCTTCGCGCTGGACGAAATCAGGAAGAAGGTCACTGCGGACATTAAAGTGGTATATATGCAATCGACGGAAAGCTCGACGGGTGCGCGCCACGACATAAAAAGTATCGCGCAGATGGTGCGCCGCGCGGGCGATGACACATTACTCGTTGTAGATGCGATCACTGGCCTCGGCACCACACACTTTGATGTGGATGGCTGGGGCATTGACGTCATCATTGGCGGATCTCAGAAAGCCCTGATGATCCCTCCGGGCCTCGCCTATTGTGCTGTCAGTGAGCGCGCCTGGAAGAGGATGGAGACCACCAAGTCTCCACGCTATTACTTCGATTTTCGCAGGGAGCGGAAGGCCGCAGCCAAAGGAGAATCGGCGTACACTCCGGCGACTTCGTTATTCGCCGCACTCGGAGCGGCGCTCGATTTCGTCCGGCAGATGGGCGAGGGCGATCTGGTAGTTGGCCGCAAAGCGCTGGTCGACAACGCGGAATTGGCTGCTCAGATGACCCGCGCAGGTGCGCAGGCGTTAGGCCTGAAATTATTCGCGCCGTCGGCGCCAGCGGCAGCTCTCACTGCAGTACAGGCGCCGAGCGGCGTCGACTCTGGAGTCATCGTAAAGCAATTCCGCAAATGCTTCGCTGCGGTGGTCGCTAATGGTCAAGGTGAGATGAAGGGGCAACTGTTCCGCATCGCGCACCTGGGATACTACGATTATCTCGATACGATTGGCATCCTGGCCGCGCTCGAACACGTGCTTGCCGGCGTGACCGGACAACTCGTGGAGTATGGCGTCGCGGTACGCGCCGCTCAGGAGGTTTACGCGAAATCAGCGAGAACTGAACTGGTCGCACGCACCTGATTGTCCGGACAACCCGCCACGGATTCTCACCGATCCGTAGAGTCCGTGAAAATCCGTGGCTGGTTTAACCGCAAATGAAAATTGTTATCGCTGAAAAAATATCTGCTTCCGCCGTTGACCTGTTACGGGAGCCGCGCTGGATTATCGTTACACCCGAGCAGATGGAAGGCGGATTGGCGGCTCAACTAGGGTCTGCCGATGCGTTGATCGTGCGCTCAGCCGTTCAGGTGAACGCCGAACTGCTGGCCCATGCTCGCAAGCTGCGCGTAATCGGGAGAGCCGGCGTGGGCGTAGACAACATCGAGCTGGAGCCTGCAACCCGCCAGGGCATAGCGGTCATGAACACGCCCGGAGCGAATGCAGTTGCCGTGGCCGAACACACTTTAGCGATGATGCTCGCTTTGGCGCGTCACCTCTGTCGCGCGAACGAGTTGATGCATGCTGGCAAGTGGGAAAAAAAATCTCTGCAGGGCACGGAGTTGCGGGGCAAGACGCTGGGCATCGTGGGACTGGGGCGCGTTGGGATGGAAGTCGCGCGACGGGCACGAGCCTTCGGGATGGAGATCATCGCGCACGATCCATTTGTCTCAATCGCGGTAGCCAAGGACCAGGGCATCACAATCGTCAAGCTGGATGAAGTCTACGCAATGTCGGATTATCTGACCCTGCATGTTGGTCTTACTCCCCAAACCACCGGCATGATCAACGCCGCATCCTTGAAGATGATGAAGCGTGGCGTGCGGCTGGTGAACTGTGCGCGGGGTGAACTGGTCGACGAAGCAGCTATCGCTCACGCTCTAAAGGGCCATGTGGGCGGCGCTGCGCTGGATGTTTTTGTCGAGGAGCCCCTGAAGAGCTCCCCACTCACAGCCTTGGACAACGTGATTCTCACTCCTCACATCGGCGGCTCAACCCATGAGGCGCAAGAGGCGGTGGGCTATCAGATTGCGCTGCAGGTGAAGGAATATCTGAAACACGGAGTAATCCAGAATGCGGTCAATGTGCCTTCGGTTTCGCACGATGAGTATGTTGAACTGCAACCCTACATCGTTCTCGCGGAAAGACTGGGCTCTTTCCTGGCCCAAGTAAGCGAAGGCGCGTTGGAGGAGATTTCGCTCGCCTATAGCGGGCACATTGCCGAGTGGAAGACGGAGCTAATCCGCAACGGTGCGATCAAAGGCATTTTGAATGAAGCTCTGGAAGAGAAAGCAAACCTGGTGAACGCGGCTGCCATTGCTTCCTCGCGCGGCTTGCGCATTCACGAAGAACGCAAGCCCAAAGGTTCGACGGGAGGAGCGGGGAGCGTCCTCTCGATTACGGTCAAGGCTCGCGAGGAAGAGCACGTCGTCAAGGGCGCAGTGTTGCATAAGAATGACCCACGCTTGCTGCACGTGGATGGAATTGAAGTGGAAGCTCCGCTCGAACGAAATCTCATCTATTTGCGCAATCGCGACGTTCCCGGCGTGATTGGAAAAGTCGGCACGATTCTGGGCAATCACAAAATCAATATCGCCGATTTCTCTCTTGGCCGCCGTGCCGGGAATGCGAAACCACGCGAAGCCATTGCGGTGGTGCACGTCGACGGAGTCGTGCCTGAGCCGGTGTTGGCGGAGCTCAGGAAAGTGTCTGCGATCGAACAAGCTAAGGCCATACGGCTCTTCTAATGGAGGACGGGCATCCTCCGCCCGTCAGGCCCTGTCGAAAACGCCCTGCCTCATCGAAGATCGCTCTATCGCGGTACAATAATTAGTTAGGCTAGCCCGCATGTTTCACCATGCGAGGACCGCCATGAGGGTTCATGTTCGAGGTTACAGTAGACGATTCTTTCGCCGCAGGACACTACCTGCGCAACTACAAGGGCAAGTGCGAGAATCCGCACGGGCACAATTACAAGGTGCGGGTAACGCTCGCCGGCAAAGAACTGGACAAGGCCGGATTGTTGCTCGACTTCAAGGAGTTGCGCGAGGTAATGCGCCCCACCATTGACCGGCTGGATCATCAGATGATCAACGATCTGGAGCCTTTCACTGAATTGAATCCGTCGGCGGAAAATTTGGCCAAGTATTTCTACGATGAGACCAACCGAAGGCTCGATCGCGCGACCGGCGGCCGGGTTCGGGTCAAACAGGTAACGGTGTTTGAGACCGATTCGACAACCGCCACCTACGCGGACTAACGGTTTCAGGAACACGGTGGTCGATTGCAGGTTCCCGGTTCCCATATGCAGATCACAGAAATCTACAAATCGATCCAGGGCGAGTCCACGCACGCCGGACTCCCTTGCGTGTTCGTGCGTCTGACCGGATGCAATCTACGCTGCTCCTGGTGCGACAGCGAGTACACATTCAGCGGCGGGCATCGCATGACCGTGGAAGAAGTCGCGGAAGAAGTCGAGCATCTCAGTGCCAGCGGTCTGGTCGAGATCACGGGCGGCGAGCCCATGCTGCAGGAGCGGGAAGTCGTGCCTCTGATGCAGCGGTTGCTGGACGATGGCTACACGGTTTTGCTCGAGACCAGCGGCGAACGTCCGCTCGAGCGGGTGCCGAAGGGGGTGGTCAAGATCGTGGACGTGAAATGTCCGGATTCAGGTGAAGCCGATAGCTTCCACATTCACAACCTGGAGACGCTCGATTCGGCGGACGAGGTGAAGTTCGTCCTGAGTGACCGGACTGACTACGAGTTCGCGCGTGATTTTGTCGCGCGCCACCATTTGGATCGCCGGGTGAACGCTGTATTGTTTTCGCCGGCGTTCAGCAAAGACTCAAGTGGTGCACGAGACAGTTCGCATTGTTTGCTAGATCCGCGCGAACTCGCGGAATGGATGCTGGCGGACAACGTCCCGGCTCGCCTGGGCTTGCAGGTCCACAAATTTATTTGGGACCCCGCGATGAAGAGCGTATAAATCTTTCACCACAGAGACGCAGAGCCACAGAGAAGGCAACAATCGGCGGCGATTGGGTGAGACCAGTTCTGAGCTCTGACAAGTTCGTTCGCCTCTTGATTTCTCTCTGTCTCTGTGACTCTGGGGTGCAATATCCTACATGGCAAGAGAGCCCAAATCTCGCGCTGTAGTCCTGCTCAGTGGCGGGATGGACTCCTGTGTCTGCGCCGCCCTGGCGGCGCGGGAGTTCAACGCCGCTGCCGTACACATCAGTTACGGTCAGCGTACGGAAGAAAGAGAGCGGCGGGCATTCCTGGAGATTTGCGATCGCTTGGGGATTCGTGACAAGCTGTTAGTTCGAAACGAGGCTCTGCATGCGATTGGCGGATCGGCGTTGACCGATCGCGATATTGCGGTTCCGACATCCACGACTTTTGGGCACGAGATTCCGATAACTTACGTGCCCTTCCGCAACGCACACTTTTTGTCAGTCGCGGTGAGCTGGGCCGAGGTTCTGGGGGCAGAAAAGGTTTACATCGGCGCCGTGGAACAGGACAGCTCGGGCTATCCTGATTGCCGACCCGCCTATTATCGCGCCTTCAATGAGGTAATAAGAACGGGAACGAAGGAAGGCCGCATCGAAATCGTGACTCCGCTGATCGGCCTGCGCAAACGTGAGATTGTGACGCTTGGCCTTGAATTGGGCGCTCCCTTCGATTTAACGTGGTCTTGTTACAGTCAGGAAGATCGCGCCTGCGGAGTGTGCGATAGTTGTGTGCTGCGGCTGCGCGCCTTTCAGGAGGCTGGCGCGGCAGATCCTGTCCGTTACTGCGAAGCAGTTGAGAAGGCGTAGCACGCAAGAGTCAGAAAGCAGAAATTCAAGTTTGATCCGGAGGCAACAACGATGAAGCAATATTTGATAGTGCTGGCGCTTTTTATGTTGGTAGTTGGGCTGTGCGCGAGCCCCGCATTCGCCCAGGACACAGGCAGCGTGAAAGGCGTCTGCAAAGACGCGGACGGTAAACCGATTGTCGGCGCGACGGTGGAATGGCAGAACGCCGACACCGGCCGGAAGTACGACATCAAAACCAACGGTAAGGGCGAATACTTTTCCCTGGGGATTCAACTCGGCCACTACAAAGTCACTCTTTTCGGCACCGACGGCAAGGAAATTTTTCATTACAACGGGTTTACGGCCAGCAACGACGAGAACACCCTGGATTTTGACATGAAGAAGGAGGCAGCGGCGGCGGCCCAGGGTTCGGGGTTAACCCCAGAACAAATCAAGGCGCAGCAGGAACAGGCGGCGAAGGTTGCCAAAGAAAACAGCACCATCAAGACTTTGAACGAAAAGCTGTCCGCAGCCAAGACAGCCTCGGATGCAGGGGATTACGAAACTGCCATCGCTCAGGTTACGGAAGCGACACAGATGGATCCGAGCCGCGATGTCCTCTGGGCCAAACTGGGTGATTACGAACTGGGGTCGGCTACCAAGCAGACCGACACCGCGGAAAAAAAGAAGCGCTACGAAGCCGCGGCTGCCGATTACCAGAAGGCCACGGAAATGAGGCAGAAGGCCTTGGACGCCGCCCCCAGTCCGAAACCACCCGATTCGGTCAAGATGCTTGCCCAGCTATACAACAACCTGGGCAAGGCGGAGGCCCAGCTCGGCAAGACCGACGACGCGGTCAAAGCTTACAACCAGGCAGCACAGTTAGACCCTGCCGGCGCAGGTATGTATTACTTCAATCTGGGAGCGATCTTAACGAATGCCAACACCACCAACAATTCGGATATGCGGAAAGCCGCTGTTGACGCTTTTGATAAGGCGATTCTCGCCGATCCGGCCCGAGCCGATGCCTACTATTGGAAGGGAACCAATCTGATCGGCGCGGCCACGCTGCAAGGAGACAAGATGGTGGCCCCTCCCGGTACCGCCGAAGCTTTCCAGAAATACCTCGAGTTGGCGCCTACTGGTCCGCATGCGGAAGAGGCCAAGGCCATGCTGCAGGGACTCGGATCCACGGTCGAGACCAGTTACGGTACGCCCAAGAAAAAGCCTGCGACTACGAAGAAATAAACCGCAGTTCAAACGCTGATTGTTTTGAGGGGCGGCTGCGAAGGCCGCCCTTTTCTTGTGCCGAGCCCCCTGCGGGAACCCCCTTTAGACTTCATTACGAAGGTGTTATGCCAGTGACGTTCTTCGTAGAACCCTGCTGCCCATTTCGCTAGATTAAGGTTCAGGCCTTCATTGCGGAACTCAGTCCCGCTTGAGTCCTTCCAAGCGAATTATGGCAGCCCCGGGTCATGCTCCAATCTCCGTAGTTCTCGAGCCCTCGACTGGCTCGGGCTCCGTGGCGACGCACGCCCTGCTGGCGTCTATCTTGCGTGCGAACAGTCAAGTCAGCGATCTCATATTTTCGCCCGGGCGTATGCCCCAAGTGGAAGTCAATGGCCAACTGATAGCGGTGCAAGGCGCGGGACTTCACCCGTTCAGCGCCGACGATACGCGCCGCCTTGCCTCTGATCTCATCGGCGAGAACAAACAGGCGATTGCCATTTTGCGCGAACAGGGTTTTTGCGACGTTTCCTTTGGACTTCCGGGAGTCGCCCGTTTCCGCGTGAACGTCTTTATCCAGCGCGGCAGTTGCGCCGTGGTGATGAGGGTCATCGCGACTTCGATTCCAGCTCTGGCTTCACTGGGCCTGCCGCAGCCGCTGGCCGAAGTGGCCTACCTCCGCGAGGGCATTGTGCTGGTCACAGGGCCGCGAGGCTCAGGAAAGTCGTCGACCCTGGCCGCGCTGCTCGACAGCATCAACCAGGAACAAGTTTGCCACATTCTGACCATCGAAGATCCCATCGAGTTCTTGCACAATCACAAGCGGGCCACCATTCACCAGCGCGAGCTGCACAGCGATACCCCGAGCACCGCTGTCGCATTGCGGGCGGCATTGCGGCAGGCGCCGAACGTGATCATGGTGGGCGAGATGCGCGATCGCGAAACCATGGAAATGGTTTTGGAGGCCGCCGAAAGCGGTCACCTCGTTCTTACCAGCCTGAACACGGTGAGCGTCGCCAAAACCGTGGAACGCGTGGTCAGCTCATTTGGCCAGTGCGATCAGTCGTCGATTCGCAGCCGGCTAGCGAGAAGCTTTCGCTACATCATTTCGCAACGCCTTATTCCACGCAAAGACGGGAAGGGGCGAATCGCGGTGGTCGAGATGATCAAAGCGAATTCCCGTACCCAGGCATGCATGGAGGCGAACGATTCCTCGGGCGAGAATCTGCTTCAGGCCATGCGGGCTGGCGCCTCCGAGGGCATGCAACACTTTGATGGCGAGCTGGAGAAACTCGTTCGCGCCGGAGTCGTGGATGTCGAAATGGCGATGATGTACGCAACCGATTCCCAAGAAGTGCAGGCTCGCCTCAAAACATAAAATCACCAAGCAGCGTGGCACCAGCCTTTCGACTCGAACGGGCCCCCATTGCACGTTTTTTCCCACTCAGCTGTCGTATTATCTTCTCCATGCCCGCTCGCGCAGCCATTCTGAGCTTTGAACAGGCCCGCCATGTCGTCGAAGAGCACGCAGCGACCTTGCGTCCTCGGGGGAAAGAATCAGTGGAACTGCTCGACAGCCCAGGCCAGGTCTTGGCCGAGCCAGTACTTGCCGATCGCAACTTTCCTCCATTCCCACGTGCAACGCGCGACGGCTACGCAGTCCGCGCGGCGGACCTGGCAAAGCTCCCCGCAACGTTGAAAGTCATCGCCGAGATCAAAGCGGGAGCGGCAGCAGACGCAACGCTCAAAGTAAACTCCGGCCAAGCGGCAGCCATCATGACCGGCGCGCCTGCGCCTCCAGGCAGCGATGCCGTCGTGATGGTCGAGTACACGTCGCGAAACGGCGATCAGGTCACGATCACAAAGGGAATTGCTTCCGGGGACAACATCGTTCCCATCGCGGCCGAGGCAAAGAGAGGCGACCTCCTGCTGTCTCCGGGCGTGCGTCTGGATCATTCGGCGATTGCCGTCGCCGCATCGGTCGGACGATCGCGCCTGATGGTCTATTCGCGGCCTCGGGTTGCCGTCCTTGCCACCGGAGATGAGCTGGCCGACATCGACGTGCGCCTCGCACCCAACCAGATTCGCAATTCCAATACCTACTCATTGGCAGCGCAAATTCAAGCCACTGGCGGAGAGCCTGTGTTACTGCCCATTGCCCCGGATGAGCCAGAACGCCTGCAAGATCTGATCGCAGACGGCCTTGAGGCCGACCTGCTCCTGCTGACCGGCGGAGTCTCCATGGGGAAATATGATCTGGTGGAGCAGGCTCTGTCCGAACTCAAAGCAGAATTCTTCTTCACCGGAGCGCAGATTCAACCAGGGCGACCAGTAGTGTTCGGACGCATCCCGTGTGGCGCGGGCGCCCCCGCCCGCGAAGGCAAGGAACACGCTTTCAAAAGCTCCGAAAAGGATGCTCCTTCGGAGGGCCACCCCTCAGGCGGGCGCGGTTTCAGCCGTGCCGATAAGAGCACAAAAGAAAGCCGAGCTTTGGCCCCCGAAGGCCATACATATTTTTTGGGCCTGCCAGGAAACCCGGTCTCGACCATGGTCACATTCGAACTCTTCGCCCGGCCGGTTCTGGAAGCCCTCGCCGGCATGACACCGCGAAAACTAATTTTCCTTCACGCCAAGCTCAAGTCCGAGATCAAGACCAAAACCGGCCTGAAGCGTTTCTTACCCGCGATCCTCTCTGGAGAGTTCGAGCAAGCCGAAGTCGAGTTGGTGCGCTGGCAAGGATCAGGGGACATTGCCGCGACGGCGTCAGCAAATTGCTACATTGTGATTCCGCCTGACCGCGAACGGATCGCCGCAGGCGAATGGGTTCCACTGCTGATGCGGTAGCGCTCCCGAAATCTACCGCAATAACTCGAAGATCCGCAATGTCCACGAGAAGTTTGTCCACATTGTCCAGGCTCGGGTTGAGCTTACTTTACCACGAGTTTGAGAAGGTTCGAGGAGACCGGAACTCCTTTACCATGGTATGTAGCGGTGCTACTCGTATACCCGAACACGCGCGCGCTCATTACGTAGACCAGATACTTTCCTGGTTTGTTCGGCAGTTGGAGCGTGTACCACTCGGGGTTAACCCATCCCCCAGGGGCACGATTGGCAAACAGTTTGTACGGAAGGCGAAGTGGGTCCTGACTCAGCCAGACGTGGCGCGAATCACAACAGATAATGGCGTACATCCACGGCTTTTCCCAACTAGCCTTGCCATCGGTAATGTGTATGATCTCCGAGTCTGCTGCCTCATTCCAGCCATCTAGGATCTCAATGTGCCACATCCCCGGGAACTTTGATGTGTAAATTTCTTCAAACGGAACTGCTTCCGACGGAGCAAATTGTTCCCTGCCTCCCCGAGTTCGAATCTCTAGCTCAACTCCAGGAGGGTTCTCATGAACTGCATGCTCATAGTCGCGTTGAAACTGTGAGCCTGAACAACCCATGAGGGAGAATGTCACCACGCCAATTCCGAAGAACACGCCCAGCTGTGCCGATCCGACGCGATGGAAAGATTCCATGCAACGATTAGACACCCGTGCGCCGAAACCGGGCAGTTCTCTTAGGTAACGACGACACGACCGCCTGGTGCCAACTAGCTGCTCTAAGGAGGCAAGTAACCCAGTTGAACATTCCTGGTGCATTAGCCGATTTTTCGTCAACCGACCCGGCGGGATCCGTCTCTTCCATGCACGCGGTAACCTGTGCTCGACATGCACTCCCGTAATTTGAAAGTGTGCACGGATCGTAGTCCAATCGATTCACCCGCCACTCTTCAAAACAGATCGCGCCATAGAATCTGGCCCGGCGCGCAAGCGAGCGACGACATGAAATTCTTTCAGCGACTCTTCGGAGACTTCTGCCCCCACCGGTTTACCTGGCCACGACTTGGCGGCGATGGCCAGCATTATCAGATCTGCCTCACCTGCGGAACCGCCTACGAATACGACTGGAAGAGAATGCGACGCACCGATCGGTTGCTGGCGAGGAATGGGCGGTATCCTCTGGCCGTGCAGCGGACTCGATTGCCCGGAGCTGCCAATTAGAAAAACATGCGTTCGCCGCACATATTTCTCGTGCCGCATTGCCAGCCATTTGTCCGAGAGCTTCTAGTAAGATAGCTTTCGGATGCCCAAGAAGCTCTCCCATTACGATCATTCCGGACGATCCCGAATGGTTGACGTTTCCGCTAAAAACCCCACTACGCGCGAAGCCGAGGCCAGCGCCTTCGTGGCCATCAAGCCCAAGGTATTAAGAGCCTTGCCCAAAAATCCCAAGGGCGATCCACTGGAGGTGGCGCGTCTCGCCGGAATCATGGCGGCGAAGCGAACTGCCGATATGATTCCTATGTGCCATCCTTTGCCGCTGGCCCACGTTGATGTGCAAATGCGGCTGTGCGAGAATGGCGTCGCGATCGCCTCGAAAGTTTCAACTACGGCGGTGACCGGCGTGGAGATGGAAGCCCTCATGGCCGCCAGCGTCGCCGCGCTCACCGTGTACGATATGCTGAAGGCGCTCGATAAGGGCATCGAGATTCGCGAAATCGTGCTCGAACGGAAGTCCGGCGGGAAGAGCGGCGATTACCGCCGCGTCCGCAAAAAGACATAGCGCATTCCATGGCAAACAACGTCCGAGTCTTGCTGGTGGATGACAATCCGATGGTGCTGGGGTTGCTGCGTGGGGCACTGACGCCGCTCGCCATGGTTACCACCGCAACCGATGCAGCCGATGCGCTGCTGAAAGCGGTCGACGATCCTCCCGACTTGCTGATTTGCGACTATCGCATGCCCGGCATGGATGGACGCCAGTTGGTTGAAAAGCTGAGAAGTCGCCCCAGAACTGCCGGAGCCGCGGTCATCCTGGTGGCGACCAAGGCCGACATCAGCGAAAAGCTGAGCACGGCCGATCTTCCGGTGGACGATTTCGTCGAGAAACCGTTCTTCCTCCGCGAAGCCACTCAGCGCATCAAGCGGGTGATCGACAAGATCGCGCTGGAAAAGATGGCCAAGACGGTTCCTTCGGACGGCGTACTGCGCGGGAGTCTGCTACAGATGAATGTGATCGACCTGGTGCAGTCCCTGGAAATGGGCCGCAAGAGCTGTTCCCTCACGCTGACCAACAAAGACGACAGGTGCGAACTGTACTTCAAAGAAGGCCAGGTCACTCACGCTACTTATGGCGCGCTGCTTGGTGATCCGGCGGTGTTCAAGGTTTTGCGATGGACGGATGGAAACTTTGAAGTCAACTTTGAAGGCAAGACCACCCAGCAGACGACCCAGTTGAACACCCAGGGCTTGTTGATGGAAGGTCTGCGGCAACTGGACGAGGCACAGCGCGATGGCGGCGGCGGCGGAAAACCAGAGGAGGAAGAAGAAGATGTCCTCCTCGACTCCTGAAGCCCTGACCGCAGCCGTAATAACAGTTAGCGATTCCTGTGCCCGCGGCGATCGCGCGGATGTTTCCGGGCCGGCGGTTGCAGAACTCCTCAGAAAAAAGAACTTTTCGCTCATGGGAACGGAAGTTGTCCCCGATGAGCAAGCCGCCATTCAAACCGCAATTGCCTACTGGGTGCAGGAAGCGCAGCTGGTTGTGACCACTGGAGGAACCGGAATCGCGGAACGTGATGTCACGCCCGAAGCCACCCGCGCCGTCTGCGAACGCCTGCTTGAAGGCGTGGCCGAGCGCATGCGGTCTGAAGGCGCGAAGAAGACGCCATTTACCGCGCTCAGCCGCGGAGTGTGCGGAGTGCGAGGAAAGTCTTTGATTTTGAATCTGCCGGGAAGCCCGGCTGGCGCAGTGGATTCGCTAGAAGCCGTGATTGACCTGCTTCCCCACGCCCTGCAGTTGCTAAGCGGAAACACAAAGCACGACTAGCCTGTAACCTACAGAGGCATAGCGAGCTACGTCTCTACCAATTTTGCCCTTTCGCGTACACTTTTAGTCTCATACCTTGAAGACGATCAAGCACATCCTATCCCGCTACACCGCATTCCTGTGGGCACTGCTGAAGCCCTTGGGCGCGTGGGGCGTGCTGGTGGTGGCTGTGCTCGATGGCGCCTTCATCGGCCTTCCCGTGGATGCGGTCGTGGCCGGGTACGTTTACCAGAACCCGGGACGATTTCTTTTGTACGCAGTGATGGCGTCAGCCGGATCCACCTTGGGCAGCATCGTTATTTATGTGATTGGCTACAAGGGCGGCGAGGAACTCTTGCGCAAACGCATTCCTCCGCAACGCTTCGAAAAGATTCATGCTGCGTTCGATCACCATCCGTTCTGGAGTCTGATGTTGCCGGCGATGCTTCCGCCGCCCGTGCCCTTCAAGATATTTGTGCTGGCGGCCGCAGTGTCGGAGATGGGGTTCGTTCGCTTCCTGGTGGCGATCTTCTCCGGCCGCATGGTGCGTTTCCTGTCGCTGGGACTGCTGACCATCAAGTTCGGCCCGGGCGTCGTCCACCTGTTCGGGAGCCTGTTCCGGCAGCATTACTATTTAATCCTGGAGGCCATTCTCGTAGGATTGGTGGTATGGCTGGTGATGCGCAGAAAGAAGAGAAAAGTCTTAGCCGCGAAGGGCACGTAGGATTCGGAGAGAGTCCAAGCCAGGATCAGGTCCTCTCCCCGTATGTTCTCCTCGATCTCTGCAACTTACGACTTACGCCGCCGCATGATCACTCTGGTGACCGAATGCTCCAGATAACGCATGCACCGCCATAGGTGCAGCGAACATCGCGACCGTGAAAATCAAATCGCCAACAACTGCATGGCGGAAAAACGGCAGCGCGGCGACGTAAGACTCCACCACACCGCTGAGATTCTTTGGATACATATCCAGCCACGCCCAAGCCACCAGGTTCGTGATCAAGTAAAACGAAACCGAACTGGCAAGCGCAGCACCGATCACAGGAATCCACTTGGTCTTAGCGCCCAGCCGTGTGCCCAGCCAGATCACTGCCGCATACCAAGCGAAGGTCACGTAGTGATCCCAGCTGAAGGGATACGAGTAGACCAACTTGGTCAGCACCACATCCGAAGCGGCAAGCAGCACGAACGGGATCCAGAGCTGCCGGCGTGGTCCGCGCGCCCCAAAGAATAGCAGCGCGCCGACGACCGGCGTAAACATCCAGGGATGGGGCATGAACCGGACCGCCACGGCGAGGACCACAAACAAATAAGCCAGCATGATGGATCACCTCGGTAGGACAAAAATCCCAAACAAGATTGTGGCCTGTGATGGCAGCGGCGTCAAGTCAAAGGACTGTCACGAATCCGAATTCGCGGTTCTTTCCACATCTTCGCCGGAAATTCTCACCGATCTCTGCGACTTAAGACTAATCAGATCCGGTACCTTCCGGCGTGGTGCTTCCCTTCTTCAATCCAAAGTATTCACCCACGATTTTCAAGTTGCGATCAAGCACCACACTGCCCGTGAGAACATTTCGACTCGTCTGCCCGGGCTGCTGAAAGCGCAGATCCTTGAAGCGAACGATGAACCCCTGCTCTCCCGATGCAAGCGGCTCAGTCTCGGTGATCGGGTATTGCGCCCAGTCGAGATAGACACGCCCAAGATAGGATCGCTTGGCTGCCAGCGTCACCGGAGTTTCCTCAGGCCTGTAGATGATCTGCATTTCGCCATCGGGATCGACCTCGGGAGCCGACGAATCAACCATCATCGTGGCAAAGAAGTTCCGGGTCTCCACTACGCCGACCCAGCGGAATGGACTCCACCACAGGGGGAAGGCCGAGGCACGGATCGGGTCGGCGCTCTCGTAGGTGCGGGCTTCGATCGCGTTCACCGCGAGCCGGTGCTCATAGTCGCGCACTCCCCACAAAGCAATTACACCAAGCAACGCGAGAGATGCGCCCCAGCGGCCCGCGGGCTGCTTGCGGCGCACCCCGATCTCGCGATCGATCGAGGAAAAAAAAGCGGGAAGCACCAGTCCTAAAACTAGAAAGATCAGAATGAGCGGCTCAACGATGAAGACGATGTCCCACGAATACCATTTTTCCAAGAACGGCCAGAACGGGCGCACGCCATAATTATTCGTGTAATCGAGCAGAATATGGCTCAACCCGGCAAGATAGGCGAACCCAAACAGCAATCCCCAGCGCGGCGGCAAATTGGCGTCCTTGAGCTTCCGCCCCCGCAGCCGCCAAATTAAATACACGAAGCCGACCACCGCAGTCGATACCAGCGCGATGCCCAGGAAAGAATGAGTAAAGCCGCGATGATGCGCAAAGCCAAAAACCCGTCCCTTGAACTCGCCGAGCACATCCAGATCAGGCGCTTCCGCCGCCAGGGTCACCGTCGCCGTGGCAAGAGCCGTCTTGCGATTCAATCCGGCGCGTCCCATACAAGCGCCGGTCAGAAAGTGGGTAATGGGTTCCAAGTGTGCCCGAGCCTGGTTCGCGGCCCGAGCTACAGAGAATACATCACTCCCTCAAGGGGTGTCCGCTGGCTGTGAATTTACTTGTAGGGGGCGGCTAAGCCCGGCAAATTGCCACCAGCGCAAAGAACAGCAAGGCCAGCAATAACGGCTTAGGCAGCCGGCGCATGACCTTCCACACCACAATGCTCATCGACTCGATCCTCCGCGCGGGCGTTCCACGAATGAATCTGTCAGCCCAACCCGAGTAATACAATTCGGGTATTGGCACATGCGGCTGTCTCAATTTAGGTTAACTGGCCACGAATTGTAAGGAAATTCCCCGATCGGAGGCAAGCATTTTTATGACGTGGATCCGCACCATCCCTCTCACCGAGGCGGATGAGAAGCTGCGCAAAGCCATGGAAGACCAGAAGCTCCTCTATCCCAGCGAGTACGCCGTGCCAGTGCATCCGGTCGAAGGAGGCGGGTCTGCAATCGTCGCCTCCCACAGTCTGATTCCCGACGCGCTGCACCACGCCTTCGCTACCTTCGGCGTGCTGATGTCGCCGGATTTGCCGTTAACCCGCCGGCAGCACGAAATGATCACGACCATGGTCTCGGTCACCAACCGCTGCGTCTATTGAATCGAATCCCACGCAGAGTTTCTGCGTCGAGTCACGCTGGATGAAACGCTCGTCGAAGCTCTGAAGAAGGACTACACAACCGCTCCGATCACCAGACAAGAGCGCGTGATGCTGGATTACGTAGTCAAACTCACCAAGGACGCCACCAAAATCTGGAAAGACGACCACGACCGACTCCGAGCCGCCGGATTCGACGACAAGGCAATCCTCCAGATCACGCTGATCGCCTCATGGTTCAACTACATCAATCGCGTAGCCGACGCGCTGGGTGTGGGACGTGAATAGTACAGCCGACGCGCCACAAACGGCGAATCCCGGCAAGCGATTCGATCACTCATTTCTTAATGGCACTTTCGGATCCAAGGCCGTTGCTCTCCGCGCCGGCACAAACGAAGCGGCCAACGCGCAAAGCACCAGAACCATACAAACGAAAGCAAAGGTGATCGGGTCGGTCGGCGTTACTCCGAATAGAAAATTCGAAATAAGCCGGGTCAATGCGATCGATCCTGCGACGCCAAGAGCAATTCCCGCCAGAGTGAGCCGTAATCCCTCGCCAAGAATCATCCGCAACAACTGCCCGGGCAACGCGCCCAGGGCCAGGCGAATAGCGAATTCCGATGTTCGCTGCGCCATGGTAAAGGAAATCACGCCAAAGATCCCGATCGCCGAAAGCGCCAGCGCCGTCAGCCCGAAGCCTCCAATCAGCCAAAGATAAGAACGGCTCGGGCTCAGCGATTCGGACATCAGTTGTTCCACACTGCGCACATCGTAGACGGCCATCATTCGATCTGCTTTCTGCACCTGCTCGACGAGGGTTCGTCCAAAAAGCTCTGGCGATGCATCGGTTCGGGCAACCAACGTCAGATACGTGTAACCGACTCCGTAGAACGGCAGGTACATTTCGGGCTGGCTCGCCGCTGCCAAACTGGACTGCTTCACATCCCCACAGAGACACAGAGGCACAGAGAACTTCCTAAAGCCTTTCTATGAATGCGGATACTCCTGTGCTTTTGAAATTAAAGCTTCTCTCTGCGTCTCCGTGGTGACAGGGTTTTCCGAGAGCTTCGCGAATCGTCAATGAAGCATGTAGAATTGACTGATCGATGGCAGGCGCTTCACAGTTCGTCCAGATTGACCTCGGGCGGCCGATCCGGCAACCCAAGCCGCAATGGCTTCGGGCTAAAGCTCCGGTAGGCGAGAACTTCCATAATCTGAAAAAACTGGCCCGTGGTTTGGGCTTGCATACGGTGTGCGAGTCGGCGCAGTGCCCCAATATCGGAGAGTGCTGGAATCACAGAACTGCCACATTTATGCTTCTGGGCGATGTGTGCACTCGGCGCTGCGGTTTTTGCGCGGTCCCGAAGGGCAAACCTGAGTCAATCGATTTTGACGAGCCGCGGCGTGTCGCGGAAGCAGTGGCAACGCTCGGCTTGAAGCATGCGGTCGTTACCAGCGTCAATCGAGACGATGACAACCTGGGTGGAGCGCGAGTTTTTGCAGAGACCATTCACCAGATTCGTGAGCTGTCTCCGGACTGCCGTATTGAAGTTCTGATTCCCGATTTCCAGGGCATGGATGAGGCGTTGCGCGTTGTTCTCGATGCCAAGCCTGACGTCCTGAATCACAATACGGAGACCGTGCCGCGGCTTTACCGGGTGGTCCGCTCCGGGGCTCGCTATGAACGGACTCTGCGGCTGCTGGAGAATGCCAAGCAGTTTTCGCCGGGGATGGTGACGAAATCCGGCGTGATGGTTGGTCTGGGGGAGACGATCCCCGAATTGATCGAAGTATTTCGCGACCTGGGTTCACGCGGTGTCGACATCTTGACCGTCGGCCAGTACCTGCGGCCGTCGCGCGACCACCTACCCATTGCTTTGTTCTACACGCCAGATGAGTTTCGATACTTGAAGAACGAGGCCCTGCGGTTTGGTTTCCGCCACGTGGAATCGGGGCCGATGGTGCGCTCCAGCTACCATGCCCATGAGCAGGCGGAGTCAACTTCATCGGGTGAGCGGAATCAGCCTGCTGTCGTTTAAGTTCCCTAGAAGGCGTCCGGAGCTACGTGAGCATTGAGAACTTCAGAAAATCTTCAAGTGAATGGTTAGATACTTCTTGGGGTCTTGGCGTATGGCTTTGATCAGTTCTCGCGTGTCCACCAGCAGCTGATTGGTATTGTCGTATACAGCCGGATCCTGGAGCAGTTTTCCTATGGTTCCCTGGCCTGAATTCAGACGGTCACTGAGTTCCGAGAGTTTGTTCATCGTGTTGTGCAGCTTGTCAGCAAACTCCTGGTTCTTGGCCAATAATCCCAGGGCACCTTTGCCGGCGTTCACGTTATCGGTTAGCTTCTTGACGTTAGCGATAGTCTCATTAGCCGTGTTGTAGAGAGTTGGATCCTTCAAGAACTTACCGGCTGTACCCTTGCCCGCATTCAGCTCGTCGATGATCCCGTTCAACTTGTCTACTGTTGCATTTGCGTTTCGATAAAGCTGGTCGTCGACCAGAAGCTTGCCAATACTGCCCTTACCCGAAACCACGTCGTTCACCAAGCCCTGAAACTGAGCGACGGTGGCATTGAGGCGATCATAGAGGCCGGGATCGTAGATAACCTTACCGATGGATCCCTGCCCGCTCTCTATAAATGCCAGAATCCGATCGACGCGTTTCTCCAGGGCGTCCAGATTTTGCAGGGTGCTTTGGCTGGCGCGAACCACATCCTGAATATCGGGTGTATCGCGCGTAGGTAGCACGTCCCCTGCCTGGACCTCGGGACCGTGGGCTTGAGAGCTGTCGATATCGATATAGGTCTCGCCCAGTACGCCGGCGGTGGAAAGCGTTGTGAGTGAGTCCTTGTGCAAGTTGGCGCGGTATTTGGTATTGACCTTGAGAATCACTTCGACCGGCGTAAGCCGCCGCTTGGGATCAGACACAACCCGGATTCCGGTGACGTTGCCGATGTCGACGCCCTGAAGCCGCACCGGCGCGCCCTCTCGCAAACCGCCGGCATTATCGAAAAACGAGATCAGAAGGATCTTGCGGGTAAGGACGCCCCCCGTGCCACTCATGAGCAGGATCAGAATGCCAAGAGTGATGCTGGAAACCAGCACCGTGAGCCCGACCTTCAATTCCGACCACTTCAGCTGTTTCTGACTAGGCAATCACTCTCCCCAAGAACCTCATGGCGACTAACTCCGTCGCAACCGGCAAAAAACGAATGCCAGCATAATAGCAGACCATTGGCGTGGCCTTCCCGTCAGGCACGACGCCGATTGAGAGTTTCGGAGAGTGGAATGGCCATCACGTACGCCACCGCTCCGCTAACCAAAGTGACGTTCAGCCCGAACTGAATGGCAATGACCATGGCGAGAACGGAGCCTAGTACGCTGGACCCTGCGTTCATCGCCCATGCCCACTCGACGGCATTCTGCTGGAAATCAGCTTTGTCGCCTACGGGAAACCCAGGCACGGGGATGCCGGCCAGCGCTCGCAAACCAGTTGGAAACGGCATCCCCATGGCAAATCCCAGAGGAGCCAACAGAACAGCGCTCACCAAAAGCTTTGCTCCGAAGGGGAGGCCGACCAGCGCGTTCAGCAGTGCGGGCAAGACGAAAACGTAAAGGAGGAGAGCGCATGCAATAAATGCCAGCGGCATCCGGGCGCGTTGAGTGCGAGCCAGCCATTTGCGGGATGCCAAGCTGCCCGCACCGCTCGAGAGAAGAAGCAGAAACACGACAACAGTGAGCGCGTAGGTCGGGTGGCCGAGAAAGAGAACAAAGCGCTGAATGAAAGCGATCTCGACCAGAATGTAGCCCAAGCCTACGGCGACAAAATACAACAGCCGGATGGGCCGCTCTTCTTTGCGTCCTCCCCTCACTGCCATGGGGATCACGAGAAACGCGAGTACCGCAACGCAAGAGATGACGAACACCATGGCCAACACTGCGACGCCCAGATTGACCTTCCAGTCGATGCCCTGGATCAAGTCGTCGCGATGGAGGATCTGATCCAGCTTCAGAGTGAAGAAGAAAAAGGGCGCGTTGTCGTTTACCGGCGACACGTTGTATGCGTACTCTTGGGCAAAAGCGTAAGGATCGTTGCGCGCGATCAGAGCAGAAAAAGTGTTGGCCTTCGTATCCGAGGGGAGATATAGCGCCACCAGAGCGGGATTGCGCCTCAGGTGAGATCGCACCGCTTCCTCTTCTTCGGCAGTGAAGGCGGTCTTCTTGGCCAGCACTACGACCGGGATTCCATCCTCGTCCAGATCGCCTTCGGAGACGACGATGAAATTCCTGGCTGGATTCTCAGTTCCCTGTTCGTGCAGAGCCTGCATCGCTACCGAGACTACGCGCAAGGCTTCTCGCGGCTGGCGGAACTCCCAGCGCGTGATGGCGACCATGCCGTCGGGTTTCAGGTGCTCAAAGTATTCTCGAAATGCCTCCACCGTGTAGAGGCTGTTCTCACTTAGGGCGAATGCTCCCGCGGCGGTGGAAGCCCAGGTATCGACGAGCGTCATTTGGACCACGTCGAAATTCTGCCTCGCGTTGCGAACAAATGATCGCCCGTCGGTGACCTGAATGTGCACCTGGGGCCGCTCATAAAGATGAAAAGAATAATCCGCGTAACGGCCGCGCATCACGGTGTTGGCAATGATTGGATTGATTTCAATTCCGGTGACGCTGGGGCTGCCATTCGCGACCGCGCGAAGCACATCGACTCCGCCGCCGGGCCCGATGATTGCGTAGTCCCCATGTGGCCGCAGAATGTTGGCCAGTGCCGGGGGCGCGGACATTAAGTTGTTTTGCCACTCCGTACCCTCCCACTTATTGGGGTCGGCGTTCATGATGTAGGTGGAGGCGTCGGCATCGATGACCACAGCCTTTGCTCCGCCTTGGCGATCTACTTCCACTCGGGAGATGGCGTTCCAGCGCGCGAACTCGACCCAGTCCTTATCACGAAACATGCCTTTGGCGTAGACAACGTCAATGAGCCTTCCTGAATAATTCACGGCAATTAGCAGCAGTAGAGCCGCGGCAAGGTTGAGTGTCAATTTCCTAACGTTAGCATTGGCGACCCATGTGGCTCCAGCCACGGCTGACATCAGGCCCGCGAACAAAACGGTGTTTGGGCCGCCGAGCCAGTTGAGAAGCGGAACAACTCCCAGACAAGCCAGCGCGCCCCCCAGAAGATCCGCACCGTACAGTCGCGATATATTTTGTGATTCACGGGCAAAGAGGATTGAGAACTCGAGTCCCGTGATAAAGAAAGGCACTGCGGAAGCCAGATAGATTGCCGTCAGCCGGAGAAAATTAGCTCTCGACAAGCTCAGTGAGACGGGAACGTGAAGCACGATCTCGAGCACAAGGGGAACCGCAACGGCATTAGCAACACAGAACCATGAAAGCAGATTGCGGGTCGAGAAGCGGCCGAACCAACTCTTTCCCAGATACGCGAATACTCCGCCGGAACCGAGGCCGAGCAGCGCAATGGAGATTGCGAGAAAGGCAAAGTGATAGAACAGCACCACGGAAAATAATCGGGTGAGCGCCAGTTCAAGCAACAGCGCGGCGAAGCTACTGATAGCGACTCCGGCCAGCAGAGACCACTCGCCAGTTGTTTCTACCGTACGTGTGCGGCTGATAGGCGAAGTCGCACTGATAACGGACATTTGGGTTCGGCGTAGAATGCGCCAGTCTAACAGAAGCTCTCAGCGTTCAGCGCTGTGTGGCGAGGGCAACTCGCCCCGTCCACCGATTACGTCAGTTCTCCAGGATGACCTGAGCTATGGCGTACTCTTTGGTATGCGAAAGTGACAGCGCAACGTGGGCTGCGCCCAGTTTGGCCGCGAACTCGGCAGCCTTGCCGTGGAATGCGATGGTGGGACGACCCCCGGGCTGGCGACACACTTCAACATCACGCCAGGTCACACCGTGATTCCAGCCGGTGCCGATGGCCTTCATCGCAGCCTCTTTGGCCGCGAAACGAGCCGCGTAACGCTCGACGCGGTTGGCCTTCGAGTCGCAGTAGCGGATTTCAGCCTCGGTAAAAATCCTGCGCAGGAAGCGATCGCCAAAGCGAGAGATGGATGCTTCGATGCGTGGTACTTCCGCTATGTCAATGCCGGTGCCGACAATCATGGAGACAACTCAATCGTCGATTGCTCGTTCCGTTCGTTGGCCTGCAAAAGCTATTACACTCGCCAATAATCCGGCCGCCAATTCTGGATGGCCTTCTTGATATCAGCGGGCTTCAGATTCGCGGACAGAGTGCGTTCGACCAGTGCGGGTATTTCCGCATCGGAGGCAAATCGAAGCGCGATGAACTGGCCTTCAGTGAGCTTCGCGATCTGCGGGCGCATGGAATCGGGGAGCAAAGTAGCCAGCCGCAACCTTTCTTCGAGCCTGATGACACGATCCTGCACTTTGAGAGCATATGGTCGGCTCCTGACGACCGCAACAATGATCGCTGTGTTGAAGACCACGATCCAGAAATGCAAAAAGCCGGGATGGCGTACACACACAACCACGCTGATAATCCAAGAGATTGCCAGGACCGGCAAAACGAAGTAGTGGAACGGAGGGTCGAGTCTCACGTGGTTGGCAAGAGTCTGCGGAGAACGTTCAGCCATATTCACCTCTTCATTGGGGTAATCGAAAGTCTAACTCATGAAGGCCGAGGGCGTTTCGCTGTTCCCCGACAGATCTGCTCAGAGCAACCGGTCGCCGCGATAGATGACTTCGCCAGCGATCAGCCGCGCTTCGGCCATGAGCTCATGCTTCCTGACCGGTCCGGTTCCGTCGATGTGGAAGACCTCGTGTCCGTGAGCCACCAGCCAGTCAGAAACCATCATGCGGTGGCAACGAAAATACACACGCTCAGCGCACATATATGCAGTGCGCGAGTGTTCGGCCAGTTTGATCAATTCGGCGATACCGGGGTGGAAGTCGTCAGTGAGCATGTAATCGGCGTAGTTGCGAAAGCTGTCGCTGCGTAACGCTAGATTGGGCGAGTCGTCGCGGATCTTCTTGCGACGCCCGCCAAGCTCTTTGATCCAGACGTACCGAACACCGGCGTCGGGCAACGTCTTGTCCAGGGATTCGCGGTTGAAATGGGGCAATCTTCGAGACATCGGAAAGGAGCGAATATCAACCAATGTCTGAATAGAGTGGGCTTTGAGCACTGCGATGAATTCGTCCAGCGAGCGGGTAGAATGGCCAATGGTGTAAAGGGACGCCACTCCCCTATTTCACCACACGGATAAGTCTGAGGATGCGCGCCCGTATCACTTTTCCGCAATTTGTTTGAGCGCGCTTGCGACGGCTTCGTCCTGCTCAGGAAAGACGGTTCGAAAGTCGAGCAGGACACGTCCCTCTTCCACCCGCGCAACGATCGGCGGATCGATAGCGCGCAGGCTCGACGAGAGTTCGTCGGCGCTTAAGCCTTTGCAAGTGATTCCCAATACTCTTGTGGGCAGCGTTGCTGAGGGTGCGGCCCCGCCGCCGATAACGGATTCGCCGTCCAGAACTGTCAAAGATAATCTGGAACACTGTAATCTTTTCGCCACACCTTCCGCACGTTCTCCAACCTCGGCTTTCGATAAGCGCATCATGCGCAGGACGGGAATTGCATCGTGCTCGCCTTTCACATAAGCGAGCAATGTGGCTTCGAGCGACGCGTAGGTCAATTTATCGACGCGCAACGCGCGGAACAACGAATTTGAACGCATGCGGGCGATGAGATCGCTTCGGCCGGTCAGTATGCCTGCCTGTGGGCCGCCAAGCAATTTATCCCCGCTGTAACTGACCACGTCTACGCCCTGGCGCAGGCTGTCGAGCACGCTTGGCTCGCCATTCACGCCAATGGAACGCAGATCAACTAGCGCCCCGCTGCCAAGGTCTTCCATCAGTGGCAGGTTGTGCTTGCAAGCCAGGCTCGCCAGTTCCTCGACTTGCGGTTGCTCCGTGAACCCCGTGATTTGGAAGTTCGAGCGGTGCACGCGCAGGAGCAGCCGGGTTTTTTCGTTAATCGCCTTTTCGTAGTCGGCGATGCGCGTGCGATTGGTTGTTCCGACTTCACGAAGGACGGCGTTCGATTTCGACATGACATCCGGGATGCGAAACGAGCCGCCGATCTCGACTAACTCTCCCCGGGAAACGATGACTTCGCCGTTTTCAGCCAGCGTGTTGAGCGCCAGAAGAACGGCAGCGGCATTGTTATTGACTACGATGCTGGAAATGTTCGGCCCGGCCTCAGCGGGAGGGACGGCCGTCTCCACGTGTTCATCGAGGAGTTTGCGGAACAGGCGGTCTACGTGTACATCGCGTCTGCCCCGCTCGCCCGTTTCAGTGTCGAACTCAAGATTGGAGTAACCGCCTGCAATCTCCAGGATGTGCTTCATCGCTGAAGCCGGGAGCGGTGCCCGGCCGAGATTCGTGTGCAGAATGACTCCGGTCGCATTGATCACGGTGCGCAGCGAATACTTTAGGGCCTGGCGGACACGGCGCGCCACGACGTCTTCCAGTCCGGAGAGTGCCAGGTCGACTCCGTTCGCATCGAGTTGTCCGGATGCAATTTCTCTTCGCAGAAGCGCCAGCACTTCACGGGCAGCGTCCGTAACCGCAGCTTGCCCTTCTTTCGAAGCGAGCGTTATCAACTCCGGCCTGCGCTGGAGCTTGTCCACCGAGGGCAGTTTGCGGTAAAGGTCGGCGTTGGCCTGGAGTTTCACCGATCACGATTATCCCATGCCAGAGAATGCGGTGCATTTGCCCCGATTCGGCTGGGGTGCCCGTTCTCCATTTGCGCGAAGAGCTAACCTACTTCCACCAACCCGTAGCTCTTATGCCAGCGAGTACGCATGTGGCGCAGGGCCGCATCTATTTCGGCCTGGGTGATTTCCGAATTTGGCCCAGCCAGGACCGCAGCTGCCTCGCGCTTGGCGGCTTCCAGCAACTGGCGATCGCGAATCAGATTTGCAACCTGGAAACTGGGCATGCCCGCCTGTCGGGTGCCGAAGAATTCTCCGGGACCGCGAAGCTCCAAATCAAGTTCCGCGATCTGAAAGCCGTCAATGGTGCGGACCATGGCATCAAGCCGGCGCTCTCCATCTTCCGATATTTTGCCGCCGGTCATGAGGACGCAGTAAGACTTGGCCGCGCCGCGGCCGATGCGGCCGCGGAGTTGATGAAGTTGGGCCAGACCAAAGCGCTCTGCGTGTTCGATGACCATGACTGTCGCATTCGAGACGTCAACCCCAACTTCAATCACGGTCGTGGCCACCAGAATGTCTATCTCTCCCTTCTGAAACAGGCGCATCACGTGCTCTTTCAGGTCGGGCTCCATGCGGCCATGCAGAACGGCAACCCGGAGGTCCGAAAAGATTCGTGCGCTGAGTTCTTTGTACATCTTCATGGCGGCTTTCAGTTCGGTCTCTTCGTTTTCTTCGATTACCGGATACACTACGTAGGTTTGATGTCCTGCGGCTACCTGCTTGCGCACGAAATCCCAGACTTCGGGGGAGCGCTCGTCGGAAACGCAGCGGGTGATGATCGGCGTTCGTCCGGGTGGCATTTCGTCGATCACGCTCACATCAAGATCCCCGTAAAGGGTGAGGGCTAGAGTGCGCGGGATCGGGGTCGCGGTCATGACCAGCACATCGGGCTCTGGTGCGGCTGAGGTTTGCTCGGCCCGAACGGGTCGAGGATCCGACCCCACATGCTCTTCGCTGGATTTCTTCATGAGTTTGAAGCGTTGCAGGACTCCGAAGCGGTGCTGTTCGTCCACGATCACCATGCCGAGTTTGTCAAATTCGACTCTTTGCTCGATCAGAGCGTGCGTGCCGATCACCAGCTGGGCATTGCCTTGCGCGATGTGGCGGCGGGTCTCGCGCTTGCGATCATCTTCCATGGAGCCAGTCAGGAGCACAACTCGATAGCCCGCACTTTCGAGAATGCGGCGAGCAGAGAAGTAATGCTGCTGGGCAAGGATTTCCGTCGGAGCCATCAGTGCAACCTGATACCCATTCTCGATCGCGATGATGGCGGCTTCGAAGGCGACGATGGTTTTCCCCGACCCGACGTCGCCCTGCAACAGGCGGCGCATGGGAACTGATTTTTCCATGTCAGAAGCGATTTCCTTCAGCACCCGTTTTTGTGCGCCTGTGGGATGGAAAGGGAGGATCTTCTTGATGGCGGCGCGGGCGCGATCATCCAACTGAAAAGCAATCCCGGTTTGCGCCTTCTGTTCGCGGCGTTTCAGCTCGAGTCCCAACTCTACAAAAAACAGCTCCTCGAAGATGAGACGAAGATGAGCCGGGGTGCGGGAAGATAGGAGATCCTCAATACTTTCGCCGGGATCAGGCCAGTGAACTTTTTGTATTGCTTCGCGCGGGGAAATCAGGCTCATATGGCGCCGCACGACGGCAGGAATCGGGTCGGGAAAATCTGGCGGAAGGGTTTCGAGCGCGCTATGGATGACACGGCGAAACCAGCGGGAGGTTAGCCGGCCTTGCCCGGCGGATTCGTAGATCGGGACGATGCGGCCAATTTCAAGCGAAGCCGCCAGCTTTTGCCCGGCAGAGTCGGACGCCTGATCCGCCTCCCCGATGATCTCGAATTGGGGCTGGGTGAGTTGCAGTTCGCCGCCTCGATAATTTTCTTCGACCTTGCCGTATAGCGCGACGATCTGACCAGGCTTGAACTTGTCCTTAAGATAAGCGGCGTTGAACCAGATACATTTCAGGCGTGTCCTGCCTTGGCCAGCCGTCATCTGAAAGATGGGCATGCGGCGAGTGCGGAAAAGACCCGAGGTCCGGACTTCGGCAATCACGGTGGCCATTTCTCCAGCGCGCAGTTCAGCAATGCCTCTAGGATTAAGCCGGTCCTCGTACCGAAAGGGCAGGTAGTGCAACAGGTCGTCGAGGGTATGGATGCCTTTGGCCGCCAGCACCTCGGCAAGCTTCGGGCCGATTCCTCTGACGTATTGGACGGATGTGCTCGGTTGCAGCATCTGAAGCGATGTTAGCAGGGGGAATCTGGTCGCTGCAGTCCGTCGGCGTTTCCGCGGGTACAATCGGGCGAATCCAAGAGGCATGAAAAAGACGGTAGCCAATTTCGTTCACGCCCTGGTGGCCGTTGTTGCCGGGAACGCAGCCTATTTTCTCCTGATGAGTTATCTTCCGCCGCGAGCGCGCCATGTGCCTTTCCAGATTGATCTCGGGCTCGTAGTGGACTTCGGGCTCTGCCTATTGGCGTTTGGCGTGGTCAAGGCGATCTCTGGTTGGAGGCGCGGTTCCAGGGCCGGCGACTAGGATTTTTTTGGATATGTACCTTTCTGCGATTTCCCTTCGAGTGCAGCATCTGAGCGTGCGCTTACGGTTTTTCTCACTCCTCTCGAGTCCTTCGCGGGCTGGGCCGTTTCAGCACGACGTCGAACTAATAGTTCAGGCCTGCGCTTGGTGCCTCTGTCTGAAAATGGACAAGAGTGTCTGAGACCTTTGTCCCCCGCAGGTTACTTTCGGAACCTCTGTAACCGGGGGCACGGCAGCTAGAATTCCGCTAGCAGCCAATGCAGAAAATCTCCATCCTTTACGATGCGAGTCAGGCAGTGCTGTCCACGTTTGAGCTGGATGAAGTGCTGCAGCAGATCCTGACGATCGCGCGCGACTATTTCCACCTGCAGAACGTCGCTATCCTTTTGCGGGATAAAGACGAGCTCTACGTTCGCTGCCAGGTTGGCTGGGACGACGGTCACGACCAAGTCCGACTGCCGATCGGAACTGGGATCACTGGGGCAGCCGCTCAGCAGAAGCGCCCGATCTATGCGGCAGACGTCCGCAAGGACGCGCGTTACATCCTGTCGGCAAAGAACACGCGCTCTGAGTTGGCGGTTCCACTGATGGTGCGCGATCACGTGGTCGGGGTGCTGGACTGCCAGAGCGAAAATCTCAACCACTTCGATTCCGAGACCACAGATCTGCTCGCGTTGTTCTCCACGCAGGCGTCGATGGCCCTGCAGAATGCTCGGCTTTACTCGCTGGAACGGCACCGAGCGTCGCAGTTGGAAGCGATTAATGCAATCGCGCAGCAGATGACTGCGGTGCTCGATTTGAAGGAATTGCTGTCCAAAGTATGTCTGCTGGTCCAGCACGCTTTTCAGGTCTGTCACGTCTCAGTGCTGTTGAAAGATGAAGAAGAGCTGGTGCTGCGCGCAAGCTACGGCAAGCTCACTGGACGCACTCCGGAAGGAGGCGGGCTGCCGGAGGGATCGGGACTTTGGCAACGGGCCTTGGCTGAGGGAAAAACCCTGATTGAAAATGACGTGAGAACAGTTTCAGGAGATAGCTTGTACCTCGAGACTGGTTCGAGCATGTGCATTCCCCTGGTCTCGTTCGGCCAGACCTTGGGAGTTCTCGTACTAGACACAACAAAGCCCAGCGCATTTAACGCCAACGACACGCAGCCGTTGGAGTCGGTCGCAGATATCTGCGCGACAGCCATTCAGAATGCCCATTACGTCGAACGAGTAAAGCAGTTGGCCTATCTGGATGGATTAACCGGGATCTTCAATCGCCGGTTTTTCGAGCTGCGAATCGCGGAGGAAATCGAACGCGCTCAGCGATTTGGCACAGGTATGGCCATCGTAATGGTAGACATTGATCAGTTCAAGCGCCTGAACGATGAATTCGGTCACCTCCTGGGGGACGAAGTGCTGCGGCAGGTGTCTTCGATTTTTCATCAGCAGCTACGGAAGATTGATGTGCTGTGCCGATACGGAGGGGAGGAATTCGCCATCCTGCTTTCGCAAACCAATGCGGTGCATGCCCTCGGGGTCGCGGAGAAGTTGCGGAAAACCGTGGAAGCGTGGCAGTTTCCAGGCGTTCCCCGGTCGGTCACAATCAGCGCAGGAACCGCGAACTACGGCGAGCACGGCGGTACCCGCGACGAACTGGTGAAAGCAGCTGACGCTGGCTTGTATGCCGCAAAGCAAGCGGGCCGGAATCGAGTTTGCCTGGCTCCGAAACTTGGATTGGCACAGGTATCCGGCAAGTAGTGAAGAGCGGACACCCCTGTCCGCTTCTCTGACCTTTGGTTCCGCAAAAAAACTCAGGAGCTACGACCGAATCAACGGCAGCGGACAAGAGTATCCGCCCTGCACGGTCAGAATAGACTGCTGGGCCTGTCGAATTCCTCCCTTAGCTCTCTCTCAATCTCGCGCTGGTGGTCCCGCCATTCCCGTTGCGCATCGCGAACCTGCCGCGTGTACTCTTCGGCGCGTCTTTGGGCCTCTCGGGTTTGCCTTTCAATCTCCGGTTTGACCTGCTTGAGCTGGCGAGCGATGGCCTCTTCCATCTCTGGCTTGAGGTGGGCTATTTCATTCTGGACGCGGCTGATTTCCTCGCGCGTTTCAGCATCGATCTCCGGCATTTCCAGATCCAGGCTCTCGCGGAAGAGATCGGATTGCTTGCGTTCCGGCAAGGTGATGGTGATGGTTTGTTCCTTCTTGTCGCGAATGACACTGACGCTCGCGGTGTTGTCCTTGCGCGAGCGCAAGGCGTGGCTGAAGTCGCCGCTGTCGCGGATCGGCTCGCCGTTGATCTTGACAATCACGTCGCCGGCTCGAAAACCAGCTTTGTCCGCACCGCTACCCTTCTCGACCGAACGCACCAGAACACCCTGGCCATTCTTGGCTCCGAAGAAGTCTCCGAGCTGCGGCGTAAGGTTCTCGACCATCAAACCACTGCGCGCCGAGGAGTGCACCACCACGATGGAAACCGGCATGTCCATCTCGGGCATAGGCGGCATGGTGGGCATCACGGGCATGTTGAACTTGAATTGCTTGCCGTCAGGACCAAAGTTGTAAGAGTAATTTTTCTTGCGGTCGCCGAGTTCCACCTTGATGGTCATCGGTTGGCCGTTACGGCTGACGCCCAGCGTGACCACTCGCCCGGGCGGGGTCTCGCGAATCATCCGGCGCAACTGTTCGACGCTTTGTACGTCCGTGCCATTTATGGTCAAGATTACGTCTTGCTCTTTGAGGCCGGCTTTGCCGGCGGGAGCATCCTGATCGACCATGGTCACTTCGACGCCGCGCTCGTCTTTGAGGTGAAGAGGCGCCAGACGGTCAGGAGTGATGTCACGCGTATCTACGCCGAGATAGGAGCCGCTGCCCCAATCCTCACTGGAGTACCCGTAATAAGTGTCGCTGGCCGAAGGGAATGATTCATTGTCGGCTGCATAGATCATTCCCGCCAGAAGCGGTACGACTATCGCCATCAGAATTGAGTTTCGCATGTTCGACCTCCCAAATTCTCAAACCATTAGTGATTGGTCCGGCGGAAGCTTATGTCCCCGGTTGTGGTTCGTACTTTGAGCACGGGACCACCGCCGTTGAGGCTTCCTTCGGCAGTGACCGTCTTCGGACCATAGTCGCCACCCTCAGTGGTAACCCTGATATCGGAAAAATCCGACCGGATGCTGTGACCATTGGCAACTTCGATCGAAGCGCGAACACTGATGTTTACGTTCGGTGCCAGGTAAACCATGATGTCTCCAGCGGCAGTTTCCAACTCGGAATTGTCGTGTTCGCCATTCGCCGCCACAAACTTTGCCACAATGCTACCGGCTCCGGTCTCCGCGCGCGCCGATGGCACCCCGTTCAATTCAATACTGCCGCCGCCCGTCTCCGCCCGCACCGGGCCCTTGGCAGAGGTCAGGCGGATGCTGCCACCGCCCGTCTCCATCTCCGCTGGACCGCCAATATCACCGAGTTCAATGCTGCCACCGCCGGTGCTTGCCTTGACTCGTCCGGAGCAACGCTCCACCTGAATGCTGCCGCCTCCGGTCTCGAGCACGGCACCCTGCAAGCCGGAGACGATCGTTACGCTGCCGCCACCGCTTTCCGCCTCGATCTTGCCCTTTGCGGAATTGACCTTAATAGAGCCGCCTCCCGTGTGCAGGTTGACGTCAGAAGCCACATTGCCTACATCAATACTGCCGCCGCCGGTCTCTGCATTGATGGATCCGCCGATGTCATCAACCTTAATGTTGCCGCCACCGCTTTGCGCGTCCACCCGGCCCGTAACCCCGACAGTGCTGACGTTGCCCCCTTCAGTTTCAATCTTGATTTCATCCATCTCGCGCGGGACGTTGACGACAAAATCGCCGGAGAACTTGTGCGGCCTGCCGCCCTGCCAATCGCCGACGATCCACGCTGTATCTCCGTGCACGTACGCGCTGATTTTGTAGTCGTCAAATTCGTGCCGAGCCTTGTCTTCCGAACCCCGGTAGGAGTGATTATGAATGACATAGCTAATGTTTTGCTGCGAACCACCTTCTACGCGCACTGAGCCAATATCAACCTTGACCTTCAGATTTTTCACGGCTGCAAGAGATCCCGTGATCTCCTGCGTCCAGTTGCCGCCATCGCCAAAAACGCGTGTCTGTTGCGCGGTTGCCAGCGGCAAGGTCAACAACAGCACCGCGACGAACTTAGAGAGCTGCTTCAACATTCACCTTCCATCGTCGATCGAATATCAACTGTTTTGCGGCTGCGTAGGCATGAGCCGAATAGCGCTTTCTGATCGTTCTCTCAATCGAACTCCGGCATCTGGGCCAGCATCAAGCGAGCCTGTGACCGAATGTATTGGTTCTGATCGTTCTTCGCGAGCTTTTGCAAAACTAACCGTACGCTGCTGTCAGCTCGTACTGGCTGGAGTAAACGCAGAGCCTCGGTCCGTGCCCCCGGATTAGAATCCTGTACCAGAGCCTCGAGCAACACATCCCGCACCCGTGGATCGCTCTTCACGTAGGTGCCCAGGCCATCCAGTGCTTTCAGGCGCACTCCCGGATTCGAGTCATAGCGCAGGGCATAGATAAGTGCTTCGCGAACGTGAGTGTTGTCAGGCTCCTGGGTCAGCAGATCGACGGAATCCATCCGCACGCCCGAGTTGTAGTTGTTGCGCGCCGCAAAAAGCAGCAGTTGCTGAATGCGCTGGTCGTTGAGCGAGCCCTGAGCTTCCTGGGTGGAAACCGTGTTGTATTTAATACTGATGTCGTTCGATCCAGGATCCTGAGAAATGGATTGAATGCCGGTGATGGAGGACTCGGCTGGGGCGCTGGCCGGTCCAGACGTAATTGAAGCGCCGTTGCCGCTTACGACCTTGTACGTGGTTCCGATGCCCCCCGCAAAACCAACCATGAAGATGGCGGCCGCGAGCGCGGGTGCGAAGCGAATCTGGCGAAGCCACGCGGCGGGATCGAAGATCAGCCGATGCCAAAACTTGCCCTGTTCCGCCGTTTCTAGGCCCTCCTGCAGCCGCATGCGAGAGGCGGCAAGCAAGTTGGGTGAAGGCTCCTCGACCGGCAACTCGGAAAGCATGGCGTGGAACTTGCGCGTGGTCTTCAGTTCGGCGGTGCAGTCCGCGCAGCGTGCCAGATGTTGCTCCAGCTCGTAACGGGCGTCATCGGCCAGTTCGTTATAGACGTACAGCAGAACGTTTTCTTTCACCCACTCACATTTCATGTCGCACCCCCTCGGGGGAACCCTTCCTTCTTGCTTAGCCTGCACGAGCGAGACGCTCGTGCCTGCATCTTCATCTCATGTCGGCCAGCGCTCCGCGGAGTTTCTGGGTCGCGCGGAACAAAGTATTCTTGGCTGTTTCTTCGGTCGTATTCAGCACCTCGCCCACGGTCCGCAGCTTGAGCCCGTGATAGTGCTTCAACTCAAAAACCATGCGCTCCCGTGCTGTCAATTTCTCCAGCGCGTGACTGATGCGTTTACCCAACTCGCGTCGCATCAAGTCGCGCTCGGGATTCGCACCAGACCGTCCATCGGGAACTTGATCGAGCACATCGTACTGTTCCCCGGCCGCATCCGTCGCCACTGGCGCTTCTTCCTTGCGCACCTGCCGCTTCCGCAAGTGATCGAGGCAGAGATTGGTCACGATGCGATAGATCCAGGTGTAAAAGGAGCACTCAAAGCGAAAATTACCAATGCTCTTGTACGCCTTTAGGAAAGCTTCCTGGTAAACATCCTGGGCTTCGTGGTCCGAACCGGTGAGATGAAGGGCGAGGCGCAGAACGGCGTGGTCATAGTTCCGCACCAGCTCCTCGAAGGCAGCACGATTGCCGCGCTGCGCCTCGCGGACCAGTAAGGTGTCGTCGATACGCCCTGAAGCCTGCCCAGCCATATCGCCCCGTACTCGGGGTTCCTGGTTTCCGCCAGCTTCTTCCCTTGGTTCCCGTCTTACCGGATGGGAGCACTCGCCAACTGCAAATGGTACAGCCCACGCGCCGGCCGGCATATTTTCCTTGTCCTCGACTGGACCGGGACGCCATTGCCGTCCTTCCCGGTCGCATAGCTATGGACGGGCTGAAAGCCTAACCGTGAGCAGGAATTATAGAAGTCTGGCAGGATCTTTGCTGACCAAGAACACACGTAACAGGATGGAAGCACAAAGGTTATGTAGAACGGGGCGGCGCTACCGGCCGCCCCGAATTTACTCGGTGTCGTTACTCGGTGGCTTCTTTCTCGATTACCACCTTCAGATGTGCAGTCACGTCCTTGTGGAGCTTGATCGGGATCATGAATTCACCCAGAGTCCGAAGCGCTTCGTGGAGCTGCACCTTCCGACGATCCACGTTGAAGCCCTTTTTGTCGAGCGCATCGCCAATGTCACTGGACGTGACAGAACCGAAGAGCTGATCATGTTCTCCCGCACGGCGCTGGAAGGAAACAGATAACCCATCAAACTGTTTTGCCAGTTCTTCTGCCTGCGCTTTCTCCTTGGCCGAACGGCGAACCGACGCCGCCTTCATTTGTGCAATCACGGCCTTATTGCCGGCGGAGGCTTCGATGGCGAGCTTGCGCGGCAGAAGATAGTTACGGCCGAAGCCTTCGGCCACCTTCACGACATCGCCGCGCGATCCCAACTTAGCTACATCTTCTTTAAGAATGACTTCCATAGATGACTCCCGTTCAAATTCTGTTGACAGCGAGCTGCCGACGTTCAGACAGACTGACAGGCGTGCAGCTCATCACCTGGCTTCTCATGCCGCGCGGCCGGCGAATGGCAGCAGCGCAATATTGCGCGCCTGCTTGATCGCCAATGACAAGCGCCGCTGGTGCGGCGTGCAGACGCCAGTCAGGCGACGGGGGACGATCCTCCCGCTCTCCGCAACGAACTGCGCGAGCAGACGGATATCCTTGTAGTTGATCGCCTCAATCTTTTCGACGCAGAATTTGCAAACCTTCTTGCGCCGGAAATACTTGCGTCCGCCGGGACCGCCTTCGCGGCCACCGCCCGGTCCGCCGGGACGAGAAGGCGGACGGCGCTCACCGCGATCCGGCCGGTCCCCGCCTGAAGATGATTCAGATCTAGTCGTAGTTTCGTCTGCCATGATGCTCCTTAAGTCAGTCGTTGGTCATTGGTCGATAGTTGTCGGCACTCGTGACGTCGGTTCTTGTTGGCCGACGACCATAGGCCAACGACCAACGACGCGTCATTACGCCGTTGCCGCGGGAGCTTCCCCCGCCGCTTCAGCCGGGGGTGCAGGCGCTGCCGCCTTGCGCTTTGCGTCCTTGATCGCTTTGATCTTATCCAGGCGCTTCTGCTCCTCGTCGATGCGAACGGTGAGGAACTTGATTACGGGTTCTGTAACGCGCAAGCGGCGCTCCAATTCGTGAATCAGACCCCCGCCGCCTTCCACCGTGAGCAGCACGTAAATGCCGTCGTGAAACTTGCGGACGGTATAAGCCAGCCGCCGCTTGCCCATGCGTTCCACATTCTTCACGTGCCCGGAGGAAGAGGCCACTGCGGCCTCCAGCGTTGAAATAAGTTTGTCCTGGTCCTCTTCCGCCATATCCGGGCGGACGATGAACATCAGTTCATAAGTACGATTCATTCCATTCTCCATCTGCCGCAGATCTTCAGATCCAAGTTCATGCGCCTAAATCCGTGGCTAATCTTTTTCCGTCTCGACTTTGCGGTTGAAGCGGTTCATGGCGGCTGCCGCGCCAGCTGTCAAAATAACTTTCACCGCGTTGGCTGCAACATCGAGCATCTCGTCCACAACCTTGAGCTGCGCCTTACGAAATGGCGATAGCAAATAACTCATTCCATCTTCGACTTTGCGATCCGGCGCAACCCCCATGCGGATCCGCAAAAAATCATTCGTGCCCAAAGAACTGATGATGGACTCGATTCCGTTATGCCCCGCCGAGCTCCGCTTCCGTTGAAGGCGAATCGTGCCCAGCGGAAAATCGAGTTCGTCCTGAATCACGATCAGGTCTTCGTCTGGCCTGATTTCATGCTTGCTGACCAGTTCACGCACCGAGACGCCACTCAGGTTCATGAAGGTCTCGGGCTTGGCCAACAGAACCGTATCCGGTCCGACCACGACTCGCCCGGTCAGCGCCCGGCACTGACGATTTCTAATCTCAACGCCGTAGTCGCTGGCAATCCGGTCAACGGCTAAGAAACCCAAATTGTGAGGCGTGAACTGGTATTCGATTCCCGGATTGCCCAGCCCGACAATAAGTTTCACGTGTTCACCACAGAGGCACAGAGTCACAGAGAAAATTCAGGCCCATGTTTTTATTCGCAATCCAAGCGTTCTCTGTGTCTCTGTGACTCTGTGGTGAAATAACCTACTTCTTCTCTTTCTTCTCCGGCTTCTCCGCTTTCTCGGCGGCAGGCTCTGCGCCTTCCTCTGCGACCTCCTGCTTACCTTTCTTGATGACCTCAGGTTCCGCAGGGGCAGCCCCGGCTTCCGCAGCAACCGCTTCGGGCGTCGCGACCACTTCTTCTTTAACCGAGATGACCGTAGCCACTGGCTGATTCGGATCGGTCAGGAACTTGAGTTTTTCGCTGTGAGGCAGATCGGACACGCGAAACACTTTCCCGAAGACCAACTCGCTGACGTCTGCCTCAATGGACGCCGGAATATCACTCGGGAGGCACTCGATCTCCACCTCGCGCAGGATATGCTCCAGAATGCCGCCCTGCTGCTTCACCCCCGCAGCTTCGCCTTTCAGCACGATCGGAACATTAACGGTGAGCGTCTGGTCCATCGCGATCCGCTTCAGGTCGATATGCAGCAACGAGCCTTTAATCGGTTCGTATTGCCAGTCGACGATCATCGCCTTGGTACGCTCGGCGCCATCGAGGGCCAGATCAAAAATGGTGTTGTAGCCCGTCTGCGAGTGCAGAATGCGCGAGACCTGGCGCGGATCGAGGCTCACCGGCACGGCGTCCTTGCTGGCGCCATACAGGACCGCCGGGACTTTGCCATCGCGGCGCACCCGGCGTGCGTCATTTTTTGTGCCCGCTACACGGGGCTGCGCTTCAAGTAGATTCGTTTCAGTTGCAGTTGCCATAATTGAATTCCTGATTACAGAAATAATTTGCTAACTGATGTTTCTTCGTGAATCGATTGGATCGCGCGTCCGATCAACCCCGCGATCGACAAAACCCTGATCTTCGGCTCTTGTCGCGCCGCCTCGCTCAGCGGAATGGTGTTGGTCACGACCACTTCCGTAAAGTGAGACTTCGAGATGTTCTCGACAGCCGCTCCGGAAAGCACCGGATGTGAAGCGCAGGCATAAACCTTGGCGGCGCCATTCTGTATCAGGGCGCTTGCAGTTTTTACCAAAGTGCCCGCGGTGTCGATGAGATCGTCGATCACCAGGCAAGTCCGGCCATTCACATCGCCGATCACGTGCATCACTTCGGCGACATTCATCTCCACGCGGCGTTTGTCGACAATAGCCAGAGCCGAGTCCATCTTCTTCGCGAAAAAGCGAGCCCGCTCCACGCCGCCGGCATCGGGTGAAACCACGGTCAGATTCGGCAGATTCAGCTTCCGGAAATGATCGACCAGCACCGGAGATGCGAACAAATGGTCCACCGGAATATTGAAAAAGCCTTGCAACTGCGGCGCATGCAAATCAACGATGAGAGCTCGATCAGCCCCCGCGGTCGTAAGCAGATCTGCGACCATCTTCGCGGAAATCGGGACGCGCGGCTTGTCCTTACGATCCTGCCGAGCGTAGCCAAAGTACGGAATCACGGCGGTAATGCGGCGAGCCGAGGCACGCTTGAGCGCATCGATCATGAACAGCAATTCCATGATGTGCTCATCAACCGGCCGGCACGTGGGCTGCATTACGAAAACGTCGGCGCCACGCACGTTTTCCTGGATCTGCGCGTAGGCTTCACCATCACTGAAGCGAGTAACCAGCGCCTGGCCGCGGTTCATGCCGAGAAAAGCGCAGACCTCATCGGCAAGCGCCTCGTTCGCGGTGCCAGAAAAGATCTTGAACTTATCGTCGACGCGGCTGCGTTGAGGCTTGCGCTCCGACTTTTCCTCGGCGCCCACCTGAGCTTTCTTTTCCGTCACTGTCGCAAGAGTTGCCATGGTATTCAGCTCTCGACTATCAGCTTTTCAGCTCACAGCTTGATTCAGCGTTTGCCGGCACTCTGTAGAGCTGAGAACTGACGGCTGAAAGCTGATGGCTGTTTTTCTGGCTGGGCCGCTAGGATTCGAACCTAGACAAAGTGCTCCAAAGGCACTTGACCTACCATTAGTCGACGGCCCAGTTTCCCTGAAAACAGATTTCAATTGTCTTTTGACGACTGGCTGGCCCTTCTAGTGTAACTCGCCGCCCAGAATCGGCAATTGGAAATTGTCAATCGAAAATCTTCTTCCAGTACTGCGGGCGCGTCAGCGTGGTCGTTGCCGTTGCCGGAATGCCGCGCTTGCGCAATCGAGCTGCAGCCTTCTCGGCTGCCTCGCGAGAAGCAAACAACCCATAAGTCGCAGAGCCCGAGCCGGATAGCGAGGAATAAACCGCCCCTGCTCGCTGCAGCACACTTTTAACCTCGCGCAATTCGGGATACTTAGGAAAGACGACTCGTTCAAAGTCGTTTTCGATCCCGGTACGGACGAGGTCGAGAAGCGGAGTCTCGGCCCGGCCCCTGCCTTTGCTCACAGGGACACCGGATGAAGGCCTCCCAGTCTTACGCTTGCCCTGGGGCTGACCGCTCAGCCACGAAGAAAGCACGCGACCGAACTCAACCATTCTATCGGACGAAGGATGAAGCGTCAATTTATCGTCGCCAAAACTCACGTGGGGACGGCCGCCCCCGCCCGGCCGGGCCAAGCGAAGCTCGGCACCGTTCGCGACCAGCAAATCCCAATCCGCAAAAGCCTTCGGAGTCGAAACTCCAGTCTCAGGAGTCGCAACCACACAAGGGATCGCCGGCAAATCCGCTGACGGATAAACTTCTTCGCCGCGCCCAACCCCCAACACCGTCCCGCCGACCAAGAACAAAGGCAAGTCCGATCCAACCTCAGCCGCGATCCGTAATCGCTCAGACGGAGAAAGTCGTTTCTTCAATGCCCGCTCTAGCGCCAAAAGCGCAGCCACAGCATTCCCCGAAGCCCCGCCAAGCCCACCCTGTACCGGCAACCGCTTCTCAATTTCAATCACCACGCGCCCACGAGCCTTGAGCGCGACCATCGCAAGCTCAACCATCCGATAACAGGTATTCGACGCATCCTTCGGCACCCGAGAATCGTCACAACGAATCTCAATCCCCGACCCGCGCCCAACCGACACGCGAACGACATCGTGCAACGCAATCGTCTGATAAACCGTCCGCAGCTCGTGAAACCCATCAGCCCGAAGCGCACCAATCCCCAAACCGAGATTAATCTTGGCGAAGGAACGAACAGTCACAGGCATGGAGGGATGATTCTAACTAGAGACGATGGCAAATGCGGGGAAAACTTTCCACCGCTTTCTTGCTGAATAATTTGCGATAGCCGAGACTTGACCTTGCAGGCCACCCTGTCGAATGGGGTTCGCTCCCGTCAAGCAGACCTTAGGACCGATGTTCAACGCAAAGGGCGAAGA
>CAWIMI010000027.1:0-163066 GCA_963837015.1 uncultured Acidobacteriota bacterium | reverse complement strand
ATCGGCTGCTCTACCAACTGAGCTACGTCGGCTCTGTGCAGTGTTTATGCGGGGTTCAGTGCTTTTTGCGATTTCGAGCCTTGCCCATTCCTTGCCCAACTGCTTGCTCTAATCGCTTCATGCCGACCCGCCCCTCGCCTAAAGATTTTAGCAGAATGTAATGCTTCCTCGTGGTCGAGGCGTCGCTGTGGCGAAGAATTGTCTGCACGACTTCGGGCGTGACTCCGAGGGCGAACAAGTTGGTTGCGAGTCCACGTCGAAAAGCCTGCCAGCCGTGCCAGCGCTCGCCCACTACGGGTTTGATAACTCGACGGCTCAAGTTGTCGAGATGCAGTGGGTGACCCATCTTTTCTCCAGCGAACAACCAGTCGCCCGTTCCGTTTCTCTTCAGATGTGCGTCGAGCATTTTTCGGAGAGGCGCAATCACTGGCACGGATGACTTCGACTTCGGTGTCTTGGTTTCGTCCACGTGGATGCGCCAGACAGCTCGGCGAACGTGCAGTGAGTTGCCATCGTAATCCGACCGCTGAAGGCCACGAATCTCCGACTCTCTCAAGCCAGCAAAGGCAGCGACACCACACACAGTTCGTGCAGGCTCATCGAGACACTTCAGCATGTGCTCTATTTCGGGAAGGGTGTATGCGTGCAGTTGCGGGTCTGACCGCTTGCCCTCCGCTTTTGCTTCACGGGCTGGGTTCGCACCGAGGATGAATCCGAGCCGTATTGCGTGACTGAAGATGGCGGAGAGTCCCGTTTTGATTCGCAGCACACTGGTGTGCGTCAGCACAGAGCTGGCATCGAGAACTTCCTGCGCATGTCGTGTTGTGAAATCTCGCAGCCTGATGTAGCCGACCCGGTCACGGATGTGGTTGTCGAACAGGTCGTCATAAAACTTGTGCGTCGAGCGCTTCCGCTTCGCTTTGATGAAAGGCAGGAAATACTTCTCCGCAAACTCCGTCACCGTCAGTCCGCCCTCGGCGACTCCTCCACGATTCACCGGAGCGAGAATTGCGTCAGCGAGGAGCCACGCCTCGCTCTTCGTACTGCACGAGTCAGAAACATCTGCGACCCGCTGGCAGACACGCCGTCGAACAGGCTGCCCGTCAACGATTTCGTCTCGGTAGAAGCGCACCCACCACGCATGATTCTGTTGATAAAGCTGGCCACGTTGCATCATCCAGATGCTAGCACGTGCGGTCAACTCTGCTCTGATAGCAAGTGACTGCACGTACAGTCTCCAAGGTAAGGGGGCACAAGGGCTAGTTATAGCGACAAATTTTGTCGTATACTTTTCGCAAACTATGTGAGATAATGGTTGAGTCGTCGAGGGATGGGAACCCCGAGACGGCGTCGGGTTCTGGGTTAATCAAAATACCCAGATGCTTTCCCGATTACCTTACCTCTGTGGTTGAACAGAGTCGCATGACGTACCCTTAACTGCTTCATCTACGAGGGAGCACGTCGGCTGGCTTTCCACCAAAATCAAAAGCTATTTTTGAGGTAGGGGAATGCCTGTGCCAACGTCGTCCGCCACAACCACGCACGAAATTATAACTCCCGAAGAATGCGCAGCCTTGCTGCGTGTCAACGAGTCTTGGATATACGAGAAGTGTCGCCGCCGTTCCCGTGACCCACTGCCTGCACATCGCATCGGGCGCTATCTCCGCTTCCGACGTTCAGAAGTGCTCGACTGGTTCGACCGCACTGTATCGACCCCGAAGAAGACGAGAGGACGCTAATTCAGCGCAGACGGCGCACACCGTCTTCAACCCGAGAAAGTATAACGGTCTCTGAAAGGGACAACGTCATGAAGAAGCTCAAAGCACGACCCCACCTCGAAGACTCTTACCCGAAGTACCTCAAGAACACAGACGACGACGAGACCAAAGAGACAGGCATCGCCGCCATTGACTGTGCAGGCTACATGCGCTGGCCTCACTTCTTCACTTGGATGATGCAGAAGTGGAACCCGCCCGTCCATTTCGTCTTGACGCTTTTCTACCTGTGGAACAACACGGTCGGCAAAAAGGGGCTGGTCGGCAATCTCGCAATGTCGCAAATTCCCGTGCGCCCGAACGAGCGCAACAAGTGGATGGCTGCTTTTGTCGAGACTGGCTTCTTCAAAGTCAACAGGCGTGCTGGCCCACACGACCGAGAGGGTTCGGTATATGAGTACAACAGAGACACGACACCTCTGGAGTGGGAGCTGCTATTCAAAGCAGCGTGGATGGCAGACCACATCGAAGGCTGGGACGACCTGCGCACCGAGGACTTCGCACACATGATGCGTCGAGCTGTGGGGAAGAGCGTGTCGCCGATGACGACCGAAGAGAAGAACAGAGCCGACGCCCACCAGCAGAAGCTGACAGCGAAGAGACTCGCAAGGATGACGCCCGAGCAACGAGCAGAGCACGACAAGGACAGAGAGCAGCACGCCAAGCTTTTGCAGCACCTGAAGAACACGGAGGTCAAGTAATCATGCAGAACCGATGGAAGCAGACCAACGAAGCGGAGAGCGTCGCCGACCACTTCAACTATTTTCCGCTGACCGACCTTCCGGCGAAAGCCGACGCCACCAACAATCAAGAGTCCGCCTTCCAAAGCGTCAGCCGCAAAACGGCTGCCGCCGCCAAGAAGGGCGAGACCAGCAACAGCCGGACCGGGAAAGGCAAGCAGGTCACCTATGAGTTCAGCAAGCCCCCGAAGAACCTCTACATCAAGGTTCATCCGTCGCCGGGCTACAGCAAGCTCGGTCTCGCCGTGTACCACGACGAGAACACCAGCAAGTTCCACTTCGTCCGTCCCGACCTGTACGAGTCCAACGAGTTGCCGGAGCGCTTCAAGAATGCCTGCAAGATCATGGACGTGTACACGGCTGGCGCCGCGGACGGGACATTTTTCCTCTGGTTCCTGTTCGAGTCCGCATCGCCGTGGTTCAAGGCGGCGCAGAAAACCGTCGATCTGGCGCGGCGCAACTACGGTGTCGTTTCTTCGATCAAGCAGCGCCAGACCTACTCGTTCGAGGTCGCGACCGAAGCCATCCCCGAACCCAAGTGGGAATCCTTGCCGCCCTTCGAGCAACTGCTGCTGGGCGCGTTCGACTCCGCCGTCTCTGTCGCCGACGACAAGGTCGTGACGGATTTCATGTCGGGTGGCGTTGCCAACCGCGCAGACGAGGACGAAGAGTAACCGCTCTTCGTCCCCTCCCGGGGACTCTTATGGCACTCATCCCAGACAGATTCACACACGTATACGTCATCGACTTCGAGTACCAAGCGCGGGACGGCGAACAGCAGGTCCCGGTCGCGATGGTAGCTAAAGGTTACAAGAAGGCTGGCGACATCCGCATGTTCTTCGATAAGCCACAGCCGTGCCCGTTCACCAGCGACCCGGACACGACGTTGTTCATTGGCTTCAACATTTCGTCCGAATACAAATGCTTCCTCGCGCTCGGCTGGCAACTGCCGAAGCACTCCATCGACCTGTACGTCGAGTACCGCAACCTGACCTGCGGCATGTGGCGCGGCAAGCAATCGCTGTGGGAACTGGGCACGGGTCTCGTGAATGTTGTGAAGGAATACGAGGGCAACCCGGCTGCGTTCTGGAAATCCGACAAACAGATGATGCAGAAGTACATCGTCCACCACGGCGTGAACGCGCCGGGACCGCCGGAGACCGTGCGCGACAACGGCGGCAACGAGATGTTCAAGGACTTCGACGGTGAAGTCCACATGCTCGACCGCGCCAACCCGGAACACGTGAAGTGGTATTGCACAGGGCGCACGCCGGAGGAGGACGCGAAGATGATCCTCGACTACTGCGAGGAAGACGTTGTCGCCACCCACTTCGTAGCCCGGCACATCATGAACGAGCCTGCCTTCAACTTCGAGCAGGCTTTGCATCGCGGCTCCTACACCCGCGCCGTCGCCCACTTTGAGCACAACGGTTTGCCGATCAACAAGGAAAGGTTCGAAGCGATCCGGGCAAACGCCCGCAAGCTGCAACTGCACATCGCACAGGAAATCGAGCGCGTCCACAACTACGGCGTGTATGTCATCGAGGGTCGCGAAGATTTGAAGAACAAGCCGCACCCGGTTTTCAAGACGGACAAGTTCGTGGAGTTGCTGGAGCGCAATGGCATCACGGTTGGCAAGATGTGGCAGACGACGCCCACGGGTTTGCCCATGTTGGAAGACGATTATTTCGGCGACATGTGCAACGCCTATCCGTTCCTGCAACCGCTGCGCCAGTGCCGCAAGACGCTTAAGGCTCTGTCGCTGTTCGACACCGTGATCGGCGAGGACGGGTTCCAGCGGTTCACCTTGTTCATGTTTGGCTCCGTCACGTCGCGCAACAACCCGCGTGCCACCGAGTTCATGCTGAGCCGTCCGCACTGGATGCGAAACCTGCTCACCCCGCGACCCGGCTACGCGCTCGTCACAGCCGACATCACGGGTGCGGAGGACTGGCTCGCAGCCGGCTACAGCGGCGACCCCGAACTGATGCGAATCTATTCCAGCGGCGCGGATAGCTACATCGAATTTTCGGTGGTCACTGGCGCCCTGCCGCCAGGCAGCGTCCGCGACAAGAAGGACCGCGACAAGGAAGCCATCCGCGCCCAGCACAAGACCGCGAAGCTGGCGATCCAATACGGCGTCCAAGCCAACACGCTGTCCAAGTATCTCGACGTGCCCGTCTGGAAAGCGGGGCAAGTCATCAACTCGCACCGCCAAGCCTACAACGTGTACTGGCAATGGGTGGACGACCAAGCCGCCAAAGCGAAGAAGCAGGGCTACGTCGTGACCGACTATGGGTGGCGTCAGGATGTCCGCCGCATGAACGAGCGCAGTATCATGAACTTCCCGCAGCAGGCTGGGTGCGCCGAACTGTTGCTAGTTCCGCGCTATTTTCCGCCGAAGTTTAGTACGACCCCAGGCTGGGCCGGGCTTGTTAGAAACGCAGAGCCTGATCTTGACGCCAAAAGCGATAAGCCTGCCCCATGCAGCTTCCTTGCCACAAGAGTGCGGGTACGATTGCGACGGTCCGGATGCGAAACGACTTTCATTTCATCCCAGTCGTACCGGAGTTCCTTACCGCATTCCAGACAGACCACGTAGGTGCCAGTCGGAGCTGTCGCATAGGTCCGGCATGAACCGGCGCGCATGGTTATCGGAAAGCTGTAGTGTAGGTGCCAACACCCAAACAAAGCATCGAACAAGTTCGAGATCATAGCTTCCTCCACATTCACCTTTGTCGTCGTGCGTGGCCCTCTCCGTGCCGTCTAGCTACGCATTTGACAGGTGAGCTGTCTCGGCCTCGCTTCCGCCAGCAATCAAATGATTCCTGAGGGCATATTGCACCAGATCGCCGTCGCTCTTGGCATTCAATACTTGCCTGATCCGGAGCTTATGGAAGGCAACCGTGGAAGTGGATACGTTCAAGACGTGTGCGACTTCCTTCATCGACTTGCCTTCCGTTAACAACTGCAATACTTCGCGCTGCCGCTCGGTGAGCCTTTCTCCTTCATCGATAGATTCCTTGTCCTGGTGCAACAAGAAATCGACTGTTTCTTTGGTGATTGCCGGGGAGAGATAGGACTTGCCCTTCAGAACCTCGCGAATGACAACTATGAGTTCCGAGGCGGCGCAAGTCTTCAGCAGATACCCCGAGGCTCCGCGCCGGAATGCCTCGGCGGCCAACGCGGGATCCGTATTCATGGTGAGGAACACCAGCTTCACCGAATCCAGCAGTTGCTTCACATGATAGCCGGCATCGAGACCGTTCAGCAGCGGCATGCCGATGTCTATGACGATGACCTGCGGTTTTAAACTAGCGGCAATGCGCACAAGTGCGCGCCCGTCCCCCACTGTAGCGACCACATCGAATTCCGGTTCGAGCAGCTTCTTGCACGCCTCGGCCACAAAAGTGTGGTCGTCGGCAATCATGATCTTCGGCCGGTTTCTCTCCAAGGTCTCCCCTCCTCCAGGTCTTGCCGGTGGCATCGCCCCTATCACAGTAGGTGTGAATGGTCTCTTTCTCATTGCCTTCTTCCAGAACTCAGACATCCCGGTTACTCCTTAAAACCACCCACAAAACCAATAGCAACTGGAGGTGCGGCATCGCTTTCTCGCGTTCTTGCCTTTTCCAAACCGTTGGAATCGACCCCGGATTCGGCCACAGTGCACGTCCTGTCTGACTCCGCGACGTGCTGTAGCGCCTGCGTTCTTGCCTCACGGACATCCTGCCGGGAGCAGCCCAAGAGAACCGAACAATCCTGATCTGAGTACCTATAAAGGACGGACATCACGAAAACAAACCGCTCGAAGTCTTCAAGCTCGAGAATGCTCACAATTGCGGCATTGGCCTCCGACGTTCGCCCAAACCTGCTATAGACCGGATCACCGGGTGTTGGTATGGAGATAGAGTGGTTGCGACAGGGCGCCAACATACGAACTGAATTCTGGATTATCGTCCGCCGAGCCCAGGAGCGCGCCCATTCTCGAAACACATGATTTGCTGTGACGCAATCTTCCAAGCTGGAGACAAAAGTCTCCTCAGCCTTTTTCTCATCGGCCGTCAGCAGGAATGAGAGCAAATGCATATTCTCGACATTTTCGGCGAACACTCTGCAGAAGTCAGCGCTCGTCGCGCACTCCTCTGCTTTTTCAGTAGGGATCGGACTTGTTTCTCGCATGTTCAGCTTTGTCCTCTCTGCTCTCCATTGCGCGGATGCGTTGGGCGGACGACTTCCCACGCGGGATTCACAACCTTAACCTACGCAAGCAGTCCTCAGAGCCACGATGAGCTCCATCGATTTCGTCTCTGAGATCTCATAAAAATTGATTTCCCTCGGCTCCATGGCCAAATCCATCGCATTTAAGACTCCCAAATAAAGATTCGACTGAACATGGCGATGCAGCGCCTCCTCCGATTCCCATCGTTCCAGATACAGAATGGTCTGTTTGTCTTCGCGTGCTTCGTAGACTCCAGAACTCAGGCATCCCGGTTTTCCCTCTAAGCGATCGACAGAAAACTGCAAGAGTTCAAGGATCTCCTCTCGTTTCTCAGGGGCGGATGTTAGTTCCAAAACTGCAAGGATCACATTGTCACCTGGATGGCAGGTCTCTTCGCGGGACCGGCAACGCTGAAAAACCTCCCCGCGGAAGATGAACACTAGCCCTTGTTTATGGTGCAATTTTGTCCCCAACTCCGAGGGCGTCCACTTCCGCCGCATAGACCTATGAAAGCAAGAGTGTTGCGAGGAAACCAGCTAAGGAAGGAAAAGAACTAAGAGGAAGCTTCAAGGGTCGGCATGTCGCCTTCAGGACTGGATGCCGCCCTTTTCGTGCTGCGTGGGAATACGCAAGCGTCGCATCATGGTGTAGAGCGTGGAGGGCTTCATTCCAAGGATCGCCGCAGCACCTTCTGGACCCTTAATCCGCCAACCGGTTTTATCCAGTACGGTGACTATGTGTTGGCACTCCGATTCCTTCAGTGTGCGGGTACTCACAACGTTCAATGTTCTTGGAAGTTGAAGGTTGAGCTTCTCGCCAGTGGTTACAATGACCGCTCGTTCGATGACATTCCTCAATTCCCGAATGTTGCCGGGCCATGGGTAACGCCTCAGTTCGTCCATCATTCTGCTGGGCACCCTCCAAATCTTCTTGCCCATTTTCTTTTCGAACTCTCGCAGGAATGCCGTCGCAAGTAGAGGAATGTCGTCCAGGCGCTCGCGCAATGGGGGTACATGAATGGGGAACACATTGAGCCGATAGAACAGATCCTCTCGAAAGGTTCCGTTCTTGACCCGTTCTGCAAGATTGCGATGAGTGGCGGCGATGAGTCGCACATTCACGTGGGTGGTTCTCGCACTTCCCAGACGTTCAAAGTCGCCATCCTGCACAACCCGCAGCAACTTTGCCTGCATGTCTACTCCCAACTCCCCGATTTCATCGAGAAAGAGAGTAGAGCCATCCGCGGTCTCAAATCGGCCAATCTGTCTCGTGAGGGCTCCTGTATAAGCGCCTTTCTCTCGGCCAAAGAGCTCGCTTTCGATGAGAGTTGCGGGCAACGCCGCGCAGTCGATTTTTACCATTACCCGGTCTTTGCGCTTGCTCCCGCCATGAATGGCACGGGCGATGAGTTCTTTACCGGTGCCGCTTTCACCCGTGATCAAAATAACCGAATCGGAGGGCGCGACTTGTTCCACTTTCTTGAGAACTTGTCGGAGAGCCTCGCTTCGGCCGATAATCTCCTCGTACCTGCCGATAACCCTGACTTCCTCCTGCAGGTAGTCGCTCTCCGCCTGAAGCTTTTCCTTCAGTTGGCTAATTTCCGCATACGACTTCTGAAGGTCCTCCTGGGCGCGCTTGGCTTCAGTGACGTCCCGGATGATGGCTGTGTAGAGTCTCTTTCCGACTGCGTGGACTTGGGAGATTGAAGCTTCAATGACGAATTCCTCACCATTCGACCGCAAGGCCCACAGCGCATCAAGCGTACCCATCGAGCGATTGGTAACCCCAGTCTCGCCGAACTTACGAATATGTTCGCGATGGGCGGCCTGAAAGCGTTGCGGGATAAAACGACCAATCGGACTTCCAACGGCCTCGCGGGCCGGGCAGCCGAACATTTTTTCGGCCGCAGGGTTGAAGACCACGATGTGTTGATCGTCATCAATGGCGATGATCGCGTCCATCGCTGAGGTGACAATACCGGTGAGCCGAGCGTTGCTTTCCTGCAGCACGCGCTCCATTTGCTTACGTTCCGTGATGTCAAGGGACACACCCATCAATCCGTCCGGCTCTCCAGACTCTCCTGAACGACGACGGCCACGGGAGGAGATCCAGCGCATTTCCCCATCGGGACGAACGATCCTGTATTCAACGGTCCTTTCTTCACCAGACTGAATAGCTTCCTCCACAATGCTTCTAACAGCCTCGCGGTCTTCTGGGTGAACTAAAGAAAAGAATTTCTCTAAATCGATTTCCTCTGTCGCTCCAAGACCAAATAGTTCCTTCGTCTTATCCGTCGTCCACAAACGTCCCGAAGCTGTGTTGAGTGTCCATAGACCCGCATTTGCGCAAGCAGCTGCTAATCGAAGTCGTGCCTCACTCTCGCATAACGCTTGCTCGGTTCGTTTCCGCGTAAGGGCGTTCACGAACAATTGGGCGAGAAGCCGGAGCCGATTTACAAGGGCGTCAGGCCATGCTCGCTCTTCCGTCGTGGCATCAAAGGCCAGCACACCAAAGATGGGATCGTTTCCTACCCATAGTGGGAAAGCCAGAACCGATTTAACGCCATATATCTCCCAGTGCTTTTTGTCAGTGGCCGCTTCGGGCGGGACGTCGGCAGTGCTTTCAACGCTGACAATCTCCTTCCTAACGAGCTTCTCTTGCACCCACGGAAAATAGGTATCTCCATCCATCCGATCAGGAGCAGGTGGGAGTTTCGGATCACGATGGAGATGAGTCAGCAGGAAAATCCGGGGTACGTCAGGAGAGCTTTGCCACAATGCCGAGTTGTCGATTCCGAGACATTCACAGATTTTCCTCTGCGTAAGCTGAATTTCTTTGTCAATTTGATCCGCCGGGAGATTGACGAAACGCGCAGAGATGTCAGAGAGCAATGTTTCAAACTTCAGCTGTTCGTGGATTTCCGCCGACACCCCGATTTGGGGTTGCTCTGAAATGGCCTCATGCATAGGATCAGTTGCGCCAAGCCGCTCTTCCGACGTTCGGAGAAAGCCTTGGGTGATGCATTGAGACAAGCGCGGGTTCACAAGGCTCGCCTTATGGAATTCTAGGGAGAGGCGATTCCGCTCGCAACTAGCAGTTCTATCAGTCGGACAGGCAAGAGGCTGATGTCGGGGTGCGATTTACCATCCCGCTCTCCTGACCATCCTCAGCGTAAGAGGCGGGATTCAGTCCTTAAGACGCCATGCCGTCCTTTTGGAAACTACCTCCAGTACCTTCACGCTCGCGAATCCTTGTATAAGCGTCTTTGTTTTCACACAACCCGAGGCTTAACTTCCCGTTTCGCGAGATTGGCTGCGCACCTGCTGTCATGATTTGTGTCTACGACGTGATTTATGGACTCAGAGACAACAAGCCGAAGCAGAAAGAGAAACAATCATGAAAGCTCTTAGCACATCCTCCAAATGCTTGAAATGCGCCCTCCCGGTCTTTCTTTTCGTGGCAGTAATGCTGTCCGCGGCTGCGGGCCAGACCTCTCAAGCGACCTTTTCGAAGACGCAGCTTATGTTCGTGCAGAGTGCGGAAGATCTCAAAGTAGACTCGGCCAAGAACACCTTCCGGCTGGTGAAGGTAAACCAGCAGACGTTGTACTTCTCAGATCGGCCGCAGCGTATCGCAGGGCATCTCAAGATGCCTGACTATCTTGCTGAATGGGCGAAGGCCGAGGGCCCTGACAATTTCAGCAGCGACCCGCCAAACGCGATTCTATCGGTGTACGAACCGGGACAGGCCGACAGTACGGTTGTCGTGGTCAAAATCAGTCATCCCATTGTTGATGGGAATGACTTGGTTTACAGCTACAAGGTCATCGAGGGCACGATTCCCCGCAACGGTGGCGCAACGGCATTGTTTATTGATTCGATCGGTGTGGGCGGTGGTGCTGGTGCCGGTTTTCACGGTGTAGGGGTCGGTGGTCGCGGGGCAGGCGCCAGGTAGCTAGCCTTCCCAAGAGCACAAACCGTAGGGAGGCAGCGCCACCACAAGGGCAGTGGTCTATGTCGGTATAGTTTGCGAACGTTAGACGGCCCGTCGCTCGAACTGTGAGCGAACAGGCCATTCGTAATTAACCGTAATTAACAAGGATGGGAGGCATCGATGAACAAATCATTGCAGGTTCTTACAGCGTCTTTCGTGCTACTTCTCCTGTTGGCTTTCGGACTCGCGGGCAGCGCTAGTGCGCAAGCGGCGATTACTCCGGCGGACAGCAAGGCAATCGTGAAAGCCATGGATGCCGCCATGGAGCCAGGCGACGGACAGAAGAGGCTCGACTTTATGGTGGGCACGTTCGACGTGAAGGTCAAGGTGTGGATTGAACCGTCCAAGCCGCCGGTAGAGTCGACAGGGACTGCGGTCGCTACCTGGGTGCTCGGCCACCGCTACATACAACAAATGGTGTCCGGATTCATCATGGGCGAGGCTTGGAGCGGCATCGGCTATGCGGGTTTCGACAACGTCCAGGGTCAGTATGTGGCGTGCTACATGGACTCAGGCAGCACGGGCATGGAATGGTACACCGGAAATATGGATCCGGACGGTAAGTCTGCGAAGCTGACCGCAACGATCTACGACGCGATCACCCTTAAGCCCACCAAGCTCGAGATGAGGCTCACCATGTCTCCGGATGGGAATCACGTCACGGAATTATGGGAGGCGGACACGAGCGGCAAGATGTTCGAAAGCATGGAGCTCACATACGTCCGCAAAAAATCATAAGGCTGAAAAAGGAGGATTATCATGATGCGAAATCCATTTAGAAAGTCCGCCCTATTGAAGGTACTGCTGGGCGTTCTCGTCCTGCTGATGTACGCGCCTCCAAGTTCGGCCATCGCCGGTGTCCGGCGTCGGGCGGTCCGGAGGACGGCGATCGTAGTCGGGTCGAGCGAAAAGAGCGCGGCGGAGAAACAGCAAGCGGCGGCACAGCAGCAAGCAGCGGCAGCTCAACAGCAGCAAGCGGCTGAGACCGCAGCAGCTCAGTCTGCGGCGGCCGCGTCACAGGCTTCCGCGGCATCGGCCGCGGCGGCCAGTCAAGCTGCGGCAGCTGCTCAGAAAAAGTCGCCGCAGCAGCAGCTCCAGGAGCTCCAGAACCTCTTAAATCAGGGGTTGATCAGCCAAAGCGACTACGAGGCCGGTAAGGCGAAGATCCTAAGTTCAATGGAGTGAGGCGTGCCACTGGACTTTCGCCCTTACTTCGACTGGGGGAATGAGCCAATGCAACCAGACTAGACACCGCCCGTCGACTGTTCGCCCGCGAAGCGGACGCGCCCTTCATTACAGCGTGCTCGCGAAATCCGAATCTTGGCCACGCCGAAGCCACGGCCGCCAGCGTGAACCAGCCTGGAAGCCGCAGAGAAACCGCGGCCGCGAGCTTGGTGTGAACAGCGAGCAATTTGGTTTTGATCTGATCCAGGCCATGGGATCGGCGCAGAGTGGTCTGGCCGGTTTCAAGGGCTCGGTCGTAAGGGAGGATGCATGGCTCGCACAAGGTGTTGTCTCGAGGAATTTCGACTCAGGCTAAGGAGATTTCCAATGAATCGGAACAAGACCCGAGCCGTATTGCTTCTCGCCTGCATGGTCTTGGTTTACGCTTCCGCTCTATCAGCACAACAGAAAGGGCAATACGTGCCGGGGCAGTATGGTTTGAATGCCGGCGTAGCGCCTGATCCCGGATTTACCTATGCGAACTTAACCCTCAACTATTCCGCCGAATCGCTGAAAGATTCAAGCGGCAACACGGTTCCGGGGATCAGCGGAACCTACGGTTTCTGGTCGGTGGAAAACATTTTTTATTACGTACCGGCGCATAAGATCCTCGGCGGGAAATTCTTCACCATGGCTGCATTGAATCTCGCAAATGGTTCCCTGACTGCAGACTTGGGTAACCCGCCCGCCTTCTCGACCAACGCAGCCGGCGAAGGCATGGCCGACACCTGGGTTCAGCCTGCGAACATGGCCTGGAGTTTCAAGCGGGCGGACGTTTGGGTGGGCTATGCTTTTATGGCGCCCACGGGAAAGTTTTCTCCCGGAGCGAGCAACAACGTTGGTTCTGGGTATTGGGGGAACAACTTTGGCACCGGGACTACGTTCTACCTGACCAAGAACAAGGGCACCAGCTTGAACCTGGCGACGGATTGGGAGATCCACGGGCAAAAGAGACAGACCAACATCACACCCGGACAGGCCTTGACAGATGAGTGGGGTCTTGGACAGATACTTCCTTTGAAGAAGGATTTCAGCCGACTGCTCCAGTTGGGTGTGGTTGGATACGACCAGTGGCAGGTCTCGGCTAATAAAGGTCTTACTGCCCCGATTCCGTACTACTCGGTTCATGCGGTCGGCGTACAGAGCAATTTCATTCTGCCGCCGAAGGGGTTGAATCTTTTCTTCAAATATGAAAATGAGTACCTGGCGAAGGCACGGCCGGAGGGGCGGACGATTGTGTTCGGATTCTCCTGGACGCTTCGCGATCCGAAGCCGCAGCCGGCGAAAAAGTAGACGCATGCCAAGAAGCAGCTGAGGAATGGGCGGTTTCGAGACGGTAGCATGCTCCGCCCCGCACGGAAAGGAGGATCGAAATGCAGAATCTTGGGCCTGAAGTCACATGCCGGCGATGGGTCACCATCTGCCCGATGATGCTACTTTGTCCAGCGTTCTGGGCGAGGTACTCGCGGTGGGTAACCGTCTTCATCTCGATTCTGCTTGCCCCTTGCTCTGCTCAAGAGGCGGCGCAGATGGCAAGCACAGAAACGGCCGGTGAAAGTTCGGCGGTTTCTGGGACTCCGACGCCGAAACCTGGGAGCCAGATCAATGTGAACTGGTTTTATGGATCCTATGTCCCAAAGGATGTGCCATTGGAGTCCCTGGACGGCGCACAACGACTGAAGTTGTACACGCGCCAGACCTACACGACGTGGGGCATTTACATCAAGACGACGCTCTTTACGGTGCACGACCACCTCCATGACTCAAATTCCCAAATGGGGAGATGGAGCGGAGGGCTTTGCAAAGCGATTCGGCACGCGGGAGGCTCAGTTCGTCATACAGAATTCTGTCAACTCCCTGGGCGACGGCTTGCTGGGCTGGGAGCCGCGGTACGATCGCTGTCGTTGTGACGGCTTTTGGCCGCGCACTCGCCACGCCGTTGCTAGAAATTTCGTTACTTATGCCCGCGATGAAAAATCATTGCGGCCTCAGCTCATGCCCTACGTCGGGGCATTTGCTGGTGGGTCCGTTGCATCAACTTGGGAGCCTGCAACCCAGCAGTGGTGGATCAGTGGATACCAGGCTGCGGTCTCGCAAGTCCTGATCGGAGTCGGGATTGACTGGATCGGCGAAGTTGCCCCCGAAATTGGACGTATGTTTCACCGCAAGCACAAAGAACCAAATCCGATAGTCACCGAGCATCCTCGATGAGACGTGAGGGGAGAATGAAGTTTGCGCACCGACAAGGAAGGCACGACGAATTTGCTTTAGAGGAAGTGATTCGCATTCGCAATTAAAGGCCGCTGCATTCGATGGGCTAGTTCGAGATTCAAGGAGATACACATGAAATTCATCGGAAAGAAAACACGCGCTTACCTGGCAATTCCGGCATTGCTCTTTGCTGTAGCTCTCACCGGTTGCACGAAGGCGGTGCCGGACGAGTCGGCGACCGCTAAGATGACGAAGTACGACAACCTGCGAGCCATGGAATACTGCGAGGTGTTTCTTATTGGCGGCAACCCAATCACCAAGAATCTGAAAGCGGCCGTTTATAACACGTCCTACCTGAACAACCAGGCTAATCCGCTTGTAACATGTCCGGCTGAGCTCTGGGCCAAGATCGATCCCGAAACAATGAAGAAGCAGTACGACATGCTCGGGGTTTTCAAGAACGGGCCGCGGATGTGGGTAAATGACTGGATTCAGATCCCTATTGCCCAAGATATTACCACCTTCGACGGGTTACAGGCGCATTGGTTCATGACGGTCGAGCTGCCAAAGGACATGGAGGTGGGCAAGAAAGGCTCAACTGCCTACAAACCCACCATAGGCCATAGAAACTCTGTTATGGGATTCGTGGCTGGCAAGCCCGCCTTCATTCTGGACGATCCGGACGGCACACCGTGGGTGATGCAAGCATCGGCGCAGATCGTCGATCCGAACCTGACGTATGACCAACTGGCAAATCTGGGCGGCAAACTGAAACTGCCGCCGGGCTGGAAGTTCCGCGTGGCCGTTCTTGACCGCGATCTCACCATCAAGGCGATCAACGGAGATGCTTGGATCGTGCAAGACGACCTGGAAAACACGTACGACAAGTGCTTCGAGGAGAATGGCCAGACGGCTTGCACCTTCAAGCCGTAGGCGCTGGAATGTGTCGCTCGCGGGGCAGGCTTCCCCTGCCCTGTGATGTCTCGTGAAGACGTATGCGTGGCAGTAACAGTGATTGTCTGCTGCCGGAGGTAGGACTTATGACTCGGCAAGAACACAATATTACTCAGGACGAGCTTGGCAACACCTACGATCGCGTCGGTGGGCCCTACAGCAACTTTCAACCATAGCCCAGATGGCTCGGACAAAGTGATCTGAAGGAATCTGTGACCAGCGGGAGACTCTTCGATAGAACGGGCCAACAAGCCATGAATGCCCACGAGCTTGTTTTTCTTTGTACCGCGCTGTGTATTGGGCACGTGGCGATGGCGCAGACATTGGCGCCTCGCGCTTATGTCATCACGCCGGTGAACGCCAATGCAATCACCCTGTCTTGGTCTTATTTTGACGGTGGCCTGAACTTCAACGGGGCGATTCCCGTCACAGGCGCCACCGGTACCTACCATATACCGGTCCTCAGTTACTATCATTCATTCAGTTTGTTCAGGCGCTCGGCAAACTTCGTGGGCCTCTTGCCTTATGGCGTGGGTACTTTTCAGGGTGCGGTCCTCGGCAACCAGCGTCAGATTTACCGTTCCGGGCTTCTCGACATCGGTTTGCGTTTCTCAGTGAACCTGATGGGCGGACCGGCGATGAAGATGCAACAATTCGCCAAGTGGAAACAAAAGTCTTTGCTAGGCGCCAGTCTTGTCATAATCGCTCCGACTGGTCAATACGACCCGATGCACGTCATCAACTGGGGCATCAATCGATGGGCGTTCAAACCAGAATTAGGCTATTCGCGGCGCTGGGGTAACTGGGTACTCGATGGGTATGGCGGCGTGTGGTTCTACACGACGAACAGCGCATTCTTCTCGAAGCCTAACCCGCAGCCTCAAACAGAAAATCCTATTGGCTCCTTCGAGGGGCACTTGAGTTATGACTTCCCCAAACAACGTTGCTGGGCTTCGCTGGACGGCAATTTCTGGTTTGGCGGCACCACCAGCTTGAACGGCATTCCCAATGCAGCAACTCGGCAGACAGGCTCGCGCATCGGAGGAACCGTGGCACTTCCGCTGGGGAAACACCAGACAATCAAGATTAGCTACAGCAACGGAACCTACGTGCGTTTCGGCGGCAACTATCAAAGTGTCTCGTTGGCGTGGCAGTATTCGTGGCTCGGCTGGCCGAAATTTCACGCGCAGTAAAAGTCTGGGACCCTGCCCGGTGATGCCTCGTTGAGGATGTTCGCCGGGCGGGACTTGAAGCGTCTGTTGTCGGAGGTGGGACTTATGAAACTCGTCAAGAGCACAATGTCACGCCTTGCGGTACTGATCACAATTCTGATTGCAGTGTTCAGTTCCGGCATGGCAGCGGACGCTCCGAAGGCCACTGATGTGGACGGTATCGCGGTCGAAGCCTACATCTACGCTTATCCTGTCGTGACCGTGGAACTCACCCGCCGCCGGTTAACCAACGTAGTGGCGCCGGAGGGAACCCAAGCGCCCATGGGCCAGTTTGCCAGGCTGCGCACGTATCCAAACGCATCCTACCGGGACGTCACCGCGCCCAATGCAGACACACTCTACACTTATGGCTATTTCGATGTTTCTAAGGAACCTTGGGTAATCAGCATCCCCGACCTGAAGGGCCGGTATGCAGTCTTCTCCCTCTTTGACGGGTGGACTACCGTGTTCGGGGATCCGGGCAAGAGGACCACAGGAACTGCAGCTCAGACAATCGCGATCACCGGCCCTGGCTGGTCCGGGACGCTACCGCCAGGCGTCAAGGAATACAAGTCCGCAACCGACATCGCCTTGTTCAACGGCAAGATCTACTGCACGGGCACACCCGAGGATTACAAGCAAGTTCACGAGGTGCAGGACGAAATCACGGCTGTTCCGCTCTCCTCCTACGGCAAGCCCTACACGCCCCAGCCGGGCAAGGTTGACCCAGCCTTCGACATGAAGACCGTGGTGCGCGACCAGGTAAACGGCATGGAGGGCGGCGCTTTCTTCAAGCTGTTTGCCGAGCTTCTCAAAACCAATCCGCCCTACGCCGAAGATGCCCCAATGGTTGCTAAGCTCAGTAAGCTCGGCATCATTCCCGGCAAAGACTTTGACATCGCCAACAGCGATCCCGCCGTTGCACAAGCGCTAACCAAGGCGGCCAGGACTGCGCTGCCTCGGATCGCGGGTTGGGAAAAGGAGGGTCTCGCAACCGGCGATTGGCGATTCGAGAATGGGTGGGCCATCACGACCAGGACGGGCCCCTACGGCACGGATTACATTCAGCGCGCACTCATCGCCATGATCGGCTTGTACGCGAATCTCTCTCAGGACTCTATATACCCTGTCTCCAACGGGCCCGGCGCACGATTGCAATATAGCGGCGCAAACAAATATCTCATGCACTTCGGCAAAGGCGAGATGCCGCCAGTCAACGGCTTCTGGTCTATCACGATGTACGACGCGCAGTACTTCTTCGTGGACAATCCCCTCAACCGCTATAACGTGAGTTCGCGCAGTCAGTTCACGACCAACGCCGACGGTTCCGTAGACCTGTACATCCAGCACAAGTCCCCAGGGAAGGACATGGAGTCCAACTGGCTCCCCGCACCAGCAGATCGGTTCATTCTGATCCTGCGCATGTATTGGCCGAAGGACAGTCCGCCATCGATTCTCGACGGCACTTGGAAAATTCCGCCTGTCAAGCAGGCGCAATGAGGCAGAAGTCATGAGATTCACCAAGAGCGCACTCTTGAGCCCAGCGGTACTGCTGCTATTTCTGGTGGTCGCGTGCAGTTCCAACCAAGAGGCGAAGCCCCCGGGACTGGAAGAAGCGGTCAGCACCGCGATCGATGCTTACCTGTACGGCTATCCCCTGATCACGTTCGAAGTCGCGCGCCAGCAGCAGACCAACGTAGCGGTGCCGGATGCCGAACATGCTCCCATGGGGCAGATGATCAGGATGCGTACTTATCCGGCGGTGGACAATCACTGCTGTGCCGCGCCGAACGCCGACACCCTGTACACCGAGGCTTGGCTGGACGTCTTCCAGCAGCCATGGATACTCAGCATTCCTGACATGGGCAACCGGTACTACATCGTGCCCATGCTCGACGGCTACTCCGAGGTACTCAGCGTGGCCAGTCCGGCCACGACGGGCTACAGGCCCCAAACCTACGCTATCACCGGTCCAGGCTGGACGGGGACTCTGCCGCCCGGCACAACGGAAGTCAAATCTCCCACCGGGATGGTTTGGATCCTGGGGCGCATTTATTGCACCGGCACGCCTGAAGATTACAAATCAGTCCATTCCCTGCAGGACAAGATGTCTGTTGTTCCGCTCAGTTCCTATGGCAAGCCCTACACACCGCCGCCGGCTCAGGTCGATCCCAACTTCGACATGAAGACGGCCGTTCGCAAACAGGTGAACGCGCTCGGACATCGACGCCTACTTCAACTACCTGGCGAAGCTGATGAAGACCAATCCCCCCAACCCGCAGGATGCTCCCATGGTTACGCAGATGGCCAAGATCGGGTTGGTACCGGGGCAGGACTTCGATCCCGGCAAGCTGGGCGTTTTCGATCGGGAGGCGATCAAGGCGGTTCCGAAGCTGGCGCTGCTGAAGATGGTCGAGCACCTGAAAAAGCAAAAGACCACCAACGGCTGGCTGTACTTCACATCCGGCGTCGGCAACTGGGGCACCGATTATCTGCTGCGCGCCATGGCCAACATGCTGGGACCTGGCTGGAACCGTCCGCAGGATGCGTTGTATCCGCTCTCGCAGAAGGACGCCAGCGGTGACGAATACAACGGTGAGCACAACTACGTGATCCATTTCGAGAAAGGACAATTCCCGCCGGTCAAGGCGTTCTGGTCGCTGACTATGTACGACCCAGACTTTTTCTTTGTGCCCAACTCGATCAACCGGTACGAGTTGAGCCAGCGCAATAAATTCATCACCAACCCGGACGGGTCAGTAGACATGTATCTCCAGGCAGATTCACCGGGCAAAGCGAAAGACGCCAATTGGCTGCCCGCACCAAAGGGAAAATTCGCTCTGGTCATGCGCATGTACTGGCCGATGACCACGCCGCCATCGATCGTCGACGGCAGCTGGACTCCGCCCGGTGCGAAGCGTGTGCCCTAAGCCGCGCAGCGTACCCCTGTTGGCGCGATGCGCACCGAGTCATAAGGACACAGCTCGCGGTATTGATCTCAATCACCTTGAGTGAAGGAGGCAATCGAGAATGACCGAAGGCATCCCAAGCGACGAGCGGCGCAAGAAGCGCTGGCGATGGGTCCTCCTTGTTGCGGCGCTGATCGTCGCGGTCGGAGGCTACCTGTGGGTGACACAGTTGCAGCCCTTCTTGTACGGCACGGAAGCCTATATTTACGGCTTTCCGCTGATCATGATGGACCTGACCAAAGAAGCCGGAACGGCTCCGACTGCGGGAGAAATCACCGCCCCCGCCAATCAGTTCGCGGTCATGACCCGTTACCCCGACGCCTCATTCAGGGCGGTCTCGCGGACCGGCCTCGATACGCTGTTTGCCACCGCCTGGGCCGACCTCGACAAGGAGCCGCTGGTGCTTTCCGTGCCTGACACCAACGGCCGCTACTATGTCATCGCGTTCTTCGACATGTGGAGCAACGTCTTCGCGTCCATCGGCAAGCGCAACACCGGAACCGGCGCGGCCAACTTCCTGCTCGCGGGACCGAATTGGCAGGGCACTCCACCCGCGGACGTGAAACAGGTCTTCCGTTCACCAACGCGCTTTGTTTGGGTCAACGGCCAGATGCAGGCCGACGGCCCCAGGGACTATGACGTGGTCAACGCGCTGCAGAGGCAGTACAAGCTGACGCCGCTGAGCGCCTGGGGCCAGCCCTACACCCCGCCGGCAGAAGTGCCAGTCCCTACCGGACTCAGTACGAGTCCGCCGCTGGAGCAGGTGCAGAGGATGGACGTCAGAGCCTTTTATGTACGGCTCGCACGGCTGATGAAAGACAACCCTCCCGCTCCCGCCGACGCACCCACGGTCGAGAAGCTGAAGAATCTCGGCATCGTGCCCGGCCAGGACTTTGACATCAGCAAGGCGGATCCGGATGCCGCCAGGGCGCTTGAGCGTTCGATGCACACTTTCGAAATCTTGCAGAAGGCCGTCACCAAGCTAAAGACCGACCAGGGCTGGATTGTGATCCCCAAAGACTTCGCCGACTACGGCACCGATTACCAGACGCGCGCCGGCATCGCTCTGGTTGGACTGGGCGGGATCCGTCCCCAGGACGTGGTCTATCCGACGGCCTTTGACGACGGCGATAACAAGCCGCTTGACGCTGCCAACCGGTACGTCCTGCATTTCGACAAGGGGCAGACGCCGCCTACCAACGCTACGTGGTCGGTGTCGATGTACGACCCAGCAGGCTTCTATGTGCCGAATGCGATCAATCGATACAACCTGGCGGCGTGGATGCCGATGAAGTACAACCCCGACGGCTCGCTCGATATGTACATTCAGTCGAACTCGCCGGGTGCGGACAAGGAGGCCAACTGGCTGCCCGCGCCACCAAGCGGTCAATTCAATTTGACAGTACGCGACTATTGGCCGACGCAGTCGGTGCTGGACAACACCTACAAACTTCCGCCGGTAAAGAAGGCCCCATGAGCCTGCAATGGATGCAAAGTTTCGACCACAACCCAAACCCCGAGATGGCTCGGGCTTCCACCAACAACTAAGAAGAGGAGAGCTTTATGAAATTTCGTGCAAAGAAAGTTCAGAGGTTTGCGGTTCTGGCCGCCATTTCGGCTGTGGTGCTTCTCAGCGGCGCTGCCTTCGGCCAGACCCTCGAGGAGAATATGGCCGCACAGCAAAAGCAGCACATCATCCCCGGCAAACAGCTCAAGGCGAAGGGCCCCAACTACCAGTTCTGCGAGGTTGCTCCTATCATGGGAACATCGCCGGCTAACGCCGTCGCGAACTTCTACAACCCGACCGGGATAGACCACTGTAGCCCAGAGCAATTCGCCCAGATCGTCAAGGATAAAGAGAAGATCATTAAGGAAACGGGCGCAATCGACGTCTTTCTGAACCCTAGTCGTCATTGGACATGGGATGAAATGACCGTCTTTGTAGTGGGCGACGAGCGCCAATTCGGGCCGGTCAAATTTGCCTGGATGGGGAACGTGCCTGTCGAAGTGATGAAGAAGGCAGTCGGCGAAGGGCACTACAACCCTGGCCAGATCCATCGCCAAAACACGTACCTGTACAAGAAGGGTTCGCGGGTTTATCTGATCGACATGGGCGACGGGAAGGTGCTGATCATGCAATCCTGGACCAACTTCGCCAATAAGGGCGAGACTGCGGACAACCTCAAGGATCTCGGCAGCCAGCTCAAGGAACTGCCAGCGGGTTGGAAGTTTCGCACGAAGATACTCGATCGCGACCTGACCGTCTCACCGCCGGTGCCGGACCATCTAGCGTGGGTGACAATGGACGAGTTTCAAAACACGTACGAAGGTTGCGGCTATGACGCGGCCTGCAACTACACGCCGTAGGCGGTTTTGACCTGAGCCAGGCGCGAGCAATGAGGCAATTAGGTGCTCGCGCCAGCAAGTGGGCCGTTCAATCTTATGGCGCGCAACGCTGGCCGAGGGAAACGGTGGTCGACGGCACCTACAAGCTGGCGCTGACGAGAAGGTCCAATGACTTCATTTTCGTTTGCACTGATGCTGCTTTCACATTAACGACTATGCCGATCGGCGCGTCGGCGTCGCACAAAGCAGATCGAAGAGAAACTGATGGCAGCGCAACCATCTTCGGCGGCGTCAATGTCTTTCTGTGGATGACCAAGAAGAAGCCATGGTCCCCAAAAGAGGACTCGGGCGTCGTGCTGAATCTAGGAGGCTGATCATGAGTTCCTTTGCTATCAGTTTGATCGTGTTCTTATGCATCTTCGGAGGCGCGGTGGCCGGGACTGTTCTTCGTGGCCCTTTGCCCCCGCCTCATCTGAGCGCTGATTCGAAAGAAACCGTGAAACTGGCAATGGGACTGGTCGCCACGATGGCTGCCCTGGTTCTCGGTCTGCTGGTCTCCTCGGCAAAGAGTTCCTATGACACGCAGAGTAATGAAGTAACTGATCTGTCCGCTCGGCTCATCCTCTTAGACCGAGTGCTAGCCCATTATGGGCCGGAGACCCAGGAAACGCGCGATCTGCTGCGCGGCGTTGTTGTCGACAGTCTCGATAGGATCTGGCCGCAGGAACGCGGTCAAACTTCCGAAGTTGTACCGCCGTCTAACGCGGAAGTTGTTCTTGACAAAATTCAGGCACTGTCGCCGAAGGACGACACGCAACGCTCGTTGAAGGCCCAGGCGTTGACTATGGCGATGGGTCTCGGCCAAACCCGCTGGCTGATGTTCGCACAAGGAGCCACTTCGGTTTCCAAGCCCATGCTCGTGATCCTGGTTTTCTGGCTGACCGCGATCTTCATCAGCTTCGGCCTCTTCGCGCCTCGCAACGCAACGGTCACCGCTGCCTTATTCGTCTCTGGGTTGTCGGTTTCTTGTGCAATCTTCTTGATTCTGGAGATGTACGCGCCGTTCGGGGGACTGATCGAGATCTCGAGCGCCCCGCTGCGCTTCGCGCTCACGCATCTGGGTAAGTAGAACTTTTTGAGATTTCGGACGGCCAAGGATCTGTTTCCCTCCCCTCGCCAAGCCTGCTATCCAGGGGTTACGGTCCCGCCGAGGACGAAAATACTTCTCTCGGCGTCTGATCGGCGGAGCGGGTGGGTTCTGAGGTGTGGTCCGAGGGGCAAATCGGTGACGTGTCAGGCGAGGCCGGGAATCGAGCCTTTAGGGATCAGTCATCTCAGTATTCCTCTGGTAGCAGAACAGTGGTCGAGAGTGTGGAGTTTTAACTTCACTATCGCTCGACTCGATCCGATCAACCGCAGTTGGCGTAAAGTTCGATTGGTCCGGAGTTTCAATCTTCCCGTCACATTCGCTTGCTAGACTGTGCTCCGCTGCGTTTCGGAGTTTTCCATTGATCTGGGAACGTCAGCCGCCTCACGGGTGCCAAGCTCAGTAGGGCAAAACTCAACGCGACCCACTTTTTTGTCGTGATGCGATTGCCACATGCTTGGAGAACACGCCGGGCGTCAGTGGACTATTCGCAACTTCCCTGAGGCATTGCGCTTGATTGGCCGACGGTTAGACCGATGGAACGTGCGATTGTCCTGAATCAATCGCGTCGCGATAATGCTCTCCCGTGTACCGGTCGGATCCGCACACCGAGGCAGAGATTCATGCTGGGCTGTTGTCCCGCCGTCGTCAGTTGCCGCTCTGAATCGCGCCTCTGCAGTAGGAAAGATTCCGTCACGTAGAACGTCGTTTCATTTCACCAGTGGCCTCGTGTTCTTCAGATGGAAATTCGAGATCCGCAGCACCTCCGTCCTTCAATTGGAGGATGGGGTTCAATCTCGACCTTGGCTTGGTGCCTGCCTGACCTTCTTATAGATTCTCTTTGAATTGGATGATCTAGCGCAGCTTAAATAGCGACAAACTCCGTCGCTGCCTGGCATTTCTCCCTCGATAGCCCTGCTGCGCACGTTCTCTTGTCTAAGAATGGTCCGCAGTCGTTGGACCAATTCGTCGAGCAAGGTTTTTCTTGTCTCGCCGACCCGCTTACGTCTCCTTCGACTTCTGGGGTACCTCATTCTGAGAAAAGCGGATCGAAAACAGCGCAACCCAGCAACCAGAGTCAGCGTGCTTCCGATCGAACCCAAGGCAAAAAGGTCGTAAACAGAACTGTTTTTGAGGTCGAAGTCGTTCGTCTTTCCGCCAGCTGGCGTGCCAGTCGAACCAAGCGTACCTATGCTCAACCTTGTGCGCCAGTTTCACGGACACGTCCAGATGTGCTAATTTCCAAGGATCGAACATGCTCGGCGACCATTCAGTGATTAAGGCAGCCGTGAGCGTACAGTTCGCAGAACATGGTGAACAAGAGTTGCTGCAGTAAAGCGACGAAGAGATCGGCGCATTCTAAGAGTTGCGACATCCCCTGTGATTAGCAACTTTGCGAGGTCCTTTCCACGCTCTGCCGTCATCTAGCCCTATTTGGCCGATTCCATTGTGGACGTCTGTTCTTCCTACGTGCCGTTCCGCGAATTGGAAGATGCCGATACTAGACTGATTGTCAGCCCAGCACCAAGATGAAGCGTGTCTCTACAGGTCATTTCTACATTATAAGCAGCGGGCTGGCTTACTTTTTGCAAGGGCCGTTGAGTAGCTGGTTACCTCAACGGTCCCGTAATGCAGCGTCTCTGCTTCCGCAGCCAATCGATGACGAGTCGGGCATCGAATCGAACGGCCGAATGCGGTTTGGGCCGCGCGAATGCCTACGTCGGATGCCCTGTCCTCTGCTTTCTTAACCAGTCAACGATGAGCCGAGCATCGAACCTGACCGCCGTACCGACGCGGAAGCTCGGAATACGCCCAGCCTTGGCCAGTTTGAATACTGTCTTCGGACTGATGTTCAACACTTCGGCCAACTGCTTCGCCGTGAGGGCACCCTTTGCCGAGCGGAGAAGCTTCCTCGTGAGTGTCAAGGTCTCGACTTCGGCCAGTTCCTCAGTCGTGAACTTGATGTGGCTCTTGCTCTGGCTCATTGCGCTCCTCCGAACGTCGCATTGACCTTAACGCGGGTAGCCTGACTGCGGGACGGCTTCAGGTAGCGCATCGTGCTTCCATGTCCGAGTGGCCGAGCCATGCTTGGACCGTGCGCAGATCAACCCCAGCCCACAAATGCCACGTTGCGAACGTCGCCCTGAACTTGTGAAGCCAGAAGTCTTCCTTCTTGAGCTTCGCACGCTCGGCGCACGCCTTTAGACAATCGAGGAAATCTAGCTTCGGTCTGCAGCCAGCGGTCGGGAAAACCAACGTGCACGCTTTGTCACGCGCAGTCTTCGCTGCTTGCAGGCTCGCCACCAGCTTCTCTGGAATCGGAATCTCACGCTCCTTGTATGCCTTCGGTGTCCAATTGAATTGCGGCTTGTGGCTCACCCGCACGGTGTGCTGAACGAGGTTAATATCCGACCAGCACGTGTGCATGACTTCTTGCTCACGCATCCCGGTCATGAGGAAGAACTCGAACCATAGCCGTTCCTTCGCATCGCAAGCCGCAAACAGCGTATCCAGTTCGGCCTGTTCGTAGACCTCGGTTTCTTCTTCGACGTACCTGGGCCAGTCATCTTTCTTGACCAGTCCAGTGATGCCCTGCGACCGCAGAAAGCCCAGTACGTTTGAGAACTTATTGTGCACGGACCTCGGAGCTTGCTCCTTCTCGTCCCGCAGGAATGCCGAGAACTTCAGCAAATCGCGGCGCTCGATATGTTCCAGGTAAAGCTTCGGGCAGGACTCGGTGAAGTACGCCAGGGCGGTCGAATACGCTGCGTGCGTCTTCGGCTTCTTGCTCAGCCGTGTTTCCTCAAGGTATTCAGTGACCGCCGCTGCAAGGGAGCGGTGACCGTTTTGACCATTGCCATTCGGCCCGACACCGGGCACAACTTCTACACCGGCTGCGGCTGCATTCAACTCGAATGTCTTCCGCTGGCATTGGGTTTGGGCGTCAACAGCGTTCTTGCCGACACTACAGCCGGACACGTTTGCCGTTCCGCCGCCAGTCTAAGTAGTAGGCGCCCTCGGGGTGCCGTTCCTCTTTGCCGTTGACCCGTACGACATCTTGCTTAATTCGGCCGCTAGGTGAAATCACGGCAGGGCAGTAGCGAGGACCGGCTGTGGTCTGGATGTATTTGGTGAGATTTACTCTGACTTTGCGCAAGGGGCTTCCTCCACCTGTGGTATGAGTGTAGGTAGGAGCCCACTGCAACTGCTAGATAACTAAGGTAATGGCGGAGAGGGGGGGATTCGAACCCCCGTTACCCTTTCGAGTAAACACGCTTTCCAAGCGTGCGCCTTCAGCCACTCGGCCATCTCTCCCGCGACGATTCTGCTGCAGGTTGCGCGTTGAGGGGAAGCGATTGCGGGAATCCATCGATCGGTAGCGGATCGCGCTACAAATCGAGTCCTCTTTGATTCTATGGCCCGGGCCGCTGAAACCGCAAGGCGACGTGCACGAGAATGGTTTCGTTTTGCGCGAGTTCCCGGCTCACACGAGATTAAGCTGGCAATGACGACGAGCGAGAACGCTCGTTTGATTACGAGATGTTTTCCGAGGTGTCAGGATTCGTCGGCAATATCGCCGCCGCGCTTCCATTGTGCAGCGAGGCTTCGGGGACAGCTGGTGGCTTGGTTGCTGTATCCTTGGCAGAACCGTCGAGGATGCGGCTATTCAGGCAATAGAGTGCCAACTCCAGGCGATCGGCAACGCCAAGCTTGTCATACACCTTGCGTAGATAATTCTTGACCACCTGCTCCGTGGTTCCGACGCGCAGGGCGATTTCCTTGTTCTTCATGCCCTGGGTCACGCAGGAAACAATCAGAGTTTCTTTGGGCGTCAGCTGGACCTTGGGCCGTGGAGCGCCCGCGCGCGAGCCCTGCGTGCGATAGGCCTCCAGCACCCACTGGGTTGCGCGACCGTCTAACCATGGCTCACCCTTTGAGACTTTGCGCAAGCAGTCGACCAGCAACTCCGGTTCAACCTCGCGCGAGACGATGGCGTGCACGCCCCGGCGGAACAGTTCGAGGGTGAGATCCTGATCGGGCTCCGTGGTCACGACCACGAGCCTCAGCAACGGGTTTTGTCGCAGCAGGTCGGCAACCGCTTCGATGGGATTCGACGCGATTGCAGCTTCAAAGAGCAGCACATCGGCGGAAAACTTTTTGGCGGCGGTCAAGGTCTGAGCCAGAGTTTCGGCCTGTCCAACTACTCGAACGTCGTCTTCCAGAGCAAAAATCTTGCGCAGTCCGGCGCGAAAGATCGCCTGCGTGTCAGCCACGATCACGCGAATGAACTGTCCGTTGCCGTCGCCCTCGGGCAGGCGCTCGACATCGACTCTCGCGGTAACCGGAGTGCTCGCCATCAGTCTCCTCGCCGTTCGGCGCGGTCGAAACGGTACTCATCAATGACTACGCCCACACCGCGGCGGCCACTGTCTTCAAAACTTCGCACTACCCGGCCGCGGCAATCCAGCCGTACATCCGCCTCCGCACCGACCACGTCAGCGGGAAGTGAAATGGTGAAATCGACCATGGACCCAACTGGCATTTCGGAATCGACCATCTGGAACAAAACGCCATTGGCGGAAATGTTCTGGCTTTCAGTATGACTCTCGCCTGTCTTGGATTTTACAGAAATCGGCAGCTTGATCGGAAAGCGCATCGCACTCTGCACTTCGGGATAGCGCGCGCGGCTGGCCTTGGCACAAGCCGTTTCTTCCTTGGCCGACGCCTGCGCCTTGGGCGAGGGGTCTTTTTCTTCCGGGAATCGATCCGAGTCCCCGTTCTTCACGAATGGGCCAATGTTGGACATTACGAGCGAAGGGTACACCCCGGAACCAGCCATGCAAAGTTACCGAAGTCATGGAACTATTAGAGCTAAATTCTTGTGGGTCATGAACTTGCGGGTCATTTTGTGGAGTGTGATATCCGTCACCGTGCATTTCCGTACTCAGCATTCAGCCGTCGCGAGAAAATTGACCGGAATGAAGGACTTCAGAGATTTGATAGTGTGGCAGAAGGCGCATTCACTGACTCTGTCTTCTTACCGGCCTACCGATGGGTTTCCGAAAGCTGAAACCTATGGATTAACTATTCAGATACGCAGGTGCTCGGCTTCGATTGCCGCCAACATTGCGGAGGGTTGCGCAAACAAGGCAACGGCGAGTTTCAGCGCTTCTTGAATATCGCTTAACGGATCAGCAAGTGAGTTGAAGTATCACTTTCTACTCGCGAGGGATCTCACCCTTCTGAGCGAGTTAGACTATCAGCAATTGAACCATGGGTAGTTGAAGTGAAACGAATGCTGGCATCACTAGCCCGCAAAGTAAGGCGGAACACCGTGCAGACTGAGTGCTGAATTGCTAAGTGCCGAGTGCTGCCCTTAGAATTTCGTCACTTCGGTGAAATTAAACTCTCGCACCTTCATGGCCGGAACCACCATGTCAAACGACTCTTCGCCGCTGGCGCGCACTGGAGTTCCCATGGCTTCCACGTTCGACAACATATGAATAAGGCTCTGATTGAAGCGGAAATTGCGCACGCCGTGGCGGATCTTTCCGTCCTCAACATAGAACGTGCCGTCCCGAGTCATGCCGGTAAGAATTTTCTCGTAAGGATCGACTTCGCGGATGTACCAGAGCCGCGTCACCAGCACGCCACGTTCGGTAGAAGCAATCATCTGCTCAACCGAAACTGGCTTTGCGGGGGCGCCGAAGACGATGTTCATAGGAGCTTCGCCCATTTCGTTGGGGACTGGGAAGCCATGGCCAGTCGGTTCGATGGGGCCGACTTTATCTTTGTACTCTGATCGCTTCATCTTGTCGGCAGTCGCCCGTGCATACACCAGTCGTTTTACCACTCCGTTTTCGACCAGTTGCACCTTTTGACGGCACACTCCTTCGCCGTCGAACGGAGTCCCTGATTGCAGCGGATGAGTTACGTCGTCCCAGATATTGATGTTCGCGCCGAAGAGCTGGCGTCCCGATACGGTTATTGAGGAAAGATCGCTGGTCCACTATGGACAACCCGCCAAAGTCAAAGAACATGAAGCCAACAATGTCGAGCACCGCTGCAGGCTCCAGGATCACGGTGTATTTCCCGGCCGGGATCTCACGCGGCTTTGCCGAATCGAAAGCCTTACGAGCAGCGGATTCGGCCAGGGCGACGGCATCCAGATTCGCGACGTTAGGAGAATTGGCTTTCTGCCATCCCGAGGAATCCGATGCCAGCATGGTGATCGAAATTTCTGATGAGGTCTGGGTGTGCCAGTCCGAAAGGCCACCCGAATTGAAAATACCTTCGACTGATTCCGAAGATGAGACGATGCCGGCCGTAGTTAGTTTGTGTTTCCCCGCGATCGCAACAATTTTCTTGACCGTCTCGGCGCGCTGTTGGGGCGTCACAGAAGCAGTTGCCGCGAAGTGGCGGATCGGTTGTGCTTTGCGGGCGAGGGCGCCCGCACCACACGAATCCGGTACCGGCAGCAGGTCCGGATCAGGATGTTGAAGCTTCGTCAGCCTCTCCGACGATTGCACGACTCGCTTCAGGCTTTCGTCGTTGAGTTTGTTGGTGGTCGACCTCGCGGTTCGTCCGCCAAACACGGTTCGCACCGAAACGACGTAATTCTCCTCGGCGACATTCTGATGAATGACGTTGTTGGCAAAGCGAGTAAGCGCGCTCGTTCCGCCGGAGAAGAGGACTTCGATTTCGTCGGCAGTCGAATGCTTCTTGATTCGCGCGAAAATGTCGGCGGCTTGGTTTTGATTCAGCATTCAGAAGTTCGGCAATTAGCAGTTAGCACTTAGCAGTTAGCCTGAAACTGTCCCACCCGGAACGACGGCGCGGGATAAGTGCCAATTGCTAACTGCTAAATGCTTCTCACGTTCCCTTGTACGCACTTCCCACCTTAATATTGCGGAACCGCGCCGGCGCTGCGCCGTGTCCCGTGCCCATAACCTGCTGAGGTTGGCCTTTACCGCAATGTGGGGTGCCCCACACCACCCACTCATCTCGCGAGCAGATGGCGTCCATTGCGTTCCAGAACTCCGTCGTGATTCCTGAGTATGAAGGGTTCTTCAGCATTCGCGTGCGCTTGCCGTTCTTGATCTCCCATCCCATTTCGCAACTGAACTGGAAGTTGTAACGCTTGTCATCAATCGACCACGACTTGTTCGTCTCCATGTAAATCCCGTCACTCGTGTCCGCAACGAGCTGCTCGCGGCTCAACGGCTTCTCTCCGGGCAGAATACTGATGTTGGTCATGCGGATGATCGGCAGCCGATTCCAGCACTCCGCGCGCAGGGTGCCGCCGGATCGATTCATGCCGATGTTGTGGGCGGTTTCGCGCGAACTCAAATACCCAGTGAACAAGCCATCGGTGATGATCGGCGTGCATTGCGCCGGCACACCTTCCTCGTCGAAGGCGAACGTTCCCAGTCCCGGCCCGTGCTCCTGGCGGGCGTCGGCGACAATATTGACCAGGTCGCTGCCGTAGCGCAGGCTGCGGAGTTTGTCGAGGGTCAGAAAAGATGTTCCCGCGAAATTCGCCTCCATCCCCAACACGCGGTCGAGCTCAATAGGATGCCCCACCGATTCGTGGATTTGCAGTCCGAGTTGCGAGCCGTCGAGAATGATGTTAAACACGCCCTCGGGACACTGCTCCGCTTCCAGGAGTGCAACCGCTTCTTCCCCGACGCGGCGGGCATTTTCTAACAGCTTCAGCTCGCCAATCAGTTCATATCCCTTGTTCTGCCACTGCCCGCCGTAGGAATTGGGATAGGAACGCTTTTGAATCTCGCTGCCGGCAAAAGCGTATGCCGCGTAGCCAACCCCCGTGGTGTATTTCGTCTGATGAATGTTTGCGCCCTCCGACGACACAAACCATTGCTCCTCACGCCGAAAATTCATGTTGGTTTCGGCCAGTGTCACACCTGCGACCGAGCGGAGTTCGGAGTCAATCTTCAGCAGCAGATCGATATTCTGTTCGACTGAGGTGGTAAAAGGATCGATCTGAAAAGGGGTGGTCCACTCCGCAGAAACGGGCTTTTCCGGAGCAAGCTCGACATCGCGCTGTTTCACCCGCGAAGATGCCTTGGCGATATCGACAGCCCGAGCAGCCGTGGCTTCGACGGCGCCACGGCTCAAATCGTCAGACGCGGCAAATCCCCAGGCTCCGTCGGCAATAACGCGAACACCAATGCCGGAAGATTCCGAGTCCGAGCGCGCCACTGACTTTCCCATTCTTGGTCGAAAGCGCACGACTGCGGTCGTCGGCAATGCGCGCATCGGCATAAGAGGCACCGCGCTGCGCGGCGATATTCAGAGCCCAGGAAGAAATGTCTTTCATGGCGCTTCATCAAATCTACCACGGAGATGCAGCGGTCACGCAAAGCGGCGTCCGCGAATGGTCGACGCGTTTCAGAACATCATCTTCAGAGCCAGTTGGACTTGCCTCGGAGCATAAGAATTCGTGGCTTGGAGCGGGTTTCGCGGAATCTGAAAATGCCCCGGGTAGTAATTGATTCCGAGTTCGTTACTGATCTTCACGAAGTACGCCGAATCCGCTCGCAGGCCGTTTTCGGTGATCAGCACGCGCCGATTATCGCGGTTCAGCAGATTGAAGGATTCCAGAATCAAGTCGAGTTTCAGCCGCTCGTGAAGATACAGGCGGCGAGTCAGGCGTACGTCCGTGGTCGAGTAATCAGGTCCAATAAACGAATCGCGGCCGGCTCCCGGTAGACGGTCATTAGCGCCGTTGCCGTCCTGATTGGGATCTCCCGAGACCGTTACGTTCTCTGGACGCCCGCTTCCGTAAGTCAGTACTCCGGCAAGTTTCCAGTCGTTGAAAACTTTGGCCAGGAAAGGCTGATCGCGGCCGAACGGTGTGGGATCGGCGATCCAGGCAAACATCAGTCGGTCACGCTGGTCGGTCACGCTAAGACCCTTTTCGGCGGCAGTGTTGTACGAATTCTGTACCAGCGCGGGTTGGCCGGCGACGAGCGCGTCCTGTCCGTCGTCGATAGCTTTCGCGAAGGTGTAGGCGAGCCGGAAATAGAAACCGTGGGTCATTTGGCGATGTATGGAGACAGTCATTCCGTTGTAGGTGCTGGACGCCGCGCTCTCGAAAACGTCAATGGCGCCCAGTTGCGGAATGGGCCGGGCGAGCGGATTAATGCATGGCGGAAACGGACAGGTGAATGATGGCGTCATCTGCCAGGTAGAAAATGAGGCCACATTGTAGAACGTGCCGAGAAAGTTGAGGCCTGAGGCGTCATACACGGGGTATTCGAGATTGACGGGAGGTAACAGGTTCACGTCGCGGGCGCGGATGAGGTCCACTCCGTGAACGTACATGTATGAAACTCCCACCGCCAGGCGTTGAGCCACTTCCTGCTCGATGCCCAGGCTGGCCTGCTCGACCTTTGGCGTCTTGAAGTTTGGGGAAAACGCTGAAACGCCCGCTTGCGAATATTGCTCGAGGTTTTGGGGCAACGTACAAGAGGTCGCGTTGAGCGGGCAATTCACCAGCGGATTCGGATATTGCGGAAAGACCTGATGATCGTAGTAGTTGGAATTATTCAGAAAGAGATTGGTGGAAGTATATCCGTTATCGGTAGCGATAGTGGACGTGTAGATCTGCGGAATGCGAGTGTAGAACCAGCCGTATCCCGCTCGAACCACCAGCGGGCGCACGCTCCCGAACGAATAAGCGAGACCTATTCGCGGGGCATAGTTGTTGGGGTTGTACGGAATCTTTCCCGAGTCTGGCCACAGAGGGTTGGTGAGCAGTCCCTTCTTGCTAAATGTCTGCAAGTCATAGCGAGCCCCGAGGCTGACGGCAAGGTGGCTAGTGGCGCGGATCGTATCCTGCAGGAAAGCAGCGTATTCGTTCGTGTCGGGATGGCTCGACTGAGAACCGAAATTCTGGATGTAATATTTCGGGACATCGTGCGCGTAAGCACGGAGGGGCGTGAGTAGCAAACCCGCTTCCTGGGGTTCAAAGGTGAACGGATTCACCTTGATGAGGTCGAAGATGTACTCTCCGCCGGACTGCGCCGGGAAATAGTTATAGATCCAGGTTTGGAGAATGTCGCCGCCGAGTTTCCAGGAGTTCCGCCGCCCTTCCAGGCTGATCGTTTCGGCCAGGTTCAGGCGATGTTCGCGGGTTTGGCGGGGCAGGATGTTGGAACGTCCGAAACCGTCGACGATGCTGCGGACCACGGTCAGCGGGTCTGACGTGTTGGTGCTGGAGTGCTGCAGGTCGCGCGAAAACTGAGCACGCAAATGGCTGATCAACCGCCACGAGAATGTACTGGTTAAGGAGACAGCTGCCGTTTCCGTGAACACCTGTTCCTCACCGTTTTCACTGATGGCATTGGTAGTGAGCGGGCTGGAGGGGTCGAGGAAGACATTGTTTAGCCCCGAATAGCGCGAGGTGCTGATGCGCATGGCCAGCGCTTCATGCGGCGTGAGGCTGAAATCGAGTTTGAAGAAGCCGGCATTTCCCACCATTTTGGACGGAAATTCGCCAGCCAGCGTCGACAATCGAGCCGCAGCCGCGAACACCACCGCCTGATCGCTGGATTCATAGTCGCCATCGTGCAACGGTTCTTGTCCGGCCTGTGGCACAACTTGCGAACTTCCGTTCACAAACCGCACCACCGTGGGAACATTGAAGATGTGCTGATCGAATCCGCCGAAGAAAAACGCGCGGTTGCGGTGGATTGGACCACCGACGGTGAAACCCAATTGCTGTTGCTGTGCGTGTGGTTTGAAATCAAGCAAGGGTTGCGTTGCCCCGAACGCGCTGTCGCGAATGAAATAAAAGCCGGTGCCGTGAAGCTGGTTCGATCCGGATTTTGTGACTACGTTAATCACCGCGCCTCCGGCTCGTCCCAGTTCCGCGCCATACGTGTTCGAAGAAACACGAAACTCCTGCACCACTTCTTCGGAGAATTGGTAGGGAGCCCGGTAGCGGCCGCGAGCCTGAGCGAAAAAGGCATTGTTGTTGTCACCTCCGTCGACCAGATAGCTGGACTGGTACCCACGGATCCCGCCAAACGCCAAATCGCCATTCGACGATGACGTGAGCCCCCGTGGATCTTGCGTGACGCCGGGAGTGAGCAAGGCGAGGTCGGTGAAACGGCGGCCGTCGAGCGGAAGCTCTTCGATCGCTCGCTTGTCGACCAGCGATGAGACGGCATGCGTTTGGGTTTCGACCATGGGTGGATCGCCAGACACCGTGACCATCTCTTTGGCTCCGCCGACCTGCAGCTTGAAGTCAAGTTCGGGTGGTGGCGCCGATATCCACATGCAGTTTGGGCGTGATTTGCGGGCGACATGTCCGGCGCGACGGCGCGTGCGGCGTACTCTCCCGACGGCAGGAACTCAAACACGAATTGCCCAGCCGCATCGGTGGTCACGAAGTAACGGAAGCCCTGGGCTGAGTCCACCAGAGCGACCGAAGCGTCGACAATTGGGCGGCCAGAAGAATCAACAACCGTGCCGCGAATCGCTCCGGTGGAGGCGTCCTGCGCGAAGGCAGGAATTGCCGAGCAGCAGGACGAAAAGACGAGAATCCGACCGCGGACGCGGGCACACAACGACAAAAGGCGCAGCATTGGACGTCACCTGCAATATCACGAAGGTGAGTCCAGACCAGACGGGAGACAGTCTCTGTATATCACTGCGGAGGGCAAGCCCGTCTGTGCCGGATAGAGTATTTTTCTTATGGGCGGTCCGAAGCGGGAATTTCAGGTGTAAGACGAGCGAGACACTCCGTCTTCTTCAGCGGGCTACTTTCCGCTTCACTAACTCTCTCCACTCGGGCGAGCACTTCGTCTTCCGATAAGAACGTGGAATCAATAATAGCGCGTCGGGAGCGGGCGTCAGCGGCGATGCTGCCCGGGTGCGGTCCCGGAGGTCGCGCTCTCGCAGTTCGGCCACGGTTGTTTCAGCAGCGCTTCCCCGCAGGTTCTGTTGTTGCAATCGCCGCTGTTCGCGGACTACGGGATCGGCATCGAGAAAGATCTTCACATCGGCGTGGGGAAAGACTTTAGTTCCAATGTCGCGGCCTTCCATCACCACGCCCCCTTCCGCGCCCAGTTCCTGCTGGCGGGCGACCATCCACTCGCGCACCTTGGGATGAACGGAAACGCGCGAGGCTCCGGCGGTCACATCGGTCTCACGCACGCGCTGGCTCACGTCACGCCCATCGAGCAGAACTCGGGTGCCGGTCGATGTCGGCTCCAACTGGATGCGCGAGTCGTGCGCCAGTTTGGTCAGTGCCGCCTCATCGTCGAAGGAAATATCCCATTCGATGGCCTTCAGCGCCAGCGCACGATACATGGCTCCGCTCTCCAGATTGGCGTAGCCCAGCTTGCGGGCCAGGCGCGACGCGATCGTGCTCTTGCCCACACCCGCGGGTCCGTCGATGGCAATGATGAGTTTGCGTCCGGGAATCGTGGCTCATTGCGAAGCTATGAATTGTACACGCTCCGCGAACTGACGCCGAACCTTGGCTCGGGCATAGCGTAAGCCGCAATGCCCCGCGAAAGAAGACACTACTTTAGGGGACTTGTCTCACCGAGTTTTCGGCTATAGCTTCGATCCCATTCATAGACACTCCGAAAGGAACCCCCCATGTTTCGTAGATGCGCTTTACTGCTCGCGGGCCTCGCCCTGACCATCGCGCCGCTGCAGGCCGGAACCATCCATGAAGTTTTCAGCCAGACCTACACCGGCACTGCGGCTCTCAGTACCACCGATCTGCTGACCCCGCCAACCACCGACAGAAGCTACCTGATCACCATTTATTACTCGATTTCTGGCACTTCGTCCGCAGGCGTGAAAGATACCGTCAGCCCCTACTTCACCTGGACGGACAACATAGGCACCGAACAGTTGGGCAACGGCCTCTGTCCTTGGAATGAGAATGGTGCGCCAAAGAAATGCTCTTTCAATCAAGCCTACGGCCCTTGGCTTCCGCCCCTGCAGGTTTACGGAGGGACGGGCGGCAACCAGACCAATGCGGGCCCGATTGCGGTCACTTTTTCCGTGCGCGTGCTGGCCAACAGCCACCTCACACTCACCATCCCTGTCAAGAATCCCGACAACCTCACTTACGAAGTGAACGTCCAAGTCCAAGGCTGGTAATTAGTGAGGCGGACACTCTTGTCCGCCGCCGTTGACGCCGAACGTGCCCCAATACTCACCAAACTTTGCAAACCTTATCTGGGGGATTCACCATGGGCTGACCCGCCTTGCACCAAACGCCTTCGCGAACTCCGGCATGTTCACGACCACTCCGTTGATGCGGTATTGCGCGGTCGAATGCGGATCGGCCATGGCGCGCACCCGCAAGTCGTCGGGACGCATCGTTGGCGCAATCCCATTGCGCAAAGCCGACAAAGAAACGCTGCTCAGGTGTCAGGCCGTCGAGTGGGCTGCAGCGCTCTTGTCCTTGGTTTGCTCTTGCCACGCAATGAAAGCCAGAATCTCGCCGCCGAGGTCCGCCACGTTTTCGCCGAGAGTCAACTTGCCGTTCAGGTGAACGTCATCCACGGCAATATATTACGAGTATTGATCGTCGACGCACTTGGTGCGCGCATCGAACTTTTCGCGATCTTCTTTGGTCCACCAGTTCTTCAGGTTGCCTTTGGCGTCGAACTGGCTGCCCTCATCGTCAAAGCCGTGGGTCAATTCGTGGCCGATGGTGCCGCCGGTGTCGCCGTAGTTGGGAGCGTCATCCATTCTGGGATCGTAGAGCGGCGGCTGCAGCACGCCAGCCGGAAAATTGATGTCGTTCATCTGCGGATTGAAGTAAGCGTCCACCGTAGCCGGCCGACATCTGCCATTCGCCGTGGTCGACGGGCTTTCCGATCTTGTTGATTTGCCGGTGCAGCTCGAACTCGCGCCCGCACGCTCGATGTTGCCCGCGAAATCGTCATGTGTCAGCTTGATACCGAGCTATAGTCGCGCCACTTGTCGGGATAGCCGATCTTGTTGCGAATCCCCTCCAGCTTGGCTAAGGCCTGCTGCTTGGTTTCCGGACTCATCCAGTCGAGCTGCTCGATGCGCTGCCCATCGCTGCCTCGATGCGATTCACCATGTCCAGCGTGCTTGCCTTCAATTCCGGCGAGAACACCTTGCGACATAAACCTGCCCCAGAGCCTCGCCCAGGTTGTAGTCGGTGTATTGGACGCAACGCCGCCAGCGCGGCTGCTGCTCTTTGGCCCCGCGAAGATACTTGCGGTAAAACTCAAAGTTCTCCTCGACAAAACTTGCGAGAGAAACGGCGAATACTGATCGGCCACGTGGAAACGGAGATACATCTTCCAGTTCTCCAGCGGCTCGCTGGCCAGTCAGATGTTCACCTGCTTGTAAAACTTCGGGACTCCACGTTGAGGGTCTCGAACCTCGGATACTGCAGCTCGCGGTAATAAGCCGCCCAGTCGAATTCAGGCGCCAGCTGATTGAGCTCCGCCATCTCCATCTTGTTCTTCAGGTTATAGGGATTGCGGCACTCCGACGCGCGTCCAGGAAGCCTTGGCCAGCGCCGTTTCCATGCGCATGATGGTTTCCGCATTCTGCTTCGCGGCTTGAGGCTTGTCGCCGAGCAACTCGAAAATCTTCTGCACGTGCTGAACGTAACGCTCGCGAATCTCTTTCGATTTGGCGTCGTCTTTTGTGTAGTAGTCGCGATCAGGAAGTCCAATCCCACCCTGGTCCGAGATCGGCAATCACCAGCTTCGGAGTTGTCCGGATCCTGGGTTGACCCAGCGGCAAACAGAATCGTGCGGCCAAAGGGAAGACGGCAAGCGCGCCACCAACGGAGCCATGTCGTGCGCGGACTTGAGGGCAGCAATCGCGTCCAGTTGGGGCTGAATCGCACCCGCGCCGCGCTTGTCCGCGGTGGCCTCGTCCATGCAGGATGCGTAGAAATCGCCGATCTTCTGCGTGACTGCATCGCGCTGCGGCGCGCTCGGCCCAGCTTGCTCCAGAATCCCGCGCAAGAATAGTAGATTGTCCTGGTACAGCTTGCCGTAAACGCTCCACGAAGTCTGGTCCGGCGGAATGGGGTTCTTCTTTTGCCACCCTCCGCAAGAGTAGTGATAGAGATCCACGCAGGGATCGACGGACTTGTCCATCGCGCTCACGTCGAGGCTCGGAATGTACGGCAACGCCAGTTCCTTCGAAGCCCGAGGTCCCGAACCAGTCTGAGCGGACGCAGGCGATACGACCATCAACGAAAACAAACACACACAGACCACAAAAATGCTTTTCATATTCACCTTGGACTTGGTTCCTGGGAAAGAGTCAACTAACGACACGCTATGGTAATGGCATATAGGCTTTTCTCCAACTGAGGGCCTGTACAGCATCGCTCCAGTCCCTACACTACTTCGGAAATTGTCATCCTGAGCGAGCGCAAAAGTGCGAGTCGAAGGACCCCGCGCCAGCCAGTAGCGGCAAGACTGCCGCAGGGAATTCCAACCACCCGTCAGAAAGAAGCCGCGAAAACCCCGGAACCGACACCACCCCGCCGTTAACCACCCATCAATCCCAACAATGGCACGAAATCAAAAAGCTGGAAGCCTGCATCGAAGGCGCCAGACGCGGCAACTGGCGCGACCTCCGCACCGTCTTCAACGCCGTAGGCCTAACCCCACCCAAACCCCCGACCGACAAAGCCCCTGCGCCTGGAAAACCGTCCACGCACACGCTATGATTTCAGCCTTGCTCACAAAAATTAACCTGACAACTGTCTTGGTTGTGCTGTCGTTGATATTCGCTCCATCGTTATCGAGTGCATCGGACGCCACTCAGCCCGCCGGCGCAAGCGCTCAGGCTGTATTCTCTGCCGACGACTTCGATTGGCGCGAAATGGTGCCCCACCTTTTCGCGGTGGCAACTCTGCCCGGAGAACAAGGCATCCAGGCGGTGCTGGAAAACTCCACGGTGCTTCGCGCCTATGTCGAGAACGAACTTCGACAGTGCAGTCTGCACAAGGACGCCTGTACCGCGACAACCGACCGCTCTACGCTGGAGAAAGAGATGAGCAAAAGGATCGACGAGATCGTTCAGGAAGGGATCTTCCATCGCCACAAAACGGCAATCGTGGATTACCAATTGACGCGCCAGCCGTTTCCTTTTTCCGAAATCGCCGCAGTCAAGAGCGAAAAGAACCACGACACCTACTTTATGCTTGCATTTACCGGCCGCAGCTACACCGCCGCGGACGTGCAGGCCAAGTACGGTCCTCCCTACGACACAGACATCGCTCAGTGGTATAGCGTCTTCAAGTACCGACTGGACAGCCCCCACTACACCAGCAAGGCTGTATTCGAGATTGATCCCGTCGATGGAGCAGTAATAAGGTAGCCATCAGTCTGAAACTCAAGAAAGAAAAGAACCACCACTAGATCGGCAACGGGCTTGAGCTTCTAATCTTCCACGACTCTGGCAGTCATCTCTTCGGGTGGGGCACCCGCGGTCATTCCCTGAGCACGGATCAACTGCCGCGCCTCCACCCGGATCTTCGGCAATTGCAATCCAAATAACGCCGCACCCCCGATACAGGCGACCGCGCCCATCGAAACGGTTAGAGGCGCACCGAGACGATCCGCCAGTGCCCCGCCGAGGAACGCTCCAACCGGCGCCATGCCCATAAACATCATGGAGTACACCGCCATCACTCGCCCGCGCAGATGATCCGGCACCATGGCCTGGATCAGCGTGTTCGACGACGACATCTGCAACATCATCCCGAAGCCCACGGGCAGCAACAGCGCCGCCGACAGCCAGAAGTTCCGCGACAACGAGAACAGGATCAGGCTGACGCCGAAGCCGGCGCAGGAGAACGCGACCCATCTTCCCAGTCCCTGCACTCCCGTCCGCGCGGCCAGAGTGAGCGCACCCAGCAAGGCCCCGATGCCGGTCGCGCCCATCAGAATTCCCAGCCCGCGGGCGCCGCCATGCAGAATCTTGTCGGCGAAGATGGGCATAAGAATGGTGTAAGGCATCGCCACCAAGCTAACCAACCCCAGCAGCAACAGGATGGCTCGCATCGGCGCGGTATGGTAGACGAAGCGGAAACCTTCGATGATATGTGCCCACGGCGAGGCCGCGGGCGCGCGGCGCGCCGGACGCTCCACTCGCATCATCATCAGCCCGATGATGACAGCGACGTAGCTAACACCGTTCGCGAAGAAGCACCAGCCTTCACCAATCTTCGCCACCAGAATTCCGGCAATGGCTGGGCCGACGATGCGCGCGCCGTTGAACATCGATGAGTTCAAGGCAATGGCGTTCATCAGATCTTCCTTGCCCACCATGTCGACCAGAAAAGCCTGGCGGCCGGGAATGTCGAAAGCATTGACCACGCCCAGCAGCGCCGCCAGCACGAAGATGTGCCACACCTGCACCTTCCCGGTAAGAGTCAGGAGCGCGAGAATCAGGGCGAGCACCATGGATGCGACCTGGGTTCCGATGACTACCCGTTGACGGTGGTGCCGGTCGGCCACGATGCCGCCCAGCGGGGCAACCAGAAACACAGGAAACTGGCTGGCGAATCCGACGGAACCGAGCAACAGAGAAGACCCGGTCAGGCGATAGACCAACCACGCCTGGGCCATGCTCTGCATCCAGGTCCCGATCAGCGAAATGAGCTGGCCGCTGAAGAAGAGCTGAAAGTTCCGATGGCGCAGCGCACGCAGGGTCGCCGGTAATCCGGTTCCCCGAGTTGCGGAGCCGCTAAGGTCTTCGGAACCGGCCGTGATTGGCGGATTGCTCAAAGCGGTGAGTATTTCTTAGGATGACTGAGTTCCAAGTCTCGATTCAATGCCGAGGTCTGTGACCTTGCTCACGCTCATCCAGTATAGAGTGAGGGTTGCAATTCGCGGTTGTGGAGAAGTTCTTGGATATAACAATGAGAGGCGCAGGACGACCTCGGAACCGGCTGAACGTCCGTCGATTCCCGCTGACGGCGCGGCTTTGCAATCGGCTAGGTTTTGCGTAGAATACTCGGGGGACATTCCATCACTCCGCGGTTTTCTGGCCGCTGTGTCGTTCTTTAGCTCTTGGGGAATTTGGCATGCATCTTGGAAGGGAACTTCTGGGCGAACATTCCGTTACGATAGTCACTTGGCGGACTCGTGATCTCTTCTTAACATGCACCTGCCGGGTTCATAATTGAGGTTCCAGCCATGCATGGCATAGCGGTCACCCTCCTTACCGAGGACAAAGAACGGCTCATGGTCCTCCAGCAACGGCTGGAGAGCACCCAGATGGGCCGCAATGTCTTTGGCCACGTTGGGTTTCCCGCCAGCCCGACCGATGCGATCCTGCGCCAGATTCAAGATGTTCATGCGGATGTAGTCCTGGTCGACATTGATCCGCAGAACGTGCAGCGCACCATGCACGCCATCGAACTGATTCACTCCAACACCAGCGAGATCGTGATTTTTGCCGTGGGCCCGATGACCGATCCTGGAACCATCGTTTCCGCCATGCGCGCCGGGGCTCGCGAATACATGGAGCGCAACGCCACTCCGGAGAGCATGGTCGAGGCCTTCACCCGCTTCGCGGCTTCACGCGGGCGTACCCGGACATCTTCAGGCCGCGCCCGTGTGTTCGTCGTCGCCAATGCCAAAGGTGGGGCAGGCGCCACGACAGTCGCGGTCAATACTGCTGTCGCGCTGCAGGAATTGCACGGCGGAGTGCTGCTCGTCGACTTCGCGCTGCTGGGACACGCGGCGCTTCATCTCAACGTACGGCCGACGTTTGGCGTTACCGATGCATTGCAGAATCTGCATCGCATGGATACTTCGTTGCTGCAAGGCTTGATGACCACCTGCAAGAATGGCCTGCAACTGCTGGCTGGCCCGCAGGAACCCCAGCATACGACTCCGACCGCTGCGGAACTGGCTCGTCTTTTCGATCTGCTGGTCTCGCAGTTTCGCTATGTCGTGGTCGATTGTTCCAACCGGACAGACCAGACCGCGCGACTGCTTTGTGATTTGTCGAATGCCGTACTTCTGGTGGCGCAGTCCGACGTAGTCTCTCTGTGGAGCGCCGGCAGGCTGCGGTCTTTTCTCGAAGAAGGCGGCGGACGCGACCGGGTGCGTCTGGTGCTGAACCGATATAAGAAGATCCCCGGATTCGGGGACGAAGACGTTGAGGCCGCGACCGGCTGCAAGCTGCTTTGGAAAATCCCCAATAACCATCAGGCGATCGCGCCCGCCATCGATAAGGGAGCACCTGTGGCCCTTCATGAAAGTGCTGATGTCGGACGCTCGTTCCGCAGTCTGGCGGCCACGCTGGCCGACGCTTCTCCCACCGCCGAGGGTTCGCTTGACCTCGTCTACCAGCCCGACAAAACTGACACCAAAAAGAAGGCGACCACTCGTTTACTAATTTCGCCCTTGCGCGCGGGTCAGTAGTTCAACATCCAAAACAGATTGTGGCGGTTACGTCGGTTACCTTTCGCGGTAACTAAGCGCGGGCTAGAATCGCGCCATTGTGACAAACCGGCGACTGTTCCTAATGCTGTTGCTCTGGGTCGCGATCCTGCCCAGCGCCGTCCAGGCTAAACAATTCGCGATCGTTGCCGATAAGGCGAACGCTACTTCGAACCTCACTGCTTCTGAGCTGGTGAAAATCTTCAATTCGCACAGCCACAGTTGGCCGGACGGAAAGCCCGTCAAGATCGTGATGCGTGACCCTACTTCGGCAGACATGCAGCTGGTGCTGCGCAAGTTGCTGAACATGACACCCGAACAGGCGCATGCATTCATTCTGGCCCATCACGACGTGATTATGATCGCCGATTCTGATGATGCTGTGCTTCGTTTTGTTTCGACTTCGCCGGGGGCCATCGGCGTCGTCGATCTGTACTCGCTCACTCAAGACGTCAATGTGGTAAAGATCGACGGCAAGTTGCCGGTCGAGCAGGGTTACTTTTTAAGAGGAAACTGACTATGATTCGCAATGCCTCAATCTTAAGAAGCACGATTTGCAGGACGGTGTCGCTGGTCGGCGTGTACCTGCTAATCGCAGCCAATGTCGGCGTGGCCGAAGAAAGTGCTGCCCCGCAAACGAGTCCTCTCAGCGCCGCGTTGCCTCTGACTACCAAGTCTCCCGAAGCTCGCCGTCTGGTTGAAGAGGCATTGACCCTGTACCTCGATCGCGTGGAGCAGGCGCAATCGATTGAAATTCTGCGCAAGGCGGTTCAGGTCGATCCTGATTTCGCGATGGGCCACGAGTTTCTGGCACAGATCAGTCTTGATTCCGCCGAGCAGGTTGGTGAACAGGCCAAGGCATTTGCCACCAGAAGTCACGCTACTACCTCCGAGCAACTGGTGATTGAGTGGTATCAGGACGCGGCCGATCACAAATTGATTTCGGCCATCACCAAAATGAACGACGTGATCAATCAATACCCGCACGACAAGTGGGTGGTTTGGATGACGACGTGGTGGCTGCAGACGCAGGCCCAGTATGAGCGTTCCATCTCCGTATATGAGCGTTCGGGAATCACGGATTCTCCCGGCCTGATCAACAATATGGGATACAACTACGCCTACATCCGGCAGTTCGACAAAGCCTTTGCGATGATGGATCGCTACGTTGCGTTGCTGCCCGACGACTCCAACCCACAGGATTCTTACGCCGAGATTCTGCGTATGGCGGGGCGATTCAATCAGTCGATCGAGCACTACCGCGCGTCGCTGGTGATCAATCCCGAATTCTATTCCTCGCAATTCGGCATTGCCGATACTTACTCGCTCATGGGAGATCAGGCTCGGGCGCGCAAGGAGTATGAGATTGGATTCCAGAAGTTCTCCTTGCCCGAACTGCAGCAGATTCTTTGGAAGACGAGAGAAGCAGCCACGTATGTCCGTGAGGGCGACAATGAGGGCGCTGAGCACGCGTTCCAGGGGGTTGCCGATTACGCGCACTCCAAGCAGAACAGCCAAGCCGAGGCCGACACCTACCGGCAGATGGCGATGTGCACGCAGAACCCGAAGCAGGCGCTGATTTACTTAGGCAACGCTGAAGCCGCAACCCAGGATGGCAAGAACTCCTTGAAGACAGCGATCTCGCAGGAGTTGGCGCAGATTCTGCGGGCGCGGGTGGAAGTCGCCTTGAAGATGAGCAACAAGCAAATGGTGAAATCCAACCTGGAGCGGCTGTCTGAAATGTCAGAAAGCTCCAACGACAAGCTGATCGAGCTTGCCTATCACGGAGCGGCCGGAGCGGTCTTGTTCTCCGAGCATAAGTACGATCAAGCCATCTCCCATCTGGAAGAAGACACCAACAATCCATTCTCGCTGAAACTGCTGGCGGCCGCGTATCAGAAAATTGGATACAGCGCGGGAGCCAAGCGGACCAACGAGACTCTGACCAACCTGAACGATCCGACGCTAGAACAGGCACTGGTCGTACCCGCGTTCCGCAAATGCAGCGACACGCCGTCGTCATGCGTGACCAACACGAAGAGCGCCTCGCTGAAGAAATAGCCGTTCGTATGGCGCGGGCGTCCTCGCGCCCGCGTCTTTCGCGACCGCTTGTCGCGGCCACGCGGGCGGGGGCGCCCGCGCCACACCTGCCTTACTCCGCTTCAGATTTGTTGAGATCAATGCTAAACTTTCATTCTCATCGCTAGCGCTTGATAAGCCGCGCAGCGGTTTCCGGGTTGCCTCGGAGTCCAAAAGCGAAATCTCTATAACAGGCGGAAGCCGGTTCAGCCATGTCGTCACTTTCTCGGCCCTCCAATCGTGAGACCCTCATGACGCAGTCCCATGGCGATGTGGCGTCTTCCCGAATCATTGGCGACGGCGAAATGGCTGAACTGATTCGCGGATTCGATTGGGAAAAGAGTCCGCTCGGCCCGGTTGAAACCTGGTCGGACACGCTGGTCACTACCGTTAACCTGCTGCTTGCGTCGCGGCACCCCATGTTTCTGTGGTGGGGGCCGGATCTCATCCAGTTTTATAACGACGGCTACCGGCCCAGCCTTCGCGCCGACAAACATCCTGCTGCCGTTGGCCAGCGCGGCACAGAATGCTGGCCCGAGATATGGCACATCATCGGCCCGCAAATCGAATCGGTGATGAACCGAGGCGTCTCCACCTGGAATACCAATCAACTGGTCCCCATCAATCGAAATGGAAAACTAGAAGAGGTGTATTGGACTTACAGCTACAGTCCGGTAAGGGACAAAGACGGAACCGTGCAAGCCACACTGGTGGTTTGCAGTGAGACCACGGAACAAGTGTTGAGCGAGCGTCGGCTGCGCGCTCTGCTCGCCATCGCGGCGGGCTCTTCGGTGCTGGAAGAACTCTCGGAATCCCAATCTTTGCTGGCCGCCGCGCGAGCGATCGTGAGAAAGCTCGACGACGATACTGCCGACTTCCCTTTTGCTGCCTTGTTCCTGTCAATCCAGGATGAGTTTCTTCCGGCGGGCAACACGGCTTCCGCTGAGGCACTAGGGAATCCGAGCCAATGGCCGTTGGGCGAGGTTGAGAAATCCCGGACACCGTTGCTGGTGGAAGATTTGCGCGAGCGTTTCGGCGCACTCATCTGCCAACCGTGGCCCGAGCCTGTGACTCGCGCCTACATGTTGCCGCTCCGCATCCCTGGATCGTCGATTCAAGCCGTCCTGGTTTCCGGCATCAGTCCGCGGTTACCGTTTGACAACCGGTACGAGACGTTCTTTCAGCTGGTGGGAGCCCGCATCGCTGACCTTTTGCAAAGCGAAGTACATCAACTCGAAATCGCTAAGGCCGCCAAGAGATTTAGTCGCCTGGCAGAGGCCAATCCGTTCGGCATGCTCATCGGCAATCTTCGTGGAGAACTGGATTACGCGAACCTCGCGTTCTTGAAGACCCTTGGCTATTCTTCGGCGGAGGTAAGCTCGGGGAAAGTACGTTGGGACGATCTCACGCCACCCGAGTACGCGAAGGCCGATGCCCACGCAGTTCGCCAGCTCCTCGCGTCCGGACGCTGCGACGTGTACGAGAAAGCTTACATCGCAAAAGACGGAAGACACGTTCCCATCCTTCTGGGAGCTTCGATTCTCGAGTCGTCGGCAAGCGATCCGGAAGTCGCGGCATTCGTGACCGATCTTACTCCTCTGAAGATTGCGGAAGAAGCCTTGCGAAAGGCGAACGAGGAGTTGGAGAAGAAAGTGGCGGAACGCACTGCGGCGCTCGAAGCCGAGATTCTGGATCGGAAGCGTGCGGAGATAAGCCTGAGAGAACTTACCGGTCATCTGTTACGGGCTCGGGACGAAGAACGTCGGCACATGGCTCGGGAGTTACACGACCATGCGGGTCAGACTCTGGTGGCGCTGGCCATGAATCTTTTCGCACTGCATGAGGCCGCCAAGGGTCAAGATCCCAAAATCGTAAGTTTGGCGGCTGAGGGCCAGCAACTGTCTCAGGATTTGTCGAAGGAGATTCGCACTCTCTCTTACCTGCTGCATCCTCCGCTCCTGGATGAAGCTGGGCTTGTGTCTGCGATTCGATGGTATGTGGATGGTTTTTCGGAGCGCAGCAAGATTCAGGTCGCACTGGATGTGCCGAAAGACCTGGGCAGGCTTCCTAACGAGCTCGAGTTGCTGATTTTTCGCGTCGTGCAGGAAAGTTTGACCAATGTTCATCGCCATTCCGGAAGTTCCTCAGCGAAGATTCACCTTACCCGATCAGAGCGCGCTGTGGAGTTTGAAATAAGCGACCAGGGCAAGGGCATTCCCCCCGCAAGACTGGGCGAGATGAGTGCTGCCAAGATCGGCGTGGGTGTGCGGGGCATGGAGGAAAGAGTCCGCCAGTTCCGAGGCACGCTCCGTATTTCGTCGAACTCGGAGGGAACAACGGTCGCCGTGAAGATTCCTCTGACCGCTGACGGCTTGTGACGGTAATCGCTGGGAAGGCCCGCGTTTACTTCCCGGCGGCGGTTTTGCCTTCCAATTTGGCGTCGATTGCGGGGTTGGAGCAGATTTCGTAGTACCAGCGTTCGGTCCAGAGCTGGACGGAGAAATTGTGGGGATCGATCTGGGGCATGCGGCTTCCGCGGACCACGATCTTGCGGAAAATGTCGTTGCCGACTGGAACGAGGCCGCTCCATAGATGAAATTCTTCACCCTCGAACGCTTTGGGTAAATCCAGCGGAGAGAGTTCGAGCGAGATCTCCTGCTTTAACCTTTGGAACGCTGCCTCGCTGATGCGGATTCCGTTCAGGTTGTATTTCAGAATGAAGTCGTCGGGGCTGTCTTCGACGTCAGCATCGCTCACAGTCTGAAATGCGTAGACGTTGAAGGGAGTCTCCATCGTCTTCATGGATTTGCGAACCCGCTTGCTGCAGGAGGATAGACGATCGCTCTCGTTCAGCGCGTCCGAGATCATGATCCGCTGTTCGCCGTCCATGAGGTACATAGGGGCAGAGTCCTGGTAGGAGATACCCACGCCTAATTCAATGCCGGGGAGTCCGGCACGCTCGAGCAACTGGTTGTAACCTCGTACGATCTCGATAATCTCGCGCGCAAGCACCGAGGCGCGACCAACCGCCAATGCCGGTTCTCCTTCGCGCTCGAGGATGGTGAGAATGATCGCATCGCCTTCGAGAAATACTTTGGTAGCACCATACTTCGCGAGCAGTTTGTTGACCGGGTCGTAGAAATTCAGACTGAAGTAGGATGCCGGATTCATTCCGCGTTCGAGCAGCGAGCGCGTGAGCTGGGACGAGTCGCGGACATCGGCTTTGATAATCACGTGGCGCAGCACTTTCTCTTCCGACGGCTTCTGCTCTTCGGGCAAGAGGAACTCGTAGAGCGTGCCATTCATAGAAGAAAGCTGGCGCATCTTTTCGTTGGCGATGAGGTTGACGTTGTCCATCGCCGACCGAAGGGCTTCGAGGTTCCTCAGGTCGCGGTGGTAGCGCATGAAGTCGCGTAGGAATCGGGCCGCAACCTTGCCGCGTTCGGCTCCCTTGCAATTGGCTACGCGCTGGACTGCTGATTGCAAGCTGTCACGCGATACTTTGCCTTGCTCCATAATCAGCTTTTCCACGCGGGTTCGCTCCTCGCGGGAGATCAAAGCATTCTTCAGTTGCTGCGCGTTGATGCGAGGCGAATACTCGGCCAGGAGCGGAACGGCTTCATAGGAAGCGACCACGTACTCCATAAGTTTCTCGCGCTCGAGCAATCCCAGCCATGCGCTCAAACGTGTCTTTTGCGCACGCTCTTCGGGGCTGGAGTCGTCCGGAGTTCCGGAGCCGACTAATTCCTGGGCATTTTCAGGAACGTTCAGCCAGGTGTTAATGGCGCGCTCGGGATCGGCCTCCTGCCCGAGATTCAGGGATTGCAGGAACTCGTAGGCAATCCGGCGAACGTTGGTGAAGCGGTCCGGGTCGCGGTCGAAGTTGCCCAGCATCACGTATTGCTCGGCGTTGACGTAGGCATCGCAACCATCGGCGGTAAAAATCAGCGGATTCAGAAACAGCTTGTATTGCTCGTCATTGTTACTTCCAAACAAAGAGCGGCGGGTGCGGGCCAGAGTTTCTTTCTCGATTTCGCGCAGGGTACGAAACAATTCTTGGCCGGTCTTTCGCAGAATTACTTTCTTCGCCACCTGGAAGGCTGCCACCCGCTCACGATATTCCAACGCTTTCTGCACCCGCATGCCTTCATAGCTCTTCAGCGTCATCCGGCAGCGTTCCAGAATCTGAGCGAACTGCAAGCCCAGTTCAATGCGCAGAAACTTGATGATCGCCACGCGGGCGAGGATATCCAGGGAAGGGTTGCCCTCGGCCTTGGCGCGGTTGAGGGCGGCTGAGTGCACTTCGGCCAGAAGAGGCTTCAACTCGAAACCGACGGGTTTCGCATTGCTCTTGGGGCCGGCGTTCGAGCCGATGAAGTGGCTGCTTTGCCGCGGTTGTGGAGCTTCCGCGGCCAGCAATCCTTCGACATCGCCGTGACGCACGATCAGGCGTGAAATCTGCGAACGGGTTTGCGTCACGAACTTGGGACTGAGGTGAACATCGTGGCGGAGGTTGTCAACGCCGAGTTGCAGGCCTTCGAGCGAGAGTGAAGGAGTGTAGCCCGTCAGGCGAGGAAGTTCCGCCTCTGGTTCTGCGTGTCCGAAGCTGAAGATCGGGATGCGTGGCATGGCCGGGAGTGTCGTCGCCCTACGGTTGCCCCACTTGGCTGACCAGGCTTACCCGGAACTGTGGCACCACCAGCGCCTGCTCGACCGTAGGCAGATTCAGAGCAGCCAGCTTCGACGCGATCGCCTGGGCGTCCGATGTGGCACCTGTGCTGGTATAGGCACGCCACAAAAGGCGCATGGAGTCGGGATCCGCGGTACCTTCTTGCAGATGAGGAATCGCTTCGCTGAATTTCCCCTCGGCGACCAGCACCGCCCCAGCGGCGCCGTGATAGCAAAGCTGGATGACCTGGCTTCGACTGGTTCCCGCCATGGTTTCAAGTTGATGGACTGATTTCGAGGCTGAATCCATATCCCGAGCTTCAGCCAGACGTGTGGCCCGGGTTCGCAGGATTCGTGCCAGCTCCTCATCGCGGTCGCTAGCGGAAATCTCATACTCTTCCTGCAGGACGGCCTGGGCAGTTTGCAACTGTTTGATCGCCGCTTTCGGATCCGGTTCGTACGTCCCCAGAATTTGGTGGGCCTCGGCTTCGAGCCGTGCCAGGCCCGCAGAATGCGCGTGCCGGGCAACGTCAGTCAGCGCTCTCTCGGCTTGCTTGCGATTGTTCTCGCGGATCCAAGTCACGGCCGACTGCAGTTCTCGTTGGACTTTGTCGGCATTGCTGGGAGCGAAAACGATGGCCCGGTCGTACTCCTCACGTGCCTCCAGTTCTTTGCCCATCAGCGCGTAGGTGTCGGCAACACCGAGTTCCGAGCCAAAATTGGGATCGATTCGAATGCTCATGCGATATTGTTCGAGCGCGGCATCGAACTTGCCTGCCATACGCAGAATTTCACCATAGGAATCATGCGGATTAGGCTGATCGGGTTCGAGGGCAACATAGTGGTCCATGGCCGTGAAAGCCTTTTCGAAGTTTCCGGTGTCGGCGTATCCGTAGGCCACATCGTTCAGCGCCGCCGCGTAATTCGGATATAGCGCAAGCGCACGCTCCAAAACCACGACCGCCTGTTCATATCGTTGCTGTTGCATCAGCCAATCGCCCGCCAGATATGCCAGCCTCTGGTCGCGCGGATACTTCGCCAGCAGATCGTTCATGGCGGCAATCGCAGGTAGATAGTTGTTCTCTTGTGCGTCGGCCAACCAGGTAATCAGCAACTGCTCGCCCGGCGTAACTTTCGCCGTCAAGTGTTTGGCTCGCTTGCGCGTCGCGGTCTGTTCCGATGGATCCTGGCTCATGCGGGAGAGCAGGATGAATGCCTGGGCGAAATTGGGGTCGGCTTTGGTGGCGGCACGCAAATCCTGAAGCGTGTCTGGAATGCGGTACTCTTCAAATTCACGCATCGCCCTCTCAAAGCTGTCGCGCGCCTGAGCAGAGGAAGTTGTGATCGACAACTTTGTGGGCGCACTTTTCTGCCTGGGCTGGGCGGGTTTGGACTTGGAGTCAGCCAAAGCAGCCAAGGACGAGAACAGCAGCAGGTAGACGCACCAGCGGCGACGCATTTGTCCCCCGGAAACTGTTGATTTCTTGCTTCTTATTCGACGAGGGTATCACGCTGTTTCGGCCGCCAAAAGTTACCTAGGTTACCCGCCAAATGGGTGGTTTAGCCTCTATGTACCGGCACAACTTTGTCGTTAATGAGGTCGCATGCCCGAGGCATGGTTACACCTCGTCACGATGACCGGTTGGTCACGGTCCGTTATCTAGAATCCCCGTGCTCTTTCGGATCCGCGGCAATTTCAGCTCGATTGATCCAAAGCCAAAGAACGGCGGCCAGGGCCCAAACCGCCAATAGCGGAATCAGGCTCGCCAAGCCGTGCAAGCCGGCGAGTTCACCCAGGTTGAAGGCGCCATGCACCTGGGTCGTGCCTTGCTCGACAGGTATCAGGGTGGCGCCCAGGTTCAGCGAAAATCTGCCAGCCCAAAATGACGGCCAATAAAATTGACGCAGCGGGCAATGAAACTCGTCGGGAGGTTGCGCCCCGACCGAAACCGCCATGAGCGTCAGCCCGACTCCTGCAGCAGCCAGAGCCCCGACTACGATTCTCCAGGTTGGCCGGGCGTAGTCCCAAAGCGGCGCGAGTCCGAGACACAGGAATGGTATTCCGGGCGACATGTATCGCGGACCATAGGACCAGCCGGCCGGCCACGAAGAGAACGAAGCATGAAACAGAAAATAGTAAGCGGCGATGGCGGCCGCCGTAACTGCGACGGCATGAGTCGCAGCTTGCTTCGATAGCAGCCGCAAACCGAAGGGCGCCGCCAGCACGACCGGACCCGAAAACAGCAGTCCACGCCGGCAGCCAAACAACAACTTCAAGGCGACATCAATTCTGGGATAGGTCAGACCGAGGTATCCATGCTTCATCCAGTAAAAAGCCCCTGCCGGATAATAGGAATAGCTCGGATGAAATAAAGAGCCGAACGCCGCGTACTGGTAGGCCATGAGCGCCGCGAGGCAAAGCGAAGCTTCGGCGGTAAAGATTCCAAAGACGCGCCAGCGCCGCAGTGGCCCACTCTTCCAGACCAGGGCTAACGCCAAGCCCGCAACCATCGCCGAAGCAGGCGCCGAAGGATACTCCGTCACCGTCGCCCACCCGGCAGTCAAACCGAGAATCAAGCCCGAGAACAAATCTCCTCCGTGACTCCCATCTCCGCGCAATCTCAGAGCGCAAGCGAAGGCGAACACCAGGCACGCTCCGGCCAGGGCGTGTCCCCAGAACAAGGTCGAGTATGCCCACATGGGAGTCGCAAGGCCTAGCGCGAGGGCGGCGAATGCCGAGGCGCTGACGCTGCATCCGATTTGGAGCGCAATCCAGAACAAGCAGGCACATGCCGCTGCCATCGGCAGAGCCACCGCAAATGCGGTGAGGCAGTAGGCGAGGTCTACCAAGCCACGAGGCGACGCAGGATCGACTCCCGCCACGTGCAGTAAAGGTCTCGCCACTTCTGCCGTGGGCACGGCGAGCAGCGCGAGCCCGGGAGCTTTGTCCGAATAGTAGTGGCCGTTGGCAAGAGCTTTGTCGCCGGTGTTCTCGTGGTAGGCATCGATGCGCAGTGTCCCATGCTCCACGATGGCGCGCACCAGGTCGAAGCGGGAGTTCTGATTCCAGCCAGCCCCTCCATAAAAGTATGCGTATGAAAAAAGGGTCACGCCGAAGATCAGGAGCGCGCGGATCCGAATCGATGAGCAAATATGCTGTGCAGAATCACGCATCGCCTGCCGGTTCAGGGCTTCGGCGCTGGTGCGGATTCGGGAGCCAAGCGCAGCCTCCTGTTAATTTTTGGCCAATACTGGCGCAGCAGGTTCCCCCCAAACTTCCAACCCAGGTCGGACCCGTAGCGTACAAAGGTGCTGCTGACATCTCGATTTCCTTCGGGATAGTAAGTGTTGGCCAACGCTTCGCCCGCCAGCGGACCGAATATGTCCGCGAGGTTCACCACTTTTTCCCCCGAGTCGCTGCGCGTAACCACTACGCGAACCGCCGCGTACTTCACCGACTGCTTGAACGAGTAATGCTTCCTTACATAGAAGCGTGGATCCTCGTGGAATGCGGACGCGATCAGAAATGTTCCAAACAGATTGGCAGAAGCGGAGCGGGCCATGTCAGCTCCAAAGCGTTTGGCATATCCTTCGCCGCCCTGGCCATACCCCTTGGGACTGTTGATTGCCTGTCCGTAGCCAGCCCCAGCCAGAGCACCGAAAATTGTGGCGAGAGATATGCTGTTGTTCGCCCCCAGTTTGAATTTCTGCCAAGGACTCAATGGTCCAGAATTGGTAGCCAAGTTGGGGAAGAACACCGACTTGCGCTGCAAGAATGACATCGTATCCTGCAGCGGGTTCGTCTCGTGGGGAGCGGTTTGAGTTTGAACGGAGGCAGAAGCCGCATCAGGCGGCGCGGTGGGCTGGCTTTGCTGGGCGAGAACGCCGGCACACATCAAGCAGCAGACCACAGTCATCAGGACCGGTCGACGCATCACAACGCCACGCTTGTCACGGAACACAAATTCTCCTTATTTCAATCCAGGACTGGGAAAAACAACGATTGGCTGAAACTGTCCGTTGAGTGCTACGAACCGAAGTCTACCATCAGATTTTAAGGAAAATACCCTTGCGATACAAAAGCCACATCGCCACCCAGCAAACCAGCACACAAAACAGGGCGTACAGCAACGAAGCATTCGCCGGGCTGGCCAGCGGTACAAACGTATGCTGATAAATAGATTCCTGCCACGCCGTTCCTCCAGCCGTATGCAGGTGATCGAGCAGATGCGATATCACCTCGGCAAACACGTATGCGGCAATCGCATTCATCCCAAAAACCAACAGCGGCCTCGTCCAGCGCCCTCGCCATTGTTTTACGTCCACGATCCAGTAGCACAGCGAAAGGCAGAGCAACGCCAGACCCGCGGTAAAGATCACGTAGGAACTGGTCCACAGCTTCTTGTTGATGGGAAAACCCAGGTCGAGAATCTTTCCCGTCACCACGCCGACGAATCCAAACACGGCCATAGCGAGCGCCTTGGTCTTTGCAGAACGCGCAGAGCGGAGCCACTGCCCCGTGAGCATCCCGAGCAAACTGGTGGCGACGGCGGGAACCGTGCTCAACACTCCCTCGGGATCGCGAGTGCCCTCGTATAAATGCCCGGCGAGGAGTTGGCGGTCGAGCCATGCGGCAAGGTTGCGATCGGGATCGAGCAGCGGGATATCGTGCGTAGGTGTGCCGAATCCGGGCACGGGAACGAAGCGCATCAAAATCCAGTAGCCGAGCAGGCAAGCGACGATGGCGATAATCCAGCCGCGCCAGTCCGTCCAGAGAGCCAGAATCGCCGAAATCACATAGCAGATCGCGATGCGCTGGAGCACTCCATAAATCCTCCACGACGCCAGATGATATTGATTGGGAAAACCGTTCAGAAACATACCCAAGGCAAACAGCGCCAGCCCGCGCCAGAGCACATGCCCGAGAAGCTTTTGCTTCGACTCTCCCCGCTTCAGCCGGGAGCTGAAGGAAAACGCCATGGCCACGCCGACGATAAACAGAAAGAACGGGAACACCAGATCAGTCGGCGTCCAGCCATTCCATTCCGCATGCTTGAGGGGCCAGTAGGAGCTCGGCTCGTCACCCGCATTGTTGACCAGAATCATCCCGGCGATGGTTGCCCCGCGAAACAAGTCAAGCGACGTCAATCGCGACGCCTGCGACGGTGACGGCACAGCGATCGGTTCTCGTTGGACAGCCGTGTTTGGAAACGTGGAAGCCATACAAGGCAGCTATCTTAGCAGGCCGCTCTGTTTGTGTGGAATCGGGCACTGAGTGCGGCGTTTGTGAAGGTCGTCGCCTTTTGAAAGGCCGGCATTATTCCCTACTTGCCGAGACGCGGCCGATGGCAACTTGCGACCGGGAACGCAAGCTGTCGTGGATAATTCTTCTGGTATGTTCCAGTTCATCGCCCACTAACTCTAAGCGCGGCGGGCGTACACGCGCGTTGCCCATCCCAACTTCTGCCTGCACCAGTTTGATAAGTTGAACAAAGTTCGGCCGCGTATCCATGCGAAGTAGAGGCAGGAACCAGCGGTACAGGTCAAATGCTTTGTCAGTCTCCCGGTTCATGGCAAAGTTGAAAAGATCGACCGACTCGCGCGGCAAAGCATTGGCCAGGCCGGCGATCCAACCGGTTGCGCCGACCCCCATGGCCTCGAGAACTGCGTCATCGACGCCTACAAATATTTCCAAACGACGGTCGAGCAGTGCACGGATGGCGGATACACGCCTGACGTCCGTGCTCGATTCCTTTACTGCGTCGAAGTTTTCATGCTCCGCGGCCAACTCGCGAATCTGCTCGGGAAGAAAGTCCGCGCCGTAAGCAATTGGATTGTTATAGAGCATGCAGGAGAGCGGCGTGGCTTCGAACACGGCCGCGACGTGAGTTTTCATTTCGCGCCAGTTGCCCTGATAAACGTATGGGGGCAAGACCATGAGAGCATCGCAACCAATATCGGCTGCCGCTCTCGCCACCGCCACAGCCTCGGAGGTCGTCAGGGCGGAAACGGATGCCACTATCGGGCGGCGCGCTTGCACGGCGTCAACGCAGGTCCGCAACACGTGCAATTTCTCGTCGAACGACAAGGTTGCGCCCTCCCCCAACGAGCCCAGCGCGACGATACCGGTGCAGCCATTCTCCAACAGCCACTGGCAGTGTTGAGCCATGAAGTAGTGGTCTATGCCGAGATCTTCATCAAAACTGGTGGTGATGGCAGGCATCACGCCCTTCCAATTCATGGCTGCACTCCTGCCGCACAGCGATCAATCAGCATGCGCGGTTTCCTTGACTGTTCGCGATGGCACATACGGCTCAATCGGGATTTCCGGTTTTGTTCCAGTGATGTGATCGACAAGGATTCGGGCAGTCGCAAGAGACGTGGTGATACCGAGTCCCTCATGGCCGGTCGCAAGGAACAAGGAGTCGTCGCCCGGCCACGGCCCGATGAAAGGAAGCTTGTCGGGCGTAGCAGCACGAAAACCAGTCCGTGCGTGGATCGTCGCCATCTGCGCCAAACCCGGCATGTATTCGTACGCGCGCTGCAGCATGCGCGTCAGGATCTCGTTGTCCACTTGGAGGTGGTCCGCGCCGTATTGGCGTGATGATCCGATCAGAATCTGACCGCTGCGGCGGGGTTGAACGTTGAAGGCAACCGAGTCGCTGCTGATCGAGTGCGCACTCTTCAAGTAACCGAGTTCCACCAATTGATGCCGCAGGAATCCAGGATAGCGGTCCGTGATCACCAAATGACCTTTTCTTTTTTTGATCTCAAGACCTGGCGTGAGTTCGGCTGCGTAAGCTCCCGCTGCGTTGACCACAATCCTTGCCCGGATCTCGAAGCCATTCGTCATTTGCACCCTTCCCTGTCCGGCGACCGCGACGGACTGACCGAGATGAACCTTGGCTCCGTGTTTCTGCGCACGTTCCATCAGAAACCGGGCAGCGCACGGCGGAGAGATGACGAAGTCTTGCGGCACCAGCAGGCCTCCGACCAGACCAGATCTCAGGTTGGGTTCAAGGCGCCCGAGGGCTTGTGCGTCCAGTATTTCCGTCGGGACTTCTCGCTCTCCGTAATAACCGTGCTTGCGTCGGACTTCCGTCATCTCTTCTTCATCAGCCGCGACCCAGATAGTGCCGCACTGCTCGTACTCGACATCCGTGGGTAACTCAGGCCGTAATTCATGCCAGAGTTGCTGTGAGTAGCGCGTCAGCGCAAACTGCGCTTCCGAGTCGTCCATTGTCACAACGTGGCCCATGCCCGCAGCGGTCGCCCCGCACGCGATCTGGTCGCGGTCTACGACTGCAACACTCATACCGCGGCGCGCGAATTCGTCCGCGCAGGCCGCGCCTACAATACCGGCACCTACGATCGCCACGTCGTAGGCGGCAAGGTTCATATCCGAATGCCCATGCATAGCGGATCACGCGGATCCAGCACCAGTTCCGCGTCGGCGTTCACGAATCCAGATCCCTTGATGCTCGGATACACCTTACCATCCCGCACTTTCACACTGCCTTCAAACACGCTTCCGATCACGCTTTCCTGTCTCCAGATTTCACCTTCGCGAAGCTTATCGTCGGCATAAAGGCAAGCCAGTTTTGCGCTCGTCCCAGTGCCGCAAGGCGAGCGATCATAAGCTTTGCCCGGACACAATACGAAATTTCTGCTGTCTGCCCCTTTAATTCGAGGCGGGCCAAAAAGCTCAACATGATCAATCTCTCGTCCGCCATCGCCGGTTACGCCATTCGCCCGGAGAGCCTGGCGGATAGCCCAGGTAAAGGCGGTCAGCGGCTCGACGTTGTTGACGGTCAATTCCAGGGGATGATCGCGAACGAGGTAAAACCAGTTTCCACCCCACGCGATATCGCCTCTCACTTCGCCATAGCCCGGAACGCAGACTGCTACGTTCTCTGCGATCCGATAACTGGCGACGTTATTTACAGTGACGTCGCCGCCTTCATGCAGAATACAGTTCACCGTTCCCACGGGCGTCTCGATCTGGTGTTCTCCTGGCCCGATGCGTCCCAAGTATGCCAGTGTGGCCACAAGGCCGATGGTGCCGTGGCCGCACATTCCCAGGTAACCTACATTGTTAAAGAAGATAACGCCGGCAGCACACGCTGAATCAGCAGACTCGCACAATAGCGCACCTACCATGACATCTGATCCCCTTGGCTCATTGACGACAGCGGATCGGAAGCAATCGTGCTGGCTGCGAAAGCGTTCGAGCCTTTCTGACAAGGACCCGACTCCGAGGTCAGGACCACCGCTCACCACGACTCGCGTCGGCTCGCCCCCGGTGTGAGAGTCGATCACCCTCACCTTTTGACATTCTTTGCCATTCATTTCAGTTCCAATCGGACAGCATCTCCGGAGAATCCAGCATCTATATTAACGGCTCCCGCATGAGCGTCAGTTCACGGATCCGCCATCCAACGCGGATACAATGCAGTATAGTAAAACCATATTGATTGAGAAGGCTGATCGGACGGCGATGATTCTCGCAGGTGATGTCGGCGGGACCAAATGCAATCTTGGGCTGTTTACAAGAAATGGGCCCGGCCTTCGTTCCGTCTTCCAGCGTCGTCTGCCGACGCGAGACTACTCGGGATTCGAAGATCTCATCGGAGACTTCCTTGAACGAGCCGCGGGCCCGAACGGAGACTCGCGCGGCCGGGAGATTGAAGCAGCAGGATTCGGCTTAGCCGGAGTAGTGGTCGATGGATCCCTTCACGCGGGAAATCTCCCCTGGGTTTTGAACGGCTCGGCTCTGGCGGAGAAGCTCCACCTGGACAAAGTAGTTTTGCTGAACGATCTGACGGCGACGGCTTTGAGCCTGGACCGGCTCGGCTCGAACGACTTTGCAATCCTCAACGAGGGAGTGGCAGAACCTAAGGCGACGAAGGTAGTGATTGCCGCTGGAACCGGCTTGGGCGAAGCCATTCTTTTCTGGGACGGCGAACAGTACCCGGTTGCGCCATCGGAAGGAGGACAAGCCGATTTTGCGCCCCGTACGGAACTCGACATCCGACTGCTTGCTCACTTGAATAAGCAGCTGGCGCATGTGTCCTGCGAGGAGATTATTTCGGGGCGAGGCTTCCGCAGAATTCATGAGTTCCTAAACCCCTCCTCGCGCCACCCATCATTCGATGCCCCGGAAGGAGACGCAGCTCGCGAAATCACCCAGCTGGGATTGGCGGAATCATGTCCAGTATGCGTCCAGACGCTCCAGGCGTGGACAGAGGCATACGGCGCCGAGGCGGGAAATTTTGCGTTACGAACGGTTGCTCTCGGTGGAGTCTACGTGGCGGGCGGCATTGCTCCAAAAATCCTGCCGAAACTTCAGGACGGTGCCTTCCTGCGTGCTTTTTGCGGTAAGAGCAAGTTCGCGGCAGTGCTCGCGCGGATTCCAATCTCGGTGGTCGTGAACGAAGATGCTCCGGTCTGGGGAGCTGCCTACCAAGCGCTTAGCAGTGAGCCACGTCAGTAACTTTAACGAAACCTTCGCACTAACAGGTTATAGCGGTCCGAGCGGTACAAGCCCAACACATACAGTGTTGCTTTTCCCTGTGTTGAGTAAATCACTTGGCGGATCCGGAGTAGAGGATGGCCGCGTGGAACCTGCAAAAGATTCGCCGTGGTGGACTCGGCAGCAGCCGCGTCGGCTTCTTCGTCAGCGTACGCCAACTGGATTCCGTAGTCGTGCTCCAGAATAGAGAACAGAGATCCGCGCGCAAACGAGGCGCGTGTCAGCCGACTAAACTCCTGGGCAGGCCAGTAGCAGGTTTCGAGGGCAAACGGTTGATCAGCTCCCAACCGCAGCCGGGACAGCTTGCTCAGAGCAGTGTTGTCGGCCAATCCCAGGCGTGCGGCCACCGCCTGCTCGTTATCCACAACGCTGAAGGACAAAACTCTTGAGCACGCACTCAGATTTCGACCCGCCATCAACTCAGTGAAGCCCATCAGTTTGTTGAAGTGGATCTTAGGAGGGGCGACGAATGTTCCCGAACCCCGCCGGCGCTGCACCATGCCCTTCCGTTCGAGCGCGGTCAAGGCGTGGCGCGCCGTCATGAGGCTCACGTGGTGGATCTTGGCCAGTTCCCGCTCAGACTCGACGGCATCGCCTGCTTTTAGGTGTCCGCTTTCGATGCGCTTCACGATGGTCGCCTGAATCTTCTTATAAGCCGGCGTCCCGTTCTGGTGGTTGTTCGGCATGAATGCTCTCCAGAGTCATGCGGCTGAGAATCATCGAACTTATAGCACGCTTGTGTTGCAAGCGAATGAAAACTTTGCACGGCCACAATGTCAATATCTGCTATAGAGCTAGGGCAATGGAAAGAGTTCTCTTGCAAATCCACTAATTCTGCTATGCCTCGGCCTCTGCTATAGAGCATCATATCATACGCTATAGAGCGGCTAAGCGTTCCGTAAAGACTTCCCCACCTTAGCCCTGTCTCATAAACTTGTAAAGAGTCTAGGGGCAAATCTAGCGTAAATACTGATTTCGAGAGCCCTATTCCATTTTATGTATCACGGTCCAAGCTTGTTTTCCACAGGGCAAACGAGCAATTGCTTGTGATTTTGTGTGAACACGTGCTATAGATAAATTACATTATTGACACCGATAAGAATTTGACATCCTCTTTCATTTTTCGCTTGACGGTGAGACGCGATCTACTATATAGCATTTGCCAGTTACTATTTGCGGCGCAGTTGTGTCGTTAGCTACGCAGGGGTTGGTATTCCAAATCATGATGTGTTCTGTGGAGGTGTAGTGATGCGTCAGTCGATGAGAGTTGGCTTGCCCTCTTGCTACTGATCGGAATTCCACTCGTCACAGCGTGGGGCCAGGAAGTTACCGCAGCGATTGTCGGGTCGGTTGTCGATCCCAGCGGTGCACCGATAAAGGCTGCCGCCGTTGTCGCTCGGGACACCGACCATGGCACCCTCTACACTACCGAGACGAACGACGCTGGCGCCTTCAACCTGCAGCATCTTCCCATTGGCACCTACGAGGTGAAGGCGACCGCACCTGGATTTGACACTACCGTTCATGCGCCCTTTACGCTGGTACTGAACCAGACGGCACGCCTCAGCTTCCAGATGAAGATCGGCAAGGTTTCGGAAACGCTGGAAGTAACCGGTTCCGCGCCGGTGCTGCAGACGGAAAATGCCCAGGTCAACACCGTCATCGATTCCAGAACCGCCGATAATCTGCCTCTGGAGACCCGCAACTATGTGCAGTTGACCTTGCTCTCTCCGGGCGCGATCTCGGTGGATCCCCATAGCATGAATCTCGGATCCAACACCGCCGAGGAAAGCGGTCGCCCTTACATCAACGGCAATCGCGAGCAGGCGAACAACTTCCTGTTGGACGGCATTGACAATAACCAGGTGTCAGATAACCTTCTGGGTTTCACACCCTCCCCTGATGCCATCGGAGAATTCAATATCATTACCCAAAACGCCTCTGCGGAGTTTGGCAACTATAACGGCGGAGTCGTCAATGCCACGATTAAGTCAGGCACCAACAATTACCACGGGGATGTGTTTGAGTACTTCCGCAACAACATTTTCAACGCCAACCAGTGGGAGAACGGCCTGACGGCTGGAACCCCGGTGGGTGTCCTGCCCACGCCGAAATTGCGCTGGAACATGTTTGGTGGCACTTTCGGCGGTCCCATCGTCAAGAATAAGCTTTTCTTCTTCGCTGACTACCAGGGTGGACGTCTGGACCATCCAGCCTCCTCCAGCACCATCACCGTCCTCACGGCTGCCGAGATCGGCGGCAATTTCAGTGCTCTCAGCACACAGCTCTACAATCCATGCGCGGCTGGGACGGGCGGAACCTCCGGCGTTGCCTGCTCGATTTTGGCTCCCGGATCAAGGACGGCATTTGCGGGCAACATCATTCCTAAGAACATGTTGAACCCTGCCTTCACATCCCTGGTCACGAACCCGCTTTATCCTGTCTCCGAGGCAACACTCTCCAATGGCTTTGGTCAAGCGGTGAACGTCATCGACCAGCAATACAATTCGGATCAGGGCGACATCAAGGTGGACTACAACCCGCGGGATAAAGACCACCTGTCTTTTCGGTATTCGAAAGGCGATCAAAATGATCCTCTAGTCAACTCCCAACCTCTGTTGGGCAATACGGTCAACCAGGCTTATCTGCAGAGTGGCGCTGCAAGCTGGAACCATACATTCTCTCCGACTCTGCTCAACGAAGCACGCTTCGGAATGAACTACGTTAAGCTTCCGCATGGGCTGACCACATTCGACCCCGCAGTGGGAAACTTGGCGAACTCGATCGGCATGACGAACGGCAATCCTGCGGGCGTGGGTGGCCTTCCGCTGTTTGGCTTTGCCGGTGGGGGAATAACTAATCCTAACTCGGGGACGCTGACCAATCTAGGCTCCGCCAGCGTCCTGGAAAAGTTTTCCTCCACCGTGACCCAGTTTGACGATGTGCTTATTTACACGCATGGCCGCCACATCATCAAGACGGGCTATCAGATGAATCGTTACAACATCAATGTGTTCTACAGCGGCAATGCCGGTGAACTGGGTTCGATACTCTACGGCGTATCTGGCCCTGGGGGTAATTATTCAGGGAACGGCAACGGTAACGGTGACCCGTCCGCTGATTGGGCCCTGGGTATTCCGGAGATTGCCGGCCGGGGCGTAAGCGCGGGGGGAGCATGGCATCAGCGTGACTGGCTTTTCGCGGGCTTTGCTCAAGACGACTGGAGGGTTACGAGTAAGCTCACCTTGAACATTGGTCTTCGCTATGAAGCCCGCACTCCCTGGATTGAAACCAACAACCGGCAGGTCGGAGTCAATATCAACACCGGCGCTCTGCAATTCATTGGAAATACCCCCGTTCCAGCCGGAGTTGTAGGGACCAACGGATTCAGCCGTGGCCTGTATAACAGCACCTACGGTTTGCCGGACTTCCAGCCTCGAATCGGCTTCGCGTGGAGCCCTGGGGAGTCCAACAAAACTGTGATTCGTGGCGCCTACACCGTTTCGTCTTATCTCGAAGGCACGGGGACCAACCTGCGCCTTCCACAGAATCCGCCTTATACGCCCCCACAGGTGGAAGCAAACAACGTGGCGACCGGCGGGTCCTATAGCACCGAGTCAGCATTTCTCGTAGCAGCGCCGTCGACCGATCCTTTTATCGGGGCCACGATGTTCGCTTGGAGCGGCAAGGTCCAGCCAGCGGTCGCGAACCAATGGAACCTCTCCGTCCAGCGTGAGATTGCCAACAACACTACTCTGCAAGTGGGTTATGTTGGCCAGAGCACGGCTCACTTGATGGTCCCCGAGTGGTTAGCGCAAGGGTTCCTGCACTCCGATGGCTCGGTCACGTATCCCTTGATCGGCGGCCAAAATCCGACGGGAACCGTCATCAACGGAATTACCACGCAAACGCCAACTTTTGGTCCTAATGGATTCGGCAATGTGAAAAACACCGCCTCCGTCGGCAACATGAACTATAACGCGCTGCAGGTGGTACTGCAGAAGCGATACAGCAACGGACTGGAAGGCCAAGTCTCCTATACCTACGAGAGGTGCATGACCAACGACGACGGTTATTACGGTACCTGGGGTACGACGACTCAGGGCGCACCTTCCGGTAACTACTGGCAGAACCTCTATAACCCCGCCGGCGATTACGCCCGATGCTATTGGGATTCTACCAACGTGATCAGCGCCTATGCCGTATACGAGTTGCCGTTTGGCCGGGGCAAACAATTTGGGCACGACATGCCAGCGGCGGCAAATGCCGTGGTCGGTAATTGGTCGGTCAACCCGATTGTTTCCTGGCATACCGGTTTGCCCCTTACCATCTCTGGAAGCGACAGCTCGGGGACGAATTCTCCTGAAAATCGTCCCAACTGTAATGGTCCCGTCAGCTACCCCAAAACCGTAAGCGTCCAGGGGTTGCAGTGGTTCAGTCCGAGCGCATTCTCCACTCCCGCGACGGGGACATTTGGAAATTGTCCGGCTCAAGGGCCGGTGATTGGGCCCGGGTATGTCGACGTTGACATCGGCCTGCAAAAGAATTTCCCCATCACCGAAACCATGAAAATCCAGTTTCGGACTGACTTCCTGAATGCGTTTAACCACCCGAACTTCGCGGCGCCGAACTTTAGCTTCGGAACCCCAACGTTCGGAGTTATCAATGCGAGCCAAGATGCGCGAGAGATACAGTTCGCTCTGAAGTTCTACTTCTGAGCCTAGCGTTGTAGTATGGGGCAGGCGTCTCCCCGCGCCTGCCCTCTTTATGTTTAGACCTTGGCACACCCTTACGCCTTGCACCCTGCTCTTGGGATTCGTCGCGCCGGTGTCCCTCGCTCAAGCTTCCCAAAAAGCTGCCACACCCCATGTAGCAACCTCCGCTGAACGAGGTGTGAGCCTCGCCCAATCCGGTCACTGCAAGGAAGCCCTGCCGTTGTTGAAGCAGGCAACGTCGCAGGCTACGGACAACGATCTCAAGCGCGGCGTGGGCTTCGCTGGCGGGAAGTCCCTCCAACCGCAAGCGGCATTACCTGGAAACACACTGCCGGAAAATCCCCCAAAAAATACTTGCCAGAGACCACAGGCGCAGGTTGCGCCTTTCTCGACTACGACAACGACGGTTGGATGGACATTTATTTGGTCAACAGTGGCCAGTGCGACTTCTTCAACCCAACTCCTCCTCTGCGCAATGCTCTCTACCGGAATAATCGCGACGGCACTTTCACCGATGTCACGCAAAAAGCCGGCGTCGCCGCTGGCGGCTACGGCCAGGGCGTCGCCGTGGGCGACTACGACGGAGACGGTTCCCCTGATATCTACGTAACTCAATACGGGCGAAGCATCCTCTACCACAACAACGGAGATGGCACATTCACCGACGTGACCGAGAAAGCCGGCGTCGCGGCTCCCGGATGGTCCTCGAGCGCCGTGTGGTTCGACTACGACAACGACGGCCGCCTCGACCTGTTCGTCTGCCGTTTCGTGGATTTCGACAAATCCAAGAACTTGCCATGTGCAGCCGGCGACAGCCCCGGATATTGCGTTCCGCGCCTTTACAAGCCGATGGCCAGTTGGCTGTTTCATAACAACGGCGACGGCACATTTGCTGACGTCAGTGAAACTTCAGCAATCGGCAATCATCTCGGCAAAGCATGGGGAGTCGTTGCCACCGACATCAACAACGACGGCCTCATGGACCTTTTTGTCGCCAACGATACCGTGCAGAACTTTCTATACGCCAACCGCGGCGACGGAAAGTTCGAAGAGATCGGCGCCCAGGCCGGAGTCGCATACAGCGAAGCCGGCCGTCCCCGCTCCGGCATGGGCCTCGATTCGGCCGATTTCAACGAGGATGGATGGATGGATCTCTTCGTCGCCAACATCGACCACGAAATGTATTCGCTGTACAAGAATAACAGCGATGAGACCTTTGACGATCTGGCTGGACCGTCCGGGATCGCTTCGGCCACGCGCCTGATGAGTGGCTGGGGTCTGAAGTTTTTCGATTATGACAATGACGGCAATCTTGATTTGTTTCTTTCCAACGGCAACCCCGACGACTTGATCCAGGTCGTTCGTAAAGATGTGGGCTACCAGGAACCGATGCTCCTCTTCCACGGCAACGGCAAGACGTTTCAGAATGTAAGCGATCAAAGCGGTCCGGTTTTCGCCCAGCCGCTCTCGGCACGCGGAATGGCGATTGGCGATTTTAACAATGACGGCGCAGTAGATGTGCTGGCATCGGTCAACGACAGTGCGCCGCTTCTCTTGCAGAACAATGCCGCCAAACAACATCATTGGCTCGGCATCAATCTGGTCGGCACCAAATCAAACCGCGACGCTGTCGGCGCCCGCATCACTTATCAGGCCGGCGATCTGAAGCGCCACCGTATGAAAGTCGGAGGCGGTAGTTTCCTTTCTTCGCACGATCCCCGCATCGTTCTCGGCTTGGGCCAACGCACAAAGATTGACTGGCTGGAAATCAAGTGGCCCCTGCCGAGCGGCGCGACCGAACGCTTCACCAACCTCCCCATCGACCGCTACATCACAATCGTTGAAGGCCAGCCAAAATGGAAGTGACAATCAACTAGAATCAGTCCTTGGACGCTGGAAGATGGATGTCAGGTCGAAATCGATCGCGATTGCGATGCTTCTTCTAGCATTGGAGGCCGCAGGCCAGAACCCTGGTCCGCATACGAACCGGCCATCGATCCCATCGTCGACTCAAACCGAATCTGAGAACAATTCAAAATCGAATCCCCCAGAAAATGTTGGCGACGAGACCTGCCGAGGCTGTCACCAAGACACGGTCGAAAACTTCCACCAAACCGCCCACTATCTAACCTCCAGGCTTCCTGACAGGAATTCCATCCTTGGCAACTTCAATGCAGACGCGAATGTTCTCAAGACCTCCAACCCCGACCTCTTTTTCCGGATGGAGCAAAAGGACAATGGCTTTTTCCAAACCGCTATCCAGGGAATACCGCCCTACACCACGTCCCGCACCGAGCGCTTCGGTTTGGTCGTCGGTTCGGGAGGCAAGGGACAGACTTTCTTGTACTGGAAAGACGATTTATTGTTTCAGCTACCCGTTTCCTATTGGAACGAAGTTGGCTGGGTCAATAGCCCCGGCTATCGCGATGGCGTTGCGTACTTCGATCGGCCGGTAATTCCGCGCTGCCTCGAATGCCACGGAACGTACTTTGAATCGCTCGCCCCTCCCCTGAACCGTTACCGCCAAACTGGCTTCGTCGTCGGCATCACCTGCGAAAAGTGTCACGGACCGGGACGTGAACACGTGCAACGCTTCAACTCAAAGCCAGCCACAAATCCCCCCGACCCGGCCATCCTCAATCCAGCACGATTCCCGCGCCAGCGTCAGATGGATCTATGTGCCTGGTGCCACGCCGGCCATGGCCAGTCGATTCTGCCCCCATTCACCTATGTTCCCGGCAAACCTTTGGATGCGTACCTTGAACTGCCGCAATCGGACCCCGATGCGGCGATCGATGTTCACGGAAGCCAGGTCGAACTGCTCATGAAAAGCCGCTGCTTTCAGTCGTGCACCATGACTTGTCTGACCTGTCACGACGTTCACAAAACCCAAAAGGACCTGGCCGCATTCTCCGAGCATTGTCTGCACTGCCACAAGCTCGAGCGCCATCCAAAAATCGAACAACCAATTGCGAACAACTGCGTGGACTGCCACATGCCGAAACAAAAAACCAACCTGATCGTCTTTAGCTGGAATGGCAAGCAGGTAAGCCCTGAGGTGCGCAATCATTGGATCAAGGTCTATCCAAAATCAAAGTCTTCTCAACCTGAAGGACAAAACGAAAGACCATAACCGCCTGAGCTTTCTACGCAACCTGCGCGCGCGTTTTCAGATAAGCAATCACAAACAGAACTCCGAGCAGTGAGTCGCTTCCCACGAAGACCAGATCTGACGCGTGCATCCGCCTCTGCAAAACCAGGATGATCACTGGCATAACGTAACTGACTTTTTCAAGCACCGAAGGAATCATTAGCGGTCGATAGCGCGCCGGATCCGTCGCGATGACGAAAAACACCACCTGCCATACCAGCCCCGCTCCCACGAATCCGTAGAAAAATCCCGGATGCGTGATCGCCGGCGGATCCTGCCGCCCGATCAGATCAAACATGAAGTAAAGCGGGGCCAGAACCAGCACGCCCCAGATCCCGGCAACCCAAAAAACAATCTTTGCAAATTTCATTGGCTAGCCTCTCGTCCGCGCGCCAGAGATTCTATAAGACCGACGCTCACCAGACCAACCCTCCGCACTCAGTTTCGTTACAATAGAGGGCATGACAGACCCATTGATCATCGCTGGCCGCCAGTTCAGTTCACGGCTCATTGTAGGCACGGGAAAGTACAAGTCATTTCAGGAAACCGCACGGGCGCTCGAAGCCAGTGGCGCTGAAATGGTGACGGTTGCCGTTCGTCGCGTGAATCTCGATCGCAGCAAGGAATCGCTGCTCGACTACATCGATGCCAAGAAATATTTCCTGTTGCCCAACACCGCGGGCTGTTACAACGCCGACGAGGCCATTCGCGCCGCGCGTCTTGGACGCGAGGTCGGCCTGTCCGATTGGGTCAAACTCGAAGTCATCGGCGATCAGGCAACCCTCTATCCCGACGTGCAGGCCACCCTCGACGCCACCCGGGTTTTGGTGAAAGAAGGTTTCACCGTTCTTCCCTACACCTCCGATGACATCGTCTTCGCAAAACGCCTCCTCGACGCTGGAGCCAGCGCAATCATGCCCTTGGGAGCGCCCATTGGCAGCGGCTTGGGCATCCAGAACGCCGCCCACATCCGCATTCTGCGCGAGATGATTACCGGCGTGCCGTTGATTCTAGACGCCGGAGTAGGCACGGCATCGGATGCAGTGATTGCGATGGAACTCGGCGCCGATGCCGTCTTGATGAATACCGGTATCGCCGGCGCTCAGGACGCTGTACTGATGGCGGAAGCCATGAAACACGCCGTGCTTGCCGGCCGCCAGGCTTATCTGGCCGGACGCATGCCCAGGAAGCTGTATGCTACCGCTAGTTCGCCCCTCGAAGGGGTAGTGCGTTAACTTCTTCCAAAAATAAAAAGGGCGGCGTCAAGCCGCCCTTTCGATTCTGAACTCATCAATCAGAGCATCTTCACGCTGTCCACGTGGATTGAATCTCCGGTCATTGGTCCAGTGACGGCTACGTGATGTCCTTCATGGCCAGCAAGCGCTTCCGGATTATCAACGTTTACGATCTTCTGGTTGCCGTCGGTGACGATAACCGCCTTCGCGCCCTTGCTCAGGCACTTTGTCATGCAGGCGGCGTGACTTGCGCTGGCGCCCTTGGCCCCGCACATGGAATCACTCACATACCCGTTCACGGTCGCGGACTTGTCTGCCGCCGACGCTATTGCAACCATAAAAACCAAGACAGCGGCACAACTCATCAATACTTTCTTCATAACACACCTCTTTTAGCGGTCAAACCGCCGATTTTTGGAACCAATCTCACTCTGCACGGCACTCCGCTGCGTACGCGCAAGTCTCAAACAAAGCGAAAAAACGTTTCTCACCTGCGTTCTCAAAGGAATTGATGAGAACTATACCACAAACCTATTAGACGAAAGTTCCCCAAGAACAGCTCTATTTCCGAGCGGAATTTGTTTCCGGTGTCGCGGGACGCACCGGCGGCGGGGCAACATACACCACTTCCCCAGGACGCGTGTAGTGCAGTTGTTCGCGAGCCTCTTTCTCAATCGTATTCGGATCTGGGGCCTGCAATGACTTCACCTGCTGTGAATAGCGGTCGTTTTCCTTCTGCAGACCTTGAATTTCCTTCTGCAAGATTTGGTATTCAGCTTTCTTCTGCCGGTAAACCACCATGCCGTTGTCGCCAAACATCACGTGCGCGAACAGCCATACCGTGAGCACGATTACCGCAGCCGTCGCGATCCGGCGGCGCATGGCAAAGAGCAGAGTTAGCGTCGGGCGAAGTCTTGCCAACCAGCGATCCGCCCAAGCTTCCGCTCGCGGAGCCCGCTCGACCAGCGTGCGTAGGCCATCCTTCGGCCGTGGCAAGGCCCGAATTCTAGGAAAACGTCCGATTCGAAGATGCATGGCTTGGCTGCTCGCCAGCCGATGAAGGCGCGAGAGCTCTTCCCCAGTTTCCCAGTCAACGTCTCTTCCCCTGCCGCCGTCAAGCGGAAGTTCGCTCGCCTGGGTTGAAGGGAACCAACTTTGACAAATGCGTCAATGTAATTGTCAGCGGCCGACGTAGGAGTGGATGGCGTGTCCGCCCCGCGACGCAACGATTTTTAAAGTGCTAGTCTAAGATTCATGTAACTTCCAAAGCCCCAGAAGGCTGACTTTCTATGACCGACAAGAGAATCGTCCTGACTACCGCCGGATCCGTAGATGAAGCACGCCGGATCGCCGAAACCCTGATCGAGCGCAAACTTGCAGCTTGCGTCAACATCGTTCCTAAGGTTGTCTCCATTTATCGTTGGAAGGGCAAGGTAGAAGAAGCTGAAGAATGGTTGCTTTTGATCAAGACTGCAGCAGGGTTCGACCCGGTGCGCGATGCCATCCTCGACATGCATTCTTACGAGCTGCCAGAATGTATGTCGATCTCAATCGAAGACGGCAGCTCGGAATATCTCAAGTGGCTTGAGGATTCGTCGAAGTGAATTCCTGCGGTTGGCCCGAGATTCGCAGTAGCGAATATATCCCCTAGCGGATAAACCCTCCCCATTGTCATTCCGGGGCCCTCGGCGACAGCCTATAACCATCCCATTGTCATTCCAAGGAGCGTCAGCGACGAGGAATCTGTTGCGTTCGTGGAACCCAATAAACTGCGAATCCGGGCTTCGCTTCGTCTCGGAATGAACCGGTTTCACTCTAGTGTCCTCCAGGGCCTAAACGACCTCTTCCCTTTTTCAATCATGGCGCGAGTGCCGCACCAGTCGTCAGCCGATGCAGACACGGTGTGGCAACACGATGGCCTCAAGTCGGAATCTTTGCACTCAAGTTGAGGCGCCAGTAGTCCAGCGAGAATGGGGGATCGTCGGCCGCTGCCTCGCGCGCCAGTGCGGCAACGAACGCCGTGCGCGATTCGTCGTCTGCGATTCGCCCCAGGTGTTGACGCAAAATGACGCTTCGCACAAACTCTTTATATTGCCGCGAGCCTTCCAGGATGGTGAGCGCGGATTCCATGCTGGTCTCGACTTCAATGAATCCCGCGCGTTGCATGACCGCCGCGGCAGTTTCCGCATCATTGAAAGTCCACGGCTCGCGAAAACCGCCAAAGTACCGCGCATACTTCGCCGTGGCCGCAAGTTCGCCGATTCGCTGGCGTAACCGAGCCAGATTCGGACCACCGCCACACTGTGCCTGTAACCACCCCCCTGGCCGGAGCGCGCGGAACAGGCTGCGAAAGAGATGGTCGTGGTCTAAAACCCAGTGAAAGGCAGCCGTGCTGAAAATGCCATCAAACACCCGCTCGAATGGAAGATCTTGCAGATCGGCAGCCACCAGCAGAACTTGCCGCCAAAATCGGGCGAGAGGTAGTCTCGTGCGCCGGCCAGCATGTTTTGCGACAGGTCCACGCCGACCACCCGACCTCGCGGCAGGCTCTGCAACAACTGGGCTGTCAGCCGCCCGGTGCCGCAACCGGCGTCCATAAGCATCTCGTCACCGCGCAGGTGCACTCTGGCCACGACTCTTTCACCCCAACTGACTTGTGGCCCGGAGATACGATGGTATTCAGCGGCATTCCACTCGCGCGTTTCGGGGGGATTCGACATGCAGCCCAGGGCCCGGCAAAGGTGAGGTCGACTCAGAGACAACCTGTCGCAGATTAACAATCTCTTTGCCGATCAGCGATGTGTTCCAGATGGCGGCGAGCGTCTGATCAAGACTCATGATAACGTGTTCCACGTTCTCAATGCCCACTGAGATTCGGGCCAGGCCGTCGGTAAGGCCAATTTCCCTTCTCGCCTAAAGCGGCGTGAGTCATGGTTGCGGGATGTGAGATCAGGGTTCCCCACCGCCCAGCGATTCCGCCGGGGAGCAAACGCGGACTCGATCCAGATTCACTGTTACCACAATCTGGTTCTACGCTCAGCATGGCCGAAAAACGCGAGGGTTCATCTCCAGATTGGCAAGTCCTAGCCAGGCGCACTACCATGTCTGGCATGGATATCGTGCTGCGCCCAGTGGGCTTGGTTCATTCTTCGGAGCGTTCATCACAAGAAGATTTTTGGGGTGATGTTGTTTCTGAGATTCGCCTGGATGAGAACCGGTTCGCTCCCGATGCGCTGGAGGGGCTTCGCGATTTTTCTCACGTCGAGGTGCTCTTCTACCTGCATGGGGTAAGTGAGGATGCGGTCGTCAGCGGACTGCGGCATCCCCGCAGCAATCCGAACTGGCCTCGCGTCGGAATCTTCGCACAACGCGGAAAATCCCGGCCCAATCGAATTGCCGCGACCGTCTGTCGCTTGCTTGCGGTTCAAGGGCTGACACTGAGAGTGCAAGGATTGGACGCTTTTGACGGTTCACCCGTGCTGGACATCAAACCGGTATTTGCAGAATTCACTCCCGACCGGGCGTCAATTAGGCAGCCCGCATGGTCTCATGAGTTGATGGCAGACTATTTTGCGTCGGGCGAGCGCAAGTAGACTTTTATTGGGTATTTCGCTGCGCAGACTGGATCCTCGAACACTCTCAATCAAAAGTCAGTCATTCTCTTTGAGCACAACCGAGACAATTTTCCATTCTCCGTTCCACTTAGCTAGCGTCATGTAATCCACCCAATGCGGCGTTACCAGCTTGGCCGCAGCCATATCTGTTTCCACATCGAGCACGGTGACTCGCTCCGTTTGGTCTGACTTGGGGAACTCAGAGGGTCCATGGAAACGCACGTCCTGTACCATCTGCAAACCCGTCTTCTCCGTCATCACAGGATATCCATCAGACGTGCTTATCACGTGTTTCAGGTAGTGGGGATGCAGCGACTTCTCCATGCGAGCAGCGTCACCAGCATAATAGCTTTCAATGTAGTCCGTGACTGCCGCGCGGACGGCGGCCGATTCGTCGCGGGAGTCGTTGACTTGCCGCGCAGTGGCTGCAAAAGTGATGATTAGCAGTGAGAGTAAACAGAAAGCGCGCGTGAACCTTTTCATTTTCACCGTCTCCTTGTCGTGCATGCCAGACACGCGATTATGATCCGGGCAGCTCGGTTTCACAAATGCACTGAAGTTCATGTCTACTTGGAGGAAGAGCTCGATAGAAGTTGGTTGCGATTCTCGCGCTCCCGCAAGGGCGAGGACGCCCGCGCCTACATTGCCGAGAGCGCCTGATCTAGATCAGCGATAATGTCCTCCACGTTTTCGATGCCCACGGAAATCCTGACCAACCCATCGGTAATCCCAATCTCTTTTCTTCCCTTTTCCCCTAAAGCCGCGTGCGTCATCGTCGCGGGATGTGAGATCAGCGTCTCCACTCCGCCCAGCGATTCCGCCAGTGAGCACACGCGAACTTTTCTCAGCATCTTATTGGCATTCGACAAAGAACCGGTCTCGAACGAGATCATCGATCCAAAGCCGGTCATCTGCTTTCGAGCCAGCTCGTATTGGGGATGGGCGGGCAACCCCGGATAAAAAACTTTCTTTACTTTCTTATGCTGAGCCAGGAATTCCGCGATCACCCGGCCACTGCGATCATGCTGCTCCATCCGCACCGCCAGCGTCTTCACGCCTCGCAGCACCAGCCAGCATTCAAAGGGAGAAAGAATCGCTCCTGCAGCCTTCTGTACAAAGCCCAACTGTTCGGCTTGTTCGGGCCGGGTACACACCACGACGCCACCCAGTCCATCGCTGTGGCCATTGAGAAATTTCGTAGTCGAATGCACAACCATGTCCGCGCCCAGCGCGATCGGCTGCTGAAAATAAGGTGACAGGAATGTGTTGTCGACCACCAGTTCCACTTTCTTGTCGCGGCACACTTTGCTAACGGCCTCAATGTCGCTGAGGGCCATCAACGGATTCGTCGGCGTCTCCAGGTAAACCATGCGCGTCTTCCTGCGAATTGCGCGTTCGACATTTCTCACCTCGGAAGTGTCCACGTAAGTGAACTCTATCCCGTAGCCAGTCAGCACTTGGTTGAACAGGCGGGGCACGCCGCCATAAAGATTGTGGCCGCACACCACGTGATCTCCCGACTTGTACATGGTGCACATGGCGTTGATCGCGGCCATGCCGCTGGCAAAGACGCGCGAAGCGATTCCGCCTTCGAGCGCAGCAAGATTCTCCTCCAGACGCGTTCGCGTCGGATTCGAGACTCGCGCATATTCGTAACCCTTGTTCTTCCCGATCTCCTGCTGAACATAAGTAGAAGTCGGATGAATCGGCGCCGAGATCGAGCCGCTCTCAAGGTCAGGTTCTTGCCCAACATGAATAGCCCGCGTAGCAAAACCGGGAAGCTTGTTTTTGGACATGATTGGTTGTTTATTAGTAGAAACGTAGCTTGCAACGTCGCGCTAGATTCCACCCTCAAAAATCTTCTTGGACAAGTAGCGCTCGGCGGAATCCGGGATCATCGTGACCACGTGCTTTCCCGCACCCAGGCGGCGAGCGATCTGCACAGACGCGAAAACGTTAGCCCCGCCGCTGGAGCCCGCCAGCACCCCTTGGCGCGCCGCTAACTCTTTCACCATTGCGAACGCTTCAACATCGTTGGCGACCATCACTTCGTCACACACTGAAGCGTCAAACGTCTTGGGAATGAAGCTCGATCCGATCCCTTCCACTTTATGAGGGCCGGCCTTCCCTCCCCCCAGCACCGAGCCCTGCGTAGTCACAGCCACGGCCAGCACTTTGGGCAGACGCTCCTTCATATAACGCGCCACGCCGGTGAATGTGCCCGCGGTGCCAGACCCGATCACAATAGCGTCGATCTTCCCTTCCATTTGCTCAAAGATTTCGCGGGCGGTGGTTTCGTAGTGATAGTCGGGGTTGGCGGGATTTTCAAACTGCGCAGCCATGAACGCCTTGGGATCGTGGGCAGTCAACTCCTTCGCTCGGTCGATCGCTCCCTGCATGCCCTCGGCATCGGGAGTGCGGGTCACTTCGGCGCCGAGGGCTCGCATGATCGTCACTTTTTCCTCCGAAAACGTCTCCGGGACAAACAGCGCAACCTTATAGCCGCGATTCACTCCAATCAGCGCCAGCCCGATTCCCGTATTCCCCGCCGTCGCTTCAACGATCGTCCCTCCCGGCTTGAGCGCACCTTGCTCTTCCGCCCTCCGAATAATTCCGATGGCGGCGCGATCCTTCACGCTTCCGCCAGGATTCAGATACTCGAGCTTGGCATAGACCTCCGCCGATCCTGCGGGCACAATCCGCTTCAGTCTGAGGATGGGAGTTTCGCCTACGAGCTGCGTAATGTCGTCGGTGACCTGCGGGAAGGAACGCTCGATGGTTGTCTTCTGCACTCTACAGGGTACGGAAGCCGCGCGCAGCCGTCAATCGCACCAAAGGCTTAAGCCGGAAGCCGTAGCGATGTTGCTTACAAGGTCGAGCTTCGACCCAAGGTGGTTCCGGGCTAGCGCGCGTGCTCCTCGCCGGGAAAATAGCCGCTCCGGGTGCGCACCGTGAGTTTACCGTAGCCCTTGGCCTTGGCCTCCACATGGATGGCGCGGTAGCCGCCCGCGCTCTTCGGGGTCGAGGGTTTGTATCCGATGGTGTACTGGTTTCGTATGTCGTGGGCCACGCTGCTGCTGATCTGATCCACTTCATCCAGAGTCCGCGGCAGGAACGCAATTCCTCCAGTTCGCTGCGCAATGGTTTCGAGCGCCCGTCGGGCACGGTGCGCCTTCTCATCGCCCAGCAAGCCGATCGCGTAAACCGTCGGGCCATTCTCTTCCTGCAACTTGCGAACCGTTTCTTCCAGCGAATTCCGACTCGCGTTGTCCTCTCCATCGGTCACGACGAACAGGATCTTCTTTTGCAATTTCGCGTCCTTCAAGTGGTTGGCTGAAGCCAGAATCGCATCATAAAGCGCGGTGCCGCCTCGCGCTTCGACCTTCTCCAGCGCCTCCCGCAATTTGTTGATATTGCTGGTGAAGTCCTGGTCGAGGTAGTACTCGTCGTTGAAGTTGACCACAAAAACCTGATCTTGCGGGTTGCTCGAGCGTACTAGGTTCAGAGCAGCCTTATTCACCTTGTCCCGCTTCTCCCGCATCGAGCCCGAATTATCGATCACGATGCCCATGGCTACAGGGATGTCCTCATGCCGGAACGACGTAATCACCTGCTGCTGATTATTCTCAAAGACGGTAAAAGCGCTCTTGTCGAGGTTGGTCACCAGATGATTCTTGTCATCCATCACAGTGGCATGAACCACGACTTCCTCGACTTCCTTCTTAAAGACGAACACTCCACTATCGCCGGACGATTGTGACTCTCCGTGGGTTTGCTGAGATTGAGTCTGCGGAGATTGGGATTGCCCCGGTTGATCTTGCCCCGGGGGACTCGGGCTTTTCTGACCCTGAGGTGGCGGATCTTGAGCCTGCTGGCTCGGGTTCTCAGTCGCCGGAGCTTGCGCTTGATTTTGGGCTTGCTTGGCCGCGTCTTGTACCGTGGCTGCGACTGCCTGGTGCTGATACGCAATGGCTGTGAAAAGGAGAAAAAACAGTAAAACCGGAACCCGATTATTCCGAAGGAGCATAGTACCCCGTCTTGGCGTACACCTTTAGCGGCGGCAATCCTTTGGGTGGAATCAACTTCACTTTTATCTTACGCCATTTGCCGTCGTGCCCGGGGTTTTTTGGACGGTATCCAAGTACGTATTGATTGCGTAATTCAATGCCAATCTTGGTTGCTACATCGGCCAGGTCATTGGGGTTATCAATGGTAAAAGAACGCCCACCGGTAACTTCGGCAACTTCACTCAGCAGTGCTGGCCCCAAAGCCTCTTCCTGAGTGGCCATGTAATGGTCGTAAATCCCGATGGCGTAGATCAGCACATCCGCCTCTTTCACCGTTGACTTGATTTCACCTTCGGTGTAGCGGCTGTGGTTGTCGCCTCCGTCAGAAATGATCAGCAGCGCCTTCTTCTGATATTTCGCCTGCCGCATTTTGCTGACGCCCAGATAAATCGCATCCAGCAGTGCGGTCCTGCCTTTCGGAACCGTGTAAACCAGCTTGCCCTGGATGTCCTCCACAGAAGAAGTAAAGTCGGAGACTTCTTGCGGCCTGTCTGCGAACGCGACCATGAAGAACTCATCCTGCGGGTTGGCCGTCTTGAAAAACTCCACCACCGCCTCGCGCGCCCGCTCGATCTTGCTGACCATACTTCCGCTCATATCAAAGATGACCCCGATCGACACGGGAGCGTCTTCGCTGGAGAAGTGGCGGATCTCCTGCACATCCTTGCCTTCAAAGAGCTGAAAATTCTCCTTGTCAAGGCCTGTGACCAGTCGGTTCATGGGATCCGTAATCGTGACCGGCACGAGGACGAGGTTCACGTCCACCTTGAGAGGTTTGGTATGCGTTTTTAGCGATGGATCGATGCCAGCGGAAGGATCTGCCTTCGGAGGTTCAACTCGTGGCGTGACGTGAACATCGTCAACGGGAGCCTGCGCCATCATGTTTGGCGCAAGGCACAAGATCAGTGTGGCAGCAAAAATCCAGAGAACCAGAGCCCGATTCCCCGCGCACGCCTTGTCCCCGGTCGGGAACCCGTCTGGGCCCATGTGGGGATCGCGGTGTGCGTTCAGGCGGAGTGACCACCGGTGCCTTTGATGGCGGCCCACAAATACCTCGTTATCGCTGATCGTACCACAGCTCAAACCCCGCGGCGTCAGCCTTTTTTTCTGCTGCGCGACAACATTTTCGGAGGCGTGCACAAGCGCTCCCCAAGCTGATTCGTCAGCGTAACTATTCCGATTTAACCATCTTTACGAGAACCCACTTGTCAAATACTTGTCAAATTCCGGCGACATCGCAATCGCCGTTTCGCGACCGCCTCCGAGCACCCGACGGAAGTGCTCCAAAAGCGCCGGGAACCACCGCAGCCCTCGGAGATGTACAATTCCAGTTCGGCTATGGCTTACGTCGCACCGTTCCGTGCTTTGCGCTACGACCTCGCCCGGGTTGATCTGGCCCAAGTCGTAACCCAGCCTTACGACAAGATCACGCCCGCGATGCAAAGCCGCTACTATGATGCTAGTCCACACAATCTGGTTCGCATCATCCTTGGCAAGCCGCAAGCTACCGATCACATAAAGGAAAATATTTACACTCGCGCCGCCGCGTCCTTCCACGATTGGCGATGCCAAGGCGTTTTCCTGCAGGACCCCCAGCAATCCCTATACCAATATATTCAGCGCTTCAAACCTCCCAGCGGGGGCGCCGAACTGGAGCGCCGGGGCTTCATTGGTTTGGGCAAAATCGAAGATTACGCGGCCGGAATCGTCCATCGCCACGAGCAAACCCTTGCCAAGCCGAAAGCCGACCGCCTGGAGCTCCTGCGCGCGACACGAGCGCACTTCGGCCAGCTCTTCATGCTGTACAGCGATCCAGCCGGCGAGATCGACTCGGCCCTCTCCGCTCCCGCGGCAAATATGGAAATCAGTATTGAAATCCGCGATGAATATGAAGTTTTGCATCAGGTTCGAAGGATCTCCGATCCCACCGTCATCGAACTTGTCTGCCGGAAGATGCGGGACAAGAAGCTGATCATCGCCGACGGTCATCATCGCTACGAGACCGCCATGGCCTATCGCAACGAGCGAAAGACGGAACAAGGATCCGCTCCAAGCTCCTCCGAACTCGCTCCCTACGACCTGGTAATGATGACCTTCATCAATATGGACAGCCCAGGCCTGGTCGTCCTGGCGACCCATCGCGTGGTGCACGGATTGGAATCGTTCTCTCCCGACAACCTGCGCGACCAGGCTCGGTCCTATTTCAGCGTAGAGGAGGTCGATCCATCTATTGATGCCAAACGCGCCATCGGAATCCTGCGCGCCGCAGGGCAGGCCGGCACCGCTCTCCTCGGCGTCACCGCCAATCGTGCTTTTTTGTTCGATACGCCGCGGCCGGCTGCTGCCAACCTGCTTCAGGGCCTCTCGCTTCGCCAGCAGTCGCTCGATGTAGTTCAATTGCACAAATGCCTGCTCGAGGGCGTACTGGGAATCTCGGAGGAAGCGATCCGCGATCAAAAAAATATCAGCTACGTTCGCGATGTAGGGGAAGCGTTGACTCGGGTGCGGGAGGGAGCAGCCAACAGCGCATTTCTGATGAATCCCGTGCGCATGGGCCAGGTACGAGACATCGCCTTCGCCGGCGAAGTTCTCCCGCAAAAATCCACCGACTTCTACCCCAAACTGTTAAGCGGTCTGACCATCTATGCGCTGGAGTAACAAGCACCGCGTCGTAGTGTCGGCATCCCACCGGCAGTCGCGGGGACGACTCGTCCCGGCATCGGGAGCGTTGGCAACTGCCATCTTCCTCGCCTCAACCCTTCTCCTGTTTAGCGCACCCGAAGAGAAACGCGTAACCATTTACTCCAACGCCGCCAACTATTCTCTCCCCGTTCTAGAGCGTAACGGCGACGAATACATCGGACTCCTCGAACTCTTCGAACCCCTGGGCGTCGTTAGCGCCAAGGTCAACGGCCCGCATTGGAAATTTCGTTATTACGATGTGGAAAGCGAATTCACCTCGGGGAAGACGCGCGCCCGCATTCATGGCAGTGACTACGACCTTCCCTCGAACTTCCTGCTAGATAATCAGCGCGGCCTCGTGCCTCTCTCGTGCCTCGGCACACTCCTGCCCCGCATTCTCGGAGGCCCGGTTACCTTCAACCAGAATTCCCGCCGCTTGTTCATCGGCAACGTAGCCGTACATTTCACCGCTTTGGTCAGCAAGACCACGCCACCGAAATTGGTGATGAACTTCACCGCTCCGGTAAATCCGACTATCGCCACCGAGCCCGGAGAGCTGCGCATGGCCTTCAACCACGAGGCGGTGGTTGCCCCCGGATCGCAGGCGCTCACTTTCGACAGCAAAGTCATTCCATCCGCCAGCTTCCAGGAGAACAACGGAGCCGCCGAGGTAGTGGTCGCGGCCACCGTCCCGCTGATGGCGAGCTTCACCAACAACGGACGCACCATCATCGTCGAGCCTGTCCCGCAAGCTACGGCAGCTCCAGCCCCAACGCCGGCCCCAACCCAACAGTCCACGACAAGTGCGGTCGCGCCCCCTGCGGCCCCGGCCACTCCAGCCATTCGACATTATTTTGTCGTCATCGATCCCAGCCACGGAGGCGACGAGCGCGGGGCCTCGCTCACTGACCAACTGGCAGAGAAAGACGTCAACCTCGCCTTCGCCCGCCGCCTGCGCCAGGAACTCGACCTCCGCGGTATGCCCACTCTGCTTCTCCGCGATGGCGACACCATGCTCACCCTCGACCAACGCGCCAGCCTGACCAACTCTGCCCGTCCCGCGATCTACCTCTGTCTCCACGCCTCATCCCAGGGCACCGGCATTCGTATCTACAGCGCAGTCGTTCCCGCCGGCGCAGAAAATCGTGGCCCATTTCTCAGCTGGGACGCGGCCCAAGGCGCATTCCAACTGCTTAGTCGGTCCGCCGGAAATGGCTTGGTAAGAAATCTTCAAGGCAAACAGATCCCGGCCCGATCCCTGATCGCCCCACTGCGCCCGTTGAACAACGTCACAACCGTCGCACTCGCGATTGAAATTGCGCCTCCATCCGACGACGTTTCCCAGCTGAACTCTCCCGCCTACCAGCAATTGATCGCCGGCGCCATCGCCGCCGGAGTGGGAGACTTTCGCGACCGACAGGAGCCCGGACGATGATTCCTCGCCACCTCATCATCGCCGTCGCAATCCTGTTGGCCATCACGCTGGGGATGGGCTTCTACGCGTGGCGCATGAGAGGCCACGTCGATCGCACCGATGTTTCCACGGCCAATACTCAACCCGTTGCCCCGCCCGTTACAGGATCGAGCGAGCAAGTAACGCTGTACATCGCCTATGACGATGCCGGAGTCCTGCGACCAAAATCCGTTCGCACCCCGCTCCCGGCCGGACGCCAGGAGCGTGCAGCGGAAATCCTGCGCGCCCTGTTCACCGTTTATCTCGACAAGTATTCGCCTCACCCCTTGGCCCCCGGCTCCGAGATCCGCGACGTTTACCTCGTCGACCCGGGAATCGCCGTCATCGACCTCAACGCCGCCTTCGCCGACGGCCACCGCTCCGGCGTGCTGGTCGAGGAACTCTCCGTGGTGTCGCTGGTCGAGACGCTCTCCGCGAACATTCCCGGCATCACCCGAGTAAAAATTCTGGTCGAAGGCAAAGAGCGCGACACCCTCGCCGGCCACGCCGACCTCTCGAATTTCTACGACGTTCCCGCCGTAACTCAGGTAGTAGCCCAACTGCAAAGCGCCCAGTAATTATCTACATTGTCTGACCACTGAGTATCCGACGTAACTTGGATGCCTTGTTTTCCGGGGATTAGCATCATGTGGAAAGCACGGAGGCAACCAGCGAGATGAACAAACAGACCGCAAGGAACGCGCTCGTGGTTTTCGGACTGTGGACGCTTTCACGGGTGATTGCGTCGGTAGTGAAAGTGCTCTTTATGGTGGCCAACAACCGGGTGACGTTTACGGGGGATGCAGGCAGTGTGACGATGTGGCTGTGGAGGGGATTCCCGGACGAACTGATTGCGGCTCTGTCCGCAATCACATTGGTATGGGTAATAGAAACGAGGAAACCCTTGGGCTGGGTGGGCGCTCTTGCAGCGTTATATTTGTACGGCGGGGGTGTGGACGCTTGGCGGTTACTGAGGCATGGATGGCGAATACCTCCACGCACCCCCGACTACATCGGAATACTAATACAGGCGATCATCCCGGCGTTAGCGTGTCTCGCTGTTGGCATATGGCGGACGAAACTGGTTCGTGCAGCGGCGCCAACCGAGCCTTTGAAGAGCGCTCCTTCCAGCTGAGTCTGCGGCCACGCACCTGTTGTTAAGTCGCGCGAAAACGTCATTGGCCCTCCACGGCGTTCTGAGTGCTGATCTCGACAGGTATGATTCACATAACAGGGCATGCCTCTTGGAACGTCCCGCCGCTCCGCAGCTGGAGCAAAGTTCGTCCGATCGTCAGGGGTTCGATTGGGTTTCGTATATTCCCTGTGCCGTAAGGGATGAGCCATTTCCCCTCGGAGCGGGAGTCTCGCTGAACACGAAACTCTTAGCTCTATTTCTGCTCGGCTTTCTTCTCGGCGGCCTTTTTCTGCTGTTCCACGGTCCAGGGCGGAACAATTCCATTCACGCGGGCGTAGGCCACCAACTGGCCGAGATGCTCATGGGCATCAGCGACCAGAATGTAGACGACGTCGCCGGCGTTTGCCTGCGGGCCGAGTTTCGGAATCAACTTGGCGAAGTCGGCATTGGTCATGCCGTTGATGTTCTTCTGGGCGAAGTCCCACGACTTATTTAATTCATCGATGATGCGGGCCTTGTCGGTCGTGGATTTGTCAAAAGTCTTTCCGTCGAATCCGGTGGGCGGGACTGCTCCCATGAGAGCCAGAATGCCATAACGTTCGCCGGCGACGTGGAGAAAGACTTCCGCGAAAGAACGCGAATCCGCGGAAGGACGCCAGGTGAACTTCTCGGCTGGGACAGCGTTGGCAAGTTCCACGAACTTCTTCTGGACGGCTTGCAAATCGAAAAGTGACTGCGCCTTCATGTCATAACTGGGAGCGGTGTGGTCGGCGCTGGCATTGGCGTCCGGAGTCTGTGCCGACGCAATTGGCGCTCCAACATTCAGACTCAGCACCAGCAACAAAACTGTCATAAACAATTTGTTCATCTTTAGATCCTCCTGAGAGAAGAGCCACTGGTTCCCTTGGACGTGGCCACGGAGAAAATAGCCTCAACGGCGACAAAAAGTTTCTGCAAGGGCGGCCAGCGCAGACTCTCAGGCGACCTCCGGTTTTCTGAGTGACACTTCGACGGTCTACGGGATGTTGAGTTGGTTGCCCTCCTGCACGGTGGCTTGCTGCGTGGCTGCCCGACCAACCGAATAGCTCACCCGCAAGACCTTGGGTGTTCCGGGCGCAGGGTCTGATCCCATGGTCGTGTTGCTGACGATCGTGCTCAGGCGTCCGTTACGAACCATCGACTGCAGACGTGCAGTGACGTCCCGATTGCGGTTCCCCGCGCCGTAACTCGCCGACTGAATCGTTAGCGCTGCCGGGTTCCCGCCGGTCGGCGGGCCTGGAGGACGCATTGGTGGCCTGACTGCGGGAGGCGGCGTTGGAGACGGATTCCATCCGCCATTCCATCCGCCGTTTCCCCAATTGCCGCTTCCCCAGCCAGAAAATTTCGTACCATCCACAATGCTGCCTTCGCGGTACTCGAACATGTGGTTGCGACCGTCGGGCCCGCGCGCATAAATACGCAAGACTTTTACCTGGCCGGGCGCCGGATCCACGCCGAACGTACTGTTTCCCATGCGGAAAAAGCTGTTCTGCGCAGCCAGTTGCCGAAGCCGCTGTGTCACATCCACGTGTCTCGCCGCAACTCCGTACTGGGCGTTCAGAATTAAGTACTCGCCACCCTTGTTACCCCAGTTTCCACCGCCCCAACCAGAAAACATCGAGCCGTCCACCAAGCTGCCTTCGCGGTATTCAAACACGCGGCTCCTGCCATCGGCCCCACGCGCATGGATGCGCAGCGTCTTCACATTTCCGGGCGAAGGATCGATGCCGAACGTGCTGTTGCCCATTCGAAAGGATTTGTTGGAGCGAGCCAGTTCGCGCAGCCTCTGCGTGACATCCACACGTTGGTTCCCGTAGCCATAGTCGGCACGAAGGATCTGGTATTGCTGGGCCATTCCCCACGCCGCCGCAACCAAGGCGAAAGTAAGCACGGCCAAACTATGCCCCAAGACTTTTCGGAACCACATGGCATGTTCTCCCTTTTGGCATTTTCTGACAGCGACGGTACGGCGATCCTGCGTGATTCCCGATGCAAGGGCGGCCAACTCTTCTTCCTCATCTTACGCCGAAGGGTGGCCTTCCCTTATCCTCGGTTTTCGAAGGGATTGGACTGGGAGGGGGATGCCAATGCGAAGCCCGCCGAGGTGGCGGGCTTCTTCAGCATTCTGAAAAGGGGCGCATAATTTCGCGCCCCTCGGTTGTATTGTTTCACGTTTTACTGGACGGTCAGCGTGACTGGGGTGGTATGGCTGATCGCTCCAGACGTGCCCGTGACCATTACCGTGACGGTGCTCGCATGTTGACGGCTTGCGCTGGAACTGCCGCCGCCGCAGCCGATGGTGAATAGCAGCCATACGGTCAGCACACCGAAACCGATGATCCACAATCCGCGTCTCAGGATCTTCGCGCCTCGCTTGCGATTGTCCTTGCGGGCGCCGAGAACCATTCCGAATGCGCCAACAGCGGAGAGCGGGAACCAACCCATTGCCATGCCGCCGTATCCTCCGGTTGGGGCTATGGTGGCGGCATTGAACACGAGAGTGGATTTCGCCGTACTCGATCCCGGAGTGATGGTGCCCGGAGACAAAGAGCAGGTGATGCCCGAAGGCTGCGTGCAAGACAGGGAGATTGGACTATTGAATCCGCCGACTGCACTGGCGCTGACGGTCAGCGTCGCCGATTGGCCGGGAATGAGAGTAGCGCTTTGCGCCGAAAGCGCAAGCGAAAAGTCGGCTTTGGTTACGGTCGATGCCGGTACCAGCGTCGCGAACAAACCGCTCGTCTGCGAACTGCCCCCGGCGGTGAAGTATAAGGTGTTCGGATCGCCCGTCCCACCTGCGCCAAAAACCATGTCCCACAGGCCGGGATTGACGATGGCGTTGTTTCCGGAGTCGGTCAACTGACCCAGAAACTTCCCGGTGGAATCGAATGCGTTAATCATGCCGTCCCCGAAATTGCCGACCAGGATGGCGTTGGAAAAAGGTCCGAATGTGGAGGGCGTCGCCACGACACCCCAGGGGGCGTTCAGCTTTCCGCCGGAGGTGAAAGTCTTGACAAAGTTTCCGTTCTCATCAAAAACGTCCACAACACCGCTTCCGGCGCCCGGGATGGGATCGTGTTTGGCGGAATCCTGCATCGCATATGCCACGTAGACTTGGTTGTTGATGATGTGGATGCCGTGGGGCGCGAAACCCTGCGGCAGATTGGGATCGGTGAAAGAGCCGGAGAGTGCCGTGACCTTGAAGTTCCGGTCGAGGACGTCGATGGAGCCGGTGCGGAAGTTTGACGCGAGAAGAAAATTTCCGGAGCCGTTGCTTAAGAGAGCGAGGCCTTTGTAAACCGCGCCATTGGCGGAATTGTCGAAAGCCACGACCGCGTTGTTAGCGCCGGTCCAGTTGGCAACGATGCCGTCCTCGGTATCAAAGATGAATGCGCCACTGTTAAAATCGGTGCTGTTGTTTGCGATAGTGCCGGTCGGGCAACCGGGGCTGCAGGGATTGGTTGACGCAGTCGGTATTCCGACGACTAATGCTTGTTTGTTGCCCTGGGCATCGTACAGCGTCGAGGTGCCACCGTTGTTGTTTGCAATCCAGAATGGGTTACCCGGCAGAAACGATATCCCCCAGGGATTGGAAAGTTGAGAATCGGTGTGATTGGCCACGCCAGAAACATTGGCCACCAGGTTCGTCTGCTTATAGGATGTTTGCTGACCGAATAGAGCGGGCCGGCCTCCGATGAATGTGAGCAGAGCGATTACGCAAAAGATCGAACTTTTCTTCATATTTTTTCCTTTCTTGAGTCTTGCGAATTGCGTGGAATCGGCTCTTGAGCTCTTTCATGGCGCGCGTCCTGATTCAATTCGCTTATTGTGTGAAGGCTACAGATCACGTCGAATGCGGGTGTCATGGTGGTGTCGTGGGGATGTAAAAAGTTGGGGACGAAATGGGGAGGAGCGTGGGTGTGGGCATCGTCCACGAAGCGCTTTTAGGCCGCGCTGGCGTTAAGGTTGCCTTCAGCTAGCCGGGGTTAGGATAAGTAGTTCTATCCGACATCCGAGAAAGAGGAATATCCATATGAGGCATTCGCGTTCAATGTGGCTGCGTCTGGCGTTGTTCGTCTCTCTGCTCGCTACGTTTTCTGCCGCCGCCGATACCGGTTATCACGTAATCAAGACCTACAGACTGGGCGGGGATGGTGGCTGGGATTATCTGACCCTCGATAGCTCCTCACGACGGCTGTATATTTCCCGTGCCACGCATGTCATGGTGATCGACGCAGACTCCGGCAAGCCGGTCGGCGATATTCCGGACACTCCCGGCGTACACGGCATTGCGCTGGCGCCTGAGCTGAGGCGAGGCTTTGTCAGCAATGGGCGTGAAGGAACGGTCACAATTTTTGACATCGAGACGCTGAAGTTGATCTCGAAGGTCAAAGTTGGCGACAATCCCGACGCGATTCTCTACGATCCCGCCACCAAACGCGTCTTCACCTTCAATGGGAGGAGCCAGGACTCGACCGCCATTGATGCGGCCAAGGGTACGGTGCTGGGCACGATCAAGCTGCAAGGCAAGCCGGAATTCGCGGTCAGCGACGGCAAAGGAGAAATCTTCGTCAATATCGAAGACAAGAGCCAGTTGGATGCGATTGACCCCAGCAAGCTGGAAGTGAAATCACGCTGGCCGCTGGCGCCGTGCCAGGAGCCGAGCGGATTGTCTATGGATCGCAAGAATCGCCGGTTATTTTCCGGCTGCGACAACAAGATGATGGCTGTGGTCGACGCTGACAGTGGAAAAGTGCTTGCCACGCCCGCCATCGGCGAGGGAGTCGACGCGACAGCCTTTGACGAGGGCACCGGCCTTGCCTTTGCGTCGTGCGGAGAAGGCGTGCTGACTGTCGTGCGCGAAGAGTCACCGACCAAGTTCAGCGTCGCGGACAATGTCAAGACGCAGGAAGGCGCGCGCACACTTGCGCTCGATGACAAGACCCATCAGGTTTTTGCAGTGACGGCGAAATTCGGACCGCCTCCGGCACCCACTGCAGAGAACCCGCGTCCCCGGCACACGATTCTGCCGGATAGTTTCGTAGTCCTGGTCATAGGCAAGTGACGGCACTCAACAAGGATCAAGAAAAGAGATAGCTTCTATAGATTAAATGGATCGGGAGGAAGTTGAGCGGCTGCGCACTTCCTGTAAACTATGCCAACTCCGGTGGAACCGACGCCGGGGCTGAACTTTCATGAGCGGCAGCGACACAGAAAAATTCCATCGCGCGAGAATTATCAAACGTGTGGACATCGCCCCTGAGCTGTGGATGATCCGCGTCCAACTCGATCATGAGTTCAAGTTCGCTCCCGGCCAATACGCAACTCTGGGGCTTGAAGGTCTGGGTAAGCTTAGAGAGCGTCCCTACTCGATCGTGTCCTCGCCTTATGAGAACGAGATCGAATTTTTTTTCGAACTGGTTCCTCCCGGAGATCTCACTCCGCTGCTCTACAAACTTCAACCCGGCGATGAACTGCTCATGCGAAAGGTTCCCAAGGGCCGGTTCATGCTGGATACCAAGAGCGACCGCACCAATCACCTTTTGGTGTGCACGGTCACCGGCGTCGCTCCGTTCGTGAGTTATGTCCGCACGCTGTACCGAGAGTGGAAAGAAGGAAAGTCTGCGGGGGAACACAAGCTGTTCCTGCTCAACGGGGCAAGCCGCTCGTGGGAGTTTGGGTATCTGGAAGAGTTGCAGAAGTTCGCAGAGGAAATACCCTGGTTCAAGTATGTCCCGACAGTCAGCCGCCCGTGGGACGACGAAACATGGACCGGCGAGGTCGGCCGCGTCGATGACGTCTTGCGGAAATACACGGACATGTGGGGTCTGGGCGCGAACACGATCGCGTACTTGTGCGGCCATCCATCGATGGTTGAAGGCAGCAAAGGAATCCTCAAGCGCATCGGCTTCACCAAAGAGGGATTGAAAGAAGAGATCTATTGGGTGCCTTCGAAGACGAAGCATGCCTCCGGGGAGTCGTAGTTGGCGATTCGTCCTATTCGCTTTCGGCAGGCGCGAAGAACACCAGCAGCATCAGGTCTTCCGTGATCTCGTAGAAGCGGTGCTCGATTTTGGCGGCGACAAAAATGATGCTGCCCTCACTTACCGCCTGGTCGTCGGACCCGGCTCGCATGCGGGCTCGACCGCGAACTACGTAATACATTTCGTCTTCTTGGTGCGCTGATTGAAGGTCCGTGCTTCCGGCGGGTAAGAGGTAGACTCCAGAACTCATGGCCGGGATGCGGAGAAACTCCAGGTAACGCTTCCCGGATTGCTTACAGGTTTTTTCCGTCTCGGCGATGTTAAAGAAGCGTGCTGCTTGCACGATTAGATGCCTCCATTCTCAGCATGAGAGAGGATTGAGCCCGAGCATAGCATCGCTGCGCGAACATCCCTTCTACAGGAAATGATGTATTGTGTTTTCCCTCCGATTCAGAATCAAATATCTCTTAGTTCCTTGCGCGCCACGGTCGGAAATGGCAGGCGACTGTGGACCCGCCTCGTTTGATCGACGTTCGCCAAATCGGCCCGCAGAGCGAACGAGATATTTCTGGCCGATGCTCGGCTTGCGGCGTAGTTCTGATCGCCCGGCTCGACAAGTCGGAGGAAATCAAGCCGGAGATGCTGCGAGACAAGCTCGATAAATTGTTCAATCGCCACCTGTCTGAAAACTTCTGCGCCAGTACTCGCCGTCCAGACCGTCGATAACCCATCCAGAAGCGCCTGCTTGTGCTGGTGTCGTCCAGCCCACTAACTGCGTCGCACCGTTTGTGTACGCTAATTTTCAGGTTTTCCGCTAGTCTATGTGGAAGAGTCGAGGATTCCGCCGAATGCATTTGCTGCGTTATGCTGTCCTGCTCGCTGCCGTCTTCTCCCTATCCGCGCAAAACGCGGAAGCTCTACAACATTTTGATTACGATCAGAAAGCACCACTCGATCTGCAGGAGGTGGGCGTCGAGCACCGCGGCGACGTCGTTATTCATGACATTAGTTATGCCAGTCCGAAAGGCGGACGCGTTCCCGCCTACCTGGTCGTGCCCGCCGGCAAAGGACCTTTCGCCGCCGTGATCTGGGGTCACTGGTACTGGAGCAATTCGGCGATGCGCAATCGCAAGGAATTTCTGGACGAAGCTGTGGCGATCGCCACTGCCGGCGTCGTATCCCTACTGACCGACGGCCCCGTTGCGCGTCCCGGACACGTGGAATATCCCACGCCGCTGAGCGAACAGCAAGTCACCGATCTTATTCAGGCAATCGTGGACATGCGCCGAGGCGCTGATTTGCTGGTAGCCCGTGCGGACGTCGATCCCAAGCGAGTCGGTTATGTGGGCCACAGCTACAACGCGACCGTTGGGGGATTCCTGAGCGGAATCGACAAACGCTTCGTGGCGTTTGTCCTGATGGCCGGTGGTCTGTCTGATGAAATAGATCTCAAGTCAAAAGAAGTGCAAGACTACCGGCAGAAAATTGGCCCGGAGAAGTTCGACGCGTTCCAGGCAAAATACGCGTGGCTCGATCCCGGCAAATTTGTTTCGCATGCTGCGCCGGCCTTCGTATTTTTGCAATACGGTTCGCAGGAGAAATTCCTGAACCCAGATCGGGCGCGTGCGTATGCGGCTGTCGTCAGTGAACCCAAGAGCTTCAGACTCTACGACGCTCCCCATGCTCTGAATGCGGAAGCTCGGCGCGACCGCATCGCCTTCCTCACGGAACAGCTTAAGCTCAAGCCCCTCCCCCGGGCAGTCATCGCCAGCATACCGGACCTCTACCAACCGCCAGAACCGAATCCGTGAAGTGACCGCTAGTCTCTCGCGGTCGATCCTGACCACACCGCCCTCTCGCGAGACCGACCCATCGAGACTACGAACAGAACCATTTCTCGCTGAACGTGCATAATTAGGGAGACGAGGAGCAAAAGTGTGACATTGCCGCAGGACGGGCTGTGGTACAAAGACGCAATTATTTATCAGGTCCACGTGCGCACTTTCCGCGACAGCAACGGGGACGGCATCGGAGACTTCCGCGGTCTCGCCGAGAAGTTGGACTATCTGCAAGAACTTGGCATCAATGCTCTTTGGCTGATGCCGTTCTTTCCTTCGCCCCTGCGCGATGACGGCTACGACATCTCGGATTACCGGTCGGTTCATCCCAGTTACGGCACGCTTGAGGACTTCAAGAATTTTCTCGGCGCCGCCCATGAACGCGGCATACGAGTGATCGTTGAGATGGTGTTGAACCACACCTCCGATCAGCATCCGTGGTTTCAGGAGTCGCGGAGTTCCCTGGATAATCCGCGCCGGGAATGGTATGTGTGGAGCGACACGGATACGCGATATCGCAGCGTGCGGATTATTTTCCTCGACACCGAAACCTCGAACTGGGCGAGGGATCCGGTTTCCAAGTCGTATTATTGGCATCGTTTCTTCAACCACCAGCCTGATCTGAACTACGACAATCCTGCCGTCCGGGAAGAGATGTGGTCGGTGATGAAGTTCTGGATGGAGATGGGTGTGGACGGGTTTCGTTTGGATGCAGTTCCTTATCTGGTCGAGCGGGAAGGAACCTCGTGCGAAAACTTGCCGGAAACTCACGCGGTGCTCAAAGAATTGCGGAGCAAGCTCGATCAACATTTTCCCGGGAAAATGCTCCTTGCCGAGGCCAACCAATGGCCGGCCGATCTTCGACCGTATTTTGGAAACTGCGATGAGTTCCACATGGCCTTTCATTTTCCTCTCATGCCGCGAATGTTCATGGGCGTGAAACTGGAGGATCGCAAGCCGATCATGGACATTCTCCAGCAAACTCCGGCGATTCCGGACGCTTGCCAATGGTGTTTGTTCTTGCGCAACCATGATGAACTTACGCTGGAGATGGTGACCGATATCGAGCGCGACTACATGTACGATACTTACGCCGGCGACAAAGCAATGCGATTGAATCTCGGCATTCGCCGACGGCTTGCTCCGCTGCTCGACAACGACCGCCGCAGAGTTGAGTTGATGACTGGCATGTTGATGTCGCTTCCCGGAACTCCGATCATCTACTATGGCGACGAGATCGGGATGGGAGACAACATCCACCTGGGCGACCGGAATGGAGTGCGCACGCCGATGCAGTGGGATGGAGGTTGGAACGCAGGCTTTTCTGCGGCCGATCCCGAGGCCCTTTATTCGCCGCTGATTCTTGATCCGGTCTATGGATATCCGGCGGTTAATGTCTACTCGCAGAAGCGATCCGGGCACTCCCTCCTCGCCTGGATGAAACGCATCATAAGCACACGGAAGTCTACCCAGGTTTTCGGTCGAGGCTCGATTGAGTTCCTGCATCCTGCGAATCACCGGGTGCTCGCTTATGTGAGACAACTGAAGGCTGAAACGGCATTAGTGGTGAATAATCTTTCCAGCACGGCGCAGGCCGTGGAGCTCGATCTGCGACGCTACAAGGGCAATATTCTGGTCGAGATGTCGGGTCGGAATATATTTCCGCGCATCGGCGACCTGCCTTATTTGCTGACCTTGGGGCCTTACCAGTTCTACTGGTTCCGTTTGCGACGAATATGAAAAACTCAAGCTGTGAAGATGTAACCCAACTCTGACAGGAGTTTCGTCTGGACGAGAGCAGCTTTCTTACCGATGATTTCCTTCGCGAACTGATCAGCGTTGGCGAAGTGGACCTTCTTGTCGGTGTGCCTACGCATAACAACGCCAAGACTGTGGGAGAAACGGTGCAGGCGATCCGGACTGGGCTCCTGAAGTATTTCCCCAGAGAGCGTGTGGTCATCGTGAACCCCGACGGGGGATCAAAGGACAGCACGCGTGACGTGATCGCAGCGGCCTCGATCAATGACCTGCAGCGTTCTTCCGACCTGTATGCACTGCGTACTCTCCACTGCATTAGCACCGTTTATGGTGAAGAACCAGCAACCGAAGTTGCGCTGCACACCATTCTGGCAGCTGGAGAACTGCTACGCGCCAAAGCATGTGCCATTGTTTCGCCGGAATCTACGAACGTCACGCCGGAATGGATCGAACACATGCTGCGGCCGGTCTACCGCGATGATTTCGATCTCGTCGCGCCGCTGTACCGACGGCATAAGTTCGACGGGCTGCTTCTGCGAAACCTCGTTTACCCGATGACTCGGGCTCTTTATGCCCGGCGAGTCCGGGAGCCCTACGCAGTCGAATTCGCATTTTCAGGCCGCCTTGGCAGTCACCTTCTGGAACAGCAAGTGTGGAACCACGGAGGAGGCGGCGTTGGCACCGAGATGCGCGTGACCCTGGGCGCGATCGCCGGGGGATTCCGTCTGTGTCAAACCTTCCTCGGGACGAAAGCACATCTCGATCGCGCTACAGCCGACCTTGTGCCCGCTATGCGACAAACGGTGGGAACGCTTTTTTCTTCGCTCGAACCGAACTTTCAAATATGGAGCCAGAATCAGAGCGCGGAAAGCGTCGCGACGTTTGGGGCCGAGTACGACTTAAGCGTGGAGCCGATTCGAGTAAACCGCAAACGGCTTTTTGAGCTTTTCAGCTCAGGCGTTGCCGAACTGGAGCCGGTGCTCAAGTCAATTGTTTCTACCGATACCCTGGCGGAGATCCAAAGCATCGCCCGGGTCGCAGAAAACGATTTTCGCTATTCCCACGAACTGTGGGTGAAAACCGCTTACGAATTTGCCTCTTCGTATCACAAGTCTGTCATCAGTCGAGACCATATTATCCAGGCTCTGGCTCCTCTTTACCGCGGTAAGGTCTACACCTTCCTCCTGGAAAACCGCGATGCTTCAGGAGAGGAAGTGGAAGCACACGTCGAAGCGCTCTGCCAGACCTTCGAGCGCTTGAAACCGTACTTGCTCGACTTATGGAACGCAAGAGAGTGAGGTAAATATGTGGGACATGATCGTCGGAGAATTGAATCACGCGATGCAGGAGCTTGCCAGGAACTTCGCGCATTTCCTGCCCCGTTTGCTGGCGACGCTGATCATCGCCCTGCTGGGATGGGTTGTGGCATTCGTTCTGAGAGCCATCCTGCGGGGTATTCTGCGAATTGCGAAGTTCGACAAACTCTCTGACAATGCCGGCGCCACTCAGTTGCTAAACAAGGCCGCTCTGCCCTCATCAAGCGAACTGTTGAGCCGGGTTGTTTTCTGGGTGGTATGGCTGGGATTCATTTTGCTGGGGGTGCAGGTACTTGGCATCGTCGGCATACAGGAGCATATCTCACGATTTTTTCTTTACCTGCCTAGGCTGTTCGTGGCGTTGTTCATTGTCTTTTTCGGATTAGTCGCGGCCAGTTTTTTTTCCCGGGCCGCGCTGCTGGCAGCTGTCAATGCTGACTTCCCTTCACCCCGGCTGATCGCAACCGTGGTTCGAACCATCATTGTCGTCTTTGCCGTATCGATGGCGTTCGAGCAACTTGGGCTGGCTGAGAGAACGATTCTGGCCGCCTTCACCATTGCCTTCGGCGCGCTGATGTTCGGGCTTGCTATCGCGTTTGGAATAGGCGGCCAGGACTTGGCACGGCAGTTTCTGGAGAGAAGATTCCTCAAGGAAAAGCGGGAACAAAAGCAGGACGAACTTTCGCCATTGTAGTCTTCAACGCGCGGGAGTCAGAAGAGTATTGCGGATGCTGTGCAGAACCTGCTTGAACTTGTGAATCTCTTCGATTGTGTTGTAATGCACGAGTGACGCCCTTACTGCGCCGGTTCCCGGGTCAAGCCCCAAGCGTCGCATCAGGCGAGGCGAGTACATATGGCCGGCGCGCACGCCGATATGGTTCCGAGCGAGTTCCTGGGCAACGATAGCGGGGGGGATTTTCCCTAGGTTGAAAGAAAACGTCGGCACACGCCGGGAAGCCTTGTCAGGGTCGCGGATGCCGTACACCTCGGCATCGGCCTCCCGCAGGACGCGAAGCATTTCGCACGAAAGCACTTGCTCGTAGGCTCGGATCTCATCCATAGCGCGAACCAAGTGAGCGCGTCGCGAACTGGGCGGCGTGCTTTGAACAAACCGTTCGCCCAAGGCTGCGAGATAAGACACCACGGCATCCATTCCAGCAACATTCTCGTAAACGAAGGTTCCAACCTCGAACTTGCCCGGCGATTTGTCAGGAATGAACTCTTCCCGGAACGTAGGCAGCTTTTCCAACAGTTCCCGCCGTCCCCACAGAAAGCCCATGTGCGGAGAAAAAACCTTGTAGCCAGAACAGACCAGATAATCGCAGCCGAACTTCTGAACGTCGATCACCCCGTGAGGCGCGTAGTGGACGCAATCGAGAAATACCTCTGCTCCGACGGCGTGGGCGTGCTTCGCAACCTCGGCGACGTCCACCACCGAACCGGTGGCGTTTGAGGCAACTGTACACGCCACCAGACGAGTGGTTGAAGTAAGCAATGGCAAAAGATCATCAATATGCAGGGCACCGTCGTCCCGGACGCGCCACCACCGAATCTGCGCTCCCTCTATTTGCAGAGCGAGCCAGGTCGCGACGTTGGCCTCGTGATCCAGATCCGTCACCACGATCTCGCGCCGGTCGCGGAGTGTCTGCCCCACGGCCAGACTGACCAGACGAATGAAAGAGGTAGAATTCATCCCGAACGCAATTTCTTCTGGATGGTAAGCGTTAACGAAATCACAAACGCTTTCGCGCGCCCTCGCCACACCCGCGTCTACTTGTTGGCTCTTTTCGTACGGTCCGCCGCGCTGAACATTGCAATTCACGAGGTGTGAAGTCACTGCATCCAAGACGCACTGGGGAATTTGCGCGCCGGCCGCGTTGTCGAAGAAGATGAAATCCTCGGCGTTCACAATCGCTGGAAAAGAAGCGCGGAGATCTCCGACGGGAAATTTCGGGGTCAAAATATCCTCCTACTTTTCCATTTAGCACAGACGCACCAAAGTGCATTTCACCTAAAAAAACGGGAAGCCTGAGCCGTGAAAAAACCGCAAGGCGATTCCGCACAATTGCCTGATTATATGCGGATAGAGTGCTGGGTGCCGAGAAGGGGATTTTCTTGAATCCGCTTCCCGCCGCCAATCGTATCAGCAAGATGCAGTGTTCTTGCCACACTCGCGCTCTGCCTCAAAGTTCAAAGTAGCCCACTGTCCTCTCAAAGATCCAGAGTGACACCCGCGTTTGGCTGGGAGCAGCATACGAGCGCGTTCCCGGGAGCGGGCCTCTCCAGCGGCTCGGGGTTATAAGTAATCGATCCGCTAATCAGACCAGTCATGCAGGTATGACAGACTCCGGTCCGGCACGACCATCTGACCGGAACGTCGCACGCCTCCGCCAGTTCAAGCAAGCTCGCGAATTTCGGATCCCACGCGGCGGTAATCCCGCTACGCGCGAATGAGACTGGAGGGCCAGATCCGGGCGGCCCTTGTGGCAGGTGAGGAGTGTGAACAACCTGCGCCATGCCAGGGGTAATGGCCTCGAGAGAACCGAAGATTTCCGTGTGCACATTCTCGGCGAGCACACCCCAGCTTCGCAGCCCATCGCGCATATTCTGCAAGAATGAAGAGGGTCCGCACAGATAGAAGTCACTATCCCGTGACACTCCGATTCTCTCCAGCAAAGCTGTGTCAATGTGCCCGCGAGCATCGAAGTCTGTCCCGACTTGGTCGCTTGCAGCAGGCCTGCTGTACACGATGTATCTTCGCCCGCGAGCGAGCTGTTTCAGTAATGAACGCGATTCTTCCGCAAATGGATGGTCGACGCGATTGCGCGCTCCATAGATCCACCAGATCTCTCGCTGCGATTTTTCTGCGGCGAGTGCGTGCAGCATCGACATCACAGGGGTTGCGCCAACTCCCGCGCTCAGCAGGACCACAGGATTCTGGCTGGGCCGCAGCGTAAAGCTGCCGCGCGGTGCACTCACATCCAATAGATCGCCTTCTCGCGCACGGTTGCACAGAAATGAACTTCCAATCCCATTCAATTCGCTCTTGACGCTGATGCGGACATGGTCGGCTGCCGGCAGATTAGACAAGGAATAGCTGCGAAGAACCGGCGGTTTACCTGGATCGACGCGCATCCGCAAAACAATAAATTGACCTGCCTGGCAGAGAGGAAGAGGCTGCCCATCGCTCGGCGCAAGAACAAAGGAAGTTACGCTATCGCTTTCCTTGTGAATCTTCGCGACCTGCATTTGTCGAAATCCGGGCCATGCTGGCGCTTGTTCTTCATTCGCGAGTCCTGGATTCCCCGCAGTAGTTTTCGGACTCAAGTCTTGTTGCAGCATTGCTTGGAGCGAACTCTGCCAACCCTTGCTAAGTGCCGAAATCCGCAGCGCGCGTTGCAGTTGCTCGCTGGAATGTCCTGGCAAATACAAGAGGGCATCCACGTCGGCCACGCTGATCTTCTCTGGACCATCAGAAATTTTTGCGATGTCATCGCCGGCACCAACTTCTCCCTCATGCAACACGCGAAAGTAAAAGCCTGGTCGGTGATGTGCTACGAGCAGGGCTGGCATGCGAGGTTCGTTCATGCGGATGCCGACGCGGAAGCACGTCACGCGTGGCTGCGTCACTTCAAATTCAGCACCACCGATGCGGTAGCGATCGCCAATGTACACCTCGTTATCAGAGAGTCCCTCGACGGTGAAGTTTTCCCCGAACTGGCCGAAAGTAAAATCACTGCGGCCCAGAAAGCGCTCCCAGTAATGGTAAGAATCCATCTGGTAGACGAATACGGCGCGGTGCTCTCCGCCATGACCGGCGAGATCGCCTTGCGCATCGCCGTCGATATCGAGCTTGCGCACCATTCGCCGTCCCGTGACCGGAGATTTCCAGACTGCAGTTCGGACAGTTTTGCCGTTCCATGTCACGTCGCGCGGAAGACCGACATTTACTGAAAGCAATCGCGGCATGCGTACCTCGTCGAAATGCAGCGTCTGGTTAGGGCCCTTTATTTCGGTGCAGCGGGCGGCTGAACAATTCTGGTGATGACCATCAAGCTTGTCTACTAACAAAGCTGCTGCGTCGATTCGATCAGGTCCGTAACTTGCCGGCGAGCCAGTAATCGACACTGAATTTTCCTGGACCAGAGCAGAGCAGCCAGATAAAGAAGAGCATGTACAGGACTTCCGGAAGATAGAGGAAGTCGTCCAGCCAGCGAAGAGGCGAAAGTCCTTTCGGCAGGGTCGAAATCGCGCTGGTTAGGGTGGCGACAGTCATATCGATCAATAAAGCCACGCAGGCCGGGCTTGAAAGAAACCCGATCGTCACCAAAGATCCGCCAACGAACTCGACACCCGCCACGAAATAAGCCGTCTGCTGAGGAAAAGGGACTTTAGCCTGAACGAGCGTCTCGTAAACAGGTTTCGTACCGCCAGCTACAAACAATTTGTTTGCCCCGGAGATTGCGAAGAACAGCCCGATCGAAACCCGTACCAGCAAAATGGCATATTGTTCCAAATCACGGCTACCCAACAGCGCAGACTGCACCAACTGTCTCCAATCCATGTCTTATCCCTCTATCGGTTTCGGCCTCGAGATTATGTGTCCATCCGTTCGACCCATTGAGCGCGCCATGCGGGAGCCACGAATGGATCCGCAAAGTATTGTGTCTCCCGCGCGACCTTGTCGCCCCTGAATTCCATGATGCTCACGGTGTACGATGGCTTGCCGTCATAGGTCAGGATGAATTCGGTGACCCAAAGATCACCGCGGCCAATGATTCGTTGGACAGTAAACTGCTTTTTGCTCGGCTGGCTAGCGCGTTGGCCCTGGATGTTGCGTCGACCGCGGGTTCGCTCGCCGGACTGCGGGTAGTCCAGCACCGCGTCCTCGCGATAGATGAGGTGCTCAGTTTCAAAATCGTTGGCATCCGACGCGGCCCAATGCTGATCCAGTGCCGTACGGATCTCTTGATCTCGCACTCCAGAACACTGCTCCGTCTTTTGTCGATCGTTCATCTTCAGCCTTCCATTTGAAAAGAAGCTTTAGCGGAATCGGAGAGGCTCGATCTTCACCGCTCCAAAGGTTGCCGGCCCTGTCAAAGCGGATTCATCCCGCCCGCCGCGGCGTGAAGAACCGACAAATCCTGTAGCAACGCGGCGATCTGATCTGCGATGCTGTGCGACGGCTAGCCGATTTGCCAGTTTCGCCGAGGCCGCGATCGTAACCGCCCGCCACCGGTTTGTCGATGGAGGTCGGCTATCCATTAACTCCGACTCGTCGAGCCAGTCCTCCGCCGACAGTCTGGCCTCCTCGGAACCAAACAGTTGGGTCACGGCGCGAATGAACGCAGATAACTCACGCTCCGCGATGTGCATCTGGTCAGCATAAGTGGAATTGCAGCACTGTTCCTGGAAGTTCATGGAATCCGCCTCTACTTTTTCTCTACCGTCTGCGGCAACAAACCTTAACGTGGATTAAAATGCCGACCCTTGTGGAACGTATCGCTCGAAAGAAACGTCATTCCAAAACCGCGGAGATACGGGAAGATCACCCGGTATTCTGCAGTTGCCGGCGAAGTCGCGGTTCTACCGGCCAAGACGATACCGGTATCACCTTCGCCGGCACCCAGATACCGACGACGAGCCGATGCACGCGTCGATCGAATTAACAACTCAAGCGGCTTTCTTTGCAGCAGCGAGTAAGTTCACAACGTTTTGAGCTGCGACAGTCGAGGACGCCGGATTTTGCCCGGTGATGAGACGGCCATCAACGATGGACAATGGCTGCCAGTCCGCGACTTTTTCGAAGATGGCTCCCAGCCGCATCAACTCGTCCTCGACCAGAAACGGCACAACGTGGGTGAGGTGCATCTCTTCCTCCTCACCATTCGTAAAACCGGTCACGCGTTTTCCTTTCACCAGCGGCGCGCCCTGGTAGGTCACGTGACGAAGCACGCCGGGCGAATGGCAAACCAGGGCAATCGGCTTGCCCGAATTGTAGAAGGACTCGAGTAGAGCGATGGAAACCGGGCTTTCCGCAAGGTCCCACATGGGACCATGCCCGCCCACATAAAAGACCGTATCGAAATCCTCCGATTTAACGTCGGAGAGCTTGACCGTCTGGGAGAGTGCCTTCTGTGCCGTCGGATCTTGCTTAAATCGGCTCATGGCGGGCGTTTGATTCTCTGCTAAATCACTCTTCGGATCGAGGGGTGGTTGCCCACCTTTCGGTGAGGCGAGGGTCAACTGTACGCCCGCGTCCCTGAAAACAAAGTAAGGAGCTGCGAATTCTTCAAGCCAGAAACCGGTCTTGCGGCCTGTGTTGCCGAGGACGTCGTGCGAGGTTAGCACCATTAATATTTTCATGTTCCTTCTCCTATTCCTGGTTGTAACGATTCCGATTGAATTCGGTCGACGCGAGTCATCAGAACAGAAGCCTAGGAGATGCACAATTGGACGATGGTATTGTCGATACTTTAGTATCGGCTCGCCTGCTAAATGAGCGCCTGCCACATTTCTTCATGCAAAAGGGACGAAAGGGAGCGCGTCGGCTCTTCATTTCGCTATCCGTCTAGTTCCGATGTCCGGCCTGTTTCGTTACCAGCTGAAATTCTTGGTTTTCTTATAGATCGAGAGTCAGACAGCTGGTCTCATCGACACAATCTGACGACAGAAACTGTTCCTATGCCAAAAGGCTCGATCGGCGAAGCCAAAATCCCTGAGCAGGTTAGGAGTTGCTCCTGGCATCCGAGCTCCCGGTGTCCGAGGAGACAGCGAGCGTGAAATGAAAACTCGCTCCGCGAGGATGGTTGTCCGTCGCCCAGAGCCGGCCACCGTGGGCCTCAATAATCGTTCGGCTGATACGAAGCCCCATCCCGGTGCCGTGTTCCTTGGTCGTAAAGAAAGGGTTGAATATCTGGCCAGCCTGGTTAGGGGGAAGTCCGATGCCAGTATCTTCAACCGATACCAGAAGCTGTTCATTGCTATCGTTTTGGGTGCCGAGCGTGAGTTGGCGCGGACCATCGACGGCCTTCATTGCGTCGATGCCGTTGATCATCAGGTTCATTAATACCTGCTGCAACTGAACCCGGTCTGCCACAATGAGCGGTAGATCGGCTGCGAGCTTTGTGTGCACGGAAACCGAGTGCTGGGTCGCCTCGTTGTGCAGAAGAAGCTCCATCTCTCGAATCATCTCGTTGACATCCAGGCGCTCCTTTGTCACGACGCCCTTTGTGAAAAACAGCTTGACTCGGTTAATGATCTCCGCTGCTCGGTTTGCATCACGAATGATCCTTGAAGCCGCGACCCGAGCGCCTTCGAGATCAGGCGGCTCGCGATCGAGCCGGCGCAGGCAGGTGGAAGCATTCGTGATGGCGCCACTGATGGGTTGATTAATCTCGTGCGCAAGGGAGGCGCTCAGTTCGCCCATCGTAGTTACGCGATTCGCGTGCGCCAGATCTGTCTGCGCTTTACGTAATGCATCTTCCGCGAGTTTCCGGTCCTCGATGTCGATCCCGGTACCGTACCACTTGACGATCCCTCCAAGACCATCACGCAAAGGTACGTTGCGCACCAGCAACCACCGATAGTCGCGCTGTGCAGTCAAAATGCGCACTTCAATCTCGACGGGTTCTCCCGCAGCCAATGCCGATCTCCACTTAGCCATAAATCTAGGCCGATCATCCGGATGAACGATCGATTGCCAGCCCGATCCAAGCAACGCGTCGATCGCTAGCCCGGTGGATTCGAGCAAACGCTGATTGATGAAATCGACGGAACCATCCGGCAGGGTGCTCCACACATGCGCGGGCATCGTGTTGATTACCCGGCGGAGCCGGTCCTCGCTGCTTTGCAAGCTCTCATAGAGATCCTGCAATCGCCGCGCGGTATCATTAAATACGCGTCCCAGTTGGGCAAGCTCATCTTCTCCCTGGATGGGAACCCGATGTTTAAACTCGCCTCGTGCCAACATCTTTGAACCTTCGACCAGTTGTTCCAGTGGCCGTGTGATGCTGCGTGTAATGACCAGCCCCAACGTTCCGGCAATCAACAAGGTCAGAGCCACCGTGGCCGGCACAACAATAAAAATCCAGTGCTGCATCTGGCGGATATTCGCTGCGGCTTGGGCATGGCCCGTCCTTACCTCGTGGTCGACCCTTTCCACCAGGGCAGAGGTCGAAAGTTCCAGCGGGCGTAGCTGATTGGCGAGCCGCAATTGCAGGGCGTTCCAATCATTTGCTTCCGCTAATTCAATCACCGAGGCGCTCTGCGATTGGAGGTTGGACTGGACGACCGCGAGGGTCGGCAGAATCGTCGGGTCAGAGGCGTTGTCGGAATGCACGGCTAACAGGGCGCTTTTGGCACGTCGCATGTCCTCCGCAATCGCCTCATTCATCGATTGAGTCTCTGCCTTCAGACGTTCGGAATTTCTTGCGTTCGTAAGCGACTCCAGTGTGTCGCGAAACTTCAAAAGGTCTGAATGAACCCTTAAGACAGTTACCAACTCGTCGTCATATTCATCGAGTCGTTCTGCTTGCGCCCGGACGATGTGGAATTGCCATAGAACGATTGCGTCACCGGCACACATCAAAACGATGATGAGCGCGAAGCATAGAACCAGGCGTGGGCCGATGTTGAGTTGCAGTCGATTCATCTCAGTGCGAACCTGTTCCCGGTTGAGCCTTGTCATTACCCATGATCCGAGCCAGCTCATTCTCCAGCGCCGCGGCCGCGGCCGGAGCTGTGGACTCTCGGGTCAGCACAGAATGCAGTGCGTGGGTATAGGCTTTGGAGACCGCCTCATAGTTCGCTCCCGCAACCGCCGACGGGCGCGAAACTATTTCGCTCCCTCCCGATTCCCCCGGTTTGTACCACCAGGGATAGATTTCCCTCATCAGAGGTGGAACTTCAAAGTACTCCACCTTTCGGCCCGGCTTTTCACGATGATTCGCCGTGAATTCTGCGTGCTTGCGAAGCAGGAACTGGATGAACTTGACGGCTTCGGCGCGGTGAGCCGAAAAGCGGGATATCCCCAGAGCGTAGCCTCCGATGGTAGCGACGCGCGCGCTCTTTCCAGCAGGCACACTGGTCACTCCCGCCAGGTCGCGGAACGGCTTATCTTGTGCAAAAACCTCATACACGATGGCGTGGCTGAGCAGAAACGCAGCCTCGCCTGAAACCCAAAATTTATTTTCTGCATCCGTAGCGGTGTAAGAAACCACGCTTGGAGGAGAGATCCAACCTACCCAATGTGCCGCGCGTTCCCAGGCCCGGATAACGTTTGCGTTGTTTACGCTGATTTTTCCATCTGACTCGATGATGTGACCGCCTCCTTCTGCGGCTTGCCATTCCAATCCTTCCATCGTGAGTTGTTCGCTGTCGGTTGCAATCGCTCCGGCCCAGACGAACCCCCAAAAATCTTTCTTCCCTTTTGCGCGCTCTCCAGCCTGAATCCGGGCGGCCATTTTCTCCAGCTCATCCCAGGTTCTGGGTGGCGTTTTGTAGCCGTATCTGGCGAGAAGGTCCGTCCGATAAACCAAAACCTGCACACCAAGCGGCTGATTGGGCATTGCCGCAACCTTCCCCTGAATCCTGTAGATATCGATGATGTCGCGATCCTCTGAGGAAATCTCTGAGGCAAAGTAAGGTTGCAGGTCAATGAGGTAGTCCCCCATGATCCCGGTCCAGATCGTATCAACGCCATAAAGGTCAGGGGACGGGGCACCGCTGCGGAGCAAATTCATGGCAAGATCGAGTTTTGAGCCGGTGTCCTCTGGTGTCGGAAGGTCGTTGACGCGAATGCCTGTTTCTCGCTTGAATTCCTGCAAATAGGCGTCCGGAATCATCCGATGGTCGCCAGGAACTCCTCGGGCGTCAGAATCGAAAAATGTGATGGTCACGGGCTGCGCGGGCTTACCACAACCGGAAAAAAGGAACGCCGACAGCAGAATTCCCGGCATGACTGGAAAGCGATGAAATGCAAACCAACGCCGATCGGCGCAGCGCGTCACATGACTCATGGTCTTGACTTGGACGAAACGGAAGCAGTTTTCACCGCCTTGGCAATGTTAAGAATAATCGATAGCGTCAACTCCTCGCTCAGCCATCGACTTTTCCTCGTTCGCACGGAGGAATGGTAGCAGAAATCGGGAGCGGACGTCCCCAACAGGTGGGACGGTTTTTCTCATCTTCATTTTAGAATGTTGCTAGGTAACTCGCGTGGGAAGTCTCTCTTGATGTATTAGCATGTCCGCCCAGTGCCGCGCCTTTCAATCGACAGTTGCAATCAGGCCCAGACCTGTCGGCGAGGAAGCTATTGAGCAAAAATATCGATCGACGCCTTTGCGTTAGACCGTGCCATAGGTGCAGATCTCACATTCCCGAGCTTCGCCCAGCTGTACCGACTTCGGTCTTTTAGTTGTTCTTCCTTACTTACTATGCTCATCAGTCGAGTCGAATACGGAAATTCTCTCCCGCAATCGAGACAGCAGACGTAATCGAGCCCGTTGCGGCCGCGTTGCGGCCAACTGGTTTTTACATGGCCGCAATCAAAAACATACGCCAGCATCCACTTTATCCAGGTCATGGTTTCCTCCTATACAATCGAGGCTGAAGTGCCTCTTGCATCAACTGCTTCAGTTTCTTCCGCCCTCGCGCCAGTTGGGCCTTTACAGTTCCCGCTGGTATTCCCAGGATCTCTGCGGTTTCCCGGATCGAATGATCATGCATATCGCGGAGCTGCAATGTCCTGAGCTGAGTCAGCGAAAGCTGCTTCATCAATTGCCTCATGTGCCCGGTCAGTTCACACTTCCGATATTCCTCCTCCGGGTTAGGTCCGCGGCCAGCCAATCGCTCTGAAACTGAGTATTGCTGGTCCTCTCCAATTTGTTCGTCCAAAGACACATGGACCTCTCGCCGCCGGCGACGCAATCGCATGCGGGCACTGTTGGACACGATCGCAGTCAGCCAGGTAGAGATTTGCGACTCTCCTCTGAACTGGTCCAAGTGCTTGCACGCGGAGAGTAAAGCGTCCTGAACCGCATCTTCGGCGTCGGCCGCGTTGCCCAGAAGTCGGTAAGCCCTTCTGTGAAGAGAGGGGAGGCGCTTCGCTAAGAGGTCACGCAATTCACGAGCAGGTGTTTCTCCATTTAATAGATCGAAATAATTTTCAATCTCGATGCGCGCTTCGGCTTGTTGCATTTGATTATTTCTCCTAGCATGAGAAGTAGAATCTTTCCAGAATCCCAATCGAAAACTGGCTAAGCGCCTACAAATGCCCGAATTACAGCTCCCAGGAGGCCGCTGGAGTAGAAGACCAGAACCCCACCTACCAGCGTGCTCTGTAGAGTTGCATATGCAATACGTCGAGTTTCCGCGAGCCCGTCTCTGTGTTGCAGGCGCCTTGGCGATTGTTCGCGCACCGACCCCTCGTCGCCATAGCCAATCACGAAGTGCTCAGGGAACGCTTCATCCCGCCGAACTTCGATCACTGCGTATTGACCGCTTTGCGATCCTTCCGTCACGATTGCTGTTTTCTTCTCTGACATAAAAGCCGCTTTCCTGTCGGATCCAATCGACAACGCGATTAAGCCAGAACCTTCGAGGACAGTCCATTGGACAAAGGTATCGATCGATACCTTCGCATCAATCGCGTCGATGATTACGTTCCGCGAAGAAGACAAACGGTGTGATTGTTGAATGGAACTTTGGATACTTAATGCCGCGGCTGACTACGAATCAGTGAAAGTTTCAAGGTGGCTTGGTGATATGTGTATCCGTAAAGAACAGTAAGAGCATCGCCGAGTGGATCAACGCAAGTGTCGCGAGTCTGATTGGCCAGGGCTCTATTGTGAACTCAGCCTGGGTTGAGCCGTCAAGCCAAGTTGATGGGCGGACCGACAGGCCGCAGGTTGCCCGCCATCCTCACCAGGTCGGCGAGAGAATTCGCTTTCATTTTTTGCATGACCTGCCCACGGTGTGCCTTCACCGTGATTTCGCTGATACCGAGCTCGCCGCCCACTTGTTTATTCAGCAGCCCGGACACGACTAACCCCATCACCTGCCGTTCTCGGGAAGTAAGTGAGGCGTAACGGTTCCGAAGTTCCTGCATCTCCGCGTCCTGAGCGAGGGCAAAACTGCTCCGTTGGAGCGCGTTTCGGATGGCGCTCACCAAGGCATCGGTATTGAGTGGCTTAGTTAAGAATTCGAGCGCGCCGGCTTTCATGGCCTGCACCGACTTCGGCACATCGCCATAACCGCTGATGAAGATGATCGGCATGTCGATGTGTTCAACCGCAAGCTGTTTCTGCAATTCAAGACCGTTCAGGCCCGGAAGTGAGAGGTCGAGCACAAGACAACTCGGGACACGTTTTCTCGGGTGGTCGAGAAATTCTTGTGCGGACGCAAATGTCTCCGGCTTCCAGTTCTCGTCCCGGACCAAAAGTTCCAGCGATTCGCGCACGGACACGTCATCGTCAACAATGAACACGATGGGGATGGCACTGGACATTGGTAATCTCCCTGCTTCATAACCAGGAGTATGCGCCGCATTCATTGTATCCCCCTTGAGATTCGCCGGTGGACCCTCAAATGGCTTGCAGTGCGCTCTTGATGGCCGCAAGCAGAGCCGCGTCACTGAATGGCTTGAGTAGAAACCCCGCCGCGCCCTCCTCGAGCACTCTCGCGCGAATCGTTTCGTCTTTTTGTGCGGTAATGAATATGGTCGGGATCTCTTCCCCGCGACGTTTTAGCTCCTGGTGAAGTTCCGGTCCACTCATGCCCGGCATGGCGATGTCGAGGATCAAACAGCTAGTCTCATCGACAGAACCGGATGAGAGAAACTCTTCCGCGGACGAAAAAGCTCGAGCTGCAAACCCGAACTCCCTAATCAGATCGGGTAGCGACTCGCGCATCGACTCATCATCATCAACTACGGATAGAAGCTGACGTTCGTTCCCGCTTCTGCCCTTAAGCGACTTCATAACGAAATAATGCGGCATTTGAGTGAAGGGCGTCCATTGTACTTTGGTATTGCTTCTGCCCCGCCCGTGAGCAACGGAACTATCTTACGCAACCTCCGTCGAGAAGCAGTCCCCATTGATCCCGGTCTCGGCGTCAGCTAAACCCTCGCCCAATACGTAAGCATCAACCGTATTTGGGCGTTGATCGCGCTTGGACTTGGCGACCTGATGCGATGGTATCGATCAATACCATTGTCCAATAGATTTCCCGCTCCGCCTGTGGCTGAATCGGTCTTGCGCATGGGCTGACACTGCGTCCGCCCTCCAGCCGAATATTAAAGAAAGGATGGCAAAGATATGCCAGAAGCAACCTGGAAAGCTCACGAGAAACACGGGCGCCTGACGATGCAGAGCGACTTGCCCGACAGCGTCTACGCGTTTCCGAAGCAGCGAAAAGAACCGCTGACCGATGCACAACATGTGCGTAACGCGGTCGCGCGGTTCGATCAAGTCATCGGCGTCTCCGATGCTGATCGTGCTTTGGCCTTCGCGAACATCGAGAAAGCCGCAAGCTACTACGACGTCAACCTCGCGGAAACGTCATTCGTCCCCAAAAGAATAGAAGAGAGGCTGTCGCCAAAGGCGTTGCGACGCGCGAACGCGAGTGCAGAGCTAAGAATCCACTGGTCAGAGAGTCGGCCGACAGAAGGAGATGAAATATGAAAGCAGTCGTTGTGCACGAATATGGCGGTCCTGAAGTACTCAAGTTCGAAGACTATCCTGACCCGGTTCCGGGTCCGGGCGAGGTGCTGGTGCGGGTAGCCGCGACGAGTGTGAATCCGATCGACTACAAGCGGCGTGCCGGATTAACCAAGGAATTTTATCCTCTCCAATTCCCGGGCCTCATAGGAGTCGATGTGGCAGGGACCGTGGTTAAGATTGGGCCGGGAGTGGAAGGCTTTTCCGCCGGCGATCAGGTGTTCGCTATGGCGGACAATACCTACGCCCAGCTTTGTGTCGTCACAGCCGCAGTTCTTGCGAAAGTTCCCAAGGGCCTCGATTTGATCGAGGCGGCGGCGCTGCCGCTGGTGACGACGACCGGCAACCAACTCCTTTTAGCTACGGGAATCAAAGCCGGCCAGACGGTTCTGGTCGTCGGTGCTGCCGGAAATGTCGGGCGTTCGGCAGTATTCACTGCCAAGGAACGCGGGGCGACCGTGATCGCAGGGGTTCTAAAGAGGCAGATGGATGAGGCGAAGACTGTGGGCGCGGATCAGGCCGTCGCGACCGACGACGACAATGCGATTGCGAATCTTCCGCCGCTCGATGCAGTGGCGGATACGGTCGGCGGAAGGACTGCCGAGAAGCTGATCGCCAGGGTCAAGCCGGGAGGAGTGTATGCATCGGTTGTCGGGGCGCCGCAGAACGCCGCAAAGTACCCATCTGTAAAGGTGGTGCCAGTATTCTCGAAATTCGACAGGAAAACGCTCGAGTTCATGGCCGAAGCGGTGCGAGATCGCAAGCTGGTAATCCCGATTAGCCAGAAACTGCCACTCAGTGAAGCGGCCGAGGCTCAAGCAGCGGCAGAAAAGGGTGGAGTCGGGAAGATCTTACTGGTGGCTTGAACTCGTTGCTCGACATGCAAGGCCTAAAGGAAAAATTGAGATGAAGAAAGAACGCCGCGGAATCAACCCCGCTTCGAAGCCAAGTGGCGACGGATGTGTGGAATGCCTGGCGTCACCGAAAGGTTGGTGGTTTCATCTCCGCCGGTGCGCGGAGTGTGGGCACATCGGATGCTGTGACACTTCTCCGAGCCAGCATGCGTCCAAACATGCGGCGGCGACAGGGCATCCGATCATTGCCAGCTTCGAGCCGGGTGAGGACTGGTTTTTCGACTACGAGAAGCAGGGGATGATCAAGGGTGTGGAATTGCTTCCGCCACATTCGCATTCCGCAAATCAGCCCGCTCCTGGACCCGCAGGAAGGGTGCCAGCCGATTGGGAATCGCTGCTGCACTAGCTGCCCGTCATACGGTAGCCAGCAGATGAACGCTTGCTTAGGCCGTACGCTATTCCGGCCCGATCTCAAATTTATCGCCAACAAGAGGCACCGCGTGAATCTACCTGACGCGCCGATTGCACACGAAGGCTTATTCGCAACTCACTTCTTCACCGTGAGCGACCAGGAAAAGTCGGAGGACTTCTATGTCCGAATTCTTGGCGGGAAAGTGATCAAGCCAGAGAATCCTTGCTACATCAAGCTGGCGAATACCTGGATCATTCTCAACTCCGGCAGTGGCCCGACTCCCGACGAGCCAGAGGTACTTCTTGAAACACGGTCGGATCTGAACAGAGTAAATAGTTTTCTTAATTTGAGGGTTGCCGACATCTGGGCCTGCACAAACATATGGAGCGACAAAGGCGCGATCTTTCTTATGGAGCCGCTTGAAAATCCCGATGGGTAGGAATGGCGCTGCTACATACGCGATCCCGACGGCTACCTCATCGAGGCCAACCAATATACTCAAACGGCCCTCGATTGGTTCAACAACCACAGTTTAATTTGGCAAGCGATAAACAAGCGGACGTTCGAAGCTTCCTAAGGACCGCCCGCGCAAAGACACAACCGATACCATCGTCCAATTGTTCGAAGCCCACCCTTCTGCTTTGATAACGTCATGCTGCAGGTTCAATGAGAACCCGCATCTCGGAAACATCTTTGAAGACAACTTTGTAGCCTTTCGGAGGAAAATTATGCCAAGCGACACAGCAGAAATCGCCATTGAAGCGCCGCCCACGTCGAATCCTCTTGATGTCATCCCAGACGAAATGCCATTCGATGTGCCCTATGGGCGTCCAATCTCACTCTACCGAGCGCAGGCGGTCATTCACGCCGCGGTGGAAGAGGCCAGGAAGCGGACTTGGAAAATGAACGTAGCCGTAGTCGATTCCGGTGGCAACTTAGTTGCCTTCCAACGAATGGACGGCGCGATGCTCGCCTCCATTCAGATTGCGGAGCACAAGGCGCGGGCCGCCGTGACCTTCCGGCGCCCGACGAAGGTCTTCGAGGATGGTGTCAACCTCATGCATCTCAACTATCTGCTCGCCTTCGATGGAGTCATTGCGTCTCGCGGCGGTATTCCACTGATCGACCAGGGCGATATTATCGGCGCAATCGGTTGCTCGGGAGGCACGGATTCCCAAGATGAAATCGTGAGCAAGTCAGGCGCGGCAGTAATTACTCAACCCCAGAGCGAGATCAAATAATACAGATCTCGAGAAAGCGTAGGGGTTTCAAAGACGGTGCGGCGCGAAATCCTACCCGCGAAGGCGGCGAACCCTGAGCAAACCGTTTTCTCCGTTCGAATCGAACCTTGTGTATAATCCGCCGATGCAAGCAATACCCTGGAGCACAATTGCGCTGGGCTCACTGTTGCTGATCTCGGCCCGCTCAACAGGAGGACAGGAAGTGAAATCTCCGCAACCTGAAAAGTCGAAGCCGCCCGTGAAAACGGAGCAGCGCGGGCGCATCATTGGAATCGGCGGTGTCTTCTTTAAGTCCGCGAATCGTGATCAGACGCGCGAATGGTATGCGAAGCATCTTGGACTCGCTGACAAAGGCCAAGGCGCGATGCTTCCGTGGCGCGAACACGACAACCCGCAAAAGGAACACCTTACCGTTTGGACGATTTTTTCCGCCTCCTCTGACTATTTCCCTCCCAGCCAACCGTTCATGATCAACTACATCGTGGACGATATGGATGCTTTGCTCGACCGCTTAAAACAAGAGGGAGTCAAGATTGACTCCAAACGAATGGATGAATCCTACGGTCGCTTTGCCTGGATCTATGACTCGGATGGAAATAAGATTGAGCTCTGGCAGCCGCTGCCCGCCAAGCCTTAAGGGCCTTCCACTGCACTTACTCAATCATTTCCCTCGTCGCCGCTCTCATCGCGAGATATCCTTTCCCCGTCGCCGCTCGCTCTCCTTTATTATCTCGGTCAAATCCGCAGCCGGCCGTATCTCGATCGGTCCAAGTCCATACTTAAAGCCTGGTTGCGGTGAGACAAGCTGAATGGCGTGATTGAGATCTCGCGCCTCCCCGGTCTGGATGCCGCCGACCTGTTCCTTGGTTTCCGCATAGGGGCCGTCGGTGGTTGCGACTTTGCCGTTTTTCCAATACAGGGTCACGGCGGTCTCCGGAGGCTGAAGAGGTACTTCGGCAACCAGATGTCCGTTGGCGCGCAGATGGTCATTGTGTTCAAAGCATTCGTCGAGCACTGCGTGTCGCTCTTCCTCGGTCATCCCTTCGAATTTTCCGGGCTCGATGTATCCCAAGCAGATGTATTTCATCTATCCCCTCCTTCCTTCCTATAACGCAGAGCCGTAGCTCATCGTTCTGCTATTAGATAGTCGTTCGGGAGACCGAAAATCGACAGCAGTGGCGAAATATTTTCCTTTCGTCATGTGGTTCGAAAGGATCGGGCGCGCCATCAAAACAGGTGAGAGTAGATAAAGAAATTGACGTTTTTCGGTCTGACCCGCCGGATAACTTCCGGCGTGCGCGGCCGTCGGCTTGGCGGTTTCGGCAAAGGGTCAGGCAACATCTCTCAAGGAGAATCAACATGAACAGTCTTGACTCTATGTTACAACGTAACAAAGACTTTGCTGCTCAGCAGTCTGCTGCGGGCACACTTATGCCCTCGCTTCCGCGGGCGCTGCCAAATGTAAAGGCCATCATCATCGGTTGCGCTGATATGCGTGTGGATCCGGCTCATGTACTTGGAATTAAACCGGGCGAGGCCGTCGTGATACGCAACATCGGCGGTCGAATCACGCCGGGGTTGTTGGAGCAGTTGGGACTACTCGGGCGAATCGGTGAAGTTGCCGGAGAGATTCCTGGAGGCGGCGGGGAGTTTCACATCATCGTACTTCAGCACACCGATTGCGGCATCACTCGCCTTGTGGGCGACCCCGCCATGCTGGCGCACTATTTTCAAATACAGGAAACCGAACTCAAGAAAAAAGCGGTCACCGATCCCCGCGCTGCGGTTGCCGTCGACGTTGCTTTGCTCCGGGCGATTCCGGCGTTGCCGGGCGAGTGGCTTATATCAGGCCTCGTCTATGACGTGGCGACCGGACTTGTTGAGATCGTCGTGCCGCCAGCGCTGATCCGCGCCGCATAAATATCGAGATCTTAAACTGTTGGTCTGTCAGGCCAGGTTTATAGCACATTCGTGCCTTGGAAAAAATGGGGACAGGTCCCCGATTTTCCTTCCACTTGGCACGGGCGTTTCCGGTTCCGGCCCCTTCTCAAAAAACGCGAAGGAACGGGGCACCCACTGTTTTGGTGGTGCCAGCGCGATCAAAGGCCTGGGCCACCCGCCGAAGATGCCCTAGCAGTCCGTGGTGCATGTAGCTGATTTTCTACAAAGCGGGCGACGTAGCCGGGTGCGCGATCTTGCGACACAGTTGGCAACCGGCCTGGAGATACGGCGGCAACGAAGTCGCTGCTGACGATTCCGGTTCGAGAACAGCAAAAGAACGTGTACCACGAGCCTGCCAACGCGGTTTCTCAGTTCCCGCGGCGTGCCCGCTCCCAACAGTTTCCGCAAAACCAGGCTCAGGTTGAACGCGCCCACATGCACCAACTGCCGCTTCAGAATGTTGTCGCGTCCGCGCAGATGGCAACGTCGCATCCCGCCCGTCTCGTAGCAGTGCGCGAAGCTGCGCTCGACCAACTCGCCGCGCCGCCGCAATAAACTCTTGCCGTACTCGCCCCGCACCCGCCGCCGGTTCGCATACACCGCTTGTTGCTCCGCCGGCTTGCCCGCCCAGTTCCGTCGCCCCTTCTGCTTCTTCTCCGGAATGTAGCTGCGCACGCCGTACGCCTTCATCCGCTTCACCACCGCGCCGCTGTGATAACCCTTGTCGGTAACCGTCTCCTCGATCCCGGCCAGGTTCACCTGCGGCGCTTGGTTCGGTCGCAACTCCGCCTCGCGCCCGACCTGTTCCGCCACTGCCATTCCGGCCTCGCATAGCGTCTCATCCAGCGTGGTCGTGTCGCCCTTATCGGCGCTTTGCAGCGTGACCGCCAGCACCGCGCCCGTGTCCAGATCCACAGCGTGCTCCGCCTTGTGTGCCAGATGCGTGCGTCCGTCCTTCATCTTCGCAATCCGTGCATCTTCGTCCGCCGGACTCTTCCACTCCTTATTCGACGTGCGCTTCTTGCGCTTGCGATCCAACCGCGCCAAGTCCTCCCGCGTCGGCGTCGCGATGCCCGACGCCTTCGCCAGCCCGCGCAGAAACTCCTCGTAACTCGCCCCCGTGTCCCGCCGCACAATCGAGCGCATCGCCGCGTTCGCCTCCAGCGTCGTCGCATCAATCGCGATCCGCTGCCCTTGCAGCAGCCCGCGATCGGACAGCACGCCCAACACCCAACTGAATACTTCACGATGTGTATCGAGGTCGATCAATCTTCGCGTGCGCGAGATGGTCGAGTGATCCGGAGTGTACTCGTCCAGCGCTATGCCCACGAAGCGCCGCAGCGCCAGCGAGTCCGCCAGTCGCCAGGCAATCCCCCGCTCCGCCCCGATGCCCTCGAAATACCCGATCAGCAGCGAACGAAAGTAAATCCCCGGCGTCAGCGACGGACGCCCGTACTTGGCCGCATAGAACTTCGCACACCGCTGCTCGACAAACTCGTCGAAGCGCTCCGCCTCCAGCAGCTCATTCAAACGCTGATAAAACGGATGCCCCGGCGCCGACGCCAACTCGGCGTGCGCGATCCAGATGTCCTCTTGCTTCTCCCGCTGCTTGCGCGTCCCCATCGCCATGCGCCGATTCTACAAACAAAGTCTGTGGATACCGCAGAAGTTTTGGCTTACGAATCCGGACTTGCACCACGGGCTGCTAGGCTTGGAGATTCGCAGTCGCGCCGAAGCCGGCCAGTAGCATCAGCAGAATCGTTGAATGAGAACGTAGCCTTTGCCGACGCCACGCCTGCCTGACCACACCAAAAGCGCCATCAGTCGAGGATGAACTGACGGTCGGGACCCAGAGCCTTCCGAATTTTTATAGCCTTGCTGATTTCAGCGATGAACTCTTCGTGCGTCTTAGGCTGCATGTTCACACCGTGCTTGGCTGTTACCTTTGGCTGCGCGTAAAGGTTCAGGCCGTCGTATCCATATTCGTACTCGTCGCCGTTCGCGTCTCGACATCCGGCCCAACGTTCAAGAGGTATCGAGGCCGGATGCCCGGCTTGCATCACAGTGGCGTGACCCATTAGCTTCGCGAGAGTGATAACGTGACGAAGTGGCTCAAACGCTGGAGGACCGTTGTCACTCCGGTATTCAAATCCTTCGTCGGCCCACTGTTCGGTCAGAGCGTCGGCTCTCTCTTCCATCTTGTACAGCGGACCGCGCTCAACCTCAGTTCGCACACCATTGACTAGGGTACTCAGGGTCCGGGTGCTCGCATCCTCTCCCTCAATCAGCAGATGGCGAACCTCAGAGCGACGATTGAAAGTACGCAGCCGGGTGGAGTTCATCTTCAAAACCTCCCCATCAGCGCAATTATAGATCGGAGCTGTTACCTGGTGGCGAATTCTGACCTGGTTACCTTTCTAAGTTGCTGAGCGGCGGACGGCCCATCTTTAACGGTCTTCGCGTATACCATTCCCACTATCTTGGTAATGCCAGCGAGATCAAAAGTCTGAGCCGCCGGCCCACAAAACTAATGCTATGCTTCGTGCATGTGGCATCCATTTCCGGGCTTCAGCGGCGTCGTACTTGCGCTGGCGAGCTTTGCGGTAATCTACTGGCTTTCTTATCGCGAGCACAAGCACGGACCATTCGACCTCGATCCAAAGGGCAAACCCGGCGGATACGAGCCGTTCCTCGCGAAGTACCTTCGTCTTGGCGAGTTCGTTATCGGCTTGGCGACTGGCTCGATAGTTCTACTCGTCGGTTCCTCGGCGTTGCACGGACAGAGCGGCCATCTGCCGTGGTTTTATTCGACGCCGCTGTTGCTGCTCAGTGGTTCCGTATTCTACGGAGTTTGCTTCATGGTCTGGCAGATATACGACTACGAGATGTACCAGCATGGAACTCCGCATACGCGCGAGGGATACGCCCTCAGTGAAGCCCTCGGCTTCAGTTCGCTACTCTGCTTCGGGTTCGGGTACATTTGGCTAATCTTCGCTGTCACGCGCTGAACTGGGGTGGGCAGCGATGCTGCGTGTGCTATTTGATTCTGTTATGGACAGGTGATCAAGGCCACTTGGCACCGGCATTTCCGACTCCCACCCCTTCGGCTCCACTCAGGGCAGGGCTGCGGGCTCCCGCTTCGCTCACGCCCGCAATGCGCCCGAAGTTTATAGACTTCCGGTTGGGACTGCGCCGGCACGCTCGTAATTCACGATAATAACGCCTTTCGAGGTGACTGTGTTTTCCGTCACCTTGAATGCCGCCGGGATCGTGCCCTCGGCAAACAATCGTTTTCCACCGCCCAACGTTACCGGAAATATCTTCAGCCAGAAGGCATCGACCAAATCATGCTTCATGAGGGTCTGCACGAGATTTGCGCTTCCAAAAACGTGCAAATCCGGCCCTTTCTGTTGCTTGATTTTGGTGATTTTTTCCGCAATATCTCCGTTTAGAAACGCCGACGGCTGCCATGCGTGAGAAGTCATGGTATTCGAGGCGACGTACTTGGTAGCTGTTTTGACGGCTGGCCAAATGTCATAATGTTGCGGCCAGAATCGTGCAAAATTGTCAAAGGTTCTGCGCCCTAGCAACAAGTCAAACGGCAGGTTCATCTGCTTTCTTACGGCCGCTAAAGAAACAGCGTCGCCATGTGAACCTGTCCACCCGCCATACGCGAAGCCGCCATTGGTATCTTCCTCTGGCCCGCCTGGGGCTTGTATGACGCCATCCAGGGAGACAAATTCAAGCACGTTGATTTTTCTCATGACTGACTTACTTTCGAGTGCTATCGGATTTTATTTAATTCGAGCCAGTAGCGCGGCAGGCGCAGCTTTTTTCTGTCACTGTTTCAAGTAGCGAAGCGCAACACTTCCTGACTTAAAAGTCTTTGACTCAACCAGTTTTAATCGTAATTTCTCTTGCAGGTTGATCCCTTCAAACAGCCGTCTCCCTTCTCCTACAACTATTGGGTGAACCACCAAATGATATTCATCAATCAGGCCAAGCTCTGCAAGTTGTGAAGGAACAGTTACACCACCGACTAAAATATTCTTGCCTGGTTCTTGTTTCAATTTAAGTACTTCATCGCGAAGGCTGGTACGAACGATTCTCGTGTTTCCGTCTTCAGCGCTGGCCAAGGATCGTGAAAAAACAACCTTCTTCTTGGAGACAAAGGTTTGAGCAAATTCCTTATCCGCTTTTGTCGAAGACGGGTCTTTTGCGACATCAGGCCAATAAGGAACCATCAATTGATAGGTTTTACGCCCGTAGAGGAATGTGTCAGCATCTCGCATGAGGCGCGTCACGTACTCAAACGTTTCTTCATCGGGATTGAATTTGGTGTGGTCGCAGCAGCCGTCTAAGGTCGTGTTGATTGCGTAGATTACATTTCTCATTGGATTGTCCTTTCTTATGTGTCAGCTTTGTGCGCCCTTCACAGTTCGGCTTAGCGAGCTTCCGTTCCGTCTGACCACCGTTCGACAGGAACCACGAACTGCGTCAGGTGCTCCACCACGGGGTCGCTCATGCCAATGACAGGAGAACCTGGCAGGTTTGCTCCCCAAATTGCGGGGTCGGTGTCCGAATAGAAGAACATGAGGTGGGAAGGCCAGTGTGGTGCGCTGTCGCCGCCGTATCCCTGCTTCCCCATCATGTAGCACATCGCTCCGGATTCCATCGGCGGCAGTTCTTTCTTGGCGATGGCAGCACTGATGGACTCGGTCATCTGAGCTTGCGTACGTCCCGCCAGTCCCCACTCGGTCTCTTTGGTGAAGCGCACAAGGTAAGAACGCGCGGCTGGCGCATCGACACACATGGGGACCCGCACCTTCGGATTCCAAAAGTCAGCATCGGGCGCGGAAGTCCACCCCCGTCCCACGATACACACGAAACCGTTTTTGCCTTTCACCGCCGTTTCGAACCCATAACGCCCAAGAACCAGTACCTCCGCATCGCGTGAAATGGAGTCCGGCGCTGCGCTTCGCGCCAGGGCTATTTCCGCACTCTGATCCGTCATGAGGTATTGCTCGATTGGGGCCATCTTCGCATATTGAGTCACGGGATAAGGTGTCGCGGCGTCCTGTGCCATCGCCTGGTACATCGTACCGAGGTATGCCGTTCCGAGCACCACAAGCAGTGCGAATCCTTTGATCGCGATTGCGCTAATTTTCTTATGCATTGTTTTCCTCCTTACAATCGCCTTTTCTGCCAACTCGCCATGGAATCGCGAATACAGAAACTTTTCTCACTGCCCCGAACTCTGCCGTGACGCTTTGCCGCTCCACGGGCTGCGGCGCGGGAGCCGGTAATGGGGGCGTGCCGGGCAATTGCCGGAACTGGCGGACCATCTCCGCTGAGAGGTCAAAGGCGGGGAACTGCTTGAGCGTAGGAAGAAGTTCCGGATCGACAAGGGAATATGGATCCGCGACCGCCGGCGAAGTTTCTGAGCGCGAGGCTGGCTCAGCCTCCGCCAGCCTAGCGGCAGGAGCGAGTCCCAAAGCCAGACCAAAGCCGGCGGTGCGGATAGCGAAGTCGCGGCGAGTGAGTTGATTGGTCATATTATTTACCAAGCGATACGCGATGCCAGCCTGTCAGGCCGGCATCGAAAATTTACCTGCTTCCGCCGGTCCCTTGTTCGGGAGCCGGGTAGAAAAGAAGCTCGCGCACCTCGCCGGCCACATCGCAGGCGATGGCAGCCTTCTTCGCCCATGCGAGCGCTGCATCCATATTGGCGCATTCCAGTATCCAAAATCCGCCCATGTGCTCCTTGGTCTCGGTGTACGGCCCATCGGTGACGAGCACCTTGCCGTTGGGCTGCTTTCGCAGCGTCTTGGCGTTGGCGGCCGGGGAAATGCCGCAGGCGAACTTCCTGGCGCCGGCCGCAATCAATTCGCGGTTGAGCGCGTGGATCTCTTCCATCATCGCTTCGGTTACAGTGGACGGGTCGAAGTCGTCGGGGAGGTAGTTAGCAACCAGATATTGCGGCATGATTTCTCCTTGTTTTCTGTGGTTTGTTTCCGATGACTCGTTTCCATGTTCAGCTCAGGAACCGTAGATCATCGTTCTTTTGTCCTATAGTCGTTGGCGAGACGGAAAATCGACAGCCTCTCGATTTTTTATTTCAGGGAGCTGGCCCGGGCCGGGTGCCGGGTGCCCCAGGTCTCGCCGCCGTTGCGAGACCTGGGCGAGGACCACATCCGCGACGCGTGAGCCAAAATGACGACAAAAACGACAATACATTAGGAGGGACGCACCGGATTTAGCCACTCCCAGGTCTCGCAAAACCAGCGAGACCTGGGGCACCCGGCAGCGGGAGATTGGCAATCAAGGTGACAATCTCCAGATCTAAAGAACCGCGGCGATACAGTCCACCTCGATGTCGAAGCCGCCATTCCAAGCAGGAACGTTGATAAAGATTCGAGCAGGAGGATTCTCCGGGAAGTAACGCCTGTAGACCTCGTTAACAGCAGGAAACATATCTACCGAAGTCACGTAGACATTCAGTTTCAGGATGTTTTCCAAGGACGAACCCGCCGTTTCGACACAGAGCTTAAGCTGGTCTAAAACGATCTCGGTCTGGCGCTCAATAGGCCCTCGGACAATCTCTCCGGTTTTCGGATCGAACGGCGGACAGCCTGAGACATAAATAGTGTCGCCGTGTTTAGTCACCATCGAAGCGGGCGCCTTGTACTTTTCGAGGTAGGTCGCCAGTGGCTCGACCCGAATGATTTCTCGTTTCATAGATTTCCTCCGTTTTGTAGACACGGTTTCTAGCAACCAAGAGCCGCGAAGATTTGATTGGTAGGAGTAAAGCGAAACCCTGGAACAGCTGTCTGCCTGAGGTCATCGGCTAGGCCTCCACCCGAATTGTAATTCCTCTCGCATCGGCGGTTGATGTGGGTTATGGCTGGGGGAATCCGAACATCAGCCACGACTGATTGGCTACCCAATGCGGGTACAGCTCCGTCATTTGATCGAACAGGTCCTGGTCGGACGTCGCGGTTTTCTGCAGCCGATCGAAGTCCTGCAGGTAACGCTTGGTTTCCTGGATCGTCGAGGGAGAGTCGGGCGCGCCAGTTTTTTTGTGACCGGCGACAACCATCGACGGGTTCAGCGCCGCTAACCGGTCGAGCGCCGCGATCCAATTCTTTCGGCTCTCGGGGGTAGTGTCGCCGACGTACATGCGGCATTGGTTGTACACAACGTCGCCTGCGACGACCAGGCCGATCGATGGAACGTAGAGAGACGTCGAATCGGGACTATCGGTGCGGCCCTGTTCGATGATGCGCAATTCGTGACCCTCGAGAGTGAACGTGTCGGGCTCATAGGGCTCAGGTGGAACCAACTTGGTGGGCACTTGCCCAGGAAACATCCGGCGGGCTAGCCGCTCCACGGTAGGAGTGAAAGACATCTGCATGGCGTTCAGCGTCTTGGGCGTTGCTATCGCGCGAGCGCGCGGGAAACGGTCGAGCAGAATGCTCAGACCGTAGAAGTGGTCGAAGTGGGCGTGCGTTATATAAATGGTCTCCAGGTTGCGGTTGTGCAGAGCGACCCAATCCGCGAGAGCCTCGGCCTCAGCCACTGTCCCCATCGCGTCCACCAGCACCGCGTCGTACTCGCCGAAGATCAAAGTCGACGTGATCGGGTCAAAGCCGAGCGCTTCACCGAAGGGCTTGGGCCGCTCGCCAACCATAGTCTTTCCCGGGGCGGTAAAAACGTTCACATTAAGCGTGTTCGACGCGACGGGCGCGGTCACTTTCGGTCCATTTGTGGCGTCCATTTGGTACCCTTTCGATTGCTTCCGAAGTGCAGACTCTGATTGAACCTGCAGGGTCAGGTTATCAAAGCAGAAGAGCGGGCCTTGGACAATGGACGATGGTATCGGCTGTAATCTCTGTGTCGGCGGTTAAACAACGCCGTCGACGAGCGGGTACTTGGCCCATGCCGGGGCCTCCTTCCCCATCGTTCGCAGGACGTTTCGTTGAACACGCTCGTCTCCGTTCTTGCAGACGAATATAGGATGAAACTCAGAGCGAACGATGCAGCTTTCACGCGCTTCGGCGGACGGATGTCCTCCCAACCCCAACTGGAACGTGAGTCCCGGAATATGAAGCGTGTGAGCATGACTCGAATCAATCCGGATGGTGTCGGGAAAGTTGAACGAAAGATGCGACCTCGGCAGAGCAGAGACTATGAACATCACGGCGGCATTCTGCGGGAAGCCAGCGTCGCCGAGCAGGTACGCTCGAATCTCCTCCTGATACTTCGATCCGAGTCTGATCCCCTCGTATCGTTGGCCCGAGGACTCCCATCTGCGAACTGACGCTCGCCAGAAAACACTCACGCAAAAATAGACAGCCCTCTCGATGTCCATTCCAGCGACACTTGAGGCGTTGAAGATGGTGTCTTCTTCGTCGGCGTGGATTGGAGTGGCCCGTTGCAGCAGCTCGCGAAGCCGGAACCTGCCCCGTCCCCGATAACAATGCCGCATCACCCAATCCTCGCCGTTGTGATCGAATCGCTTCTCGCAGTCGGCGCAGAGCAGGTATTGTGTCGCCTGGAAGGAGGTCTGCCGTCGTACCTTAGAGGTTAGCAACACTGGATCTGGATGGCTGCGTCGATCGGCGGCTCTGACGACACGATATAAGGACTTCGGGACCAAATGACTGTCGCATAACTCGCGCGTCCTCAGGCACAGCGCGCAGACTCCGACAGGGCGCGAATATTCCATTCTTCATCCTTTACTCGTTTTCTCCATAATAATAGTTATGCGGAGGGACGGGTTAACGCGGCAACGCTTGCCGCGCTAACTGTGGGTATTAAACCAGTCGAGGGCGACCTGAGTATATTGGCCAGCCCCCGACCATGAATCCCTTGTACGGATGTATCGAGCAAGGCCAAAGTAGTGGCTCGACACGGCAGCCCTTACGGCCTCAAGTGAAATCCGCAACCTATTAAATCCGCCCCATCCGGGCCGAGCGTTAACCGTAGATCTGATCGGTGCTCTGTCCGACCTCGATAATATAACCGTCGGGATCGCGGATGTAACAGCGTATCTCGCCGTACTTGGGTATTGGCTCCGTGAGGAACTCCGCTCCCCGACTTTTCCATAATTTGTAGCAGGCTTGGATATCCGCAACGCGGAAATTCATAAAGCTGTTGATGTGATTCGGGTCGGGGACGCTGAGCGTTACCGTCGGCTTATCCGGCGTCGGGCCGCCTCCAACGTTCAGAATCATCCAGATATTCGCCAGCTGAAGGTACCCAGGCGCGTTGCCGTCACCCAGGCTCAGAATGCGAGCCCCGAAGACCTTTTCGTAGTAGTGAGCCGATCGGTTAATGTCGGCGACGGTGAGAAAATGCGCGATGCTGATCCCCTCCCGCGGGGGCATCTCATAGCTCTTCTGTTCGACTTGTACGGCGTTCATTGATGGCTCCTTTCGATATTGTGCGCAGAAATATGTCAACCATCACTACAGACATTCGAAACGTGTCCGTCAACCTTCACCTAGCGCGCGATTTGACCCAAATAGTATCCGAGCCGATTTTCGACATCCCCCAGCTTGTGGAAGCCGCGCGCGATTAGCTGCTTAATTCCATCCTGAGCTGCGGGTCGCCCCAGTGAGGCGATGCACGCATCCCACCCGGCGCCGAGCTCAACGTCCGGCGGCAGGCTGGTGTTGACGAGGCGCTTGGTCTGGGCGATCGCCCATTTGTCGAACTTGGTGATCCGGGTCGCGAGCGCTTCTACGAACCCATCCAGATCGGCGTCAGGCAGGGCACGATTAATGTAGCCGTAGGCCTCGGCCTGCTCTGCTCTGATGTCTTCCGAACTCAACAGCACCTCAAGGGCGCGGTTTCGACCGATGAGTCGAGGCAGCCGAGCCATGGGACCGCCGCCCGCGACCATCCCCACGCCCACCTCCCACTGCGAGATGACGGCCTTCTCGCGGCTGGCAAAACTCATGTCGCAGGCCAGCGTGATCTCGCTGCCCTTGCCCGTCGCACGGCCGCGGATGAGGGCAATGGAGGCGACCGGCAAACGGGTCAGGCGCACAAGAAAGTCCGGCTAAGGCGCCAGCCCTGTGGGACCGGGCGGCAGCGAGGTCAGGTCTTCAATCTTGGCCGTGAAATCGGAGTGATTCAGGAAATAGTCGTCGACCACGCTGTCGAAAACCACGACCCTGACCTGCTCGTCGGCCTCCAGAGCGTCGATGACTTCCTGGAACTGCTTGACCATTTCCGGTCCCATCACGTTGATCGGCGGATTGTCGATCGTGACTCGCCAATAAGCGGGCGACCGTCGCGCGACGCGAATCTGTGCGGGGTTCGTGGCTGCATTCATCTGTGTGACGTTAGTAGGTGCGTTCATAGCTGCCATGGGATTCTCCTCGTATTTGTTAGTCATGTTTTATTAGTTATGGAAACCGGTTGATTAAAGCCGACATGGCCGTCGGCCGTTTGTGGTCCCTTCATCGCAGCAAGTGCACACATACTCGACGACAATCTCAAGAATTTAAGCGTAGATCCGAAATTCTCGCTCGCGTGACGCAACCACCCGGCGACATAAACCTGTCACCATTCAGCCAGAACAAAATGGGCCGCGCAATTGGACGTTGGTATCGCCCATACTTTCGTATCGACGTCAGTGCCTTCATCCCTGAGGCTGCGGTGTCCTTTCGCACCTGCTCGGTTGCAGCTTTGGCCTTTTTCCACTTCGCGGCACGCCTACAATCTGAGGCGCCGTGAGCGGCAAGAGGACGCGCAGCTTCAACTCCAAGTGCTGCCGAAACGCCGATCAGAATGCGCTTGCTTGTCAAATTGACGCCGCAGACACATGGAAAAGTGGCGGCAGGCGAGGTGCTCAAGGCAGAACATAGCTTCGGTATCGTTCCCGGCGCCAGGTTCGACCATTTTTGTGTTCTAAAATCGAAGGCCCGCATGCTCCCTAAAACCAAACGCGAGGCCACGAGGGTGTCTTGCGTGATCCATTGCCCGCCAACCATGCCTTGTGACTCAGGGACGACAGAACGCGCCGCCGTTTGAAGATCAAGCACCCCACAACTGCGGGCAGGAATCCGTGTAAGCCAGGAAGTTTCCGAACCGGGCCTTCCCTGGATTGTTAGGGCGAAAGATTTTCGAGTTGCGAACCTTAGACCTTCGTTACAAAATCTTGCTGCTCTCCCACCGCGTTCCCGGAGTGTATCCCTTCCGTATATTGCCTTCTTGCCCACGGTGAATCTTTTTGCCAAAATCTTTGGAATAGCGTTCGTCCCCGTATCCTCTACAAGATGCACCATGCGAAAGCTCTCGTCACGCGATTTGCTGCGTTTTGATCCAATCTGCTCGGTTAAGAACTAGCTACAGTGACTGTAGCGGTGAAGTTGTCCCAGCGTTCGACCGCAACCATCAATGGTAGTTTGTGCGTGTGCGTTACGGTCACCCGCCAGCAAATAGGGCGATCCTCGTGGGATCGCCCTTCTAGTTCTGCAGTTCGCGATTTACGAACTGGTTAGAAAATGATCTTGCCCGACACCTGGACGACGCGAACTGAGGAATCGAATCCTAGGAACACGCCGTACGGGCTGGTGGGCATGGGCTGCATGGCATTGATCTGACCGAACGTCGAATCGCCCAGAACGGAGTCAGGGTTCTGGAAGTTCGGGTGGTTGAACACGTTGTAGGCCTGCGCGCCGATTCCGAGCTGGACGCCCTCAGTGGCCTTGAAGGTCTTGAACAGGCCCATGTCCATATCGAAGAAACGCGGTCCAGTGTACTGGTTGCGCCGTTGGGTCGAGAAGCCGTTTGGAGCCGTGAAGGTTTGCGAGGAGTCGTAGAATGCTCCAGCGTTCAGGCACGGCGTCGCCGTGCCGACAATACTTGCAGCTCCTTCGCCGCATTGACTCAGCCCGGGTGCGTTGCCACCGATGACCGGCGTAGCCAAAACGGTTGCAGTCCCGTTGACGATTCCGCCGTTCAAGTTACCGTCAACGACGGAGAACGGCAGACCTCCACGCCAGAACATCTTGCCTGACCATTCCCATCCACCGAGCGCATAGTTCAGGAAAGTGTTGCCGAAATGATAGGACGGATGTACGACAAAGTCAGCATTGAAGCTGCTGCGGATGTCATAATCCGAGCTGCCGTAGTTGCACTGCCTAAGGCCCTGGGGACAAAGTTGGTTGAGTGGGAGAGAATCTCCATAAGTAAAGAGGCCGCCGTTGGAGAGTTCATCCAGGTTGTGCGCCCAAGTGTAGTTCGCATGGGCGGAAAACCACTTTGCGAAGTTACGCCTGAGGCTGACGGTCAGACCGTTGTAATTCGATACCGCGCCGTTCTGCTCCTGTGAAACAACTCCGTAGTTCGGCACCGGAGCCGCCGCTGGGAGGGTGCCCGCCGGCCAGATCTGATTTCCATCGTAGGCATTGTAAAAACCGTTGGTATACAGAAGGCGAATCCCGTGATTCCCAACGTAGTTCACAACCAGTACGGTGGAGTTAGTCAACTGCTGCTGGAACTGCAGGTTCCACTCCTGCCAAGTTGGGGCGTGAATCGTTCCCGCGATATTCGTGAAAGTGGGAGGAGCGAAATTCACTCCAAAGGGCAGCAAGGAATTCGCGATCTGGGTATAGGTCCCGCCACTGGCAAAGCCATTGCTAAAGGCCGCGGCAGATTGGCTCCAAGTGCTGGGCGAGCCGTTCGGGCCAGGATCGAAGGCTGGCGTGCCCGTTGTCGGACGGACGCGAATCTGAACCGAAACTGGCGGATTGCCAAGGGGACCGGGAAAATCCACCATGCCAGCCGGAGGGTTGTCGTAGAAAAGACCAAAGCCCCCGCTCACTACTTGCTTCCCGCTGCCTCGCGGCAACCAACTAAACCCGAAGCGGGGTGACCAGTCCAGCGCGTCCACCCCGGGGTAGGCCTGGTGCTGGTTGTATTTGATGTCGGACGTGTATGGAACATTGCCGGCGTTGACGCCCGCCTCTACGCTGGGCAGCGAGAACCAATCGCTCTTGAAGTTGGCAAAGCAATTGATCTGGCAAACCGGGTTGGAGTTGCGCTCCACGCGCAAGGCCAGCGTCAAGGTCAGGTTGGGCTTTACCTTCCATTCGTCCATACCGTAAACACCAAGACCCCACAGAGCAACTGGTACATTCGAGGCAAGGTTATCAGCCCTCCGGTACTGGCCAGCCAAACCATCCGCCATCAACTGTAACGAGCTAACCGGATTGCCATTTACGTCCGAGGCGGCCAACGAAAAGTAAGTCCTGGCGTTGTTGTAGAAGAAGTTGTGATCGCTGACGTCATAGCGGCGGAAGTTGCCGCCGAACTTTAAGCTGTGGTTTCCGTGCGTCCAGGTGAAATTGTCGATGAATTGATATTGCGTGACGTTGCGACCCTGGGGAAAATCAAACTGCGCACCAACGATATCGGCAAAAGTGCCAGTCTGTGGGCCTAAGAGCGTATTGCCGCCAAATTGTAGGGACTGCGGAAATGTGGCCAGGGCTTTGGCTTCATTCTGCGCAAACTGGGTGACATAGTGACTCCCAGCTGCGGTGAATTCGTTGGTTTTCGTGGGAGAGAAAATATGTGTCTCCTGCAACTGGAGGTCCCAGGAGGGCTGATTGGACAGCGCGTCGAAGTTGGAGTTGATGGGATCCAGGTAGCTTGGCTGCACACCATGGTCTATCTTGTAACGCCCGAATAATTTATCGTTTTGTCCGATGTTCTGGTCGATCTTGAAAGCGATAATCCATTCTGTCGCGAGCGCGGACGGGGTTGCATTGAAGGAGGCAAAGCAGGGCTGATTAAAAGTCCCCGGAACACCCACAAAAGTTAGGCTGGAACAGGCATCTCCCGGCGTCGGGGCAAGAGGCGTGGCGCTTGCGGCACCCGGCGCGTTAGCAAACAGGCTCATCATCTGCTGGAACAGCGGCAGCGAGGCTGGCTGCAAGATACCTACGTTTTTTAGAACTGCGTCGGCAAAGGCTGGAGTCGGAACGTTGGTCGCGATGACATTCGGCAGAACAAATCGCAATCCCTCGGTGTCGAAGAAAAAGAAGGTCTTGTTCTTGATGATCGGTCCGCCCACCGAACCTGCCCACTGGTTGGCATTGGAGAACGGCCGCGGCACGACCGGGTCTGAGTTGTTGTTCATCCAGTTGTTGGAGTTCATGGTGCTCCCGTTCCACCAGTACTGGGCGTTGCCGTGGAATTTATTGGTTCCGGACTTGGTCACGTAGGTGACCTGGGCGCCGGACAACTGGCCGTACTCGCCGGAGTAGGCGTTCGCGATCACCGTAGCTTCTTCAATCTCGTTCGAGCCGATGCTCAGGTTGGTGGCGCCGGCGTTATTGATGTTGAAGTACGGATCCATGTCATTCTCGCCGTTGATGGTGAACAAGTTCGAGGTCGCAGGCAGGCCGTTCATGGTGAAGTTGCCGTAGCCGCCGGTGTTGTTCATCTGAGCGCCAGGCGCAGTCTGGGCAATGTTAGTCAGGTCGCCACCGGGATTGGGCAGCAAAGCAACTTCCTGCTGCGTATACGGGGTGGAGATGCTGGCGCTGGTCGTATTTATGAGCGGCGCTGCGCTGGTAACTTCCACAGTCACCGCCGAGGCAGACATAGTCAGCGATACGTCCGTAGTTGAGGTCTGGCCTACGGCCACCGTGACCGGAATCTCCACCCTGGAGAAGCCAGTTTCTTTTACCGAGACTTGATAGTTCCCGGGCTTCAATAGGGAAAAGCGATAGTAGCCGGTACCGTTAGTTTTTGAGCTCTGGGTTGTGCCCTCATCCACGCTTTTTAGGTCGACCTCCGCATTGGCGATGACAGCGTGGGTCGGGTCGGTGACCGTTCCCGCGATATCGCCGGAGATGAGCGACTGTGCGAAGGCTGCCGGCGCCAATAGGCTGGCTACCAGCAGTGACGTGATCAACGTGTTTCGAAAATTGAAAGTCATTTTGAATTCTCCTGGAAAACGAAAGTTCGGCGCGAACTACTCGGTTGAGAAACTGGTCCTGCGGAATCAATCCAGCGGAAGCGGACAAGACCCGCAATTGCCACCGATAGCGGCGACACCGCCATCAGCGCGAACAAGACGAAATGAAAATCAATTATTCGTTCTGTCATGTTTGTCTTCTTCAACCAGCTCCTTCGAGAGAAACTGGCGGAATGCTGACCGCTCCGTGCGACCGCCTGTCACTTGCTGACCAACGTTGCGGGTGCACTTGCGTAGAGCGCTGATTTGGAACAAGGCAGGCCGAGGGCCGTCTTTGGAGGAAAATACGTGAGGTTCCAATGCTCAGGTACGTGTTCCCGGGACTAAAGAGTGATGAATTGACGAATTATGGAAACAAAATAAACCCAGCTCACTGATCAATTCATACGGATATCAGTAGAGATCGCCGGACATGCTGTGAGATTCGGTAGGCTAGAACTAGAACTGGGTTCGCGATATTGAAGCTGTTCTTCACCTTGTTCGGCTTCCGCTCGACAACTGCACTCTTAAACCCGCATACTAGTTGGTATGTTAATTGCTAAAAGAAGACCAAGTCGTCGCGGGGCCACACCGCGCGATCCAGAGCGCACGCGAGGGCGCTTGTTGAAGGCTGCCTTCGAGGAGATGCATCGTTCAGGATTTCGGAGCGCTGACCTGGATGCCATTTTGGCCAAAGCGGGCGTGACTAAGGGTGCGTTGTATTACCACTTCGATGACAAAGAAGCCCTCGGGTATGCGGTGGTGGACGAGGTCATCGCAAGTAAGGTTCGCCAAAAGTGGGTGCAGCCTCTACAGAACGCCAAGAACCCCGTCGACGTTCTGATCCGCATTATTCAGTCCGAATCGATGAAAAGAGAGGACGTTCAGCGCGGTTGCTACTTGCTTAACCTGTCCCAAGAGATGTCAGGTCTTGATGAGGGATTCCGAAGAAGGACGGCAAGAATTTATAAGGACTGGCACGACGCTATTGCGGAGGCACTGCGCGAAGGACAGAAACGCCGGGTGGTGCGGAGTGATATAAACGCGAATGAAACGGCTACGTTCCTGATCGCGGCGTGGGAGGGGTACGCCGTTTTGGGAAAGAATTCGCAGGATCCCCGGATGTTGCGATCAGGACAAAGAAGTGTGATTCGTCACTTGGAGTCGTTGCGCCCGGCACGCGGCCTAGCACGAGCGGCAGGCCGGGGCTAGCCCGCCGCTTTTTGGGACGTTCTTACATGCCTCGAAACTATCACCCTGGCTTTGCGCGAGCAACATATCGTAGGCCATGTGTTGGTGCTCTTCAACATACCTACTGGTAGGTATTGTATGGTACAACGATCAGCGGTGATTGCCGCATCCTAGGTTTTAAGGTGTACTTAAGCCGGTATCGAAGGAGAAAATCAATGAAGCGAAAGATAGTCGGAACAATCGCACTCGCAAGCTTCGCGCTGGTGGTCGTGCTGAGCACGGTGTGGAAAGCGCAAGGACAGGACACCAAAGCGCCGTATCCTAGCATGGCCCCGCTTGACCAGTACTTAATCACAGATCGAAATGCCGAGATTGCTCTGGCGCGAAGTGCGGCGCCCGCGGCGATATCAAGCGATGCCGAGGTTTTGGTTCTCGGGCGGAACGGCTACGAAACCGCAGTCAAAGGCAAGAACGGTTTCGTATGCGCCGTGGAGCGAGGGTGGATGGGCCCATTCGATGGTGAACTTGCTGCAAATTTTTGGAACCCTAAAATTCGAGGTCCGATTTGCTTCAATCCGCCGGCTGCCCGCACCATCCTGCCGATGACGTATAAACGAACGGAGATGGTGTTGGCCGGTCAATCCAAAGCTCAGATTATCGACGGCATCAAGACATTCATAAAGCAAGACCTGCCACCTCTGGAGCCTGGGGCCATGTCCTACATGATGTCGAAAGAACAGTACCTCAGCGATGACGGCCGCCACAACTGGATGGCTCACCTGATGTTTTACACTCCACTCATGAACGGTGCGGTTTGGGGGGCAGATCTGTCGAACTCCCCCGTGATGCTGAATCCACAGTTCCGTGGCGCTCCGGAACCAATCGACGTATTCATGGTTCCCGCAGGCTGGTGGTCGGATGGAACGGCGGATCCAGTCAGTAGCAGGTAGGGAACACTGCATTGCGAGAGAATGGGTCGATGCTTTTCGGCGTGCGATGTCTTTCTTGCCGGCTATCGCTCTTGGGCTCGGGTTCCGAGCGGTCAGCCAAGCCGTGTACACCGGACGGGAGAGATGGATCAGGGAAACCATGCGCGTCCTGATCGTGGATGATGAACCCGTGGCCCAAACGGCTTTGGCAAATATCCTGTCGGCCAGGAGCGACGTGGAGCATTTCGATTCGGCCAACGATGCGCCCGAAGCGCTCGAGAAACTGGAAACGGACTCCTACGATGTTCTGCTTCTCGACATCAATACGCTGGACCCATCGGGTGCGGAACTAGTAGATCGGCTTAGGGAACGAGACCTTCCGGTACCGTCGATCGTGTTTGTAACGGCACACCTTGAACACGCGATCGCAGCCTTCGAGAAACACACTGTAGACTACGTGTTAAAGCCCTTCTCGAACGAACAGATCGGCGAGGCCCTGGACCGGGCCTCTCGGAGAGCAAAGGGCGAGCAAGCTGCGAAATTGATTGACGCTTTGCCGCAGTTGCAGAAGCTGTCTTATCCGCAGTGCCCGAGGATCGCAATCAAAGCTAAGAGAAGGATTCTCTTCATCGATCCTGGCGATGTGGTCGCAGTTCAAGCTGAGGGCAATTATGTGTTGCTGCAGCGGGAATCGGACTCCTATCTGCTGCGCGAGTCAATCTCGGTGGTGGCAGAAAAGCTCAAACCATACGGATTCATTCGGATCCATCGGTCTGCGCTCGTGAATACCGCGTTTGTGTTAGAGATCAAGGTCTACTCGACGGGAAAGTATGGTCTTCGCGTTAAAGGCGGGAAGGAATACGCAGTCACCCGCGGATACAAGAAGAATCTCCAATCCCTGACAGAATTCCGGATCGGTTGCGGTGCGTTTCTAACGGAATAGCGGTGAGTCTACGGCACGTTGAATAGGATGGTGCGCCCGCACAAACTGCCCAAGTTGCACGATGAGGCACGAGAACACGCCGTCCGACTTCTTCCCCAACTAACGCGCATGCATGGGCCGAAGGAAACGGTGTGCCCGCGATGCGGGCGAGTTGCGTAACCGACGACAATAAACTGATCGGAGCGCTCGATTCCTCCATAACCATCTTCTTCGGCTTAATCTCCAGCCTCGACTGGCAGCGGAGTGTGGTCCGCCGCTTTGCCTGTCCCGAGTCACCTCACATCGGCTGGCGTTTCAGCAAAGAGACCTGACCAGAAATTCCACGAGCAAATTGCTACAACACTGTTGCTACAGTGGGCTTTTCCTAGAGAAAATCGAGAAACGAGGAAGGCCCTCCGAGGGCCCTGTAAGCCTTTCAAAACAAACATGAAATCATCGTGCGGGAGGGGAGTCGAACCCCAAGGGCCGAAGCTCGGCGGATTTTGAGTTCACGGGAAAGTTCTGTCCCGTTATGAAAATTCTCTACTTTACATGATCCGTCAACCGCGTACCAACATCTCGATTTGCTTCGTTTTGATTCAATCTGATCGGTTATGAACATAGAACTACTACAGTTTCACTACAGTGTGACTGTAGAGGTGAAGGCGCAATGCGTAAAATTGATTCCATAACAATGTCGGCTCCCATCCCCGAGTAAACTCGGTGGTGCCCACCAACCGGGCGAGACACTGGACGAGGGCACCTGGAATCGTTCGCGTTAGCGCGGCGGGCAAATCGACGCCGGCGTCGATCTGCTGGCGTTGCTCTTATAAAATGTGGCTATTGACGGGGTTCGGTGAAACGCCGAGGAGAGGGAAGAATCACCGATCCGCCGACCGCGATCGAAAATGTTTTTTCTGCAGATTCGCCATCAAGGCCCTCAGCTGCGAAGCGCACTGTGTAATTGCCGGCAGAAGTATAGGTATGAGTGAGGATTGCGCCATCAGCGGCCACTCCATCGCCAAAATCCCAACTATAGGCGAGCGCGGGGACTCCGTCTTTAGACGCTATGCTGGAGAACTCAATTTCTTCCCCAATCTTTGCTTGAGACGGTACTTGGAAGGCAATCGAAGGTGCGGCCATGGGAATCGAAGTATCAATAATTTTGATCAGCTTTACTGAGTGCGCGGGTTGATTGTCCAGGAGGAGCGTTTCGTGGTCCATCGCTAACGGCTGATCTTGCGCGAAAGAATCGGATAATTTGTATGAATGCCCTGTTGGGAGTGTTAAATCGGAAAAAGTGAAAGTGTGAGAACTCGGCTGCTCGGTCCAGTTAAAGACTGCCAACATGGACTGGCGCTGGTCTTCGTGCAGCAGAAAAACGCTCGGTTGCTCATCCTTATCTGCATAACTCAGGAGATCTAGAGGCACAGCAGCGCGTCCAAGTTTCGCCATTGCAAGCAAATCGGGATTCTTGACCAATGCCACGCGGTCCGGGTCACTCCCGAGGATTGGGAGGTCGTCGCCAATTTCGAACATTCCTCCAGAAACTGCCGACAGAATGATCGAGACCTGAGCGTCATTCAATGTAAGTGGCGCTTGAATGGTGCGTTCCTCAATGAGCTGTCGGGAAACTGTGAACGCGTCCGGGTCAGCGATGAAAAAGTTGCGATGCATGTAATAACGCGCCGCGATGCCCGGCTCAGCCTCCTTACTGCGGAGAAACGCATGACCGGTGTCCTGGGATATACGACCCTCGTCAACCAAGCCAACCGGGTTCAACATCGGACTCCCATCTTTATCGAGGAGCACGTCTTCGCCGACTGCCTGACGGATAATCTCGAGTCCGATTCGCTGGGCTTCGAGTGCAGTTGTTTTCGGGCGATGGTAGTAGGCCTCGATTGCGGTATTGTCCATGAAGTCGAGCTTGATGTAGCGCGCACCCCATTCCCGGACCAGTGTGCGATAGGTCTGCCGGAGATATTCCTGGGCGTCGGGATGGGTAACGTCTAAGACGAACAGGCGTTCGCCCTCCATCTCTTCAGCCGTTCCAATCGAAATCGGATCGCCGTGTGCGTTGTGCAGCAGCCAATCTTTATGGTGCTCGTAAATCCAGGCCCGCTCGGCCACTTCAAAGGGAGCCGTCCAAATTCCCACCTTCAGTCCCAATCGGCAAATGCGGTGAGTAAGATCCCACATGCCACCGGGGAATTGAGCGGCGTTGGGTGTGGTGTATTCGCCGCGAGCGTATCCGTAACCCAGGTCAAAATGAAAATAGTCGTAACCCAGATCCTTAAGATTTTCGGCCAGCCATTGAGCGTTCGTGAGTGCGGCGCCTTGGGTGATCTTTGTGTAATAGGCCGTCCAACTCCACCACCCGAGCATATTGTCTGGGCTGATGCGGCTATGATGCAGCTCTCGAATCGCGGCGCCGTAGTTATCGAGTTGCGAATGATAGTCTTTTCCGGCAGCAAACATCACGCGTTCTGAGGCTATCGATTCGCCTGCGGAAAGGGGAACGCTTAGTTCAATCAGGTTTTCCGCCGGTCCTTCTCGCATGCCGGATTCTTCATCCGTTGCTTGTATCTCAGTGGTTCCAGTCGAATCGACCGTGAATGAAGTGATGCTGGGGCCATTCGCTAGCGAAGATTGCGTCTGCAAATGAATGATGGTGAGGAATCGGCTGGAAGTGAGTGCCCCAAAAAATAGGCTCTCCTTGCTCTCCCGGTTGTAGATAAGTTGGCTGCCCACGGCCCGGTGCATACCCTTGGGAGCTTTCCCTAAATCGTAAATCTGTAACGGGGGCCAATCCTCGCTGAAACTGTCCGAGAGAACTCGGTCGCTCTTCTCGGCGCCGCTGAGATCGATAAGTTTGCTCCCGACGGCCTCGACGCTTCGGATACTTTGGATCGTTAGCGGCTTGCCAGTGTGATTTTGTACTTCGGTCTCGACGATACCGAAAGGTCTCCCGTCATAGATTTGCAATGTATAGGCGAGATCAGGCAGATTCGAAAGGCCGGACGAAGTGATTGTTATTTTCTTGCCGTGCCCAAGAGCATCCTCAAAATTCGATTGTGTTATCTCGTGTTTCGGATAATCCGTCGATTTAACCCACTTCTGATCGATCTGCGCAGCTACCCTTGCGTGAATGATGCTGTGTCCGCCAACCCCTGTTTGTATTTCATATGTGCCATCGCTCGGCCGCACAACCACAGATAGGCCCTCGGTGCGAACAACGAGTTCAGAGGCTTGAGCCGGGTCAGCAAAGCCCAGATAGGCTCCAACCAGGATCACCATGCAGGCGATGAAGAGTGTTGCAGTCTGGACCCGGCGGATTTGTCCGACCAATCGCGTGGGAAACCGAATGCCGCGAAAAGCATCTCCAATCATGACTTGCTCCTGTTTATAACGGATCTTGATAGGGCCCTCACGCGGAATCCTGGCTCGGGTTGAACGGCCATGTAGCTTTCCACTTCGCCCAGATGAAGAAGACCAGAACGCCGGTTAGAAGCGTCAATAAACCGATCTTGATGTAGAGCCAGCCCGAGGTCAGAAAAACGTATGCCCACCCAAAGAAAGCAATGACCATGGGGACGGGATAAAACCACATCTTGTACGGCCGCGCGCTGTCCGGAAATTTTCGTCGCAGGAGCGGAATGGCAAATAGCTGTCCGAGAAACTGAACCAGAATTCTGGTGGTGATCAATGCACTGACGAGCTGATCAAGCTTGAGGAATGCGGCGGCAATCGATACACCGCCCAGAACCAGAAGTGAAACCTGAGGATAGTTTTTCGTAGGATGCAGTTGCGCAAACGGACGAAAAAAATAGCCATCGATCGCAGCCGCATAAGGAATTCGCGAATAGCCCAGAAGAAGCGCGAACACGGCGCCAAAAGCCGACCAGAGGACAAAAACTGTCACTACGATGGCGGCGCCCCTGCCGTAGAGGTGCTCCATGAAATCAGAAACAATGAAGTCCGAACGAATTCCTTCTCGCCACGGTACCACTCCCATCAAAGCGAGATGCAACGCCACATATCCCACACAGCAGACTGCGAGCGAATACAGAATCGAGCGCGGCACTACGTAAGAAGGATTCTGCACTTCGTCGCCGATGTAGCAGACATCGTAATATCCGAGATAGTTGTACACGGCGATCAGAGTAGCACTGCCGAGACCGAGCACGAAGCCACGATTAAAGGTCATCGCCCCGGGAGGAAAATCGAACGCCACATGAGCATTGAAGTGGGAAAAACCGGTGACGATGACGGTTACCATCGCAAGCACCGTGCCAACCCACAGGGTGAGGGTGACCTTTTTCAGGAATGTGATCTGCCGGCATAAGAGAAACAAAGCAGCGAGGCCCACGGCCACCGCAACGTATTGCTGCCCTCGAGCCGATAATCCCGGCCAGAGGTAGGAAGAATAGTTTCCGAATCCGATCATGCCGGAGGCGATTTCCAAAGGCCCGCTCAGAACGAATTGCCAGATAAAAAGAAAAGCCATCAGGCGGCCCCAACTTTGGTGGCCGTACGCTTCGCGAAGAAAATGGTAGCTACCACCGGAGCCCGGCAAGGCCGCCCCCAGTTCGCTCCATATCAGACCGTCGGAAATTACGATGAGCGCGCCGGTCAGCCAGCCCAACATGGATTGCGGGCCACCCATAGAGGCCATCAATAGCGGGATGGTGATGAAAGGCCCGATTCCCACCATGTTGGAGATGTTCAGCGCCGTGGCATGAAGTAAACCGAAGGCGCGCGTCAGGTGGGGGGGCGATTCGGTCTTCTTTGCCATAGGCGAAGAACATATTAGAACAAGTAGATGACAATCGCTCACTTGGGAGATAATTTGGGTCCACCTTAATTTAAGGGTGACGTGAGGGCACTGTGAGCGATTGTGGCAAGAAGATTCGTCTGAATCGTGTGCTGGGAGGCGCGAAACATCGGGCCCTGGTCGTAGCTTTCGATCATGCATTGGTACTGGGGCCGATTCCTGGAACTGAAGACCCCCTAGGAAAGATTCGACAATTTGCCCAAGCCAATGTCGATGCATTGCTGCTGAATCTTGGACTCATCCGTCAATTCGCGAACTCAACGACACCCGGTCCAATACCGGCTCTGATTGCCCGCCTTGATTGGACTACGGTTTGGTCCGCGGTGGGGCAAAATGGAAGCGGCGCACTGCACAGTTCGCTTCTCGCACGCCCCGAGGAAGCGCTGCGACACGGCGCAGACGCCGTTCTGACCTATCTGGTCGTAGGTACCGGCGATGCCGAGTTCGAGATGAAGGAGATCACTCGTAACGCCGAAGTGGCCCGCGAATGTGAACGAGTTGGAATCCCGCTGATTGTTGAATCTCTCGCACGAGGGAAGGATGTGCAGAATCCGGGAGATCCCAAGTGGCTGAACCTCCACACTCGTATGGCAGCAGAGCTTGGTGCAGATGCCGTTAAGACGGATTACAGCGGGGATACGGCCTCAATGCGCTCAGTGGTGGAAAAATGTACTATACCGATTCTGGTGCTCGGTGGAAGCCGTCATGCCACGGACAAACACGCCCTCGATGTGGTCCGCGACGTTGCGGCCGCTGGAGCGGCTGGTGTCTTCTTTGGACGCAATGTTTTCCAGGCCGACAATATCGGCGCATTTCTTGAACAGGCACGCGCTGCGCTTGAAGGAAAGGCAGAATTTCGAGCGATCACGAGATGACGACATCGGGTTCCCAAGCGCTGGCGGTCTCGCGCAGCAAGAATGTGATGGACGGTCGTCCCGGATTCCGCCTGCGAGCGGATTGGGGATATGTTTCCGTTCTTGAAGGCGGAGGGCATATCTGCGAGTTGAATCTGAATGCGTGTGCCGGAGTGAACCCGCTCTGGCGGCCGCAATGGGCGACGATCGATCCATTCGAGTACACGACTACGAAACATGCTCGTAAGTACGGACCTCCGCCGGATGGCAGGTTATTGTCCGGAATTGCAGGGCACAGCCTTAGCTTCGATCACTTCGGGCCGCCTTCGGCGGAAGAAACTGCCGCCGGCCTCACTACCCACGGCGAAGCGCCTGCGTTGAAATGGGCCGCTCAGCATCAAGCACAGTCGCCGAAGCCACAGTTGCAATATGGTTTGACTCTTCCCGAAGCTCGAATCAGCTTCAGCCGAACCCTGACACTTGACCGTCTAAATCCGGTGATCTATTGCAAAGAAGAGGCGGTCAACCTCAGCAGTTACGACCGACCCATTTCGTGGAACGAACATGTAACCTTCGGGCCACCGTTTCTGGAAGCGGGTACCACCTGGTTCGACATGCCGGCGACGCGGGCGAAGGTTTGCCCGGCTAGTTACAGCCCTCGATTTTCTCTTGCACCGGATGCTGAGTTTAGGTGGCCCAATGCACCCGCAAAAAATGGCGAGCGGATGAACTTACGCTTTACCCCGGCGCAGCGGTTTGGACACTATACATCGCAACTGCTGAATCCAGAACTTGAGATTGGTTTCATTGCAGCATGCAACCCTCACTTGAAGCTTCTCATCGTGTACGCATTTCGGCGGGTAGATTTCCCTTGGGTTGGCAATTGGGAAGAACGATACAATCGGAGTTCAGCACCGTGGCGAGGAAAAACGTTCTGTCGGGGGCTGGAGTTCAGCACAACTCCCTTCCCTATTCCGCGACGCCAAACCATCGAGCAAGGTGCGTTGTTCGGAGAACCAACGTATCGGTGGCTCCCGGCCAAATCCAAGGCTGAAGTCCGGTTTCTGATTTTGTTGTTTGAAGTGCCAGAGACATTTCGTGGCGTAGCAAGTGTTTCCCTTGCCAAAAACAAGAGAAAGATTGATGTTGTTGAGTCCGGAGCGCGTGGCCGGAAGCTTTCAGTCGCGGCAGACGAATTCCTATGAATAAGTGGTAATCGTTGATAGGTATACCGCACCTCGGCAATCGAAAACCGCCATGAGTTTGCTTGCTATTGATATCGGTTCAAGTAGATGCAAAGCGGTGGTGTTTGCGTTAACCGGTGAGATCATTGCCCAGCACGCCTTCGGGTACACGCCTGAGTTTCCCGCCCCTTCGCACGCGGAGATAAATCCCGAGCGCTTTTGGCAGGCGGTGTGCCATTGTTCGCAAGCGATATCTAGGAATCTTTCTGATCCCGTCCGAGCTCTGTGCCTGAACTCACACGGCGAAACTTTTGTGCCGGTAAATGGACGCGACGAGGCAATCGCTCCGGCCATTCTCAACCAGGACAATCGCGCCACGGCAGAAACGGCGTGTCTCGAAAGAAAAATCGGAAGAAGGCGACTTTTCGAAATCACCGGCCAGGTCGCTCATCCCATGTATCCGGTACCGAAATTTCTTTGGCTGCGCAAACACAGACCGGACATTTTTGTTCCGTCGGTTCGTTTCCTTAGTGTGATTGGTTATGTTCTTTCGCGGTTAGGACTACCTCCATATATCGATTATTCCCTGGCCTCGCGCTATCTAGCGTTCGATATACGGCAACGCCGCTGGTCCGAAGAAATTCTCGCTGCTACAGAACTAAACGCCGACTGCCTGCCCGTTCCTGTACCGGCTGGAACAATTGCCGGAAAGCTGGACGGACCGGCCGCCAGTCAACTCGGTGTCGAAGCTGGAACATTGGTCGTAATCGGAGGGCACGATCAACCCTGCGGTGCTTTGGGAGTTGGTGCTATCGTTTCGGGCCGTGTGGTCGACTCGATGGGTACTTACGAATGTCTGGTTGCGGCTTCCGATCAGCCCTGCTCAACGGATGCAGCGCTTGAGGCTTCCCTCAACTCGTATTGCCACGTGGTTCCAGACAAGTTCGTCACGCTGGCGTATTTTCCATCGGGAATCATGATCAAGTGGTTCCACGATCTGTTGTACGGGCAAGGCGAACTCGCCGAGGACACGGATCCGTTTTACGCGGAGTCCATCCACTATGCGACACTGGAACGAGAAGCACTGGCAGGCGCGACGGGGCTTTGCATTACTCCTAATCTGATCGGCACCTGCAATCCTGATTTCGACCCGCATGCACGCGGAATCATCTTCGGCTTGAGTCCGAACACCACCCGCAGCCAGATTTACAAAGGCATCCTCGAAGGGATTGCCTGTGAACTGTCACAGATGACCGACATTTTGGCAAACGCAGTGGGAGGGTTTCGGGATGTGTACGTCACTGGCGGAGGCTCGCGGTCGGCGTTGGGTCTTCAGTTGCGAGCCGCTTTATCGGGCCGACAGTTGCATGTCATGTCGCGTCCGGAGGCAGTGTGTCTCGGCGGAGCCATACTGGGCGGGGTCGCGTGCGGCGAATACGGAAGCTTGCGGGAGGCTGTTGAACTCGTGGTTCGCGATGTTTCGGCGGTGTCGCCCGATCCTGCGATTGCAGCGGCCTATGCACAACAAGTCAAACAATATCGCCGTCTGCGTTCAGCGATGACGGCAATCACAGGCACTGAAAGTACGGGAAGCCAATAGGAGGAACGGTGATACAAGCCACGATCGGATTCATCGTTTTTGGAGTTCACAAAGACGGTCTAAAAGACCCGATGGGTACCCCCTTTATTGATGACGCATTGGTTCAGCGCGCCAAGAATGCGTTAGTTGCAGCTGGGTTGAAAGTCATTGAGCATAACGTGGTTGTCGCCAGCAAAGAAGAAGCTCGATCCGCATTCAAGAAAATGAAATGCGACGACACCATCGATGCCGTCGTCCTATTTTCCGGGACCTGGGTTTGGGCGGCGCATATGGTCGGCGCCATTCGCGATTACTGCGCAAGCGGCAAAGGCTTGCTCCTGTGGACGCATCCCGGCTCTCAAGGCTGGCGGCCCGTTGGCGGATTGGTGCTGCACGGCGGTTTGCTTGAAATCGGTGTCCAGCACAAATTCGTTTACGGAAGCCTGGAGGAACAAGACACCGTAATCAAAATCGTGAGCTACGCTCGCGCTTCACATCTGAAAAATTTCTTGAACATGTCCACCATCGGCACGTTTGGCGGTCGCGGGATGGGGCAAACCTGCGGCGCCGCTGATCCCTCCCAGTGGATGAGAATGTTTGGCATCGATATCGATTCCCGCGATACGGCGGAGTTGAAGCAAACCGCAGAAGCAATCTCCACAGAGGAACTGAATGACCTTCAGCCTAGGCTGAAACAGCTGTTTGGCAAGGAACCCGAGCGAAACGCAGTGAGTGAACGGTCGATGCGTTTGTATCTGGCTCTAAGAAAAGTGGTAGCGAAGGAAAGGTTTGATTTCTACACCATTCAATCGTTTCCCGGTCTCGCCGGCGATTACTCTGCCACTTGTTTTGCGCAGAGCATGATGCTTGAGGATGGAATTGGTACTTCTACGCTGGGCGATTTCAATACCGCTTTGACTGTTCTCCTCCTGACCAAATTGAGCAAAGAGAGAGTGTATTACGGCGATTTGCAGCACATTGACAAGAAAACAAGAGAGATCAAGATCATCGGGGATGGCGCTTGCCCACCCTCGTTGGCCAGCAAATTGGGTCCGGCTGGCTTTTCTGAGCACGGTATTCCTACGGAAGGCGAAGCCGGTGGACTGTCGGTGAAGTTGATTTGCAAAGTAGGAGAAGGAGTGTTGGCCCGACTCGGCAGGGTGAACGGTGATTTCCAAATGGTCATTACGCGAGCCAGCATTTTCGAGCCCGCACCAGATCAGATTGAACGTCGGCTCAACGAATGTGGCATCCCCTTCTGGCCACACGGTTTCGTTACCGCGTATTGTGACATCGATGTTTTGCTCCAGCATTGGACCAATGAATATGCATGTCTGGGATACGGTGAAGAACTATATCCGGCATTAGTCGATTTTTGTGAGATCACGGGAATAAGGGCAATCCTTCCCTGAGTTTTAACATATCGATTCAAGTGCCCGGACCTGACAAGACGCGATGCGAGAAAAGGGGCTGACAACCAGCCCAAACCTGCGAAGCCATACCTAGAAGGCGTATCTGCGGAAAAATAAGCCATTTGAGCCGCGCTTGTTTTTGCCCTTGACTTCCATTTCAAATCGTAAGTAAATGTATAGATACGTAACAAAACGAAAGTACACCGAATCCGTCTTCCGCCCTTCGCCGACGGAAGGTTGGCAGCTTACAAGTCGGGTTTCGGCAGAGTTTACCGAGGAGTCTGCGGCGTGAATGCTCTTGCGAAACTTCTTGATCTTTCGAGAGAAGAGAAGATCGAGCGCGGTCTGCAATACACCCCCGCGGAAATTGCACAGCAGCCTGCCACCTGGGAGTCGACGTTTTCTATCTTTCAAGAACATCGCACGAGGCTTGCGGAGTTCCTTGGGCAGGCCGGGTTCGACGATCTTGTGTGTCCGAAACCAACCGTTTTTCTCATCGGCGCTGGCACTTCCGACTACGTGGGTAGAAGTCTGGTGCACGTCTTTCGTCGGCTCTGGAAATGTGAAGTCATTGCCATTCCCAGCACCAGCCTCCTGACCGACGGAGAGGAGTGGCTGATTCCAGGTCAGAGGTACGTCTGGATTTCGTTCTCTCGATCCGGCGATAGCCCCGAAGGGGTGTCTGCTATAGAAAAAGCTTTGGTGAGTCATCCGGATATACATCACATTGTCGTGTCGTGTAACGCAGAGGGACGCATGATTCGTTGCACTGCCGGCAAACCGCAAGCATTCACGATCGCCCTCGACGATGCGGTTAACGACCGCGGTCTGGCCATGACTAGTTCATTCTCGAATATGGTCGTGTTCGGCCAGTGCATGGCTCATGTTCATAATTTCGGGCGATACGAAGCGATACTCAGCCAGCTCGTAGAGGCGGGAAGGACTTTCCTTCCACATGCTGCTGATGCCGCGGCAGCGCTTGCCGCGGAACCTTATGAAAGGGTTTGTTTTATCGGATCGGGCGCTCTCGAGGGGGTGGCCGTTGAATCTGGGTTGAAGGTACTGGAACTAACTGCGGGCAGAATCCTGACGATCTCGGGATCGGCCTTGGGACTGCGACATGGCCCCATGGCAGCTCTCGATAGAACCACGCTGCTGGTTGCTTTTCTTTCGAGCGATGAGAAGGTTGCTGGCTACGAACGAGATCTGTTGCAGGAACTCATGCGGAAGCGACTGGTGAAAACTCAGATCGCAGTGGGTGGGCATTCCAAGCTACCGTTGGATGGTTTCGCCGAGCGCTATCTTTCGCCGGACACCAGTATAGCGGTGCCGGACGATTGTCGACCGCCCATGGACGTCTTGTTCGGTCAGTTGCTGGGGATGTTTTTCTCCTTGCGCTGTAACTTGATGCCTGACCGACCCAGCCCCGACGGCGTCATAAGCCGGGTTGTCCAAAATGTGAGAATTTATGCCTGAATATCACGTTGTTTGATTCGGTCGTGGAGAGTGGCGACGGTCCAGAATGGTGGCTCGTCAAGCGAAACAGAACGCAGTAAATGATAGACCAATAGTTGACGCAAGCATACTTGGCTCTCAGGGACGGTAAACAATGAAGAGAGAATTTCGCAGCCCATTGCCATCGCGTTGGTTCATTTGCTTCTCCCTCGGACTCATTCTGGTTTTCGGAGCAACGATGCCGGCGTGGGGCCAGTTCACTACGGCTCGCCTTAGTGGGGTCATCAGTGACCCGTCGGATGCAGTCGTGGCGGGAGCGACCGTAGCCGTTCAAGATCTCGGGACGGGGTATACCAAGACCACAAAGAGCGAATCTACCGGACAGTACCTCTTTCCCAGCTTGCCGGTAGGCACTTATCAGATCACGGTTTCAGTGACCGGGTATACCCGGTATGTTCAGAAAGGAATTGTGCTGTCCGTCGGTGAAGCAGTCACCCAGGACGTTCGCCTTCAAGTGGGCATGGTCGAACAACAGGTTGTTGTGACTGCGAATTCGTCGCTGGTTACCACTGACTCTGCCACTGTCGGCCAACTGATCGATCAGAAGGAGATCACTGGATTACCACTGAACGGCCGGGACATACAACAGTTAGTGTTTCTGGCGCCGGGGACCACCAATGTCACCGCCAACTATTGCGCCGCCAACTGCGAGGGAGGCGTTTTTCCCAGCGAGCAGTACGCTAAGGTGAACGGAGGCGGCACTAACGGGGTTAATTACTTGTTGGATGGGGTTGATGCCAACGACACCTACATCAATACCAACGTACCTTTTCCCAACCCTGACGCCATCCAGGAGTTCAACCTGGTCACAGGCAACATGAGCGCCAATTATGGAAACGCGGTCGGCGGTGTCGTGAACGTCGTCACAAAATCGGGAACTGACCAGGTTCACGGAGATGTATTCGAATTTCTGCAGAACTCCGCGCTCGATGCCAGCGATTACTTTTCCGGAGGATTGGTCAATCCGCTTAAGCAGAATCAATTCGGGGGGAGCATTGGCGGGCCCATTATCAAGAACCGTCTATTTTATTTCGGGAGCTACCAGGGGACACGGTTTCGCACCGCCGACAACGGCCAGATTGCCTCCGTTCCGAATGCTGCGGAACGCACCGGAGATTTTTCGGACCTGCTTCCGGGTACTCAGTTGGTAAATCCAAACACGGGGGCGCCATATCCAACTAATCAAATTCCTGTAAGCCCCGTTGCCACGTACATCCTGAACCATATTCCGCTACCGAATGGACCAAATGATGAACTGAACTTTAACGGTGGGCCGGATGCTCAGAACACCGACGAATATTTAGTCAAAGTGGACTTCAACTTCGGCAAGCATCATCTGAGCGGTCATTACTTTCAGATGATTTATACGAACCCGATCTTCATTCCGCCTTCTTCGAACCTTCTGCAGCTCCGAGGCGATGCCGAACATCTGGTTCTCAAAAACATCGGCATTGTCGATATCTATAGCATTTCCCCCACTTTCTTATTGAGCAGCTACTTCGGATATAACAGCGTGAATGGCACAACTCTCTCCTCGGCTCCCTTCAGCATGGCCGACGCCGGCGTGAACATCGCGGTCCCGCAAAACCTCGGAGGCGGGAATGGCCCCGTCCTCAATGTAACGGTAGGCGGAGACTTTACCCTACCGGGCACGCCCTATGGGGTCTGGAATCGCGGCGATCAATCGCTTCGTGAAGTCGCGACCTGGATGAAGGGTAAGCATGAGGTGCAGTTCGGCGGCGAATTTGTCCGGATTCGCCTGCCCATGGGGAACCAATACCAGCAAAGCGGAGTTTTCGACTTTGAGAGCCTCACCGGCAATCCTCTGGCAGATTTCGAGTTGGGAGCTATTTCCGCGTTTACGCAAGGCGGGGGACTTTACCTGAATTTTACTGGATACAGGGAAAGCCTCTTCGTGCAGGACAACTGGAAAGCTACACCCCGGCTTCTGTTAAGCGCAGGACTTCGCTGGGATCCTTTCTTCCCCTACACCGATAGCGAAGGGCGAGTGGCCTGTTTTGTTCCGGGAGCGCAGTCTCAGCGTTACCCGAATGCTCCCGTAGGCATGCTGTTCGGCGGAGCAAATCACGACCCGGGATGCCCAGCCTCTTCCATTTACAACAACCCGAAAAACTTTGCACCGCGCCTGGGCTTCGCGTATCGGGTTACAGAAGATGGGAACACGAGTCTTCGCGGCGGAGCCGGTTATTATTACGAGGCTCCAAACACAGTCGCATTCGAAGACGTTGTGGGGATTCCTCCGTTCGCTCCTATCATTAACCTGGGCTCCAGCCCGGGCGCTCCTTGGGTAACCGTGGCCGATCCGTATGGAAGCGGGGGAGTCGCGAACCCGTTTCCCGGCCAGTTTGGTCCTCTCAATCCAGGACCGAACGCGACCTTCCCTACCGGCGGTATCTCTTTTAATCAGATCTTTGACCGCCACTTCCGCTTACCCATGGTGCTGGCCTGGAACCTGACGGCGGAACACGGATTCAAACGGGACTGGATGTTGCGCCTCGCCTATGTGGGCAACACCGGACGTTATCTTAGTGGCACCGGAGATCAAGAAAACGGCCTGCTCCAGTTGAACCCCGCTCATTGGGATCCGACTCTTCAGCAGGAAGTCCCTACTTACCCCGGCTATGGATCCATTGCTTCCATCAACTCCGGAGTCAACAGCAACTACAATGCCGCCCAGATCACTCTCGAAAAGCGCATGACCCATGGCTTCTCTTTTCTGACCAACTTTACCTGGTCCAAGGAGTTGAACGACTTCGCCCCGATCGGGGGATCGCCTTACTTAACCAACAGCTGCAGTTGCGGTCGCTCGTTCGATTATGGCCCCTCGGATGACGATCTATCGAAGGTTTTCAAAATCAGCGGCGATTACGCGGTTCCGCATGCCCACCTGCCCAAGGGACTCAACCAAATTGTGAATGGCTGGGGGCTTTCCGGAACCTTGACCTGGCAGTCGGGATCTCCGTTTTCCATCTTCAGCGGCGTCGACAATTCTTTGAGCGGCATGTTAGGGGATCGCGCTGATCTTGCCGTGTCCAGTGTTCAGCAGGCGGTCCTGGGTGGTGGCCGTTCCCATGCGGCGGAAGTGCAGGAGTGGTTTAACACAGGCGCATTCGTGGTGAATCAAATAGGCACGTTCGGTGATACAGGAAAAAATATTCTTCGCGGACCGAGATATTTCGATGTCGATCTGGCTGCGACTAAGGAGGCCAAGATCACTGAGCGGCTCGCGCTAGAATTCAGAGCCGAGTTTTTCAACGCATTCAACAACGTCAATTTCGGCAACCCGGACGGTAACCTCCAAGATGCTACGTTCGGACAGATTACCGGATTGGCGGGGGCGTCATCGTCCAATACCTACGGAACGGCCCAGCCCCGAATCATTCAATTCGCAATGAAGTTGTCATTCTGAGTATCGGAATGACGACTCAACGGAGAACAGCCCGGTGCAACCTGTGTTAGAAAACTACACTTTTCTAACGCTAGGCAGCGAGATGCGACACAGCAATGTTTATGGGGGCTTCAAGAAGGCGATTTCGGCAGGGTTTTCTAACAACTGAATCTGACCCCTCTAAGCGCCGGCGGAGTTGAAAGATTCACCGCTTCGCCATCTGTCGGCGTTTGTCCCAGTACCTGAAATTAATAACCCTCTTGATATGGAACTCGTACACCCGTTCTCGGCGGTTGATAGTGATTTTGTGAACCAGGACAGTGACCTCGGGGACAGGTGGGCTCATGCCATTGACTAAGCGTAGCTCAAGAGGGAGGTGCACGCGCTTAAGCCGTTTGCAGTTTCACTGCAGTCAGGAGTTTTTCAATACGATTCCCACCATTTCCAAGGGCACCGTGAAAATACCACTCATGCAGGCAAACTTCAATATTGATGCGGGTTTGCGCGTTGTTCTCCTTCGTTGGACTAAGTGGGTATTCCGGTGAAGGTGAACATCGATTCCGGAGGCAAGCCGAACGGCGTTCCGGAGTGAAGGTGAACAGCAGTCGGAGCGCAGCGACGCTGGCGTGATGATTGTGCAAGAAGTGTTCGGCTTCGTCAAGCGAGATCGTCCGGGAGAGGTGGTCCGAAGCGAAGCGGAGGAGGTCCGGCGGGGATTGGGGGTGCAGGGGAAAGGGGCGGCAGCCCCTTTGCCCCTGCCTCCTCGTTGTAGAAGAGACGAGTGGGTTTCGCTGATAATTCTGTCCTGGACGGATTGGGTGCGAGTTGGTCTCCCTTGAAAAGGGCGCCAAGTTATTGAGACAGAAGGATGAGCCTGAGCCTGAGCCCTTTTCATACTTGGTTGTGACGGAAACCGTCATGCTGACCCTGTTCGGAACATCTATCGAACGGCAAACACCTAGCGGTCCTGCGTTATCCCAGATTGCGCTTCGCACGGAGTGGCACACGAGGTAATCCACCGCTACTCAGCAACGGTTTGCCGGGAATAGAATTTGGACATGTTGCTAGCACCACTCATGTGCGTTGCGATGGCCTTGCAGCAGTGTGCGAGCTATACCGGGCCCGACGACGGAGCGCTCCACGTTTGTGGTCACGCTTATAAAGTTGATTGCTCTCTCGCCGGCTCGGTGGCTGACTGCATCGGGTCCCAGGCGCAGCCCGCCGAATCAGATCATATCGAGGTACGCGAGATAAGCGGCGCAGCGGTATTTGCAAAAAGCGTTTCGGGCGATCAACGATTCATGGACGTCGGTATATCGAGCACCGGATATCCGGATCACCCACAGTTCCTTATGGTTAGTGCCGCTATAAAAGGTACAAGGAGTGGCCGATCGAGCTCGTTCACGCAGTACTTTGAGGCGACGACATTGGGTCTGCACCCGTTCGCACCTGCTCTGAGTTGCGAAAACGGAGTCGAGACCATGCTGGCGAATCCGAACCTGGCGCCGCCCAGCGGGCTGACGCCTGCATGCGAGTTTCAGGCTGCTTCCTTCCGTTTTGCCGTACAGTTGAAGTTTGACTTCGACCAACATCGAATTGTTCTTGCGCCCGAAGATGAGCGGCTTTCCCTCAGTTCGTCCCTCTCATCCCTGAAGGCAATACGGAACTTGAGATTACGTGTCTATCGCGACCACAACCAGGGTGCAGAACAGTTTATGATTTCGATGGCCAGAGGGCAGCGCATTCGGGTTGCAGGAATCTGGGCTCGCGTCGAATTTCGCAATAATAGCGACCTCGGTGCGGTGATTTGTAACGGCGACGATTTGTGGCTACAGGTCAGGCTGAAGAATCAGACAGCATGGATTCGAAACGAGCAGAGCTGGCGAAATATTGGCCTCGAACCGCAGAGCGACCTACCTTGATAGTTGCAACTTCGAGCTCAGGCTGGCAGCAAAGTCTTGCTCCTAACGGATTGCTCGCTGCACGACTACCCCTCAATGTGATAGGTGGCGCGAAATCGCCAACTCGCACTCAAAGATGTTGACTTTGGTTCATTCCTTCTTCTCGTCCTGTGGCGGATTGCGTTTCTTGCGCATGGACTCTCCGCGCATCTCGATGCGATGAGCGTTGTGCACCAGACGGTCGAGGATGCCGTCAGCGATGGTGGGATCGCCGATTTGCTCGTGCCAGCGCGAGATTGGTAACTGGGAAGTAAGGATGGTGGAACGAGTCTGGTAACGATCTTCGCAGATCTCCCAAACTTCGCGGCGCTCGTTTTCATTCAGCGGCGCCATCGCCCAGTCATCAATGACCAGAACATCGATACGGCCCAGTCGAGCCAGGAAGTGGCGCAAGCTTCCATCGGCCCGTGCCAGGGCCAATTCACGCAGCAAGGCGGCAGCCCGCAGATAAAGAGCCGAGTAGCCGTCGCGACAGGCTTTCTGTGCCAGAGCCGATGCGATGAAGCTCTTGCCCACGCCGGTCGGACCCAACACGAAAATGTTTTCGTGGTTGCGGACCCAGGCCGAGTCTTTTGCCAGAGCACGCACTACCGTCTTGTCCAAGCCACGCGCCGTGCGATAGTCGATGTCCTCCACACAGGCCGGTCCTCGCATTTTGGCCGCTTTCAGTCTTCGCGCCAGCGCCTGGTTCTCGCGCCAACTCCACTGTTGATCGATCAGCAGCGCGAGTCGTTCGAGGAAACTCAGCTCGTTGATCGCTCGATCTTGCTCCTGCGCCTTCAGACCCTCGACCATGCCTTGCAGCCGCATGGCCACCAGCTTTTCCATCATCGGTTGGTTCAGCATGATGTCGGTCCCCCTTGGTCGAAGTAGTCGGCGCCGCGGACATTGTCATGGGTCAGAGGCGGGGAGCCAGGCTGCGATGGGGATAAGGGAACCGCGTCGAGCGAGTTCTTCAAGATCGACTTCACGCTCTGATAGCGGCAAGCCTGGGAGAGGAGTGCCCGTTCCGCCGCGGCCTCCATGCGTTGTGCCGAATACTGCTGCGCCAGGCGAATGATGCCCAGACAGGAGCGGTAGCCCATCTCCGGGTGCGGCTTCTCATTCAGGATTCGCTCGAACAACAGGGTCGTGTGGGGACCGATGCTGTGTGCCCAGTTCACCATCCGCGATGGCGGCCATTCGAGATGGGCTTGATGACTCTTGGGGCGGTGCTCATTCTGGGTGATCGCTTGACCGCGCCTGCGACTGCGCAGGTGGGAAGCGATCCGGTTGCCCTTGTGGAAGATCTCCACCGTGGTCGGCGTGGAGCGGACTTCCACGACCTGCTGCACCAGAGTGTACGGCACACTGTAAAAGTTCCCATCGAAGGCGATGTGGTAATCGATGTTGACGGTGGCACGCGACCACTGGCTCATGTCGAAGCGCTCGGCCGGTAAAGGTGCCAGAGCCGGTTTCTCCAGGCTCTGAAACAGACTCGACCGCGATCCGTCCCGTTTGCGGAAAGGACGCTCGTTCAATCGCACCAGCAACTCGCGGATCGCCTGGTTGAGTTCCTGCAGGCTAAAGAACTTCCGATTCCGCAGCGCCGCCACGATCCAGCGTTCGCATACCTGCACTCCGCTCTCGGCCTTGGCCTTATCCCGTGGCCGGTAGGGACGCGCTGGCACTACTCCCATCCCGTAGTGCACCGCAAACTCTTGATAAGTGGGATTCAGATCTGGATCGTAGCGGCAGGCTCGGGTGACCGCCGTCTTGGTGTTATCAGGCACCGCCAAAGTCGGCGCTCCGCCGAAAAACTCCAGCGCGTGGATGTGCGCCTGAATCCAGGCTTCCAGTTGCTGATCCCGAGTCGCTTCTGCGTAGGTATAGGAACTGGCACCCAGCACGGAAACAAACAACGATGCCGGCCAGGCTCGCCCCGTCGTGGCGTCATACACGGGAATCGTTGCCCCCGCCCAGTCCACGAACATCTTCTCCCCGGCCTTGTGTTCCTGGCGCAACACTACATCCAGGTGCCGCCGCCAGTGCTGATAACGCTCGCAAAACCAACTGTAGCGATACCCTTCAGGATTCGCCTGCCGGTATTCTTCCCACACCAACTGCAGGGTTAGATGCCGATGCTGCTGGAGTTGCTGGTGAATCGCTTTCCAGTCCGGTTGCGACCGTTGTCGCATCGCTGCGGCCTGCACGGGCTGGTTGCCAAACAGCTTGGCTTCCAGTTCTTCTTCGCCCAAGCCTTCCGGCAACGGCCAACCGATTCCGGCCGCCACCGCCCGTTCCAGATACTCGTGGACCGTGCCCAGCCCCATTCCGCAACTGCGTGCGATCTGGCGCTGCCCCAACCCCAACTCGAACCTCAACCGCAAAACCTCTTTGACTTTCCGCATGGACTTTCTCCTGGCCGGCACCCTGTCCTCCTTCATTGATGGAGTTTCAATGCCGGGTGATTGTCCAGCGTCGCTGCACCTCCTGCTGCTCGTCTGTGGAAAACATTCCGCTCCAAGCCGAACGCCATTCCGCCAGGCGACAAAACTGTTCGCCTTCCCACCGGAATCGCGTTCACCTTCAGACCGGAATGCTGTTCGGAATCACAACGGAATCGTGTTCGGCTTCAGCGCGGAATCGCGTTCACCTTCGCCCGGATTCCCCACTAAGAGTGCCTTGGGGTGATTTCCGGTGATCTGGGGCGATTTCGGCTAACGTTTTACTAGGAAATCCTAGAGCAGAGCAAGCCCGCGCGAATACTGGCATTGTCGGCTTTGCACTGGAACCTATAACCTGCCTGAGTACGGTGGGCCCCCACCTCTTCAATATGCCGAGCCTGGCGCTTTCCGCAGCGTTGGCGCCGTGTCGCTTATTTGCCGAGAGAATCCGCCTGTGCCCAGCGACCGCTTTTAGCAGGCGGCCGTTGACCTGTGAGGAATGTGCGTATATCTCTTAGCACGTGGAGTACCTTCAACGCAACAGGGTTATTGGAAGCTAGTGTGATTGTGTGATGGAATTCTGAGTCCTCCTCGAATGCTAGCTAGGTCTCCGTCGCGTACCCTTTCATTCTATCCCCACAATGTTGGGCCAAATGATGCCGCACCGTCTGCATTTCAAGGACGATCTCACTCTTGTGGTTCGGTTTCCAGCCTGGGTAGTTCCCGGTATGTTCGACATCGGCATCGGCTAATCGGAAAACAGTGGCGAGCATGCGAGCCGCTGCCCACTTGCTGCTGTAGATCGCACTGCACTGACTCATTACGATCTCGATTAGGCCATCCTTAGTGCTCACCGTTGCCAAATTCGTCGGATTCTGAGTTAAACCTCGAACATCGAGCTCCTAGCCAGAACGGCATGAGGCAAGCAAACGAGAGGACCCGTTAAAAGTTCGTACAACGAACGGGGAACTTCACTCGTAGCGAAACGATGCGTCACGCTACATCGAATCTCGCTCACCAGAGTTAGGGATTTCCCTAGTTGTACGCCCAACTACCCTACGGTTAGAAAATGAACTGCGTGAACTCCCGAATTACTTGACCTCTGAGATCGCTCGAGCAAACGCGGAAAGAATAGGTTGAGTGTTGAATAAGCGTGAGAATGTTCTTGGAGGCGCCATGAAAGCCGGAATCTTAAGCCTCGTGATTGTAGTGTCTTTACTTTTCATTTCATCGATAGCTGCGCAAGACACGGTTAGAGTCGAGAAGGATCTCCTCGGCCCAAAAGAGATTCCCGCCAATGCCTACTATGGCGTGCAGACCGCCAGAGCGCTTGAAAACTTTCAGATTTCCGATATCACAATCAATCACTATCCCGGGTTTGTCGAGGCGTGGGCGATCGTGAAGTTGGCTGCGGCACAGGCTAACACTGATGTTGGCGCGATGAAGCCCGAAAAGTTAGCAGCCATCGAAAAGGCCTCGCAGGCAGTGCTTGACGGCAAGTATCATGATCAGTTTGTTGTCGACTGGTACCAAGGAGGAGCCGGCACATCGACAAATATGAACGCCAATGAGGTGCTCGCAAACGTCGCCCTCGAACTAACAGGACACAAGAAAGGCGAGTACCAGTTCGTCGACCCGCATGATGACCTGAATATGTCGCAGTCGACCAACGATTCTTATCCGACTGCGATCAAAGTTGCCATTCTCCTGCGCAATGACAAGCTCGTGGCCGAGTTGGAGAAACTCGCGGCCTCTTTCCGGATCAAAGGCGCCGCATACCTTGAAATGGTCAAGATGGGCCGCACCGAATTGCAGGACGCGGTTCCCATGACTGTTGGGCAAGAGTTCTATGCGTTCGCGGACTCTCTCGAAGGCGAAATTCAATTCCTGAAGCAGGCAGAAAAGTCTCTTTACTCGGTGAACATGGGTGCGACTGCCATTGGCACGGGGATAAACGTGCCTAAGGGCTATCCGGAAAAGTGCGCTGCTCACTTGGCGAAATTGACCGGTAAGCCGATCGTTCCGGCATCGGACATGATCGCCGCCACCTGGGATCAACAGGGATTCGTCGTGTACTCATCTGCCCTCCGCAGCGTGGCAATAAAGCTGTCGAAGATTGCGAGTGACCTGATCCTTCTTACCTCGGGTCCGCGAGCAGGGCTCTTTGAGATCAACTTGCCCGCTTTGCAGCCGGGTTCTTCGATCATGCCGGGCAAGGTCAATCCGGTGATTCCTGAACTGGTTAATGTCATTGCGTTTCGCGTGATTGGCAACGATTACAGCGTTAGCCTGGCGGGCACGCACGGACAATTGCAGCTCAATGCTTATGAGCCGATCGAGGGACTGGCAATCATCGAATCTCAAAGTTTGCTGTACCGCGGGTCCATGGCATTTCGCTCGAAGTGTGTTGACGGCATTACGGTGAACGAAAAGTTGCTGCAGCACTACATGGAGACCACGGTTGGCATTGTCACCGCCCTGAACCCGATCCTCGGTTACGAAAAAGCGACGGAACTGGCGGTCGAAGCCTACAAGACCAACAAGGGGATCCTAGAAATTATTCGCGAACAGCACCTTCTTACGGAACAACAGATCAACCAACTGCTCGATCCGGCGAAGCTGACTGGTCTGGATAAGAGTCGATACGTGAAGAAAGATTGAACTCTGCCCGAGGAAGCGAACCATGAGATCCAATCGAAGATCGCCGTCATGCCTGGTGTTTTTTCTTGTTCTCGTGTGCGAACTGACAATCGCAGAAGGGAAGAAACCCAATATCGTAATCCTGGCAACGGGTGGCACGATCGCGGGCGCGGCAGCAACCGGGACGCAGGCGGGCTACACATCTGGTGCAGTCACTATTGACGCCATGATTGCCGCTGTCCCGGGCATCACCGATCTCGCCAACATCAAGGGCGAGCAGATTTCCAACGTCGGTTCGCAAGACATTTCGTTCAGCATCATGCTCACCTTGGCCAAACGCATTAACCAGTTGCTTGCGACGCCGCAAGTGGATGGCATTGTTGTGACCCACGGCACCGACACGATGGAAGAGACTGCCTTCTTCCTGAATCTGGTTGTGAAAAGCGACAAGCCCGTAGTCATGGTTGGGTCCATGCGGCCATCGACGGCCGTCAGCGCCGACGGACCTTTGAATCTTTTCAATGCTGTGGGAGTCGCCGCCGATCCCAACGCGAAGGGCCGCGGCGTGCTGGTCGTGATGAATGACTGGATTCACGGGGCGCACTCTCTTACCAAGACGAGCACGACTGCGGTTCAGACGTTTATGTCTCCGCTGCGCGGCCTGGTAGGTGTGGCCAGCTATGGTAAGAATGATTTTTACTGTACGCCGCAGTGGAAGCACACGACCTCGAGTGAGTTCAATATTGCAAACGTCAGCAAACTGCCGCGGGTAGATATTCTTTTTGCTTACGCCGACATGCCGGCGGACCTGATTGACGCGTCCGTCGCGAACGGTGCCAAGGGGATTGTCTTAGCCGGCGTAGGCAATGGCAACGTAAACAAAGTTTCGCTGGAAGCAGCGGAAAAGGCTGCCAAAGAAGGTGTCGTAATCGTGAGAAGTAGCCGCGTCGCGACCGGCAGCGTCGGGCGCAATGTTGAGGTGAACGACGATGAACTAGGTTTCGTCGCCTCCGATGAGCTCAATCCACAAAAGTCGCGGATTCTGCTGATGCTTGCCTTGCTAAAGCCGCGTACGCCGGCAGAGATCCAGAAGTTATTCCAGAGCTACTGAAGCCTGCGACACATCCATCGCAGCGCTGAGCCTGGAGGTAAACGAATTATGGTGTGGATTGAGCTGTGCGTTCTCTTAGCGTGCATCCTAATCGGAACTCGCCTGGGAGGTATCGCGCTCGGCACAGTGGCGGGGATTGGATTAGTCATTTACGTGTTTCTCTTGCGCATGCCGCCCGGAGGCCCCCCGCAAATTGTAATTGGCATGATCATTGCGGTAATTACGGCGTTAGCCGCCATGCAAGCGGCTGGAGGCCTCGACTATCTTGTCGGCATCGCCGAGAGAATCATGCGAAAGCACCCGCGTTACGTGACATTCGTCGCGCCGGTAGTCACGTATTTCCTGGTCTTTGCATCCGGCACCACTCATGTTATTTACGCTCTTCTTCCGGTGATCGCGGAAGTTTCTCGCAAGGCAGGTATTCGGCCAGAGCGCCCGATGTCGATTAGCGTCATTGCAGGTTTTCAGGGCGTGATCGCTTCTCCCATTTCGGCTGCCACAGTGGCGATGATTGGCATTCTGTCGTCGCGAGATGTGTCTTTGCCACGTTTGCTCTCAATTACCGTCCCCTCGACGTTTCTTGCGGTTCTTGTCGGTGCCGTATCCGTGGCATGGCGCGGCAAGAACTTGGATGAAGACGCCGAATATCAGCATCGTCTCGCCAATGGCGAACTGAAACCTCCCCAACCGCTGCCAACTCTGAAAGGACGTGAGTTGTTCAATGCTCGCGGCTCGACCATCCTGTTTCTGGCGGGGATCGTCTTGATCGTACTGATTGGTATGTTTCCAGCCCTTCGCCCCGTTTACCAGACCGTCGAAAATGGAATTGTAGATAGCGACCAGGTGAGTATGGGCATGGCCATCATGATCGTTATGATTGCTATCGCCGGTCTAGCCATGATCATTTTCAAAGCTTCCCCCGAAGCAACTTTGAAGGGCAGCATCATGAAAAGCGGAGTCGTGGCGCTGATCTCGATCCTCGGGGTATCGTGGCTGGGATCTTCATTTTTCGAAGGCAATCGCGCGTTCATTGTCAGTGGCATCGCAGGGATAGTCCGCAGCTATCCTTGGGCTTTTGCCGCAGGCCTGTTCGTCTTGTCCACTTTACTTTTCAGTGCAGCCGCCACAGTAGCCATGTTGATGCCGGTAGGTGTGGCAATGGGCTTGCAGACGTCTCACTTGATTGCATTTTATCCAGCTGCCAACAGTGTTTTTTTTCTCCCGACATACGGGACGTTGCTTGCTGCCGTCTCCTTTGATCAAACCGGAACCACCAGGATCGGAAAATATCTGTTCAATCACAGTTTCATGTTGCCGGGTCTCGTTACAATGTTTTCGGCGATCATCTTCGCTCTTGTATTGAACTCAATCGTCGCTTGAACAGGTTGAATTTAGAATAACTACACTTTGAAAGCTGGGTTTGACGTTGTGGGAAGCGTAACAGATGGCGCCAGCTTAGTATCGGGGGCCCTCCGCGACCGCCGCCGGTTCGGATTTCAAAACGGCAGTCCTCGCCCAGCGTGGGTGCTTTCCGTGGTCGCAATCCTGAACCTTGCGTTCCTCGTCCCTAGTTGTGCGGGCTACGCTGTCCTCACTCATGAAGCGATCATCGATGCAGCGTGGAATGACGGAATCCGGCCGGCGCTGTTGCAGCGTTTCCCCAGCGCGACTTCAGAGGAACTGCAGCAGGCGCATGCTTACGCATATGGAGGCGCAATCGTTCAAGACATGGGCTATTATCCTTTCGGCAGCCGATTCTTCAGTGATCTTACGCACTACGTCCGGAGCGGCGATTTCGTCCTCGCGCTCATCGCTGAGTCGCAAAATCTGAACGAATATGCGTTTGCACTGGGCGCTCTTGCCCACTACGCTGCCGATACGGAAGGACATCCCTTAGCAACCAACCTCTCGGTTGCACTGATGTATCCCAAGCTTGCGAAGAAGTACGGGCCCGTCGTTACCTATGATCAAAAGCCATCCGCACACGCACAGGTCGAATTTGGCTTTGACGTCGATCAGGTCGCTGAAGGCAACTACGCACCGAACGCCTATCATGAGTTCATCGGATTTGAAGTATCCAAGCCCGTCCTGGAGAGGGCGTTCGCCAGAACCTACTGCGTTGACCTTTCCGATGTCTTTGGCAGTGTCGATCTGGCGATCGGCAGCTATCGCCATGCGGTTTCAACGGTTATACCGAGAACGACCAAGGTGGCGTGGCATATGAAGAAACACGAGATCCAGAACAGCCATCCCAGCGAAGTCCGTAGCGAATTCATTTACAACGTTTCGCATTCTGAATACCGCAAAGATTGGGGAACGGTCTATGAAAAACCGGGGATCTCGGCCCGCTTCAAAGCGTTCTTTTTGCGACTCGTGCCGAAGGTAGGACCCTTCAGCGCCCTCGCATTCCATCCTCCCACCCCAGCCGTAGAACAGATGTACATGCACAGTTTCAATGAAACCCTGGAACATTATCGAGAGATGCTGCTTGCCCAACAGGAAGGCCACCTACAATTGCCCAACGAGAACCTCGACACAGGAGAACTTACTAAACCGACAGCCTACCCGTTCACCGACGAAACCTACGCGAAGTTGCTAGCCAAGGTGTACGAGAGCCCTGTTTCGGCCGGGTTGCGCAGCGACATCCTCATATATTATTCGGATACGGCAGCGCCGTTTGCGACGAAGAAAAACCCCGAGGCTTGGCAAAACGTACTTGACGAATTAGGCAAACTGAAGACTTCGTCAGTAGCTGGCACAACCGAGTAGTGTCCAGTCACGGAATTGAAGAACGGTTCAGAACTCATCCGTGCACTCAAATCTCCGTCCTTGTGGCGATCCATCGCCTTAGAGGCGCGTACTGTTCTAGCCCCCGTATCTCAATCGGCATCGTTGCAGTCGGCCCGGCCATGCTCCCGGCAGGCTTAGGGATTTCCCTAGTTGTGCGGAGATCGAGTGAAGTCTAGCGTTCTTCTGGGAACGGCGTGGCAGCGGCACGGGCAGCAGCTAAACCAAACCTGCCGGTTTCGCTTTCAGACCTGGCGGCAGGCTATGCAGCCGTCGCCAACCGCCCGACATTACGAGAGGGGAGATTAGCCGTGAAAATAAGATTCGCAGCATTGCAGAAACCACGAGTCATCATGGTCGCGCTTATGTGTACATTTGCACTTTTGGCGCACGCCGACGACGCCGCCGACAAAGCAAAAAAAGCGGCGAAGGAACAGAAAGAAATCAGAGAGAACACCCAGAAGATCCTTCAGCGGCTTTACAAAGCACAGCCTGCGGCCCAGGCCGCAGTTGCGAATGGCTCAGGCTACGCTGTCTTCAGCAATACGGGAGTAAAGATCCTGTTCGCGGGTTCTGGGAAAGGCGAAGGCGTCGCTGTTGACAACAAGACGAAGAAAGAAACCTTCATGAAGATGGTTGAGTTGCAGGCAGGACTCGGGTTCGGCGTGAAGAAGTTCAGCATTATCTTCGTCTTTGGCAATGACAAGGTCTTGGACAGTTTCATCAATTCCGGCTGGGAGTTCGGCGGACAAGCTACCGCCGCGGCCAAGACTGCCGACAAGGGTGGATCGATGGCCGGCGCTACGTCAGTTTCGGATGGTGTTTGGATGTACCAGATGACGGACAAAGGTCTGGCCGCCGAGATTACTATCAAGGGCACCAAATACTACAAAGACGACGATCTGAATTCAAGCGCTGGTACATCGAAGAGTGGAAGCTAACTTTGCTCCCATGGGCTCGGGCACGCAGCATACACGGCGGCGCAAGTCGAAACTCGAAACTAAGGGATACGCGGACGACCGGCTTACAGATTGTTTGACGGCGGCTTGCGTATCCCGAAGCACGATTCAGCAATTAAGCCAAAGCACAGACACGCGCGGTAATCAGTTCCAAGGAGAGAGAAATGCAGAAGAAAAGCGTAGTAGCCGTTCTAACCGTGGTCGGCGCGTTGCTACTGTCCAGCGTGCCGATGTTTGCCCAGTCCGCCAACACCGGCTCGAACACTGCCAGCGACACAGACATCAAGCTTCTTCGGGAAGACATCCGCTCGGAAAGGAAGCGGCTCGTCGCTGCCAACATGCCGTTGACCGACACGGAAGCAACAAAGTTCTGGCCGATCTATGACCAGTACGCAGCCGAAGTCACGAAACTCGGCGATACCCGGGTGGCGCTGATCAAGGAATATGCGCAGAGCTACGACACCATGACCGACGCACAGGCGAATGATTTGATGAACCGCTCGGCGGCCATCGACCAACAATTTTCGGCTCTGCTACTCAAATATGTTCCCATCTTCGAGAAGGTGATCTCGGCGAAGAAGACTGCAAAGTGGTATCAGATCGACCGCCGCCTGGATTTGCTGATCAATCTGGAGTTGGCCGCAAGCATTCCGATGGTGGACGCAAGCAAGTAAGCAAGGTTGACGCAGACTTTGTTGTAAAGGCGGCGCATCGGCAGGTGCGCCGCCTTGATTCCGGTTTTGTGCCAATCAGTTCTCGGCGATCCTCCCCCCATCTATCTATCTTTGTGGCGACATTAGTTGCCAATCTAAAATGCGAACCTTAGTGCCAACTGTACAACGCGTGCGCTTACAGAGGTGTTGCTGATAACACCGAACGTCGGGGACGTGAAGTTGCTGTCGGGATCCGCAAATTGCGGATGATTCAAAGCGTTGTAAAACTCCGCACGAAATTGAACGTTACTCTGCTCATGAGGCCAATTAAAGACCACACTTTTTGATAAGGCGAGATCCAGGTTTGCTTGTCCAGGACCGTCGACGATTCCTGTCGCGCTGTTCCCAAACGCCGTTCCGATTCCGTCGGCGCCGATTACCGGCGGAGTTGTAAAGCAGGAAGCGTTGAAATAATTGTTCAGTTTAGATTCCACCGAGCCTGCCTTCACGAGTTGGCTTTTCGAGCATGTGCCGCTTAGCTGGGCACGGTCTTCGCTGATCCCAAAAACATTCGTCGGATTTGTATCGGCGATGGTAAGAGCGCTGCCGGACTGGATGGTTGCGATCGCATCCACGGACCAATCCCCGAGGACTGCTCGGGGCACGCCTTGAGATGGGGCTGGAAGGTTCCAGGTAGTGCTGAAAACGAATCGATGCGTGCGGTCGAAACTAGCTCGTCCCCATCGCTGTCCCGGAGAGTTTTGGTCCCCCAGTGTCAACGCGTTTCCTGATGAGGTTGAGTTAATGTCGGCCCCGTCGGTGTCCAGGATCTTGGAAAAAGTGTAGGAGGCCAGGAATTGAAAACCGTGACTTAGCCGCTTTACCAGGCTCATCTCAAGTGCGTTGTACCAGGAACTGCCCTCGGACTCCATTTCTACAAGTGAGTCCGCAGGTACTCCGAGAATGGGAACTCGCAGCGAGACATTTGCCAGGGTATTATCGGTGACTCCTCTGATTGGATGGTCGCTGGAGGCGGACAGCGCCTGATTTAGCGAACGTTGACGCACCAAATGCATACCGGAAGTACCCACGTATCCGACTTCCAACAAGTAACCCTGATGCAGCTCGGTTTGTACATTCAAGGAATACTGTTGAACCATCGCGGGCCGAAATCCGGGTCCGACGGAATATACGGTTGTAGTGCTCGTGGGAGAATATGCGGGGAACAATGGAAAAGACTCAGGCGTGGGGAACGGCTGCGGGAACGGGTCTTGAAATGTCGCTTGTGCGTTTGCGGTTCCCGCATTCAGTCTGAACACTGAGAAAGGAGCGCCGAGGACGTTTTGGTAGAACGCTTGGCCAGTGGGTCGGGAATAGTACAATCCATACCCTCCCCTCAGCACCACCGTTGAGGGGGAGATCTGCCAGGCGAATCCGAGTCGCGGTGCAAGAGTGTTTTGTCCCACACCATCGTTGCCGAATGTGTTGCTCGCGCGCCGCACGCCTGTTGGAGGCACGCCCGGAAAGTTGGAAGCTACGACATAGCCTGCTACGCTCCCGCCCGGGGGAGGATTGGCGTCGGCCTCGCCAACGTCGAAGCTTGAGTTCCTTCCCAGTTCATCGCCAAATTGGCCGAGCCGCTCGTAACGCAAGCCGATGTTTAGCATAAGGGACTTGCGGATTCTATAGTCGTCCTCCACGAACGCTGCGCCTTCCCACACCCTGTATTGACGTTGCGTCAGGCCGAAGTCATCGAAGGAGGCGAAGACATTGCTGAATTGGGTGCCGTTGCTGGCGGCGCTGGTGCCCAGTAAGAAATCGGGCCAACTAAGGAACTGCACGAGGGATCCCAGCCCGACTAGATTGACATTGTCCTGCAGGCGCGTGATCCCCCCTCCGAACCGAAGGGCGTGACGCCCACGAACAAAGCTGAGGATATCGCTGAATACGAAACTGTTTTGCGTGATCGTTCTTGGAAATCCCGATGCGATGCTGACAGAGCCAAGTATTTTCAGGCTAGGGAGTTCGTTGTTATCGCTCATTTCTCCTTCCGCAACGCCGACATCCGACCAGTTAAACGCAGCGCTGGCCTGCGTATCGGTGCGAGTGCGGACATAGCCAATCCGGGCATCGTTGAGCCACGCGTTATGGAAGTTGTAGGTATGGGCGATCGAGAAGACTCTGAAGCCAGTGTTTCCTGGACTCGGGAACCCAAGAATGTTACCTGAAGGGTTGAGGCCGTTACCGGGAAGTGTAACGGTCTGAGCGTCATTTGCGACGAATACGCGCGCCTCGAATTTGCTGTTCGGCGACGCAGAGTAGTCGACGTTGGCTACGTACTGGTCTTCACTGAAGTGGCAGGGATCAGAAAAAACTGAGAAGCCCTGCTGGGAGAGCGGCTTTGTCGGGTCCACGGTTTGCGGGGTCGGAATCAGGAAAGAACCGTCTGGCAGCTTGAAATTCAATAGCGTCAGTGCCACAGGATTGATGTTGGACCCGTCGGGCTTGATTGTCGTGCCTCCCTGTGCGCCGGCCATGCCGCCAAACATCTTGCCCAGAGCAGCGGGGGAACGATCATTCGTCAGAGGCGGCTCACTCAAGCTGGCGGTACAAGCGGTTCGCGACTGCCCGGCGGCGAGGCCATTCACTTGACGGGTTCCCTGATACGAACCAAAGAACAACAGCTTGTCCTTCTTTATAGGCCCGCCCAATGCGAACCCAAACTGATTTTGATTGAGAACAGGACGGGGTTGATCGGTCTGGTTGAGGAAATAATCATTGGCATTAAGAACCGTGTTGCGAAAAAACTCAAAAACCGTACCGTGAAGGGCGTTGCCACCGCTCTTGGTAATCAAGCTGACATTGGCTCCGGCGTAGCGTCCGTAAGCCGCGTCATAGAGTCCTGTCTGAACCTTAAACTCCTCGATGCTGTCGGGGTTGGGAATTGGAATTCCGCCGCTGCCCGCCGCGCTGCCTTGCACATCGCTCACGCTGATTCCGTCCAGCTGAAAGTTATTGTCATAAGAGCGAGCTCCGTGCACGAAGATCCCATCATTCGACTTGGCGATTTGTGACAATGCGGTTCCACCCAGTCCAAGCTCTCCTGCGTTGTAAACTCCCGTTGCAACTCCCGGCTGAAGACTGGTGATTTGAGCGAAATTCCTGGTCACCAGCGGCAAACTGCTTACCGCAGTCTCATTCACCACTTTTCCTAGTGCAGAGCTGTTGGTTTGGAGCATCGTCGGTTCAGCCGATATCTGCACGCTCTGAATCAGGGTTGTGAGCTGGAGATGTAGATTCAAGTGAGATGTTTCCGTGACCGTGACGCTTGCGGTTGCACTGCCAATGAGCGGAATCGAGCCTGTCTTGCTGGCTTGTACCTCGTAGTTGCCGGGCGGCAGCAGAAGAAAACTGAAGCTGCCCCCTCGGTCGGAAGTAGCGGAATCAGTCGCGCCAGTTTCCTGGTTGGTGAGACGGACAACAGCTCCCGTCAGAACAGCGCCTGAGGGGTCAAACACCGAACCGGTCAAAGCGCCGGTCGAAGACGTCTGGGCGCGGACATGGCTGGAAATCAGCACAAAAATCGCAATTGTCAGCAGGAGTGCCGAGAGTCGGCAACGCTGTGGGCCGTTTGCATGCGAACCGTTGCACATCTGTGGCCTCTTCGCGACAGCAATGTGTTCCCCTGGGCTATTGTTCCGGGTATTCGCGGCGTATTGCCGGGTATTATATTCTGCAGGTCAATGGGTTTAGGAGTATGTAGCAATGCCCGATGGAGCGTTAAGTCGCTTTGATTAGATTGCGCTTTGATGGCCGCCTTTCCAGGTTCGGTGCATCGTGCTTTCCATCTAGCCCTCATGCCGCGCTAGCCATCTTGAGTGGCAGCCATGCATCAATTCGAGTTCCTTCCATGGGCCGCGATTGAATTTCCAATTTCCCTCCTAGAAATCGTAAGCGTTCCTCCATGCTGTGAATGCCAATTCCGTGCTCCGCTGGCGGTTTGTTCGAATCAAAACCTCTTCCACAATCGGAAACTGACAAGTGCAGCCTCCCGTCTTGCTGTTCCAGGCGAACCTCGGCCTGGTTGGCGCCGCTGTGCTTCTTTATGTTTCGCAGAGCCTCCTGAGTGATGCGGAACATACACAGCGCGGCATCTCCAGGGACGCCACGGGGAATATTCCCATGCACAAAATCGACCCGCATTTCCTGTTGTCCGGCGAACTCCTTGCAGAAGGCTTCCACGCCAGCGAGCAGCCCTAGACTCTCCAACGTGGAAGAATGCAAGCGGTGTGATAAGGAGTGCAGATCCGCACCGAGCTCGCTGACGCGATCAAACAGTTCATGGAATTGCTGGTTTGTTTCGTTTGAAGAGTCCCCGACGTTTTCAGCCAACTGTTCCAGGTCCATCGCAACCATCGCTATCCGTTGGCTGTAGTCGTCATGAATCTCACGGGCGATTCGCTTGCGCTCTTCGTCTTGTGCTTCGATCAAACGACCGCTCAAACTGGCAAGGGCCTCCTCTGCCTGCTGGCGCTCCGTGATGTCAGCGAACACAGAAAGAGCGCACGGCTTACCATTGACCTGAATCAACTCTGCTGAACCGAGACCTGTCCGAATCTGGCCATCTTTTCTGCGAATCTTAACCTCCAAGTCTCTCAAGGTGCCCTCAGCGAGAAGCTGTTTAATGAACAGCGATCTTTGATGGGGATCTACCCAAAGGTTGATGTCTGACGGACTCCGGCCAATGACTTCGTCGCGGCACCAACCAGTTTGCTGTTCGAAAGTCTCGTTGATGTCAATGTAGCGACCATCCTTAGTACTGGCTATGGTGATGGCAAGAGGACTTTGCCGAAAGGACTTGGAGAATTTTTCCTCGGATCTAATAAGCTCTGCCTCTGTTTTTCTTCGGCGAGCTCGTTGCCAGAGGAGTCCCAGAATGGCCGCGGACTGCGCCAATATAAGAAAAATGGCGGCGACGACGTACTGCTTATATAACTCCCAGAAGCTCGGCTGCCGATGGAGCACGATGCTGCCGGGGGGAAGGTTCTTTTCGTTCATCCCCCAGCGCTTGAGCGCCCGCCAGTCGAACATGTAGACGTGGTTGCTCGTGACGACGGGGATATCCTGGGGCTTCTCGCCGTTGAGAACCCGCATAGCCATCTCTCCCGCGACGCGACCGTCGTCGGCCCAGTTCACCAGATCGCCACCCACTGTTCCTGCCCTAAGATTCACATCGTCCATTACAAAGACAGGAGCATTCGCTGCGCTGGCCACCATCGGTATCGATTGGGCGGAATCGATAAAGCGGTCTCCCGCTGCATCTTGCGAGATTGCAGTGTGATAAACAATCGTATCGCTGGGCAGATGCTTGAGCCTTTCAAGCAGTGCGGGCATGGTCAAGTCGAAAAGATACTTGAATTCAAGCTTCGATTCGTAGTTGTGGAAACTCTGCTTAGCGATGGCTTCGAATCCTTCGTCAAACTTACCCACTCCGCCGACGACTACCACGTGCTTGGTGCTGGGCAGCAAGTGCAACGCCGCATTCAGGGTTCCCTCGGGGTGTAACTGGGCCAAAACACCAGTAAAGGGCATGCCGTGCCTTAGCTGGTCCGGAATCCCGCCCCAAATTGCACAGAAGATAATTGGCGTACCCTGGAACTTGTCGTACAGCTCGGCGATGAACTTCAGGGACTCTGGCCCGGCGGCAATGATCACGTCGGGCTTGCGGGCTGAGTATTTTTGAATAATCTCTTCTCGATACCTGTCTTGGGAAACTCGGTCCGGGAACAGGGTGACATCCAGGCTCTCCTGATAGAGCTCGATACGGTACGGAGATTTTTGAAGACCTGCGAGCACTGCCTGATCGACTTCAGCGAAGCCGGGTGACGAGATAATGCCAAGGTCGTTAATAATGAGCACGCGCCGGACTTCCATCATTGGCGACACTGCGGCTGACCGCGACACCAGCAAGGCCACAGCAATAACAGAAAGGATGAGCGTGCGCCACGCCGCTCTCACGGATTCCGAGAAGCGGGATTGGTCGGGATTGCACCGACCGACGCCCCGAGACCGGCCGGCCATCCGCTCCTCCAGATAAGGCGGCACCACAACCTCCTGCCTGTTTATTGATCGGGGACCCATACGAGATCAACCAGGACCGGGCCCGACCAAGGTCGCCTCAATAGATGTGCATGAAATGTCGCTAGCATCAACTGGCAGTTTTACCAGTGATCACGATATTCACCCATTGGTTTGAATTGGTTGACTCGATTGAAATAGCGTCTCCACGTCTGAATTATCGGCGACAACCGGAGGGCAACTCGAAATTGTTCGCGACCCATGGAAGGGACTAGAATCAACGCGTGGCTGCCGTTAGGAGTCGCTAGCCAGCGTGTGGCTTAATCCCGCGAACTCCTGTGCGGTGGTGCGACAAATCATGCAGGCTCTCAGCCCATCTACCGTCCGTCCCCGCGTGCTCATTGCCGATGATCACAGCATCGTCGCGGCTGGGCTTCGGTTAGTGCTGGAGAAGAGCTGCGACGTAATTGGAATTATCCAAGACGGCCGACAATTGCTGATCGAGGCCCCCAAGCTCAAGCCCGACGTGATTGTCCTCGATATCGGTATGCCTTTTCTTAATGGTCTCGATGCCGCGGAGAGACTAAAGCCTCTGCTGCCTGACGTGAAGTTCGTCTTCTTGACGATGATGGACGATCGCAACCTTGCTGCTGCCGCTCTCAATTTGGGGGCTGTTGGATACGTTCTCAAGGGGTCCGTGGTTTCGGAGTTATTGAAAGCAGTCTCAGAAGTGCTTCAGGGGAAATCGTACGTGACGCCTAGGCTCCGGGCAGAAAACTGGGCGGCCCGAGAGGCTCGCGCCCAGCAGCACTCCAAGGATCTGACGCCCCGCCAGAAAGATGTCCTTCAGTTACTCGCCGAAGGTCGTCGGACAAAAGAGATCGCGGACATTCTCAGTGTCAGCGAGAGAACGGTTATGTTCCACAAATATCACATCATGAAGGCGTTCAATCTCAAGAGCAACGCCGACCTGGTCTTGCTCGCGCTCAAGCACCACCTGATTTCCGCCTGATTCTGGCGTTGAGACCCACCTGTCAATTCTGACAGTTGCGCAAACCTACTCAGGGCAGCTAGCGTTGCTCAAATCTGACTGGGGCAGTTCGCCACGATACACCCAATAAGGAGTGATTATGGAGAGAATTACTGACAGGTCTCGCCCGCACCTTTTGATCGCTGACGATCATGCCATCTTTGCGGAAGGCCTCCGCGGGTTGCTGGAGAAGACATATCTTGTGGTAGGGATCGTGGCGGACGGCCGCGCGCTGGTATCGGAAGCGACCCGGCTCAAACCGGAAGTTGTGGTGGTAGATGTCGGGATGCCGCTGCTGAATGGTCTCGACGCTGCTCGGCGACTGAGAGAGCAAGCTCCGAATATCAAAATCGTTTTCTTGACCATGAAGGACGATCCGAACCTCGCGGCAGCGGCCTTAGAACTGAGAAGAGTTGGATTCGTCCTCAAGCATTCGGCGGCACGGGAGCTCTTGACCGCGATCGAGCATGTACTGCGCAATGAGTCTTACGTGACGCCCCGGCTCAGAGCTGAGGATTGGGTCGTCCGCCAGACTCGCGTGCAGCAATTTTCCAAGGACTTGACGGAACGGCAGCGCGATGTCGTCCAGTTGTTCGCAGAGGGCTGCTCCATCAAACAAATCGCCGGTCATCTGAACTTGAGCGAAAAGACTGTCGAATTCCACAAACACCATATTATGCAGTCGTTCAATCTCAAGAGCAACGCAGACCTGGTCTTGTTTGCCCTTCAACAGGGACTAGTCTCGCTTCCTTGCGAGACTGCACAATTCTATAAAAAAGCATCCTGAATACGGGAATGGCAACGTCCCGCACTAGGGATTTCCCCAGTTGCGGACATCCCATTGGCTCCCTAGCATCGGTTCTGTGAGGAATCTGAGGTCGCACCCGCCCTTGACTGATTGGGTGAGGCCTGCGTCGCTCGCATGCAGATGGTGCTTGGT
>CAWIMI010000026.1:0-17554 GCA_963837015.1 uncultured Acidobacteriota bacterium | reverse complement strand
ACAACGATGGCTGGCCCGACATTTTCGTGGCCGATGGACACATTGAGAACGAAATCGAACGGGTGCAGAAGCGAGTGAGCTATGCGGAGCCGCCGCACGTCTTTCGCAATCTCGGCGGTGGAAAGTTTCAAGAGGTGACGACTTCTCTTGGATCCGCGTTTGCCGCCCCGAAAGTTGCTCGCGGCGCAGCGTACGCCGACATTGATAACGATGGCTCGCTAGACGTGCTGATGACCACGAACGGTGGCCGCGCCTATCTGTTCCACAACGAAGGTGGCGAGAACCACAGCCTGCGCATAAAGCTGACCGGCACGAAATCCAACCGCGACGGCATCGGGGCGTTGGTGCGTGTGATCTCCGCGAAAGATTCACAGGCGCAGATGGTCCATAGCGGATCGAGCTATCTGTCCCAGAGCGAACTGGTGCTGACCTTCGGTCTCGGCGACAAAGCAAAAGCCGATTCGATCGAAGTACAGTGGCCCAGCGGGCAAGTAGACAAGCTCTCGAACGTTGCCGGAAGCCAGACCATCACGATTCAGGAAGGCAAGGGCGTAGTAGCGAACAAAGCATATAGCAAGCCACTGACGTTTCGCGCCGCTAAGTAGAAAATTCTCGACGTCCATGGAATGCCGTGACTCTTCGAATTCCGGCACCACTTCATCCGATTTTCCTTTGTGTACCTTTGTGTGCTTTGTGGTTAACTTGGTTTTCGCATGATAAAAAAGATTTTCTTCGCCGGTGCGATCGTCGTTTTGGCGACTCTTGCCATCTTCGCGACCGTTCTGCAAAGTGCTTCCGGCATACAGCAACCGGACAAGTCAACCAAGGCCGCTCGTCTTAACAATCTCGGCGTCGCATATATGAACCAGCAACTGTTCGAAAAGGCGCTTAAGAGTTTTGAGGAGGCGGCCGAGTTCGATCCAAAATTCCAGATTGCGCAAATGAATCAGGGCATCGCGCTACTCAACTTGGGACGGGTCGATGCGGCCAGGAAATTTCTCGAGCAAGCCGTAAAGCAGAATCCCAACGACTCTCATGCCTGGTACAACCTCGGGATGCTGGAGAAGAACTCCGCGAATTCACAAGCCGCGATCGAAGCCTTTCGCCGGGTCACCGTAATCGATCCGAACGATGCGGACACGTGGTATTTCCTGGGTGCCTCCTACGCCCAGAATAAGCAATATCCCGAGGCAATCGACTCTTTCCAGCATGCGCTGAAGCTCAATTCTCTGCACGCCTCGGCCGAGTTCGGACTCTCTCGCGCTTATCAGCAATCGGCCGATCTCATTCATGCCCGCGAACATCTGGTCCGCTTTCAGGACATCACGCAAAACAAGTTGGGCTCGCCCATCAGCCTGGCTTATGGCGAGCAGGGGAAGTATTCGCTGGCCGAAGAATCGCCAGAGGTGGTCCAAAAGGTTCCGGCGCAGATTCCGGTGCGGTTTGTGGATGTAACCGAGCAGGCTGGACTGCTGACAAAATCCGCGCCTGCCTCCGGGAAGGATCTTGCTTCTTACCTAGGGCCCGGCGCGTGCTTTCTCGATTACGACAACGATGGTCGCATCGACGTCTTTCTACCCGACAACGGCAAGGAAAGCGGAATGTCGCTCTACCACAATCTGGGCAATGGCAAGTTCGAAGACGTAACCAGGAAAGCGGGACTCGATCCGACATTGCATGCTACTAACTGCACCGCCGGAGACTACGACAACGACGGGTTTACCGATCTTGTCGTGATTGTTAACGGTCATGTGATTCTTCTCCATAACGAGAAGAACGGCACTTTCAAAGATGTCACCGAGACTGCGGGCATCAAGACCGAGCGCTACGACACCGGGTTAACATTCATAGACTACGATCATGATGGGGATCTTGATTTGTTTGTTACTGGCGACCCCGAAAAGCCGGGGACGGCGGTGTCACGAAAGCTGAGCGGCGCAAATGTGATGTGGCGTAACAACGGCAACGGCACGTTTACTGACGTGACGGACTCTGTTGGCCTTGAGGGTGAGACACCGAATCATTCTGCTGTCGGCACGGATTACAACAATGATCGTGCCGTGGACATTGTTGTCACTGGCATGGGTGGCGGGACGACAGCGCAGGGTTCCTGGGGAACCTTGATTTACGAAAACCCACGGGAAGGCAAATTCATCAGACGCTCGTTCTGGTCTTCTCTCATACCTGCTGAGACTGCGGGCGTGGCTGTCCTCGATTTCAATCACGACGGCTGGATGGACCTCGCCTTCAGTCATTTGGGCACTCCTGCTCTGACCCTCTGGCGCAACAACGGAGGCAAGAGCTTTGAACCGGTCTCGCTCCCCACAACAAACTGGGTTCGGGCGTGCGGCATCGCGGCTATCGACTATGACAACGATGGGTGGGTCGACCTGGTCGCAATCGGTGAAACTGCCGATCGGCGTGGCGAAGTGCGGTTGTTCCGCAATCTTGGGCCTGATGGTTTTAAGGATGTTACGTCCGACGTCGGGCTCGACAAGATTAGTTTGAAAGATCCGCGCGCCATCATCACTGGCGACTACGACGGCGACGGGGCTACCGACCTGCTGATCACGCAGAGTCATGGTCCAGCCGTGTTGCTGCGCAACGAAGGCGGCAACAAGAACCATTGGCTTCGTTTTAATCTGAAGGGGCTGGCCGACAACAAGAGCGCCATCGGGACGAAAGTCGAAGTCTTCGCGGGAGGGAATCGCCAGAAATTCGAAATCGCGGGATCGTCCGGCTCTCTCGGGCAGAATTCGCCCTATCTCACTGTCGGTCTCGGACAAGCTACCCAAGCTGACGTCGTCCGCATGCTGTGGCCGACGGGAGTGCTGCAAGATGAAGTTGAAGTCGCCGCCGACCGCGAACAGAAGTTTATGGAAATCGACCGCCGCGGCAGTTCCTGCCCTACACTTTTCGTTTGGGATGGCGAACGCTACAAGTTAGTCGGCGACATGCTCGGTGCGGGCGTAGTTGGGCACTGGGTTGGGCCCAACCAGCGTGATATTCCGCGGCCCACCGAGTACATCAAAATTGACCGCAAAGCGATTCGAGAGAAAGACGGCAAACTCAGCTTCCGCTTCATGGAACCGCTGGAAGAGGCCGTGTATCTAGATCAGGTCAAAGTCATCGCGGTTGATCATGCCGCAGATTTTGAGGTTTATCCCAACGAATACTTCGCCAGCAATCCGCCGTATCCGACATTCAAAGTGGTCGTCAGCCATGATGCCCGTCCGCCTGCGGCGGCTCACGATGAGCATGGCCACAATGTGCTCCCGGATCTGCTGGCGCACCGGTACTTCGGCGATTTTGGCTTGACTCAATTTTCTGGCTTTGCCAAGTGGCACACGCTCGAACTCGATCTCGGCGAGCCTTACGCCGGCGGGCCGCTGTGGTTGCTGCTTCACGGAGAGGTCGAATACTGCTCTGCAAACAGCATGTACGCCGCGGCCCAGGCGGGAGTCGAGTCCATTGCTCCTTACGTGGAGGCGCTCGATGCCAACGGGAAATGGATTCGTGCAATCGACGATATGGGTTTTCCCGCCGGCGGACCGCGCACCATGACTGCCGACCTCACGGGGAAGCTGCCGTCCGGCACACGGCGGATCCGCATTTCAACCAACCTGCAGATTTATTGGAACAGCATCCTGATCGACCGGATAAATCAAAATCAGGATGTCCGGCTTACGCCAGTTCCACTCGCCCGCGCCGATCTGCGCTTCCACGGATTTCCGCTGAAAATCGAAGGCGCTCCGCCAGGCAACGTGATGTACGTTTACGAGAAGACGAGTCCGACCGGTCCCTATACGCGTCCTGCCGGTTCTTATACCCGCTACGGGGATGTGCTCCCGCTGGTCACGGCTCTTGATGACCGGCTGGTCGTTTTTGGATCGGGCGATGAAGTCGCTCTGGATTTTGATCCTTCGAACCTTCCTGCTCTCCCCAACGGTTGGGTCCGAGACTACTTTTTCGTCGCCAATGGCTACGAGAAAGACATGGATTTCTATGCCTACGACTTTAACAGTGTCGACCCGCTTCCGTTCCGCGATATGGTCGCCTATCCATATCCCGCCGACAAATCGTTCCCGCTCGATGACGCGCATTTGAACTACATCCTGGAATACAACACGCGTTACCTCTCGGGGAATGAGCCGCGAGGCTATCGTTTCGATTACCCTCCACCGACAAAGTGAGGGCGCCCGGGACTACGTGCTCTTCGCATCCTGCGCTCGAAACCAGCGGGTGGCTGAAGCCTTCCCGCTCGTGAACCCTTCCCAAAACGGGAAGCCGCGTCACGAGGTAACCATCCCTTAAAACCCGGCGTAAGTTGTTCGCCCTCCACCTCACACGTATAACCACGTCAGTGTTCCCTCACGCAGGAATTTCGTCTGGAGGATCCATGAGCACAGGTTTCGCAACTCTGGTTGTGATACTAGGATGTCTGACCCACGGCAGCGCGCAAATTGCTAAAGATGCGATTCACCTGTCACCAAACGGCAAAGGGTGGGGCATTGAGACCAAGGTCTCAGAGGCAGCGGGGAGTTCCGGCAACAAGTCGTTGGCGAAGAATGGCATCAGCTACCACGGCGGTCCAGTGATGCGTGCCGGCACGGTCAATGTGCACTTCATCTGGTATGGAAACTGGACAAACGGAGCCAGGCCTTCGGACAGTCAGACTACCGTGAACCTGATGAGCGCGCTGTTTGGGGCAAATCGGGGGATCGGTGGCTCCAGCTATTTCAAGATCAACACGACATACAGCGACACCGTCGGGCATCCCACCGGCAATATTTCTTTGCTGGCGTCCACATCCGACAATTACAGCCGGGGTAAGCAACTCGGTGACAGCGACATTCTAAGCATCGTCAGCGGTACCATCAGCAGCCGGGCTTTGCCAAAGGATGCCAACGGTTTGTACTTTGTCCTCACCACATCGGATGTAGGTCAGTCCTCCGGTTTCTGCACCAAGTATTGCGGTTGGCACACAAGCGCTGCAATCGGTGGCGTAGACATAAAGTACGCATTCGTGGGCAATCCCGACCGGTGCCCGTCCGCCTGCGAAATGCAGATCGTGAGTCCGAACGGCGACTCCGGCGCGGATGGTATGGCTTCAATCATGGTGCACGAGGCTTCCGAAGCGGTTACCGATCCCGACTTAAGCGCATGGTACGACTCTGCCGGAAACGAGAGCGCGGACAAATGCGCCTGGAAGTTCGGGCCCGTCACCGGAACGCTCGGGCAAGGCGCCTACAATCAGACCTTCGGTGCCTACAATTGGCTGATCCAGTTGCAATGGGAGAACAGCCGTGGCGGTGGCTGCGATAGAGCTTTGGGTGGAAAGTTCTACAACCGGTAGCCAGACACCCTCCGCTACGGGTCGCAGCTACCGGCGATCCCTCGAGTAGAATCGTTTTAGTAGTTGACAGTTTCGCTGCGTCATAATCCAATACCCGCACATGGCATCCACTTCCACCGGCACTCCTGCCGCCGCGCGCCTGCGGCGGACCCTGACTCTTTGGGACCTTATCCTTTACGGCGTGATCGTGATCCAGCCGGTCGCGCCCTTGTCCGTGTTCGGCGTGCTTAGTGACCGCGGACGCGGACACGTTGTTACCACCGTCTTGATTGCGATGGTGGCGATGCTGTTTACCGCGATCAGCTACGGCCGGATGGCGCGCGCTTATCCCAGCGCCGGTTCCGCCTTCACGTATGTGGGTCAGGAAATCAACCCCGCGCTCGGTTATGTGACCGGGTGGAGCATGGTGATGGATTACATGCTGAATCCGATGATCTGTACCGTCTGGTGCAGTCAGCAGGCCCACGTGTTTGCTCCCGGCGTTTCGTACAGCGTTTGGGCGGTCTTTTTTGCGTTGGTTTTCACCGGCCTGAATGTCCAGGGAGTAAAAACTTCCGCGCGCGTGAACACCGGATTGGCCGCCGCGATGGGCGTGGTGATCGTGATTTTCTTCGTCGCCGCGGCACGGTACGTCTTTGGGCATCCGCATGGCGACGCTGGCTTTTTCACTCGTCCTTTCTATGATCCGCAGATGTGGAACACGAAAGCGGTGCTGGGTGGCACGTCGATCGCTGTGCTGACCTACATTGGATTTGATGGCATTTCAACACTCTCGGAGGAAGCCGAGAACCCGCGACGCAATATTTTGCTGGCCACGGTGCTTACTTGCCTCGTGATTGGCATTCTTTCCGCGATCGAAGTGTATGCCGGGCAGTTGATCTGGCCGGCCTCAGAGCCATTCCCCAACGTCGACGCGGCGTTTACCTTCGTTGCTGCACGTGCCTGGCAGCCCTTGCTCGTGATCGTCGGATTCACGCTGCTGGTGGCAAATTTCGGATCTGGAATGGGATCGCAATTGGGTGCGGCCCGCTTGTTATACGGTATGGGACGCAGCAACGCATTGCCCAAATCGTTTTTCGGAGCGGTCGATCGCAGGTACCACGTGCCTCGCAACAATGTGCTTTTCGTGGGAGCGATGGCGCTGGGCGCTGCGCTGCTGGTCAACTACGGACTGTTCAGTTACGGCTTGGGCGCGGAGATGCTGAATTTCGGGGCGCTCATCGCTTTCATGGGCGTGAATCTGGCTGCTTTCATCCGATATGACGTCCGCGAGTCTGCCAAGAGCACGATCAAGACACTAGCTCCTGCGCTTACGGTCATCATAATCATTCTTTCATTGTGGGGCGGCACGCTCGCCTGGATAGTAGCCGGTGCAGTATGGTTGGTGCTTGCCGTGCTTGCGCCACCTATGGCGGGTTTCGTGATCTGTTTCTTGCTGTGGTGGAACCTGAGCCATCCCGCTAAAGTCGCGGGTACGATCTGGATGGTGGCCGGGATCGCTTTCGGAGCGTGGAAGACGAAAGGTTTCCGCAGCAACCTGGTGGATTTTGAGCTGCCGTCGGAAGAGGGTTGAGGGGCAAGATTCGGAATCGTGATGTGCAGCGATAACGCCGACAAAATGCCTAAGTACCTGACTGCTTTATGATTACCCAGCCCGAGGCGGGCTTCTACAACCCCATGAAACATCGTTTCCTTCTTTATCGTCTGTCCCACACTGTGATAGCTGTGGATCTCACTGAGATCGACCTTCCGACGGAGATATACCCTCCGGGCGGCAAAAAACAGATGGTGCCTACTCTTCGGTTTCAGAGCTGGAGAGACGTAGAAAACTATCTTCTGAGCTTGGGAGCCGATGCGGAAGTGCTTGGGCGGTCCTCCGCTCAGTTTAACAACACAGGTTTCGGCGCTTTGACGATTGTGTGACCGCAAAGACTGGCCGTCGTCGAGACCGCTAATAGAAGAGGAACCGAAATTCTAGATTTGTCTGAGCACTCAGCACGGGGCCGCCCGACGGCTACGCTTGGTTTATAATTGTTAACTCGCCCTAGTGACTCTGGAGTGATAAGACAATGATTCGATTTTTGCAAACCCCTGGCCCGATCAAGAAAATTGTTCTTGGCGGTCTGCTGACCATCATTTCTGTCTTCATGGTGATCACGTTAGTTCCTGGCTTTGGCAGCACTGACTTTTTTGGCACCGCACCGACCCGCGGCATAGTCGCCAAGGTGGCAGGAACCGATATCACCACCCAGGAAGTGCAGCGTCAGGCCCGGGAGATGGTGCGGCAACAATTCCCGCGAGGCGGCGCGCAGGCTTCGATGCTGCTACCTTTCTTTGCCTCCCAGGCGGCCCAGCAGTTGATCCAGCGACAAGCTCTTATCGCCGAGGCCGAACATCTTGGCCTGAAGGCCACAGACGAGGCCGTTCGCGACGAACTGCAACACGGCCGTTACAGCGCGACCTTTTTCCCCGAAGGCAACTTCATCGGGCAGGCGGCGTATGAGGAATTGCTGCAGCAGCACGATCTCACGGTGACCCAGTTCGAGCAGAACGTGAAAGAAGGGATCCTGATTGACAAGCTGCGTAATCTGGTGGCCGGCGGTGCCATGGTCACCGACGCCGAGATTCGGCAGCAGTTCGAGAAAGAAAACACCAAGGTGAAGTTTGATTACGCGGTGTTGCGGAAGGATGACATTCTCAAAGGGCTGCATCCCACGGACCCGGAATTGAAGGCCTTCTACGATCGAAACAAGGCAACCTACAACAACTCGATTCCTGAAAAGCGCAAGATCAAGTACGTTCTGATTGATACCGCGAAACTTCAGAGCCAGGCTCAAGTCAGCCAGCAGGATCTGCAGGCGTACTACGATCAGCACCGGGAAGACTTTCGCGTGCCAGAGCAGGTCAATGTTCGGCAAATCCTGATCAAGACGCCTTTGCCTGGCGCCGATGGCAAGGTCGACCAGAAGGGGGTCGATGAAGCGCGCAAGAAAGCGGATGACGTGCTCAAGCAGTTGAAAGCCGGGGCGAAATTCGAGGATCTGGCCAAGAAATACTCCGAGGACCCAAGCAGCAAAGATGGAGGCTCGGTGGGTTGGATTAAGCGGGGAGGCTTTCCCGTCCCCGAGGTAGACAAGGCTGCGTTTTCGTTGGCCAAGGGCGGAACCAGCGACGTGATCAATGCGGGCTATGCGTTCGTTATTCTTCGCGTGGAAGACAAGCAGGATGCTCACCTGAAGACGTTGGCCGAAGTTAAGGATCAGATCGAGCCCACCCTCAAGCAACAGAAAGCACAACAGGCCGCCGATTCGGAGGCAAGCGCGCTCCTTTCCCAAGCAAAGACCGGCGGTTTGGACAAAGCGGCCGCTGCGAAGGGAATGCAGGTAGTGGTGACGGACTTCATCAGCCGCACGGATTCACTGCCCGGAATTGGCAGTGCGCCTCAGTTCACCGACGCGGTCTTCAGTGCAGCCGAAAAATCTCCGCCGGATGAGGCACAGGTGCAGCAGGGATATGTGATTTATGAGTTGGAAGCGATCAAACCTGCGGCTACGCCCACATTCGAAGAGATACGCAGCCGCGTTGAAACCGAATTCAAGAATGAGCGGGCCGGGAGTCTGCTGACTCAAAAGACGCAGGAACTCTCCGATCGGGCCAAGGCCGATCACGATTTAAAGAAGGCCGCCAAGGAACTGGGGGCCACGATGAAGACGAGTGATTTCGTGCTGCCGGATGGGCAGGTTCCCGATATCGGGTCGATGTCCGGAGCCGCCGCTGTCGCCTTCACGCTCAAACCGGGGGATATCACCGGTCCGGTGGACAGCGGCAATACTGGTGTGGTGCTGGCGATTCTGGAGAAGCAAGCGCCGACAGACGCCGACTTCGCCGCCAAGAAAGATCAGATTCGCGATACCCTGATCCAAGGCAAGCAATCCGAATTGTTCGGGTTGTTCATGGCGAACCTGCGCGAACAAATGGAGAAGTCGGGAAAGATCAAGATTAATGAACAAGAGATGAAAACCTTGACCAAGCAACAGGCAGCCGAGGGGGAAGAGGGCGAGTAATCCAGGTCAAGCAAGCCCGAATCTCACGTTTACGGTGATGATGAAGTTTGCGCGGTAGATTCCCCGTCGCGGAAGATTGTCGAAGCGAGAAATACGTCGGGAAGCCAATATCTGCGGTCCTGACCAGCCCCATTAATTGAAGAAGGAACCGTAGTCATAATGTCATTTCCTCGCTTGACCGGAATTCTGCTTCACCCCAGTTCCCTGCCCTCGCGTGGCGGCATTGGCGACTTCGGGCCTGCCGCGTATGAGTTCCTTGACTTCCTCGCATCCGCGCGCCAGGGGTTGTGGCAAGTGCTGCCTCTGGGTCCGCCCGCGAATGGGAATTCTCCTTACTCTTCGACGTCGGCGTTTGCCGGCAATCCCTTGCTGATTAGTTTGGAACGGCTGGTCGAGCGCGGTTGGATCGAAAACGCAAAACTGAAAGGACTGCCCAACTCCGACGGGCCCATCAACTACGACCAGGTTCACGCATACAAACTACCACTGCTGATGGAAGCAGCTCGCAAGTTCTTGGACTCGGCTTCCGGAGCGGTGGAGTCACGTTTCGAGCGATTCTGCGCCGAAAATGAGTGGTGGCTGGAAGACTTTGTGCTCTACGACGTCTTGCGGGATCGCTATCGCAAGCAATGTTGGAATGCCTGGCCGCCCGAGCTCGCGCGCCGCGAAGCGGCTGCGCTGCAAAGCACGCGCACCGAACTCGCTTCGGAGATTTCCGTTCGCAGGGTCATCCAATTCTTTTTTTATGAGCAGTGGCGTGCCTTGCGTCTCTATTGTGCGCAAAAGTCCATCCGCGTGGTTGGGGACATCGCCATCTTTGTCGACTACGACAGCGCCGACGTGTGGGCGAATCGAGAATTATTTCGTTTGAAGGACGATTTGGAGCCAGAAGCGGTTTCGGGCGTGCCACCAGACGCATTCAGCGCGACCGGTCAGCGCTGGGGAAATCCTCTTTACGACTGGAGCGCCATGCGCTCGGAGGGCTACAAGTGGTGGGTGCAGAGGTTGCGGTGGGCGACGCAGATTTGTGACTTCATTCGTCTCGATCATTTTCGCGGCTTCTCACAGTTTTGGGAGATTCCAGCCAGCGAACCTACCGCCATCCATGGTCGTTGGGTGGACGGTCCTAAAGATGAGCTCTTCAACAAGCTGCGAGATGAATTAGGCGGTCTACCCTTCTTCGCGGAAGATCTTGGCTACATAACCCCGGACGTCCACGAACTGCGCGAGCGCCATCAGATTCCTGGTATGGCCGTTTTGCAGTTCGGTTTTGGCGACACTGGCGCCCACATCTACCTGCCGCATCGTTTGACGGCTGATTGCGTGGTTTACAGCGGGACGCACGACAACGACACAACGCTGGGCTGGTGGAATTCAAGCGCGAGGGAATACGAGCGGACTGCTGCGACTGCTTACGTTGGACCTTGCGAGGACGGAATCAACTGGGCCTTCATCCGTGCTGCGCAGACTTCGGTCGCCAACTTCTCCGTGGTTCCTATTCAGGATGTGCTTGGCCTGGGCAGCGAAGCTCGGTTGAACACTCCGAGCGTAAAGACCGGCAACTATCTTTGGCGCTGCAAGCCAGGAGCGCTGACTCACGATCTTGCCGAGCGCCTGGCGAGACTCGCGGAGGTTGCCGACCGGCTGCCACAGCCCGTTTCTGTCCCGCGAAGTGAGGAGTTCGCCGCCTGATTTGTCCCGCACTGCCCAAGCGCGCCTACGCCCTAATGTGAATGCAAGGTTACAACGTAACCAGACGCCTGGAGCGTCGCAACAGAATCGTGTATAGGTGTAAACGATGCTGGGGGGGTGACCAGAACAGACTCCTGAGGCTGACTGAACACGTATTTCAGAGCCTGATTAAGACTCTTCCGCGGCGAAACCATGAAAAAAGGCACGGCGCTCCCGACGATCTCTCCACTTCGTCTCTGGTCTCTTTTACCTCGGATCGAGACCTCCCACTTGCCCGACGTGCTGATGTTCGCTGCGGCCATTGCGCTTTTCTATGGCGTTTTGGCCGTCGCGCGAACTTGGCTCGGGCCGTTTACTCCGTCGGTTGAGATATCGCAAAGCCCGCTGGCACTTCCTGCCTATGCCGGTCTGTCGCTGTTGCGCATAACGCTCGCCTATGGCCTGAGTCTCGCTTTCACTCTCGTGTATGGCTACGTCGCCGCTTACAACGCAAAGGCCGAGCGTTTCATGATTCCGCTGTTAGACGTCCTGCAGTCGATCCCGGTGTTGAGTTTCCTGCCCGGAGTAATGCTGGCCATGGTCGCGCTATTTCCAAGCCGCCAGTTGGGAGTTGAATTGGGAGCCGTCCTCCTCATTTTTACGGGGCAGGTGTGGAACATGGCTTTCAGTTTTTATGCGTCGCTGAAAAGTATTCCACGCGAAATGCGGGAGGCCGCCAACATTTACGGTTTCAGTTGGTGGCAGCGTTTCACGGAGGTCGAATTGCCTTTCGCCGCGATTGGCTTGGTATGGAACTCCATGATGTCGGTCGCCGGTGGATGGTTCGCCCTCATGGCATGTGAGATGTTTGTTCTTGGATCGCGCGATTTTCGCTTGCCCGGTCTTGGCTCCTATCTCCAAACCGCCGCCAGCACCGGAGATACGCGATCCATTCTTTTGGGCGTCTTCACCATGATCACGGTCATCGTCTTGCTCGATCAATTCATCTGGAGGCCGGTGATCGCGTGGGCGGAGAAGTTCAAGGTTGAGCAAGTGGAAAGTGCGGACGTTCCTCATTCCTGGGTGCTTAATCTGATCCAGCATTCGCGTGGTCTGGCGCAACTGCGACAGAAGGCCGTATTGCCCGTGCGCGAATCTCTTATGTCGTATTTTTCCCAGAAGCACAGGGCCGAGCCTGTTGGCAAAGGGGCGCAGTGGGAGACCTGGGCGCTCGGCATTCTGGGCATCGCTGCCCTCGGGCTCACCGGATACGCCGTAGTTCGAGTTGCGATCCTGCTGACTGGACTCAATCACTCGGAAGTGGCTGAGTTGGGACGAGGGCTGGGCGCCACGTTTCTTCGCGTCATCGCGGCCTTGTTGATTGGCGCCGCTTGGACGATCCCCGTAGGTGTGAAGATCGGTTTCAATCCTCGCTTGGCTCGCGTAGCCCAACCATTGGCTCAGATTGCGGCCTCTGTCCCCGCAAACGCTTTCTTCCCTGTCATCCTGCTGATCCTGATCCGTCTGGGCGGCGGACTCGGCATCGGCTCCATCCTGCTGCTCTTGCTCGGAACCCAGTGGTACATTCTCTTTAACGTTATCGCTGGGGCGATGGCGATTCCTACCGACCTGAAGGAGGTCTGCTCCGTCTGCCGCATCAGTGGCGTGGAACGCTGGCGAAAGCTCATTCTCCCTGGAATCTTTCCTTACCTCCTGACTGGCATGGTCACCGCCTCAGGCGGCGCGTGGAATGCCAGTATCGTCGCCGAATATTTTCATTTCAAAGGGCAGACGTTTTCTACGGTTGGTTTGGGCTCAACGATAAGCCGGGCGACTGACAGCGGAAACTTCGACTTGCTGATTGCGGCCACCATCGTCATGGCGGCCATGGTCGTCACCGTGAATCGCCTGGTCTGGCGTCGGCTTTATAAGCTGGGCGAGACTCGCTTCCGGTTGGAGAGCTAGAAAAGGCCGGGATCTCTCGATCCCGGCTGCAGTTGGCTGGTCGCCCGGAGAAAACTTGAGGCGCTGTGCGGCGTGAGCGAAGCGCGAGTCGCGCGCCGAAACCCTGAGCTCGGCGAAGGATCTACGCGCTTCTCCGCGGCCGCACGGTCAAATCCCGCACCTGGGTTAGGATGCTCGACATCTGCATCCCATTCAACTGGCTCACGAAAGGCAGCATCTCCGCAACGAACTGATCCTGCATCAGTTCACGCACCTCTTCCTGTCGATTGCGCTCGCCGCCGCTGAGCAGATCAGGCACTGTAACTTCAAGCGCCTTCGCCAGCCGTTCGAGCGAGGAAAGTGTCGGAGTCGCTTTCTCGTTCTCGATCTTGGACACGTAGGTTCGGGGCACGGACATACGCGCCGCCAGTTGCCGCTGGCTCAGTCCATTGTGCAGCCGCATGGAGCGTATCGACGCGGCCAAGTGCAAATGCCCACGACCGTGGCCATTGCTTGGCATCATCTGAGGCGGTGGCGGCGCCGCAACTACTTCCGGCTCATCCTCGTCTAAAGACGCGTGGCAGCGGCGGCAAAGATCATTGCTGGTACGGAATTGAACCAGCAGGCAGCGATCACAACGGACGACTTCCCTGGAATCTACTGGGGCAAGAGTGGTGGCCATCTAAGGTGTGGGAGGGCCAGAGCGGGCTTCTCCTGGAACCGACGAACCAAACTAGATACGGTTCCCAACCTGCAGCGTAATCTGAGGTACAACCCCTGTGGATGTCAAGCACAATCTGCGAAGCAAACCCGAAGTATCATATTGGAGAGACGAGATAACGTCGCAGGTCAGGGCGCCATGTTTATGCTACGGGGCCGCGCTGGGGAGAGGGCACGGCTTCAGCCGTGCCGCTAAAACCCGCTTGGGAACGGGCCTTAGCCCCTGAGGTTCGGACTTGCGCACGCACGGCACCTAACGCTAATTAATTATGTTCAAGGAGCAGGATGGTGGTCGATCGCGAATCAGCGTGGTGTTTACTAACTGAGTTCACTCAATCAGAAAGTTTGCGAAAGCATGCGTTGTCAGTCGAGGCTTGCATGCGCGCCTACGCACGAAAACTCGGCGGCGACGAAAACCTCTGGGGTGGGGTCGGTCTGCTTCACGACTTCGATTACGAGAAATATCCAAGCGCTGACGACCATCCGTACAGAGGCAACGAAATTCTGAAAGAGCGCGGCTACTCGGACGAAATTCGCCGCGCAATCATGTCCCATGCCGAATACACCGGCATAACCAGGGACACTCCGATGGAAAGGGCGCTCTTCGCCTGCGATGAACTCGCCGGGTTCATAACTGCGGTCGCACTGATCAAGCCGGGAAAATCCTTAGTAGAGGTAGATGCCAGGTCAGTGAGAAAAAGAATGAAAGACAAAGCTTTCGCCCGCAAGGTGAGTCGGGATGACATCGTGAAGGGCGCCACAGCTCTAAGTGTCGATCTCGAAGAGCACATTACATTCTGCATCGAAGCCCTAAAGCCCATCGCAGACCAACTGGGGCTCGACGGAAGTGCTGCTAAGAGCGCTTAGAACAACTGGGACAGTCGCTCCGGCTGTCCAGCCGAGCGGAGCTCGGCCGCTCGCGTAATGAGGTTCAATCACCGCAGTGCTTCAGCTACTTTCCCGCTCGCAATTAACTCCGCAACGCGTGCAAAATCCTGATACATCACTCGGTCTTTGTCCATCGTTGCACACACCGACCGAATCGCCGAGTAGGCGGCCAACCCGCGCTTTCCGGTCTTAAGCGGCGCCATGAAGTCCAGCGCCTGCGCGGCAGCCATAGCCTCGATCGCCATTGCATTGCGGCTGTTTCCAATGATTCGCTTCAGCTTCAGAGCCGCTGTCATGCCCATGGAAACGAAATCTTCCTTGTTGCCGGAAGTGGTGATGGAATCCACCGACGCAGGATGCGCCATGACCTTGTTCTCACTCACCAGTGCAGCAGCCGTGACTTGCGGCATCATGAATCCGGAATTGAGTCCCGCGCCCGCGGCCAGAAACGGCGGCAGACCTTCGTTGAGGGCCGGATTCACCAACCGCTCTAATCTCCGTTCAGAGATGCCAGCTAAAGCGCTCAACGCAATTGCCAGAAAATCCAGTGCGAATGCCACCGGCTCCCCGTGAAAATTCCCTCCCGAAATAACATCGCCTTCACCGTCCGCCTGTTTTGGATTCTTCACGAATACCAGCGGATTATCCACCGCCGAATTGATCTCAGTTTCCATCACTTTGCGGCAGTGGCTCAACGTATCGCGCACCGCGCCGTGCACCTGAGGCATGCAGCGGAGAGAATACGCATCCTGGACGCGGTCGCAATTGCGATGCGATTCGCGAATCTGGCTGCCTTCGAGCATGCGCCGCAAATTTTCCGCCGTCTTCAACTGACCACTGTGCGGGCGCGCTCCGTGAATCCGTTCGTCGAAAGCGGCATCCGTGCCCCGCAAAGCATCAAGCGAAAGCGCGCCTATCACGTCTGCTGAATCCACCAGCGTCTCCGCCACGAGCAGAGCCAGAATTCCCACCGCCAACATTCCCTGCGTGCCGTTGATCAGCGAAACCGCTTCCTTCGCTTCCAGCACCAGCCCTTTCGCCTGCGCTCGCCGCAAAGCTTCAGCTGCCGGGATGCGAACGCCTTTGTCGTCGACGCACTCGCCTTCACCGATCAGAGCGAGAGCAAGATGGGCCAATGGCGCCAAATCCCCGCTCGCGCCCACGCTACCCTGCGAAGGGACAAACGGAGTGACCCCGCGGTTCAGCATTTCGCAGAGCGCGTCGATGACTTCAGCGCGCACGCCAGAAAAGCCCTTGGAAAGCGAATTGGCCCGCAACAGCATCATGGCACGGACCTCCGCCGCCGCCAGAGGCTCCCCCACTCCTACAGCGTGAGAACGAACGAGGTTAACCTGCATCTCACGAATCTGTTCGCCTACAATGCGCACGTCGCTCAGTTTGCCCACGCCCGTCGTGATGGCATACGAAACTTTATTGCCCGCGACCAACGCATCCACTACTGCGCGGGCGCGGCCTACAGCCGCTCGCGCATCAGGGTCCAGCAGCACGGGCCTGCAATCGACGGCGACCTCGCGGACCGCTTCCAAAGTAAGATCGTTGCCGTTGATGTGAAGTGCTTTCAAGAAATATTTAGACCCGCTTTCAAATATTTGGATGCAGCTCTGAAGTGTTACTTTTCCGTTCCCATCGCTGCCCGAAACGCGCTCACGTACTTTTCCGGCAAGGGTACTTTTTTCATCCCGGGGTCGACCACAATATGGGTGGTGTCTCCCTCCGCCAGCAATGTTCCGTCATCGGCTCGAACCAACTCATATTCGAACTGCAGCAGGGACTCACGGATGTACTTCAAATGAGTGCGAACAATAACCTCATCGTCATAACGAGCCGGAGCCTTGTAGCGGCAGCGAGCATCGATCACGGCGATGCCGCAGCCGTCTTTTTGCTCCATGTCACGATATGAAAAACCAAGTTGCCGCAGCAGTTCCACGCGGCCGATTTCGAACCAAACAAAGTAATTGGCATGATAGACCACACCCATCTGGTCCGTCTCGGCGTATCGCACTCGCATACGGGCCTCACTGATTAAGGGTTGATGATTGCCATCTCTGCTCATTCGCCGCTCCAGCGCGGTTTGCGTTTTTCAAGGAACGAGGAGATGCCTTCGCGAAAATCGCGGGTCTCGCGGATCGCCGCATTTTCCCGCACGGCGAGCCCGATCTGCGAATCGAGTTCGACCTTGGCATGCTCGCTGAGCAAGTGTTTCGTGCACTTGAGCGATGCTGGGCTGTTTTCCATAAGCTGCGATGCCAACTCCGTCGCCCGCGCGATGAGCCTTTCCGCGGGGACGATTTCGTTAATCAAGCCGATGCGATGCGCCTCTTCCACTCCGATAATCCGGCCCGTCAGCAGCAGGTCTCGTGCATGCTTCTCTCCGACCTGACGCAGCAGAAAAGTCGAAACGATCGCCGGCACAAATCCAATTCGCACTTCGGTATAACCAAACTTGGCTTCCGGCACCGCCAGCGTGAAATCGCACAAGGTCGCGAGACCGCAGCCTCCAGCGATGGCTGCGCCGTTGACTGCCGCAATCGTCGGCTTAGGAAAATCGTAAAGCGAGCGGAACAGTTGGGCCATGCTTTCAGAATCTTTCAGGCTCTGCTCTGGAGACCGGCCCGCAAGAGACTTCAAATTGTCCAGGTCCATGCCCGAACAAAATGCCTTCCCCGCACCCGTGAGAATCAACACCTGCCCGGATGAATTCGCAACTTCGTCCAGCGCGGCTAACAACTCCTCGATCAGTTCGTAGCTGATCGCGTTGCGCTTGTCCGGGCGATTGAGCGTGATGGTGGCAACACCCTCGCCATGCGCGAGATGAAGTGTTTTGAAACCCATTTCAATCGGCCGCCGCCGAATTTGTATAACGCGCACCAATCTCCGCTGTTGCCCGCAA
>CAWIMI010000025.1:242500-412942 GCA_963837015.1 uncultured Acidobacteriota bacterium | reverse complement strand
AAAGCGACCCTCCTCCGAAACCCGCATGAAACTGGAAATGGGAAGTGCGAGGGCGATGTGCAATTCTCAAAGAGTGTAATGGCCTTCCATGAGAAGGCCGGTCCAGGTCAAGTAGATTTTGATTTGCCTTTCCTAAAATTTCCCTTTCCTTCCTGGCGGGAGGGTGTGCAGAGCGGCCCGGAGCGGTCAAGGGCGCGTTCTTTGCGGCGTAGCGAACCCTTGACGGCGAGGACCGATCTGTCACCATTCCGTCAGGAAGGAAAGGGAGCAGTCGCTCTGTATTTTTCGATCTTTGCTCAGTTCTTGCTTCGCGCCCCAACCAACCCTGTCGCCACCCTTCCATCCGCACTCTTCAGTGAGCGATTTGTTCGCTCGGTGCAAGTTGGGTGTTCTCGTTGCAGCCGGTGCTGCCACCTGATTAGTCGACCTCTCTTCCATCTCGCGATGGAAGTTGGGCCAGGCCATAGACGCAGTCACCGGAACTCGGCGCTGGGGCGCGGTGCTTCCGATCTCGATGAATCTGAACTATGCGGCTGCCGGCAATCAGCACCGGTCTGCTGTTGCGCAGCGGTTCGTAAGCCTCTCCGCTCACCCACAAGCGATGCAGCAACACGGCCAGCTTTCGCGCCGTCGCAATCACCGCTCGTTTCTTCCCATTCTTCCCGCCACGCTCCGCCAGCTTCAGACCCCAACGCCGCAGATCGCTGTCCGCTCCAAACGGCCCCAGAATGTGGTGCGCTCCCTGCACCAGCAGCGTTCGTAAATACGGATCGCCTTCCTTGCTGATGTGCAGCTGCGGCTCGCTCTGCCCCGAGTTCCTGCCGTCCCGGCTGCAACCCAACATAGCAGCCCACGTCGCGGCTCTTGCGAAAACGCTGCGGATCCTCCAGCGTCAGCATGTAAGTCAGCGCGATCAGCGTTCCCACTCCCTTCACCTGTTCCAGCCGCGCCACTTGCGGATAACTTTCCTTGGCGATCTTCGCGATCTGTTGGTTGTATTCGTAAATCCGCTGGCTCAGCGATTCGATGGCTGCCGAGCAACGGTTCCAGCGCCGCTTGCAGCTCCGGACTCAGTTGTCGTGCTTTCTCCGCATTCAGGTTGCGCGGGCTGCAGCCGCGCAGCCGCTCCCCGTAGGACTTCGTCAGTCCCCGCGCCGTGTTGATCAACGACGTCCGCGCCCGCACCAATCCGGCCCGCGCTCGGATCACCATCAGATGCGCCTGCGCCTGCGCACTGCGATGCTGCACCGGCGCCAGCAACTGCGGATCGATCCGCGCCAACCGCGCCAGCGTGCGGGCGTCGAAGCGATCATCTTTCCGTCGACTCTCCCCGATCAAGCGCACGTTGCGCGCATGGGCCACGATCACTTCGTGTCCCAACTCGCTCAACACCCGGCTCACCCACGGCGAATGCATCCCCGTCTCCAGCGCGATCCGGCTCCGCGGCATTCCCCCGAACACTTCTTTCATCGCTTTCGGAGTCGTGCCCAGCTTCTGTTCCAGCAGCACTTCCCCCGCTTCATCCAACACGCAATACCAGCTCGATCGATCCCCCAGATCCAAACCAATCGTCAGTTTCTGCTCGCGAAAATTCTTGCTCTGCTTTGCCGCTACGGTGCTAATCTTCTTCATTGCCGGTCTCCTTTATCTCTTGCGCCTTCGAGCGCGTCGATAACTTGGGAGCGTATCGCATCCCGCCGGAGACCGGCCTTCTCCCTCGAAAACAGCTGGCGGAAGCGGTGGGTTAAGCAGCTTCAATCGGCTCTAGAGTTACCTTGTGCCCGAGTTGTTGGAGCCGCTTCACCAAGTACCGCTTGAGACCGTCGGAGTGGATGCGATCGAAGTAGTTTCCGCCAAGATCGTCGTAGTTGCTCTGGTTCTTCTGCAAGTGATAGCCAATGACTATGAGGGTATGTGCCACCGCGATGATGGCTCTTTTCTTGCCGCGCCTCGCGGCTAAGCGTCTGAACTGCGAGGACAAGTAAGTGTTCTTGGTTCGCGCGGCAGCCCAGGCGCATTGACAAGCCATGCGGCGCAACCATGGGCTCCCTTGACGAGTTGCACCGCGCAAACGTTTGCCGGCACTTTCGTGATTGCCTGGGCACAGCGCGGCCCAACTGGCCAACTGCTCAGCGGTTGGAAACTGCGCCATGTTGTCACCTACTTCGGCTAGAAGGGCCCATGCTGCCACTCGATCGATGCCTGGTATCGTGTCCCAGCGAGCAACCGCTTGCGATAGCTCCGGTCTTTGTCGGCCGATGTCCTCCAGGCGTTCGTCGAGCAATGCAATTTCGTGTTCCACAAACTGTATTTGATCCAGTAAACGCCGAAGCAAAAAGCGATGATGGGAACGGATCTTTCCTTCTAGAGCAAGTCTTAATTGCGGAATCTTCACGCGCAGATGACCCAGGGCGAGGGAGGCGAGGTGCTCCGGATCATCTTCACCGGTGATGATGTCCTCCAGCATTGCCCGTCCACTCTTGCCGAGAACGTTGGTCGCCACGCTCGCCAGTTTTATGTTTGCGTCTTCTAGCACCTTCTGGATTCGACTACTGATGCGCGAAGCTTCCTGGGACAGACTCGCCCGCATTCTTGTCAGGTCGCGTAGATCGCGGATGATTTCGCAGGGTACATAGCTGGGCCGCAGAAGACCATACTGCAGCAACTGCGCAATCCATTCCGCATCCTTCTGGTCGGTCTTGCGACCAGGCACATTCTTGATGTGCTGCGCATTCGCCAAAACTATCGTGAACTGTCTCTCCAGAATGTTCCAAACTGGCTTCCAGTAAACGCCGCTGGATTCCATCGCTACCTGAGTCACACCGAACTGCCGTAGCCATTCGGCAAGCTCACGCAGATCTTGGGTCATCGCGCCAAAACGACGCTGGTGCTTCTGCACTCGTCCCGCTTCCCGCAACAAAATGCAAGCAGAAATCGAGCTCTTATGTACATCCAAACCGCAACATCTCGGATGCAGCACGTCCATGATTACACCTCCATTGACGTGTGATCCAGGACGCGCCGATAGGGTGAATCTCCCTCGCGTGCTCTCCTCTCACGAAGAGGCTACAGTCCGTTGTGCCAAAGCGCGTCCCGGGTCAAACTCATCCGCGGGCTTTCAAGCACCAGTAAGGCCGAAGACCTCTGGACCACACGCCTCGGCACAGCATACCGCCAACGGTTCCCGTTTTCATTGATCGTTGTGGCGCTGGGCGCCATGTAGAACTCATCCCATCTGGTAGCGTCAACGGTCCCTTGTGGCCTGGGCTAAATTGGTTCCCCATCCCCTCACTTCTTCCTTGCCGGCGTGGAGGAGCCGCTTCCGGAAAGGAAGACCCGTTGCGGACTGCCAGGGGCTTTGTCCCAGATCAGGACTGGTCCGGCGAAGTACCCCGCTGTTGGCGGTGTGAAGGTCACAGTGATGGTGCAAGACTGGCCTGCTCCCACACTGCTGCCGCAATTGTTCGTCTGCGAGAAGGCCCCCTCCCCACCTGGGGTCGTGATCCTGTTAATCTCCAGCGTTGACTTCCGGATGTTGGTCAGCTGCGTAGTAAGCGTGGCGTTCTTGCCCACGCCTACCGTTCCGAAGTCGAGTTTATCGGGCTCGAGTTCCACTACCGTTCCCAACATGACGGAAAAGGTCGATGTACCACCGCCCAGGGATTCCTGATTGGCAATGGCCAAGTCCAGGATGCCGTCGTTGTTAAAATCACCGAAGGCCGTTCCCAAAGGATAACCTCCGGCTGTATAGGCGCGTGGTTTCTGAAACGTTCCGTCGCCGTTGCCCAGGAGCACGAAGAACTGATTATTGTGTGTATACCAAGTTGTTATGACCACATCGAGCTTGCCGTCGCCATTGACATCTGCGACGCCGCCCCTGAAAGCATCTCCTCCTGCTGGATAGTCAACGTGCGGCTTGAATGTGCCATCGCCATTGCCTAACAGGACCGAGACCTTTGGCGTAGTTGTGCTGAGCACGACCAGGTCCAGCACGCCGTCGCCATTCAGGTCGGCGGCATATAATCCATACGGCGCACCGGCGGTCGGATAGTTGACCGGTGCTTGGAATGTGCCATCGCCGTTGCCCAGCAATATCGTCACTCCGTTATCTACGGAAATGGCTAGGTCCAGGATGCCGTTTCCATTAAAGTCGCCTATGGTGATGAAACCTGCAGCGGAACCCGTACCATAAGACACAGGTTTCTGGAACGTGCCATCACCGTTGCCGAGTAAAACGTAAACGACGCCGCTGCTGTCGGTAGAGGCTATATCGAGTTTCCCATCGCCATTAAAGTCACCCACGGCTAGGAACGCGTCGCCTGCGGGATAGTTGACGGCGTGCTGAAAACTGCCGTCACCATTGCCCAGCAGAACCGCTATTCCGCGAACGGCGAGGTCAAGTTTGCCGTCTCCGTTGAAGTCCCCGACCACCAATGAATCCCCGCCAACAGTGACAACGCCAGTCGCATAATCTCCGTGGTGTTGAAATCGTCCGTGGCCATTTCCTACATAAACGCTGACAGTATTCGTATAGAGGCCCACTGCGGCTACGTCCAGATTGCCGTCTCCGTTGAGGTCAGCGGCAACCACTGATGGACGCCATTTCCAGCGGCATAATCGGATCGATTAAATGTGAACAGCGGGATTGCCCTGGTAACCTCGAACGGGATTGCGTTCGAGATGCCGCCGCCTGGGCTGGGATTGACTACCGTTACCTGGCCGGAGCCGGGTTTCGCAACGTCTGACGCCAGAATGCTCGCGGTTAATTGCGAGCTGTTCACAAAAGTGGTTGACCGGGCGCTGCCATTCCAGTTAACTACGGAACTCGAAACAAAGCCGGTGCCATTTACCGTGAGAGTGAATTGCGGCCGGCCCGGCGCCGTAGCGTCAGGAATAAGAGGTTGGTTGACGAAAGGTACTGGAGCCTGCGCATAACTCAGCGCCGATACCAAGCCCAGCAAAACCGCACCGAGGACTACCGCATATTTTCTCATTTTATTTCTCCTGATTTCCTGCTGGGGGCTGGCCCACCTTTACGTCCGTTGGTAAAGGTGGGAACGACGAGGTCAGCGGTCCCAGCTTTTGTTAACGCCTGAAGTAAGTCAGTAACGCGGGGCCAAGATGAAAACCCCGATACAGGCTGGCGGGTGGCCCAGACATCGCCTCCACTTTAATTTTAATCTCGAGGGTGCCCCGCTCAAGCTTGCTTGGGCGGGTTTTTCTTTAGTCGGAACGCTTGCCCCGTGCCCCAGGTTCGCGCCCGCCCTCTGGACATTCAGTGGCGTAACGCCTGTTCTCCAGGCACTAACCTGGGTTTCGCGGCATTCTGACGGAGGGCAGACATAGATCGTTGATCGTTTTACGTCCGCACGGCCCGCCGCCTATTCGTTTTCCCAATTTGGGAAGCGGACTCGCAGCCCGTCCACTTTTTTCTTGCCCTCATTCCTTTATATGCGATATTATATAGACACACTGATTATCTACAAGATAATCACAGTTCTTTGACAATTTGAGAAAAGGCCGACTAGCCCTCGATCTCGGTAACCCCAATATTTAGAATATTTTGCCTGTAAGTACCTTAAGAACCATAGATCTACGGGGACCAAAAAAAATCCGATCCTTTGTTTTCTAGATTTTGGGCGGAACAGAGAGTTTTTTTTGAGGGAAATTCTGCACCAAAAATTGTGCAAATAGGGTGTAAGTTCGTGGCGTTACGGCGGAATCAAGCGGTCAAGCAGATGACGGCGAGTCTACTTTTTCTTCTCTTTGCCCATCTTCTTGGCGATCTCGGCCATCAATTTGGGCTTCAAGTCGGCAAGCACACTGTCGACGATGTTGGAAATATCGCTGGCGTCTTCTTCTGTCGCAGATGAAGCAACCGGTTGAGGCTCTGGCTGGGCGTCGCCGCTGGTCTCTGTAAGCTCAGCGACGGTCTCGGCGATCTGCGAACTGAGTTGCGAACCGATAGCCGACTCACGAACCTGTTTCCAGTTCGCCCACGCCGCGGCCAGCTCCGATTCCCCCTGCTGCCCGCTGGATTCGGGAGCTGGTGGAATGCTTTCTGAAGACTCCATCACCGGGCTCGGCTGTGACGTGGTTTCCGCACCCATCGTCATGTCCGCCGCGCCGGGACCGGCCGACGCTGCAGCCGCGTAAGCAGCACTCTCCTGCACCTCCGCGACTGTGCTTTCGATGACCGCGACCGCGCTCGAAGGAGCCGAGACGATACTGTGTTCCGCCACCGCTGCTTCCTCACAGCCCGTCGAGGCCGAGGGTATCGGCTCCTGCGGTTCTGATGCAGAGCGATCGGAGCTTACGAACGATTCAGCTGGAGACGATACGGACTCCGAGTTTGGCGCCGGAGCATCCACGACCGACGAAGAACTGGACTCAATGAAGGAACTCCCGAAACCCATCCGGGCAGCATCCGCGGCGGCAAATGCCGCGTATGCCTTCTCCATCTCTTGTTCGAGCACGAGCGTCGCTTCGTCGCGCATGACCGCAACCGATTCGGCAATCCATCGCGGGCCGCTGTACTCCTCCGCCGCCCCGGCGACTGCCATGGTCACCGGAACTTGCTCCCTCGACCACTTATCAACGTCAGCGCCCATGGCGACCGACTCTCCGTGACCGTTGGTGGGGGCGATCGAAGCCAGTGCTGCACTGACCTCGTCGTCGGCTACGTCGTGATTGCTTGCGTCCGCCTCCTTCACTGTATCAACAGCGACAGGCTCTGAGAGAATCGCTGGCGGCTGAACCGGTTCGCTGGGCACATCGCCCGCGGCCACAGATTCAGCGATGGCCTCTTGTGCCACCGTAGCGTTATCGCCAACGGCAATTGGCTCTTGGGCTGGCGCCTCCGCTTCATCCCGCGGCTGCCTGAAGCTTGATTCATTGCCCGGGACGCTAAATGCCGCGGCAGCGGCCTTGATGGCTGCAATCTCTTCCGCGGTGACGTCCTGCGGCATGGAAGATAGCAAAGCTTCTTCGAGTCCCGATTTCATCTCTGCGGCTTTGGGTTCGTCGGCTTTAACCGCTTCGCGCAAACTGGCGACTACGGCAGACGTTTCCTCGGGCGCAGATTCACGATGCTTGGAATGCGGCGGCGGAATCGACAGCCGGTTCTTCCATCCTGTTTCGCTGTCGCCAAATTCTTTGGAAGGATTGGGTTCCTCAACTCCGGCGAGGGCTTTGGCAAATCGGCTCTGCCTCGAAGGTTGACTCGGCTGTGGAACGATCTTGTCTTCAAGCTTGGTGAGCGCGGTCAGAAGTTCGCTGGCTTCGAACGGCTTAACGATGAAGGCGTCGGCGCGTACCCGCCGAGCTTCTTCCGGCTTGAAGGGTTCTAGTTTGCCCACCGTAAGCAACACCGGAATGCGCGCTGTCTCCGGTGCCTCGCGCAGACGCTGGCAAACCTCGAGCCCGCCATAGCCGGGCATATAAACATCGAGCACGATGAGGTCGGGCTTCGATTCGGCAATTCTCTTGAGCGCCGCTGACCCGTTATTCACCGTAGTGACGTCGTAGCCGGCGTCGCTAAGGATTCTCCGGCCCATATTCTGGGCTGTCACACTGTCATCGGCGAGCAGTATTTTCCGCGCCAAGCGATGTCCTTTAAGTGAAAGGGGAGATAGCGCGAAGGTAACGTGTCCCAGACTCTAAGTCAATGAGGATACGAGATTAAACAGGTTACGACGGACCAGTAACCACTGGGGTAATCCGAAGCCCGAGTCGCGAGGGATGTAGCAGCTTCAGAATGGGACTACTTTGTGAATGCCCTTCTTTTTCTTATGCTTGCTGGAGGCAGTCGTATCCGCGTCGTCGCTTTGATCGGCGGCAGAGGTTGCCGAGGAGGCGTCTGCGGGTTTCCCCGTTGCGCCGGGTGACGCACTGGCACCGGCCGCGGGCTGCGTGGCCGCTCCGCCCTGGATTTCATTTACCTGCTGGGGCGGAGGTAAAGGCTGGCTGCCGTCGTCGGTGACATTCGGCTTCAATTCATTCGGATCAGCTGGGCCGACGTTGGGCTTCAACTCATTCGGGTCGGGCTGAGCAGCCGCGGGAGTCGAAGCGCCGTCGGTGGGGGCAGGATTCGTAACTGTAATGGCGGCATCTGCTGCCGGGGCCGGAGCATCCGAGCGGGGTGCTGGCTGGTCTGGGCCCGGAGCGCCCTTTACCGTCTCAACGGAAACCGACTGGCTCCCGGTCCCTCCTGTCCCTATCGCGGCGCGAGTGGCCTCCTGCACTACCTGGCTTGCGCTCATCTGCGGAGGATCGACCAGCGGAGGTTCGCCGACTTTGGTTGCTTCCGCTACGCTTGGATGTTTCTCAAAAGTCCCCATGACTTTTGACAGCTTGCTCTGCTCCTTGCGGCTATCTTCTTCGGCTTTGTTTTCGGCGACCGCCGCTTTGGTGGGCCTCGGTACCGGCTGGTGCAACGCGATCAGCCGGGCCTTGGCGTCGTCGGCCCGATCCATCAGGGGATATCGCGTCAGAATGCGGTCATAAGCATCGGCGGCATTCTTGGTAAAATCCGCGATCATGCGAGCTTTGACGGCTTCGTTGATGGGGCGTGCCCGCATCATGTTGATCTCGCCTTCATACGATTGCCCGAGCAAGTAGAGAGCTTCGTCAGCTTTGCTATACAGCGGGTACTCGTCGACCAGAGACTCGAGCCGCGCGATGGCGGCGGGATATGATTGGCGCATATAGTAGAAACGTCCAACACCAAATTCCCGTTCGGCGATCACTTCCTGTACTTGCAAAAGACGCTGCTTGGCTTCGGGCACAAGCGAACTGTCCGGATACTGCAGTATGAGTTGCCGGTATTCTTCCTGCGCGCGTAGGGCATGGGTGGGATCGCGATCCGCCTTCTCCATCTGCTGGTAGTGAATGTTGGCAAGCTTCAACTGCGCCTCGGCCGCCTCTTTCATGTTGGGGAAGAAGGTCTCGAAATCCTTGTACTCGATTTCCGCTTGGGCCAGCGAGGCCGAGCCGCCCTCCGCATACCAGGAGTCGGCGACCGCCAGTTTGGCGCGCGCAATGTATTCCGAATCGGGATATGTGTTGATCAGGGTTTGCAGCTGCAGGCGGGCCACGTCGAAGCGGTTGTGTTTCATCGCATCCATGGCGCGGTCGAACAAGACCTTGTCCGGCTGCTTGGAATCGACATTCGCGATCGGGTTGCTGACCTTCTTGTTAGTGCAGGCTGCGGTAACGAAGAGTACGCCCAAAAGAAGGATTAGCGGAATACGACGCATAGAAACCTCAAACCCCAGAACTGTATTTACCAGGACTCTTACAGCAAACTGAAAGCCTACACTTTTTGCAGTGTAGCCTCGGTTGCCGCCTTCAACAATTTTGCTGCATTCTTGCTTGGATCGCCTTCGCCGAACACCGCGTTGCCTGCAACCAAAATTTCGGCGCCAGCCCGGACGACATCACCAACGGTATCGAGGGCAACGCCGCCATCCACTTCGATTCGATAACCAAGTCCTCGCTGGTCGCGCAAGTCCGCCAGTTTGCGAATCTTATGCACCGCCCCAGGAATAAACTTTTGCCCCCCGAAGCCAGGATTCACCGACATGACCAGCACATAATCGACGATGTCCAGCACTTCGCTCAAAGTCTCTACCGGCGTGGCCGGGTTGATCACGACACCCGCCCGCGCTCCATGTCCTCGGATCAGGTGGAGGGTTCGGTTCAGGTGCCTGCAGGCCTCTTGATGAACCGAAATCCAGTCGGCCCCCACGTCAGTGAACTCCGGAATGTACTGATCCGGATTCTCGATCATCAGGTGGCAATCCAGAGGGAGATCGGTGGTTTTGCGCAGTGATCTCACCACGGGCGGTCCCAGGGTGATGTTGGGAACAAAATGCCCATCCATAACATCCACATGGATCACGCTCGCGCCACCTTCGGTCGCGGCTTGGACCTGCTCCGCCAAATGGGCGAAGTCAGCCGACAAAATCGACGGTGCTAGCTCGATCAAACAGGCTCCCAGTGTGGAGTTACTTCTCAAAATTCTACCACGCGGACATAGGGCGAAACCTGCCCTTCAGGCCTTTTTGGGGCGCCGACAAGGAGAAAAAGCGTAGCGGTGCGGTAGCGAGGCTGGAAAATTCACAGTGCCGCATAACTAACCGCGGCACTGAGGACGCATCGCAAGGTGATTGATAGTCGGAAGCCTCTACGGAAATGACCTTAGTATGCAAAGCGATCTCTGTCGTTATGCATATCGCCCCACCTTGGTGAAGCGATGGGCAAACGCCGCCTGAGACATCTGCCCTGCCTCCGGCTCGTCGTCTCCTTCGGTGCTTTCGGCCACTGAGAAGTGGACGTAATCGTAGACGTCAACGTCGACTACTTTGACTCGCAGACCGGTTGGATCTCCACACACATCACCTACTTCAAGTTGCAAATTACTGATCATCTCTACCTCCGATTCGTGTTCTCTCATGAGCATTCATCGAAAACTTGGGAGGGGGCTGGAACCCCTTTAAGCGCGTGGAGTTCCAGCACACTCGGTCAGCGCGAGAAGCTAAGCTGACATGGCTCGACGCGGTGTCCGACTCTCGCGAATCGAGGCAACACCGCGACGCAGGTTCAGCCAGCCGTTCTCCTGAAGTATATGGAAGAGGTCATAGGTATAGGGAACTTCGCCCGTGATGATTTCTTCTTTCCCTTGCTCATCGGTCACGGCAAAAGCAACCTGCACCGGTTCATCGGGCGAGTTCTGCTTAGTGAAGTGGACGAGTTTTACGTTCAGGGTGGATTGATCCTGAGATTGCATTGGCATGTTTTTCTCCTTCGTCTATTTGATTTGTTCCACACCTTTGGAAAGATCGAAGGTGAAAGTAATGCATGGTATTTTGTAAAGAGTTGTCATTAGCGGTGACGAATTCCCGCGACCTGCACACGATTTCGACAGATCAAACGCAGGAACGCTTCACGTGTATGAGTTGCTGGCTTCTCTCTCACGAATACTTCAACGAGTTGTCGTGTCTCATTGAAAAGAATACGAAGAAATAAGTTTTGACCTCTTGGCCGTCAGAATGGCCGCAAAGAGTTGCGCGCGAAAAAGATTTCATACAGCTCTTCCTGTAGCCTGCTGCCGAGTTGAGCTCTTAACTCAGTGACTCGGCTCGAGAACTAATTTCTGTACTCGCCAGTTCAATATCTCAGCCACGTAAAGCTCGTCTTCCGACGGGCACGCAAGCTCGTGAATCCATCCGAACTGCCCCGGCTGCTTGCCCGACTTCCCGAGCACGCCCAAGACTTTTCCATCGAGAGACAGTTTGTAGATTCGCCCGGGGAAACCGTCGGAACTGAATAGCACTTGATGCGGGCCAGGCGTGATGCAGATTGCCCACGGCGCTCCCGGCGCTCTAGACCCGGTCGTCTGCACGCGCTTGTTCCCGATCGCCGGACGAGCATCGGGATCTACCGGCACGTCGATGGTGATCTGTCGCAGAAACTTCCCGTCTGTGTCGAAGACCTGAATTCTGCGGTTGCCGCGATCCGCTACGTAGACACTTCCTCCCGCATCGACCGCAAGACTATGCGGAGTGTCGAACTGCCCCGGCCCGCTGCCGGGCTCGCCCCAGGACTTGAGCCAGTTGCCGTCTTTGTCGACTTTGGCGATTCGCGAGTTAATGTAGCCGTCGCTGATGTAAGTGTTGCCGGCCTTGTCCCATGCCACGTCTGTCACCTGCCGGAACATTCCATCTTCGGGAGGCAGTGGCGGAACGGGTTTTTTCAACGGGCCGGTACTGTCGTCGGAAGCTTCCTGCTTGCGGCCGAATACCATCGCGACGCGGCCTTCCGGATTGAACTTGATCACCATGTCCGAACCCTTGTCCGTGACCCAGATGTTGTCTTCCGGATCGACCTTCACCGTATGCGCAAACGACCACGCGTATAAGTTGTGCCCAATTTCGCGTACGAACTTGCCCTCGGCATCAAACTCGAGCAGTTGCGCGGCGCTCGCTGCATAGGCGGGACCGATCGAATTTCCACGTGAGAAAACAAAAATGTGTGCCTTGGAATTGACCGCGACGCCGGGAACCTCGCCGAAGTACAGGTCGGGCGGAAGTTTTAGGAAATCGGGAACCGAATGGTAGCGGATCTGCGGCACCGCGGCTTGTTGGGCGTAACAGGAACCGGCGATCAGGAATAAGACAAGGATGACGCGTCTCATGGAGACCTCCGACACTGCAGAATTTTCGTATCACAATACAACGGAAACTGAAGGGCCATCCGATTCTCGCTGCGCATCGGCCAGCAACCACAATCAGGTACAATTTCTAATTTGGTCACTCAAGCGGACGTCTACCGGCCGCTGACCGCGGATCATCTATGGCCATGAGAGTTCGCAAAGCTGTATTTCCCGCCGCTGGACTGGGTACTCGTTTTCTGCCCGCCACCAAAGCCCAACCCAAAGAAATGCTGCCCTTGGTGGACAAGCCAATCATTCAATATGGCGTGGAGGAAGCGCTTGCCTCGGGCTGCGATCAGATCATCATCATTACGGGACGCGGCAAGCAGGCCATCGAAGACCACTTCGATGTGAGCTACGAACTGGAAAAAATGCTCGAGGAGCGCAAGAAGACTGATCTGCTGAAGATCGTGCGCGCCATCTCGGACATGATCCACGTCTCCTACGTTCGGCAGAAAGAAGCGCTGGGCCTGGGCCATGCCGTGCTCATGGCGCGCGAACTCGTGGGCAATGAACCCTTCGCCGTGCTGCTGGCTGACGACATCATCGACGCGGAAACTCCCTGTCTCAAGCAGATGATTAACGTCTTCAATGAGACCCAGTCCTCGGTGATCGCAATCCAGATTATTCATGGCAAGGCCATCTCGGCCTACGGGGTGTTGGATGTAAAGCCTGCAGACGGACGTTTCGACGGTCGGCTCTATGAAATCCGCAACATGGTGGAGAAGCCTAAACTGGAAGAAGCTCCGTCCGACCTCGCCGTGATCGGCCGTTATATCCTCACCCCAACCGTCTTCGAGACCTTGTCAGAGACTAAGGCCGGCGTAGGCGGTGAACTGCAACTTACCGACGGCATGCGCGCCCTGCTCAAGAAAGAAAAAATGTTTGGCTACGTATTCGAGGGAAAACGCCACGACACAGGCGACAAGTTGGGTTTCCTGCAAGCCACAATCGAGTTCGCCCTGAAGCGTCCAGACCTAGGTGGTCCTCTTCGAGAGTATTTGAGGAGCTTGAAGCTCTAAGGCCCACGAACTGATCTAGAAGCGTACGTCCGGCGGCTCCGGCTCCGCCACGCCATCCGCCCGCGGGTCGGAGGCACCCGAGTTCAGTCCGCTCTTCGAATCGTGCATGACGGCCTGTCCGCGACCCATTCGCTTGGTGTACTCCTTGCGCATGGTGAGGTCGTGGCCTTTGTCGCGCAGTCCCTGCAAGACCTCGGGCTTGACCCGCGACTCGATCAGAATGTCACAACTTATCGTACTGCCGGGCACGGTGAAGCGCGGCGCTTCGAGCGCGGCTTGGATGTTCATTCCGTAATCCACAAGATTCGAGACAAATTGTGCGTGAGCGAGAGGCTGGTTTTCACCACCCATGATGCCAAAACCGATGTGCAGGTCGCCCCGCTCCATGAAAGCGGGAATGATAGTGTGAAACGGGCGCTTGCGCGGCTGCAGCACATTGGGATGGCTGGGATCGAGCACGAATAATGCTCCCCGGTTCTGCAGCAGGAAACCCAACCCGTTGACGACGATGCCAGAACCGAAATTAGAGTAGTTGCTTTGGATCAACGAGGCAATATTGCCGTCTTTGTCCACGGCCGCAAGATACACCGTGTCGCTCGTCGCCGGATTCCCCGGTCCGGGATTGCAGTTGGCCTTGTTCAGATTGATCAACCCTGCGCGCTGGGCTGCGTATGCGTTCGACAACAGGCCTTGCACCGGAACTTTGGCAAACCTGGGATCGGCGTTGTAACGATAGAGGTCAGCATAGGCCAGTTTCATGGCCTCGATCTTTTTGTGCAGCTCGACCGTGCCCTGCGGTCCGGCGGGGTCAGGCTGAAACGTGCTCATGATGTTGAGCATTTCCAGCGCCGCCATGCCCTGACCGTTCGGGGGAAGTTCGTAAATCTTCCAGCCGCGATAGTCGATCGAGATGGGCTCGACCCACTCCGCCGAGAAATCAGCGAGGTCGTCCAACTGCATCGTCCCGCCAAACGACGCTGACGTTTTCACGATCGCCTGTGCGATCTCGCCTTTATAAAAGGCGTCGCGCCCTTTCTCAGCAATCAAGCGCAAGGCCTTAGCTAAATCAGGATTGGAAAACGTGGCGCCAATTTCGGGAGCCTTGCCGCCTTGCAGAAAAACCCTTCGCGCTTCGCTGGTCTTTTGCAGCTTGGATTCATCCTCCGCCCAGTAGGCATGGATGATCTCGGGTACCGCATAACCGTGCTCGGCATAGTAGATTGCGGGAGCAAAGAGATCCTTCCAAGGCAAATGACCGAAGCGGCGATGGGACTGGCTCCATCCTTCAACGGCCCCGGGAACTGTGACCGCGTGGATCCCGTCTTCCGGCATCGACGTGATGCCGTGTTTCGCCAGAAACCCGACGGAAAGTCCGCGTGGCGCCCAGCCGCTTGAGTTCAGGCCATAGAGTTTTCCGGTCTTCGCCTCCCAATAAATAAGAAATAAATCTCCACCCATCCCGTTATTCATGGGCTCAGTGACGCCGAGGACGGCATTGGCTGCGATGGCGGCGTCCATCGCGGTCCCGCCTTTCGCGAGGATTTGCGCCCCCGCCTGCGAAGCGAGGTAGTGACTGGTAGCGACGATGCCACGGTCCGTCATCACGACGGACCGGCCGTAAGCACGATCTTGGCCGGATAATTCCATAGTCACGGTAAACAGCAGGAGCACAACCAGAAGAATCGGGCGAATCACGCGCACCTCATGCGAATTTGAGCTGTCATCAGCTCAGTCAGACGTCATCCTGAGCGAAGGATCTCTGTAGATGCTTTGGTATTCGCGCCCTAAGAAAAACTTAGCCACGCGCGAAGGTCCTACGCCAACGTGCCGAGCGTGATCTTTAATTTTCGCGACTTCTCCTCCACACTGTTGGCCAGCGTTTCTTTCAGGCCATCCAGTTTCCTGGCCAGCAAGTCGTTCGACAGCGCCAGGATTTGCACGGCCAGGATTCCCGCATTGGTGGCCCCGGCTTTCCCAATCGCCACGGTGCCGACCGGGATTCCCGCGGGCATTTGCACGGTCGCGAGCAAGGAGTCCATCCCGTTGAGCGCCGTGGAGGGAATGGGAACGCCAATCACCGGCAGAGTTGTGTGCGCGGCAATCACTCCGGCGAGATGTGCCGCGCCACCTGCTCCGGCAATAATCACGCGAATTCCGCGGCTCTCAGCCTTACGCGCATAATCCGCCGTGCGATCCGGAGACCGGTGCGCCGAGGTTACATCGATTTCGTACGCAACCCCGAAGTCATCGAGCGCCTTGGCAGCCTCGCGCATGATGTCAAAGTCGGAATCGCTGCCCATCACAATCGAAACTTGTGGTTTGTTCATAAATGCCTCTCTCATATCGCGTTGTCATCCCAAGCAACGCGAAGGATCTCTCTATTCGGTTCGGCGTGCATGGATTCTTCGCTACGCTCAAGACCGGCAGCTACTTCTTCAGCGCCCGCGCCGCGATGTCCTTGCGATAATACGCGCCGCCGAAGCTGATTTTCCCCACCGCCTCATAAACCCGCGCGACGGCGACCTCAAGACTAGCCGCCCTGGCAGTGACGCCGAGCACGCGCCCACCTGCGGTAAAGTACGCATCATCGTGTTTGGTCGTGCCCGCATGGAAGACCTTCACGCCCGCAACCTTCTTGGCCTCTTCAAGCCCGCTGATCTTCTTCCCCATTTCGAATGTCCCCGGATACCCTCCCGAAGCCATTACCACACAGACCGAAGCGTCAATCGACCAGCGGAAGTCGCCATCGCTGACCCGGCCTTCAATCGAAGCTTCGAGCGCCTCAAGCAGATCGCTTTCCAGGCGCATCAGGACGGGCTGCGTCTCAGGATCGCCGAAGCGGCAGTTGAACTCGAGCACCATGGGTCCGCGAGCCGTCATCATCAGGCCACAGTAGAGCACGCCCTTGTATTCCGCCCCTTCGGCCTTCATTCCAGCAACTACGGGACGAGCGATGTGCTGCAGGAGCCAGTTTTGCATCTGCGCGTCTACCATCGCCTCGGTGGAGTAAGCGCCCATGCCGCCGGTGTTCGCGCCCGTGTCACCGTCGCCCACTCGCTTGTGATCCTGCGCGGCAGCCAACGCGGACACGCGTTCGCCATCGCTCAACGCCAGAAAAGAAAGTTCCTCACCTTTCAGGCATTCCTCAATCACCACTCGCGAGCCGGCCTCGCCCAGCATCTTCCCACTGAGCATCTCCGCCGCCACCGCCGAAGCCTCTTCTTTGCTCTTGCAGATCACCACGCCCTTGCCCGCAGCCAATCCGTCCGCCTTTACCACGACGGGCATGTGGAAATGGGGCAGAGCGTCGCCGACTTCCTTCGGTGTGTCGCAGATAGCATAGTGCGCGGTTGGAATGTGATAGCGCTGCATGAACTCTTTAGCGAAACTCTTGCTGGATTCCAGTCGTGCCGCAGCCTGCGTAGGGCCGAATATCTTCCAACCGCGGCGGCTGAATTCATCCACCAGGCCCAGTTGCAGCGGCAGTTCTGGACCCACGATCGTCAGGTCGGGCTTGACCTGTGCAGCCAGTGCCAGTAGCGAGTCGACACTTTTCACGTCAGCGGGCAGACACTCGGCCTCGGCGGCGATGCCGGCGTTGCCCGGGGCACAATAAATTCGTGAAACGCGCGGCGACTGGCGCAGCTTCCACACCAGCGCATGCTCGCGTCCGCCGCTTCCGATGACGAGAATTTTCATAGCTCGCGATAAACGATAAACAAGGTTAGGGGCCAGAGCAGATGATGTCAAACGAGGAAATCGGTACTTCGATCCCAACCTGCCAGTTAACCATGATTAAGCCGTATAATCCTCTCAAATGATCACCGTCTCCAAGGAGGACTACCTCAAGGCAATCCTCGAGGCCGAGAGCGAAGGCGAAACCGTCATCTCAGCCACGCTGGCGCACTGGCTGTCGGTGTCACCACCCGCCGTGACCATGGCTCTGCGACGTTTAAAGAAAGACGGCTTGGTGCGAGTGCAGGGCGACGGCCATGTCGGGCTCACGCCGGCCGGACGCAAGATCGCGCGAAAACTCACGCTTCGCCACCATCTCATCGAACGCATGCTCGCTGAGATATTCGGGATGGAGTGGTACCGGGTGCACGACGAAGCCGAACGTCTGGAGCATGCTGTCTCCCCCGACTTCGAAGCCCGCTTGCTGGCCAAGTTAGGCCGCGGAGGCGCCTGTCCGCACGGGAACTTAAGCGAACTCGAAAGTCCCGGCAGCCGCCGTCGCCGAGGTCTAGTGTTGCTGGCCCAGGCCGAAGCCGGAAAGAACTATGTGGTTAGCGGAATTTATGAGCGTGACCGGCATTTACTGGAATTCCTCGAAGGACGCGGCGTCCGCCCGGGTGCGCACGTACATGTTGCAGGACGGAACTACGATCAGACCTTGACCCTCGCAACCGATGCCGGGACGGTTGCGCTCGGCCGCTCAGCCGCCGAGAGGGTCTGGGTAACCGTTGACGCGAATAAGTCCCGGCGGATTGCTTCCCATTCCTCCTCTTAAGCAGCGACGTTCAACCATCTTCGACCTCACTTAACCATAGTTTACGTGTTGATGTATACTTACGCTAACTATTTCGACCATGAGCGTAGGTTCACAACCCCCTCAGATAACGCGCATTGCCGGCGAAGACGAAGCTCTCGTCATCACCCACGAAGACGTGGACCGGGCGCACGATCGCATCCGCGTTTCCCAGGCACGTGCCAAGCGCGGCTTTTTCTCCGGGGCGCGGCTGCTGTGGTTGCTGGTTGGGCCCGGAGTGCTGGTCATGCTGGGCGAGAACGACGGCCCCAGCATGCTCTCCTACGCGGCAACGGGGGCCAAGTTTGGCATCGGATTCTTCATTCCTTTCGTTGCTCTCACGTTTTGCATGGCCATTGTTGTGCAAGAGATGACGGTGCGACTCGGCGCCGCGACGCATCGCGGCCACGCCGAGCTGATCTTCGAGCGCTTTGGGCCGTTCTGGGGCTGGTTTTCCATGATCGACCTGGCCATTGGAAACTTTCTCACCCTCATTACGGAGTTCATCGCGATACGCGCCGGTCTGGGTTTCTTCGGTGTGCCGCCGTGGATGGCTGTCCTGATCGCGCTGGTGATTCTGTATGCCGCGTTAGTCAGCCATCGGTACTGGACTTGGGAACGGATCACTCTTGCCGCCGCCGCGTTCAACCTGGTGTTCATTCCAGTTGCGCTCATGACCCACCCCAGTTGGCATGCGGTGGGCCACGCATTCACTACTTGGCAACCGATGCCCGGTTTCAACAAAGACACCCTGCTGATTGTGCTGGCCGACATCGGTGCGACCGTCACCCCCTGGATGCTTTTCTTTCAGCAGAGCGCGACCGTCGACAAGGGACTCACCACGAAAGACATTCGCTTTGGCCGGATCGACACAGTGTCGGGAGCCGCGCTGGCAACTGCGGCTGCGATAGCTACGATCCTCGCGACGGCGCCGTTGTTTGCTCATCAGATGAGTGCCGACAATTTCCAGGCGGCGGAGTTTGCGCAAGCTCTGCAGCCGATCATTGGAAGGTTTGGAGCTTCATTATTTGCTCTTGGCATGGTTGAGGCCGGCATTGTCGCATCGATTACGATTTCAACTTCTTCGGCGTACGCCTTCGGAGAAGTCGCTCACAAGCCGCACAGCCTGAATCTTCCGATGGGCCAAGGCAAATCATTCTACTCGGTGCTGACCCTGTGCGCCGTGGCCGCAGCAGGCATCGTCTTAATCCCGGGACTGCCGCTGGTCTATGTGGTTCTGATCGTGAATGTGGTCGCGGTGTTGGCCATGCCGCCTGCACTGGTGTTCCTGTTCATGCTGGTGAATGACAAGGAGGTCATGGGCGACCTGGTCAGTCCACTTTGGGCGAACGTGCTGTCCGGCGGCGTAGTGTTTCTTTTGACCGCTGCGGGTGTGCTTTTCGGGATCAGCGTGATTGCGCCGAATATTTTTTCCGCTTTGGGTGGGAGGTAGGGTCTCATGGTGAGGAAAGAAGAACCAGAAGTTTTGATCTCCAGTTCGGATCGAAGCTGGGTTTTGTCGTCGCTAGAACACGATCAGCTGGTTCGGGCGAAGAAGCATCCAATCCCGCGCCGGCACCTCAAAGGTCCGGAACTCGGAGTGCTCTGGGCGCTTCGAATCTATCTTCTGTTCATGATGGCCGTCGTGGCTTATCAAGTCTGGACTGCGGCACGCTGACCCAGCGCTCTTTCCGAAATGGTCCTGAATTTACTGCTGAGTACTGGCCCTCTCGCGCTGGTGCGGGATCGGGGACGGGAGCCATCGGAGGTACCCTCCGAGCACATATTGAATATAGGTCTCTAGTCCGTTGGGATCAGTAATTTGGTTTTCCAGCATGACATTTCGCTCTCCGAGAAAGTAGGCGTATCCAAATCTACGTCCGTCGCCCATGATTTGGCTCTTGAGGTAGCCGTCGCCAAAATACTCGTTGGTCAAGATTGGTTTTTCCGTCCCGTGAGCGGCTGTGAGCATCCCCCCTTTCTCATCAAAAGTGTAGGCGTCTACATGTCCGTCTGAGTCGGTGGCGCGGAACATTCGGCCGCCGGAGTCGTAATCGTATTGCATGGTGCGGCCGAGGGAAGATGTGATTTTGCGAATTCGATGCTGCGAATCATTTTCGAAATGCAGCCATTTTCCTGAAGGACTGGTTACGGAAATCAGCGCGCCGAAGGAATCGCGCTCCATCTCGTATTTGCGTCCTGCAGGGTCGAGGAAGCCTGTCAAAACGGTGACATTTTGCGGCAAAGCTTGCGGCCGGTATGGAAATATATATGTCCAGCCGTCCGTAGTCGTAACTTGCCATGAAGTTCCGGAGAAGACAGCCTGAGCGTAGGCAAAGCGGTCCACGCCAACGGCGCCGCTCAGATATATGTCGCCGGACTGGCCTGCCTTTGGAAGTTGGTGAGTAAAGTGGGTTCTGGCCCCGTCTTCCGTGATCAAGTCGACGGCAACGCCCATCCGTCCCCCGAGAAAAATCTCGAATGAATCCCAGCCTCCGATTCCGAACGCGCGGGAACGATCATCCTGGTTTCGATTAATGCGGGAGAACTGCATGGCAGGCTCGCCGTCGAAAACAAAATCGGTCTTGTGTTGCACGAAGAGCCCATTGGTCAGATGGGCGCAAAAGACTTGCGAAGATGTATCCGGGAGCGCAGAACCTGTGCAGGCCATTCTCCACAGCATCTTTTTTCCCGGGACGTCGTATATCGTGACCGAAGGCCCTCCGGTCTCGAGGAAGGGCTCCCAGCGCCACTCAGTCCCGATGATTTGTCCTCCCATTTCGTCGATTTGAATGCCAGAGAGGACTCCGGCGCTGAGCAGGCTGGTGTAGTCCTCGCTCATTGGCAAATCGAAGTACAGGATGCCGATGTTCTTGGTCAGCAGTTTTTGCACGCGGGAATTTAACCATTCAGGATTCCAAAGTCCGAGTAGCGGGGGATGCAATCGGGCAGAAGAAATAATCGCGTAGCGACCATCGCTGCGTGAGTTCTCCGCGTAACTCCAGCCGAGCGATGGAATGTAGAGGTCGCTGGAGGTTACGGCGATCAGGATTGAGAAGGGATCGCGCGCAATTTCGCGATGCTGCACTTTCAGAAAGTCGAAGCACTTGTCGGCGTTTAATTGATTGCGTTGTGGGTCGATCAGCTTGGGGTCCAAAGGAATCGGTGGGAGGACCGTGGAGTCGATTCTGAGTTTGGACTTGTAGTACGCCGGCGCCCATTCAAGGGATTCGCCTTGGTCGAGGCCGATTAGCAGAAAATAAACGGTCTTCGTTGGTACTGATGGAAGGCGCAACGTGTGAACAGGAGTGAGGTCGACTTTAGCGTTTCCATTCGCCGAATAAAAAGCCAGCCGGGAAAAATCCCATGCGCCGTTGATCTTATTGGCGATGCCATAGAGATGGCCGCTGCCCGCGTCCCCGCCAGGGTTACCGACCATTCCGCGAATTGTGAATGCCTTACAGGAAGGGCATAGCCGAATACGGGCTGTTTTGTGCGGATGCCGCCGCCGAGCGCATTTTGGACTTCTGGCGAAGACAAAGCAATCTTTACCGAGTCTTTATAGGCATCGGACTGCAGGAGCTCAACATTCAGGTAGACAAAAGCGGAGACAGCAACGATGCTGCCGATGAGCAGCGCAATTAAGACTACGCGAATTTGCAAACGTCCTATGGGAAGCGGTGGAGCTGGCCGTCCGTGCTTATAGCCGCAGTGCGAGGACGTTGCTCCACCGGAAAGGAGCGGAGTCTTGCATATAGGACACATCCCGGTTTCCGTTGACGTTTTCACCCTAGATAATTAACACATCGCTTCCGGCACCGCTGGTGACGTTAGTTCAGAGGCGGGTGAACCGCGACGTTTCCCTGGAGCACGCCTGAAGGCCGAGCCCTGACACGAACCGCAAAATGGGCTCGTGGGAGACAACCGTCAATTTCGCAGAGCCATCCAATCGGGTCATGTCGGGGAGCCGGTTTCTGCAGTCTGTCATTTTTCTCGGCGCGCTCGGGTGCGGGGCTCTCGGCACGGTCGGTCAGGTCGCGCCATCGAATTCTCCAGCCGGAATCACAAAGCTCAATCACATCATCTTCATGGCCCAGGAGAACCGTTCGCTGGACCACTATTTCGGCGAACTGCGGCAGTACTGGGCGGATAACGGTTATGCCGATCGATCATTCAACGGCTTGCCGCAATTCAATCCTCCGACTGGATTGCCGCCGTTGTACGGACCACCGCCGACCAATCCGGGCTGCGATCCGGCTTATCCGCCGCCCAAGGATTGCACTATCGACGCCAATAGCCCGAAGGTCGAATCGTTCGAGTTGATCACCCAATGCACGGAAAACACGAGCCCTTCCTGGAACGAAGCGCACGTGGATTGGGATTATTACGATCCGATGGGCAAGTCCAAAGCCAAGTTGAACGGTTTCGTTTATACGGCGGCGCACGACGGCAGAGTTCTTGGCTATTACGATAGTGACGGAATTCGGGCGATGGGGTATTACGACGGGACCGATCTGAACTATTACTATTTCATGGCATCGAACTTTGCCACTTCTGACTCCTGGTTCAATCCGACGATGACTCGCACTCATCCGAATCGCGAGTACCTGGTGGCAGGGACTTCTCAGGGAGATGCCTATCCGGTAGGCACTGATAGTGGGGACAGCCAGTTGCTGACCGCCAAGACGATCTTTCAGGAACTGCAAGCCGCGCATGTGAGCTGGAAGATCTACGTGAATCCCACGAATACAGGTTGCACCGGGCCTCCCTATAAGGCCGCGTGCCTTCTGCAGACGAGCTATATCAAGTACTTCAAGTGGGGACAAACGATTCCGAAGAAGTACGCCAAGCACATCGGCACCATTGGCATCGCAAACTCCGATTTCGAAAACGATTTGAAGAATGGCACTCTTCCCGCAGTGGCGCAGATAGAGCCGGCAACCGATGCGGGGCTGGACGAGCATCCGTCTTCTTCCGACGCATCGCCGAGTCGAACCCAGAACGGAGCGCTGTATGTTTCCGAGATCATCAATTCGGTGATGAGCAGTTCCGTGTGGAAAGATTCGCTTTTCATTCTGACTTACGATGAATTCGGAGGAATCTTCGACCACGTCTCACCGCATCCGGCGGTGAGCCCCGATGGCATTAAGCCTAAGGATCTTTTGCCGGGTGACATTTGCAACAAAGGCGTTACTGGCCCGACCTGCGACTTCGTCTATACGGGCTATCGCGTCCCGATGATTGTGGTATCGCCCTACACGAAGAAGCACTATGTCTCCCATACGGTTGCCGACCTTACGGCGATTCTGAAGTTGGTTGAGACTCGATTCAATCTTCCGCCGCTAACCAAGCGAGACGCCGCGCAAATGGACATGACGGAGTTCTTTGACTTTGCTCATCCGGCGTGGCTGACTCCACCGACGCCTCCGGTACAGAACACGAGCGATCCCTGCTATCTCAACAAATTGCCCTGACCTCTTGCAGTCTTTTTTGCGGCGACAGGGTGCTTTAGAATCGTCGCTTACTATGCGGGAGGGATTCGGTGATGGCGGAAAATCGTTCCGCTCACGAACAGGTGCACGTCCGTTGCTGTGTCGCCGGCGGTGGACCGGCGGGAATGGTACTGGGTTTTCTGCTGGCCCGCGCGGGAGTGGATGTCTTGGTGCTTGAAAAGCACGCAGACTTTCTGAGAGATTTCCGTGGCGATACAGTGCATCCCTCGACCCTCGAGCTGATGTACGAGCTTGGAATTCTGGATGACTTTCTGCGCCGGCCACATCAGGAACTCTCAGAAGTTGGAGCCCTCGTCGAAGACTTCGCAGTTACCGTCGCGGACTTTTCTCACCTGCCGACACACTGCAAATTTATCGCGCTGATGCCGCAGTGGGACTTCCTGAACTTCTTTGCTGAGAAGGCGAAGGCTTATCCGCAATTCCGTTTACGCATGGAGGCGGATGTTACCGATCTGATTCTGGAAAACGGGCGCGTGTCCGGCGTCCGCGCGATAACGCCGACTGGCGTTCTGGAAGTCTGCGCGGACTTGACGGTGGGCGCGGATGGCCGGCATTCCACGGTTCGCGAGAGGGCGGGGATGGAAGTGATCGACCTGGGCGCTCCCATTGACGTGCCGTGGATGCGGGTGGTGCGGCAGCCCAGTGATCCCAACCAGACGCTCGGTCGGTTCCGGGCGGGAAAGATTCTGGTGACCCTGAACCGAGGCGACTACTGGCAATGTGCCTACGTGATTCCGAAGGGACAATTCGATTTGATTCGGCAAAGAGGCTTGCCGGCGTTTCGCGAAGACATCGAAAGCGTCGCACCCTTTCTGCGTGGGCGCACGATGGAATTAAAGGAGTGGCACGACATCAAGCTATTGTCAGTGGCCGTCGACCGCCTGCGTCGGTGGTCGCGTACCGGACTCCTGTGCATTGGGGACTCAGCTCATGCCATGTCTCCGATCGGCGGTGTGGGCATTAATCTCGCCATTCAGGATGCCGTTGCGGCCGCGAATTTTCTGGCCGAGCCGCTGCGACGCGGCACGGTGACGGACGCCCTGCTCCACAAGGTCGAAAAGCACCGGGAATTTCCCACGAAGATGACTCAGGGGTTTCAGGTCTTCGCGCACCAGCACTTCGTTAACCCGGCTTTAAGCAGCCAGGCGCCGATCCGAAAGCCTCCACTGCCGCTGAAGCTTCTCCAACGATTTCCGGTGTTGCGGCGTATTCCAGCTCGCATGCTGGGATTGGGATTTCGCCCCGAGCAAGTGCGCACGCCGGATGTGAATCGAAAGCAGGGCGCTGGATCGTAGTCGCAATGACAGGTGTAAACTGCTGCCTGTAGTTAACAAGGAGGAGGAATTCACAATGACGTCTGTGCTCATTACTGGAACTAGCACAGGGATCGGATTGGCGACCGCGCTGACCCTCGGCCGGGCCGGTCACAACGTATATGCCACCATGCGCAATCCCACGCGAGCGCCCGAACTCGGGGAGAAGGTCGCGAAGGAGAAGCTTCCCGTCAAAATCTCGGTGATGGACGTTGACTCCGACAGTTCGGTGAAAACGGCGATCGCAAATATACAGAAGGATGCTGGCCATATCGATGTGCTGGTCAATAACGCGGGCGTGGAAGGGAACGGGTCAGTCGAAGAAACTCCCCTGGCAGAATTCCGCGCGGTGATGGAAACCAATTACTTTGGAGCATTGCGGTGCATGCAGGCGGTTGTGCCGCAGATGCGTGAGCGGAAGAGCGGATGCATTATCAACGTAAGCTCGGTCGCCGGGCGCATCGCCAACTCGCCATTCGCGTCTTATGCTGCCTCGAAGTTTGCCCTCGAGGCGCTCAGCGACGCACTCGCGCAAGAGATGAAAATGTTTAACGTCCGGGTAGCTATCGTCGAACCCGGCATTATCGATACGCCGATGGCTGTGCGCCACGAGCGCGAAAGGCCGCAGGGCTGAGTAGTGCGCAACTGCTTGACTGATGAGGGTTGGCCCCTCGGAATCGGTCTGCAGGGACAGGTTCCAAACCACCTTCGGCGGCTGTGGACAAAAGCCATGGTCGTGAGCACAGAAGGAAAAGGCCTGGCAAGGACCAGGTCAGGTAACCGGCAAGAAGAGGACCGCAAGGGAACCACTATAGAAGTGTCGAAAGCGTAGGGACGATGTCAAAACCGCGGAGGAGTCGTTACCGCGGGACTAAGCTCCGACGAAACCTGATTACGGGCGGAGCGACATCCGGCATGAGAGGTGGCCTGAGCTTGCCAGGAGGCGGTTAAGCGGAACGTGGGAACCTGAGACTTCGATGCGAACGGAGAAGCCACAAGTGGCAGAACCACGAGGGCGAGCGTACGGAAGCGGAGACTCAGGGGCGGAACAGCGCGTAGTAGCCGGGAAGTCCTCGACAAAGGGATGGAGCGAAGGCGCTGTGTCAAGGAGCCTGATTCAATGAGCCAACCAGCGATGGGAGGAGCCCGATGAGTGAGGCAAAGCCGTTTTGTATTTCGAAGAAAGAGGTCTGGGAAGCCTACAAGCGGGTGAAAGAGAATAAGGGAGCAGCAGGGGTCGATGATCAGTCGATCGAAGATTTTGAAAAGAGGCTGAAGAAGAATCTTTACAAAATCTGGAATCGGATGTCATCGGGCAGCTACGTTCCGCCACCGGTGAGGACGGTGAAGATACCAAAGAAAAACGGTGGGGAAAGAAAACTGGGCATTCCCACAGTAGCCGATCGCATTGCGCAACAGGTGGTCAAGGCAAGACTGGAGCCGGAAGTGGAACCGCTGTTCCACGCCGATTCCTACGGATATCGACCGGGGAAGTCGGCATTGGAGGCAGTGGGCCAAGCGCGCGAGAGATGCTGGCGCTATGACTGGGTTTTAGACCTGGACATCAAAGGCTTCTTTGACAATCTGGACCAAAATCTACTACTCCGGGCAGTCAAGAAACATGCCAAGGAGCAGTGGATCGTTCTCTATATCGAGCGTTGGCTGAAAGCGCCAATGCAAGAAGAGGATGGGCGGTTGGTTCCGCGGGAGAAGGGTACTCCGCAAGGGGGAGTAGCCAGCCCACTGCTGGCCAATCTGTTTCTGCATTATGGGTTAGATCGATGGCTGGCGGCGTACTACCCTCAAGTGCCATTCGAGAGGTACGCCGACGATATCATCGCGCACTGCAGGACGGAGAGGGAAGCCCAGGAAATGCGGAAAGCCATCGCTGAGCGTTTGCAGACTTGCGGACTGGAACTCCATCCGGAGAAGACGAAAATCGTCTATTGCAAGGACGATTTTCGGAAGGGCAAGTACCCGAACGAAAAGTTTGATTTTCTTGGCTATAGCTTTCAGCCGAGGCGATCAAAGAATCGTAAGGGGAAGTTCTTCATCAACTTCAGTCCCGCGGTCTCGAACAAAGCAGCGAAGACGATCCGCGACACTTTTCGGAGCTGGAACCTGCCCAACCGCAGCGACAAGGCTATCGAAGATCTGTCGCGGATGTTCAATCCGATTATCCGAGGGTGGCTCCAGTATTACGGGCGGTATTATCGCTCGGCCCTTTACCCGACCATGCGGGAACTGGACCGAGACCTGGTCCTTTGGGCCAAGCGTAAATACAAAAAGCTGCGCCACCATCACCGTCGAGCGACGCACTGGATTGCACGCATTTCGCGTCGCGCTCCGGCGCTGTTCGCTCACTGGCAGATGGGGGTGCGGCGTGGCTCCATGATGGGAGCTGTATGAGTCGAGAGGCTCACGTACAGTTCTGAGAGCGCCTCGGGGTGAAACTCCCCGGGGCGACTCACCCGAGGAGTGCAGGAACTGCCGGGCGGTTCCTCTTACCCTCAGCAGCGGCGTTTGGCTCTTTTGTTTACTGCGGCCGTCAAGAACCCGGCTCCGCCCTCGCTGGTGGCTGACAAGAACAGGGAGATCATCGAGAGCAGAACGTGGCAACTGCGTCACCCGGTCGGACCCGATGCCGCCGCATTTCTAAAATGGCGCGAATCGATGACCGACGAAGAATGGGTCGCCTTCCATTCCGCTGACGACGAAACCTGGCTCAAGCGCATGGAGCATGACTTCGGATTAACCATCGCCAGAAGCTGAAGACCCGCGTTTCGCAGCGGCCTTCTTACTGCAGAGGCGGTGGCGTCAGGCCAATAAATGTCGTTCCGAGGAATTTTCCCTGAGCGTCAAAGTTCCAGGTGAATAAAGCAGATCCTGCGCTGGCACAGGCGTGGCAGCCGTTGCGCAGCGGGTAGCCCACCACGAACTGGGTTCCGCCGTTTGGACCCGATTGCGAGTTGGGCCATGTTTTCCCGTCGCGATCCCCTGGCCACAGATTGACACTGGGAAATTGATTCTTCACATCCTGAAACTGGAAACTCCGTTCCATGGTTTTCGAGTCGAGTAGCTTCAAGTCCTCGACGTTGATAATGGGCGGCTTTCCATTCACGAATAGAAGGCCATAGTTCGTGTTGGCGCGAACAGGATAGGTGATCCACGCGAAGTCCACCGGAGGCTGACTTTGGAAGCCGGTCATAACCCCGAATTCGCCGTGACTCTGCTTCGCCAGTTCGCGGGTAAAACTTACGGCATCGGCCGGGGCGCCGGCTTTCCCCATCTGGTCGATTATGCAATCAATGTCGCCGGGGTGAGACTTGTCGCAAGCAGAGTGTGCGGTCGCGAGGAACTGCGGCGTTACTTGCCACACCGCGGAAGCGGTGATCTTCGTTTGGCCCTGCGAGTGGGTTGCCGCGAATGCGACGGCGAGAATGAAAAGCAGACGCGCATTAATCATAGCTTCCTACCTCGGAGGCAACATTCTATACCGCCGCGTCTTCCATGCCTCTATTACCGGCGCAGCATCTTCATCAACCTTGAGAAACTCCCCTTCGACAGAAGTTACAACTTTTTACTGGGCGTTAATGCGTCGGCGTAAAATGTTGGCCGTTTGTCGTTTCAGAAAGTCGTAAGGAGGTAAGCAGTATGAAGCGGTTGTGGTTTGCAGCATCTCTCCTTCTTGTCCTTCCCCTGGTGGCGCTGACGGCAGGTAAACGCCCGTCTGGTGATTCCTGGCCACAATGGGCAAAGGATGCTCAACATACTGGTTTCATCCGGGTCACGGGACAGTCGGCGAGCCATAAGCTTGCCGAGATTCGTTACGACCCTTTCGTGGCCCAGGAAAAGCTCGATTCGGGCGGAGAGTTGGTCGTGCATTATCAGGTGCCCCTCACCGAGGGCAAAAGCGTCTACATGGAATTCAAGACTGGCAAGTGGATTCGGTGTGACCCCCCGACCGCTCGGCAGACAGGAGCGGCATGCGGTCCGAATACATGGAATAAAGAAATCTGGAATGAGAAGCGGCTGGACTGGCAGCAGGGGAAACTCGTGGAGAAGTGGAACTATCAGAGCGACTGGAAGCCGAACCCAATGCTAGCGAGACCAATTTTGGCGGCTGGGAGCCGGTTTTCCATCCCGTGCTGACGGGTGACTTTATCTACGTTCCCGGTTTCGGTGGCACCGTCTGGAAGGTGAACAAGAGCGACGGCACGGCGGTATCGCGCATCAATCCGTTCCCCACATCGATCGATAAAAATAAGTTTGTCGCCGGCCCGCTCACCGCGGACGCCCAGGGCGATGTCTACTACAACGTGATCAAACTCGACCCGAAGAATCCTTGGATAGCCGATGTCGTTGGATCCTGACTGGTCAAGATAGCGGCCGACGACACCGCTTCAACGGTAACTTTCGAGAAGTTGACCAAGGGGGCTCCGAAAGGCACGGACAACTGTCCACTATTCTTTTATTCGGAGAAGACTCTTCCCTGGCCTCCGAGCAAGCATGCCAAGCCGGCCAAGATTCCCTGCGGGACGCAACGGCCGGGCATTAACGTAGCGCCAGCCATCGGATCGGACGGAACCGTTTACACGATTAGCCGGGGACACTTTGATTTGACGGTTGGATATTTAGTCGCTGCGAATCCCGACCTGACGCCGAAGTGGCACGCGTCACTGGGACGGCGCCTGCACGATGGCTGCGGCTTTCTGGTGCCGATCGCCACGCACAAGAACCAGCCCAATGCCTGCCGCGAGGGCACGACTCCCGGAGTTGATCCCACTACCAACGACTGGGGCTCGGGGTGGATTCTCGACCAGGCATCTTCGACTCCAACGGTTTTGCCGGATGGAAGCATCCTGATGGGCGTAATTACAAATTACAACTCGTTTCGTGGGCACCTCATGAAGTTCAGTGATGCGGGCAAGTTTTTGGGTGCCTACGATTTCGGCTGGGATTCGACCCCGGCATCTCCATCGTGCTCAAGAATAACCATTACCCCGGCGGCGTTTATTGCAACTTTCCAAACGATCCCATTTGCAAGCCCCTTCCGCCCGGGCCCTACGACGTGACCCAGATCAGCGCGGATCTGAAACCGGAATGGAGTTTCAAGAACACGACCATCGACAAGAACCACCCCAACGGTTATGAGTGGTGCATCAACGCGCCCGCCATCGACGCCGGGGGAGTGGTTTACGTCAACAGCGAAGACGGCAACGTGTACGTTCTGAATCAGGGCGGGAAGTTGCAGTCGAAACTGTTCCTGCAAGTCGCCCTGGGTGCGGCCTACACTCCACTGTCGCTGGGACCGGACGGGAGAATCTACACCCAGAACGACGGTGTGCTTTTCGTCGTGGGCCAGTGAGGCCAACGGCGCTGGCAAACATCGCTGTGCTTGTCGTCCGAGCAAAGCGAGGGGATCTGCAGCCCGAACTGCAGATCCCTCCTCACTTCATTTTTGGGAACGACGAACTTCTCCCCCGACCACGCACTACGCAATCCCGCCTGGAACGACTAAACTAGTCGGAAGGATAATTTTCTATGAACAGCTTTGGCAGCCGTTCCAATCTCCGCGTTGCGGGCCACGATTACGAGATCTATCGCATTGACGCGCTCGACAAGCAGGGCATTTCTACCAACCATCTTCCCTTCTCGCTGCGCATCCTCTTGGAGAATCTGCTGCGCACCGAAGACGGCCGCAGTGTGACCAAAGAAGACGTCCGCGCGCTCGCCGCCTGGAACAGCAAATCGAAGCCGGACAAGGAAATCGCCTTCACCCCAAGCCGCGTGCTGATGCAGGACTTCACCGGCGTACCGGCCGTGGTCGATCTCGCCGCCATGCGCGATGCCATGAAGGTGCTTTCTGGCGATCCCGCGCTGATCAATCCTCTGCAGCCCGCGGAGTTGGTCATCGACCACTCGGTACAAGTGGACGAATTCGGCACGCCGCAGGCGTTTCAACTCAATGCAGATCTAGAGTTTCTGCGAAACAAAGAACGCTACGGATTTCTGCGCTGGGGGCAAACTGCCTTCCGCAATCTGGCAATCGTTCCGCCGGACACAGGCATTGTGCATCAGGTGAACCTCGAATTTTTGGCCCGCGTGGTTTACGTGCATGAGGCAGACGGAAAACGTGTGGCTTATCCCGACACCCTGGTCGGCACCGATTCGCACACCACCATGATCAATGGGCTCGGCGTGCTGGGCTGGGGGGTGGGCGGAATTGAAGCCGAGGCCGCGATGCTGGGCCAAGCGGTTTCTATGCTGATTCCGCAAGTGGTCGGTGTGAAGTTGACCGGAAAACTGCGTGAGGGTGCCACCGCCACCGACTTGGTGTTGACGGTTACCGAGATGCTGCGGAAGCACGGCGTGGTCGGGAAGTTTGTCGAGTATTTTGGACCTGGGCTGCAGGAGCTCCCGCTGGCCGATCGCGCGACTATCGCCAACATGTCCCCTGAATACGGCGCGACCTGCGGCATTTTCCCCGTCGACAAAGAAACTCTCGCCTACCTGCGATTGACCGGGCGATCTGAGGAACAGATCGCATTGGTCGAAGCCTACTGCCGCGAGCAGGGATTGTTCCACGACGAGAAGACATCCGAAGCGCAGTACTCCGAGTTGCTCGCTCTGGATTTGAGCACGGTCGAATCCAGCTTGGCGGGCCCCAAGCGTCCGCAGGATCGCGTACCCCTGGCCATGGCGGCGGATTGCTTCCAAACCGCGCTGCCATCACTCTTGAAGCCGAAGTCGAGCGCGACGGTTTCTGCGCAGACTGCCACCCCTGCGGGGGTCCCTCCGAAGCCGTTGCAGCGCTGGGAACAGGAAGGCGGTAATCCAGCGGGAGTGGTCGCGGATCATCAGGTTGAGGAACACGTTCCTCAAAATGCGGCCGCCGCTTTGCGCCACGGCAGCGTGGTGATCGCCGCCATAACCAGCTGCACCAACACATCAAACCCGTCGGTGATGGTTGCCGCTGGCTTGCTGGCGAAAAAGGCGGTTGAGCGCGGCCTGCAAATTCCCGCATGGGTGAAGACATCATTGGCTCCTGGCTCGAAAGTCGTGCGCGATTACCTCGAGCGCGCCGGCCTCACGCCATACCTCGAGAAATTGAAGTTTCACATCGTTGGTTATGGCTGCACCACCTGCATTGGAAACTCCGGGCCGCTGCCGGAGGAGATCTCGAAGGCGATTGATGAAAAGAATCTGGTCGTGGCGTCGGTTCTCTCGGGCAATCGCAATTTCGAAGGGCGTATCAATCCCGAGGTACGTGCCAACTATTTGATGTCGCCGCCGCTGGTTGTGGCTTTCGCGCTGGCAGGCCGCATCGACCTCGACTTGCGCGAGGATGCGATTGCCAGTGACAGACAGGGCAAGCCCGTCTATCTGGCGGACCTATGGCCGTCTCGCAGGGAAGTAGAGGAGGCCATCAGCAAATCAATTTCGTCGGACATGTTCCGGCGAAGCTACGGCGAGGTTTATCACGGGGACGAGCGCTGGCGATCCCTGCCCGTGCCTAAAGGCGAGACCTATGCCTGGGAGAAGGACTCGACCTATATCCGCCGCGCTCCTTACTTCGATGGTATGACTCTGAAGCCAGCAGCGGTCGAGGAAATCAGGAACGCGCGTGTGCTGGCGATCCTCGACGACAGCGTCACCACCGACCACATCTCGCCCGCGGGTTCAATCAAGAAGGACAGCCCAGCAGGAAAATATCTGATCGAGCACGGCGTGAAGCCAGCCGATTTCAACTCCTACGGCTCGCGGCGCGGCAATCATGAGGTCATGGTGCGCGGCACATTCGCCAATGTTCGCCTCCGCAACAAAATGGTTCCCAACCTCGAAGGCGGATTTACGCGTCACCTGCCGAACGGCGCCGAGATGACCATCTTTGAAGCGTCAGAGAAATACATTGCGGAGAAAGTTCCTCTCGTGATCCTCGCAGGTAAAGAGTACGGTTCTGGTTCCTCGCGTGACTGGGCAGCGAAAGGCCCGCTTTTGCTCGGGGTTCGGGCAGTCGTCGCTGAAAGCTACGAACGCATTCACCGCTCGAACTTAGTCGGTATGGGAATTCTGGCCTTGCAGTTCGTCGAGGGCGAAAATGCGCAGTCGCTGGGTTTGACCGGCGAGGAAGTTTTCGAGATCACGGGCATTCGCGAACTGATCGCGAGCTTCGCGCCGGGCCGACGGGTGAAGGTCCGAGCCACTGCGAAAGGCAAAACCACCGAGTTCAATGCGCTGGTACGGATCGATACTCCACAGGAAGCGCAGTACTACGCCAATGGCGGAATTCTGCAGTTCGTTCTGCGCCAATTACTGCAGAGCAAACCGACGGCCGTGCACGCGTAGGCGACTCATTCGGGTCGCCTACAACTCACAGTCGAGCTTTGCTCGACTGGACGACCGAGGGCGGCTGTTCCCACATGACTTTTGTGGAGGCCGGAGATGAGCAACCATCTCTCGAAGCGGGCCCAACTCCTCACGGAGCTTCTGCGCTACATCAACGATGGAAACTATGAACGGGTAGGAGAAGACTGGTCTTTCGGCATGGGGCACGGGGCTTCGCGGGCCCACGCCAACCAGGATGAATTGATATTTCAAAAGATGCGCCGTCTGGTTTATGACCACGTTGCACGCACCATCGCGATTCAGCGGACATCGCTCGCAAGTCCGCCCGCGGTAGATTCCCTGGCAGTGGAGTTCAAGAAATTAATGGAAGAGCTGACGCCTGAAACCCGTGATGCTCTGGGCCAGGCAATTAGCCCGATTGCGGCCGGACAGAAATCATTGGTGCCTGAAGCTGTTTCCGGAGCCGAGAGTCACCTAGATGCGCTTGACCGCTATTACTCCGACGAGATTCTCGAAAAGCTGGATGGAATAGTCTCCCGCGCTTCGGTGCTCGACCGCGTGGGGCTCGAAATCGATCCCAACCGAAGAGTTCAGTTCCTATTTGAAGAGGCTCATCGTTGCTATCTTTATGGCTTTTACCTCGCCTGTGCTGTGTTCTGCCGCGCCATTCTGGAGGGAGCACTCAAGGAAGTTGCCGATCCGCAAGCCCAGACGAATCAGTCTATTCACGACATGATCGGAGTGGCGGTAGAGAAGCATCTTCTCACCGAGGACCGCCCACGTTGCGCGCGCGAAGTAGCCAAGGCGGGGAATCGGGCGATTCATGATCCCGGGATGTTCGACCGCGATTATTCCGCGGAAAAGGTCGAGGAAATCCTGATAAACACACGAAAAGTCCTGGAAGAGTTGTATCGCCTGCAGTCCTGACTCAGAAAGTCTTCTTAGAGTCCAGCAGGATCGTTACTGGCCCATCGTTGACCAACTCGACCTGCATCATCGCCTGGAATTGGCCGGTGTGGCAGGGAAGGCCTGTAGCCCGAATACGTTCCACGAAGTATTCGTAGAGTTGGATGGCGCGTTCGGGCGGGCTGCGTCATCGAAGGACGGCCGCTTGCCACGGCGCACGTCGCCGTAGAGGGTGAACTGAGGGACCACCAGGATTCCGCCGCCGACCGAGGCAGCATCCAGGTTCATTTTTCCACTCTCGTCTTCGAAGACGCGCAATCCCGCAATCTTGCCGGCCAGATAGTCGGCGTCCGCTTCGCTGTCAGCGTGAGTTGCACCCAACAGAACCAGCAGGCCACGGCCAATCTGGCCGACGATCTCCTCGGCCACGGTGACGCGGGCACGACTGACGCGTTGTACGACGGCGCGCATCTCTCTTCTTAGTCCCTTGCCGGACTCCGTCATCGGTAAACCGAGTCCGATCTGCCCCAATTTCGGTGCAACTTCTAGCTCAAAAAAAATCTCGCTTTCGCGCAAAATCTAGAAAACAAAAGACCGAAATTTTTCTTGCCTTCTAGATCTATGGTTCTTAAGGTAGTTACGGGCAAAATCTTGGAAACAAGGGAGTTGCAGAGCTCGCGCGTGTCCACGATTCCATTTTGGGCTTGGGACTGGTCAGTTGTCAAAGATCGTCCATTATCTTGTAGATAATTTATCCGCATTTATATTATCGGATTTTGAAGGCGCGAGGTCAAGCAGAAAACGGGGTGACTGGCGACGCTGGTTCCAAATCGGGAATGCGGTGGCGACCGCTTCTCCCGCCGCCACGCTGACTTCCTAAATGGTTTAACTTCGAAAACTGTGCCGCAGGGACAACCCTCCCAATCGCATGCCTGCCGCGGGCCGCCGTCTTGCGTGGTGCTGCAGATGGTTCCGCCCTTGTCGAAAACCAGCCCCGCTGCCGGATAGAAACCGTCGGGCGGAGCCTTAAAGTCATAGAGTGCGGCAAATCTGCACGAGCCCCCTCCCTGTGGTCGCAACCTAAAGAGCGTGTCACCTCTCACCGCGCCTCCGCCACTTGCCGTCCCGTAGAGATTGCCCTTGGCATCAAAAACGATTCCGCCGATGGGATCAGCTCCGTCGGGAATGCCCTGGAAGCGGTAGAGCACTCTTTCCTTCCACTCGGCGGAGGCAACCGAAGCAAGCGCGAAAATCGATGCCAACAGAAGCACCAAGCGGCTTGCTAACCGCGAATGGTTTTCATGGCTTATTGCCAGACTCCTAACGACGCGGGTTTCCAGCGTTGCCAGCGGGGGGACAGCTAACGTCCCGCTATGCGACACCGTATTACCGAAATGTTGGAAATATCGACCTAGTCCGTGCCGGTATTCGTAAGGGTTGCCGTCTTAGGTGAACTAACCGTGTTGATGATTTGCGCCGGGAAACTAAGTTTCGAAGGGGCAGAGGGAGACGGTGCGTGATACGCCCACTGTACTCAAAGCGACGGCTATTCGTGCCTTACTACTGCCACGAGCGAGGGCGCCCGCGCCGCACGGGTGACGTTGACCCCAGCGTCTGGGTGCGGTTAGGATTCTTATGAGCTTTTTTCGAGTCGGGCGCGGTCAGGTTCGGTTGCGCAGAACTCGCCTTTACACCGATTCGTGCTGGCCATTACACTACTCGTTCCCTTTACTCATTCCTCGGGAGGTGGATTGCTATGGCCGCTGGAGACAAAGTGTCACAGAGCAGTGAAAAAGTTAAGCAGATTGTTAGCGAGCAGTTGGGAGTTGATGAAGCCGAGGTTACGCCCAGTGCTTCGTTCGTGGACGACTTGGGCGCCGATTCGCTGGACCAGGTGGAACTGGTGATGGCGCTCGAAGAAGCGTTCGATCTGGAGATTCCTGATGAGGATGCGGAGAAGATCCGCTCGGTTCAGGACGCCATCGACTATATCGATAAACACGCCAAAGTGGCCAAGTAAGTTGCACCTCTCAAGTGGAGGCCGGGCGTCCCCGTCCGGCTGGACGGGCGAGCAGTCCGTCTTCCATCGTGGAAACTAATCAGCAAGGAGAACTCATGGCAGCCGTTGACGAAAAAGTGAAGCAAATCATCGTGGAGCAACTGGGCGTGGACGAGGGCGAAGTCACACAGAACGCCTCATTTGTGGACGATCTGGGAGCCGACTCGCTCGACACCGTGGAACTGGTGATGGCGTTTGAAGAGGCCTTTGAGATCGAGATTCCTGACGAAGACGCCGAGAAAATCCGCACCGTGCAGGATGCGGTCGATTACATCGGCAAGCATTCGAAAGGCGGGAAGTAGTTGGCGAGACGGGTTGTAGTTACTGGCATTGGCCTGATCTGCGGGGTGGGCAACACTACCGAAGAGATTTGGGGGAACCTGCTCGCGGGCAAGAGCGGAGTGGCTCACATTACTCACTTCGACGCCGCACAGTTTGCCTGCCAGATTGCGGCTGAAGTCAAGAACTTCGATCCCCTGAATTTCGTCGAGAAAAAAGAACTGAAGAAGATGGGCCGCTTCATCTACCTGGCCCTGGCCGCGGCGGATGAGGCCATGAAAGCCTCGGGCCTGCAAGTCAGCGAAGAAATTTCCACCCGGGCGGGCGTGCACATCGGATCTGGAATCGGCGGGTTCGATGTGATCGAGCGCGAGCACATCAATCTGCTCAACGGCGGACCGCGCAAGATCTCCCCATTTTTCATTCCCGCATCGATCGTGAATCTGGCTGCGGGCCATGTCAGCATTCGTTACAACGCCAAGGGTCCGAACGAGGCCACCTGCACGGCTTGCACCTCGAGCGCGCATTCTATTGGAGATGCTTACAAAATCATCGCCCGCTGCGATGCAGATGTCATGATTGCCGGAGGGACTGAAGCTGCGATCACTCCGATGGGAGTTGGCGGTTTCGCGGCGATGCGTGCGCTTTCGACGCGCAATGATGCGCCGGAGAAAGCCAGCCGGCCCTGGGATTCGGGACGCGACGGATTCGTAATTGGTGAAGGCGCGGGAATCCTGATTCTGGAGGAACTGGAATTCGCCCGGCGGCGGGGCGCTAAGATCCTGGCTGAAATCGTGGGATACGGCATGAGCGGCGACGCCCACCACATTACTCAACCCGCCGAGAATGGTGATGGTGCCTATCGGGTGATGCTTAACACGCTCAATGACGCCAAGCTCCAGCCGCAGGATGTGGGCTACATCAACGCCCACGGCACGTCGACGGATCTCGGCGACAAACTGGAAACCATCGCCATCAAGCGTGCTTTCGGCGATCATGCCCGAAAGCTGGCGGTGAGTTCGACCAAGTCGATGACGGGGCATCTGCTCGGCGGCGCCGGTGGACTTGAGGCTGGCATCACCGTGCTCGCGTTGCGGGATCAGATTCTGCCTCCGACCGCGAATCTGGAAAATCCCGATCCTGAATGCGACCTTGACTATGTTCCAAACCACCCCAGAAAAGCCGATCTCGAGTACGTCATGTCCAATTCATTTGGCTTTGGTGGAACCAACGGTGCTCTGCTGTTCCGGCGCTGGGCGGAATAGTGCAGAATCCAAAATCATGAGTCCCCGCCTGAAACGAAATTCAGCTCGCAATCACTATTCCTAGTGTTATGGAACTTCCGGTTCAGTGGTAATCCGGAAATTCTTGGATGTTACTGCTGTTTGAGAATCGTCGTGGGGCCATCTGAGACTGTTCCCCGCCTCCGCGGGCCCGCGGTTGATTGGACACCCTCAGAGCAGAAACTTCAGGAAGTGAGCAGTTGGATGTACAAGCGGTGCGCCTTATTCGTTCTCCTGGCCGCGGCGTTTCTTCTGTTCTGCACATGCGCCGCTCTCGCGCACACATGCGATGCGACGCTCTTGACCGGTTCAGAGAAGGGCTATTACTACAAGTTCGGGATGGCGATCCGGCAGGTAGCGGCCCGCACGGGGGAGATGAACCTTTGCATAGAAACCACGGACCGCAACCTTGATAACGTCGTGCAACTCGAGGACGGAAATGTCGACTTCGCTATCGCACAAAGCGATGTAGCCCACGACGCGTGGTATGGCCATCCGCCAAAGTTCCATCACCGTGCGACTGGTGTCCGGATCGTGATGCCTCTTTATCTGGAGGCTGTGCACATTCTGCTCCGCCCCCATCTGAATATTTCCCGGTTGGAAGACCTCAGAGGAAAGAGAGTTGGACTGGGTTTGCAGACCAGCGGAACCGAGTACACGGCCCGGCACATTCTCGCCGCAGTAGACCTCCAGTCGGACGGGAGCGGGAAGAACTTCGATGCGGTGAGCACGCCCGACCCGGTTTTTTGCCACTCTGTTCAAAAACTCATGGATGGCAGTCTGGATGCTCTGTTTCGCGTCACCGTTGTCCCCTCGATGGAAGTTCGAGACGCGGTAAAATTTGCCCCCAACACGGTTGGGCAAGCCAATTCCGATTGCGATGCCGCCTGGGAGATCAGATTATTCGCCCTGGACCACGAATTCGCGGAGCGTCTGGTGCGAGATGGGAGCTATATCGAGACGCTGATACCCAAGACCGCATATCGCCAAAACGAAAGCACTCTTACCGTCGGAGTGCAGGCTTTGTTGCTTTCAGGCAAGAGCGCCAGCAATGACAGTGTGAAAAAACTTGCCGGCATCGTGCGATTCAAGCATGCAGAGATCGAGGAGGCCCTCAGCGAAATCATTAGTTCAGAGCACACAGGCCACGATCACGCCATGGAAAACTTGCCGACACTGTCCCTGCTGGACGTTCCTCTTCCGGCTTTGATGCCCTTCGTGCATCCGAGCGCAGAACGGTACGTCTACCATTGGTGGAGAAGTTCCTGGAAGTCCGAACTGGCCATCCTTTGTGCTCTGGTCCTCCTTGTTGGCGGCATGTTCTGGAAGCGGAACAGATTGGGCCGCGCTATGGAACGGCAACCGAACCTAACGTTCGCCATAGCAGGTACGCTTCTGATCTGGTTGGTTGGGGCGTGCGTGCTTTATCACTTCGGTGGCGTGGACGAGCACTTCAACTCGTTCCCGCGCTCCCTGGTTTCGACTTTTCTGTATCTGGCCTCATGCCCTGGGTACGCCTTGCTCAATCAAGACGCGGACTCGTTCGCACAAATGATGAAGTGGATCAGCCTGGTGCTGCTGGGTGGTTTTGCGAGTCCGCTGCTTAAGCAGGGACTGGACACACTTCTCGAAAAAGTCTCGCAGTGGCTGCAGAAAAAAGAGCCAGCGTCCGAGCGGCGAACAGGTCCGAGTCGGTCGGATGTACACCCAATCGGACCTGACTCCTGTGGGCTTGGCGACGGGAACATCGCGGACCAGGCGCTTGCTCCCGGAGCTGACTGAGACAGCTCGTCAGACATTAAGTCTGTCCCATCAAGAACAGCCTGGTTTTAGTCTTCCCGTTTTGGCAAGGAACTTTAGGCCTCGTTCCATCCCAATGCTGGTAATGAGACCTTGGTACCCAAGGATTGGCCTTCTTCGCCTTTGCCAATGCCGATAGTGCAAGACAGAATAGATTGGCAGGTAACAAGACCCATCTATGGATAAAGCCTTTGGAACCGCCGTTATGCCCACGCTTAGTACCAAGAAGGCCTCGGCTCGGGTGGCTTTAGTTGACTTGAAAGAACCGGCCAGGACCACCCTTGCGGAGTGTTTCCGGCAGTTTGGGATTGAAAGTGTCGCGGTGAACGGAAGCGCTGCCGACCGCCTAAAAAAGGAAAAATTCGAGGCTTGCGTGATCAAGCTAGGTCCGCCGGCTCAGGCGGTAATGGAGTCGGCCCGTACCTCGCCCTCCAACAGCCGGATCGTGCTCTACGCGGTCGGCGGCAGCGCACAGGACGCGATGAGCTACTCGAAGTTCGGGATCAATGCCATCTTCCACGAACCCTTAGAGCGCCCGGCCGTCCTGAAATTGGTCCGGGCCACACAAATGCTCGTCTTGCATGAGTTGCGACGGTACGTGCGAATTCCGGTGATCACGGAAATCTCCCTCGCCATGAGCGATGGCCGAAAGGTTACGGCGACGAGTATTGAAGTCAGCTCCGGGGGGATGTCCTTGCGCAGCGCAGACGATATCTCGGTTGGCCAGTCAGGCGAGGTGTCTTTCGCTCTGCTGACCTTGCCGCGAATATGGGTTCGCTGCTCAGTGACCTGGCGTAACGTGAGCGGTAAGACATTCGGCATCCGCTTTGACAACCAGGACGAGCGCCGTTTCCGCATCAAAAAGTGGGTTGACGCCTATCTCGAAGGTTAGTGGGCTCAAGGCAGAATCGCTTGCGCGATGGGCTGGATTTGGCCAAGATTATTAGCGGCCCAGGAAACTCGAGGCGCAACCATGGGCTGCGCCTCGATCCCATTATCTCGGATTTTGAGAATCAAATCTTTTAGCGACGTCGGCGAGCCGACTTCTTTCCCGCCTTCTTCTTAGCCTTTTTCGCCGGCTTCTTTTTTGCGGCCTTTTTCTTAGCAGCCTTCCGGGCGGGTTTCTTCTTGGCCGCTTTCTTGGGTGCTTTCTTTTTCGCCGCCTTTTTCGGGGCGGCCTTTTTCTTGGGGGCGGCCTTTTTCGCCGCCGGCTTAGAACCGCCGCTACCACCGCCGCCGACCGGCACCGGTGGCGCAGGCATGGGCATTTCCACTCCTATATCGGAGTCCGCCACTCCTGGCAGTTCTGCTTCCTCTTCTTCCTCTTCTTCTTCGTAATCTTCTTCGAGCGATTCGCCATAGGCTCCGCTGTCGCTAAACTCATCCATTTCGTCGTCTCGTAGATAGAGGGTTTCGTGATCGTTCATTTCTCCTCCTGTGAAGTTTCCGGCCGCGCTCGGTGCCGGATGCTGCTCACACTGCGTGCGCTAAGAATTAGAAAGACTACCGAGAGTTACTCGGTCAGACTGAACGGGCCGCGATTATAGCACAGTAGTTTTTCGCGTCGCAGTGACGAAAAAAATATTGCTTGCCACTGCCCCTGCATATTACACCGAAGTTGAATTTCAGTTCTGTCTCCGAGGTGCAAAAAGGCCGAATCAGACTGTGAGTTTCAGATTGAAATGCCGGGAAATCGATTTAGGTTGGAAGTTACCGCAGACTATCTGTTCGGATTGCTGATAACCAAGACCATTCCCGGCCTAAGATTGGCCAAGTTCCCGTTGTTTTCCTTCAAGTCGTCGACCGTCACGTTGTGGGTTTTAGCGATCGAAGAGAGGGTCTCGCCGGGTTGGACTTTGTGGTGTACGACGCCAGTTGACGCGCTCGGCTGTAACTTCCTCTTGGATTTCGACTTAGAGGCAACAGCCTGCCGGCTTTCGGCAGCGTCAGGCGTAACCGGCAGGTGAATATACAACACACGCCGGCCCCGTACGCTGTCTCCCTTCAGATGATTCCAGCGACGTACCATTGTGGGGGGCACGCCGAAATTGTCGGCGACGGTTTCAACTGTGTCCCCCTTGCGAACCTTGTAGGTGGTTGCGCGCCGTGAATAGCTCGCCATTTCGTCGGCGGGATGCTTGCCCGGGGCAACCGGGATGATGAGTTCGCTTTCGGCTCGGAGATTCTCATCTCCATCAAGATTATTGACCTGCACGATCGCCCTAGGGGTCGTGTGAAAGGCGCGAGCAACCGACGATAGCGTGTCACCAGGTGCTACTTTGTGATAGCGCCACCACACTCGCATGTCCGGCGGAATAGCGGTAATCGCCGTGAGGTAGTGATCTTTGGTCCCGAACGGGAGATGCAGCTCAAACTCACGGTCCTTGGGTGTGGTCAAGCGCAACAGGCTTGGATTTAGATCCTGCATCGTGCTCGCCGATGTATCGACGCATTCCGCTACCAGACGAAGGTCCACGGGATAATCGATCTTCACTGTGTCGTACGGTACGGGCTTCTCTGTGACCACCTTGTCCAAGCCGTACTGCTCAGGGTTCTTGGCCATAATGGTTACGGCGAGGATAATCGGCACGTAGTTGCGTGTTTCCTTGGGCAACACGTTCCGCTTGTAGAGCTGCCAGTAATCCGCGTAGCCGGTGCGCTTCACGGCATTCTGGACCGTGCCGGGGCCGGAATTGTAGGCGGCCATGGCCAAATACCAGTCGCCAAACTCGTTGTAGAGATCTTTAAGGTGATGTGCGGCGGCGCGCGTGGATTTCTCTGGATCCTGGCGCTCATCCACCCACCAGTCGCGTTCCAATCCATACCCGGTCGCACGGCTGGCCATGAATTGCCACATCCCACGGGCCCCGGCGTGGGACAGGGCCAGCGGATGGAATCCGGATTCAGCCTGTGCCAGATAAATCAGGTCCTGGGGAACGCCTTCTTCCTTCAAGACCCTGCGAATCATGTCGTCGTAGCGTCCGCTGCGGGCAAGAGCGCGCTCGAGCGTTCCGCGTCCGCGACTGGAAAAGTAGTTGATGTAACCGGCTACGGGATCCGTCATCATCAAGGGCAGATCAGAATGCGTAGCCTTGACTTCGGCCTCGGCTTTCGCCTTGACATTGGCATCGACGGGGAACGTAACCTCGTTGGCTTCGTCGATCGGCGCTGGCTCCGACTTTTGCTCGGTGAACCCATCGCCTTCTTGCAAGGCCTGCAATTCCAGTCCATTCACGCCGTCAAGGACGCGGTCAAATTCCTGCTGCAGCCGCGGGTCGGAGCGCACGTCGAGTGAACTTCCGAGCAGCAAATTAAATGCGCGATCAAAATTGTCCTTGGCCGCTTCGAGGTGTCCGGCTTTGTAGTTGTCCTGTCCGAGCTGGTATTCCTTCTCGACCTGCGAAATCAGCGGCGCGACAGGATCGGGTTTAACCTCAGTCGGGATTGACGCAGCGGGAACGGTCTTGACGTCGGGTTGGGACTGAGGAGCAGGCGCAGGAGTCGCACTCAAGCCTGGTGCAGTGGCGGTTCCGGCAGGCAATAGCGTCGCTGGGCGCGCCGCCGTCTGACAAGCGATGCTGCCCAGAACCAGGGCAAGCGCCGGCGCGATCAGAAGATAGAGTTTCCGAATCCTCATGTTTCTCTATAACTTACCGCGATCAACCCCTGGCTTCACGGACGACCACTCAATGCTACTATCCTGGTTTTAATGGGTCAATCCGCAACTGGGTTGGTCCGGGTTACTTTGGGAACCGGCGGGAATATTACTTCAGCGGACCGGGCCTTCGCAACCATTGTGTGACGGGTTGGTCTTTTGTGGGGACGGCTTTGCTCCCGATCTCCTCGGTGGGCCTTGTTTTCGTCTCGGGCGGAGGGGGCGGGTTCTTCGCGGCCCCGAGATACCGCGGAATAACAAAAGGGCATGAGGCTCGTGAATCGGCGATGGGAGGCTTCTGAATCTCGCACAGCGCGAGCAGAATCGAAGCCAAACATGAAAGCCATCCAGATCAAACAAACAGGTGGGCCGGAAGTTCTGCAAGTGGCGGAGTTGCCAGTCCCGCAGCCTAAGCCTAACGAAGCCGTGGTCAAAATCGCGGCGTCAGGGGTGAACTTTATTGATACTTACCAGCGCGAGGGCAGATACAAAGTTCCTCTGCCGTTTGTGCTTGGCCAGGAAGGTGCAGGAACGGTCACCGCGATTGGCGCCGACGTGAAATCCCTTAAGCCAGGAGATCGCGTGGCCTGGGCAGGCATCCTGGGTTCTTACGCCGAGTACGCGGCTGTGCCTGCCGAACGGCTGGTGCCGGTTCCGTCGGGTGTGAGCGATCAACAAGCCGGTGCCGCCATGTTGCAAGGCATGACCGCGCAGTACTTGATCTACGATACCTTTCCCCTCAAGCGCGGCCAAACGACCCTGGTGCATGCGGCGGCAGGAGGCGTAGGGCAGTTGCTGGTACAAATGGCGCACGACATCGGAGCCCGCGTAATTGCCACGGTTTCGACCGACGAAAAAGCTGAGTTGGCGCGCAAGGCTGGCGCCGACGAGGTGATTCTCTATACGCAGACAGACTTCGAGACCGAGACCAAGCGTATGACCGGCGGCCACGGCGTCGATGTGGTGTACGACGGCGTGGGCAAGACGACGTTCGAGAAAGGTTTGAACGTTCTGCGGCCGCGAGGAATGATGGTGTTGTTCGGCGGATCCAGCGGAGCCGTGCCGCCGTTTGATCTGATTCAACTCTCACAAAAGGGTTCGCTTTATGTGACCCGTCCAACTCTTTTTCAGTACATCGCTACCACCGAGGAGTTGCTCGCACGATCGAGTGCTGTGTTCAAGATGATTGCGGAAGGCCGGCTGAGACTGCGGATCGAGCACATCTATCGTCTAGACGAGGCGGCGACGGCACATCGGGATTTAGAGTCTCGCAAGACGACGGGGAAATTGGTGTTGATCCCCTAGCGTTGGTGTCAGCGCTTGCGTGTGTAGCTTCTTGCGTATTCCGGCGCTTTCAGACCCGGCATGAGTCGAGCATCGTCGATTGGCTCACCGGCCACCAGAGTTAGCGGTACGACTCCCGCCCACGTCGCAAAAGAATAATCGTCCTCATCGTCAATGGCCGGACCTTGACGTACCTTGGCTGAGAATTCCTCAATTGGCAACTGCAGGATCGAAGTGGCTTTGAGCTGCTTCTCATTGGGCTGGCGGGAGTCCGCCCAGCGGCCCGGGATGATGTGTTCGGACAAAAGACGCAACGCCTCCAGCTTCTCTTCCGGATTCGTCACTGCACGCGCCGTTCCCAGCACAACCACGGAACGGTAGTTCATCGAGTGATTGAAAATCGAGCGGGCGAGCACCAGTCCATCCAGGAGCGTAACCGTGACGCAGACTGGAATTCCTTCGTCGACGCGGCGCAACATGCGGCTTGCTGCCGAGCCGTGGAAGTATAGGTGATCGCCCACGCGGCCGTAGCCGGTCGGAATCACAAAGGGCTGGCCATCCAGCACGAATCCAACGTGGCAGATGAAGCCTTCATCGAGAATTTTATAAGCAGCGGTGCGGTCGTAAACCGCACGATCAGGTTCGCGGACGAGGCGCGTCCGCGCACTTGGAGCAGAGGATTGTGGCATTCAGAACGGGCTCCGGCAATCGCCAAGGATGGATGAAAGAAGAGTGTAGCAGGAGCGGAATCAGCAGTCAGCCAGGCCCCCAGCAATGAGTGCTGAGTGCTAAATGCTGAGCGCTGCTTCCTACCAATTCACTTTCATCGCGAACTGGAACTGCCTCGGGTCGTAAGCCGCCGTCGGCTGTCCAGCGTTGGTCCAGAGCTGGTTCACGGAAGCCACATTAAACCGGTTCGCTAGGTTGAACATGTCCGTGATCAGGTCCAGACTGATCCGTTCGTTGAAGTTGAGGCGGCGGGCGATGCGAAGGTCGTTGAACACTGTCCAGGGCTGCACTCCGGCATTGCGGGCGAGGTCGCCATCGAGCGAGAGCAGTGTGGTGTTGGAAGTAGCCGTGAAACAAGCCTCCTGAAACAGACCCGTAGGCGAGTATTTCGACGCCACCACTGGTCCGCAGCCATTTCCAGCTGAGAGACCAGTGACCACATTCGGGCGCGCCGCACTGGGTGCGAACTGGAAGTTCGTATTGTCGCCGGTGATGATCAGAAATGGACGTCCCGATGCCACGTCGATGATGGGCGCAACCGTCCAGTTGCTGAAGAATTTCCTGGCGAAGCCATCCCCGCTCAGCTTGCCCGACTGATAAACCCCGCTGAAAACGAATCTGTGGCGCTGATCAAACAAGGAGTTGGAACGCTCCAGCTGGGGATAGTAGCTGTCTTGCGGCGCGAGCGGGGATTGCAGATCGGTAGAGTCGTCAATCGCGTGCGAATAACTGTAGGAGGCCAGAAACTGATAGTGATGGCTGAGCGTCTTCCGCAGGTTGACGGTAAACCCGTTGTAATCAGAGCTGCCGTTGGAGTAGTTGGCATCCATGTCGCCGAAGGGAATCACGACGCAACCCCCGGCGGAGTTAAAGGGAAGAGTGTTATCGCATTTGCTTCCGTTGGGGCCGAGCCCCAATCCGTCGGCGTTGGCCAGCAGCGCTGCGTCCGCCAGACAGGGGCCACCGGCCAGAGAGGGATTCAATCCGGAGGGCCGGAAGAAATTCAACATGGCTGCGGGTGCGAACGCTCCAGCGGGTGCTCCGGGGATGAGCGCAGGGCAAATTTTCACCTGCAACGGGCCGGATGGGTAGAACGGACTGGTCGTGGGAATGTGCGCTGCATTCGCGTATGCGACCGCCGTTTGCCAGTTTTTCACCAGCAAATCCCCGCGCACCGTGTCGGCGTTGATAGGCCGGTTCAGATGCCGCCCGCCGTTGAAGTTGTAGGCCAGGCTCAACGCGAAGCCACCGCCCAAGTCCTGTTCAAAGGTCAGGTTCGCTTGTTGTGAATAGGCGTACACAAAGCCCTTGGCTTGCGGATAGCCGAAAGGTTGAAACGCCAGCGGAAAGGGCGATGCCGGATTGAGGTAGTTCTGATTGATAAAAACCGACTGGGGAAAGTTCAGCGCCTGGAACTGCTGCTGGTTGGGCAAATAGCCAAGGTTCGTGGTGAAGGGAGCCGGTATGCAAGTGGGCACGGTCTGGATGCCCTGGAAGATGTTGCTCGCGTTCAGGTTCAGCGGGCTTACATTGGCTGGGTTGGTGTCGCAGGGGCTGCCTCCCGCAAACAGCAACTGGCCGCTCTTCGAGCCGTCCGATGCATCACCCAGGAAATAAAGGCCGAGCAATGGGTGATCGTAGAACATGCCAAAGGACGCCCGCAGCACCGACTTGCCATTGCCCTTCGGATCCCAGGCCAAACCGATACGGGGTTGAATGTTGTTGGTGTCAGTTTGAATGCCCTTCTGCAAACCCAGCGCATTGTATGCGGTGAGAGCCAGTGGATCCGGCGGAGCAAGCTGCGGCGGGAACTCAATGTCATAGCGCACGCCCAGGTTCAGCGTAAGGTTGGGCGTGGTGCGCCACGAGTCCTGGAAATAAACTCCGAGCGGCTTGTTAGAGAACGAGTCGTAAGGATTGCCAATGCCCTGAATGAAGTCCTGCGGAACTCCCAAGCCATAGGATTGCAGCCCCGATAGGCCGGGAATGGCTTGCTGCAAGCTCGTCGGAAGCGAAGTGAAAATTGAACTGGGGATTATCTGGCTAGCGCTGAGCGCGCCAAAGTCGTAAACGCCGCCGTAGTTCACGGTGAACGTGGCAGTGAGTGGAATGTAGTTGAAGTCCGCGCCGAACTTCATGCCGTGCCGTCCGCGGGTCCAGGAAAAGTTGTCGGTGAACTGGTAACGCTGTTCGGTGCGCTGAATATAGGAATACGGTTCGCGGCCGAAGTAGGCGTAGCCAGGAATATTCACCGCAACATCGGAGCCTCCGGGCGCGCTCGAGTAGAAGTAGGACAACCCACGCCGGGCGTACTGGAAACGGAATTCGTTGACCCGATTGTTGCCGATCGTCCATGTGTCCTGGAAGACGCCGGCGACGTCCCGGTAGGTCTGCTGCGAAGTCCTCGAGAACGAATTCTGTCCGAAGGTCTGATTCTCGCCGTTCACTTCGATGCCAGTCACGGTGCTCGGGCTCACATTCGCACGCAGGGTAATCCGATTGTTGGCGTTGAAGTTGTGGTCGATTCGCAGCGAGTAAAGACTCGTGCCTTCAGAAACCGGAAAGTTGCCGATTTGCGCATTCAGCGTCTGGAACTGCGAGGGCAAGCCATTACACAGGGTATTGGCGGCGTTGCAGGAGCTGGGGAACTGAGTGAGCGGACTGGTTCCATTCGAGGGGATTGGAATTCCGCCGAATTTTGCCAGCAATCCAAACGATTGAGGGTAGGAGCCGTTCAAAGCGATGGCGGAAGAGCCTCCTGCCAGAAACGCGTATTGCTGCAAAAGCGCAGGCGGCAGTCCGGGCGTGCCCAGAAACGCAGCCTGCTGAGGCGTAACCTGAATGTTGAAGGTACCGGGAGGCGCCAAGCCGGGTGCAAAAATGTTGGTGGCGTCGAAAGGAACAAGCCCAAAGTTGTCCTGTCCAATACTGGCAAAGCCGGTCTCCTGCCGCCGGGTGATTTCGTAGGCAAAGTAATAATAGGTCTTATCTTTCTTGATCGGTCCACCGAACGCCGTCCCTGCCTGCACTCGGGTGTATGCCGGTTGCGGGACATTGCTGAACGGGTTCGTCGCCTGGATGTAGCGATTGCGCAAGTAGCCGTAAACATCGCCATGAAATTGATTGGTTCCGGAGCGCGTAATGATGTTGATCACGCCACCGGATGCCTGCCCGTATTCTGCCGCGTAACTGTTGGAGATGATCTGGAATTCCTGCACCGCTTCCTGGGAGACGGTTGAGCGGACGCCGTTGGTTGAGTTGTCAATCGCATTGGCGCCGTCCACGTTCACCAAGTTCGATCGTGCCCGCTGGCCGCTGATGTTGAGCCCCGACGTGGGAGCAGCGCCGATGCTGGGCGCGTTGTCGCGGAGCACCTGCGAATCGGTCAGCGCGAAGTTGATGTAGTTCCGTCCGTTGATCGGAAGGTTATCGATGCGCGCCTGGCCAATCGTGTTGGTGGTTGAAGTGCGGGTCGTTTCTACCAGTTCAGCCGCGGCGCTGACATTCACCACTTCTGTCGTACCCGCGACCGCGAGCGTAACCGGCAAGTCCGCCACTTCTCCCACCGTGATGACTACATTGTCGATCGTGCTTTTTGCGAAGCCCGGGGCTTCGGCCGTAACCTGATAAGTCCCAGGCGGCAGCAACAGTATCCGATACTCGCCCTGGCCGTTCCCGGTTCCCGTACGCTCTACGCCCTTCGCGGGATCATGCGCCGTAACCGTGGCGCTAGTCACCAGGCTGCTCTTGGCATCTTTCACGGTGACGTGCAGGTCGCCGGTAGAAGAGCTTTGGGTCAGGCCGAATCTGGTAAGCGCCAGTAACAGAACCGTGAGCGAGACGAGCTTACGCGTTGTCATAAAGTTCTTTCTCCGTGACATGACTGAAGAAGGAGATGCCCCGTTTTTACGGGCAGAAGGCCGCGGCCAGTTCGAATTCGCCCGGCAGGTTTAAGAACAAACATTCTTGAGAAAGGCGCGTTCGGCTGGTTTGTACATCAAGCCGCAAGCAGAAAGCAAGCTGGATTGCTGAGGAGCACCGGGTTGGTTAGTAAATGTAACTGCGGGCGTCCTCGCTCGGTCGGCTGACCTCGACCGCTGCTTTTTTCAACACGTAGGGATGAACGCCCTCATGCGCCGAAGTGCGACAGCGCTACGACAATACCGCAGGCGCCAGCTGATCAGCCCAGACGAAAGGTCCAAGCGTACGCGCTAAGGGTTCGCCACCGCAGCTGGGGTACCAGGCACAGATACCGGCCGGTCGAAGCTGATGTTCATCTCGGTGAACCGGGGAAGAACCACATCCCGCCCGTGACGCGTGAGAAGGAAAACACTCGAAGCACAAATTCCAACGATCCTGGCAGTTCCAGCTGTTGAGGCGTCAGTGGCGCTCGAGACCAAGGCTTCGACCAACAACTGCGTTGCATCGTCGGCCTCTTTCGCGATTCCAGCCGTAACGCCCAGGTTGATGGCCATCCAAGCCTTGCCGGGACGATCGCCGTGCAGCTTGCCTTCTGGATCAATCTTGGTATGCGATCTTTGATCCAGTTCCGCTGCGGTGACGGACGCCGTCGCCGGAATGCTCGTTCTCCCCGGCAGAGTCAGGTCTGTGAAGGTGAGCAAGAGCGAGCCCGACCGGCTCAACATGCGCGGAGGCGTGCTCTTCGCAATTTTGCCTCCAAGCAATGTGCCCTCCGGCAATACGATCTTCGAATCCAGCCGGACGGGCTCCACCAGACGCGCCTGAAAAGAATCCCCTGCCCGGCTCTTGGAAGCGCTCACACCGCCCAAGAGAATGATCTTGGCCAAGGTCCCGCTCGCAATCGTCACCGGGTCTGACGATGCGACTGCAAGAGAAGTCTCCCCAGATGTCGTTAATACGTCGGCCGGATTCGTCGCTTCCAGAGTCACGAACGGTCCCTTGTCTCTGTATCCGGTGTTCTCTGGTGAGCCTGAAGTCGTGCTCGCCTCCCTGGGCTCGGCCACCGAACTCGCGGTTGGATGCGCCGCCTTCTTCGACTTCGCTTGGGCGAGGACCTCCGTCTGGCGATTGATGAAGATCAAAGAAACGCGCAACGGGACTTCCCTGCCATCTGGCAAAGAAACCGTAGCGGACTGAAAGGTCGGATAGTTCTCGTGACGAGGCGTGAAAACCTTGATCACCCATGGCCAGTAATCGTTGGGCACTCTCTTTCGGCGGCCCAACTTGTCGACCGTCAAGCGTACCGGACTCTCCGCGGGAAAGAGTTCGCGGTCCCCCGAATACACGTCTTGTGCCAGTTTCCCCTCGACCACATCGCCCGGTTTCAAAGCCGAAATCTTCACTGTCTTTGCGATTCGCACTTTAACGTAAATGCTGGACTGCAGCGCAAGGTCAGGCTGCGCAAGCGCATGTTCGGTCGACGGCTGTCCAGACGGTAACGACTGGGCGTAGGCAGCACCCCAAACCAACAGTAACAAGCTCGAGGACAGAAGAGATCGCATAAAATATGGTACCGGTTTTCAATGTTTGCCGTGAAGGCTTTATCTTGAAGCTCTCCTCCCAGAATTTTCAGGGGTTCATGCCGGGCATGAATCCCATCCTGGCGAAGAGTCCGTTCACCGCGTTATGCACCGGGATTGCTAGCTGCAGTGCCGTCGGACCGTTAGCCTTGCCGGCTTATGCCTGAGCTCTCTTCCGCCGTAGTCTTCAGGGCCCAGGCCATTCGAGGCGTGTTGTGGGCAATGCCCAGACGCCCGCGTGCGTCCAGCAAAATTATGCCTCCGTGGCCGTTCACCCGCGCTTGCAGATAGTTGATTGCCTCTGCTGCCACCCACTCCGGCAGACTGCCTGAGGCGACGCGGTCCGCCGCCCACTTGGCCAGCACCAGTTTCATAATCGGCTCGCCCCACCCCGTGGTCGAGGCTGCCGCAGTCTTATTGTCGGCGTAGCATCCGCATCCAATCAAGGAGGAATCTCCTAAGCGTCCCGGAGCTTTATTGAGCGTGCCGCCTGTAGAAGTTGCCGCTGCGATGTCGCCCTTTCGGTCGAGCGCCACCGCGCCCACGGTATCGTGTGAAAGCGTAGGGGCAAAGAGATCCGCTTTCTCCTCGGCAGCGTGCGCCTGGAATTCCCGCAACCGTTCGACTTCACGGGGAATGATCAGGTCTTCGTTCTTGCACCGCGGAATACCGTGCTCGGCGGCAAAGCGCTCCGCGCCCTCGGCGACGAAATACACGTGTGGGCTCTCGCTCAAGATCTTGCGAGCAGCACGCACCGGATTACGCAAATGTTCGACACAACCTACGCCTCCGGCGCGCAGCGTTGCCCCTTCCATGATCAAAGCGTCCAGTTGCACCTTGCCTTCCCGATTGAGAAAGCTGCCCCGCCCGGCATCGAAGGTCTCGTCGTCTTCCATGACCACGACGGCTTCCTCCACCGCATCGAGCGCCGAACCTCCACGGCTCAACACTTGCCAACCTGCTGCCATGGCGTTGCGCACTCCGTTGAGATGAGCTTGGACCATGTCGTCCGGAATGGCCCAGGCGCCTCCGTGGACAACCAGAACAGGATCAATTGACAAGAAGAGTCTCCCCCGAAAATGACCGATTAGTCTAACACTGCAGTGAAGGCGTTCTTCCTCTGTGCACAGAGGAAGAATCTCCTACTACATCTTGTCCGACAAAAGCATCTGCTCCACGATCTCGGCAAGCACGCGATAACCCTCCGGATCGATCGGCTCTTGCGTTGCTTGCTGGAACTTCTTTGCCCGTTCCTTCTGGTCGAGGTAATAGACGACGGCGGGCAACACCCGCCGAACCTCCGCGCAGAGAGCGCGTAAATGCATCAAACCGTCCACATCCTGATCAGACGACTGCAGCTTCGATATCTCCCCGACCAACTGCTTGGCGTCGCTCTTCCAATGATCGAATTCGGTCTCATATTTCAGGAAGTACTCCGCGTCTCCGACGATCAGCAACTCCAAGGTTTTCAAATCAGCCGGGGTCAACTGCTTTCCTGCTTTCAGTTTGGGCAGCAGGGAAGCGAAGTCGAGATGGGATTGCACAGCTTCCCGTGCCCGGCTGTCGAGTTCTTCGACCTGGTCGCCCAAAAGCCCATAATTGTCGCTGGTTTCAGCGTGGTCACAGCGGGACGCCAGGTCGAGCATGTTTTGAATCGCTGCATTTATTTTTAAGGCATCGCCCATAGAAGCGCCTTTCCGATCCCGAAGTAGTCTAGCATCCAGATTCGCGCTCAGCAGTGGGTTCAAAGCGGGAAGCGCGTACCGTAAATATTTTGCACGAGATCGGCTCCGCGAAGAATAGGAAGTGCATGCTCGCGCAGTTTTTGATTGACTCTCATTTTTGCCCGTACTAATCTCTGCCCCATTCCCGGCTGGTGCCACTCGGCCGAGTGTATCCGCTACTTCCGCGTCCTCTTCGCTGCCTGCATGTCGCGCCGCCGCGTCAGCAAAAATTGCGTTGGGTAAGCTCCGCGTCGAAAGTCTAGACGGCTTTATTTGGAGTGTGCTCCATGACTGGATGCAGCTTCGTACGCTATTTGTGTGTCTGAAGCTGCCCACCGAAAAGCCCTTCAGCCGCCGCATTTCTTGCGGGCCCATTTGACGGCCTGCGCGGCGGAAATCCCCCGGTATTTTGTGGGAACAGAATCAAGGAGAAAGCAATGCGAGATTCACGCAAGACGCTACAAAGCAAAATCGTGATCGAGAAAGTGCTCGTGTCAGTTTTCGCTCTGGCGGTGCTGTTCGTCCCCTGCATCGCATTTGCTCAAACCGACCCCGGAGTCCAAAGTGGCAACCGTGGCACAGGCGCCGCGCTTCCATCGGTGCAGACCGATAGTCCTCCTGGCACCCTGGCGTTTTTTAATGACGGACAGGCGCGTTTCCAGGAGGTGGAGACTGTTTCCGGCGGGGCCAACAACGGTCTGGGGCCGCGGTTCAACTCGATCAGCTGCAGTTCCTGTCACGGGCAGCCGGCGGTCGGTGGCTCCGGTGCTGCGGTCAATCCGCAGTTCCAGTTCACCAGCAATGGAGTAGCGCCGGCCAACACCACTCCCTCTTTCATCACGGCCAATGGACCCACCCGTGAAGCCCGGTTCCCGTTCTTTTTCAACCGGAACGGTACGGTCAACACGAGCGCTCCTAACGGCGGAGTGGAGGACCTGTTCACCGTCACCGGGCGTTCCGACGCAGGCAGTTGCAATCTTGCGCAGCCCAGCTTTGCCGCGGCGCAGCAGGCCAATGACATCATCTTTCGCATCCCTACGCCAACCTTTGGCGCGGGCCTGATCGAGAATCTGGACGACTCAACCCTGTTGAACAATCAGGCGGTCAACAGCAACAACAACTTTGGCATCTCCGGAACCTTCAACCACAATGGCAACGATGGCACCATCAGCCGCTTCGGCTGGAAGGCGCAGAACAAATCTCTGCACACGTTTGCCGGAGAGGCCTACAACGTAGAGATGGGTATCTCCAACCTGGTGTTCGGACAGGATCGGCCATTGCCTGGGGAAGACCAGATGGGTACTGGTTTGCCGGCAAACTGCTTGAACCTGAGCGGAACCGGATACCCAGAAGACACATCCAATCCGGCCGCGTCGCCACAGGCAGCGGTTCTGGATGATGTCTCCGGATTTGCCAACTTCATGCGGACTCTGGCCCCGCCGCCCCCCGGCGGAGTTGTGCTGAATGGACAGCAGGTTTCTGGACAAACTATTGCTGCCGGAGGCTCCTTGTTTAGCTCTATCGGCTGTGCGACCTGTCACAATTCGACGCTTGGAAACACAGAGGCCTCAAGAATCACTAGTTCTCTAAGCAATGCTCAGGTGAGTGCGTACTCTGACATTGAGGTCCATCACATGGGTAGCCTCTTGGCAGACAACGTCTCACAAGGCGGCGCTGGCGGCGACCAGTTCCGCACTGCTCCCTTGTGGGGATTGGGGCAGCGAATCTTCCTGTTGCATGATGGCCGCACTTCGAACCTCGTCACGGCGATTCGAGACCACGCGAGCCATGGCAGCGAAGCCACAACTGTCGAGCAGAATTTCTTCAACCTCAGCCCCACCCAGCAGCAGGAAATCCTGGACTTCCTGCGTTCACTGTAGTCGCTTCTCTGGCGAGACTCGCAAGGGCCTCGCCAGTTTTTCCAGCTCCGGAGGTCTGAAATTGCTGCGATTTATCACGAAAAATATGCGCTGTCGGTTTTGCCGCTGCCTGTTCGTTCTCACGTTGCGCGTCTCGCCTCTCATCTGGTGTCAGAACACACCGTCGCAAAACGTTCCAAACAGTGGTGATTTTTCCAACAACATGCAGCCTGAGACCAAAGTGCCCACGGGAGTCATCCTCGTAAAAGGCGCCTGGTCGAGCGCGAGTGATTCTGTGACTCCGGTGCCGGAGGGTGGGAGCGTGACCAACGGCGTTTTCCGTGATCAGTATTTTGGGATGACCTACGCTCTCCCCAGGGACTGGGCCGAGAACTACGAAGGGCCCCCTCCGTCAGACACCGGCCGCTACGTACTAGCACAGATCAGCCCGGCGGACACATTCAAAGGACCGGCTCGAGGAAGTATCTTGATCACCGCCGAGGATATGTTCTTTACGCCACTGCCAGTACGCAACGCGTCGGAACTCATCACCTACACGAAGGACAATCTGCAAACCGACTACAAAGTCGAATTGGCGCCTTCCCAAACCAGAATCGCCGGCCGCTCCTTTGCCTTCTTTGCGTACTGGTCTCCTGTAGCCCAGCTGCACTGGTATGTTCTGGCGACCCAGATCCGTTGCCACGTGCTTGAAATCGTGCTAACCAGCCGCGACACGAAACTTCTAGAGAGCCTGATGCTCGACCTGAATAAGATGGAGTTACCGCCAGAAGCCGGTTCCAACACAGGGACCGGCGGGGGCAATGTTCCAGTGTGTATTAAGGACTACGCGGAGGGTGGAAATGTGATCGCCCGGGTTGATCCCATCCTCACCGAGCACAAGTTCAACTCTGTTCCCGTTCGCATCATGATCGACAAAGAAGGTAAGGTAAAGCACATTCACTTTCTCAGCGCATTTCCCGACCAGGCCAGAGCGATCACCGATGCCCTGAAGCAATGGAGATTCAAACCGTACTTGCGGGACCGCCAGCCAGTTGAAGTGGAAACCGGAGTCATGTTTGGGCACGCGTCGCATCCGGTTATGCCCTTGCCAGGGAATTCAGCGATCGAATAGTTTTTTGTCCCATCGCCGCAGTTTTTTTGCTTTACTGCAGGCCCGGTACTGCAGCCACCTACGGCTGCTCGCAGTACAAAGATAGTTCGCCGATCTTACACCGCCGAAGCTAATCCCGATGGGGCACCCTTTGACGCTGCTAGTTCCTCTCTCAGGATGTTGACTAGGGCGGCGATCACCGAGATCACCACCGGCCCAATAAAAAGTCCGATAAACCCGAATGCCTGAAGCCCTCCGAGCAATGCGAACAGCAGCAACAACGGATGAAGTTCAACCTTGCTGCCAATCACCAGCGGCCGAATGATGTTATCAATCGTGCCCACCACCAGCGCTCCCCAGAGGATCAGCGCAATCCCTTTCCAGAGATGACCGATGACCATCAGGTAGATGGCGGCCGGCAGCCAGACCAGCATGGTTCCGACGATTGGAACGAGAGAGCATACCGCAGCGGCCAACCCTAACAGCAACGCTGACGGCACCCGCAGAACCTCACAGGCGAGTCCGGTGAGCAGGCCCTGGGCGAACCCGACTGCGAGAATCCCGTACAGGTTGGCCACAATGCTGTCGCGAATTCCACTCAGCAGACGCCCCGCCTGCACCGTGCTGAGCGGTAGCATTGCCGTGACGCTCTCGACCGCCGCCGGTCCGTCTCGAAACACGAAGAACAGAATCAGGAATGTCAGGATGGCATTCCCGGCAAAGCCCGCCAGTCCAGCCACTAATCCAGTGCCCGCCGCCAGCAGGAACTTGCTGGCCAGGCTGGGAAGATTAGCCAGCGTATCCTCCAAACGCAACGCTTCGACGTCTACATATTTCCCCAGCCATCCGAGCGCGCGCTGCTGCGCCCGGCTCAGGTAAACGGCGGCTCCGCCTTCCCGAATGCCGCGGTCGTTAAAGTACCGGGCGGTTTTAATCAGGTCGCCGCCCGCCGCTGAAGCAATCAGCACAGCCGGCAACACAATGATCAGCAGCACCGCGAAGGTGGTCAGCAGGGAAGACTTGTTCGGACCACGCACGATCCGGCCTATACCAAGATGGAGTGGGTAGAATCCGATGCCCAGGACTGTCGCAAACGCCAACGGCTGAAGGAAGGGACGGAAAAGCCAAAAGCCGAGCACCAGAGCTCCGACCAGCAAAGCTACCAGGAACAACACGCTCAGGTTAGAGTTCGTAGTCTTCACGGGTAAACTTTACTGTCGGTTTTGACTTGGTGGCTGACCGACAGTGTACGCAGAAGAACTCCAGCGTGCAACGCGCTGAACTCTTTCGACGTCATCCTGAGCAGAGCCAAGGATCTCTGCATTGTGCTCGCAACAGCCAAGCTCATTTCACTGGCTCACTCGACGCTGGAAGCGGCACTCACTATCTCGATAAGCTCAGGCATGCAGATACGAACCTTGAGCGAGCAGGATGCGGAAATATTTTGGCAACTACGACTCGAAGCCCCCGAAACCGAGCCGCTGGCGTTTTCCACCTCCGCCGCAGCGCACCGGGCAACGACGCCCGAATCCGTAGCCGCCCGGCTCGGTTCCGGCGCGGGCGAGAGCTTTGTGCTGGGCGCCTTCGTCGACGGCCGCCTCGTCGGTATGACAGGATACTTCCGCTCTCCGGAAGAGAAAACCAGGCACAAGGGACGCATTTGGGGCGTCTACGTCCAACCCGGGCAACGCGGAAAAGGCGTTGGCCGAGCGCTGATGGAAGAAGTTCTGCGAAGGGTTCGATCGCAACCACAACTCGAACAGATAACGTTGGCGGTAGCGAGCGGACAACCAGCCGCCAGGAAGCTCTATCTGCAATTAGGCTTTCAAATCTACGGCCGCGAGCCGCAAGCACTGAAACTCGGTGAAACCTACGCCGACGAAGAGCTCATGACCTGGCTCCTTCGAAAGCAATAGACCAAGTAGGGCGGACACTCCGTTAGGTTTGACCCTGTCTTCGGGCAACTCTCAGCTTACGCTGCCATCTCGATTCGCCGGATCAAGTCCTGCTGCTCGGCCTTGCTCTCGGCCCCAATCGTGAACGCATCCAAAACTCCTAACGACAACGCATACTTCAGCGCCTCATCCTGCCGGGTTCGCAAGTCTCCCTGGCCCAGGATCTTCATTCCTACAATCCCTTTCCCGGCAGCCCGCATCTCGCCGAGCACGTCCGTCACGGTTTTGGGATCGGCATCCATGTGCGAGCCGATGGGGTTGATGCGTACCAGATCAACTTCCACCCAGGATGACTTTGCCGCCGCCCGCAGCGCTGCAATGCTGTGACACGAACACCCGTGCGCCCGAATGATGCCCTTCTGCTTCGCCTCCGAGAGCACATCCATCACTCCTTTGTAGCGCTCGGTCCAGTCGCCCTCCGTCACACAGTGAATCAGACAAACGTCCAGGTAATCCGTCCCCAACTCACGGCGAAAACGATCGAGGTCAGCCCGCGCCGATTTCGGATCGCGCGAGAACGTCTTGGTCAACACCGTAACCTTGTCGCGAGGCAACTGCTTGAGCGCCTCGGCCACGTGCGGATGGCTTCCGTAGGCATCGGCCGCATCGAAGAATCGCAGCCCCTGGTCATAGCCGTTGAGCAACAACTGAGACAGACCCTTAACGCCGAGTTCAGTCTGGTTGGAGTGATGGCCATAGCCAATCGTGCCCGTCCCCATAGCCAACCGGCTGGTTTTGATGCCGGTTCGCCCCAGCACCACCGTGTCCGACGCTTTGTACTTCGTAGCTAAAGCCGGCGCAGAAGAAGCCCATGCCGTCAGACCGCGCGATCCAACCCAAGCCGCGCCCAACCCGCCAAGTGTTTGAACAATGAATTCTCGACGCCTCATGGCTACCTCCGAGAACCGACTTCCTCTAGTTGGACTGCTTCAGAGGAATTTGGTTATTGATGTGTGGCGCGGGCGCCCTCGCCCGCGTTAGTGGTGCATTAAATCCCACAACGGCTCTACGCGGCGGGAGTGTGCTCAAAGGGAAGGTTCATGTAGCGCGCCTTGTCGACTTCGATAATCAGAGCCACGCGACCTTCATAAGCCCGCATCGGAAACGGCCTCCCAATGTACCGCATCGCGATCGCGTCCATCAGTTTCAACTCCGGGTCAGGACGCTGCTCAACTACTCGTCCCCGAAGCTGGATCTCCCGATAGGGATCGTTGAAGTCCACCATGGAGAGCGCAACTCGTGGATCGCGCTGGGTGTTGCGCGCCTTGAGCGACTTCGCCCCCGTACACACGATGACTCGATCTCCCTCACGTCCCACCCACACCGGAGTGCTCAGCGGCGAGCCATCCTCCATTAGCGTTGCCAGGTGAGCAAAATTGGCCCGATCCAGCAGTTGCCTGACGTCATCAGCAAGCGCGATCGCCATAGAAAATTCCTCCGCCTCAGATAATGATGAACCCGTGTAGGGCGGACACTCTTGTCCGCTGCTGTTGAGGTTGTTCCGGATGTTGACTCGAAAAATCAAAATAAGCGGAAAAAAGTATCCGCTCTACACAACTCACTCGAACTCAATCTTTTCAAACCCCAAACCCTGCAACAAGCTAGTGATGGTCGACGCTGCATTCTGCTGAGCAGTCGCCAAAATACCATCGGCCAGCGCCGCCGCCTGCAGTTGGCGTTCCGCCTCCTGACGCACTTCGGTCTCTAGATTCGGATCCGTCGGCACCAGCAACCCAGTCTGCCGCGAATACACCCGAGTCTTCGAACTGTCGAGCCGGGTGGTGAACACCTGCGACGCGGGAAGATGTAGCCGAACCTGTTTCTTCTCCACGCGAACGTCGCCCGGCCTGAGATTCGAAAAATCAATTCCCGCCACAACCTCGCCGTGTACCAGCATCAGCAGCCGATCACCGGCCAGAAAATCTGGGAAAATGGGACTCTCTTTCTCTCCGGTGACCAATTTGTCCATCGTGTAAACCACAGTCTCCAGCCGCTGTAACCGCTGGATGCGATCGACCACGGTGGGCTGGCTCACATCGATGCCAAGAACTCTGCCAGTCACCAACGACCATGCATGGCTTAGCAATCCGCTCCCGGAATTTCGCGACAGCATCAGCCAACCAATCGACGCCACTAACACGAGACCAAGCAGCAATCCGCCGAGAAGAGCCAGCCAAACCGAAGATCGCCCGCGATCCATCCCGCAAGATTATCATCGCGCAGGCCGGACGCTACCGTTCGCCGAGCACTGCGTCGGTTTCTCCTTGCTTTTAAGGGGCGTCATCCTGAAGACTTTCTGCAGCGGACCGAAGGATCTCGTGCGGGGTGTTTCAATCTAACTACGTTGAGCACGGTTTTTCCGACGACAGTGGCGCTCACCGACGAATCCCCGGAGCTCCAACCGGCATCTACTTGCCATGGAATTTCGGCAACTAGGCTATTCCGGATTAAAAGTTCCCGTCCTCAGCTTCGGCACCGGCACTTTCGGCGGCCGCGGAGAATTCTTCCAAGCCTGGGGCAACAGCGACGTCAAAGAAGCCACCCGCCTGATCGACATCTGCCTCGATGCCGGAGTCAATTTCTTCGACACCGCCGACGTTTATTCGCAAGGCGCGTCGGAAGAAATTCTCGGCAAAGCCATCGCCGGCCGCCGCAGCCAGGTTCTAATCTCGACCAAAGCCACGTTCGCCATGGGAGACGGTCCCAACGATCTCGGCTCTTCGCGCCATCACCTGATCCCATCCTGCGAAGCCAGCCTGCGCCGCCTCAACACTGATTACATCGACGTCTATCACATGCACGGATTCGACGCGCAGACGCCGATCGAAGAAACCATCAAGGCTCTCGACCTGCTCGTCCAAAGCGGCAAGGTCCGCTACATCGCCTGCTCCAATTTCTCCGGATGGCATCTGATGAAATCCCTTGCCGTCTCTGAAAAATACGGTTGGGCCCGTTACGTAGCTCATCAAGCCTACTATTCGCTGGTGGGCCGCGATTTTGAGTATGAGCTGATGCCGCTGGGTCTCGACCAAAAAGTGGCCACCATAGTTTGGAGCCCATTAGGGTGGGGCAGACTTACTGGTAAACTTCGCCGAGGCAAGCCGCTCCCGGAAGTAAGCCGGCTGCATAGCACATCCGAACAAGGACCACCGGTTCCCAACGAATATCTTCATAAGGTAGTAGACGCGCTCGACGAAGTCGCCAAGGAAACCAACAAAACGATCCCACAAATCGCCCTGAACTGGCTCCTGCAAAGGCCTACGGTAGCCAACGTGATCATCGGCGCCCGCAATGAAGAACAGTTGCGCCAGAATCTGGCCGCCGTAGGATGGAACCTGGCGCCCGCGCAAGTAGCGAAGCTTGACGCCGCCAGCGAAGTCACCCCCGTCTACCCCTACTGGCACCAACGACAATTCAACCGAAACCCAAAACCAGTGTAAGGCGGACACTGCTGTCCGCCACAGTTTCGTTATCCACTCCCGTGTTGCCGCCCGATACTATCATCCGCCCGCCTGCTGTTATCCTGAGCGAAACGAAGGATCTATGCATTCTGCCCGCAGCACACAACCGGTTCGCATGGCATCAACGTCATGGGAACTCAAGGTGCTGCGCAAGATTTGTTCCGTTTCTGCGAGTACACGATCTTGACAGCGCCTCTTGCGAGGGATAACTTTAATTTGCTCCCCTGGTGTTCGTCTCCACTCTCAGAAAGCCATCCAGCAATCTTGCGCATTGCTGTCGGCGCTTGAAAGGTGAGCAGTATGACCGCAAAGATTCCTCCTTTTCTTCTTTGTTTCGGATTAGCGTTAATCGCCTGGACCCTCATGCATGCGGCAGAGGATCCAGCCAAGTCTGTTCCCGACTGGCCGCAATGGGCGCGCACCTCCTTGCACACCAGTTCGACTCACGCCGTCGGGCAAAGCCCGAAGACTAAACTCGCCGACATTACCTACGACCCCTTCGTGAGCCAGGAGAAGGCCGAGACTTCAGGAGAGCTGCTGGCTCACTACCAGGTACCGCTCGTCGATGGCAACTCTGTGTTCATGGCGTACAAGACGGGGAAGTACGTTTCCTGCAATCCCCCCGGCTCCGGCCAGCCCTATCCCTGCGGACCGGATGATTGGAACACGGAGATCTGGAACGAGCGCGCCTTCACCTGGAAAAACGGCGTATTGGTCAAGGTCTGGAACTTCCGCACTGACTGGAAACCTGAACCCAACACCGACTTCGGTGGCCAGAACGGCGACGGCCTTTTTGGCTGGGAACCCGTGTTCCACGCCGCACTCTGGAACGGAAACGTATATGTCCCCGGCTTGGGTGGAACGATTTACAAGGTCAACGAGACCATTGGGAAAATGGTGGCCCACTATAATCCATTTCCCACCGTCGACCCTCACCGGTTTGTGTCCGGACCGCTGACCATCGACTCCGCCGGAGACATTTATTACAACGTCCTCGAATTGGATGCCAAGAATCCCTGGAGCGTGGACGTGCACAACTCCTGGCTGGTGAAAATCAAGCCAACCGGTTCAGCGGAGAAGGTCAGCTACTCCAAGCTGGTAACGCAAGGAATGTCCGACGGGTCGCAGCGCCCAGGCGTCAATATCTCGCCGGCCGTCTCCGCCGACGGCAAGACGATCCACCGCCAGCGTTGCCCACTTCGATCCGCTCGACGCAAACCTCATCGCGGTGAACTCCAATCTGACCCCGAAGTGGCACACTTCCCTGACGAATCTGGCAAACGGCCAAATTACGGGTGCCATCATCGACCTTTCCTCGGCAACTCCGGTGGTGCTTCCCGATGGCAATCTCTTGTTCGGGGTTCTTGCCTCGGACACCAACCGCGGCTACATGCTGAAATTCAGTTCCGCCGGAAAGTATCTGACCTCGTTTGATTTCGGTTGGGACGACACGCCCGCCATCTACGCTCACGATGGCACATATTCCGTCATCACCAAGAACAATTTCTACAGCACCAGCGGCCCTTACTACATAACCCAACTGAGCGCCGACCTGGTCCCCGAATGGAGTTATCAGAGCGTCGACAACTTTGAATGGTGCGTCAACGCACCCGCAGTAGACAAGAACGGAACCGTCTACGCCGACAGCGAAGATGGAAACCTGTTCGCGATCAAACAGGGTGGAGCACTGAAGGGACAAATTTTCCTGCAGCAGGCTCTAGGCGCAGCCTACACGCCAGTCTCAATTGGTCTGGATGGAAAGATCTATACGCTGAACAATGGAGATATGTTCGTGGTCGGCAAATGAGCAAAGACGAACGTCCAATTTCCGTGAAGGCTGACACTCCCGGCCCGCCGCCGCTGACCTTGATATCGCAAGTGGCTGGCGATTCGTAGCACAGAGCCTTAGTATGCTTGAGTCGCGCGTCATCCCGAGGAAGCGCAGGCCCTCGCAAAAGAGAAGGCCTGCCGACGAAGGATCTATGCAATCTGTATATTCGAACTATCTCTTTGCCATAAGAACGTGAGTTGCATTCTCTCCAGCAACGGTCCGCACAATCCCGAAGCCAAGTTGTGGCAGATTGATTCCACTAAAAAAATGTTCACCCTCGCCCAGGAGCACCGGCGATACCGCCAGGTGCAATTCGTCGATCAAGCCTGCGACGAGGTACTGCCGAATGACAGACACGCCGCCGCCGATTCGCACTTCCTTGCCCTGAGCCGCCTCTTTGGCTTTCCTCAGCGCAGACTCCAATCCATCATTGACGAAGTGAAACGTGGTCCCGCCCTCCATCGCAAGCGAAGCACGCGGGTAATGCGTGAGCACAAAAACCGGCGTATGATACGGAGGATTCTCGCCCCACCAGCCCTTCCATGAGTCATCCTCCCAAGGGCCACGAACCGACCCAAACATATTTCGCCCCAAGATCCAGGCGCCTACGTTATCGAAAGAACCCTCAGCAAAATTATTGTCGCTGCCCGTCGTCCCGCCGTATTGACCTTGCATTTTCTTAAACACCTCGGTCTCCCGAAGCCAAGCGTGCAGCTCCAACCCGCGTACGCCAAGCGGATTGCTCAAATCCTGCCGCGGCCCCGCCCCAAACCCATCAATCGAAACCGAAAACGCCCCAACTTTGACTTTGCTCATGGAGACCTTCGCCGCAATATTGCAATTCTACCAATCGTGTAGGGCGGACACTCCTGTCGCCGCCCGTTGACCCTGTCATCCCTCCCGCTTCCTGCCACCCTCCCGCACGCTGTCATCCTGAGGAAGAGCAGACCTGCGCAAAGCGAAGGTCTGCCGACGAAGGATCTATCCATTCTGTTCGCGGACCAGCGTGGACTGACCAATGAAAAAGATCATCCACCCGGAGAAAGCCGCGGCATGAATCCAGAGAATGAAGGGCCGTGGCACCGCGGATCCGGCTGGCCGACCCGCCGTCGCTGACTCTGACTGGTGCCCTGCTTAAGGTGGAAGTATATTATTCATTGCTGCCTGTGGCGGTACGAACTCCGCTTTAGAGGCGACAAATGCAGCGCACAGCTGTGATAACTGTTCTACACGCATTGCTGCTTTTCGTGTCGATAGGGACCGCATCGGCGGGTACGTCTTACGAGATACTGCACAGTTTTGCCGACGCGCCGCACAACTGCCCAAATCCCGAAGCCCCTGTCATCTTCGACCAATCTGGCAACCTATACGGTACTACGAGCTATTGGAACGGGTGTGTCTTCGAACTGATGCCGACGGCTCAAGGTCCCTGGAAAGAAAAGACGCTGTATCCGTTTCCTAAGTACAGCAATACAGATGGTGCACAGCCCTCGGCTCCCGTCGTGTTCGACAGCGCAGGCAACCTTTACGGCACTACCGTCGGCGGCGGAGGATCAGGTTGCTACAATCTCGGCTGCGGCACGATTTTCGAATTGACCCCTACCACCGACCGTCACTGGAAGGAAAAGATCATTTATCGCTTCAAGGACCAGGGCGATGGATACAGCCCTGAGGCCGGACTAACGATAGATGCGTCCGGTAACCTTTACGGTACCACCAATCTGGGCGGCAACCTGTCGTGTAATCAGGGGTACGGCTGTGGAACCGTCTTCCAGTTGAGCAAAAGCCCAGACGGGAGCTGGAACAAGACGACTCTTCATGCCTTTGCCGGAGGTCGGGATGGCGCCTATGTGTGGGCTGGAGTCATCCTGGACTCGGCTGGTAACCTCTATGGGGCAACCGCAGACTGCAACAGCAGTTCTTGTCAGGGTAATGGTACCGTGTTCGAGCTCCTTTCCACCCACGGAAAGTGGCAGCACAATGTTATTTTCAGATTTCCAGGTGGCAGTAATGCCAACCCGTCAGGCACCTTGACACTGGATCCAGAGGGCAACCTCTATGGCACAGCGGCCGGTGCAGCATGTTGCGGTACCGTTTTTCGCCTTTCACGTTCTGGCAAGGGGTGGAAAGAGCAGGTCCTTCATACGTTCAATGGCTCCGACGGATCTGAGCCGCTCACGGCTGTGATTTTGGACAAGGCCGGAAACCTGTTCGGAACTACGCCGATAGGAGGCAGCAAGGGTGAAGGTACGGCCTACGAGCTAAAGCACTCCAACAATAACTGGACGCTCACAGTCCTGCACGACTTTGGCTCTAAGTACTTAGATGGACTTACGCCCGCGGCTGCTTTAGCGTTTGGGCCCGACGGCGCACTGTACGGAACTACGACGTGGGGCGGTCCAGATGCACATGGCACAGTGTTTCGCATAGTGCCGTAGTATCCGCTCGGTTTAGCCAACACCTGCTAAGGGAAAGGGCCACGTTGCTTTCACAACGTCGCCTTTATTTGTGCCGGCCCGCGAGAAGCCCATCCCAGCCTTCCTTGTGAGGCTGCGCGCTACACTGAAACTCGCCGCAGAGTCTCCGGATTCCGATAACCTGAGGAAGGATTTGGCAGAAGCACAGAATCCAAAGTAGGCTCGCTACGCGGCCGTCTAACTAACTCCTCTTTTCTCTCCCCAAATCAGTTTGACGCTGGGCCGCCTATGTTCCTATAATGAAAACTACAGCACCCTGAAAATTGAATGGTACGGGGTGGTCACCACGCTCGATGATTTGGCGTGAGACGCTGGGTGTTAGGGTCTGCCTTCCCCGTTTGAGCACGTGGCCCGGTTGGCTGCCGGACGGGGCCCAGTACGGTCCGCGATAAGGACTTGAAGCGAGAATCCCGATACAATCTCCAAGGAGTTTAAGTAACCCCATGACAAGAAAGTTCCCGCGATTTATTCTGGCCACTTTGTTCGTTATCTCGGTTACCGCCCTGGCTCAAACCGCTAGCGCGGGCTCCGGATTGCCTGCCGCTCCCAGCGCTGCCGCATCCACACCTGACACCACCGTCGCGGGCACTGGAGGCAAGATAGGTACGATCAACATTGAGCAGGCAATCTTCGCCAGCAATGAAGGGCAGCGCGATTTCGAAGCCCTCAGCAAGAAACTCGAGCCTAAACAGACCGAGTTGAAGAACATGAACGACGAAGTCGAGAGCCTGAAGAAGCAGCTCAACGACCAAGGTCCGAAGCTCAACGACGATTCTCGCGGCGCCCTCGTCAAGCAGGTCGAGGAAAAGCAGAAACGGCTGGAGCGCTCGGTTCAGGATGCGCGGGACGACGCACAGAGCCAGCAGAACGAGATCGCGCAACGCATTCTGCAAAAGATGGCGCCGATCATCGTCAAGTACGCGGGCGATAAGGGATTCGGTTTGATCATGGATACGTCCAATCCGTGGCCCCAAGGGCCCGTCCTCTGGGCTGGTCCGTCGGTAGATATCACCAAGGCGATCGTCGATGCCTACAACGCGCAGTCCGGCGTTCCCGCGCCTACGCGGCCGATTACAGCGAAGCCAGCGGGCGCCACCGGCGCAAAGCCAGCGGCGCCGGCAGGCGGAACCAAACCGGCAACGACGACTGCGCCCCCCAAGTAAAATCGCGACACTTTAGCTACGAAAGAAGTTCCCATAAGGCCGCTGAAACAGCGGCCTTTTATTTTTTACGGAACGGCTATTGCGAAGCCCTGCGTTGGTGTCATTAGCAGAAGCCAGGACTCAGGAGGACGCCATGTTTGCCGATTCGCTGCTGGACTCAACTTGGGCTGACCATTCTCGCCGCGCTTGGACGACCATGGCTTCATTTGCGGCGGAGGCCGCTGTCGCGGCTGTGTTGCTTTTGCTACCGCTGTTCTGCACGAAAGTTCTACCCCAGTTTCAGTTAGTCTCCCGGCTGGTGGCACCCTCTCCGCCGCCCGGGCCGCCCAACCCGCGGTCTGCACGAAGCTCTCACCAGAACACCAGCAATTTGTCACCGGATGGCAGGATGGTCGCGCCGCTCAGCGTGCCGCTAGAAATCGCGACGGTTGACGAATCGAGTGCTCCGCCAGCGGTTGATGACAGCGGGCTGGGTGTGCTCGGCAGCACCGGTACTTCGCCGGGTCGGAATGGCGTTTTTGACTCGATCGGGAGCGGCCTTAATACGGTCGTGCAGCCGCCTCCGACGCCCTCCACTCATCCACCTCGCGTTTCCCGCATGATGGAGGGAAACTTGATTTACCGCGTGCAGCCGCAATATCCACCGTTGGCGCGGCAGGCGCGAATTCAGGGAGTTGTGTTGCTGCGCGCCACGATCTCTCGCGAGGGCAAGATCGAGAATCTCCAGGTCGTTGCCGGACCTCCCTTACTGGTGAAGTCGGCCATCGACGCAGTTCTGCAGTGGCGCTACCGTCCGTATTACTTGAATAACGAGCCGGTCGAAGTGGAAACCCAGGTAACGGTTAACTTTACGCTCTCAGGCGGATAAGTGAGAGCTCTGCAGATTTCCGGAACCCGCTCAGGGAGTAGTACGGCAGTAACCTGCCGGAATGGCCGTCGCCGCTATAATCTAAGTGAGTGGCTACCGTCGAAATTGCCAAGCGAACTGCGACTCGCCCGACATGGGCTGAGGTCTCGCTGGGCACCTTGCGCCAGAACTTCCGCGCGGTGCAGCGGCACATCGGTTCCGGCGTGACAGTTTGCGCCATCGTAAAAGCTGACGCTTACGGACACGGTGCTGTCGAGTGCGCACACGCATTAGAGCAGGAAGGGGCGACTTGGTTTGGAGTGACTTCGCTGGATGAGGCAATTCCTCTACGCGAAGCTGGTATTCGTGGGCGCATCCTACTCATGACCGGCTTCTGGCGCGGCGAAGAGGAAGAAATCGTTCGCCTGGGCTTGACTCCGACCGTCTGGGAGGTCGGGCAGATTGAACTGTTCGAAAAGGCCGCCACTGCTCTTGGCGTTTCGAAACATTCCATCCACCTAAAGGTAGATACGGGAATGGGGCGGCTGGGGGCTGCGCCCGAGGATTTGCCGCGAATTTGTTCGGCGTTAGAGTCTTCGTCACATTTGATGCTAGAGGGATTGTCCACGCACCTCGCATCCTCTGAGGTACTCGATCAGCCATCCGTTGTCGGCCAGTTAAAATGCTTCGATGAAGTTCGCGATTTTCTCCGCAACGAGGGATTCAATCCGCCGCTCATCCATGCCGCCAACACCGGAGCGGTGATTTCGCGTTCGGAATCGTGGAACACGATGGTGCGGCCAGGGATTGCGCTCTACGGGTACTACTTGCCTTTCGAGCGCGCGGGGCGAGAGGTTAGCGGCAGCGGTTTGCGTCTCCCTGTGAAGCCTGTTCTGACCTGGAAGACTCGCATTCTCTCTCTGAGAGATATGCGGGCGAATCAGGCGCTGGGTTACGGCGGAATCTACGTCACGAAGGCTCCGGCACGCATTGCAGTGCTTCCGGTGGGATATGCGGATGGCTTGAACCGTAAAATCTCTTCTCAGGGAAGGGTGATCGTGGGCGAGAACTACGCGCCTATCGTCGGACGGATCTCCATGGATCTGACTCTGGCCGACGTAACTGGACTACCCGGAGTTTCAGTGGGAGACGAGGTGGTGTTGCTCGGTGCCACCGATGGGTTGAGTGTCGATGCGAGAGAACACGCCGCCCTTTCGGAAACGGTGCCCTACGAAATTCTCTGTGGAATCTCTAAGCGCGTTCCTCGAAGACCTATCGACTGATAGCTCGCCAAATCTCACTAAACATTGTGATTTCCGTTTGGAGGCCGAATATTCAGCCCTGAATGCTGTTTGCCGCAGTTCACTGCGTCAGTCCTGACCGTCTTCCTCGCTTTTGCTATGCTCAATTAAGCATGCCTTCACGCTATGCACAGTGGATGTACAACTGGGAGACCCGGCTCACGTCCGTGGACAACAATCGCGTGGTGCGCCCCTTGGAGTGGGGCGTGGACTGGGCCCGCGAATGGCCTTGCCGCAACGGTTACGCTGCCGGACATATTTCCGAGGACTGCGAGAGCTACCTGCGGGCATACAACCGGCGGATCATCGCTTCGAGCGATGAGTTTTTCTCCTATATCAAGCCGACGGATTTCCGGCTGGAACGAAGAGAGGTCAAGGTCTTCAGCACCCGCGCGGTGCCCGACCTCGCTTTGGAAGAGAGAGTCCAGGGCACCCACGCTGATTTCCTGCGCTTTACCTCACCGGTTCGCACTCCGTTTCCAGAAAACAATCTGGTGAATGCCCGCTGGTTTCCGGCCCGAGGCAAGCGCGCCATCGTGCTCTTGCCGCATTGGAACTCTGACGCGCTCACTTATACAAGTTTGTGTCAGGTACTGAACCTTCTCGGGATTTCGGTTCTTCGATTGACCATGCCTTACCACGACATTCGAACGCCTCCAGAGATCCTGCGCGCCGACTACGCTGTCTCTGCCAACATCGGACGCACGCTCGACGCTTGCCGCCAGGCTGTGATCGACGTTCGATGCTGTCTGGATTGGCTCGAATCCCAAGGCTACCGCCGCCTTGGCATCCTGGGCACGAGCCTCGGTTCCTGTTACGCGTTTCTAGCGGCCGCGCACGACTCGCGTATTCAGGCGGCAGCTTTCAATCACGCCGCCACCTACGTCGCCGATGTCGTGTGGCACGGACAATCCACTCGTCACATCCGCGAAGGCCTGGAATCACAGATTGATCTCGAACGTCTGCGTGTACTGTGGAGCGCAGTGAGCCCAATATCCTACTTCGAGCAATTCTCTCGATGGCGGAAGAAATCCCTCATTATTTATGCCAAGTATGATTTGACATTCCTGCCGGAGTTCTCGCGCAGCGCTATCGATGAGTTCGCGCGCCACGGCCTGGAGCACAAGGTCGTAGTGCTCCCCTGCGGACACTACACGACCGGGGAGACGCCGTATAAGTACATCGATGGTTGGAACCTGGCGTCGTTTATGCGGACGGCCTTTGAACACTAACACTTGGCGCTGTGCACAGTGAGCGCGAAATCCTATTGTGCCGTGACGTTAAACGTCACCGTATTTGAATTCTGGCCTCCGGTGCGAACATAAATCGGCACCATTCCCATGAACATAACGTCGGTGTCTGTAACCCTTGCCATGATTTGATTCGAAGTCACGAACATGGTGGACTGGGGCGTGCCTTGCCAGAACACAACGGCGTCAGTACCGAAATTGCTGCCATTGATGGTCATGGTGAACGGCACGCTATTGACCGGCACGCTGTCCGGCGTCAAAGTACTTATCGCGGGTGGAGAGAATATCGCCACTTTCAGCGGATCATGTGGAGTCATTCCGGGAGTACCGCACGCGACGGTGAGCAGACTTACAAGCAGAAGACCGAAGTACCGCATAGTTACCTCCGGCGGGGTCCACCACAATGCCTAATGGGCGGACAACGGCAACAGACTGGCCTTCTGGAGGGCTGGTGTCAAGATGAAAGAGTTTGCACTGCCGCAGGATTTTGCACGTTAGCGAACGGCTTGTTGGATGCTCCGTCGTAAGGAAACTCGGAACGCCGGCTCAGGCCTAGAGAGGTGATTGCGAGGTGCTAATTGCCAGAGGCTTGTTTAGAATGACTGACGAGGTCGCTTATCGCGTCGCTGAGTGCGGAGATTGAAATGAAAAACAACAATATGTCCCGCAATATGTCCCGCCCACTGTACGAAGCCGATCCAGAGGTGGCAGCTGCCATCGACAATGAGGTTCGCCGGCAGCATGAAGGACTGGAACTGATCGCCTCGGAAAATTTCGTCAGCGAAGCCGTGCTTGAAGCCATGGGCTCGGTGTTTACCAACAAGTACGCCGAGGGTTACCCGGGCAAGCGGTACTACGGAGGCTGCGAGTTCGCCGACGTCGTGGAGAATCTGGCGCGGGACCGCGCCAAGCAGCTCTTCGGAGCGGAACACGCCAACGTCCAGCCGCACGCCGGATCGCAAGCCAACATGGAAGCCTACTCCGCGGTGCTGCAACCTGGCGACACCATTCTCGGATTGAACCTGGCCCATGGCGGACACCTCACGCACGGGCACCACCTCAACTTCTCCGGCAAGACTTACCGCATCGTTCCCTACGGCGTGACCAAGGAAACCGAGACCATCGACTACGACGACTTGGAAAAGCTGGCCGAAAAAGAACGCCCCAAGATGATTATCGGTGGCGGCAGTGCTTATCCGCGAATCATTGATTTCGCGCGTATGCGGCAAATCGCCGATAAAATTAGCGCGCTCTTCCTGGTGGACATGGCGCACTTCGCTGGCCTAGTCGCGGGGGGCGTGCATCCTTCGCCGGTTCCGCACGCGCATATCGTGACTTCGACCACGCACAAGACTCTGCGTGGCCCGCGCGCCGGAATGATCCTGTCGAAGCAGGACTATGCCGCCGCTATCGACAAAGTAGTTTTTCCCGGTATGCAGGGTGGGCCACTGGTACACATTATCGCCGCCAAGGCAGTGTGCTTCCGCGAGGCCATGCAGCCTGATTTCCGCGATTACGCCCGGCAGGTTGTGACCAACGCGAAGGTATTGGCCGACACGCTGGCGACGGAGGGCTTCCGCATTATATCCGGCGGCACCGACACCCACCTCATGCTGGTTGATGTGTTCTCTAAGGGCATGCTTGGCAGCGAGGCGGAAAAAGCTCTGGACCTGGCCGGCATCACTGTTAACAAGAATGCCATTCCTTTCGACACCAACCCGCCCATGAAACCGAGCGGAATCCGCATCGGCACGCCAGCTCTCACGACGCGGGGCATGAAAGAAGCGGAAATGCGGCAAGTGGGCCGCTGGATCTCGGAGGCGTTGCATCATCGAGCGGATACTGCGGTCCTGGGAAAAATCCGCAAGCAAGTGCTGGATCTGGCTGACACCTTCCCGCTATACCCGGAGCGCCGAGCGAGGGCGCAGGCAGAAGTAAGGGCCTGAGAGGTAGGCATTATTCCTCGCAATACCGAATTCATTTGTGTACCTTAGCGTCCTTTGTGGTTAAATCGGCTTCGTGAAGGTCGCCATTGATATCCGGCGGATGACCGAGTTCGGTGTTGGCACCTATACGCGGAATGTCGTACGGGCGCTGAGCCGGCTGGATCGTTCGAGCAAGTACTTTCTGATTGGGTCGCCGCAGAAGGTAGCCGAGATTGGTCCCCTGCCACCGAACTTTCATACGATTTCTTTGCTCGACGACGGGACGACCGCGAAAGGGTATCTCGAGTGTCGCGCGATTCTCAAACGTCTGAACTGTGATTTGGTGCACATCCCTCACTTGTTTTGGATGCCGCGTACCTTACCTTGCCCGTACGTGATGACCGTCCATGACGTTCTTGAGCACATGTATCGCGCCCATGATCGTTCCAGCTTGAGACGCTCGCTTCATTTTCACCTTACTCGCCGGGTGCTAAAAGGGGCAGCGCGAATTTTAGCCGTCTCCAAGTACACCAAGAGCGATATCGAAAAACTGTTTGGCATCCCAGGCTCACGCGTTGAAGTTGTGTACAACGCCATTGATGAGCGTTTTCTCGGCGGTCACGCTTCCGAGAACGAGCGGCAAGTCCTAGCCGAACGCTACCTTGTGACTTACCCGTTCCTCTTGTATGCGGGCAGGATCAGCCCTCACAAGAACCTGGTACGGATTATCGAAGCATTTTCGGCGTTGAAAGCAGAACTGGAAAAGCAGGAAAAGTTCCCGGATCTGAAACTGATCATCATCGGCGACGAACTCTCGAAGCATCCCGACTTGCGGCGCACGGTTATCCGCGGCGGGGTGCAGAATGACGTGCGTTTTATGGGATTCGTGCCGATTGAAATGCTGCGGGTATTTTATGACGCGGCCAAGATCTTCGTCTTCCCCTCTCTCTACGAGGGTTTTGGACTGCCGCCGTTGGAGGCCATGGCGCACGGAACTCCCGTTGTCACTTCTAACACTTCGTCCCTGCCCGAGGTGGTAGGCAATGCAGCCGTGCTGGTGAACCCGGAGAATGTCTTCGAGATCATGCGCGCGCTTCTGCGTGTGCTACTGGACCAGACGGTTCGCGAAAAGTTCAAACAGCGAGGCTACGAGCAGGTCAAGAAATTCTCCTGGGAAGCCTCCGCCCGACAGATTCTTGGGGTATATCAAGCGGTGGCGGGTAAGCAGGAGAAGGACCTGCACTATGCGAAGGCGATGTGAGGCGGGCGCATTCGTGCTGACGTCAACTCATTCGCCTTTCAGCAGTGGAGTTCCCGGCGAAACCAGCCCCTGGCGATGCAGCTTGGCACGAAAACGGGCGCGATCGGTTTCTGATGAAGCGGCCGCAAGACTCTTGCGCAGCTTAAGAATTTTCTCCTTGCGGGCGCGGCGACGGCGGATTTCGGGACGACGGCTCGGTGCGGACATGAATTACGCTCCTGCTCTTTGATTCGAGAGTCTAAGTATTTGAAGATCTGTGGACCTGAAATAACGGCTGCTTTTAGGCCACTTACCATTGAACCGGAGACTGCCCGACCTGTCAATGCAGCCAATAACAGGCACGGCGTGATGTGTTGAGCTTTTGACGCGCGACTCCACATTAAGTGCGATTTCTATGAATGTGCCGCATCCAATTCCTGGAGGAAAAGCTGACTATGAAGATTGCAAATGACGTCACAGCCCTGATCGGAAACACGCCGCTCGTCCGACTCAACAAGGTGACCGAAGGTTGTCTGGCCCAGGTGGTCGCGAAACTGGAGAGCTCGAATCCTTGTGCCAGCGTGAAGGATCGCATTGGCGTCAGCATGATTACCGAGGCGGAACGGGCCGGTAAAATTCAGCCCGGTAAAACTGTGCTGATCGAGCCCACCAGTGGGAATACGGGCATTGGTCTGGCATTCGTCGCGGCTGTTCGAGGATACAAACTCATCCTGACCATGCCTGATACGATGAGCCTGGAGCGACGCGTTCTTCTTCTGGCTTTCGGCGCGGAAATCGTGCTTACTCCCGGTCCAAACGGAATGAAGGGCGCGATCGCCAAGGCCTTGGAAATTCTCGCTAAAACCCCAAATGGTTTTATGCCGCAGCAGTTTGACAATCCTGCCAATCCGAAGATTCACCTGGAAACGACCGGACCTGAGATTTGGAACGACACTGATGGGAGCGTGGATATTCTCGTCTCCGGCGTCGGTACGGGCGGAACCATTACTGGCGTTTGCCAGTACATCAAGCCGAAGAAGCCTTCTTTCAGGGCCGTTGCCGTCGAGCCTGCGGACAGCGCGGTGCTGTCAGGCGGCAAGCCGTCGCCCCACAAGATACAGGGCATCGGCGCCGGGTTTGTCCCTAGTATTTTGCGCCGGGACTACATTGATGAAATCGTGACGGTCACGAACGATGACGCGATCAATATGGCCCGACGTCTGGCTCGAGAAGAGGGGCTTCTGGTTGGGATCTCGTCCGGGGCCGCGGTAGTGGCTGCTCTCAAAGTCGCGAGTCGCAAAGAGAATGCCGGAAAACTGGTCGTAGTTGTTCTGCCGGATTTCGGCGAACGCTACCTGACGAGTATTCTGTTTGATGCGCTTCGAAATGAGGCGCTGCAGATTCCAACGTCAGCCCTTGCGGCTTGATACATGTCCCACTTGATCGCCTCAATTCGTGAGGACGTCGCCACAGTGGCCGAACGCGATCCTGCAGCGAAATCGCGCGTGGAAGTTTTTCTTTGCTACGCGGGACTGCACGCAGTATGGTTCTACCGCATCAACCACTGGCTTTGGAACCATAGCTTCCTGCTGCTTGCTCGATGGCTCTCGCAAGTGGCGCGGTTCCTGACCGGAATTGAAATCCATCCGGGAGCAAAGATCGGCAGACGGCTATTCATTGATCACGGGGTGGGAGTGGTGATCGGCGAGACCGCGATCGTCGGCAACGATGTGACGCTGTATCAAGGCGTGACTCTCGGTGGCACGGGCAAAGAGCACGGCAAGCGGCACCCAACCGTCGAAGACGACGTTGTGATCGGTGGGGGCGCGAAAGTTCTCGGTAACATCACCGTGGGCCGGAACTGCCGCATCGGCGCTGGATCGGTTGTGCTGCGAAGTGTGCCGGAGAATTCGACCGTCGTCGGGGTTCCGGGGCATATCATCTTCCGCAATGGCGAGCGAGTCGTCATTACCGATCCAAAGCAAATCAACGACCCGCTTTCCGAGGCGCTGGCGGCGGTCGCGACCGAGGTGAACACGTTGCGCCATCGAGTCCAAAAACTGGAAGGCTCCGAGGGCGCGAGTGAACCGCTCGCGTCTTCTATCCAGCGAATTATGGAGGACATCGATTATCAGATTTAGGTCTCACAGTGCCGACACCGAGCAGAGCCGCCCCACCTGGAAACTAAACACACGGGAAAGCCGGATATTATCTTGAATCGCGTCACTCGCCGCAATCTGCTGAAATCCGCCGCTGCGTTTGCAGGCGCTGCCATCTTTCCATCTGAACTCGCAAGCATCGCGCGCCACGCCTCAGGCATTCCCGCAGGCCAAACCACTTCTCTGAGGTCTCCGCAGCCCTCCCAAAATCCTTCATGGTACGGGTTCAATCTGCTCGAGTACTTCTCTACCGACCCCGACTGGATGAAATATTTCCCCTACAAGAACGATGGCATGTTCGTTGAAGACGACTTTCGCTGGATTCGCGACTGGGACTTTAATTGGGTGCGCCTGCCGATGGATTATCGCTTTTGGACTGCCCCTGATCTTTTCACCATCAATGAAAGGCAGGTCGAACCCATCGACCGTGCCATTCGGTTGGGAGAAAAATACGGAATCCACGTGAACGTATGTCTACACCGTGCTCCGGGCTTGTGCATTCTCGACACAATGGACGTGAAGCTGACGGGCATTCAGGTCACTAAAGAAAAGACCGACGTTTTCACTGACCCGCGCACCTTCGACGCTTTCGTCCATCAATGGACTTATTTCGCGGATCGATATAAAGGCGTTCCCAGTCAGCGGCTCAGCTTCAACCTGGTCAACGAGCCCATTCCACTGCCGACTCCGTCTGAGTTGGCGGACCTCCAGAAGCGTGGCCCGGTCACAACCGCTGACCTATTCAATCCTGAACGCCTGGAGCGCCATGCCAAAGACTACGCTCGGCTGGCCAAAGCCTCGTCAGATGCGATTCACGCTTACGATCCACAACGCTTGATCGTAACCGATGGCTATCCGGGTGGAGGCGCGCCAATCCCCGATCTTTTCACCACGGGCATGCTGCAAAGTTGCCACACCTACAATCCGATTCAAGTGACTCATCACAACTGCGAGTGGGCGCGCGGCATCCTCACCGGCTCAGAGCCGGTGCCAACGTGGCCGCTCAAGGACGACAAGGGAAGAGTTATCTGCGACCGAGAAAACCTCGAAACGACCTTTAAACCGTGGGCTGGACTTTCTACACAGGCAGTCCCAATTCACTTCGGCGAAATGGGATGTTACAAACACACTCCGCCCGAAGTTGTGCTCGCATGGTTTGCCGACACGCTCGAGGTGTTGGGTGAATTGAACTCCGGATGGGCATTGTGGAATTTTCGCGGGCCCTTCGGCGTGCTCGACACGGACCGCACAGGAACTAAGTTTGAAAATTGGCAAGGGCACCAACTCGATCGACCGCTGCTCACGCTTCTGCAAAAGAACATGAAAGCGACCAATCACTAGGATGCCTCGCGAAGACTAAGAACCGAGCTATCTTTTTTGCAGGATGGCGGCGAAGAAGCCATCGCATGGATGCACTCCCGGAATCGTTCGCAAGTAGGGCCCGCTTGTGAGCGAGGCGATATCCTCACATCGCAGTTGCCCTTGAGCCCGGAGACGTTCCAGTTCGACGCGGCAATCCAGCACGATGAAGAAGCGGTTATCTAGCATTGCCCTCTCCACGACCACCGTGTTTTCTTCCTCCTCTAGTGAACAGGTCGAATAAACAAGTTTTCCGCCTGGTGAGACACGCGTCATTGCCGATTGCAGAATGGCCAACTGGCGAGTCTGAAGATCCAGAAGGTCTTCCGGTTTGAGACGCCACTTAATCTCGGGATTGCGCGGCAGCGTGCCAGTGCCCGAACAGGGCACATCCGCCAGCACTCGATCGAAGAGGCCTTCTACCGGCGGCTTGCGGGCGTCCCCCGCAATCACCTGAACGTTGGCCGCGGTGACCAGTTTACGCAGCAATTGCGCGCGGTGCGGATGCAAGTCCATCGCAATTATGCTGGCGTTGGGGTTGCGCTCGGCGAGCGTTCTGGTCTTCCCTCCGGGAGCCGCGCAGCAATCGAGAATGTGTGAGCCTTGACCAACAAGAAGCGAAACCAATTGCGATGCTTCGTCCTGAATGATGATCTGGCCATCGCGGAATGGGCGCGTTCCGGCGAGGTCGCCCCTTACGACGCGATACGCCGATGCCAGCAAAAAGCCCGGCGATAGCTCGATTTTCTGGTTTCGTAGTTCACTTAAAACGTCGGGGGAAGAGAAGCTGATGGCGGTTTCCGGAATCTGCTGGTCGTAAGCGCAGACTTTCTTAGCGATCTCAAACCCAAAAACCTGAACCCAACGCTCGACTAGCCAAAAAGGGTGCGCAGAAGCTTCAGCTAACTCTCGAGTCGTTTTCGTGTGGCCGATTGCAGGCGCACCGTCGTGCTCTTGTTCAACTCCAGCGAATTTTCTCAGCACAGCGTTGGCGAAGGGCACAGCCGAGCGCTTCTTCGCGCGCTTCACTAACTCCACGCTCTCGTGCACCGCAGCCCGCTCGGGCACGCGATCGAGAAATAACAATTGGTAAGCCGCGAGGCGCAACGCGGTGAGGACCTCCGGATCGAGGCGGGCGATTCTCTTCGACGATCGTTCTCCAATGTGCTTATCCAGTAAGGATCGCCAGCGTAGAACGCCCATGACCATCTCGGTAGCGAGGCCATGGTCGGTCGCGGACAGCTTTGCGCTCCGCGAAGAGTGCAGTAGTTCCGAGGCGTAAGAATTCTCGCGCTCCACTCGAAGCAGTATGTCGAAAGCCGCGACGCGGGCGGGAGAGATAGGCATTCAGTTCTCGATCCTCGGTGGCCCGTTATGCATCCAGCTTCTCGCCGGTCTGCGGACGATACCCATGAATGAAGTCACCCACGGCGATGTGCTTCTTGCCTTCCGGTTGCACTTCAAGCAGCGTCAGGGCAGTCCCCCCGCCGCAGCCAACCGTTAAACGATCGTTTTCGACCAGAAGTTCGCCAAGCGGAAGAGAATGCTGCGACACCGCTGCACCCCAAACGTGCAGATTCTTGCCACGAAAGGTGGTGAAGGCGCCAGGCCAGGGATGAAAGCCCCGCAGACGATTAGTTATTTCTAGTGCGGTGCGGCGAAAATCGATTCGGCCGTCTTCTTTCTTAAGGATTCGCGCAAGCGTTGCTTTCTCGTTGTCCTGTGGCCGCGCCTTAATCGTGCCTGCCTGCAGCCCATGCAAGGTGTCGACGAGAAGATCTGCGCCGATTGCCGCCAGCGTTGGAGCCAGAGTTTCCGACGTATCGGCAGGATTAATCGGAATTTCTTTCTGCATCAGAATATCCCCAGTATCAAGTCCCGCGTCGATTCGCATGGTCGAAACTCCGGTCGTAGTGTCACCGCTGGCGATCGCCCACTGGATGGGAGCTGCCCCACGATACTTAGGCAACAACGACGCGTGCAAATTAATATTGCCGAAGCGCGGCAAATCAATCATCCATTGAGGAATGATGCGGCCATATCCGACCACGACGATTGCATCGGGCTTGAGGCCGGTAAGTTGGGCGTGGAATTCTTGGTTGTTCTTGATATTCTTGGGCTGAGTGATCGGTAAATGCAGTGAGAGGGCGCACTGCTTCACCGCAGATGGCGCCAGCGCAAGTCCACGTCCGCGCGGCTTGTCAGGTTGCGTGACCACTAGACGAACTGAAAACCCCTTGCGCACTAGAGTTTCCAGCGTGGACACAGCGAAGCCAGGCGTTCCACAGAAGACGAGATCAGACATTGGGCAATTGATTAGTTGCGTAATTATGTAATTGAGCAATTCGGAACTTAGGTACAAAATTCCCCAATTACCTAATTACTCAATCTCTACCACTCTCCGGCCTTTATTAGTTTGCGGATCTTGCGCTTGATCAGATCGCGTTTCAAGGCGCTGATGTGGCTGATGTAGAGCTTGCCATTCAAGTGTTCGGTCTCATGTAGAAAGGCGCGTGCCAGCAATTCTTCGCCGGTCTTCTCGTACCATTTTCCATTTACATCCTGAGCGCGAATCGTCACTTTCCGAGGCCGGGTCACCGGCTCTCGAAATTCTGGAATGCTGAGACAGCCTTCCGGCTGCGTATGTTTGCCTTCGGTATGGAGAATCTCGGGATTCGCCAGCACGAGTTGAGCTTCAGGGTCTTCTTTGAAGGTAACGTCGATGACAGCGAGCCGCTTCGAAATCCCGATTTGCGGCGCGGCCAAGCCCACTCCGTGGGCCTCATACATAGACTCGAACATATCCTCGACCAGTTTCTTCAACTCGTCGTCAAAGGCAGTGACCGGTTCCGCTGGCTTCTCCAGCACAGGATTTCCAAACTTCACGATGGGATAGATCATTGAGTGGTCGTAGTTAGTACTTTTTTAACTGCTCCAGATAGCCTCGAAAATTGCGCAAGCTTTCAACCATGGAGTCGCCGCCAAACTTCTCCAGCGCGCAGCGCGCCAACGTCAACACCACCATGGCTTCTGCGGCCACGCCCGCCGCAGGCACTACGCACACATCGGAGCGCTCGTAGGCAGCTTTAACGGGCTCCCGTGTTGCAAAGTCCACCGACTGCAGAGGACGGCGCAACGTTGAGATCGGCTTTAGGTAACCCCGCACGCGGATGTCCTCGCCATTCGAGACACCACCTTCGATTCCACCCGCATTGTTGCGGTTGCGAGTAAATCCGGCAAATGACCTGGACTCGCTATACCCTATTTCATCATGCACAGCGGAACCGAGGGAAGCAGCCGCGGTAATTCCTGAGCCGATCTCGACCGCCTTCACCGCTTGCAGCGACATTACCGCAGCCGCCAACAAGGCGTCGAGACGTTCATCCCACTGCGCATACGTGCCCAGACCTGGGGGCACGTTGTGGGCGACCACCTCAAAAACCCCACCCACGGAGTCTCCGGTCTTCAGTACTCGGTCAACTTCTTCCTTCATGCGCGATTCGGCATCCGCGTCCGCGCAGTTGAGCAGAACTTCGTTCCCGTCGTGCAACCGCGCGACACTCTCCCACGGAATCTCCTCGCTTCCGACCGATGCATTTCCCACCGAGACCACATGGCTAAGCACTTCGATCCCGTATTCCCGAACCAGCAGTTTCGCCAAAGCTCCTATCGCAACTCGTGCCGCGGATTCCCGGGCAGAAGCACGTTCGAGCACGTAGCGGGCATCCGCAAAATTGTATTTCAGAGCACCGGCTAGGTCCGCGTGGCCAGGACGAGGCGAAGCTACACGTTTGTGTTTGGCGCGATCCCCTTCTTCCACTGGAAGTGACTCCTGCCAATTCTTCCAGTCCTTGTTCTCCAGCAAGATCGCGATGGGTGAACCAATTGTCATGCCATGGCGCACTCCGGAAACGATGTGTGCAGTATCGCGCTCGATTTTCATGCGGCCACCACGGCCGTAACCCTGCTGACGACGCCAGAGTTCGCGATCCAGAAAGGCCTGGTCGACCTTCAATCCGGCTGGCATGCCGGACAGTAAGGCCACAAGGGCCTCTCCGTGCGATTCTCCGGATGTAAAATAACGAAGCATCGCTCTGGATTGTATCCGATGAGGTAGAGAGTTGCTTTCTGCCCAGTCGATGGGCTCCGCCTTCAACTTTCCGCAGTGACGAACGGGGCGGAAGGCTTGTACAATAACTCTAAACCTTGGGACCCGTCTCGGGCTGTCAGACGCGCTTTGTGCCGCCTGGTCCCTCCCCTACTTACTTTGGCCAAAGGGAGTTGTGTTCGTGGAGCATGTTCTGAATTCACGCCGTTCTACTCTGACGCCTCGAGAGCGTGAAGTGGTGAAAATGATTGCCGAAGGCAATTCCGCAAGAGAAATTGCCACTGTGCTGGGGCTAAGCGTCAAAACGGTGGAAGCTCACAGGTTTAATCTGATGCGAAAGCTCGACATCCACAACAAAGCTCAACTGGTGACCTACGCAATCCGGAAAAAAATAGTCCACCTGCCGGCGGAAGCCTAGCTGGCGCTGCAGCTTTAGTTCCGGCTGATTCCATTGGGATACACCAGGATTTTGCTCGCCTCTCCCGTCTTCAGGCGTTCCATCGCCTTGGAAAAGTCCTTCATCGCGATGCGGTCTGTAATCACCGGATGCAAGTCGAGCTTGCCGTTCTTGAGCAATGCGGTCATCTGATACCAGGTTTGGTACATGCGGCGACCGTTGATGCCTTGAATCGTGATCCCCTTGAAAATAATATCTTCGGAAAAGTTCAGCGAAATTGGCTTGGAAGTAAGACCGAGGAGGGAAATGCGCCCACCGCGACGCACGATGTCAAAGGCTGTTCGAATGGCGTCGGGGTGTCCTGCCATTTCGAGGACCGCGTCCACGCCCAAACCGCCAGTTCGCTCCATGATGATGGACTTTACATCTTCTTTTGAGGGATCGAGAACCAGATCAGCGTGCATCTTTTTCGCAAGCTCTCTCCGGTGTTCATTGACCTCGATCGCAAACACTTGCGCTGCCCCCACCGCTCGTGCCACTGCGATGGAGAACAACCCGATCGGACCGCATCCTGTAACCGCCACTGTCTTTGCGGCAACCTCTCCTGCCAGCACGGTATGAACGGCGTTGCCCAGCGGATCGAGAATCGATGCGTATTCCTGCGGGATGGCTGGATCAAGTTTCCAGATATTCGATTCTGGAATGACCACGTATTCAGCGAAGGCGCCGTCTGCATCAACGCCGATGATTTTGACGTTCTGACAGATATGCGCTTCGCCGGTGCGACACTGCAAGCACTTGCCGCAAGCCACGTGCATCTCTGCAGAGACGAAATCGCCTTCCTTTACACTGGTGACTTCATCGCCAAAGGCCGCTACCTCGCCGCAAAACTCGTGGCCCGGGATGAGCGGCGGATGAATCCGCTTCTGCGCCCAACGGTCCCAATCGTAAATATGCAAATCAGTACCGCAGATGGATGCAACCTTTACCTTGACCAGAACGTCGTTGCGTTCGAAGGCCGGAATCTTGACTTCTTGAATCTCTGCGCCTGGGGCGGCCTTTGCTTTTACGACCGCCTGCATCGTGTCAGACATGGAACCACCTTATGAGTTCGGGTTCAAAACCAAAACTCTTGATTTTAACATCCCGGAACTCAAGTCCAACAAAAGGCGACGTGCCGGTCAACGACTTCCCGAGCCCTCCCGGAGTACGCCTCTTTCATATTTCTGGCCTGTAGCTTTGAATTCTTTCGATTTTCCGCGTGGAATGCTCAGCGTCTTCCACTCGCTCGATCGGAGATGTTTCGCCAGAAATACGATTTGTCCGGTGTGCTGGGCATAGTGAGCGATCTGCCGATTGATGGCTTGCAGCACAGTATGTGGTTCGCCGCGGATCGTGACCCTGCGCATGACGTCCTCCGGTTGGAGAGCGTCGATAGCCGCGAACACACGCGCCCAGCCGTCCTCCCACCAGCGCATAACGTCGGCGCGGGTTGTCGCCGACTTCATTTCGAATTCCTGATCGCGGTCGCGGTCTGGCTTTTCGCCGTCGGTGGTCAGGAAGTCAGTAAATCGCGAGCGCATATTGCCAGCCAGGTGCTTAATGAGGATTGCGATTGAATTCGACTCGGAATCGAGTGCCTTAGACAACTCTTCTTCTTTGAGTTGAGCGATGGCGCCCTCCGCCAGGCGTTTGTGCCCGCGGAACTGGCGGCGGACTTCGTCAAGGTAGTGGGTTGCAATGTCGGAGTGCATTTGAGTTCCTCACGCGTTAGGTTGATCTTTATCTTGGATTCATTTCGAACCACACGGATTCCATCAGTCGCATTCGAGATCAGATTCACCGCGTTTACCGACCCCAACCTCCGCCCCCCGGGGTTTCGATGCGAATCCGTTCGCCCCTCCGCAGGCGCACATTGAACTTACCCGGCAACGCTTGTGACGAACCATCTTTGCGAACTACGATCGCCTTTCCCGGGGCGCCGTCTTTCCCACCCGCCAGACCGTAAGGACCGCGCTCACGTCGGTCCGCCAGCAGGGTCACTTCGGCATCGGACAGAGCTTCGATCTCTCGAATAATCCCATCCCCACCCCGATACTGACCTTCGCCGCCGCTGTCCGGTCGCAAAGAGTATTGCTGCACCCGCAGCGGATAAGCATATTCCAACGCTTCGGCAGGCGTGTTCAGCGAATTCGTCATGTGCGTGTGTACGCCGGACACTCCGGGTTTCGATGGCCGAGCTCCCATGCCGCCCGCGATGGTCTCGTAGTACGCGAAGGGTGCTCCGGTTCTTGGATCAATGCCGCCAATCGTCAAATTGTTCATGGTTCCCGCCGCTGCCGCGGGAATGCGGTCCGGCATCGCCTGTGCCAAGGACCGCAGCAACACGTCGACAATCCGCTGCGAAGTTTCCACGTTGCCTCCGGCTACGGCAGCTGGCGGACGAGCATTCACCACCGTTCCCTTGGGAGCAATCACCGCAATCGGCCGCATCAGGCCCGCAGTCGCGGGCACGTGTTCGGCCAGCAGACACCGGAAGACATAAAAGCAGGCTGAATACGTAATTGCTTCCACGGCATTTACACTGCCTTCAACCTGCCGATCGCTGCCGGTGAAGTCCACCACGACCGCGGGAATAGAAGACCGGGGTCGCTGATGTTTTGCAAACTTCACCGTCACCGAAATCTTTACGCGCTTGTCACTGATGCCGTCATTGTCCAGGAAGTCTGCAGCGCTGTAGCGTCCCGCAGGTATGTGGTCAAGGAACGCCCGCATTATCTCCTCGGAATATTCGAGCAGCTCGCACGCCGCCGTCTTCACGCGCTCCAAGCCGTAACGACTGCAGATTTCGCGCAGTCGCTCAGCCCCGGTGTGACAGGCCGCGATCTGCGCACCAAGATCGCCCTCCCGTTCCTCCGGTGTCCGCACATTGCTCAGCAGCAGCGCAAGACCATCGGATTGCATTTTGCCTGCGCGCATGATCTTCACCGGGGGAATGCGAAATCCCTCCTGATAGATCTCGCGACAAAGACCCATGGAACCCGGATATGCCCCTCCCACGTCTGCGTGGTGGGCGCGCGCGGCAACATAAAAGTCGGGCCGCGAATTTTTCCTTTGTGAGCGCGGCTGCACGTGTACGGGAGCCACCAGAGTGATGTCCGGCAGATGGGTTCCACCCTGAAACGGATCGTTCAACATCGCCACGTCTCCGGGCGCGAGGTCGAAATGATCGATTGCAGCCCGCACCGACATCGGCATTGAGCCCAGGTGAACCGGCATGTGATCGCCCATGGCAATCACTTCGCCGTCGGCATCGAACACCGCGCAGGAGTAGTCGCGGCGTTCCTTGATATTGGGGGAGAATGCAGTTCGACGCAGCGCCGCGCCCATCTCCTCCGCAATGGAGTGATAAATATTCTTGAATATTTCGAGTTCGACGGAATCGCGTCTCATACCAGCGGAACGCATGACGGAACGACACTGATGGCTGCCAGTGTACGATACGCTCGACCAAGCGGTCGCTCAGATGGAAACGTCGTCCGGTAAGAATTCTGTTGACAATGAAAGTAATAGTCCTCAATATCTTGTGGTGGAGTCGTGACCGCTACTACCGTTGGGCACGATTCGAATCTAGGGCCCCCTTCAAGGGAAAATTGTTCACGGAGGAAACTTCATGCCAGCAAAGAAAAAGGCTGCCAAGAAAAAGAAACACTAACCGTACGCGAGACGATACTTCGCACAAAAACAGAAAGTTTCGAAAAGCCTCTCGAGAGAAGCACCTCTCCGGGGGTTTTTTATTGATTCCCAAACGCTACGATAAAAGCGACAATGGTTTCGTGGAAAAAGAGAGGTTGTCCCGGACGCCCGGTCGTGCTAGAAACGCGGATAGGGAGTGAGGCGCAGCCTGCGATGCAAGCCACTTCTCGAACTCCGATGAGCTCGCGCAACAAAGCTGCGGCTAAGTCTGCCCGGACCACCGACGTGGTGATCCCGGACAAACTTTATTTCCGCATCGGAGAAGTTGCCCAGCTATGCCGTTTGCCGGCCTATGTCCTGCGCTTCTGGGAAACCGAGTTTCCCCAGCTCAAACCGGTCAAGGGAAGCACGGGACAACGCATGTATCGCCACAAAGACGTTGAAAATGTCCTGCGTATAAAGAAACTTCTTTATGAGGAAGGCTTCACCATTGTCGGGGCGCGGCAACACTTGCGGGCTGAGAACAAAGGCGACAAAAAACAGACGCCTCTTCCCTTTCCCGAACGCACTGCACCCGATCTGAAGCATATCCGGCAGGGACTCCGCGAAATCCTCGCCATCCTCTCTTCCAGGCAAAAGCGGGCCTAAGCGGGTTAAGTCTTCCGCGCCAATTTCAGCGCAGATCGCAGGCGACTCGGAAACCGTAATCCGCGTACTGAAACGCTGGAGGAATGCTGGAACGAGCGGCACAACGTGTAACTTTGATGTGATGGCGCCAAGAGCCTCCGCGAGACGCCCGGCGCTCGCCGTTTTCCGGGCCACGCGGATTGCGCTCAAGCGAAGTCGCATAGTAATCGGGTAAGTACCAATCGCTGCACCATTCATGAACATTCTGGCACATGTCGAAGAGTCCGAACGCATTGGCCGCCGAGCGTCCAGCTGGTTCAGGGCCCGTCTTCCACCGATGCTCGTAGTTGGGCAATGACTGCGGCGGATCGTCACCCCAAGGAAAAAGTTTGTCCTCAACTCCGCCGCGGGCAGCCCGCTCCCATTCAGCCTCGGTGGGAAGGCGGTATTTGCGGCCGCTCATTCCGCGGAGCCATTCGCAATACTTCACCGCTTCGAACCAGGAAACCGCCACCACAGGCTGCTCGGGATGATTGAAATTCGGATCACCCGAGAGTGGCGCGGCTGGTCCGCCAGTCGCGCTCACAAAGCGAGTGTATTGGGCGTTAGTAACCTGACACGCAGCCAGGTAGAAAGCATCGACCCAAACCCGGCGCACCGGACGTTCATTCTCCTGACCCGTCTCTGAACCCATGCGGAACCAGCCGGCGGGAATATGCTCAAGGTTCGGCTCCGCCGACGTGCCCTCTGGCATCGCCAAGGTTGTTTGCAAATCGCCCATCTGGTTGATGAGCGTAGCACAACAAAGCCACTTGGGCTTGCTCCAATCCGGGCCCCAGCTTATAGTTTTTGAGCAAATTTTCCAGCGGAGTTTCTGCATGAAAAAGCTCGAATTCAAGGTAAGGCTGCAAGGCAAAGAAGGCAGCTCAGTCGCCTGGCTGAATGCGCCTTTCGACGTGATAGAAGCCTTCGGCACTCGCGCAAGGGTGCCCGTGCGCGGCACCATTAACGGATTCCCCTTTCGCACCTCACTCATGCCCATGGGCGGTTGCCACGGCATGGCGGTCAACAAAACGATGCGCGATGGAGCTGGAGTTGCGGCCGGCGACACGGTCACCGTTGTTATGGAACGCGATGAAGCTGAGCGGGTCGTGGAAGTGCCACTCCTTCTGAAGAAAGAGCTGGCCAAAAGCAAGTCTGCTCAAGCCAACTGGAAAAAGCTTTCGTTCACGAACCAGAAAGAAATCGTTTTTTCAATCAATGGAGCTAAACAGGAAGATACGCGCCAGCGCCGGCTCGCGAAAGCCATGGACATCCTGAAGACCGGAAAGAAGTGGACCGGTTAGGGTTAGGATCTTAATCGCTGCACCACTTCCGCGATGTCGTTCTCCTGAAAAAGGCGGATCGCAGCAATCCCTGCCGCACCCATGTCGATACATGCACGCGCATTTGTGAGCGTGACGCCGCCCAAAGCGACGACGGGAATCTTCTGCCGGCATGCTTGACGCAGTCCTTCGAGGCCCGCAGCGCTGGTTTGAGTCGAACCCTTCTTTTCGAAAACCGGAGCAAATACCGCGTAGTCAGCTCCTTCGACCGACGCACGACCAACATTCGCCACAGAATGGCAAGAAACACTGATCAGGACGCTGGCAAGATGTTGTGCCTGCACCCACGCCCTCCGCACTTCCAAGGGCGAAATATCATCAGACCGCAAATGCACTCCGTCAGCCCCGCAAGTTACGGCCACGTCACTCCGTGAGTTGATCAGCAACCGGGTTTTCCGCTCAGGACCTTCCGTTCGCGGTGGATGGATGACGCGCAGCGCTGCAAACGTGAGGGCTTCAAGGTCGCGAGTGCATAGATCTTTCTCCCGCAGCTGAATAAGATCTACGCCACACCGCGCAGCCTCTACAATCTTCTCCAGCAGAGCGTGGCGACGGGCGTTTTCGTCGCCCGAAAACTGGGTGCGATCGGTGATGTAGAAAAGAAGCAAGCTTTTACGGATTGGTCTTCGCGATTTCAGGCGCTCGTTCGCCTTGTTCGCCTTTGTGCTTCGGTTCCGGTCCGAGATGGTACTTCGTCAAACCGTCGCGCAGGAACTCAAAGCCTTCTTCGGGCGAGTCCACGATCTTGAAAAGTTCCAAGTCCTCGGGAGAAATTGTTCCCGCGTCCACCATGGTCTGGAAGTTGATCAGGCGGTTCCAGTATTCGCTGCCGTAGACCACGACCAGGATCTTCTTGGCCAACTTCTGCGTCTGGGCCAGCGTGAGGATTTCGAAAAACTCATCCATCGTGCCAAAGCCGCCAGGAAAGATCACCAGCGCCTTGGACAAATAGGCAAACCAGAACTTGCGCATGAAGAAGTAGTGAAACTCAAAGTTCAAGGATGGAGTGATATGAGGATTTGGACTCTGCTCGAAGGGCAAAGCGATATTGAGGCCTACGGTCTTCGCCCCAGCCTCCTGTGCGCCAAGATTGGCCGCTTCCATGATGCCCGGACCACCACCGGTCGTGACCACGAAGCGCCTTCGGCGCGCGGGAATTTGAATCGACCACTGGCTCAACAGAAAAGCCAGCCGGCGAGCGTCCTCGTAATAGCGCGCCATATCCACACCCGCGATAGCCTGTTTTCTGAAGACTTCAAGCTGGCTGCCGGACAGCTGCAAGGCGCTGGATTCCAATTCAGCCAGCCTGTCCTCCGCGGCGGTTCGACTGGCGAAGCGAGCTGAACCAAAGAACACGACCGTGTCCTGAATCTGCTCGCGGCGAAAGCGGGCAAGCGGTTCCATGTATTCCGACAATATGCGCAGAATGCGCCCATCCGGGCTGTTCACAAAGGTTTCGTTTTCGTACGCCAGGGGCGCACGTTTCACTTCAATCTTGCTCATAATGCCGCCGTTTCCTTGAGTTCGGTGAATCTTGGCCGCTACGCTGGCCCGTGCAACAAGCACAATCGCCAGCTTGTAACATCGCCTTCAGGGACGCTTTTCCTCGTGGTAGTGAAGCGCTTCGGAGAACCCGATCCAGATGTCGAGAATTCCCAGCCCGCTGCAGATGCCGCGAACAAAACCGTTAGCGACGAATGCCCGCAACCCTGGATAAGCCAGCAGAAGATGGTTGTCCGTCCACTCCGGTCGCCACGGAAGAATCACGAGAAGCACGCCGACGACGGCGCAGACTAATCCAAACATCGCCACCGTAATCCGATGCAGCCAGAGTTCGACGCCTACATACCGGGTCGCTTCGGGACGCCTGGGCGTTATCTCCACCGCCGTCGCGGAAGCGTCGGGGCGTTCCGGAGAAGGCAGCTTCGTCCCCAACGAGCCAGGAGGAATTGTTTGGGGTGCATTCGGATCCGCCGTCACCGTGTGCTCCCGAAGAGTATCGGCGTTGCGGGCCAGGTTTTGCTACCACGCATTCCCAGCGTAAGAGAATAAAAAACCATTCAAGCATTCTACGACTTCAGGGTCTTAATGCGCTCGGCCACGTCCCGGTAATCGATGTTGCTGCCATACACTTCCATGAAGTGGCTCAGGGCCGCGACCTTGTCTCCGGCAGTCTCGTAGGAGGATGCCAACTCGTAGTGCAGTGCGGTGCGCGTGTCCGCATCAATGGTGGACAGCTTGAGTGCCTTTTCATACCAGCGAATGGCCGCCTCCGGAATGCCCTTATCCAGGAAGCATTGCGACAACCAGGTATAAGTCTGCATGATATGCGGGAAGGTATGACCGCGATCCACCGCTTGGCACACCTTCTGCAATTCTCCAATCGCTTCGTCCAGAAGTCCCATTTCTCGGAAAGCCACTCCCAGGTTGTAGTGTGTTTCCGGATCTTCATCCGTGGCGGCAGAATCTTCCTCAAGCTCGTGTTTTAACTCGCCAAACATGTCGGCGAGATCGACTCCGGCTCCGGCGTCAAACTTCGGCTGGGTCGACGATGCTGGCGTACTCAAAGGCCGAATCGCCGAGGGTTGATAGGTGAAAGTCGGTGCAGCACTCGCGGGTGCAGGCGTGGGAGCAGCCTGAGCCGCGGCGGCGGCCATTGCCGCCGGAACCTGAGCTGGCGGGATGCTCGCAGGAATCACTGCTGCAGGTTTTGCCACGACCGGCTCGGGAATCTCTGGCTCGGGAACCGCACGCGGCTTGCTTCGGGTCTCGGTCTTTCCCGCCGGCGCTTCGGCCAGGAAACTGTCTCCGAGGGAAGCTTCAAGATCGGAAACAAAGCTATCCAGCTTTCCGCTTGGCTGATGTGCAGTGGCCGCCGTGGCTACTTCCGCGACCTGCGATTCGGGCTCCGGTTCAGCAGCTACCTCATGGGTGGTCGTCTGTGGGAGGAAGCCATCGCCGAGCGAGGATTCCAGGTCGCTGACCATTGCATCCAAAACCCCAGCCTTGGGCTCGGGGGCTGGAGAGACATCCTCGGGCATAGCAGGAATGTCGGCAACCGAAATCTCTTCGATCGCCTCAGCCTCCGCGGCCGGAGCCTTCACCGATCCAGCATCAATCTCATCCCGCAAAATTACTAATAAAGACGCTTCGGGCTTCAATCGCTCAAGTTTCGTATAAGCCGCCCGCGCCTCTTCATTCATCCCATTTGAAAGGTAGAAGCGAACTTCTTCAACTGCTTCCTTAACCGCTTCCGGATCGGCAGCGCTCGCCTCTTCACTTGCTGCCGCAACCTCGACGGCTTCTTCTTGCGGAGCAGCCGGGGCTTCCGGTTCGTCTGAAACCGATCCGTCCCATTCCTCCGAGAGGTCGATCTCTTTCTCCTGAGCAGCTTGGATCTGAAACTCCGCGGGCTCCCCAGCTTCGGAGGCCGCAGGCGGCGTTGCCGCGTGGAAAAATGGGCTGGAATGAGCGGCAGCGACCTCTGCTTCGGGAACAGCATCGATCGTAACCGGCGCTTCAACGACGGCATCCGCGACCGGAACCTCAGGAACGGCGGTCGCCAACTCCGCATGCGTCGGCTCTACATGCATTGCCGTCGGCACGCCAAGCTCCGGCGCGCCCGTCGAACCGCGCTCTTCATACTTCGTGGCGAGTTCGCCGTAGCGCGTAGCTTCGTCGGGATATCCGGCGTCGTGGTAAATGCTTTCCAGAGTGCGGCAGCAAACCGCCGCCTCCGTAAAGCGGGCGGCTCTAGTATGCAAAGCCGCGAGCCGCTGGTTTACGCGCAGATCGCGCGGCGCCTGGGGCAACGCAGAAAGCAGCGGTCCCAACGCCTTCGCCGGCATGTTGTAAGAAATGAAAAGTTCAGCATCGGTCAGCGCCGCGCGAACGAACAGCGCCACTTCATCCGAATACCGCTGATCAATAAAAGGCGCAGTGGCCTCGAGTTCGTCCACCAGAACCGCGCCTTCTTCCGGAGTAATCAGGTGCGAACTGGAGGGCGTCCCCAGCCTGCCCGCGACTTGCTGATAGTTACGGGCATGCAACTGATTCTCAGGCTCGAGTTGTGTCAGCTTCAGGTAGTAGTCGCGTGCCTTTTCCAGTTCTCCCGCCTGCGTGTGGCCGTGCGCAAGCAGTTCGTAGACCTCGGTCAGATGCGTGTTGTCTCCGGCCTTGTTCAACAATTCCAGCAGCATTTCAAGCGCTGCCGTGTTCTCACGCACCGGGCTGATGAGGGCATGCAGGTTCTCGAGAATTTTGCCCGAGTCCGCCGCCAGCAGCCGGTCAGAATGCTGCTTATACACCTGTAAAGCCTCTTCGCACTGTCCGGCTGAAATCAACGCGTCGGCATACGAGAGGATTGCGCTGACGTCATTGTGAACCGAGAGCAGTTTCTCCGCTAGCGTCCTGGCCTCGGGCAAACGCCCGGTCTGCAGATAGGCCTGCAGCAAAGTTCGCAATCCATCAGGATGGGTATCAAGGTCCGCGACTTTCTCCAGACACTGGACCGCGGCCGCCATATCTCCCGCGTCGAATGCGTTTCGGCCGCGCATCAGCAACGCATAGCCGTTGCCCGGATCGAGGGTAATCATGCGCTGCAGGATTTCTTCCGCCGGACCCAGCTGGCCTTTAGAGCGCAACGTCTCGGCCGCCGCGGAGAAAATCTGCCAAGCCTCGGTCTTCTTCCCGAGCCGGACGTAAACTTCCGCCAGCCTCGTCCGCATGGCGACGTTCTCCGGATCCATTTCCAAAGTCTTCTGAAAGATCCGGACCGCCTGTTCCAGCTGTCCTTCCCGCAAAAATTCTTCCGCCACTTGCAGATACTGAGCCCGCGCATCATTGAAAAGGCCCTGCTGCGTGTAAAGCTCTGCCAGCCGAAGCACGCCTTCGAGCGACGACTTCAGCTTGCTGAGCTTTTTGTACATGGCAATCGCCTTCACCGTGAAGCCCTGCGATGCATAGGCATCGCCAACGCTCTTGAAACATTCCACGGCTTTTTCGCTATTGCCCAGACGCGAGTAGAGGTCGCCCACGGTATTCATCACCGTGAGATCCTTGGGGTCGGCTTTGAGAACCTTCTCGTACTCAGTGATTGCGTTCTGCAATTTGCCCTGTTGGACAAACTTCTCCGCAGCACTAAGAACCTTCTGTTTATTGAAGCCAAAACCAAACGCCATAAAAGTGCGGACTCCAGCTCCGGTTCGCCTCTCGTCTCAATACTTTCTCTACCGCACGAGAGTTCGTGGCCAAGTTGACCATCCCATCGGCATCACGCCCAGTATCAGGCGATGGTCTTTAGGACAAGGGTAATTGTACGGCTGGGTACTCAGAATCGTATGGTTACTAAGGGTTACCGAAAGGGAGTGTACGACCGGGTTACCACGGGAAGCGCTGGGGATGCTGTAGAGACGTAGCTTGCTGCGTCTCTAGCCGCGGACGGACGGAAATTCGTATCACGATATGCCTTCAGCATATCGCCAGCCCCAAATCAACTTGGCTTTCGCAGCGCTCTCGCTGCCGAATCCACGAACAAGGCGTGATAAATAAGATGCACTGCCGAATCGATCCACTGGTTCAATTCTACCGCAGGCACCCGCACGGCTTGCGCCAGCAAACTCCAAAAGAAACTGTCCATCACCCGCGCCAACCCCACAACGTCCACTCCCGCGCGTGCACCGGGCAGCTGTTGCAAAATTTGAAACACAGCCGCGACCCGTGCAGTAGTCCAGGCATGAATCTCCGCTTGCTTCCGCACCAGCTCCGGATCAGAAAGCACCGCCTCCTGCCATGCCCGGTAGGCCCCCAGATACCGAAGATCGTGAGAGAAAGCCCGCGACAACAATTCCTGAACCACTGCCCGAACATCCGGCAGATTTCCCGGACGAAAATCCAACTGGCTCAACTTCTCCAGCAACTCGTCCATCAGCACCAGCAACAACTGTCGCTTGGAGCGGAAGTGCTGATAGAAAGTCCCAACCGGAAGCTTCGCCCGCCGAGCCATTTCGTCAATCGAAGCGCCCTCATAACCTTTTTCGCCAAACAAAGCCAACCCCGCCGCCTTCAATCGCGCTCGCTTCTCCAGGCTTCTCTTCTGCTGCGGCCCCGAGGGAAGATCCTCCCCAGCCAGCAGGTTCGGACGCACCTTCACGCCCGTCTCCCTGGACGAATAATCGCTCCAACCAAAGCCCCCGCGCAGCACCAAAGCATCCATCCCCCGAAAACTCCCGCCACCTCAGGAGCCATATTCGGAAACGCCACGGGAAAGAACGCGCTGGAGAACGGATCAAGCAGCAGCGTCGGCAGTGCGATCGAGATTGCCCCAGTGGGCCATTGCTCCGGGGGCAGTCGAAAACGGCTGCATAGGCGACGAACCAGCCAAGCCATCAAAGGAAAACTGACCGCAAACAGAATGAGCGTCCCCTTCCAATCCCCCACACGAAGGACTCGTTGCCCGACTAAACGTAGGACGATGGTGGCGCCAATCCAGATTCCAAGTCCACAGAAAACGAGGCGAGTTTTCATAATATAAATATGAATTCGTGTTCATACTAACACATTTCGTCAAACCACCTTATTCTTGTTACGTCCGCCATAACGTTCAGACCTTTGACGGGGTTTTGAGCGCCATGGCCTTGTTTTCGACCGTTACCGTTTCACCCAGTTGAGAATAATGCTTTGGGGGCGATGCCTTGATCCGAGTCTTGGGATGGATGCCCCGGTTCCCTCAAGGCTGCGTTTCACGGAGCAACCCTCGAACGGTTGGCGGTGTCGCGCAAGAGGATGACATCGGAGACAGAACTAAAACGCAGCATGGCCAGAGACTTGCCGTCGGGGGACCAACGGAAATCCTGGATCTTTTCAGAATCGTTGAACTTCGTCAGCTTTCGCCCTCTTGATCCGTCGACAGGCTGCATCCAAATGTTGTCCACTCCCGCCTCCTCGATCACGAAGGCAAGGGATCTGCCGTCGGGAGAAAAGTGGAATCCGGCGCTTCCTGGCGGTCCCTGACTGAAGAAAACCACGTTCAGACTGGGATCCAGGTCGAGGTTTCGAGCCCCCGAGTCCAGGCTGACGAGTACGATCCTGTTGGAGCAAGTCTTGGAATCAGGATTCAACACGGTAGTAAACAAAGTCAGCATCTTGCCATCAGGCGAAAGTGCGGCCTGTTGCTCCAGCGAATTCGGAGGATTCGTCCCCGGTACGAGCCCGGGTTGGCCGCCGGTCGCAGCGAGTCGCAACACGCCGGCATTTTGTTCGGAATAGTACAGCCACTTCCCGTCAGGCGAGCAGCCCCAGAGACTTCCGAATTCCCCCGCGGTAAGCGGCATATTATCGGAGCCGTCGGCATTCGCTCGCCAGATTCGGTTTCCGTTTCCCTCGCCGTGAACCATCCAGTTCAAGGCAATCCACCGATCGTTGTCGCACGATACCGGATCACTGATCCAGCCCGCGGGGTCGCTCAGAATTGTGACCGCGTTCGTGCCATCGACGTGCTGCCGGACCAAACGATCGCCGTGCGAGATGAGCAATTGCCCATCCCCTGTCCAGGAGAAGCTGGGCAGGGTTTCGCGGGTTGCAATCCCGGGCACGGGCGTAAGAGGCCCGGCACCACTGGGCGGCACGAGAACGATCTGGGTGGAAGTCTCCTTCTGCACGGTGGCCAGCGTATGGCCATCGGCTGAAAGTGATAGTGAGCTGTGGTCTGTCAGATCGTTGGTGATGGGACGGAATGCGCCGGCGGGATAGGAAAACAGCCCGATCTGGGTTTTAATCGACAAGCGCTCGCCTCGCGGTACATAACTGACAAAGATTCCCCTTCCATCCGGGGCCCAGGCGTTGCCCAAAATGATCTTGTCGTTCGGCGCGACAAAAGGTTCGATGCTCCTGCGGGCGAAATCAAAAAATTGAATCTGGCTGAGGGACTTGCTGTTCAAGGTCAACGTCGAAATCGCCAAGCGTTTGCCATCGGGGGACCAGGAGAATTCAGCGCCCGGTCCGCCTTGGTCATCTGCGACATGCAGCACTTTTTCGTTCCCGCCGTCAGCGTCGGCTTCCAGCAATCGCCACTTGTTCACCTCGGGGTCGTTGTAGCGGGAATACACCATATTCTTGCCATCCGGTGAAAATATCGGCCCCCCGTCCACATCCCTGGCAAGCAAGGTGGGTGAACCGCCGAGAAGCGGAGCCCGGAAAAGATTAAACGTTGTGCCATCCGGGCTCGTGCGGAAATAAATGGAGTTCCCGTCGGGAGAGAAAATGAGCGAAGCGTACGACTGCCCTGAATCGGGCACGACTTGTGTGTCGCTGCCCGTCGGGATATTTCGCAGCCAAAGGCTTTTCTTGCCATTGTCGGTCTGGACGTTGAGCAGAAACCTGCCGTCCGGAGAAATGGCCGCTTGTTGTACCTTGCCGGTATTCGTCACTTGGGTGATGGCAAAGGTCTGGAACGGTGCATTGGCCTGATGGTGGAGGAGAGCGTAGATCCCATAAGCGGCTGCGGCTGCGACAATCAGCCCGATAAGCAAAACAGACCCCGTGATTGCCTTGTGTCGCCGCGCTACTGCCACGACTCTCGTAGAGCTTGATGTTGTCGACAACGATGCGGGAGTGCCCGGGCCTGCACCACTTGGTGATTGCTGAAAAAATACATTTGCTGCAGGGATTACGGCCGAGGATCCAGACGGAGTCTGATCATCGCGGTCCGATGCAATCGAACGCCCGCTGGAATCGATATCGCGCTTGAGGCGTTGCAGGTCCGTGCGCATCTCGGCGGCTACCTGATAACGTAGATTGCGGTCTTTCTCCAGAGCCTTGTCGATAATTTCCTCTAGCTTGGGCGGCACGTCAGCATTCAGCCGCAGCGCAGGAACAGGTGCGCGGTTCAGGATCGCCTCGAACATCGTCGCAGTGCTATCTCCACGAAAAGGCAACTGCCCTGTGGCCATCTCATAGAGGACGACTCCAAATGAAAACAGATCCGTGCGGGCGTCCAACTCTTTCGCTCGCGCCTGCTCCGGCGACATGTAGGCCACTGTACCCAGCGAACTGCCCGGACTGGTGAGGTGTTCCTCTGATTCCACGGTCGCAGCACTCATGCCGACGCTCTCCGGCTTGAGAGTGACTTTCGCGAGCCCAAAATCCAGAATCTTGGCGTGCCCATGCTCGGTTACAAAAATATTCGCGGGCTTGATGTCGCGGTGAACCACGCCCTTGGTGTGCGCCGCATTCAGAGCATCGGCGATTTCGATAGCCAGCGATAGAATCAGGTCGGTTTCCAGCGGACGCCCGGCGATGCGGTGCTTCAGGGTCGCGCCGTCAAGAAACTCCATGGCGATGAAAGAACGACCATCGTGCTTGCCGATTTCGTAAATCGTGCAGATGTTGGGATGATTCAGAGCGGGCGCAGCGCGGGCCTCCCGCCGAAAGCGTTCCAAAGCCTGCGGGTCTTGCGCGACATCTTCAGGGAGAAACTTCAAGGCGACGAAGCGCCCGAGCTCGGTGTCCTCGGCCTTGTAGACCACACCCATCCCGCCCCCGCCGAGTCTTTCGACGATGTGGTAGTGCGATATCGTCAGGCCGATCATGTGCAAAACATGCTATGGCGGACGCATCCGCAAGTCAATGAAAGGCGTGAACTTGGCGCATCTCAGAAAGGGTTGTTGTCGTCACATCTTTACAGCATTGACCCCGCTAGCCCGAGTTTGAGTGTAATGGGCGGCCTTCAGCCGGCGACGGGTCCACCGACGCAATCGGCGGGTGTCACGGTTCCGCCCTTTTCGGGACTTGGAGTGTTGCGTTTTTTCTTGACCAACAGAGCCCCAAGCGGCTAACATAATAAAAAACAAGATTAGCTGTTTGATAACAGCGATAGCTCTTTCGGATCTTTGACAATCTGAGTTTCCTTGCCAGACGGTGCGAGCGAATACCATCTCTGGAATGTCCGGAGCTAAGTCCTTTAGAAGAGATATTTTAGAAGGTATCCCTAGCTCCGGCCCATGTTTTCATAGACTTATAAGGCGTGGAAGGCCCGAGATATCCCTCCCGTAAGTCCTTTAGAAGGGATATTTTAGGAGGGTATCTCGAAAACACACCCTGTGTTTTCATAGATCTAGCGAGAAAACGCAAATCTTGCGTACATATCCTTAAACAGAGAGTAAACACTCCATTCACATTGTTAATTTGTAAGTAAACATAGGGTGGCCTTAGCGAACCGGCATCAGCAGAGTGACCGCATCGCGCACCACTGATACTTCCGCCGGCAGCGTCCCCAGCAGTTCTCCATCAGCCTCGACGAACATGCGGGCCGTGGTCGAAGAGCCCGCCGATGCGACTTCGCGGCACACCGCGTGCGCGCTGTGGACCAGTTCGATTCCCGGGACTTGCCAATTTGCGCCGAAGATGCCGCGTAGGACGTAGCGCAGATACGCCACACGGCTGCGAGTCTTGAAGAGCACGAGGCGAAGGTCTTCGCGCTCGAGTGAAGCCCCGGGGGCAAGTTCGCGCAAGACTCCGCCGAAATTGCCGATGCGGACGGCGAGTAGCTGCGAGACTTCTAGTCGACGGGTTTGGCTTTTCTCCGCAGACTCTTCGCTGATCTCTACGGCAAAGTTTTCCATCTTGTGGGTAAGCCACAGGTGAGTCGCTTTGGCGCAGTAGGCGGCCATGCCCAATCGCCGCTTCGCGAGTGGATCGAGCTTGTAGAACAGATGCGCGTCCAAACCGATCCCGACAGTGACGGTGAAATATCGGGAGACGCGGTCGCCGGCAAAATCCTGATAAGTGACTTTGCCAATGGCGACGCGGCGAGGCGTTGCGGTCAGAGCCGCTTCGGCGGCCGCGGCCGGAGATAGCGGCAGTTGCAGATCGTGCGCCAGCGAATTGGCGGTGCCCAGCGGAATGATTGCCATTGCCGCGTCGGTGCCGACCAATCCCTGGAGTACGTCGTGAATCGTGCCGTCGCCGCCGCAAGCGAACACGGTGTCGCAGCCTTCGGCGATAGCTTGCCGGGTTTGGTCTATGGCGTCCGATGCGCCGCGAGTGGGCGCGGCCGAGGCTTCCACCCCGGCGTTCCCGAGGGCCGACAATGCGGCCTCAACATCCGCCAGGCGACGTCCCCGTCGTCGGCCGGAGAGCGGGTTGTAGAGAAGCGTGGCTTTGCGCATCGGTCACGGGGATTCTACCGGAACACGTCCCGCGCCGGAGTAAGAGCTGCGCGGCTGTAGAGCGTACAGTTGTTTAGTCGGATTTTCCTCGAGTGCCCCACTCCCACATTCCGAACATTGCCTTTTGCGGGAGCGGGTGGCCCACCTGACGGGCGAGCATGCAGATCTGGCCGCGATGATGGGCGTCGTGGGCGATGAGATATCCGAAGAATCCAGCTACGTCCGGACGGAATCCTTTCACCCGCCCGTCGCTCTCGAGCGCCGACTTCAGCACCGCGCTGAGAGCAGCGCGGCTCTGATCCAATGCTTTCGTGGCCTGGGCGGGCGTCACGCTGGTGCGATCCAGTTGGCCGGGGATCTTGCTTTCTTTGGCTGCCGCCTTCAGCCACATGACGCGGACATTGTGCAGGTGGGCCACGGTGGCGGCGATGGTTCGCCCTTTGCCGTCCGGGGGTTCAGCGCGCCAGGCTTCGGCGGACAGATTCTCGATCATGTAGCGGTTGATACGGTCGTTTGTATCGAAGGACGTCAAAACTGCATGGGGTAGCGAGAAGTCAGCGGCGGCGGCTTTGGGCATAGCGGTCTCCGAAATCACTCGAGCTAGAGTTTGTCGCGCTCGATCGCGTAGACGTAATGTAGCAAATTCGCCCTCGTTGTTTCTTTCCAGATGCTCATGCCATTCTTCTCCGCCACGCGGCGTGACGGGAGATTTTCTGGACGGATCAGCGAAATGAGCCGTTCGACGTTGAGATTCGCGAATCCGTAGTCGCGGCAGGCCTGGGCGGCTTCCGAAGCATATCCCTGACCCCAAAGATCGCGGCGAACGTGGTAGCCGATTTCGATTTCATCCAATCCATCAACACTCTGACGCACTAAGCCGCAGTCGCCGATCAGTTCATGAGTGGAGTTGAGAATCATCGCCCAGAGTCCGAAGCCGTTGTTGGCATAGCGCGTGCGGTTGCGAAGGATCCAGTCAACGACTGCGGCACGGTCGAACGACATCGGGTAGTAGCGCATGGTCTCGGGATCGGAGAGGATAGCGGCGAGCGCGTCTACGTCTTCGAGTTCGAATTCGCGGAGCGAGAGGCGCTCGGTTTGAAGGACCCGCATGAGGACAGTTTAGAACAGCTGAGCTGGGCTGCTGTCGTACCTGGTTTCTTTCGCTTCCGCCATTTCGCGGGCGGGGTGCGCCCGCGCCACACGATTCTTTTCCTCGCCTATAATCTTTTTCGATGGCTGCGAAAGACACTGAAAAGAAGATCGAGACGCTCCGCGACAAGATCCGGCACCACGAATACCGGTATTACGTGCTCGACGATCCCCAGATCAGCGACGCTGAGTTTGATCAACTGATGATCCAGTTGAAGAAACTTGAGGCCGAGCATCCCGCGCTAATTACGCCTGATTCGCCCACCCAGCGGGTTGGCGGCAAGCCGCGAGAAGGAGTGGTAAAGGCGGCGCACTCGTCGCCCATGCTTTCGCTCGACAACACATACAATGTCGAGGACCTGCGCAACTGGGAACGGCGAGTTCACGAACTCAGCGGCCGCAAAGAGATTGAATACGTCTGCGAGCTGAAGCTGGATGGCATGTCGCTGGCTCTGGTTTACGAGGATGGCCGGCTGGTGCGTGGCATCACGCGGGGCGATGGCACAATCGGCGAAGATGTGACGTTGAACGTTCGCACTGTGCGTTCGATACCGCTGTCGATTCCGAAAGAAAAGCTCAAGAGGGCGGGTATTCCCTCGAACTTCGAAGTGCGCGGGGAAATGCTCATGCCCCTGGCGGCATTCAGAAAGATGAATGAACAGCGCGAGGAGAAGGGGCTGTCGTTGTTTGCCAATCCGCGCAATGCGACCGCGGGAACCGTACGTCAACTTGAGCCCAGCGTTGTGGCGCAAAGACGGCTCGACTATTTTTCCTACATGCTGCTGAAAGACGGGCGCACCTTCTTCGACCGCCATTGGGAGACCTTGAACGCCCTCGACGCCACCGGCTTCAAGGTCAATCCCAGCCGCAAGCTGGCCAAGAGTTTTGACGAAGTGTGGGCGTTCATCGAGCAGGAGGAAACGAAGCGAGAAAAACTCCCCTATGAAATCGATGGCATTGTCGTCAAGGTGGATCGCACGGTGCTGCAGGAAGAACTTGGCTACACGGGAAAGGCGCCGCGGTGGGCGATCGCTTATAAGTATGCAGCCCGCGCGGGCATCACTCAGATTGAAGGCGTTCTCTGGCAAGTTGGTCGGACTGGAAAACTAACCCCCGTGGCAGTGTTGAAGCCTGTACCTATCGGGGGAACCACTGTCAGTCGCGCCACCTTGCATAATCCGGATGAAATCGAACGGCTGGGCGTGAAGGTTTACGACTGGGTGGAAGTCGAGCGCGGTGGCGACGTCATCCCCAAGGTCACGCGCGTCGTGGATGACAAAGACCACGCGCGGGGCCACAAGGCAATCCATGTGCCGGAGAAGTGTCCCGTTTGCGGCACCAAGGTTGTGCGCACGGAAGGCGAGGTGGACTATTTTTGCGTCAACGCCAACTGTCCAGCCAAGCTGCGGGAAACGATTCTTCACTTCGCTTCGCGGGGAGTGATGAACATTGACGGCATGGGCGAGGCGCTGGTGAATCAACTCACCGATCGCGGACTGGTGAAGAATGTCGCCGACCTTTACAAGCTGACCAAGGACGATCTGCTGTCGCTCGAGCGGATGGGCGAGAAGTCGGCGCAGAATGTACTCGATGAGATCGAAGCCTCAAAGAAGTTACCGCTGGAACGCGTTATCTATGGATTGGGCATTCGCTTTGTTGGCCAGCGTACGGCTCAGTTCCTGGCCGAACATCTCGGCTCCATGGACGAGTTGATGAATGCCAGCGAAGAAGAGCTCCAGCAGGTGAATGAAGTCGGGCCGCGTATCGCTGAGAGCATCAGGGAGTTTTTTCAGGAACCGAGAAACCGTGAACTGGTAGAGCGGCTGCGAAAGGCCGGATTGACCTTCGCGGGAACCAAGAGGGAGCGGGGGACGAAGCTTGCGGGGAAGACATTCGTCCTGACTGGTACGCTGACCAGTCCACGCGACCAGGTGAAGAAGAGAATCGAAGATGCCGGGGGGCGCGTCTCGGGCTCGGTCAGCAAGAAAACCGATTATGTGGTCGCCGGGGATGATGCCGGTTCCAAACTAGACAAAGCGAAGGTGTTGGGTGTTGAGGTGATTGACGAAACGAAGTTGTCCGACTTGCTTGCACACTGAACCCGAATCCTAGCAGCCGACTTTGTCCACAGCTGCGTATTTTCATCTTTGCAAAACCTTACAAACTCTTTACATTCTCGTGACAATCTCAGAACTGCATCCGTCTAAGCTGTGAAGCACTCGGCGCTGCTGCCGATCATCGGCCGGAGAGCCTCGGGGGAGGGTCTTTGGCAAGAGTTGTTGTCATGACGATCAGCTGCACTGGTCCAGCAACCTATCCTTCGGCAGTTTCATGGAGATGCGCATAAGCGCATAGGGAGCATCGCGACACTTGGTGTCGCGATTGTGCGCTTGTTGCGTTTGCGGCGTTCATCCTGAGCGAAGTTCTCGCCCTTCGAACACTCGCTCAGGATGACACCGGCGATGTGAGCCCATCACGAATCCTCTCGTAGGTAATGTCCAGGCTTTCCGGCAAGACTCGGGTTTCCCCAACCACTGAAACGAAATTCGCATCGGCCACCCAACGCGGAAGGACGTGCATATGGATGTGCCCGGCGACGCCGGCTCCGGCAGCCTTGCCGATGTTCATGCCCAGGTTCACACCGTCCGGCCGATAGAGCTGCCGCAGAACGTGCTCCATTTTTTGCGACAGCTCCATCATTTCGTTGGCTGCGTCGACCGCAAGCTTCTGCAATTCATCGAGATGCGCGAATGGCACCACCATGACATGACCTGGGGTGTAGGGAAAAGTATTCAGGACGATGTAGCAACGCTGGCCGCGATATACGATGCGAGCTTTGACGTCGTCCCCCAACTTGGGCAGGTCGCAAAAGATACATCCAGTAGTCTTGTCGCCGGCAGTGACATAGGAGTAACGCCAAGGGGTCCAGAGATAATCCATCGCAGGGCAGAATAGCAGATAGCGGAAATTTTCGGAACCTGCGGATTTGGGAATCGCATAGCCTCTAACTCTAGAACAGCGAACTTTGTTTGCGATTTGGGGTGATTCCGAAATGCTCGTAGGCCAGTTGAGTGGCTACCCGTCCTCGCGGCGTTCGGTTAAGGAAGCCGATCTGGATCAAGAATGGTTCGTAGATCTCCTCGATGGCGTCGGGCTCTTCGGCGAGTGCCGCTGCAAGCGTGTTCAGGCCGACTGGGCCGCCTTGATATTTCTCGATGATGATTAGCAGCAGCTTGCGATCGACTTCGTCGAAGCCGTAGCGATCTACTTCCAACATCTGCAAAGCGGACTGAGCGGTCGGCAAATCGATTTTTCCGGCGCTTCGCACCTGGGCATAGTCGCGCACCCGGCGCAGCAGGCGATTGGCAATTCTTGGCGTTCCGCGGGAGCGGCTGGCGATTTCGAGAGCTCCGGGCTTGTCGATTTCTACACCCAAGATTTCTGCGGAGCGTTCGACGATGATGCGCAGATCTTCGTGGCTATAGAACTCCAGGCGGAGGACGATGCCAAAACGTGATCGTAGCGGCGAAGAGAGCAGGCCGGCTCGGGTGGTTGCGCCGATGAAAGTGAAAGGCTGCACATCCATGGTGTGGGTGCGCGCTGCAGGGCCTTGTCCGATGATGATGTCGAGCTTGTAGTCCTCGAGCGCGGAGTAGAGGAGTTCCTCGAGTGTCGGCTGCAGGCGGTGAACTTCGTCGATGAACAGGACTTGTTTTGCGCGGACGTTGGTCAGGATCGCAGTGAGATCGCCCTTGATTTGGAGAGTCGGGCCCGAGGTCTGCTGAAAAGGTACGCCGAGCTCGTTCGCGATAATCGTTGCCAGAGTTGTTTTGCCGAGGCCCGGAGGGCCGTAGAGCAAAACATGGTCGAGGGCTTCGCCGCGCGAGCGGGTGGCTTCGATGGCGACGGCCAGGTTTTCTTTGACTTTGGATTGTCCGATGAACTCGGCGAGCCGCTGCGGACGCAGCTTTAGCTCAAACGAGGAATCGTCCTCGACCGGGGCGGCGGAGACGATGCGCTCGCGGTCTTGCGGAAGCTTGGGGATGTTCTTGAGAGTCGCCACTGGCCGGATGTTAACACGAACTATTGACGAGCGAGCAGCCTGGACTTAGCGAGGTCTGTCGAGCTTTGCTCGGCGGGACAGCCGGTGGCGGCTGTCCCACGTGATTTCTGGATCGATGGTGTGGTATACTTATACCGTCAAATATATAAGTATAGATTATGCCTCTTAGCATCAAGAACGATGCCACTGAACGGCTAGCCCGGCAAGTGGCCAGTGCGACTGGCGAATCTCTTACTGAAGCCATCCACAAGGCGTTGGAGGAGCGCTGGCAGCAACTTAAGGCGAAACGTCGCGGTCGAGTGCTCGCCGGTCAGATCGAAGAACTGTTGCGACGGGTGGATTCCATGCCTACGCTTGACTCGCGGCCCGGCGACGAAATTCTGGGCTACGACGAACATGGAATGCCCCGCTGATGGTCATTGATACATCGGCGTTGGTCGCTATATTTCTGGCCGAGCCGGAGCGCAAACGTTTCCTCGAGCTAATTATTGAGGCTCCAACAAGATTGATCTCCGCCGCCAACCTGCTGGAAACCGGAATCGTGCTCGAGGCCAAGCGCGGCGAAGGTGCGGGACGCGAATTCGACCTGTTTGTAGTTCGCGCGAATCTTGAAGTCGTTCCCGTCGACGGCGAACAGGTCGAGGTCGCACGGGCCGCATGGCGCAAGTACGGGAAGGGCCGTCACCCAGCGGGCCTCAACTTCGGAGACTGCTTCGCCTATGCTCTTGCCAAGTTTTCCGGTGAGTCATTGCTGGCTAAGGGCACGGATTTCGCGCAGACCGACGTCGAGGTATTCTCTCTTCCATAGCTGCGGCAGTTCTCGGCAATGTCGAACTGCGGCGCGGCAAATGATTCTGGGAGATGGCAAAACTGACGCCTATGTCTAGCTCTCTGGATACCAGTTCAGCACCCGAACCTCGATGCCGGTGCCTTCCAATGCTTTCTCAAATACCTTGAGATCAGATCCGCGATAATGGTAAGGGATGACGATCTTGGGGTGAAAGGCTTTTACGGCGTCGGCAGCTTCTTCGGGCGGCATGGTGTAGGGCAGGTTCATGCACACGAACGCCACGTCGATGTTTTTGAGGGCACGCATCTCGGGAACGCCTTCGGTGTCGCCCGAGAAATAGAAGCGCTTGCCGCCGTAGGTGAGCACGTAGCCGTTGCCGCGCCCTTTGTCGTGATAGAGCTTGCCCGGTTCCGGGCCGCGTTTCAGGTTGTATGCGGGAATTGCCTCGATGGTCCAAGCCTGCCAGGTTTTCGTTTCTCCGTTAGCTATAGGTTTTGCTGTAGTGACAGTCTGGACGACAGCCGGCGGCGCGAAAATCTCCGTTCCGGCCTTGCTGACTTCCTTGATTGAATCGGGATCCATGTGATCGCCGTGGATGTCGGTAATCAGAATGAGGTCGGCTTTGGGGAGCCCTGAAAATTTCACTGGCTTGGCGGGGTCGAGGTAGATGGTCTTTCCTCCCGCTTCGATCAGCGTGCTGGCGTGGTTCAGTGGTGTGATTTTGACCGGGCCCGCCGACGTAGAAAAGGTTTGGGTGTCGGTTGCGGCATGGACTAGGGGCGCCAGCGCGACAAGAGAGGAGATAAGAAGTGGAATTAGTTTCATCCTGACCTCATTGGAATTCTAGCGAACTTTGACATTGTGACACATTATGTGCCACAATGCCACCATGTTTTCTGTGAATTTACGCCAGCTCCGCGACACCCGTCGCCTGAAAGCTTGGCTCCGGGCAGGAAACACGGTTGAACTTCGGGAGCGCGATCGCGTCATCCGCCCGCATTGTTCCCGAGAAAGCGGAAGCAAAACTGGCGAACTGGCCAGATTTCGAGGCCCGTGCCAAGAAAATATTTGGCGACCGGGTTCTCCCGAATGTCGTCCTTGAAGATCGGGGACGTTATTGAGCGTTTATGCGGACGCCAGCTTATGCGTCCGCCCTACCTACAAGACCGTCACTCGAAGGCCACCGCCGAACCGCTGGCCTCCGGCGATCGAGTTCTGCTTACTCCCGTCATGCCTCCAATGGGCAGAGCTATTGACGCGTGCCACAATATGTGACACATTTAGTCATGCCCTCGGTTAACATTCGACAACTTCGCGATACCAAGCGGTTGAAGAGCTGGCTCCGTGCAGGCAAGATCGTAGAGCTTCGAGAACGGGACCGAGTAATCGCGCGTATCGTTCCCCAGCAAGCACCCGTAGCTCAAGGGAACTGGCCGGACTTCGAAGCTCTGGCCAAAGAAATCATTGGTGATCGTGTCCTCTCCGGAGCCGATCTCCTGATTGAGGAGCGCGGACGCTATTGAGCATTTACGTCGACTCAAGCTTTCTGGTTTCGTTGTACTTGAGTGACCGTCACTCGCATGCAGCTCGCCAGCGAATTCGGTCCACTCCTCCCCTGTGGTTTACGCCTCTCCATAATTCTGAGTGGGCGCACGCAATTGGCCAGCACGTGTTTCGTGGGGAGTTGTCGCTTTCTGAAGCGCAACGAATGAATGCACGCAGGGAAGAACATGCATCAGCGGGACGCTGGATTTCACTGCCGATGCCCGAGGACGCCTTCGAGCTTTGCGCCGACCTCGCCCGCCGCTATGGGCCGAAATTCGGCACAAGAACACTGGACAGCCTGCATGTCGCCTGCGCCCTCGAACTCAAAGCGGAACAATTCTGGACTTTCGATGAACGGCAGGGAAAGTTGGCGCGGTCCACCGGTCTCAAGACCTCATAAGCAAAACCGCAAGTGCGAAAACAGTTCCTTCCAGGATGAGAGGTTTACTCTTCCTCTTCCTTCACATCGCCCCGCGCCGCCTTTGCCTTCTCAATAATCTTTTCCTGCAGCAGACCAGGAACCGCGTCGTAGTGGTGCATTTCCATGTTGAAGCTGCCGCGGCCCTGGGTCATTGAGGTCAGATCGACGCCGTAGGTCAGCATTTCGGACATGGGCACTTCGGCTTTGACCACCGTGTTGCCGCCTTTGTTGTCCATGCCCTGAATGCGGCCACGGCGGCTGTTTAAGTCGCCCATAATCGAGCCAGCGAACTCATCCGGCACGGTGATCTCGGCGGACATTACCGGCTCCAGCAGCGTGGGCTTGGCCTGCTCCATCGCTTTCTTGAAGGCGATGCGTCCGGCCATCTGGAAGGACATGTCGTTCGAGTCTACGTCGTGGTACGAACCGTCGTAGAGGATCACTCTGAAATCCACGACTGGAAATCCCGCTAAATATCCCCGAGCGGCGGCGTCTTTGATTCCTTTTTCGATGGCGGGAATGTAATTCTTCGGGATCGCGCCGCCGAAAATGTCGTTAACAAACTCGAACTCGCCGCCGCGCGGTAGCGGTTCCATCTTGATTTTGCAATCGCCGTACTGGCCGTGTCCGCCGGTCTGTTTTTTGTGGCGACCCTGCACGTCGGCTTTGCCGCGGATGGTCTCGCGGTACGGGACCTTGGGCGCTTTCAGGATCACTTCGGTGTGGTAGCGCTTCTTCATTTTCGAGACCACCACTTCGATGTGCTGCTGCCCGGTTCCCGCGATCAGGAATTCTTTGGTCTGGGGATCGCGGAAGAAGCGCAGCATCGCGTCTTCTTCCATGAGCTTGTGGATGCCCGGGCCGAGCTTGTCTTCATCGGCGCGGCTCTTGGGCTCGATGGCGAAAGTGATGGCCGGCTCGGGCAGATGAACTTTCGGATACTGAATCGGCGCGTTCTTGTCGCCAAGCGTATCGCCGGTGAGCGTGTCTTTCAGTTTGGAAACGGCTCCGATGTCTCCTGCGTGCAGCTCGGTAACAGGGACGGCAGTCTTGCCCTGCATGATCGAGATGTGGGCGAACTTCTCGGTTGAACTGCGGCTGAAGTTTTGCACCGTGGCGTCGTTTTTCAGCACGCCAGAAAAAACTTTGAAGTAGGAAATGCGGCCGGCGAAGGCGTCGGAAATGGTTTTGAAGACGTACAGAGAGACTGGTTCTGCGTCAGTTTCGTGACGCTTCGGCGGTTCGCCATTTCCGGATGCGGCGGCTTCTCCCTGTACCCATTCGTGCTCGGACGGCGCGGGCGTGTAATCGACGATGAAATCCATGACGCGGTCTGCGCCGACGTTGCCGAGGCCGGAGCCAAAGATCACGGGAAAGATTTTGTCCTCGCGAATGGCGTTGTGCAGGGCGGGAATGAGGTTTTCTACTGGAATTGTGCCTTTCTCGAAGAATTCTTCCATCAGTTTGTCATCGCCCTCGGCGATGAGCTCTACCAGCTTCTCGTGAGCTTCCTGCGCCTGATCTTTCAGATTCGGTGGAATCTCGGTTTCCTTGCCCTTTCCGTTGCCTCCCAGTTCGTAGGTGTAAGCCTTCATCTGGACCAGATCGACCACGCCGTTAAAATTCTTTTCCTTGCCGATGGGCAGCTCCAAAGGAATCACCGCGCGGCCGAAGGCGTTGGTCAGCGATTCCAGAACGCGCTCCGCGTCGGCGCGCTCGCGATCCATGCGGCTGGCGACGATCAGCCGGGGCGTCTTGTATTCCTCGCAATAGTTCCAGACCCTCTGTGTGACGACTTCAACTCCGGCGACGCCGTCTACAACGACGACCGCCGTGTCGACCACAGGCAGAACCATCTTCGCCTCGTGGACGAACATGTTGAAGCCGGGCGTGTCGACAATGTTAATCTTGGTTTTGCCCCACTCGACATAGGCGAGACCCGCGGAGATCGACATTTTGCGGGCGATCTCTTCGTCGTCCCAATCGGTGGTCGCGGAGCCGTCGTCGACGCGGCCAAGTCGCGGGGTTGCGCCGGACGTGGAAAGCATGGCCGAGACGAGCGAGGTCTTCCCCGCATGGCCATGCCCCACTACAGCGACGTTGCGAATATTTGCGCCTTCGTAAACTTTCACGGGTTGACTCCTTAAACTGACTGCGCGTAGGACAGCCGCACTCCGGCAGCCCGGTCGAGCAAAGCTCGGCTTTGATCGCGACTAGAGATCTTACCTGCGGCGGGCCCCTAAAGAACAATTCGAGAGGATAGCCTATAGGCCAACGTCGAGCAGCCTGCCAAAACTAAGGATGCTAACACGGCGAGACTGGGCCTCTCAACCCGGAATGACATCTCTTAATTAGTAAGAGGCAAGAGCCCGACTTGGCTACCAGTTATCTCGACTACGCGTGTATTATCGAATCGCCATGCTGGGCGGCCGCACTAACGAACAGTGGATCGCGCAATATGCGGGCAGCCATCAGCACCCGGTAAACCGGATCTGCCACACCCTTGGGATTCCGACGATTCTGGTTTCGGTCGGCCTCTTCCTCGTGAGTATCTTCGTTCATCGGCTGTGGCTTTATGCGGTTGTGCTTTTCCTGCTGGGGTGGATGCTCCAGTTCGTCGGCCACGCATTCGAGCACAAGGAGCCTGAATTTTTTCACGACTGGCGTTTCCTGTTTGTGGGCGTGCGCTGGTGGTGGGCCAAGATTCACGGCAAGGCGTAAGGTTCTTGGGGCTGTTCCAGGCCCTCGAAATGTCTTAGCCATCAGGTCTGGTGAAATGTTTCCCTGGCTGACACAGTTCACCGATTTCGGACTTCTTGCGATGCGACTCATGGTCGCTCTGGTCTTCGTTACCAGCGGATGGAGTCATGTTACGAGGTCCGATGAGAGAAGCAAGAGCATCGGCATGAGCAAGGGGTTCACTATTTTCCTGGGGCTGGCGGAAATGGCGGGAGCGCCGTGCGTGGCTTTCGGCGTTCTCACCCAACTCGCCGCGCTGGGATTGATTCTGATCGTGCTGGGCGCTATTTCAGAAGAAAATCTTTGTTTAGCATATCGGTTTTTGGGGCGAGAAAATCTATGGCTGTCACTACGATTTGATGTTGGTTGTCATGTACCTGGTAATTTTCACCAACGGCGGGCACTGGGTCTTGATGAAATAATTGCGAGGATTTTCCAGAATGTTTGACAATTTTGTGACATGTCTTTCCTTGTGGGCCTGTAGAATTAATTCTCCGCGAGGGTACTCGCGTTGACACGGATTTCTATTCAGAAGCCTAAGCGGACTTGAAACGCATGCATCGTCTGACTGCCAGATTACTGCTGGTTCTGTTGCTGGTGAGCGTGTTCGCCCCGGTAGCTCTGGCGATCTCCGCCGCGCCCGTTCACGCCTGTTGTCTGCGGAAGGCGATGCACGGCCGTTCCTCTCACAATGCTGAATTCCAAGCTCTTCCGGGATGCTGCCAGCATGACTGTTGTCGTCCCTTGACCGTCGCTCAGGGCGTACATCTAAGCCAGTTGGCATGTGTCGAAATAGCGCCTACCGTCGCGAGTCTGCAATGCGAGCTACGGCTGGCTCGTTTGACGGTTAACGTCAACAACGCTCATTCCGGTCGCGCCCCACCGCAGTTCTCCATCGCCTGATTCCCAGCATTTGCTGAAAACGCATCGACGGATGCCGCGCGGAGCTTCGCTCCGCTTGGACGGGTCGACGCTCCGCCCCTCACGGGCGTTGCTTATGGAGACACTATGCGGTTGCTCCACATTTGCTTCGTCGTCGTACTGGCTCTTTTCGCTGGCGCTGCGACGGCCACAATTTTCGGCTCGATCCGCGGCATCGTGCACGATCCGCAGCATCGCCCGGTTCCGGATGCCATGGTGATGCTGAAAGCGAAGTCATCGGAATGGACGAAAAGCACGACCACAGGCGCCAACGGCGAGTTCAACTTCAATGGAGTGCCGCTGGGCGAGTACTCCATCGCGGTCGCGAGCCCCGGTTTTGAGCAGACTGCTCAGTCGGTTGTGGTCGTATCTGGCACTGAGCCGGTCGTGCATTTTCAGTTGAGCGTTGCCACACCCAAGGAAACCGTCAACGTTTCCGCTGCCCCGGTGGTAGCGCCGACCGATTCGGTGACGCCCACCACCATCGTGAACCGCACCGAGATCCAGCAAACGCCGGGCGCGGTTCGTACCAACAGTCTGGCGATGATTACGGACTACACACCCGGCGCCTACGTCACCCACGATCAACTGCACATGCGCGGCGGGCATCAAACCAGCTGGCTGATCGATGGCGTGCCTGTCCCCAATACGAATATCGCCTCGAACCTCGGCGCGCAGTTCGATCCCAAGGACATCGACTACCTCGAAATTCAGCGCGGGAGCTACAGCGCGGCCTACGGAGATCGGACTTACGGAGTATTTAACATCGCGCCACGCACCGGCTTTGAACGAAACAACCAAGCCGAAATCATCCTGAGCGCGGGCAGCTTCTTGCAGACCAACGATCAGTTCAATTTTGGGAGCCACAGCCAGCGCTTTGCTTATTATGCAAGCGTGAATGCGAATCGCAGCGATCTCGGTATTCAGACGCCAGTTCCGCAAGTAGTACACGACGCGGAGAATGGCTACGGAGGATTCGGCTCGCTGATCTTCAACGTAGATTCCTCGAACCAGCTGCGCCTGGTAACGAATCTGCGGAAGGACTATTACCAGATCCCCTACGATCCTTACCCGAACGATATCGAGAACAATCCGGTCAATGGCCAGTATCCGACAATCGGTCTCCGCGATGGCGACCACGAATCCGATGTTCTGGCAAATTTCTCTTGGGTGCACACCTTCAGTCCGCAACTGCTGCTTACGGTTTCGCCTTTTTTCCATTACAACCGGGCCGATTATTCGAGTTCAGCCCAGGATTATCCTGTGGCGACAACGCAGAATCGAGGTTCCACCTACGCCGGGGGCCAGGTAAGCTTCGCGGCAAATGTCGCGAAGAATAATCTGCAGGTGGGTTTGTACAGCTTCTATCAGAAAGATGACGAGCTTTTTGGGGCTGTGTTTAACGACGGCAGCGGCAACCCGCCCTTTACCGATACTGAGCATCCCTCGGGCAACCTGGAAGCTTTCTTTGTCGATGACAAATTCAAGCCCTTTTCGTGGCTGACGTTGAGCGCGGGAATGCGTCCGACATGGTTCTCGGGAGGGGTTTCAGAAAGCGCCATCAGTCCGCGTTTTGGAGTTGCCGCTGTGGTTCCGCATCTGCATTGGGTCTTCCGCGCTTTTTACGGGCACTACTACCAGGCCCCGCCCTTAATTACGGCTTCGGGTCCGCTGCTGCAATTCGTCAATACCAACAATTTGGGATTCATCCCGTTGCACGGTGAGCGGGATGAGGAACATCAGTTCGGCGTCACCATCCCATATCGGGGATGGACACTCGATGCCGACACCTTCCAGACCAACGTCGTGAATTTCTTCGATCACAACAATATCGGGGAATCGAATCTCTTCTTTCCCATCACCATTGCGCAAGGATTGATCCGGGGGTGGGAACTCACGCTGAGTTCGCCGCTGATCGCAAATCGCGCCCGGGTTCATCTAGCATACTCGAACCAAATTGCCGAGGGCGGCGGCGCGATCACTGGCGGGTTGACTGATTTCTCGTTTCCCGAGGGGTTGTCTCCGCTCGATCACGACCAGCGCAACACTTTGAGTATCGTCGGAGAGGTTCGCCTTCCTTGGCGCAGCTATGCCTCCACCAGCGTCTACTATGGCTCTGGGTTCAGCAACGCATTTCCTGGACAGCCGTATCCAGGGGATTACTTGCCGCAACACACCACGTTCGATCTTGCGCTCGGCAAAGACTTTGGGGAACGCTTCTCGGCTTCTCTGACCGCCTTGAATGTCGCGAACCGCCGCGTGGAACTGGACAACAGCGGCACCTTTGGTGGGTTTCACTGGAACGATCCCCGGGAGATTTTTGTCGAGTTCCGCTATCGCTTCCATTACTAGCGCAGATTCAGGAGGAGAACACCAATGAGCCGATTAGTCGATTTTGGAATTGTATTGGTCTGTCTGAGTTTTCTGGCGGCTCACGGTCCGTTCTCGAGTGCCCAGTCGACAAACGGCACGAACGCCAAGGTGGCGACCCAGTCGAAAGACACCGGTGCGAAACGCTATGCCTTGACCGGTCGCGTCGTATCTATCGACAAATCGGCTCAGTCCATCACCGTCGATGGCGAAGAGATTCCCGGATTCATGGCTGCGATGACGATGCCTTATCAGGTCAAGGACATGACCGTGCTCGAGAAACTGTCTCCCGGCGATCAAATCAAAGCGGAAATCGTAATAGGGAACGACGAGGCATATCTTGAAAATATTGTGATAGTAAAAAAAGCGTCTTCCACGAAACCGGCGAAGTGAGCTACGAAAGCGCTACTGTACGCGTTTTAGTGCCTCCAACAATTCTCCAATTGCCGGCGTTTGGTCCAGCGCATAAACCCTGGCGAAGACGATCCTGCCGCTTTTGTCGACGATGAATACTGCCCGCTCGCAGATTCCTGGAAGCGGAGGCCCCTCCCGCAGGATGCCGAACGCTTGTGTGACCGCGGCATGGGGATAGAAATCCGAACACATAGGAAAATGCATGGTCCCGATATCGTGCTTTTGCCATGCGAGGTGGCTGTAGACGGAGTCTGTGCTAATGTCCAGAACCTGGGCATCGAGCGCGGCGAATTTCTCGAGATTCGAGTCGAACGCCGGGAGCTGCTCCCCTCAAGTGGGGGTCCAGTTCAGCGGATGAAAGGTCACAACCACGTGCTTCTTCCCGCGAAAATCGCTGAGCTTGACCCTTAACCGCCCTTCGCCTTCGACTGCCGGCAGTTCAAAGTCGGGCGCCAATTCGCCAACCCGCAATGCCATTTGTGCTCGCTCCTTAGCTTCTTAGCTTTCCAACCTCAAAGTAGTACGGAAGTGAAGTATCGCATACCACGCGCGAGGCGACATCCTGCAGAATTAACCTCTTACAGGCCAGAACCAGCAAGTTTAGCGCTTACGCCAAGAATAACGGGGATTTGAACGACCAGTTTGTAGAAAACGAAAATTAACATTCCTGTAACAATTGGTCGGCCGATGCGCCATAATATCTTCCCAATGCCTTCCTCCGAACCGCTTGTCATTGAGGATATCCCTGGACCCAAGACCGGACAGCGTATTTTGCGCCTGAGCGGCCCCCTGGTCATTGCGACTCTATTCGAATTTCAGTCGATGGTGCGGACAGACAATTCGCGCGCCCTCATTATCGACTTCACGAACGTGCCCTACGTCGATTCTGCTGGGATCGGCGCGATGGTGGGTGCGTATGTTACTCACCAGAAGGACGGTCGCAGCCTGGCTCTGGTCGGGGTCAGCGAACGCCTGCACAATGCGCTCAAAGTTACACGAGTCGAGCACTTCTTCCGGTTTTTCAACAGCTTGACGGACGCCGAGAACGCAAGCTAGCGGCAGTTCTCATCTTTCCCCGGCCGCTCTATTTGACTCGACCGGTACGCAACTTTAAGATTGGCCTTCCGGCAGATTTCAAACCCTGTCCTTTCGTGATTGGCCAAACCATTTCGCATTACCGCATAACCGGCCGCTTGGGTAGCGGAGGGATGGGTGTGGTGTACGAAGCCCAGGATCTCACCCTCGGACGGCGAGTGGCTCTCAAATTTCTTCCGCCCGAAGTGGCCCGCGATGCCTCTACCCTGGACCGTTTTCTGTTGGAGGCGCGTGCTGCGTCTGCCCTGAATCACCCCAACATCTGCACGATTTATGCGGTTGAGAAGGAAGGCGACCAGTCCTTCATTTCGATGGAATTGCTTGAAGGTCAGGGACTCGATGTTAAAGTCCACAGTGGGCCTTTGCCGGTTGATCGGTTGCTGGATGTGAGCATTCAATTGGCTGATGCGCTCGACGCGGCGCACGCCAAGGGCATTGTGCATCGCGACGTCAAGCCGGCAAACATTTTCATGACCCAGCGAGGCCAGGTCAAAGTCCTGGACTTTGGCCTCGCCAAGCTCACGCGCGCGGTAGAAACGGCGGGCGACGCTCTTGAAGCCACACAAGACAGTCCTCGCACCGCCAGCCTTACCAGCCCCGGCAGCACGGTCGGAACCGTGGCGTATATGTCTCCCGAGCAAGCTCGCGGTGAACAACTCGATGCCCGCACTGATCTTTTCTCCCTGGGAACCGTGATCTATCAGATGACCACGGGAAAGTTGCCTTTTGCCGGCAACACGTCGGCGGTGATCTTCAACGCCATTCTGGAGCATGACCCTGTGCCGGCGGTGCAGTTGAATCCCCAGATCCCCCCTCGCCTGGAGGAAATCATCGATAAATTGCTGGAGAAAGATCGCGATCTGCGTTACCAGTCGGCGGCCGACTTGCGCGGCGATCTCAGACGGTTGAAGCGCGACACGGAGACCGGCCGCAAAGTCCCGCAACCGGTCTCCGGATCGTCGGTTGCGGTTGCTGCGGCGCCGAGTTCGCCGGCGCAGCAGCTTTCCAGCGGATCAGCCGTGGTTGCCGCTGCCCGAGAGCACAAGCTGGGAGCCGGCGTAGTTGCGCTCATTGCGGTCGCACTTATCGCTGCGGCGGGGTATGGGGTTTATGCTCTGTTCAATCGTAAGCGCCCGGTCCCCTTCGAAAATATCTCCATCACCAAGGTTACGGAAACCGGTAAGGCCGCCCTGGTGGCGATTGCGCCGGATGGAAAGTACATCCTCTACGTTGTTCGGGACGCTGGCCAGGAGAGCTTGTGGCTGCGCAACCTGCCTACAAACAGCGACACTCAGGTGATCCCCCCGGCGGAGGTGATCTACGCTCACCTGCGCTTTTCTCCTGACGGCAACTACATTTATTTCGCGCGCAGTGAACTGGGCAGCACGGAGCTGAAGTATCTGTATCGTGCGCCTGTGCTCGGCGGCACGCCGCAAAAGCTGGTCACAGATATCGACTCCAACATCACCTTTTCGCCAGATGGTCGGCAAATCGCCTATTTCCGTTTCAATAATCCGGAGGGCGGCGAAGAAAAAGTTTTGTACAGCGGATTGATTCGGGGTGGGTTGCAGGACCCCGCGTGGTCTCCCGATGGCAAGACGATCGTTTGCATGGTGCTGCAGCCGGGAAGTGCATTCAGCGGCTTAACGGCGCTCGACGTTGCCAACGGAAAGCAGACTCTATTTTTCACTACGGACACGACCATTGTGCAACGTCCGGTCTGGATGTCCGACGGGAGCGGCCTGCTCGCGCAATCCGCCTTTGGAAGAAATCAGATCGTTTACGTTTCCTACCCTGAAGGAAAGTTGCACGAGGTAACCCGCGACACCAACAACTACTCCGCGCCGAGCATAGCGGCGGATGGTCGCAGCGTGGTCAGTGTTCTGAGCCAGTCGCATTACAATCTCTATGTAATGCCCGCTTCGTCTTTGAGCGCGGGCGACGCCCGGCCAGTCACTTCTGGCGCACCTGTCTTCGATTTCAGCTGGACGCCGGAGTCCAAGGTAGTCCTGGTTTCGGGATCGGGCGTCAGTCTTCTGAATCCAGAATCGGGTGGTACGACTCCGTTAATCCAGCACGCCGGCATTCTGGCCGACTGGGCGTCGGCGTGCGCCGATGGGCGCTACATCGTCTTCAGCAGCGCCGCCGGTAAAGGAGACAAGGTGCTGAACATCTGGCGTGCGGACGCGTCGGGTGCAAACCTCAAACAGCTTTCAGACGGCAAGGTGGATCAATTTCCGATTTGCACGGCGGACGCGCGCTGGGTGATCTACGTGGACGCAGTCAGCGGCGGTCAACTCATGAAAGTGCCCATTGAAGGCGGGAAAGCAGAAAAAGTCTCCGATGAACTGGCGGCTGCCTTCGATGTTTCCCCGGATTTAAAGACCGTGGCTTTCGCCGCCTTTGGACATCTCGGTGAGCACGTGGAGACGCTCACGCTGCTCTCCCTTGATTCTGGCCAGACCGTTAAGACTATGGAATTCGAACGCCCGCGAAGTGGTTCAATCCGCTTTTCGCGGGATGGAAAAGCCATTGTCTACCCGTTTCGCCATGGCGGAGTCGATGACCTCTGGATGCAACCACTCGACGCTTCGGCCGGAAGGCAGATCAGCGACTTCAAATCGGAACACATCAACGACTTTCACTGGTCGCCTGATGGCAGCAAGGTGGGAGTGATCCGCGGCCATACCGACTCTGATGTCGTGCTCATTCGCGACATGCAGCCCTAGCCGACCCCGCTTCCTAGTTGCACGCCTTCGGTACCGCGGTTAGCCCCGCCGGGGTACTTCCATTCTTAACTACTGCAAAAGGAGAACCAGAAACTTCCTTTAGTGTATCGGCGTCCGTCGCCAGAACTCCGATCAACTCCGGGTTGCTCTGCTCGGATACGAAGAGATCCACACCCCTCGTTCCGGTCGCCAATCCCAGGACATAGGTGCCGGGCTTGTGTAGCTTCACCGTGCTGTCGTAGGTCAGAGATCCATTAGAGTTCACGGAAAGAGTCGTAATCTGTCCTGACATCGTGTTGCTGACGTACAGGTGCTTTCCGTCAACGCTGAGGATTATGTTGTTAGAGCTCTCGCCATTCTTGTTAGTGAAGTTGGAAGTCTCTTTCAGCTCTCCGCTCGAGCTGATGCTGAAAACCTCTACTTGCGTGTTCGACGCCGTATCGCCAAAGTACGCGGCAGAGCTGTCGCAACTGACCTCGACCCCAGCAGCTGCGCCCTTGGTTGCGAACGGACCCAATTCGGTGAGATCGCCGGTGGTGGGATCAATCTTGAAAGAATCCACCTGCCCGATGTAGGCGGCGATCAGGAATTCGCCATTGGGTGTGACCTTCATGCCCGCAGGCGAGCCGGGAACGGTAAACGTCTTCACAGCGGTGAGTGAGCAGCTGGGGCTGATGCGTAGTACCGAGATGCTGTTGTTGTTGGTATTGCCGGCGAAGAGAAAATGGCCGCCGGCTGCGAGACCCACGCCCAAGTGCTGGGCTCCCGTGACTCCGTCCGAGAAAGGGGAGCCATGCACGGCCGTCAAAGACCCCTGGAACAGATTCATCTGGAAGGCAGCGATCGTGCTGTCCCCTCCGTTCGAAACAAACAGGCAGGTGCCCAGCCTGGTTTTAGCCGATGTTATCGGCGACAGCGCAAAGTAACCGGCGCCAGCACTCTTTCCTCCCGTCGGGTAGGTTTTGAGAAGCTTTACCGCACCCTTTGTGTTCACGCTGAGGGCGGTCGTGCTGTTACCGCTGTTCGCTACGTTATCGTTAGTGAAAATATACTGTTGCGCAAGCGCATTGCCGGCGAAGATTACAAAGATACCGATCAGCGAAAATGCCCACGACGGTTTTACCAAGCTGCTCATTTTCCCCCCACTCGAACGCGTTCCTGATTCCTGGCTTTCGGGCAATTGGACACGTACGTCGCCGGCCCAGTTTTTCATTCCAAATCGATTTCTACCCGAGCTGGGACACAATAACCGTCAGCTCCTCAACTACGGGAGCTAAACAGGCGGAGCGTTGGAAAAGGGGGAGGGCAACGCACCACACACGCAAATTGACTCAGAACGTATTACAGACGGACTGCCCTGTCAATGGTGTCGTGTTGCGGGAGAAGAAAGTCCCGCTAAAATGAAGGGCGGCTTGGGGAGCCGCCCTTTTTCCGAAAATTGTAAGTGGTTTACGCCGGCTTCACATTCTCGGCTTGCCACCCCTTGGGGCCCTTTACCACATCAAACTGCACCTGCTGGCCTTCCTGCAGACTGCGGAATCCGCCCGCCTGAATCGCCGAGAAGTGTACAAACACGTCCTCGCCGCTTTGACGGCTGATAAAACCATAGCCCTTGGCATCGTTAAACCACTTCACTGTTCCTGTTTCCATGGTGTTACTCGATTCCTTTTTCTTAGATATGCGCTGTGTCAATCGCAGAACTTCTTCAGGCAGGTCACGCTGCTGTCGCGGGAGTTGCTGAAAAACTGCAAAGGTCAAACGCAGCAGGATTGTACCTCAGATGTTCCTGGAATTGCTAAAGCTTTTCGATGCTTGGCATGTAAGTTGTTGTTGTATCAATGCATTGCGGATAGGCCTTGGGGCGGCACATCTCTTGGGTGGAAACTTTTGGGAGTTCCCGGCATCATGGAGATATGCGTGTCCGTTATCTTGCGATCCTGCTCTTGCTTTCATCCCTCGCCTTCGCTGACCTCGTCGAGGATGTTCGTACCGCGCTGGCTCAGAGGAATTTTGCCGCCGCCAATTCGGAACTACAGACGTACCGGGCGCAGCATGGAGTCGACCCAGAATACCTCGAAGGCCTTTCTTGGACGGCACGCGAAGCTTTGGCCGCCAACCAACTGGATCAGGCTGATGCCACCGCCAAGGAGACCGAAAAGCTTTCCCGGCAGCTGCTCCAGAAGCGATCACTAGACGCTGAGCCGCACTTGCCCGTTGCCCTGGGCGCTGCGATCGAAGTCCAGGCCCAAGTGCTGGCCGCCCGCGGTCAGAATGCGCAAGCCGCTGCCCTGTTGCGGCGCGCTCTTGCATCGTTTGGAAATACTTCGATCAGTCCGCGCCTGCACAAGAATCTGAACTTGTTTAGCCTCACCGCGCAACCGGCTCCGCCGCTCAATACCTCGGAGTATCTCGGCTCACGCCCAGTCCCCTTGAGCCAGCTCAAAGGATCGCCGGTTCTTTTGTTTTTCTGGGCTCACTGGTGTGGCGACTGCAAATACGAGGGCCCCATCATCACCCGCCTGAGCTCTGAGTTTGCAACCAAAGGACTAACCGTTCTCGCTCCCACCCAACTCTACGGGTACGCGGCCAAAGGCGAGGATGCGAAGCCCAAGGATGAGATCGCTTATATTGGGCAGGTCTGGCAGCACTTCTATCCCGGATTGCAAAGCGTCCCGGTCCCTATCAGCAAAGCCAACTTCACCAACTACGGGGCCAGCACCACGCCGACGCTGGTTCTGGTCGACCGCAAGGGCCGGGTAGCGCTGTACCACCCCGGCCTGATGCAATACGACGACCTCCGGGCCGCTATCGAAAAAACGTTGTCTAACTAGTGTTTGTTTGAAATGTGTGAGGACGGGGTCTTTGACGGTTCCAGGGGGCAAGTCTCCGCAGCCGCAATCTTGCCGAGCCTCTGTCGCCTCCCCGGACTGCCGTCCGGGGCTACGTGTGCATCGCCCTCAACGGAACACGTAAAGGATGCCGAAGTCTGCGACCGCACTCAAATGATGCGAGGGGTTTGCCTGGTTAGGATTGCGGTACGAATAAATTCCGACCCGTTCCCGGAAGTAGAATCTCCCTTTCAAGTGCATCCGCATGTCGAACAAGGGACCGGTCAGGCTGTAGTCGGTGCTGGTGGGTATCAGATACTGAGCATTAAGACGAAACCAATCCTGCTCGAACATGGCTCCGACAGTTGGCCAAGTGGAGTGATTGTCGTACTTCGAGGTGAGTAGTTCGCTGAAGTGAAACCCGCCTCCCAGGCGCCAGTGCTTCGTTGCTCGCCACATCACGACCCCGAGGGCGCGAAAGGTGACGCCGTTATTGAGGCCGTTGGGATTGGCGGTATCCGCCCCGCCTTCGCCTTCGACGAAGATAGGATGAAGGCTTCCCCAGTCGACACCGACGTCGCCATCGTAGTAGGGCGATTGAAAGGTCAAGCCGTTGACCCCGATTCCAGCGTCCGCGTAAGGCGCCACTTGAGCGGTACCTAAAGCACCCAGGAAGAGAATGGCCGCGAGAAGCTTTGGAAGGGCTCTCATTTTTTGCCGCATGGTTCGCAATCACGTTCCGTGATTGAGAGCCTGTTATCTTCGGCAAGTGTACCTATTTGAGACGGGGCAGCTATTTACCAATGCAGAACGTGCTATTGCGGTGAGAGTAGGTCGGCCAGGTGAGGGCTCGATACTGGTACAAGTGTTTCAGATGGGATTTTCCGCTAGCGGAAGCCACACTTGAAAACGTGTATCACCCGCTTTGGAATCGACACGAATGCTGCCTCTGTGCTTCTTCACAATTCGCTGCACCGTGTCGAGCCCAAGTCCGGTTCCCTCTCCGACCGCTTTGGTTGTAAAGAAAGGCTCAAAGATGTGGGGTTGGACCTCAGGCGAAATTCCCGGACCGCTATCGCCGATCTCGATCACAACACAACTGTCCTCGCGGTAGGTTCGAACTCGAAGATGGCCCTTCCCACCCATCGCATCGATGGCATTGTCAATGATGTTGGTCCAAACCTGATTAAGCTCGCTTCCGAACGAATTCACCAGCAGAGGAACCTTCTGATAGTCACGTTCGACAGCCACGCCGCGTCTGAGCTTGTAGTTCAGAATGGTAAGTGTAGTTTCAAGGCTCTTCACAATATCCACGTTCTGCACCGGCGCCTGGTCCATATACGTGTATTCCTTAATTGCGCGGACCAGATCAGAGATACGCGATGTGCTGCTCTCGATTTCGTTCAACAGGTTCGCAATTTCGACCGATGCGGCAATTCGAACCAGGGCGGCTCGGGCGGTATCCGCATCGAGGGCGGCGAACAACGATTCCAGGGCCTCCGGCTTGATGTTTTTGTGCGCCAGATCGGCGGCCAGTTGCCATAAGTCGTTCTGTCCGTGACTACGCAGCAGGGAATCGAGTTGCTCTTCGAGGTCGCTAGTGGTCAGCGCATCGGGCGGCGGTTCGTCCCGTTGAACGAAAGAAGCTTCCAACTTCTCAATTTCCGCCTTCTGCGCCGGAGTAAGATCACGCCGCCCCAGTTCGTGACTCGCGTCCTTGATTTTTTTCAGAAGCTCGCGGAGTTGACTGGTGGCGCGTTTGGCGGCAGAGGCCGGATTGTTGAGTTCGTGAGCGAGGCCTGCTGACAGCTTTCCCAGAGAGGCCAGGCGATCGCGTTGTTGTTCCATCCGCGTAGTTTCACGGATACGGTCCGCCATCAGACCTACCAGACGCTTGGTGAGCTCCGGCATTTTCTGGATCAGATCTGGAAACAGCGAGGCGGGAAATCGCAAGACTCGGCTATCTGCCTCGGCCCGCCCGCTCACCGTAAACTGCTTCATTCTCGAAAACGGCAGCACTCCGGTGACGTTGCCTTGCGCTATGGTGAAGATGACGGTTTCGCCGCCAATCTCGCCCCGTCCCTGAAGCTGCCCCTCGAGTAGTACGAACATTGCGTTAGCGGGATCGCCTTGTCGGGAATAAGTTTCACCCGCCTTGAGATGCAGCTCTTCCGACTGGCTGAGGAACCAGGTGATCTGATCGTCAGGTAAGTCCGCAAATACTGGGACGCGAAGTAAATCCGATTTGTCGACCATTTAGACCTTGCTCAAGTATTGATGGATGAACTGCACTGCAACCGATCCTTCACCAACTCCCGACGCTACGCGTTTCACCGAACCGTGCCGCACGTCGCCGACGGCAAATAGGCCCGGAACATTGGTTTCGAGCAGGAAGGGGTCGCGTTCGAGCGTCCAACCCTTGGGGCGCTGCCCGTCCCTTATGAGATCAGGACCTGTCAACAGGAAGCCTCGTTCGTCCCGCTCGACCAGAGCTCCTAGCCAATCGGTTCGCGGCAAGGCGCCGATGAAGATAAACATCGCGCTGGCTGGCACCCGCTCCACTCTGTTGGTGTCCGAACAAAGCACCGAGATTTCTTCCAAATGAGTCTCCCCATGCGCCTCGGCGATGCTTGCGTGTGCCCAGAGCGAAATGTTAGGCATCTCTTTGATCTGGTCGATCAGATACTGCGACATGGTACTGGAGAGCGAGTCTCCTCGGACCAGAATGACGACCCGCTCCGCGTAGCGGGCGAAATTCATCGCGGCTTGGCCCGCCGAGTTGGCACCCCCGACCACATAGACCGTCTCACCCTTGCAAGAAAGTGCTTCGGTCGCGCCACCGCCGTAGTAGACGCCGGCCCCTTGCAATCGATCGACTCCCGGAGCTTCAAGACGCCGCCACTGCACTCCGCTGGCGATCATCAGGGCGTGACAGGAGATCTCGCTACCATCGGCTAGCTTGATGATCCGATAAGAACCTTCCGTGCGAACTCCAATCGCTTCCTGCGGTGATAGAATTTCGACTCCAAAACGCTGTGCCTGCGTGACCGCTCGGCGCGCGAGGTCGTTTCCACTGAGTCCAGCGGGGAATCCCAGATAGTTCTCGATGCGCGAACTCATTCCCGCCTGACCACCCGGTGCCTCCCGCTCAATCATCACTGTGTGCAAGCCTTCCGACGCGCCGTACACGGCCGCCGCTAGACCTGCCGGTCCTCCTCCCACAATCGCCAGATCGTAAAAGTCAGTTTGGGCGCGCGTCCGCAAGCCAACTTTTTGCGCAACTTCCGAAGGAATGCTCTCCAGAAGTTTTGTCCCGTCTGGGAAAAGCACCACCGGAAGGTTGGCGGCCTCGGGCCCCAAGGCTTCCACGAGACGTTTGGTTTCGGGATCGTTGCCAGAGGCCTCTACATCGATCCATTGATAGGGAACGCGATTGCGCGCCAGGAAGTCCCGCAGCTCATATGATCGCGCCGACCACCGCGTGCCCAAAACCCGGATTCCCTGGAAGGTTGGATGGTAAGAAGCTTGCCAATCCCCAAGCAGGTCATCCAATTGCGGATAGAGGTGTTCGGTGGGGGGATCCCACGGCTTCAAGAAAAAATAGTTGATGTTGGCCTGATTGATGGCGCTGATCGCGGCGCTAGTGTCGGCGTAGGCCGTGAGGAGAGCGCGCTTCGCGTCGGGAAAAATCCGCATTCCTTCCTGCAGAAATTCGACGCCGTCCATGTGGGGCATTCGCTGATCAGCCAGCAGTAAGGCTACGCTGTCATTCCGTACCTTTAGCTGCTTCAGCAGGTCGAGTGCCCCTTGGGGCGAATCGCTTCCTATCACTCGGTATTCTGCGCCGTACTGCGACCGCAAATCGCGCTCAATCGCCCGCAGGACGTCCGAATCGTCATCCACGCTCAGCAGAATTGGTTTCGCCATGGCTGGTCTCAGTTCGTGGAGAAGGTAATTTACAGCTTCCCCACGAGCTGAATAGGATAATTAGATACCGAAATTCGGATTTGGTCGCGAAAATGATGAGATTTTCGCGTTGATGCGAAATACAAAACAAGAGTCTACTTCCCAATGCAGAAGGTGCTGAAAATCAGATTCAGGATATCGTCAGTGGTTGTGGCTCCCGTGATCTCATCAAGTGGCCGCAGGGCGCTGTAGAGGTCGAGTAAAAGCATCTCGTGCGGAACTTTGTTTTCGAGGGCTGTTATTGAGTCGGCCAGCGCAGCGAGTGATTCTCGCACGTGCTCCTGATGGCGCAAATTAGTCAGGAATCCAGTCTCGGTTGGGGCGTTGGCTTCTCCACCGATGTGGCGGAGGATCTCGTTTCGCAGTTCGGGGATTCCTTCCCCCGTGGTCGCGGAGGTTCGAACTCGCGCTGGTCCATGCTTGACCCGGTTGTGCCCATCTGCCGAGCTTTGTTCGTCTGGACAGCCGAGGCCGGCTGTGTCCACGCAATTCGCGGTGAGGTCGCACTTGTTCGCTACCGCGATCGCAGGCCGGTTTGCTGCCTGGCCTAGTAGTTGTTCATCTTCCTCCGTAAGCGCTTGCGAGGAGTCGAACACGACGAGAATGAGATCCGCGTCGGCGAGAGCTTCCATGGATTTGCGAATGCCGATGCTTTCCGCTTCATCGAGGGCTCGCCGAATACCGGCCGTGTCTACCAACTTAACCGGGATGCCTCCGATGGCGACAGTTTCGCTGACCAGATCACGAGTCGTTCCTGGGGTCGCGGTCACGATGGCACGCTCACGCTCGACCAGACGGTTAAACAAACTAGACTTGCCGACATTCGGCCGGCCCACGATCGCAAGCGTGAGACCTTCGTGGACGATCTTCCCGTAGGCGAACGTGGCGGCAAGTTCTTCAAGTGGAGCACGGACTACGGCGATGCGCTGAAGAATTTGCTCGGCGGGCAGAACCGAGATGTCATCTTCGGCGAAGTCAATCCCGGCCTCCAGGGTAGCGATAAGCTCAACCAGCTTTTGTTTGATGGGTTGCATGCGCCGGGAGAGCGCGCCTTCGAGCTGTTGCGCGGCAAGTTTGGCCTGGTACAGCGTCTGTGATTCGATGAGGTCGCGGACTGCTTCGGCTTGGGTGAGATCAATTCGCCCGTTGAGGAAAGCTCGCATCGTGAACTCGCCTGGCCCGGCGAGGCGCGCGCCGCGGGCCATGGCGAGTTCCACGACATGGCGCAGAACCACGGGCGATCCATGGGCTGAAATTTCGATAATGTCGTCAGTGGTATAGGAATGGGGCTTGGCGAAATAGGTGACCACTACCTCATCGATGCGATCTGGCGAGCTTTGCTCAGGCGGACAGCTAAGGGCGGCGGCTGTCTCTGCGTGGTTAGTGGCCGGTTCGATCAACTCTGCGAACAGAGCGCGTCCGGGTTCGAGGTCGTGCTTTAGCCGCAGCAAGGGCAGGGCGATTTTCTTCGCGTCCACACCTGAGAGACGGACTACACCAATGCCTCCTCGACCGGAGGGCGTGGCGATGGCGACGATTGTGTCGTCAGGGATCACGACAAGATTGTAGCGGTTTTATTCTTGACAACAGCTGCCCGGTAAAAGCCTCCCTACGGGAGACTCCGAGGCGCGGACTTGTTTGTGGGCCTGTAATTTTTCGGGTAGACGACAAGGCAGCGACGGCTGCCTTCTCCCTGACTCTCGGTGTGAAGGTCGGCGTGATCACGCAGGGCCAAGTGCACGATCCGACGCTCGCGCGAAGACATGGGCGCAAACTCGTACGGCATATTTGTCTTGCGAACTCTCTCCGCAGCCACGCCAGCCGCCAAACGAAGCTCTTCCAGCCGCATCGCCCGCTGATTCATGCAGTCGAAGTTGATCTTTTCATGCTCGTTCCCGGGAAGACGGAGCATCTCGATCGCCAGAGTCTCGATGGCACGCAGCAGTTCGCCGCCTCGTTCCAAAACTAAACTGGAGTCAGGCCCAGAAAGCTCGACCAGAATTTCCGGTCTCTCCCAGTCGCGCTCTTCGGGAAGTGGCGGGTCCACGGTGATGCGGTACTTGAGATGGAGACCGCCGTGGGTAACGACTCCGCGCAGGAGTGCGTCAATTTTCTTCGCGGCCGCGACTTTGTCAGGAATAGGCATAAGAAAATGGCCTTTGGCTTTTAAGCTCTTGGCCTTTAGCTAACGCTCTCCGGTTCCGAGATCCAAGCTAACGGCCAAAGGCTAATCGCTAACAGCATCGTTACTTCTCTTTCTTCCTTGCTCTCTTCGCTGCCATCTCGCGCATTTCGCGGCCCAGACTGGTGCGGTTCATCACCGCCTGCTGCACGATTCCGATCAGGCTTCCTTCCGACCAGTAGAGACACAATCCGGCAGCCAGGTTGAAACTGATGATCCCCATCATAACCGGCATCATCAGGTTCATCATTTTCTGCTGGGATGGATCCATTCCCGCCTGTGGCGTCATGCGCTGGGTAAACAGCATAGTGATAATAACCGCGACCGGCAGGATGAAGTAAGGATCGCGCGAAGAAAGGTCGTGGATCCAAAGCCAGGAGGCGTGTCGCAAATCCAGCGCAGCGCCGAGCATGCTGTAGTAGGCGAACAGGAACGGCATCTGGATGGCGAGAGGCAGACAGCCGCCGACCGGGCTGACGCCTTCCCGCTTCATCAGTTCGCCGATCTCCGTGTTCATCTCCTGTCGTCGCGGGTCGCGCATGCCGTACTTCTTGTACTTCTCCTTGATCGAGTTCATCTGCGGCTGAATCTTCTGCATCTTCAGCGCGGACTTCATGCTGGAGATACGCAAAGGCAACAGCACCACATTAATGATCAAAGTCTGGATGGCGATGGCCCAACCCCAATTACGAACAAAAGGCCAGCTGTAGGTCCATTTCAGCCACAGGAAGAGAGGCCGCGCAATCGGACTGAAGAAACCGAAGTTAATCAGCGACCGCAAATCGGGTTCGGCGCCAACTATCGTCGGGACAGGTACTGCCTCGAGAGTCGCCAGCGACTTCGGTCCGACATAGAATCGTGCCACGGTTGGGCCGCGTGGGTTGCCAACAGCTGCTCCTAGTACTTCCGCAGCGGCCGTATCCTGCGGATTCGGTTTTTGGGGATCCTTAGGAACGTTAACCGAGTTGCGGAGCGTGACAAGTGCTGAGTTCTGCGAATCGTCCGGAATGAAGACGGCGGCGAAATACTGATCCGTCACTCCCGCCCAGTTGAAGGGCATGTGGAGCGTGTTGCCTCCGCTGATTTTCTTAATGGCGAGCCGTTCAATGTTGTTGTTGTACTGATAATTAATTTGGCCAGCCGCGTAAGAAGCCAGGGTGGATTCGTCTCCGAAACCCGCAGGCCACGCCGGGTAAGCAGCGACTGGACTTCCCCGGGACACTACCGAAGTTTCGACGCGCACCACGTAGGTATGGTCGAAACTGAAGCTCTTGCGGACAGCTACATCGCCGTCGGCATATTCAAACGTTATCGTCGCAGGCGCTTTCACCTGGGCCGCTCCAGGTTGGCTGCGCTCCAGACCCTGATCGGATTCCGGAATATAAAGTGCGGAACTCAGCTTGTTGCGTTCGCTCTCGTCATAAGTCCACAGAGAAAGTGGGTAACCGTATTTCTCCGCCGCGATGCTGTTGATGAGATTCAGTGGTCGATCTTTGTCGTCAGTGAACTTCTTCAGGACCCAGGACTTGACCTGCGCGCCGCGGTTGGTAAAAGTGATGCGGTAGAGATCGTTTTCAACCACTATTTCCGATTCAGAGGCCGCCTGCTTTGTGGCACCCGCATTCAGCACTGGAACCGCCGGTTGTGCCGCTTGGGCTTGATTGACAGCAGGCACTTGCGGGGTTGCCTGAGGCTGGCTCTGAGCTTGCTGCGCAGGTGCCTGAGGCTGGGGAAAATACTTCTTGAGGATCGGCTGGAACAACACGATGACCAGAAAGGTCAACGCGAAGACGAGAAGCAGCCTGCGCTCCATCCCTGGTCCTTGCTGAGGATTTTGAAATTCTGCCAAATTTACTTTCTCAATGACCGCAAAGCTCAGTTTCGTGATGGCACGGAACCGGCAGGCCGGGCTTAATCACTGGATCAAGTCCTCCCTTTGCCAACGGATTGCACCGCAACACCCGCCAGATTGCCATCACACCACCCCGTACTACTCCGTAGCGGTCGACCGCTTCCATCGCGTACTCGGAGCAAGACGGTACGTATCGGCATGCCGTCAAAAACAGCGGCGATATTGCCCATTTATACCCTCGGAGCAAGAGCAACGCGACGGTTCTTGGTATCCGATTCATCGGCTTTAGCACAACCGCAGCAAATTCATTTCGTTGTTATTCCGAGGAGCGAAAGCGACGAGGAATCTGCTTTCTGCAGGCCCCAAGGCGAACCCGATCCCTCGCTTCGCTCGGATGACAACACATCACTTCGTTCTTCTCACCGACTTTTGGATTACTTCAAAAGCCTGGCCGATCTCGTTTCCCAACTCAGCGAATTCAAGTTTGAGCACCGACTTCTTGGGATTGATCACCACGTCGACCGGGACACGAGCTTCCGGCCAGCGCAAACGAACGGACTCTCGCAATCTTCGCTTCATGCGATTGCGCTCGACCGCTCCCCCCAGCACTCTCCCGACCGTGAATCCAACGCGGAGTCCTTCGCCGCTTCCCCGCAACAGATAAAAAACCGTCATGTGAGCCGCAAAGTGGCGACGGCCCTGCTTGTACACCCGCTCGAAATCGCTGTGCCGGAGCAGGCGCATGCTGCCGGTAAATCTGGCGCGTTTGCCGGGGACGGGCAGGTCGAGACCACCGTTCGGATCGAGACTGTTTACATAGCTCACGATCCAGACTCAGTTTGCGGAATTACCACCAATTCCGGAAAAGGAAATCGGCTACTCACGGAAGCCGGGCTTCACTGAAACCCGCTTGCGTCCCTTGGCGCGCCGGCGCGAGATCACCGCTTGGCCGCTCTTGGTCTTCATCCGGGTACGAAATCCGTGCGTCTTCGAGCGGTGACGTCGGTTAGGTTGGAATGTGCGCTTGGGCATGAAACTTAGTTGCTCCTGATTCAGTTAGTCGGTGCAATAATGGCTGTAGGGCGAATGAGAAGTATAAATGACCCAGGGCAGAGGGGCAAACCGGCATCCGGCCGACAGCAAATTGTGGAGAGGTAGCTAGCTGCGTCTCTGTGGTGGAAGTCGATTGCTGCACCATGCTTGCGGCAGTTACAAAGTCGCTACTTGACAGAATTTTCTCTTCGCGTTTTGAATCGTGGAGGTCAAAGAAATCTTTGTTCGAAGATTTCCACCAAGACAATTTTTTTGTGCTAGTATGCGGACCGTTCCTGCTCATTGAAAATTTTCTCGCTCCAAGCAAACAGGCCCCGCAGCGGGGAGCTTGCTGCGCTGGAAATTGAGCGCTTTCATATTGCAATCATTTATTTCAGGCCGCTGACTTACGTAGCGCCACCAAGAATTTTATATGTCTGTTTCAAGTCCAACTCTTGCTCCCAATCCGTGGTTGCGCATTCTTGACGCGCTGGAAAAGAAAATCAACCGGCATTCCTACGATACTTGGCTCAAGCCCACCCGCTACAGCCACTCGAGCGGAGGAACACTTTTTGTGTGGGTACCCAAGCCGGAATTCTGCCAGGTCGGCGACAAGTATGCCGATCTCATCCAGGAAGCCCTCGACAATCTGGGCCTCGAGTATCAGGAAGTGAAATTTGTTCCTCCGGGGGACGATCCAGCCGCCACGCCCGTCCGCCATGACGGCGGCCTTTCTGCCTACTCAACACCCGCGAGTCATCCATCACAGTCACGCTTTGATTGGGATGGAGCGGCGCAGCTCAACCCGCGCTATACCTTCGACGCCTTCGTCATCGGCAGCGGAAATCAGTTTGCCCACGCCGCCTGCCAGGCGGTTGCGGAACGTCCCTCAAAGGCGTACAACCCCCTCTTCCTGTACGGTGGCGTCGGTATGGGCAAGACTCACCTGATGCAGGCGATCGGCCACGAGGTGAGCAAACGGCAGCCGCACTTAACAATCTGTTACGTGTCCAGCGAGAAGTTCACCAACGAAATGATCAACTCGCTGCGCTACGACAAGATGACCAGCTTCCGCGACAAGTTCCGCAACGTCGACGTGCTGCTGGTGGACGACATCCAGTTTCTGGCTCAGAAAGAGCGTACCCAGGAGGAATTCTTCCACACCTTCAACGCGCTGCACGAGTCGATGAAGCAGATCGTGATCGCCAGCGACCGCTCACCGAAAGAACTCGCCGAGATCGAAGACCGCCTGCGCAGCCGGTTCGAGTGGGGCTTGATCGCCGACATCCAGCCGCCGGATCTAGAGACCAAGGTGGCCATCCTGCAAAAGAAATCGGAGCAGGAGAAGGTCACGCTTCCGACCGACGTGGCTCTTTACATCGCTTCCAATATCCGTTCCAACGTCCGCGAACTGGAAGGCGCGCTCATCCGGCTGGTCGCGCACTCATCGCTCATCGGCGCCGAGATCACCCTCCCCTACACCCAGCAAGTGCTCAAGAATTTCATCGATTCCCAGGCTCGCAAAGTCACGATTGAATCGATTCAGAAATCGGTTGCCGAGCAGTTTGGATTGCGGCTGGTCGAGATTAAAGCCAAGAATAATTCGCGAGCCATCGTCTATCCACGGCAGATCGCGATGTACCTGGCGAAGCATCTGACGGAAGCGTCTTTGCCTGAAATTGGACGACAGTTTGGCGGCAAGCACCACACGACCGTGTTGCACTCGGTCGAGAAAATCGACGGCGTGCGCAAGACCGATAAGGATTTGAACCGGCTGCTGAATAAGCTGACCGAGCAGCTGGGTGGATAGGGTCGCGGGCTCAACAAATTTTCTCTGTTTCCTGTTGTTACTGCTGGTTTTATAGGTTTTTGTTTTGATATAAGGAAAGTATTGCAAGTAGCGCCACTTGGCGGGGGACTCAGGTTATGCCGGTAGAAGCCATAGCGTCCGCGGCGGGAACCACCACCATGGAGATTACGGTCAGCAAGTTCGAACTCTTACGAGAGCTCACTGCGACCCAAGGCGTGGTCGAGCGCAAGACCACCATCCCCATTCTGTCAAACTATCTATTTGAAGCTTCGGGCGACAAGCTTTCGCTCACCGCCACGGATCTGGATCTCAGTTTGCGTACATCGTGCGTGGCCAAGGTGAAGAAAGAGGGCGCCTGCACGATTCCCGCGCGCAAGCTGCATGACTATGTCAAGCTCCTGCCCGACGCGGACATCACAATCAAGCTTCTGGAGAATCATTGGGTCAGCATCCGCTGTGGACGATCGAATACCAAGATGGTCGGCATGGCCCGGTCGAATTTTCCCAGCCTGCCTACTTTCCCGACCTCTGGAGTCGTAAGAATCCCCGCCCAGGTTCTGCGGTCTATGATTGCCAAGACCGGCTTCGCCATTGCCAGTGAAGAATCGCGCTACACGCTGAACGGCGCGTTGATGGTGCTGAAGCCGGAGTCGATTACCATGGTCGCTACCGACGGCCACCGCCTTGCGCACATCGAGCGCAGCAGCGAGAAGTTCGAAGGGATTTCCGGCGAACAGAAGACCCTGGTTCCCAAGAAAGCGATGGACGAGCTGAAGTCGTTGCTCGATTCCACTGACACTGAGGAGATCGAATTCGCGAAAGACGAATCCACGCTATTTTTCCGCATTGGACAAAGACTTCTTACCTCCCGCATGCTCACCGGCCAGTTCCCCAACTTTGAAGCGGTGTTGCCCAAGGACAACAACAAGAGCATCACAGTTCATGGCGAAGACCTGACCGCGGCGATTTCGCGGGTCGCCCAATTTGCCGACGAGCGCTCGCGAGCCGTCAAAATGCGTCTGGAAAAGGGCGAGTTGAAGCTTTCGGCTTCTTCGACCGAAACTGGCGAGTCAGAAGACTCGCTTGAAATCGATTACAACGGCGACGCCATCGCCATTGGCTTCAACGCTCAATATCTTTTGGACTTCCTGAAGGCAACCGGCGGCGGCGATGTGAAGCTGGAATTCAAGGATTCTCAGTCCGCCGGGCAGATGCGCCCCGCCGAGGGCGAAGAGTACAAGTATCGCTATATCGTGATGCCGATGCGGATCTGACGATGAGGACGGGCGTTCTCGCCTCTCCCGTCAAGCTTGACGCAGGCAGTCATCCGCCGTAAAGTTGCCGCCATCCGTTCTTAGGAGGGAACCTTCATGCTCAGCGGATTCAAGCAGTTCATTCTGCGCGGCAACGTAATCGATATGGCAGTCGGCGTCGTGATTGGAGCGGCCTTCGGTGGCGTGGTTACCGCCCTCACCAAAGACCTGCTGACCCCTCTTATCGCCGCACTCGTCGGCAAGCCAGACTTTTCGTCGATCAGTTTCACCGTCGGCAGCACGGTTTTTCCTGTCGGTGACTTCATCAATACCGTAGTGTCCTTTCTCCTGATCGCGGCAGCCGTTTACTTCTTCGTCGTGACGCCGATCAACGCTCTGGTCACGCGCATGCGCAAAGCACCGGCGCCCGCCGATCCGACTACGAAGAAATGTCCCGAGTGCCTCAGCGAAATTCCACTTGATGCGAGGCGCTGTGCGCACTGCGCCCAGCCCGTGGGTGTTGGCATCGCGGCCTAAAGGCAACGAAGTTTTCCTTTGGGGGGCGACCGGAATGGCTCGGCTCCATTAACATGGCGGAATGGGTATCCGCAGTCGTCGACTCTTGGGTATATTTCTGGCAGTCGTTCTGGCGATATTTCACGCGCAGATACTGGCGCAGTCATCGTCAAGCAAGCCCAAATCCGGGCAGTCGCAACCAGTTCCAAGCGATGCGGGGTCCATCGTAAATGGTGTTTACCGTAACACATCGTTTGGATTCACCTGCAAGATCCCTTTTGGGTGGGTCGATCGCACGCAGCAGATGAGTGACGATTCAAACCAAGAGGCCGCCTCAAACTCTATTAGCGCGGCGAAGAAATCAATGCTATTTCTAGCCGTCTTCGAGCGCCCACCGGAGGTCGCTGGCGACTCGGTGAACTCCACAATCCTGGTGGCGGCGGAACCCGCATTTTCTTACCCCGGTCTGCAGAATGCCGCGCAGTATTTTGGCCCGCTCACCGAGTTGACCAAGTCCAAGGGCTTGAACGTCGTGAACGAGCCTTACGATTACCCGGTGGATGCAAAGCCACTGGTTCGCGGCGACTTCAGCAAAGCGCTCGGTAATCTGACCTTGCATCAGAGCACTCTCGTTTTGATGGAGAAGGGTTATCTTGTCTCCTTCACGTTCATTGGGGGGACGGAGGACGAAGTGGACGATCTCGTGGAAGGTTTGAGTTTTGGCAGGAAAGAATCGTCTCCGCCGCCCAAGTAAGTCCTAGAACTAGCCCCCGATCGCAAGCCGATTTCCGCCCGCCGCACCCTGTCCCTAAATGACACAAGAAACACGGTTTACCGGCTCGATTCCGGGTCCGAGAACGGGGTGGACTGTGATATAATTTATTCTAAATCCTGATGTTGTAAGTGTTAATGATTCCAGTCATTTGACCTCGTTTTGGGGCACAGGAAATGCGCGCCGGCCAGAGCTCAAATCTGGCATTCTCACCCGGAGCTGAATGGCAACAAAAGAAATAGGTACTGCGGCAATCGTCGACACAAAGAACAGAGCTGGAGGGCCGAACCCTGTCAACGGCAACGGCGACTACACCGCCGATTCCATCAAAGTTCTGGGCGGCATGGAAGCCGTCCGCAAACGTCCAGCAATGTACATCGGCTCGACGGGTGAGATCGGACTTCATCACCTCGTTTACGAAGTCGTCGACAATTCGGTGGACGAAGCGCTCGCCGGATACGCCGACAAGATCGAAGTCGCAATTCACCTCGATAACTCCATCACCGTGGTCGATAACGGCCGCGGCATTCCCGTGGATTCGATGGATATCGACGGCGAGAAGGTTCCCGCCGCGCAAGTCGTCATGACCACGCTGCACGCGGGCGGCAAGTTCGACGCATCCTCCTACAAAGTCTCCGGCGGATTGCACGGCGTCGGAGTTTCCTGCGTGAATGCGCTCAGCGAGGAACTTGATCTCGAAATCTGGCGCGATGGTTTCACCTGGGAGCAGACGTATTCCAAAGGCGAGCCCACCAGCAAGCTGAAAAAAGCGGGTGCGACCAAGAAGCGCGGAACCAAGGTTCACTTCCTGCCCGACAAGAGCATCCTCACCGTAACCGAATATAACTTCGATACGTTGGCGCAGCGCCTGCGTGAGCTCGCTTTCCTCAACAAAGGATTGCTGATTACGCTCACCGACGAGCGCACTACGGATCCGAAAACCGGCGAGCCCAAGACCGCGGAATTCAAATACAACGGCGGCATCGCCGAATTCATCAAGCACCTCAATCGCGGCAAGCAAACACTGCACGACAAACCAATCTACATGGAAGCCGACCGCGATGGCGTAGCGATGGAGATCGGCCTGCAATACAACGACGGTTACTCCGAAACGGTTTTCAGCTTCGCCAACAACATCAACACGGTTGACGGCGGCACGCATCTCTCCGGGTTTCGAACCTCTCTGACCCGCACCATCAATTACGCGGGTCAGCAGATGGGCTTGTTCAAAGACGTAAAGGAAAATCTGACTGGCGACGACGTCCGCGAAGGACTGGTTGCGGTGATCAGCGTGAAGCTGCCGCAGCCCCAATTTGAAGGCCAGACCAAGGGCAAGCTGAACTCCGACATTGCGGGCGTAGTGCAGGCCTTCGTGAATGAACGCCTCGGCGCATACCTCGAGCAGAACCCGACTGTCGGGCGAAAGATCATCAACAAAGCCATCGACGCAGCCCGCGCCCGCGAAGCCGCGCGCAAAGCCCGCGATCTCACCCGCCGTAAGGGCGCCCTCGACGGCGGAGGCCTGCCCGGCAAGCTCGCGGATTGTTCCGAGAAGCAGCCAGAGCGTTGCGAGTTGTTTCTGGTCGAAGGCGAGTCCGCAGGCGGTACCGCAAAGCAAGGCCGCGACCGGCGTTTCCAGGCCATTCTGCCGCTCAAGGGAAAAATTCTCAACGTTGAAAAAGCCCGCTACGACAAGATGTTAGCGCACGAAGAAATTCGCGCCATGATTACGGCTCTCGGCACCGGCATCTCGAAAGAGGATTTCGACGCCAGCAAACTGCGTTACGGAAAAATCATTCTGATGACCGACGCCGACGTGGACGGAAGCCACATCCGCACTCTGTTGCTCACGTTCTTCTTCCGTCACATGCAGGAACTGATTAAGCGCGCCAACGTTTTTATCGCGCAACCGCCGCTGTATTCGATCAAGAAGGGCAAGTCGCAGCAGTACATCAAAGACGATCGCGAGTACGTAAAAGTTCTGGTTAAGCGCGCCTCGGAGGGCCTGGTCGTCCGTTATGGCGAAGGCGCTGCCAAGCTCGAAGGCGCGAATCTGTCGCGCTTCATGAACGTGCTGGATGAATATCTCAAGCTCTTCGACAAAGTCGACAAGCGCTTGCGCGACGAACGTGTAACCGAGATTCTTCCTAAGCTCGATCTCTCCAAACGCATCGACTTCGAAGGCGACAAGAAAGCCGCTCCCAAGAAAATCGAGAAGCTGGAAAAGGAACTAAAGAAGCTGCAAAAGGAACGCGGCTTCAAGGAAGTCGAGAGCCGCTTCGACGAAGAACACAACCTGTGGGCGGTCCGTTACGTGAACTCGCAGGGCGCCGAACACCTGATCAATTGGGAACTGGCATCGACCGCTGAGTACCGCCAGCTGCTCTCGAAGTTCAAGCAGATCGAGCCGTATATGGAGCCGCCATTTGTAATCGAGACCGTCGCCAAGACGGTTCCTGCGGCGGCCAACGCCGAAGAGCCGACCGATGGTGAGTCCGAGAACGGCGACAAGACGCAGAAGAAAGTCGCGGCAGACGTGCCCGGGAAGCCCACCCCGAAGAAAAAAATCGAACCCGTACTGGTCGAAAAAGCCACGGCGCGCGATCTCTTCGATTACGTTCTGGGAGAAGGCCGCAAGGATTACATCGTCCAGCGCTACAAAGGTCTCGGCGAAATGACCTCGCAACAGCTCTGGGAAACCACTATGGATCCCGAGCGGCGCACGCTCTTATCCGTTAAGCTCGAAGACATCGCTGAGTGCGAAACTATCTTCACCACGCTGATGGGCGAAGACGTGGAAGCTCGCCGCAAGTTCATCGAAGACAATGCGCTCGATGTGAAGAATTTGGACATCTAAACTCGGCACACAGTGCGGGGTGGGCGCATTTGTCCCAAAAACTCCTGCGGTTTCGTATTATAATGTGTATGGATATTTGCTCCGTGTATGAAACTCAAGCTTAGATCCGTAGGCACATCCACCGGCCTGGTCCTGCCCAAAGAAATGCTGGTTCGCCTTCGAGCCAAGAAGGACGACACGCTCTTTGCCATCGAAACGCCTGCGGGATATTTGCTCACTCCGTACGATCCCGAGGTTGAGAAGCAACTCGACCTTGGACGGGGATTCATGAGCAAGTATCGCAGCGTTTTCCGCGCGCTGGCCAAGTGAGAAATCCGGTTTGGTTAGACCGGCGTGCCCTCGTGTTGCTCCACGCCGAGAGCCTTGCTGAACACGGCGGCCTGTGGGGCGTACGGGATGAAGCCGCACTTGAGTCAGCGCTGGCGCGCCCGAAGAACGTCCACGCCTACGAACGCGGTGCAGACGTGGCCCGTTTGGCGGCGGCATACGGATTTGGGCTCGTGAGGGATCACCCTTTTGGCGACGGAAACAAACGAGCTGGGTTTCTCGCCATTGGCCTCTTTCTCGAATTAAACAGATTCGATCTCGAAGTCGACGAAGCCGAAGCCGTTACGACCGTCCTGGAATCAGCCGCAGGGAATCTGAGCGAAGATGCGTTGGCGGAATGGATCCGTGCTCGAATAACCCGACGGAAATAATTCCGGAACCGCCTCAGCCTAGCTTTCCCTCGTCGCGCCGGTTGCCAGGTCGTGCTGACGGAGAAATTGGTCACCTGATTAAACCAGGATTTCGCTAATGCGGATAGCCCTAGCCACCTCCAACGACTGGCCTGATCTCACGCCCGACGACCGATCCTTGCTGCAACCGCTCGCCAACCGCGGCCTGAAATCCGAACCAGCGGTCTGGAGCGATCTCGGCTTTCCCTGGCAAGACTGCGATGCTGTGGTGATCCGTTCCTGCTGGGACTATCACCTGCGCAGCCTAGAGTTTTTGCGCTGGGTTGTATTTCTCGAAACGACTGGATGCGCCATCTGGAATTCTCCGTCGATCATCCGATGGAACGCCGACAAGTCTTACCTGCGCTCGCTCGAGAATGACGGCATTCTCATTGTGCCAACCTTGTGGTGTGAGCCAAAAGAAAACCGGAATCTGGCGGACGCCTTACGCGGCCAAGGATGGAAAAAAGCCGTGGTCAAGCCCAGAATCTCAGCCACCGCTCATCGCACCAAACTCGTGGATGCACCGAATGCCGAAGGTGCCCAAGGCCTGTTTGAAGAACTCAAGGCCGGGCCCGGAGTCATCGTCCAGCAATTCATGGAGAGCATCGTCACCGAGGGTGAGTGGTCGCTCATGTTCTTCGGCGGGAAATTTAGCCACGCCGTTCTCAAAACGCCTAAGCCCGGAGACTTCCGCGTCCAAAGCGACTTCGGGGGCAAGTCCCACGCCGCCGACCCGCCTGCCTTCGTCATCGAGTCCGCCACTCGCGCTGTGCGGGCCGTCGAGCACACGCTCTACGCGCGGGTCGACGGAGTCATCGACCGCATCCCCAACCAAGCTCAATTTCGCATCATGGAACTGGAATTGATTGAGCCAGCTCTTTTCCTGACTTCCCATGCAGAAGCCGCTGAGCGCTTCGCCGACGCCATTGCCAATGCGGTGCAATCCCGAGTAGCTGTCAACCGAACCGCCCGCCCCGCGCCGTAATCGCAAAATTCACGCAAGCGCCATTTCCTCCCGCGTTCTTCGAAAGAACACCGTTCGGGAACAAATCGGTCATGGCGAAGCTCTAAAGACAAATAGCGGGAGGCACGACGATGCCGATCATCGGGGGAAACCAGGAGCAGAACTGGAGACGGCTAAAGACGGGATGGTTGATTGCCGCAGGCTTGATCGCCGTTTACGTGGGCGCGATTCAACCGCTCGAACAACACCATCCCCGAGGGATTAGCCAAGAGTCAGGAAACCGCCTCGGCGCTGTAGCGGCATCGAGATCAAATTCATTTTGGCGTCGGCCAGCAAACTCCGAACCTATGCCAAGCCGCGAGCAGGGACCACCTGCGCCTCTCGCGATGGAAGGCGTAGTAGGCGGCGTTCCCGGGGGTGCACCTGCAGACGCGATGAGCCTTCAAATAGCCAGCCTGGGATTTTCCGCGCCAGCAGCCGATTCCTCCGGCGATCGCCAATTGATGCGTACCGCCTCGATGGAACTCATCGTCAGAAACCCGTCCGCCAGTCTCGAGAAAGTTCGTCAGCTTGCGGAGAATGCGGGAGGCTTCTTAGTCAGTTCGCAGGTAACGGGCGGCCAGGACGCGAGCGTCGGTTCGCTCACCATCCGCGTGCCCGCAGCCCGCTTTGAAGAAGTGCGAATTGAAATCCGCAAACTCGGCTTGCGCGTGGACAGCGACCGCATGGAAGCCCAAGACGTAACCCGTCAATACATCGACCAGCAGGCTCGGCTGCGAAATTTGCACGCCGAGGAGGCGCAATACCTCTCAATTCTCAAGCGGGCATCTACCGTAAAAGATACCCTCGACGTGAGCGAGAAATTGGACGTCGTCCATGGCCAGATCGAGCAGCAGCAGGCCGAGTTCGAAGCGCTTTCCAAACAAGTGGAAACCGTGGCCATCACAGTCGAGTTCCACGCCCAGGCCGACGCGCAAGTATTCGGACTAAACTGGCGACCGCTGTATCGTCTGAAAATCGCAATGCGCGACGGCCTCGACGGAGTCGCCGACTATGTCTCGACTATGGCCTCGGTGCTCTTCTATCTCCCCACAGTTCTGCTGTGGCTGAGTACCATTCTCGTGAGTGCCGCAATCGGCTGGCGAATCCTGCGCTGGGCAGCGCGGCTGTTCTTTGCCCTCCCTAAGCCGGCTTCGCCATAACCGAGCCATGGCGATACTTGACTTCCGGATATACGCGGTCAAACGCCAGCCAACTCAGCGCCAGGATCAAGAACACCAGCACGCTGCCTTCGGGCCCGTCCGAGCCCCCCGTGATCCAGCGCGAGCCATGGAACGAAGAACGCATCAAATGCCCGGTAAACATTCCGCCGCTGTCGGGGACAGAGTATAGATAGCTTTCGCCCCAGTCCCACGCTGCGTGAAAGCCCACGGCAAACCACAAGGTTCCGGTACGGCGAAGCGTCAGGCAAAAGAACAATCCGATGGCTGCGACCGCGAGTAAGCCGACGAACGTTTCTCCGGGATTCCCCAGATGCAAGCCCAGGAAGAAAGTCGAAAGCACTAGGGCAGCCGGCCAGAAGCCAATCCCCTCCGTCAGCGTAGACTGGGCATACCCGCGCGTTAGAAACTCTTCCGATAAGCCCACACAAACAAAGTACGCGCCCCAGAACGTTGCAAACTTGAGGATACGCGGGCCATGCAGCGCGAGTCCTCCGAGTGAGAAGTCGCCAACGCAGCCGATGGCGAGCATAAGAGCCGAGATTGCCACAATGCCCCAGAGCATGCCCACGCAGAACAATTTTCCGAAGGCAGGCCGTAGCCGCAAGCCGTAGTTGCCGATAGAACGGTTCTCGATAGCCGCCATCACAAATGCAGGCACAAAGGCTGCCGCGAGAAACTCCAACTCCCCAATCAGGTCCAGCCAAATCCCATGCACTCCCTGCGGTTGCACAAGAGGCACCAGCGTGCGAAACAGAATCAGGCAGACTCTCCACATCCCAAGGTAAAGCAAAACTCTCCAGCCAGCGCGCAAGCCTTGCGGGCCGATAAAAATCGTTTGCGCCGGATCATGCAACGGCAGCGGGTCGATCGATGCGGGCTCAGATCGCGCTGCGGATGGCGACACGTTCGCAGCTGGCGAGGCCTCTTTCACATCGTCCATGGCAGAAATTTCCCCAATCGTCCCCGGACATGGTAAAACACTCGCCGTCCCTCAATGGCGAAATTTCTCACGCGCGAGCGCTTCGGCCGTCCCCAGGTTCTGGCTGCATTTCTCCTTTTACTGTTCCTGGCGCAGTGTGCCTGGTTGCTCGTCCGCGGAACCCAGCCAACGGAAATCGAATCTTCACAGCTCTCTCGGGTCGTCGAAGGCCTGCAACAATGGAGTGACCACTCGATTGCGGGAACGCCCTCGGTCGAGCGCATGGAGGCCGGCACTCCAACCCCGTCTGAAATCGAGAACAACGAAGGCTACGATCCCAATCACTCCCCGCTGTGGTATCTGCTCGGCTCCGTTCCACTGCTCGGCTGGACGGGCACAACCGAATCTGGAACTTTTCATTACTGGGGATGGTTGGCCCGAGCCCCCTATCTAGTCTTCGGAGTTCTTCTGGGGGCATCGCTGTGGTACGTGGCGCGCAGGCTGTACGGAAATGCGGGCGGCTACATTGCGCTCGGGCTGTATTGTTTCTCCCCCCTGATCCTCCGCAGCAGCACGCTCTATTCTGCGCAACCGGAAATGGGAGCCGCATGGGGCGCGTTCGGAGCCATCTTCACTGCGATTGCCGTGGCCCACACTTTATACGCGCCGCGCGAGGTCGTAGTGTGGAACTGGCGGCGCATCTTGCTGCTCGGACTTTCATTGGCGTTAGCCATCGGCTCTCAGTTTTCGCTGATCATCCTGATTCCAATTGCACTTGGCTTCATGCTGTATCTGGCGCCCACCCGGCGACGAGCCGCGGTTGCCATCTGGGCGGCAGCGTGTGGCGTGGCATTCATTCTTTTGCTGGCCTCATACCTGTTCGGTCCTGCCATCTTTTGGAAAAGCATGGCCCACGCTAGTTTTCTTGGCATTACGTGGCGGGCGTTTCTTATGCCCGGAACCTATCTACTGGTGCTCAGGCAACTCGGGCAGAGTGGCCCAGCGCTGCTGCTCGCGATCCCGGCGGCTCTGGTCACATTTTTTTCCTGGCGGCGCCCACGGTATTTCGGCAACACGGCGCCCTTGCTGATCGCAGCCTGGTTCCTGTTCTGCACCCTGGGCACACCCCACTATCCCGGATTCGGATTTCAACTCATGCTGACTCCATTTTTGTTTTTGTTTATCGCAGGAGTTGCCGCCGACCTGCTTGAAACCCGGCACGACGATCTGGTAATGGCCTGTGTGTGGGGACTGCTGCTGGCAAACGCGCTCTGGAACTTGGCGGAACTTTCGCACGTGGGAAGGCCGTGAAACCCAGGGTTTCATTTGAAGCCTGGGTTGTCATTCCGAGCAAAGCGAGAAATCTGCTGTGCCAGATTGGCCCCTTAGTAACTGCACAACCCGGCCTTTCAGCGACTTAGCCCACAGCCTGGTTCCCCGACTAGCACGAAAGTAATTCTCTTTAGGCACGCAACTTCGCGCGTCGTCCCATGTTCTAATATTTGAGGGGGTAGTGCGCCATGCCTCGAAAAGTGGAGTATGATTTCTCCGTGCAACTGCTGAATCGAGCTACCGGAGCGGGTTCTGCCTTCGTGCTGTTTGCCCTCGTCTTTGTTCCGTTGCTGCTATCCACCAGTGCAGGCGCGCAAGTCAACGGCATGCCTGCGTCGGTAACTTCGCCCGGATTTGGTGGCCGCCAGGTCAACGGTGTCGCGCCAAGTGTGACCTCTCTCGGACCGCGCGGGTATACGCCGGCAGCCCCGACCTGCTGCTTCAGAGGCACGTTGCTAGGGCAGCCTCATTTCACAACTAACCCGAATCTATCGCTGGACGCTCATCACCATCATCACAATGGCGGAACGCTGCCGTGGGGCGGCGTTTACGCCGCGCCTTACTACGGATACTACGATTCCGGCGACCAGGCAGCCGATAATTCTCCCGACGACCAATATAACGGCGGCCCTACCGTATTCGATCGCCGCGGCCCGGGGACAGCTTCCGCACCGACTCCGTATCCCAGCCGCCCTCGCAACGATTACTCACAGTCCGCGCCGGAGTCAGACGCATCGGCTCAAGCTGATGCCGCACCAGCTCAGGATCAACCGCAAACCGTGCTCGTGTTCAAAGACGGTCATCAAGTCGAAGTCGCGAACTACGCGATTGTGGGGAGCACCCTGTTCGACTTGACCGGCGGGCATCGCCAGAAGATCGCGCTTGCTGACCTGGACCTGACTGCCACGGAGAAGCAGAACGACGACCGGGGCATCGACTTCCAGGTTCCAGCCGCTGTCGAAGCCAACTAGTATGCCCCAGCGGCCAATCATCGTGCTGACTGCGTTGTTGCTGGGAGCGATGGTTTTTGCGCCAATCTCAATCGCCCAGATGCGGGGCGCAACGATGGGTGTGCCGGGTGGCGCTGGGTACGCTGGCTTTGTGCGGAATATTGGCTTCTCAGGCAACGGCTTCTCAAATGCCAGCGTCTCGTCTAGCGGTCCGCATTCCCGTGCCTTCGGCCCCGGCGCAATTTTCCTGGGCGATCCTTTTTATGCCGACTACCCCGTTGCTCCGGTAACAATCCCACCGCAGTTCGTGATCGTGCAGCCAGCTCCGGCAGCCGACTCTCCACCAGAAGCAAAGTCCGAGCCGCTGCTGATCGAACTACAAGGAGATCGCTACGTCCGCTTCGGAGGAAAACTGCAATCCGGGGAACGCGGCACGACCGCGCCGCCGGACTACGCTGAAGCCGGCGCAAATAGTTCCCGCGGAATCACGCCGCGATCTCAACCTGAACTTCCGCCTGCAGTACTGATCTTTAAAGATGGTCACCGCGAGCAGGTGCCCGAATACGCCATCGTAGGCAACACCATTTACGCCAGCGCAAACTACTGGCAGAGCGGCCATTGGACAAAAAACATCCAACTCTCCTCACTTGACATACCCGCCACACTGCAAGCCAATCACGACAACGGCGTCAAATTCACGCTGCCGTCAGCCCCCAACGAAGTAATCACCAGGCCTTAGCAACAGAGCCCGCGGACCGCTATGACTGAGCAGCCGCAAGCCCCGCAAGAATGCAGCCCACCAAAGACGACAGGGAAAAATAAAGATTTTGGGTGGCGCAGCGCGCTGCGGTAACGGCCCTTGAATGAGTGAGAGGTTCTAACGAGCATCGATGAATTTGTGGTGCAGCGCTAAAGCTGTAGGAGAAACAACACAAACCCCCACAGGCGAAAGATGCCCTCACCAACCAGCTCCGGGACCTGAAACAGCAACCTCAACCCGCCCCAAAAACCCATCAACCGTGGTATAATCAAGAACATCCAATTGACCAATAAGCTCCTGCAAATACAATGGTTTACCGCCGATTAACGGCGAGAAAAAGTAAGATCTCTCAGGAGAGGCCGATGAAAAGAGCTGAGAGCTAGGAGCCACAAGCGTCCTTATGCCCGACGATCAAAATCCCGAACTACCCTTAACCCCTCCGCCTCCCGGCGAAGGCGGCAATCCCGGCGCGCTGAACATTCAACCCGTAAATATCGAAGAGGAAATGCGTCGGTCGTACCTCGACTACTCAATGTCCGTCATTATTGGACGGGCGCTGCCCGACGTGCGCGACGGATTGAAGCCCGTGCATCGCCGCATTCTCTATCACATGTTCGACTCTGGCCTGATGCACAATCGCAGGTACGTGAAGTGCGCCAGGGTAGTCGGTGAAACCATGGGTAAATACCATCCCCACGGCGATACCGCGCTATACGACGCGCTGGTTCGCATGGCGCAGCCATTCTCGTTACGCTACCCACTGATCGATGGTCAAGGAAACTTCGGCTCGGTCGACGATGACCCGCCCGCGGCCATGCGTTACACCGAGTGCCGCCTCGCCCGCATGGCGGAAGATCTCAATGCCGATATCGACAAGGACACAGTCGACTTTGAGCCGACCTACGACGACTCTAACCTGCAGCCCACGGTTCTACCGACGCGCATCCCCAATCTTCTGGTCAACGGATCGAACGGAATCGCCGTCGGCATGGCGACCAACATCCCGCCGCACAATCTCACGGAAATCGTCGAAGCCACGATCCTGCTGGTGAACAACCCAGCCGCACAGCTCCCGGAAATTCTAAACATCGTCAAGGGCCCCGACTTCCCGACCTACGGAATCATCCACGGCAAGGCCGGAATTTTCGAAGCCTACAAAACCGGACGCGGCCGCTTCATGATGCGCGCCAAGGCCGGCATCGAAACCTTTAACAAAGATCGCCAGGCGATCGTGGTTACGGAAATTCCTTATCAGGTCAGCAAAAAGCGCCTGATCGAGCGCATGGCGCAGTTAGTCAACGACAAGATCATCGACGACATCTCCGACATTCGCGACGAGAGCGACCGCGACGGCATGCGCATCGTCGTCGAACTCAAGCGCGGTGGGGAGCCCCAAATCGTGCTGAACCAGCTCTTCAAGCACACCTCGATGCAGGAAGGTTTTTCCATGATTTTCCTGGCTGTCGTAAATGGGCAGCCGAAGGAAATGGGCCTGATTCAGGCGATCAAACATTTCATCGATCACCGCGTCGACGTGGTTCGGCGCCGCACTTCGTTTTTGCTGGCCAAGGCTAAAGACCGGGAGCACATTCTCGAAGGGTACCTCACTGCGCTCGATCACCTCGACAATGTGATTGTCATCATTCGCGGCAGCGCCAACCGTGCCGACGCGCGAGAGAACTTGGTCGCTTACTTCAGCGGCAAGAAGATCGAGATCAACATCACCGGCCGCTCGCCCAAACTCGACCCGGAAAAGCCCTTCACCGGTATTCAGGCCGACGCCATTCTCGAATTGCAATTGCATCGCCTGACCCGGCTCTCGATCGATGAAATCAACAAAGAGCTGAAGTTTACCCGCGACAACATCGCCGACTACGAAGCGATCTTAGGCTCTGAGAAAAAACTGCGCAGCGTGATCGTGAAAGAGCTCGAAGAAGTCAAGAAGCTCTACGGCGACGAACGTCGCACCGTAATTGAAGACGAAGCCGCCGAAATTCATCTCGAAGACCTCATCGCCGATGAGCAAATGGCCGTCACCGTAAGCCACAGCGGTTATCTCAAGCGCACCGCGATCTCCACGTACCGCAATCAGCGCCGCGGAGGCCAGGGCCGCATGGGCATGAAGACGCGCGACGAGGATTTCGTCGAGCATCTGTTCATCGCCTCCACCCACGCCTACATTCTCATCTTCACCAACACCGGGCGCGTCTACTGGCTGAAGGTCTACGAAATCCCCGACGTGGGCGCAGCCGGCAAAGGCAAACACGTAGGCAGTCTGGTGTCGCTGCAACCCGGGGAGACGGTGCGCACCATGCTTGCCGTGCGCAATCTCGAAGAAGAAAACAAATACGTCTTCTTCGCCACCCGCAACGGCACGGTCAAGAAGACCGACCTGAAGGATTTCTCCCACGTCCGCAACGGAGGCATCATCGCCATCAACATCGACAAGGGCGACGAACTGGTAGCCGCGCGCCTGACCGACGGCGTGCAGATCGTTTTCCTCGCCTCGCATGATGGCCAAGCCATTCGCTTCGAAGAGACCGACGTCCGCTCCATGGGCCGCAACGCCACTGGAGTGCGCGGCATGAATCTGGCAGAGAAAGACTACATTGTCGGAATGGCGACGACCGTGAAACCGGACGCGGTGCCGGCGACGGCTCCTGCGGCCGATTCTACCGATGAAGTCGAAGACGTCGGCAAGAAAGGTTCGCTGATCCTCTCCGTCACTGAAAACGGATACGGCAAGCGCACCGCCGCCGACGAATACCGGCTCACTAATCGCGGCGGCAAAGGCGTAATCAACGTAAAGACCACCGAGCGCAACGGCAAAGTCGTGGGCATCGCCCAGGTAACCGAAAACGCCGAGGTCATGCTGATCAGCCAATACGGCAAAATCATCCGCATCGAATCCAAATTCATCCGCGAGTCGGGACGCTCAGCCCAAGGCGTCCGCCTGCTGAACATCGAAGCCGGAGACAGAGTGGCGGCAGCGGTAGTGATTCCGCCAGAGGAAGAGCCAACCAATGGAGGCACGCTGATTCAGTAGTCGCTCCGTAGGGCGGACGCCCTACGTCCGCCCAGTCGAGCAATGCTCGAGTCGCTCTCCGAGAGCGAGAGTTGAACTGCTAACTTGTTGCTACGGAAGGCACAGCGGCGAAGGGTCCTAGGTCACGTTGACGCACGGGCCCCCTCAGAGTAGGCTTTTTTTAGTAATCATGGCCAGCCAAACCGACCAACGTCTCGAGGCCTTGCGCTCAGCTCCACTCGATAAGTGGATTGCCCTGTCTGAGGATGAGAGCAAAATTGTGGCAGTTGGCTCAACCTACGAAGAGGCTGTCAAGAATAGCGAGATCGCCGGCGTATCCGACCCGGTTCTTTTGAAGACCCCGAAGGTCTGGTTGCCCCTGTCGGTGTAAATTCTGAAATTACCCTACAAACAATATCCACTGCACGGCGGTGGGGTTACCTACAGCACAACGTTGAATGTCAGCATTGCGCTGCCCTCCAGGAATGCGCCCCGCACAAAGCGGTTCGAGGCAGTGATAGACTCGGGCGCCTCGCGCTGTATTTTTCATGCCAGCATTGGCCGATTCATCGGACTGGAAATCGAAAAAGGCACCGTCGAAGAAACCCTCGGCATCAATGGAACCTCACGCAACTATCTCCACGACGTTGTCCTCTTCGCACCCGGGGGAATCATCAACATTCGAGCAGGCTTTTCGGAAGATTTGCCAATCGCGGGCCTGCTCGGCATGAATGGATTCTTCGACCACTTCAACGTTACCTTCGACCCTACAGCCCAGCAGTGTGAGATAGAGCGGATTTTTCTAGCCTAGTCACGTGGGGACAGCCACCCTCGGCTGTCCAGTCGAGCAAAGCTCGGCAGCAAGGCATACGCTATAATCTCGGACGGTCCCCCTTCCCCCGAAGGGAGCAGCATCTTCATGGCGTCTGCAAGTACTCCCTCGACCTTGACGGTCGAGGATCTGCTGACAAGAGGGTATTTCCCTGACCGGGTGATTCCACCCGTGAACTCTCTTGCACTCTCAGTTGCGATTCCTGACCTGCTCGCATACACCCGACCACGAGTCTCGGACATTCTGAACAGGGTAAAAGGTGCAGGGGTTCCGCGAAGTCTTTGCGTCACTCATTCCGTCCCCAAGCGGAAACACATGCGCAGATCACTGGCGATTCCAAACCCACTGCACCAATGTATTCTGTCAGACGAAATAGCGGCCAACTGGCCGGCACTGGAAGCCTTTTGTGCGACATCCCCTCTATCCCTCAGCGTCCCGAAACGAAGCACTGACCGTGCCCTCGAAGCCACGAACGACCTCAACAAGCAACCGCTATTTAGGGCTCAGAGATCCGTGGGTGCAAGGTATCTACTGACGACCGACATTGCTCGCTACTATCCTTCTATTTATACCCACAGCGTGCCGTGGGCCCTTCACGGCAAAACTGCTGCAAGATCCGACAGAAAATTTAAGCTTCTCGGCAATCGCCTTGATCTCTGGCCGAGAGAAACCCAGGATAAACAGACTGGCGGGATCCCCATCGGCCCCGACACTTCGTTCCTTATCGCAGAAGTCCTAGGTACAGCGATGGACCTACGGCTGCGATCCAAGCTTCCTTCGTTGCGAGGCACCAGATCAATCGACGATTACTATTTGTACTTCTCGACAGTGTCCGACGCAGAAGAAGCACTCGCCGCTCTCCATGAGGTCGCGCGCGAATTTGAGCTCGAGATGAATGATCCGAAGACAGATGTCATCCAACTACCCGAACGACTAGAACCACCATGGAAAAGTGACCTACGAACCCTCCTGATTCGTGACAGCGGCCAGCCCCAAGCGACTGATCTATTGACTCTTTTTGATCGCGCTTTTGATCATGTAAGGAAATTTCCCTCCGATAGTGTTCTCACCTACGCAGCCAAGCAGACATTGAGCGCGAATATTACGGAGGAGAACTGGAAATTCTGCGAAGCGTTGCTCTTGAAAGCGGCGGTAGGTGAACCCAGCATGTTGTCAGTCTTGGTGGACATCTATGACAAATATGCGGCTTACCACACTAATAGCGACGCGCTCACGACGGCAATCGAAAGCATCTGCGCTTATCATGCGCCTCTTCAGCAGGGGAATGAAGTGGTGTGGGCACTTTGGCTGGCGAACAAGATGAATATAAGCATCTCGAAAGTGGTCGGAGATCGGATCGCCAAACTTGACGACGATGTGGTCGCACTTGCCGCCCTGGACCTGAACAATTTGGGCTTACTCAACACTTCGGGATTTGCGAAATAGCGCAGCCACATGACGGGCATGAATCTCTATGAGAACCACTGGCTCATAGCTTATGAGGCCCATGAGCAGGGCTGGTTGCCTTCACGAGGCGGCGCTGATTACATAGGAGCGGACAGTTTCTTCTCGATTCTGCGTAACCACGGAGTTCGCTTCTACGGTGCCGGACTCGCTCCGACGGCTAGTTTCTTCATGTACTCAGAAGACGACGAGGTCGATTCATCCGATGTCGAAGTCGGAGAATTACCGCCTAATTTCCCACTCCTGCCTGGAGCCGGCGGTACCTAGAGACCGACCGGAACGCACAACGAGCCCAGGCCGATCCAGATCAATCCGGTGGTAGGTTTTGGCAAGCCGGTGATTGCGGGTACCGGAACCTCGACTGCGGTCGTCGCTTCCGGGTTCAATACCCGCGAATCGATAGACGATCTTGCTTCCGAATAGGGCCTCAAGCTGCGGCAGGTCGAAGAAGCAATCCGCTGGGAGCAGGGGACGGGCGCTGTCGCTGCCTGAAGACTTCGTTCTTCATCTCGACGAAAATCTTCACAACTGCAAACCGATTCTCGACGCTCTCGTCCAGCATGGCGTGAAACACGAACGCCGCGGGAAGCATTTCGCGCCTTCGATTGAAATGGGCACCCGTTGCTTGGGCATTCTCAGGGTCGTTGTCGCGACGAAAACAGCAGGTCCCTCCGCTCCGGTCGGGATGACAACTATGAGGGGGCGACGTGAAAAAGAGTGTTCGTTCTACATGATTAGCTGCGGGTTATTCCTAAATCGGGGAAAGGCTTGTCAATATGGCGAAATTACACGATCGGGGTTAAGTCGATGAGAACAACGGGAAAATAAAGTTGAAAAGCATGTCCGGTTTACCCCCTTGAAAATGCTAGCATTGAAATAGAGAGCAATTCTCAGACGCGGCCGTTCTGGCCGCGTTTTCTATTTCTGGGGACAATTCAATGTTCAGAGACGGTCCGACGGACCGCAGTGAGTTCAAACTGCGGGGAGAGTGGGCAGAACTCCTTTTTATGACGCGCGCTACAGAGCACGGGCTGCGGGTGATTAAACCGTGGGGAGACAGCAGCCGGTACGACTTCGTGGTGGAGACTGGCGGGCGCTTCCTGCGCGTGCAGGTAAAGTCCACCGCATTCCGGCGAGACAAACATTACGCTTGTTGGATTGAAAAGCGCGGGCGAAAGTGCTACACGGCGGGAGAGATCGATTTCTTCGCGATCTATGTAATTCCAACCGATAGCTGGTACATCATTCCGATTGAAATCGTGAACCGATCGAAATGTGTTATTTGTTTGTCGCCTCACAATTCGCTCTCCAGGAACGCGTGCTACAAAGAGGCGTGGGATCTGCTGCGGGCGGAGTGAGTATGCTACTGGCTCCGACTTACATGTTGCTCAACATGGGCGGAAAGTAGTGTCCGCCCTACGCTTGGACCAGGTCCGCCCTAAATCGGGCGAGGGCGGACACTCAGTCACTGGGATTCGGTCAGCGCTGGGTTTCTTCGAGCAGGCCCTGTTCCGCTTTTTCCTGACACTCGATGCAGTGGCGGGTCCAGGGAACGGCTTCCAGGCGCTTGGCGTTGATCTCCTTGCCGCAGGAGATGCATTCCCCGAAGCTGCCTTCGCGGATGCGCGACAGAGCGCCTTCGACCATCTGCAGCAGCTGGCGGTCGTTGTTGCTCTGGTGAAAGAGAAATTCCTTGGTGTAAGAGCTGGCGGCGCGGTCGGCGATGTCCTGCGCCGAATCCTCATCGACCGTGCGGCCGTCTTGCTCCGTACGCGAGACCATGCGGCGCAGCTCTTGCTGCCGCGTTTCCAGTCTCTTCTTGAAGGTTTCCAGCTTCTTTTTATCCATGGATAATAGCTTCACTATTTCTGACCCTACCTAGCTCGTCCCAGCCCATAAGGCCAAACGAAAATTCTATGCGCCTAAACTGAGATGCGTCAAATCGCCCTGGAGATTCGCCCGTGTCCACTGATGTTCAAAACACACGCCGATCTTCAAAACACAAGACCCGCCAGGACTCGAATCTCTGGCGGGCACATCCAATTACCCAGCGAAAAATGGCGAGCTATGCCTAGTAACCTACCACAATAGAGTTCGGGAGAATGTGACATTGATCACAGGAGACTCGCGAAGCTATTTTCGATCACGACCCACTTCGCTGCAGGGGAATTGAGATGTCGCGCCGCCGGCTTCAGAGGCTGCGGGAAAACTCTGGTTCGTCGGAGTGGGGTTACACCCCTCGTTCATTCGAGAGTGGCTATCGCAGCGCTAGAAAACGCAGCGCCACCCAGAACCGAGTTTCTCCGCAAGCTGTGAAGTCGACTGTGTGTGATTCGCTTTGGCGACAGTGGTCGAGAGACTTCGACAAAAAAAGCGGCCCCATTGCTGGGGCCACAGTTCAAAAGAGGCAAAGGGTAGGAATGTCAGGAAAGGCGATGCAAAGGACCGATCCGCCAGCCGGACCGGCTGAGAGTGAGATGTCGAGAACGGAGAGTGAAGGTCAAGCGCGGCCTCTTTTCTTACCTGGGAGAGAAGCACTTGCCCAGCCAAAAATGCCGGCTGCGCAAGCAGGACTTCAGGCGGCGAGCAAGTCATTGCAAACACAAGTGCTTACTCAGTCTCTCAAAATTGTTGCCGCGCCCCGCCTCCGGATCGGTCGGGGCAAAATAATGCACATTCCTGCACATTGGCTGCAGGACACTACTCCGCTCAAGGGAAATCGGGTCGGGCCGCGGCTACGAGTTGCCCGCGACGGTTCGCAGTTTGCCTGGCAGGAAATGATAGGGCGGCCAGGGCCCACTGAGCACCAGCTCACAGTTCTTCAACTGCTTAGCGGCACTGCTATAACGGTTCTGATATTTCTCCACCGACTTCGAATCAATCAGGTGGGCGATGTCGATCATCATCCCGTCAGTGTTGACTCGCTTGCAACTAATCTCTTCTTCGAGGGGATTGAACATCTTGTGGACCTGCACGGCGAGGCCGCGGGCCTTGGTCTGACGTTCGCGGTCTTTAGAGGCCTTTTCTCGCAGCTTGATCAGATAATCGCCGCCCACTGTGTCCGGCAGCACCACATCGGCCATAGCGGCTCGGAGGGAGCCATCTTTGACCAAAACCTTAAGGTGCATCTCGGCTTTCCCACGTAGTCGGGCTACGCTCATCCCAAAGGCGCGGCGGTTGGTTCGTACCGCTTGCCGGAGGGCTTCATCACTATCGAAAATGGTCCCAAAACGGAAAGGAAGGACTGTGCCGTGTCGAAAGCAGACACTTACTACCCGCGCATGCTCGAGGACGGTCTTGTCTTCCAGTTTCTCGCCGCCGTCGGCCGTGCGGTCATACTCGCTGACTACCACAGCAAATTCGCCGCTGGGATAGCTCAGGACTGGGGCTCCATTCACACCTTGAATTCCCTCGAGGAGGAAAGGGCGCCGCGTGCGTACTCCGTTGTTGAGATTCTGCTGCTCAGTGAGGCAATAAGCGTACCACGCCATAAAAGGTTTCTCCGAACCCAGTCCGAGGCAGTAGTATCCACCTCGTGACGAGACAGTTGGTTACGGCTCTTGAACCTGGAAGAAAGGGCGGTACCACGATTGGATCGGACGCTTACCACCGCGTCCTAGTAACATATTACTTCAGTACCTGAAAAATGCAACCTTTTTGTGACGTAGGGCATCGCCGCGCGTGAAAAAACTACATTCCGTCCCAAAAATGACCCGTGGTCAATCTTGCCTCTGACTTCCCCCTGAAACGGACCGTCCGCGTTTCTCGATCGAGCGGAATCGTATTGTGGCCCTGTCCAAGTAAAGTCACCAAAACTTAACCCGCGTGAAACGTTTCCTGAACCTCAACTCACTATCCTGCATGCCAAGGGCAGTACCGCCGCTGGGTCTTTAGTACTGGTTGGTCCTCCAATCTTCTCTCGGCGCCGAACCCTACCATTGCTGCTCTGCTTTTTTGAGAGGTGTCTATGATCCGTTTGAACAACAACCACCGAAAGATCCTGCTGATCGATGCAAATCGCACCAAACAGAATCTGCGGGCAGCTATTCTGAGGAACCACGAAATTGAGGTACACACGGCCAGTAGCGTTACGGACGGTGCCGCCCTGTGGAAAAGGTATCTCTTTGATCTGGTGCTGCTGGCGGCCCAGGAGAAATCCGAGGAAGCGGGGGCCGTGGCTGCGGAAATCAGGCGAGTCAACCCTCGGCAGCGAATCGCATTGCTGGTGGGCCCGCCAGTATTTATCCGGGAATTGGGTGGAGCCCGGAGCGCACCTCGACGGAGAAAGGCTACGTCGGTCCGTTTGATTTCGCCGAGCCGATCTCTGGAGAATCCTAGTATGCCCGTCGCTGCTTCGCAATCTTCTTCGCCGCAATGGCAGGAAATGATCCGGAGGCTGGTGAGCAACTGGTATGTCGAGTCACATGCTTTCTTGGGGTTGTCGCGTCTGTCTGGATGGGCTGCTGACGCGTAAGGCAACTGCATGGCTTTCGCGTAAAGTGTTGCCACTGTGAGCGAGATTCTTCGCACGGGTGACGCCGGGTTCAGGATAACGTCCCTATGGTGGGGGGTTGCTTGTCAGGGTGATGGCGCCTACTTCTTCCTGGTGTCGTTCCCGTTATTCTTGCTGGCCCGCTCTTCGAGGATCTTGGTAACTACCCGGAGCATCTCGTCCCAAGGCGCGGGCTTGCCCGTCCAGATTTCGAACTGACGCGCTGCCTGTTGCACGAACATTTCAACTCCGGAGATCACCTCCACGCCGGCGGCGCGGGCCAACTTCATGAGCCGAGTTTCCGGTGGATCGTAAATCATTTCGAAGACGTATCGCGCCCGGATTTCATCCTGATTCAAGGGCGATTCCTGCGAGTGACCCATGCCCACGGGAGTGGCGTTAATAATGACGTCGAAGCTCAGCTTTTTGAGGTCGGCTCGCTTCAGAGTTCGCGCTCGAGCCGAGCGAGCCAGTTTCTGAGCTTGCGCCAGGGTGCGATTCAGAACGTAGACCTCGGCGCCTCGCTCCTTGAGTCCATAGACGGCTGCGCGGGCTGCGCCTCCGGCTCCGAGGACCAGAATTTTCGCGCCTTCGATCGTGATGCGCTGCTCCAGCGGTCGAACCACGCCAGCGGTATCGGTATTGAATCCGTACAGCTTCCCGTCCTGCGCTCGCACCACGGTGTTACAAGCGCCGATTTTTGTAGTGTGGGAATCAGTGTTGTCGAGGTGCGAAAGAATCGCGGTCTTATAAGGCATCGTGACGGAAAGTCCATGAATTGGGATGTCACGAACGCAGGCCAGCAAGTCTTTCAGGGTTTTGGCGTGCAGTGGCAGGTAGACGCCGTTAACCGTCTCGCGACGCAGCGCAGCATTCATGATCGCCGGGGAGAGCGAGTGAGCCACGGGATCGCCGGCAACTCCGTACACTCGCGTCGCCGCATCCACCTGCTCGATTCGGAAGGTGCCGCGCAATTCCTGCGCGGTCACCTGGCCGGGCGCGGTCTTTTCATCCTGGCTGACGGCGGCAAAGGTAAACACACTGCCAGCGCGGACTCCAAGCAGCCGGCTGATGATGCCCTGCTCTCCCATGCACACGCCGATCAGCGAATACTTGTCGCTGTTCTGCTCCAGAAACTTCATCATCACCACGTTGTCGTAGAGCGTGGTGGCAGTGCTGACGATCTTGTAAAAATCGGCAGAGATCGCGACCATCTTTTCCAGAGTTTGTTCCAGATTCTTGGTGGCCTTGAAATCATGATGCGAAAGGATAAGGGCCGCGTGCGTGCGCAGGCGCCGCAACTGCTCCGGCTTACAGTGGGTTGCGCTTTGCAGTTCAAGATCAACCACCTGGCAGCCGGCCGTGGCAGCCTTAGCTAGAATGTCCAGTTGCGAGGCCACAGAACCCTTAAACTTGCCTCCCGCAATAACCCGCCTACAAGTCGCCATCGCTACCACGTGGGAGTGATATTCGGCGAACTGCTTGATCTTCGGTAGCGCCAGGACGGGGCGCGGCAGGTAATCTAACCTGAACTCAAGAAAGGTGTTGTCTCGAACCAGAGCCTCGGCTTTTTCGAGCATCTCCGCAGGATCGGAGCCGATAACGGCCACGCACACTCGCGGGAGCCGCAATGGCCGAAGCCGACTGACAAAGTTGTTTGCTGCTGCTGTCATCGTTAATTTACGAGTGGCGGCGATATTACAAGCCTGCAATTCCAGATGCAACTAGGGATTACGAATTTTCCCGGAAAAAACTATTTAACGTATCCCACATGACACCAGAGTAACCTTGACCGCGCTTGCGGCTGTTGTTACTGTCCGGGCTGTAAGTCCTTTTATTTTGTGCAATCAACGGGGCTACAGCGCTGGCTGGTTTCCAGATCTGGCTCTGGAGGTAACATGAAGAAAACACGGTTGTTGCTGATTCTGTGCCTGGCGGTAGCAGTCCATGCTCAGGACGGCGGTTCGGCCGCTCAGGTGGAATTGACCGCGCCGGCAGGGACCGAGCCTACCACGGTCAGCTTCCCATTCGAACGAATTCAAACGCCGACGGCTGTCGACCTTGCTTGCGCTGGCTTCGTCAGCAAGCAACTTGTGCCCAATGCCAATTTCGTGGCGGGCAACCTGTACACTCCGATCGACACCAAGAACAGCAACGGCGAAATCATTTATCTAGCGGGGAAAGGTTACGAGATCGGCCAGAAATACACGATCGTCCGCGAACTGCGAGACCCCAACCGGTATGAACTTTTTGCCGGCCAACATTCCATGCTCAAAGGGATGGGACAGCCCTATTCCGAGCTGGCTCGGGTTCGCATCATCGACACACGCAGCAAGATGGCGATTGCACAAATTGAAACCAGTTGCGATCCAGTGAACCCCGGAGACTATGCCATCCCGTACGTCGAGAAGCCAGCCATTACCTTCCATCCTCCACTGCGCTTCGATCGCTTTCGGCCCTCGAACGGCCAGTTAACCGGCCGCATCGCGATGGCAAAAGATTTCGATTCCGAGATTGGACCGGGTGACAAAGTGTATTTGAACGTAGGTGCCAATCAGGGTGTGAAGCCGGGGGATTACTTCCGTGCCGTGCGGACCTATGAGATGGATCTGCATGACCCGGTTGACTCGCTCTCGTTCAAAGCTTCCACCAACGAGGACACCCAGAAAAAACAAGCCGTGATCGATCCCAACTTCCTCACCAGAACCGGAGGCCCGGAGATCCATGTGAAAGATCTGCCGCGCCGAGCCGTGGGCGAAGTCGTGGTTATTTCGACTACGCCGACCACTGCGACGGGCATGGTCGTCTTCGCTATGGAAAGCGTGCACCTGGGCGATGACGTCGAACGGGACCAGCCGTAAGCTCTAGCTACAAAGAGCTTCATCAGCAATCAATCATCGGGGAGAAGCAAACCGCTTCTCCCCGGATTTTTGCGGCGTTTTCCTAATCGATGCTCAGCTTACTGGTCCCAGGTACTGATCCAGCCAGTTCAGTATTTCCTTGATGAGCTCGTTTCGGGGGATGTTATGGCCGGTTTCGTAGAGCATGCGTTTCTTCTGATCTTTCTTTGATCCCAGCAGTTGATAGAACGGATCCTGGGTCGATTCCAGGGGAAAGAAGAAATCGTACCGTCCGTTCAGCATCAAGACCGGCTGCTTCACCCGTGAAATGAAGTTAATAGTGTCGACCTCGGGAAGCGAGCGATGGAAGTCCAGTCCGCCAAGAGCGAGAACGCAAACCTTGATTCGCGGCTCGATGGCTGGCACAATGGCCCCCATTTCCGCGCCCCAACTATAACCGTAATAAGCCAGCTTCTCGTGATCCAGTTCGGGGCGAGTGTCGGCGTAGTCGATGGCCCGCGAGGCATCCTTCACCCACATGATGACGTGATCCCGCCAGCTGCTGCTGTCGTTCGACACATCGGATTCCATGCCGTCTCCCCGTTCATAGGTGCTCTTGTACACCGGGTAGAGAACGGCGCGGCCGCTTTTCAAAACGGCATCCAGCGCCGCTGTCGTGTAAAGCGAAAACTTGCGTAGCACCAGAGCATTCGATCCGGGGAAGAAGACGACTGTCTGAAACGGCGGCTTGGTTTTCTTAGGAAGGAACAGATAGGCCGTCGCCAGTTCGTTCCCGTAAGCCGCACTATAGGTAATCTTCTCTGCGCTCCAGTCGTCTTCGTTTTGGGCAAGAGGCTCCACCGACGCGTTCAGCGGCGTTTTGTCATAGGAATAGAGGCTGCGGTACGCGTTGAACAGAACATCGGACGCAGGCTTCTCTTTAGTTAGATCGCGTCGCGGCGAAGGCATCGGATCCGTTGCAACCTTGGGGATCGATTCCGGCTCGATGTACTTCACACAACGGAATCCGATATTCGCAGCCCGGAGAAATGGCGATTGCGCGTCAGGATCGATGAACATGTACGTGGGCTCGTCCCAACCCCCGCCGAGGACATAACGCTTGCCAGATTCTGCTTCGGTCCAGACCCACTCCTTAACATTGCCGGCCATATCGTAATTGCCCCAGGGGCTCATGTCCTGCTTACTGCCGACCGGCACGATACCCGAGCCGCCAAAGTTGCTTGCGGGCACGATGTAGGAAGCGGAAAACGGCCCGGCGGCCCGATTCCAGTGGTAGATCGTGGGCAGACTCTTTCCCGCAAACTCCGCATAAGCCGCGGCTTCGTACCAGCTGACACCGGTAACCGGGAAATCGTCCTGCCCGCTTGGATATTCGCCCAGTGTCCAGCCCTTCGGTCCGGGGCGCCCGGCGCTGTCGCGGAAGAGCGCCAACGCCTCATCCCACGAAAGATGTTTTCTGTCGCGCTGGAAATCGACTTTCCAATACTCGCGTTTTTGATATCCACCCTGGTCGACAAAGGCTTTGAACTCCCGGTTCGTCACTTCATGTTGATCGATCCAGTAATCCTTGAGTTCCAACTCCGGCATTCCCTCATAACCGGGGATGAAAAGAGTCTTGAAGTACTTTGCCGGCGAGACTCTCACCATTCCGGCGGGAATTTTATCTACTTCGTCAAGCGTTACGCTTCCCGCGACCGGCTCTCCGGGGGCTACGGAATACCGTGGAATCAGGGCGAGCGTTGAACGCAAGACCGTACCGAAGCCCGGCTTTTCGAACTTCCAAATAAACATTCCCCGTGGCTGGCGACTCTTTAGCGGAGTCTCTCCCACGAATTCCCAGGGCGCACTCGAGTCCACATATTCTTTGCGATAGACCTTCGCGCCGGGTGGAGTCGTGTCCACCGAAAGCTGGTAGGAAATCACCGGCCAAAGCTTCGCCAGCGTCGGATCCCCGGGGATGGATTTCGCGGCCTTGGATGCGAGTGCGTAAGCGGCGGCAAACTTTCCCTGATCGGCCAACTGCGAAATCTCCGGCACCGCAACTTCACGCGCCCAGCGTGCGTCGCGGCTGCGTTTTATCAGCCACGCCGCTCCCGCGCCAAGAACGATGACTGCCAGCAGCAGCGGAATCAGGACTCGCGGACGCTTCACTTCTCGCGCAATTCTTGCAGGACTCAGCATCGCGCCTGACTCAGGAAACAGAAGGTCGCGGCAGTTCTTGAGTTCGTGAGCGAGTTCGGTGCCGGATGAGTACCGGGAAGCGGGATCTTTTCTGAGGCACCGCGATACAATCCGGCGCACCTCCGGCGGCACATCTCGGTTGACTTCGTTGAGCGGCTTCGGATCGTCCCGGATGACCGAAGAAAGGACTGCAGCACTCGATGGACCCTCGAATGCTTTCTTTCCGGTCAACATCTCGTAGAGCACTGAGCCGAAAGAGAAAATATCGCTGCGCGCGTCGATCGGCTTCTCTTCAGCCTGCTCCGGCGACATATAAGCCATGGTGCCGACGATCATTCCAGGCGTCGTCGCCAGGGTAGCCGCCTCACCGTTCATCGCGGAAGCCGGCTCTGCAAGTTTCGCCAGTCCAAAGTCCAATACTTTGACCAAGCCACTTTCGTCCACCATGATGTTCGAGGGTTTGAGGTCGCGGTGGACGATGCCGGCCGTGTGCGCACGTGCGAGAGCTCCGGCAATTTGCTGAGCATATTTAAGGGCTAGATCCGTCGCCAGCCCGCCTGCGGCAGTGAGTTTGTCCAACGTCCTCCCGGCCACGTATTCCATGACCATGAAGTCGACGCCATCCTGTGAACCAACGTCATGGACGACGCAGATGTTGGGATGTTGCAGCCCTGAGATCGATTTCGCCTCCTGCTCAAAGCGCGCACGCAACTCCGGGTTGGAAGACAGATGAGCAGGAATGATTTTGATCGCGACCATGCGCTGGAGCCTGGCGTCGCGTGCGCGATACACCTCGCCCATCCCGCCCGCGCCGAGCAGCGACTGAATCTCATACGGGCCGAGTTTTGTGCCGGGGGCGAGCGCCATAGACAAGCGCGATTATACCTTCGTAAGATAAATCCGAATCATGTAGTCTAGGGGCCCATTCGGGAGGGGTACTTTGGCCATTGCGAAGATTGCACCCATCAAGAAGTTCGATTTGGGCGAGAAGCTTGTCCCGTGGAAGGAACGGCACGTACTTGGCAAGGAGCTGCGGCGCAGGGTCCCGCGTGAGTCGCACGCCGAATGGAAGGCGCACAAGGACCGGCCGGACCCTTTGGAGTTGCTGGCGGCGAGTAACGAGGGACGGCAGAAGCACCTCGTCCCGCTGCGCATGGGACGCATGGCTGTGTCGCCTTTCGCATTCCTGCGCGGCTCGGCGTGCGTCATGGCTTCCGATCTTTCCACTTCACCCATCAGCGGACTTACCGTCGTCATCGACGGCGATGCCCATCTGAACAACTTCGGTTTCTACGGCACGCCGCAGCGCGAAGTGGTTTTCGACCTGAACGATTTTGATGAGGCCACCATCGGTCCCTGGGAGTGGGATTTGAAGCGGCTGGTGGCGAGCGTGAATGTTGCTGGTCGGGAGAATGGCTTGAACCGCCACGAACGGGTGGCGGCAGTGCAACGATGTGTCCAAGGCTACCGCTTCAACGTCATCCGTCTGCAGCAGATGGGGGTGCTTGACGTCTGGTATCTGCACGCCTATCCCGGAAGGTTCAATCCGCTAGTCAATCCCGATCCCAAGTCGAGGGCGGTGGTCAAGAAGACGCTGGCCAAAGCCATGCGCACGGACAACCGGGCGCTCTTGCCCAAGGTCGCCGAACGCGGAAGGGATGGAAGCTGGCGGTTTCGCGACGATCCGCCGGTGCTCACGCGGGTTCAGTCTTCCACCAAGGCTAAAGTGATCGACGCGTTGAACCGCTATGCACAAACTCTTCCCCGCGAGCGGCGCCTTATGCTGAAACGCTACTATCTCGCCGATGTCGCTCACCGTGTTGTGGGCGTCGGCTCAGTGGGAACGCGTGCGTACCTGGCTCTGCTGTTCGGAAACGGGGATGACGATCCGTTATTTTTGCAGCTGAAAGAGGCGGTTCGCCCGGCCCACGCTCCTTGACCTTCCGCCTCTCGCAGATGAGGCTCACCATGAGGGCAAGCGCGTGGTGATGGGACAAAGGGCGCTGCAGGCCTCGTCCGATCCGATGCTCGGTTATACCGAGATGGACGGGCGCGAGTATATGGTTCGGCAAATGAAGAACCTCAAGGCTTCTGTTCCCGTTGAATGGTTGACCGGGGAAGCTTTCAATTTCTACGCCTGGGCCTGCGGCGCGTTGCTGGCTCGCGCCCACTCGCGGGCCGGGGACCCGGCGAAGATTGCCGGCTATTGCGGCAAAGGCACGGCGTTCGACGAAGCATTGGCCGTGTGGGCTGAGAGTTATGGCGATCAGACCGAGCGCGATCACGCTACTTTAGTGGCCGCCATCAAAGCCAGAAAAATCAAGGCTCAGATCGAGGATGGGGAAGAAATCTGAGGTCGATGTCTGGGTCGACTTCCCCGTCCTAGGGCGAAGAGCACGACGTAAGGATGGTCCACCTTGCTTTCACCAGCCTATTTCTAGCCAGAATTACCGCAACTGCCCGGAAGCGACTCGATCCACTGGCGCAATAGCTTCACACCCTCGACGTGAACCACATCGCGGCCGAGCGCTGGCATCGAGACCTTCGGGGCCGTCGATTCCAGCCGGTAAATCAGGATGGATTCATCCGGGCGTCCCGGCACCACGTCATAGCGCAGCCCACCCATAGCTCCCGTTGAGTTCGGAGACTTGCACCATCCCATATGAGCCAGATCGGTTTGCGTGAGGCGGAGATCGACGCCGGTATAACCGGCCTGCCCTCCGGGCTGGTGGCAGTGGGCGCAGTTGTTGTCGAGATAAGCGCGCGCCCGCTCCGCTACAGATCCGCTGGCCGGATCATTCCATTTTGCAGCTTTCGGACGCACTGCAGCCGGAGGCAAACCCTGCAAATAGCCCACGCGCGCCCAGCGCTCAAGCTGATTCTCGGTGCCGTCCGCGTAGGCGTAATCCCGGTTCAGGTTGCGCGCCTTCGGTCCAATGGGAAGCGGCACTTTCTGGTTGTCATGGCACTCGCGGCATTCATTCGCGTTGGGCATGACGTAAGTGAAGTCGTGCAGTTGGCCCGAGCCGTCGGTCCACTTCACTGCAACCGGATCTGGCACGAGCTGCAAGGTAGCGTCGTTCTGTTTCTCATCCCAGACGTAAGGGAGGGCCACCCATCCTGTTTTCGAATGCACCAGCAGTCGGGTTTCGATCAGCCTCTCTGTCGATTGCGCCCTCACCGGAAAGGCAAAGGTCTTTGCCAACACGCTCCCGTCGGGAAACTCGAATGGCCCATCCTCGCGATACTGCGCCGAAGTTCCCGGCGGCATCCACACGAAACGGTATTTATCGCTGTAGTCAGAAAATAGAGGCGTGTTCAGATCGTAAGGCAGCACGCCGCGATTGGGCTTGAGCGTAGGAGAGTGCGCGGTAAACAAGTGCCACGCCGAAAGCTTCTGAGGAAACGGCCCCTCGAAGTGGGCCTCTACAGGAGGGTGCAACAAACGCCCACAACCAGCAAACAACCACAGAGAAAATATTGCAGCCGCTGCCCAGAGAAAGGACAGCCTGCGCACTACTTTCCTCCTGCCAGGGAAGCTTGAGCAATCGACACCGGTGTCAGCGGCGTCAGAGAGCACGCATACTGCTTCACATCCTGAACCGGATGCTTCATGTTGCCCGCAGCGTCGAAGTTCAGGAAAGTTGCCGCGCCGTTCGCCGAGAGGCAGACCTGCCCCTGGTTCAGCCCCTTACGACCCCACGCGGGATCCACAATGCCGTCATAAAGAATGTCCGGAAACTTGCCGCCGAAGGCCGCAGCCATCTCCGTCAAGCCCGGAACCCGGCCATCCAGCGATTGGCCGCCGCCGCTGATGTCGTTGTCATGGATAAAAACATCGCGCACGAACGGGTCAAAACGTTTGTCCTCGGGAGCAAAAACTTGCTGAGTGATCGGCGAGGATGCCGTGTCTCGGAGGGCCTCTTCGCCCACCCCGGTTTTATAATTAATGATGTAAAGGTTGACCGTGTTGTTGTTCTGAATTTTGTTGTTGAAGACTTCCACGTCGCGAATAGCCATCACATACATGCCGGTTCCGGTTGGCAAATAATAAATCGGGCCCAGACTCTTGGGCGCAAAGTTCGGCGTGTTGTTGTCCACGAGTTGATTGTTGAAGGCGCGCACATGCCGTCCGCCTTGCCGGGGCAGATTGGGCAGATTGAATATTCCCATTCCTCCCGCGTTGTGGGTGGATACATTTTCATAAGCATCTACGTTCTCGGAGTTTTCGATCTCGTAGCCATCCACGTTGAACTCTGAACGGTTGCGGCGGATGATCACATTCTCCGATTGCCCAACGTAAATACCCGCATCGGCCGCGCCGCGCGCGACCGAGTCCTCCACCAGCAGATTCTTGCATTCCACTGGATAGATAGCGTACGGCCCATTGCCCTGATTCGGACCACGCGTCCACTCCGCGCGGACCCTCCGCACGGTGACATTTGTGCCGCCCTGAATGGTGAGCCCATCCCCAGTCGTATCTTCAATACCGACATCCTCAATAATGAAATCGTTTGCCTTGACCAGCAAACCTTGTGCGCCGGTTTTCTGTCCGGCGAACGAAAGGATGCTCTTGTCCATCCCCTTGCCGCGGATGGTAACGCCGTTGGCGATCAGCGAAAGCGTTCGGTCGAGATGGAATTTGCCCTCGGGAATTTCGATGACGTCGCCGGGTTTCGCGGCGATCAGCTTTTCCTGCAGGTTCTTCTGGAAATCTTCCGCGGAGGGTTTGCCACAACTGGAGAGTAGAAACATTCCCACAAGTACACCGCACACCGCACAGCAGAAGCAAGACAGTTTCATGAATCCCTCGGAGTCGTCGGTAAACCATCGGCATTCTATGCCCCACCTTGGGTTTGGTCAAAACGCAGTTGCCTCTCGAGAACATGCGGCCATTAATGACGAAGCCATGTCGCCCAAACCCCAATCAATGCCCCACCCACCACGAGCCACACGGAATTGACCCGATAAGCGATCAGCAGGAAGAGGCTGAGCACAGCCAGGACCAGGGTCGTCCCATCCACCACGGCCGCGCGGAACAGTTGCCAGCTCACCACAGCGATCAGGGCTAACGCCGCAACATTCACTCCATCCAGCACGGCTCCGGCAAGCGGCGACTGGCGCAAGCGCGGAACCAACGGCCCGCTGATCGCCACAAAGAAGAATGCCGGAAGAAAGATCGCAACGGTCGCAATCGCTGCGCCGGGAATGCCTCCCAGCAGGTAACCAATGAAGGTTGCGGTAGTCGACAGCGGGCCGGGCGTCACTTGTCCCATCGCGATGGCATCCAGTAATTGCCGTTCGCTGATCCAACTTAAATGAGCGACCAGGTTGGATCGAATCAACGCTACCAGCACGTAGCCGCCTCCAAAAAGAATCGCTCCAATCTTCAGGAACACGAGAAAGAGCGCAGTCAGACTGAAGGGAACAACGGCAGCAGATGCGGCCGCAAGGCTGGTCAAGCCAGTTCCACCCGTGAGAAAAGCCGCTGTGGGCAGCCGACGCCTGTGCGAGCGCTGCCAATAAACCAGACCGGTCAGCAAGCCTCCACCCGCAAGTACGGCCAGTTGATCCACGCCAAGCGCAGTTACCAACACCGCGAAAGCACCCACGATCGCGAGCCGCGTTGACTTCACCGCCGTCTTTCCCAGCTTGAACACAGCCTGCACAATCAAAGCAATCACGATGGGCTTGACTCCGTAAAGCACGCCTGTGACTTGCGGCAGAGATCCAAAACGCACGTACGCCCATGCCAGCGCTGTAACCAAAACCGCCGACGGCAGAATGAAACTCCCGCCAGCAACCAGCAATCCCAGCCAACCGGCTCGCACCCGACCCACGTTGATCGCCATCTCGGTCGAGGTTGGGCCCGGAATCAGATTGGCTGCGCCCAGAAAATCGAGAAACTGCTCGCGGGTGAGCCAGCCGTGGCGGGAGACAACTTCGTCTTCCATCATTGCAATGTGAGCGGGAGGGCCGCCGAACGCGATCGTGCCTAGCTTAAGAAAAAGCTTCGCGAGTTCGAACAACGACGTGCGCTGCGCCGGTGGAATCCGGCGTGGAGCATCGTCTACAGGGAGTGGCGGCTCTTGCAAGCAGACCTCATCGAAAGTAATCCGAGGATTGTAATCAAGAGGCAGGCAGGGCGTAAAAACAGAATTAGAATCCGTGCGAGAGACACGACCATACTACTTCACTTCCCGGTCTCCAAACACTTCCGCAGTGAAGGCTTCGAGCGTCGCACCTTGTCGCCACGCGTCCAGCGGCAGACTCGCCTTGCGGCAAGTCTGCTCGATGAAAGTAACGCGGTCCCATTGATGTTCAACAGGCACCTGGGGCAGAAGCAACCCGCGGTGGCCGCCACGGGAGACGACTAATCCGTGCACTCCGATCACAACTTCTTCCGGCCGGATGGCTCTCACTGGAGAAAGAATGCTCAAAGAAATCTCGAGCGCCGCAGCTTCTTCAAGGGTCACAGGCGCGAAACGCGTATCCTCAAAGGCCGCGGCGCGGGCAGTCTCAGCCACCGTGCGATACAGCGAAGCGACCGGAGACACATAGCCCACGCATCCCCGCAGGTGACCCTGGAGATAGATCGTAGTGAATGCCCCGCGCGGTTCGGCAAGATGCGGTGAGGGCGGAGTAAGCGAAATCTCGCGATGCGCCAGGGCCGACAGGATCGATTCGTGCGCGACCTTCAACAAGCTGGCACGTTCTTCGGAAGCAAATTCGTGTGGCACAGCAACGGAGCTGAAACCGGCAGCCGGCGCCGCAGCCAGGTTTTCAGGTTGCGGCGACATCGCGCTTCCTCCGACGGCTGAGGACAAACGCGCGGCGGCGGCTCTTCACCACCTGCCGGTCAATCTTCGACCAGAAGGCGACAAAGTAATCGCCTGCCGAGATCAGCGACAACAGAACCATGAACCAGATCGCCAGCCGTGCGATCCAATGCACCGGAAAGAAATAGCCGCCATAGATGGGCCATTCTTTCCAACGATGGTCAAGAATGACGGCCACCACCGAGACGATCTGCACCAGCATTTTGAACTTGCCTAGGTCGCTGGCCTCGATGGCAAAGCCCTCGGAGGCAGCAATCGAACGCAAACCGCTCACCAGAAATTCGCGGCCGATGATAATTACTGCGATCCACGCCGGGACCATGCTGGGATTGAACTGCACCAGGGTCACAAAGGCGGCCGCAATCAGAAGCTTGTCGGCCAGGGGATCGAGCAGCACGCCCATGGTCGTGATCTGTCCGCGCTTGCGCGCCAGGTATCCGTCAATGCCGTCGGTAATCGAGGCGGCAATGAACAAAGCCGAAGCCAGCAGCTCCTTTTCTCCGCCCGTGCTTTGGAACCGGTTGGTCGAAAGAATCCAGATCAGCAGCGGGATGCTGCAGATGCGCGTCAGCGTGATGGAATTGGGAAGATTCACCGGGTCCACTGGCGACCGCAGGCCGGCATCGATGCCGAAACGAGCGATACCGAATTATCCTCCACCACGAACCGCGAAAGCAATGAAATGAAAAATGAGCAGTGCTTGACTTCCGCGCGAGTCAAGCCCGTGTCCTCAACAAACCGCCTAAAACCAGAACCTACGCCGCATCCGCTCCGGTCTTACCCAGAGACTTCAGCAGGTTCAAGCCCGACTGCAGCAGGCTGCTTTGTTCCGGCACCTGGCCGTTCGGAGTAAGCTTGTCCACGATCGCCGGCAGCAGTTCCGCAATCTTCGCGCTCGCCATGTCGGGCGAAATCCCGGCTTTGGCCGCAAACGCTTTGACATGCTCATTGCTAAGCACGCTTTGAATCTGCTCCGCGGAAATCGGCAGGTTCTGGCCCGTGCCGACCCACGAAGTGACGACGTCCCCCAGACCCTTGTCGTGAAATTGCTGTACCAGTCCGGAGAGCCCACCGGGATGGTTCTTGAGCATTTCAAGCGCAGCGCTAGCCGTAGGATTTTCGTCCGCGATGCTGCTCATGGCCTTGTTCTTCATGTCGTCAATAAAACTCATACTTCCTCCTTCAAATCTAGAGCAGAAAGCCGAGCATACCCGGCCTCTGTCCCTGACGCGCTATTTTTGTTTGGCAATGATCATGCTGCTTATCTTCTTGTACGTGGCTTGCGGAATGATCTTCTTGTTAACTAGGTCAGTCTTCTTGGCATACGGGCGGCCGTCGATGATCTTCTGTGAGTAAGCCTCGCCGATGCCGGGAAGCGCATCGAGTTGCTCCTTGGTTGCGGAGTTGATGTCAACCAGGTTGGCGGAACTTGCGGCCGTGGTTGATGTCGAACTCTTGCTCCCACTGGTAGCTTGCGCGGCGCTCTGCATGACACTGATTCCCACAAATAGCGTGAGTGCGAACAGCACAAGCAGAACGCGTGAAATGGACTTCTTGCTCATGATTCCTCCTTATTAGTCTTTTTGCGATGCTTTATACCCGGCCTGCTGGGCTTCGGCTTCGGTCATAAACTTGCCGTTTTTCGTGGCGCCATACCAGCGTCCGCCTTTGTGGTAAACGCCGCTGTCGAGATTCACCCACACCTTCCCGCTCGACTTTGCCGATGCAATTTCCGGACTGGAAGCCGTGCCGCCTGCAGGCGCCGTGGAAGCCGACTTCTTGGTGGTGCTGCTCCCGGAAGAACCGGCTGCAGCGGCCATGGGCGCCGAAGACGAGCTAGCCGCAGGAGTTGAGGTTGTCGACGGCGCGGCAGTTGTTGCGGCTGCCGCCGATGATTTCTTGCTCGTCTTCGCGCTTGACGTGTCCGACGGGCTGGCCATCGGCGTTGAAGCCGCGGGCTGCGTTGTGTCGGCGCTGGCGGATTTCTTCGCCTTGCCGCTTTTCGTTGTGGCCGAGTTGTCCGATGCGCCAGTCGCACCGGCAGGAGCAGAATCTGTTGTTGAGCCTGCACTCGCCGACTTCTTCGTCTTGCTGCTCTTCTTCGCAGTTGTGGTATCCGACGCACCATCCGGAGCCGACGCCGCGGTTGAGTCTGTACTGGCCGACTTCTTGCCGCTCTTCTTCGTGGTCGTTTTGTCCGACGATGTGGCGGCGCCGGCGGAAGTTGAGCTCTGATCAGCAGCGTTCGCGTCGGAAGAACTCTTCTTGTGAGACTTCGATTTGCTCGAACTGGAAGAAGTATCAGCGTTGCCCGAGTCCGAACTTGCAGTGGTATCCGACTCCGCACTCTTTTTGGATTTCGTACTGGACGACTTCGTGTCGCTCGCGGCCGCCGTTTGATCATCGGTTGTCGCCGCGGACATCTTCGACTTCTTCTTACTCTTGCTGGTGGAGGTCGAAGCCTGATCGTCCTGTGAACCGCTTTGGGTTTGCGCCGCCGCAGGCGCGATCACAAGTCCAAACAATAGACACAGGCCTGCGGCCCAGGTCAGCACTCTCATTCGTAGTGTGCTCATACCAGTTTCCCTCCTCAAAGTTGTGCTCGGTTCCCTTGGTGCGCTCGATCCGCGCCGCCTAAGCGTAGATTCCGCGTTGCCGAATCGTGTATGCCACACGATCAATGGCCAGCATGTAAGCGGCGATCCGGTTGTTGACGCCGTGGAGTTCCGCAAACCTTACCACATCCTCGAAGGCTGCAACCATGATTGTTTCAAGCTGTTCGTTAACTACCGATTCCTTCCAGAAATATCCCTGGCGATCCTGCACCCACTCGAAGTACGACGTGGTCACGCCCCCGGCGTTGCATAGGATATCGGGAATCACGAAGACTTTCTTCTCGGCCAGAATTTCATCCGCGGACGCCGTGGTTGGGCCATTCGCGCCCTCGGCGAGAATCTTGCACTTCACCCGATCCGCGTTGCGGCTGGTGATCTGATTTTCGGTGGCGGCGGGAATCAGGATGTCGCAATCCGTAACCAACAATTCGGCCGGGTCAGCCGCTTCGGCGTCCGGAAAGCCCGCCAAGGCCCCATGCTTCTGCCGGTAGTCAGAGAGCGCTCGCACATCAATCCCGTTCGGGTTGTAGAGGCTGCCATTCACCTCGATAATGCCGATAATCTTGTAACCCGCTTGCCTCATGAGCAACGCTGCGTTCGAACCCACGTTGCCGAACCCCTGCACAATCACCCGCGTAGATTCCGGCTTCATCCCCAACTTCTTGATGGCCTCGTCGCAAACAATCATGATGCCGCGGCCTGTGGCCTCGCGCCGCCCACGCGATCCTCCAATATTGATCGGCTTTCCCGTGACCACCGCGGTGACCGTCTGCCGCATGTGCATGGAAAAAGTATCCATGATCCACGCCATCGTTTGTTCGTTCGTGTTGACGTCGGGAGCAGGCACGTCTTTCTCGGGTCCTATAAATTCGAACAGCTCCGCGGTGTAGCGCCGGGTCATGCGCTCAAGTTCGCCGATCGACATCTTATGCGGATCGCAAATCACCCCACCCTTCGCCCCGCCAAACGGAATATTCACCACCGCGCACTTCCACGTCATCCACGCCGCCAGGGCGCGAACTTCATCGAGGGTAACGTCGGGAGCATAGCGGATTCCGCCTTTCGAAGGACCACGAGCAATCGAATGCTGCACCCGGAAGCCGGTGAAGACTTCCAGCTTCCCGTTGTCCATAGCCACCGGAATATGCACGATCAGTTCGCGAGTAGGATAGCGCAGTACCTTCCATATTCCCTCGTCCAGATTGAGTTTGTGCGCGGCCAGATCAAATCGCGCAATCTGCGCTTCCGTAGGATTGAGTTCCTGCTCCAGCGAAACCGATTTCGTGGCGGTGGTCATAACGATCTCCGAAGATGGCGATTCAATGACTGCGATTTGAGGACAGCGAATCCGTAAGTGGCGGCAAACCCAAGAAGTATAAGCACCCAACCGCATCGAGGCAAGCGAGCCCATTTACCAATGGAGCTACGTTTGTGTCGAGCGGACACTCCTGTCCACGGTTGTTGACTCCGCCAGCGTGGACCTGCAATCGAGACACGTGGGACAGCCGCCTCCGGCTGTCCCGTCGAGTCAAGCTCGACAGCTTGAGGATCAACTTGTCCTCTTCTTCACCGTCGCCCCCACCGTCCCCTTCGCCAACCGAGCCGAGATCTCATCCCCCGCCTTAACCTTCGCGGCATCTTTTAGCAATTGACCCGAAGCATCGAACACCAGAGCGTACCCGCGCTCAAGAATCGCCAACGGCGAAAGCGCCTGCAGAGCTGTATCCATGAGCTCTAAACGAACCCTGCGTTCAAGCAGAGAATTCCGGACAGCAGACACAATCGCGGTAGTCCGAGCGTTCAAATCTTTTTTCATTCCTCCAAGTACGCGCCGCACGTCGTAGTGCCGAACCGCAGCGGAGAGAGTCTCGAATCTCCGCCGCTGCTTCTCGAAGACATCGCGTTGCCCATGCGCCAGCCGATTTACTAGGTCGTCCAGCCTCTGCTCGCGCCGATGAATCAAATCCATCATGCGGGCAAACGCCCCATGCTGCGACAGTTCCGTGAGATTCTGACGCGCCATCAGCAAGTGATGACGCATCGCCTTTTCGAGCCGCCGATGCAACCCTCCAAGTTGCTCATCCACTTCCTGCCGCGAGCGTATGACCAACTCCGCCGCGGCAGATGGCGTAGGCGCTCGCAGATCTGCCACAAAGTCAAGAATGGTGAAATCAGTCTCGTGTCCCACCGCGGAAATGACCGGAATCGCCGAAGCCGCAACCGCCCGCGCCAGCCCTTCGTGATTGAACGCAGCTAGGTCCTCCGCCGAGCCTCCGCCGCGCGCCACGATAATCACATCCACATTGCGCGCCTTGTTGAAGTAGCGAACCCCGGCGGTGACTTCAAGCGCAGCCGCATCGCCCTGCACCTGCGCGGGAAAGATCAAAACGCTAGCCGTATCGTGCCGCCGCCGCAGAATATTCAGGATGTCGCGCAAGGCCGCCGCCTGCGGGGAAGTCACAATGCCGATTCGCGCCGGCAAAGTAGGAATCGGCTTCTTGCGCGCCGAGTCGAACAGTCCTTCCGCTTCGAGCTTGGCCTTGAGCTGCTCGAACGCAATCTGCAGGGCCCCCGCGCCCTTGGGTTCAACGTACTCCGCCGAGACTTGCAACTCGCCGCGATCTTCATAGATCGTGACCCGCCCGCGCACCACTACCTGCAGACCATCTTCGGGACGAAACCGCAACAGCCGCGCCGAAGACCGGAACATCACCACCCGAATCTGCGCGTTCCGATCTTTGAGAGTGAAATAAAGATGCCCGGAGTCATGCGCCCGGAAGTTTGAGATTTCCCCTTCAACCCAGACGTCGCTATACTCCCGCTCGAGATTCGTGCGAACCGCGGCTACGAGATCGCGAACCGTCCGGGTGCGCCGCTCCCCTGGCCTGAAGCTGAATCCGAGCTGATCGGCGGAAGCCATGGAGGGAGTTTACCGCAGAGCTGACTGCTACTTCCTAATCCGTCCAATCACGTAGAGCAATAGCGAGAGCACAATGCTGATCACAATCGAAGTGGCCAGCGGAAAATAGAAAGTCGTGTTCTTGCCGCGATAAACAATGTCGCCCGGGAGCCGGCCAAGCGGAAGATTGGTGCGGCCTAGCAGCACGAGCGCCAGTCCCACGGCGACGACAACCCCTCCCAGCAGCACCAGCATTTTGCCGAGATCGGTCATATCCGGAGTCTAAATCAAGCCCAGGTCCAGCGATAACTATCGGCAAGCCGTTCGATGCTACACTCTGCTGACATGAGAAGCCGTCTGCTACTTCCCGTAATCCTTCTAGCCGCCGCGGTGCTGGCCGCGCAGAGCACATCCGAGGTCGAGATTACCGCCGAGCCGCGTCATCACCTGGTGCTCGAAAATCCTTACGTCCACGTCTTCGAAGTCGAGGTTGCGCCGCACGACGCGACCCTCACGCATATCCACCACCATGACTACGTCTTCGTTACCCTCGGCGCCTCGCAAATCGAGAATGACGTTAAGGGCAAGCCGCCAGTCACGCTCAAGTTGCAGGACGGCGAAGCCCGCTTCGTGCCCGGCAACTTCGCGCACTTCGCTCGCAATCTTGCCGACACCCCATTCCGCAATGTGACCATCGAACTCCTGCAGGACGAAGCGGTCCGCAAGAACCCGCCGCCAAAGTGGGATGAAGACCGCGGTCTGCACCTCTTCACCGGCGGCACGCAGGACATCATGTTCGTGCAGGATGGCGTCCGCGTCTCCGAAATCGAACTGCAGCCGGGCGCGACCATGCCCAGCCATCACCACAATGGCCCGCACTTGGTGGTAGCGGTCACCGATCTCGATGTCCGCAGCGACGTCGAAGGCCAGGGCCCCATGGCCGGACACCTCAAATCCGCCGACGTGAAGTGGCTCCCCGGCGGCTACACCCACACGCTAACCAACACCGGCAAACAGCAAGCCAAGTTCGTGACGCTCGAATTCCACTGATTGTGTGGCGCGGGGCGCCCTCGCCTGCGAATCGTGACCTTTCCACGTAGGGACAGCCGCCCCGCAGCTGTCCAGTCGAGAGAAGCTCGACCCAATCCGGTAAACACCCACTTGCATTCCTCATATTCATCTGGTATAAACAATTCACCGAGAGCAGTGTGCGTGGCTAGCCGGTCGTTTTTCTGAAACTCTCGTCGCAGACCCGGCATCGAATCAGCAGTACAGTTATTTGGCCCCGGCCACGGGGTTTCATTCGGGGACAAGGCTCCTCGAAGGGTTTAAGCGTTTTTCGCAAGAACCTCCAAGAGATCTTTTATCAAGTGAATGGTCTTCCGCGTCGGCTAGTGCCGAAATGGCACTTGTGTTGGACCGGAAGACGAGTTCTGTTGCGTGCTCGGTCAGAAAGAACTGAGGTCAAAAGCAGCGGACGGGGGCGTCCGCTCCACACATACTTGGCTCCCCGCATGTGCATAAGCGGTGGAAATTATGTGCACACGGCGGGTTGACAGTCGGCGACGGAGCTAGTAATTTTAACAGG
>CAWIMI010000025.1:0-240000 GCA_963837015.1 uncultured Acidobacteriota bacterium | reverse complement strand
GCCAACGACCAAGGACGGACGACCAACGACCAATTCGATGTTGGGCGTCAATGCGACAACCGATTCCGTATCACGGTTCGAGAAAGTCGCTTGGCGCCGAACATTGGGTTGGATGACTGAGGGGTTGCACACCCCGAGGTCGGGACAATCCATACCCGCTTAGGCGGGCAGCCAGTGCAAACTGGCGAGGACGATATTTGACAACTGAATAGATTGGGCAAATTACAAGGCGTGTAAATTTTTATGAGTGCCTGAAAGAAGCCTGCTGGTGCACGTAAGAGGTTTTCGCCTTCCGCGATTCTCTCTTCCCATTGTCATTCCGAACCGCTCGCAGCCGCGATTAGCGGCGAGAGTGTGTGAGGAATCTGCAGTTCTGGCGCGAGCCAAAATGCAGATCCCTCGCTTTGCTCGGGATGACAACAATGAAGAGATGGTCAGAGAAGCGAGAGTCTCTAGGCGTGCGATGAGCAGGATCTAGGCCCATAGAGTTTGCGCGGCGTGTGGTGGTTTGCTGAGGGTTTGTTTTTCGAAAGGAAAGCGGGTCCCTTGACTTCGCTCGGAATGACAATTGAAAGATTGCTCATCGCCGGCGAGAGTAAACTGCCGTGTGTCGAGTAAATTTTATGGTCAAGCTACTAAGGGCGCATGGTGGATGCCTTGGCAGAAGCAGGCGATGAAGGACGTGGCAAGCTGCGATAAGCCTCGGGGAGCCGCAAGCAGGCATTGATCCGGGGATTTCCGAATGGGGAAACCCACGTGGGTAAAACCCACGTACGGCCCGATGAATCCATAGTCGGGTACGAGCGAACCCAGGGAAGTGAACCATCTCAGTACCTGGAGGAAAAGAAAGAAACCTCGATTGCGAAAGTAGTGGCGAGCGAAATCGCAACAGCCTAAACCAGTACCACCCTCGGGTGTTATTGGGGTTGTAGGGTCGACAACAGTAGAGTTACCAATCTGGCGGTTAGCCGAAGCCCTCTGGAAAGAGGGGCCATAGAGTGTGATAGCCACGTAGGCGAAAACTGACCAGACTCGAAGTCGATACCTGAGTACCGCGGGGCACGAGAAACCCTGTGGGAAGCTACGGAGACCATTCCGTAAGGCTAAATACTAGCTTCTGACCGATAGTGAACCAGTACCGTGAGGGAAAGGCGAAAAGAACCCCTGCGAGGGGAGTGAAATAGTACCTGAAACCGTGTGCCTACAAACGGTGGGAGGACTATGCGGCGCAAGCCGAAAGTCTGACCGCGTGCCTATTGCATAATGAGCCGGCTAGTTATTCTTGTCAGCAAGGTTAAGCGAAAGCGAGCCGTAGCGAAAGCGAGTCCTAATAGGGCGAATCAGTTGGCAGGAATAGACGCGAAGCGGGATGATCTACCCTTGGCCAGGCTGAAAGTAGGGTAAAACCTACTGGAGGGCCGAACGGGTGTTTGTTGAAAAAAGCTCCGATGAGCTGAGGGTAGGGGTGAAAGGCTAATCAAATTCCGTGATAGCTCGTTCTCTCCGAAATAGCTTTAGGGCTAGCCTCGGATGATTTGTCGTGGTGGTAAAGTACTCGATGGGCTATGGGGCTTTCCAGCTTACAGAACCCAACGAAACTCAGAATGCCATTGAACAACCAATCCGGGAGTCAGACGGCGGGGGCTAAGCTTCGTCGTCGAGAGGAAAACAGTCCAGATCGCCTGCTAAGGTCCCCAAATCCAAGCTAAGTGGGAAAGGAAGTCGGAACGCCCAGACAGCCAGGAGGTTGGCTTAGAAGCAGCCATCCTTTAAAGAAAGCGTAATAGCTCACTGGTCAAGCGGTCCGGTGCCGACAATATAACGGGGCTCAAGCTTGGTACCGAAGCAGCGAATGCATCGATGAAAGTCGATGCGTGGTAGGAGAGCATTCTCAACAGTTTGAAGCCAGACTGAAAAGACTGGTGGACGGTTGAGAAGAGACCCTGCCGGCATAAGTAGCGATAACGGAGGTGGGAACCCTCCGCGCCGAAAGTCTAAGGTTTCCTGAGAAAGGTTAATCCGCTCAGGGTCAGGCGGTCCCTAAGGCGAGGCCGAAAGGCGTAGCTGATGGACATCCGGTTAATATTCCGGACCTCCCTTGTGTTCGTTATCACGATGGGGTGACGCAGGAGGATAAGCAGGCCGTCCTATGGCTATGACGGTCGATGCGTGTAAGGTGTTTCCGGTAGGCAAATCCGCCGGGAAGTTATCACTGAGACGCAAAGCAGTAACCCGTATGGGTGAAAGCTGCCGATTCCACGCTGCCAAGAAAAACCTCTAAGGAGAACGTAAGGGAACCGTACCTCAAACCGACACAGGTAGACGAGGAGAATATCCAAAGGCGCTCGTGAGAACACTTGTTAAGGAACTCGGCAAATTAACCCCGTAACTTCGGGAGAAGGGGTGCCGCAGTAGAGTTCATAGCTCGAAGCGGCCGCAGAGAAATGCGCACTGCGACTGTTTAACAAAAACACAGGTCTCTGCAAAGTCGAAAACGACGTATAGGGGCTGACGCCTGCCCGGTGCTGGAAGGTTAAAGGGAGAGGTCAACCGCAAGGTGAAGCTTCGAACTGAAGCCCCAGTGAACGGCGGCCGTAACTATAACGGTCCTAAGGTAGCGAAATTCCTTGTCGGGTAAGTTCCGACCTGCACGAATGGCGTAACGAAAGTGCGACTGTCTTAATGAGTGACACGGCGAACTTGTAGTGCCGGTGAAGATGCCGGTTGCCCGCAACTAGACGGAAAGACCCCGTGCACCTTTACTACACCTTAACTATGAACTATGGCACTTGCTGCGCAGGATAGGTGGGAGGCTTTGATTTCAGGCTCTCGGGCTTGGAGGAGCCACCGGTGAGATACCACCCTGCGAGTTCTGTGGTTCTAACCTACTCCCATGAACTGGGAGAGGGACATAGTTAGGCGGGTAGTTTGACTGGGGCGGTCGCCTCCTAAACAGTAACGGAGGCGCGCGAAGCTACGCTCAGGCTGTTTGGAAATCAGCCGACGAGTGCAAACGCATAAGCGTGGTTGACTGCGAGACCTACAAGTCGAGCAGGTACGAAAGTAGGCGTTAGTGATCCGGTGGTTCTGCATGGAAGGGCCATCGCTCAACGGATAAAAGGTACGCCGGGGATAACAGGCTGATCGGAGCCAAGAGTTCATATCGACGCTCCGGTTTGGCACCTCGATGTCGGCTCATCGCATCCTGGAGCTGTAGAAGGTTCCAAGGGTTAGGCTGTTCGCCTATTAAAGCGGTACGTGAGCTGGGTTCAGAACGTCGCGAGACAGTTCGGTCCCTATCTGTTGTGGGCGCAGGAGATTTGAGAGGACCTGTCCTTAGTACGAGAGGACCGGGATGGACGAACCTCTTGTGTTCCAGCTGTCGTGCCAACGGCATAGCTGGGTAGCGAAGTTCGGTAGTGATAACCGCTGAATGCATATAAGCGGGAAGCACTCCTCGAGATGAGATCTCCCAACCCGTAAGGGATAAGAAGGGCCCAGGAAGACTACCTGGTTGATAGACGGGAAGTGAAAGCGCAGTAATGTGTGAAGCTTACCCGCACTAATCGCCCGTTCGGCTTGACCATAAAATTTACTCGGTGCAGAAACAGCCGTCAGCACTCAGCTGTGAGCTTTCAGTTCGAAACTGTTCGAAAGCTCGAGCGTGCTCAGCGACTGGTCAGAAACTGGACCAGACTGAGATCAGTACTGACGACTGGCGCCGACGAAAAGCCGAAGTAAGACGTGGCAGAAATCGGAAGTAAACAAATATGAAAGTAAGCCACACCCAATCTATTCAGTTGTGAGGCATCGTCCTTGGTTTTGCCGAGGAATGATCTTTGAAAAATCGTCGCTCGCAAGCGACACCGAGATGGCGTAGAGATCCCTCGCCGCAGAGAACGCGGCTTCGGGATTTCGGCTCGCGGCTCAGACGCCGAGAAAGCGCCTCAAGTTGTCGGTGATCTTACCGCGGGGGCTCCACCCGTTCCCATCCCGAACACGGAAGTTAAGCCCCGCAGGGCCGATTGTACTGCACGCGAAAGTGTGTGGGAGAGTAGGTCGTTGCCGGCATTAAATAAAGGCCAGTCTGAGAAATCAGGTTGGCCTTTTCCTTTGTTCGCCGGTAATCTTTTACTGGCTTGCTGTTTCTGCTAGCATTCACATATGGCAACTGTGAAACAAACTCGGCGCAAGCGCACCGATGCGACCCATCCCGCACCCGGCCGCAAAACAAAGAAATCGCCGAAGAAGGCTCTGCCCGAGCTTTACGCTCGCCTCCAAAAGACTGGGCCTGGTTCCGAAGAATCCAAGCGCATTTCCCAGCAGATCGTCGACGCTATCGGATAAGTCATGGCGGCTGTCAGGATCAGGCCGCCCCGAGATGCCCGATGCCGTGCCTACCGCGAACACTTGCGGGATCGAGTGGACAAGCGGCAGTTCCTTGCGCCGATGGCGATCGAACTCGACGAATGGCTCAAGAGCGCACCTGTGGCTCCAGACCTTGACGAAGCTCCAGAGGGCTGGCACAAAGTTTTTGACTCCTTCACGATTTGTGGCGAAGGTGAGTGCATCAAAACACTATTCACGATTTACGCTCCCGGCAAGCCTAGACGGAGCAGCGTCGACTTGGACAAATGGGAAGGCAGCGGTACGCCCGATTAATTGCGGCAATAGCTCCGCAGGGCTTGTACTGCACGCGAACGTGTGCGGGAGAGTAGGTCGTTGCCGACATAAAATAAAGGCCGCGTTCAGAAATGAGCGTGGCCTTTTCCGTTTGGGGCATTTCCCTTTGAATGAGTGTTCCCGCTCGGTTAGGATCATTCCCCGAGAACAGTCCGGATAATTACACTATGGCTGAGAAATCATTTCTTGATCGTGCTGCTGAATTTACTTACAAAGAATTGGAACGAGTGGGTGGCGATCCGTCAAAGCTGGAGGTTCCTCTCCAAACGGTGGCGGTGTTGTACTCAGTTCAGGCCATCATAGACAATGGCGGATTCCAGTATCTATTCGAGAATGACTTCCCTTTCTCGCCACCCTACTCAACGTTCTCAGATGCGTACCGCAGAATTGGCGCAAGTCGGGACGCCGATCGATTGGACAAGGCAGTAGCGATGTTTCCATTTGAATCTCCTCACCTTCATCAACAAAATAGACTCGACTTCATGGAATCTCTAGAGGAGGATCATGAATTCTTCGAGCTAGGAAACGAAGTCTGTGGTGACGAAGCCGTGTGGGCAGCACTGGAAGAGTACGCCCAAAAAAATGCCATTCTGTTTCGTGCCGTGTGAATCAGGCAGAGAGATCCCTCGCATAGAACGCTCGGGATTTCGGCTGCGGGCTCCCGCTTCGCTCACGCCCGCAAAGCGCCTCAAGTTAGGCCCCGCAGGGCCGATTGTACTGCACGCGAAAGTGAGCGGGAGTCCTTCGGCTTTCACCTCAGGATAAAATCGGGTCGTTGCCGGCCTTTCCCTTTTGGGTCATTGCAAAATACGCTTGCCATGAATTACGGCGGCAATCAGGACTGCGTCCTGCTGCAATCGGTAAATGATGCGGTAGCTGTACGCTAGTACTTCTCGAATGTCTTCGTCATTGAACTCCGGGACTTTGCGGCCAGCGCGAGGGAAGGTCACGAGCGCCCTGGTCTGGTTCACAATGCTTTTGACGACAATTTTGGCGTAGGCAGGCGAGTCCTGGGCAATATAGCTGGCGATAGCTTCGAGATCCTGTAAAGCGCGCCGCGCCCAGACTATTCGGTGAGCCATTTGCTGAGGCGGGCTTCTGCCTCTTCCTGGGGGATGGCGCCATTCACGCGAGCATCTTCCAACCCCCTGCGTACTTTGTCGAGGACGTAGAGGTGATACTGGATGTCTTCGACGGAACAGTCATCCGGGAGTGTGTTGAGCAATTGTTCGACGTCATGTTTGGCTGTGCCCATGTAATCCCCTCGATAAAGCATAGCATTTCGATGCAAGCAGATCCTTCGCAAAGAACGCTCAGGATTTCGGCCGAAGGCTCCCGCGCGCAACGAACGCGCGCTCACGCCTTCTAAGCGCCTCAAGTTAAGCCCCGCAGGGCCGATTGTACTGCAGGCGAAAGTGTGTGGGAGAGTAGGTCGTTGCCGGTTTGTTTTGAATGTGGCGCGGGCGCCCTCGCCCGCGAGAGGCCGGAGTGAGCAACTAAAGTCTGCAATTTTGCTCGCTGTTAGCGGTTCTCTGGACAGTGCCGAACAAAGTCAAAGGCCGCGGGCGGGGGCGTCCGCGCCACACCGGTCAATCTTTCAGTTCGGGGTCGATCCACAGCCAGGGATAATCATCGGGCCTTTTCACCAGCCCTGCTTCTGCCAGATTCTACCGGATGTACTCGCATTTTTCCTTCAAGCTTTCATCCGAACGCAACACATGATCGAACGATTCTTCCTCCCAGACCGGACCTGAGTTATGGAGAAGGCTTGTTCATGCGATGTGCCGTGGCGCTTTTCAAACATTGCAGGATGTCCACCAGGGGAAAGGGCCAGCCGTTCTCATCCCGCAAGGGCAAAAACAGTAAATGAACGTGGTCGGGCATGACTATGACTGCGTACAAGTGAATTCGCGGGGGCCGACCTTTCGCGGGCGAGGGCGCCCGCGCCACACTTACCGGGCCACCCTCCCGCAAACAGTGTTCAAAAACAAGATCGCGGGCCTGATTCGGCAAGATCAAACGCGCGCCAGTACAGAAGGTGACGAACCGCGCCGCGTCAGCTTTCTGCAGGTGAGGAAGCCGCCGGCGATAGCGATACTTGGTCGGCGGCGGTACGCTGGTCGACATGAACGTGGATGTCGGGCGGGCGTTCTCGCCTACCATCTCCAATTCCAGAGTTAACTGCTGCCGAATGTCATGTCAGTGATGAATAGACAAGTTCGACAAATCTGCTCCGAAATGGGATTTCGGTCCACCAGCCTTTTTCGCGGGCGAGGGCGCCCGCGCCACACGGGTGTGGGAGAGTAGGTCGTTGCCGCCTTTTCCGTTTTGGGATGGATGTCTGCAATAAAGCGGTATCGCTCTCATTTGGAGAACGTGGGAGAACGGGATGGAGTTTATATTGAGGGCTCAGGAAACATACTCCCGTGAAGGACTCGCTCGGCGCAGGAAATGGGCAGTCAGGAGGAGATTATGTGCATCATGTGTGAGCGCGAACTATGGGGCGAGCACCGAGCGCTCGAACGCGAGTTCTTCAAGCCGTGCAAGATATGTAAGAAGTTTCCTGGCGCCAGCTCCGAAGGTACCTGCTATCACTGCTTCGCTATTAGCGACATGATCGATGAGTGTCCTGAGTGCGCGGGCAAACCATGGAGTGAAGAATTCTTAGAGGCCAAAGACGAAATCGAAGGCCCGGACAAATTGCTGCTCCCGTTCTAGAGCCGGGAAGCGTACCTTCGTTGCCCCTGGGGAATCACCAGTCGATCCGTTTGGTTCCCGCTACCAAATCGAAATGGCGATCTCGGCTTAGCAGCGGAAATGAGTGTTGGCGGCAGAGGGCTGCGATCCAGATATCGTTGGTTGGAATCGGCTTGCCCTTTTGCCTTAGCTCGAGCGTTATTTCCACGTAATATTGAGTGGTCGGCTCATGGATGTCCAGCACCAGGCAGTCCTGCAGCAGGCCCTTCAACCAGTTTGCGTAGCCGGTCCGGTTGCGCGACTGTGCGATGCCGTAACGATACTCCCCAAGCACAATCACCGGGATCGCCACCTGGTCGGCGTCAGCCAGAACGGCAATGACTGCCGGATCATTGTCGGCTGCAGCGGACAAGGCGTTGGTATCGAGGATCATTTCCAGAGAATCATTGCCAGAGTTCCGGGTCAATCTGCTCGAAAGCTTCCTCCACGCGCTTTTCGACCTGCTTCCGCTCTTTATGGAGATGTTTAAGCTTTCCCAGGTGTTTCATCCAAGGCTTGTGCTGGGGCGTGGTCCGTAATTTCTCCTGGACCGCCTCGGTGACCAACTGGCGCAGGGGGATGCCGCGTTGCGCGGCGGCGGATTTTGCGCGGCGGAACAGGAAATCGGGAATTTCGAGGGTCGTTTTCACATGCCCATATTACCATATTTATGGGTCGAGCACGACAATTTCCTGACTAACACGCCGGTGGGCGTGGTCACGGCCCGATCGGTAACGACGCCAGCCTTCTGCCCTACGATTTTTCCTCCATTGAAACTATGGAAGCCATGTTCCGTAAAAAGCAGTTGAGGGGCACGTCCATGACGGCTCAAGAAACGACAATACGACATGATCCTCGGACACCGCCAGCGGACTCGACAACCAAGCGAATTTTCATTGGTCCGAATGGCTTGCGCGCGGGATGGCGCCTGCTAATCTTCATGGCGATCGTAATGGCAATGTCGGCCGTAGCGCGAATGATCATTAGGCGCTTCTTCCCGGCCGCGCTGGATCCGGCGCAACTGACACCTATGAGAATCATCGCGCCGGATCTACTTGTCTGCTTCATCTTGGCGGTTGCGGCTTCGGTGATGAGCAAGATTGAAGGCCGCAGGCTGGGCCAATATGGCCTTCCCAGGAGCGAAGCGCTGGGGAAGAACTTTCGGGTAGGACTGTTGATAGGCCTGCTCGCTACCAGCAGTACGGTGCTGGCAATTTTCGCCCTGCATGGCGTACGGTTCACAAGCGCGGCGATCGATGGCACTGCGATTCATGGCACCGCGATCTTGACCACAGCGGCCGCCTGGGGGCTGGCATTCTTGCTTGCCGGCTTGGCTGAGGAATTTTTTGTTCCGCGGATACGCGCAGTTCACACTGACGACTGGCATGGGATTTTGGCCGTCCGCATTTTTGCTCTCGGGTTTATTCGGGCTGGTTCACGCCAGCAATGGCGGAGAAGCCGTTTTGGGAGATCTGTCGGTGGTTTCGTTCGGTTTGTTGTTGTGCCTGTTTCTCCGCCGGACTGGAAATTTGTGGTGTGCGGTCGGCTTTCACCTGGGATATGACTGGGGTCAGACGTTCTTGTACGGTGTTCCAAATAGCGGCTTACTACCCTCCCAGAGTCTTCTCAACGCATCGTTGAGTGGGCCGCGCTGGCTGACCGGCGGAACGGTCGGGCCTGAGGCCAGCATCTTTTGCCCGATCGTCTTGGCCATCGTGGCCATCGTATTCAGCTTGAAATACCGCGACGCGCGATATCGACCGTTGAGCGCGCCGTCAGCTTCCTGAGTCGAGCCACGGAGAACGCCCGCTTCGCTCGGGATTTCGGCGAGTGGCTCAGACGCCGCGCAAACGCCTCAAGTTGCCGGCATGAATAAAGGCCACGTTCAGAAATGAGCGTGGCCTTTTCCGGTTGGCGCCGTGATTTTCCTTTCTAAGGATTCGGAGGGGGGCTTAATAGCTCACAATGGTCGACGCACTTTACGGTGTCGGCCTCGACCGTGGCTTTCTTGTGGCCGGAAAAATCGATGTCGGGGAGGATCAGCAGGGTTTGTGAGCCATTGGCGACATTAAAGGTGCAGTTGAAGCTCATCGACTGGACGCCGCGTTCCTTGCAGCCGGTTTGGTCGAGTGCGTCGGTGAGGGTCATGGTCTTGTCGTAGACCTGGTCGGCAAGATTCGATGGCAGCAGAGCGACGGTCAGGGGGATGGGCGACTTGATCTTCACGCTGAGTTCCTGGCCGTCGTGGTCTGGAGTCATCAGACTGTAGACCTTGGGGACGGGCGTGATCTGGTATTTCTCGTCGAGGATGCGGCGCCAGTGGAACTCAGGCTGAATGCAATTGTAGTACTGGATGTGGAGATCGTTGGGAGAAATGAATTGCCGCACTCCAGGTCCGAGGATGGCGCCAATCGTGGCGAGGGCGGGCTTCTCGGGCCTGCGCTCATCGCGGAAAGTGATGATCATCGGGCGTTCGGAAGGAAGTTGACATTCGTAAACAGCGCTGGTGACATGCTCCATCACGCAGAGGAAGCTGAAATTCGACGGGGCTCCGGGCTGCATGGCGGTGTTCCATTCGTCGGCCCAAGCCATGGCCACGGTGACCGGGTATCTGGAGTCGATCTGCACGTGCATGCCGCCGCCCCCGACAGCGGGATGGTACACGCGGCCGGCATGGAGGCCGGCGGGCTCCAAAGGGATCGTCTCGCTGTCGGCAGCACTCCAGTAGACATCTTGGGCATAGCAGTTCGCGGCGAAGGCGCAGAACAGCAGCGTGGCGAAAATGGAAAAGTTTCGCATACTAGAAGTATTTGCTGGGTCTATGCTCGCACCCTAGCGAATTCGCGAGCGGAGGATTACGAAGGTACCAAGTGCCCGTGATAACGAGAGGATGTCGGCTGGGGGCCTGGTAATTAAGGTTCTGCAGCCACGAGCGAATCGCGCCACGACATCTGAGGCCGTCGCTTCACGGAGTATGCGGCCCGAGGTTTCTGAGCGGCGATTCTGGCGGACGCCAGGACTCACCGAGGCCTGCCTAGAAGGTAGTTGCCACGGTGAAGCGGAACGTTTTCCTCGGCTCGCGTAGTTGATACGGCGGTGAGAACGAATTGCGCGCAAGAATATACGTGTAATCTCCTGCTGCGCCGGGCGGGAACATGCCGCGGGTGATTGGAACGGGCGCGTTCACGGTCGTATCCAGGCGCAAGGGGTTGTACGCCCAATAGATTCGGAAGGGCGCGTTGACCACCGGCAAGAATACCTGCAACTCAAGACCGGTGGACATTCTGGGGGTCCAGTTCGTGCCGGCCACCGGGCTGAGGTACTGCGAGAACTTCTGCGTAGACCCACCGACGCAGTTCAGGCCGACGTCCAACGCTGGACAGCCATACACGGTGCTGTTGATCAGATCGAATTGCCCATTGTTAATTTTCAGCTGGGAGTCCCGGAGGATCGGTTCAACCCCGAAGTCCATGAACGGCGCCAAGGACACCGGGCCAGCAATCGTGATTCGGTACTCCACGTTGGTGATCGCGCTGAAGTCGCCGCCGGGGAAAACAATCTGATCCAGCGGAACCGGGATCGTGTAAGCCCCCTGCAGCGGGTTCGCCGGATTCTTGGGAACAATGCTGCCGTCCGGGTTGCGCAATTGGATCGACGTCGTATTCGGCAGAAACGACACCGGCGAGATCGAGCGTATGTCGAAGCCGCGCAAATCGTTTTCGCCGCCATCGTAGAAGCGCTGAAACGGTGGAGGCACCACGCCGCCGTAACCGGTCAGGAAAGAACCTTGGAAATTGAAGCCTAGCGCATTGCGCCCTTTGTTCATCGGCTTCCAATGCGTGTATTTCGCGACTGGACGAATTGTTCTGACGGTTCCGCCCAAGCCGGCAACTTCAACCCCCAGGTAGATGCTGTTGCCCTTGTGGGGATAGAGCGCCCGGTCCAGGGAGTTGATCGTGAAGCTGGGAACAATTTTGCTGGTGATGATTCCATTTAGCGCGTTGGGACCACTGATTCCGCTGAATGCGAGGGAATCAAACAGGGTCTGCGATGCCGTGGTGAGAGCCACGATAGAAGAGTCGTCGTATGAATAGCTGAGACCGACCCGCTTGAACGAGCGGTGCAGGGGATAAGCCAGGTTCACCGCAAAGCCCCTGCTGGACTGGGTGTAGTTCTGAAGATTCTGCTGCAACTCCTGGGGCAGGTTGATTTGCTGTCCGCTCAGAATTGCCGCCTGCCGCGCCTGGTCGTAGGTGAACTTCGTAAAGTACACGGTGAACCCGAACTGCAGGGGGCGATCGAATAAGTAAGGTTCGGTAAAGCTGAAGGAGACATTTCGCTGAAGGTTGCCGATGTTCGCCTGCACACTCAGCGTCTCACCCAACCCGAGAAAGTTGTTGGTGCTGTAGCTCAGCCCGACGAAGGAACCGGACAGACCGCTAACGCCACCGCTCAGGCCGATGCTGTTCTTTCCTTTCTCCTTGACCTTGAGCGTGAGATCGACGGTGCCCTCCTTTTCGTTCAAGTGACGTTCGGTCACATTGGGATCATCAGGTTTCAGGTTGTCGAAAAAGCCCAATTGATTCAGCCTCTGGATGCTGAGCTCCCACAGTTGCTGGTTGTAAACCTGGCCTTCCTCAAGGACGATCTCGCGGCGAATCACTTTGTCGCGGGTTGTAGTATTTCCCTGGAATTCGATGCGGCGTACGCTGAACTGCTTGCCCTCGTCCACATCGATGTCGAGGAAGACCAGCTTCTTCTGCTCGTCGAAGGTGGTGTTTGGAATCGAGGTGAAGTTGATGTATCCCAGTTGGCCGTAAGCCTTTTGCAGATTTTCCAGCCCCTTCGCGATTTTGCTCCGGTCGAAGGTATCACCGTCTTTTATCTGAAACAGGCGGCGTAAAGCGGCGGTGTTGGTCACGGCTTTATTGTTCTTGAAAGTGATTCCACCCAGGCTATATTTGTCGCCTTCCTCGATGGGCATGGTAATGTCGACGGCCTTGCCCGGCCCCTTCTGCAGCAGCGGGATATGAAATCCCTGGTGTCCGGTGTCATGGATCTGGGTTTTCGGTTCCTGAACCAGCACTTTGAAGTAGCCGCGGTTCTGGTACTCGGCGCGAACCCGTTCCGTGTCCTCATCAAGCTTGGTGGCGTCGTAGGTCTTCGCGAAAATATTCTCGAGGAAAATGGAGTGTGGGATCCCGATGGGCTTCAGGTTTTTCATCGCAGCTCGCAGAATGCGGCTGGGGACGTGTTTGTTGCCTTCGAAGATAATCTTGCCCACCTTGACCTTCGGCCCTTCCTTGATCACGAACGTGATGCTCACGGCGTTCGGCGGAATGGGATGAATCTCGGTGCGAATGGTGGAGAATTGCCTTCCATGCTCGGCAAGCAGTTGCTTGATCGTGACCTCAGCCTTCTTCACTTTCGTCGGATCGTATTGACTCTCGACGGATAGGCCAACTTTGGCTTCCTTGAAGCGGTCGAGCACGTCGCTTTTAGAAACCGAACTGAGGCCCTGATAGTCAATTTCCCGGATAGTCGGGCGTTCCTTCACGGTAATGTTAAGAGCCCAGCCCTTGGCGGTCGGGGACCGGGTAAAGGTGATGTCTTCGAAATACCCGGTATTCCACAGAGAGTTGTAGTCCCGCTCAAGTGCAGCCTGGTCGTAGACGTCTCCGGGGTGGGTAAAAATTCTGGCTTTAATGGTCTCGGCCGGGATGCGACGGTTGCCGATAACATTTACCTCGGTAATCACTTCCTGCTGCCCCGCAGCCCAGGAGCAAAGCAGAAAAAAAGTCAGCAGCAAACTCAGAAGCGCACGTCCTCTAGCTGCGCAACACCTTATAAATGAGGAGGATGGCCCAGGAGAGACAACCCGAGGTCGCCGTGCGCGGTCGTGCCTGCCCTTAGTACTCGCAGGGCTATCCTGATGAGTGCGATGAATCGCCACTACCTCAGCTTATGGGAGTGTGGAAAACCGCAATTATACGGTAGAGCAGTGGACACCGTCCAAGCACTTGCTCCTAAATCACCCTCAGGATGCCGTCTGGAAAAGCTCTACTTCAACCAAGACGGAATAAAAGGTAGCAGAGTTGCCCAAGTCGGTAAGTTTTTCTGAAGTAAGCACGTTAATGTTGCGTCCTCCCGGAGCATGCTTCGCCCACGCAAGCTGGGCACAGACCACACCCGGTTGCACCGCGCCGTCGACTCTAGCCCTTAAAAGTATATCTCCCCGGCGGTTGTAGACGCGAACCGGATCGCCGTCTGAGATTCCACGGGAGCTGGCGTCGGCGGCACTCATTTCGAGCAAGCCCGGCTCTTCCATCTCCTGAATCACGGGCAAATTCGAAAACGACGAATTGAGAAAGTTGTCGGCTTTGCGCGCAAGCAACTCCAGAGGAAAGGTCTTGGCGCGCTCAGTGTGCCGGGATTCTGTCGGCGGCGTAAATTGGGCGACGGGATCCAGTCCCTGGGCCTTGAGGGACTGGCTATACAACTCCGCTTTGCCGCTGGCGGTGGCGAAGTTGCCCTGCGCGAAGGGCAGGAAGAATTCCGATGGCTGCGAACCGTTGTGCAGGAACTCTTTTTCGAAACTGAGCCTTATGTGGCCGTCGCGTTCGAGTCGTTCGCGATCAATTTCCTTCAGCCAGGCATGGTCGGTCGCGAGCGCCACATCGATCATCTCGTCGACGGACTCCCGGAAGCACTTTTCATCGAACCCCATACGCTCGGCGAGGGCGCGAAAGACATCGACGTTGGAACGGCATTCGCCCAGGGGTTCGATGGCCTGATTCGAGACCTGCAAGAAATAGTGCCCGTAGGCGGTTTGCAAGTCTTTGTGCTCGAAAAAGGTGGTCGCAGGCAAGACGATGTGGGCGTAGTCGGTGGTATCGGTAAAGAATTGCTCGTGCACGACCGTGAAGAGGTCCGGGCGTCGAAGACCGCGAATTACTTCGTTGTGATTGGGACAAGTCGCGGCTGGATTGCAGCCGTAAACGAACAGCGCCTGGATGGGCGGATCGTCCAGCGAGTTCAAGGCCTTGCCTAACTCCACCATGTTTACTTCGCGGGCGTGGCGGCCGAGAGGCTTGTGCATCAAGTCGGTGCACTTTAGAGCTTCTTTGTTCAGCTTGAACGAGCCGCTGGTCGAGAGTTGAAGGCCGCCGCCGACTTCTTTCCACGAGCCGGTGATGCAGGGCAGCATAGCGACGGCGCGAGTCGCCATGCCACCGCCTTCGGAGCGTTGTACGCCGTAGTTCAGGCGGATGACGGCAGGACGGGTGGTTGCGTATTCGCGAGCAAGCTTGACGATGTCGGATGCGGAGATTCCCGTCCACTGGGCCACGCGCTCTGGAGTGTATTCCTGCACTTTGGCGCGAAGCCGTTCAAACCCTAGCGTGTGATGCTCGACGTAATCGGCGTCGTAGAGATTTTCGTTGATGATGACGCGCATCATTGCCAGGGCGAGAGCTGCGTCCGTGCCCGGGTTGATGGGCAGGTACCAATCGGCGCAGGCAGCGGTGCGAGTGCGATATGGGTCGATTACGACCAGCTTCGCGCCCTGACGACGCGCCTCCTGGATGAAGGGCCAAAGGTGGACGTTGTTGCCGTGGATATTTGCGGCCCACGCGATGATGTAGCGCGAGTGACGAAACTGTTCCGGCTCGGTGCCCAGTTTAATTCCAAGAACCGATTCCAATCCGGCTTCACCGGCGGCGGAGCAGATGTTGCGGGCTAACTGGGATGCGCCCAGCCGATGGAAGAAACGGCGGTCCATGGAGGCGCTGTTCAACATTCCCAGCGTGCCGCCAAAAGAGAATGGCAGAATCGCTTCACTGCCGAACTCAGCGACGATCTTGTGGAAGCGAGAAGTGATTTCGGTGAGGGCGTCGTCCCAGGTAATGCGCTGCCATGTCTGTGTGGCGCGGGCGCCCTCGCCCGCGGCTTTTAGCCCTTCCGCTCCCACCCGCCGCATCGGATACAAGACCCGATCCGGCGAATACACCCGATCCAGATATTTGGCCACTTTCGCGCACAGAAAACCTTGCGTCACCGGGTGCGCGGGGTCGCCCTTTATTTTGGTGGCGCGACCGTCTTCTACGGTGATCAGCACCCCGCATGCATCCGGGCAATCGTGCGGGCAGGCGGCATGGACGACCTTCTTCATTGCTCGTATTGATTATACGGGCAAAGAGAAAGGCAGCGAGAACGGTAAGACTAGGGCCGCAGTTATTTGTCGAGACAGTACTGGACCGAGGTGACCACGCGTACGATCTTCATCAGGCTGCTGTCGGAAGTGAATTCACCGCCGCCTCCGGATTCGCCCCCGTCTCCACCACCCTGGTCTGCAGGCAGAATTGAAAATACACCTTGATTGGCCTGCCGAATGGAGCCGACCTTACTGCCGGAATCTAGCGCAAAGCGATCAGCCGCGGTGCGAGCGTTGCGAGTGGCTTCCGTGATCATGTCGGGTTTAATGGAGTTCAATGCGGTGAATTTGTAGCTGGGGCCCTGGCCGGGATTGCGGTTGAGGACGATGCCCTTCTGCAATAGCTGCATGGTCTTCTGGGCGGCAGCGGTGACCTGATCGACGCGAGAGGTACGCACGGTGATTTGCTGCTCGACGATGTAGCGGTGCGGGGCGCGGTTGGGGCCTCCATATTCGTTGGCCTGGGTATCGATTACGCGGACTGCGCCCAGTTCGATTTCAGAGGACTGGATGCCCTGCTCATCAAGGAATTGGAGGTTGGTCTTCTTGTCAGCTTCGGTCCGGGCGTATAAAGCTGTGAGATCGTCGCCGGCTTCCTTGTAGCTCAGAGGCCAAATGGCGAGATCGGACTTGACCTTGCGTTCGACCAGTCCTTTGACCGTGACTTACCGGTCGCTGAGACGAGTTGCCTTGATCTGCGAACCCAGCGCCCAACCGCCGCCGACGAGCCCAAGGGCGAGCAACAGACCTAACACAGTCAATCCGCCACGATCATTTTGGTTCAGAGGGTTCATGGGTTGTTCTCCGGCTCGCGCCAGTGTCGATTATAGAGGCAGGTTTCAGGCTTCGGGCTTCAGGTTTCGGGCAAACAAAAACCGGACGGCTTGCGCCGCCCGGTTCGTGTTGCTGTTCTTTCTCGTTACGGCAGTACGCGCACCCGTCCCGCCCACGCGATGGGCTTTTGGGTGTTGGGATTGTAGAACACCAACCCGTCAGAGACCAGATTGGCTGCGCCCGCCGATTGCAGTCCGGTCAGGCCGTTGACGTTGACGAATACGGTTTTGGCACCCGTATACACGGTGAACGGTCCACCCGCCGAGTAGCTCATCAAGGCGTCGTTTTGCATCTGGAAGCTGCCTTGATTGCCGCTCGTGACGTTCACGCCGCCTTGCACCAGCGACCCCACCACGCCCTGCCGCCGCAAGGACACCACGTCAGGAGTGAAGCTATTGCTCTGGTAGGTGCCGCCTACGAAGATGCGCTGGCCGACCACCAGAGATGAAGGACTGAACAACTCATTGGTGAACCAGTTGTCGATGAAGCAAATGTCGTACTGCGACACAAGGCTCAGGTCGACGGTGTAGACGCTGTCTACCGGGATTGTCGCCAAAGTTCCCAGTTCTTCGCCCACGAACATGGTCACGACCGGTCCGGGGCTTATGGCAAGGATTCTGCCCGAGATGAATGCCTGGTCCGTCGTGATCAGCTCAACACCGCTGGCCAGAATGCTGCCGTCGGATTGCACCGTGCCTTCGACACAAACGATGCCATTTGTCATTAAACTGCTCAGGCTATTGCTGCCGTTGTATAAAGTGCTCGAATTGACGTCGATAGTCTCCTGAAAACCATAGGGTCCTTGCATCACGAAGGAGTTTCCCGAGTTGTTTACGGAAACTATGTTGCCAGTGAATTCTGTGATCTGGCCCAGATTGCTGGAAGCCGAGACCGCCATCACATCCAAAACAGGTGTGATAGCAATTGCGCCATTGCTGACGATCAGGTTGCCGCTGCCATCCATGGCCAGGGACTGACGCAAATCAAAATCCATATGCAAACCCGCCATGCCGTTGTTTCCAACCACCAGGGGCGCCGACGCGGGGAAAGAAACGGTTACAGTCGGGTTGCTCAAGGTTCCGGCAGCGGTGCCAATTGACGGTGGATTTGTCGTCAAATCGACGTAATTGATTGAGGGTGCTGGATTGCTGCTTGCGAAAGTGATCGTGGCGCTGGTGTAGGTCCCCGGTGCCACCGTTTTAAAGCCCAACAGCGAGCGCAATCCGACCAGTCTGCCGAAGTCCACCGCAGTCGGGGTCGAAAGAACCTGCACGGTAGTTGAGGCATTGTTGAGCGTAATGCTGTTAATGGTGATATTGAAGGCGACCACGGCTGATACGGGAGCGTCCTCGCCGGTAGTGAAAACCTGCCCTTGGTTGTTCAGGGTGGTTGACGACGAATTGCTCACGCCATTGCAACCGGCGAAACTCAGCACAAGCGCAAAAAGACCCGCAAGGGATAAAAGCCGCTTCATGGTAGCTCCTGCAAATCCGAATCTGTGGGGGAGTTGCGATGACCAGAATGAAAACACGCGGGCTCTTGTGAAGTCTTCATTACCTAGGACAGATTACGGAGGTAACGCTGGCTGTGGGCGCAGCGTTTGGGGGCGGGGGTGTGGCCGAAGTACAGATTCCTCGTCGTATCGCTCTTCGGAATGACAAGAAATGGGCTATGGCACGACAGGCAGCTGGTGCTATTTCAGGCCGACGTAAAGGTCGACTTGGGAGCTCTGGGGGTTCTGACTTCGTTGGTCGTAGAGTTCGAAGTCGGCTTTGTAGGCTCGGGTGCCACCGAGCTGTTTGCTGTCGTCCAGGCTGTAGACCCGCTGCCACGCCTGCGGGACGACCTGCGACACGAGTCCAGTCGCGCTTGGGACGATCGCGAATCTGCCAGATGGAACTTTCGCGGCCACCATCCCCGGCGGAACCTCGGACACGTCACTCACCTTCATTCCGATAATGAAATCATAGTCGCCGTTGTGATCGCTGGCGTAGTTTGTGTAGACGGCGTAGATGGTGGGACCGATCTTATTGGGAATCTTGTCCGCGATTCCTTCCTTAAAGAACTTCTGCCATTGGCCCGGAATGACACCGCCCGCCGCGGTTTCTTTGGCATTATTGGTTCGAGCCTTAATTCCGATAACCGAAAATCCTGGTACTTCCACGACTTTGGTCTGCATGGCGGCGTCTCCGGGAGCGGCGAGGGCGGCTAAAACGTACAGCAAGGGAATAACAAGCAGCGCGACGATGAAGCGAAGACACGCCGGGCGAGAAGGGAGCTCGGCGAACCTGGTCATTTGATCTCCATCACTTCTTTCTCTTTCCCCTTGCTCATCTCTTCCATTTTCTTGATTTCGTCATCGGTAAGCTTTTGAATTTCATCCATGGCCCGCTTCTCATCATCCTCGGTAATCTTCTTGTCTTTCATTGCTTTTTTGATGGCATCGTTTCCGTCGCGCCGGATGTTGCGCACCGCGGTACGATGCTCCTCGAGAACCTTGTGGAGGTGTTTCACCATATCTTTGCGGCGCTCTTCGGTGAGCGGAGGCACCGGCACGCGGATGATTTTGCCATCATTCATTGGATTTAATCCTAGTTCCGCAGAACGAATCGCCTTCTCGATCGCCTGCAACTGGGAGGCATCCCAGGCCTGCACTGTGAGCAGTTGTGCTTCGGCATGCACGGAGGCAACCTGACTCAACGGCGTGGGTGTGCCGTAATAGTCGACGGACACGGTATCCAGCATATGCACGTTGGCGCGGCCGGTGCGCGTGGAAGCCATCGCCTTGCGGAAGTCCTCGACCGCCTTGTCCATGCGGGTTTTGAGTTGAAGGTAGGTGTCTTTGAGGCCAGGAATTGCGGCCATACCAACTTGAGCCATGCTGAGCTCCCCTGAAGATGACTTACCAAAACTGTGAATTATAAACCTTTGGAACGAACAACGAACGCAGGACAAGCAATCCGTGAAACCAAGTGCAGATCCGCGGCCAGCCTTTACGCGCTCACCAGCGACCCGATTTTCTCGCCGGTTACAACCTTGCGGATGTTTCCACGCTGATTAAGGTTGAAGATGATGATGGGCAGGTTATTGTCTTTGCAAAGCGAGATGGCGGTCGAATCCATCACCTTCAGTCCTTTTTTCAGCACGTCCATGTAGGTGATCTCGGTGAATTTCTTGGCGTCTTTTACCAGCACCGGATCGGCATCGTAGATGCCGTCAACTTTTGTGGCTTTCATAATGACGTCCGCCTTGATTTCCATAGCGCGCAGAGAAGCGGCGGTATCCGTAGAGAAGTATGGATTGCCTGTGCCCCCCGCGAAAATAACGACACGCCCCTTTTCCAGATGCCGAATGGCGCGCCGGCGAATGAAAGGCTCGGCCACCTGGTTCATTTCAATCGCGGACTGCACTCGGGTGTAAACGCCCTGCTTCTCCAGCGCGTCCTGCAAGGCCAGCGAATTGATTACGGTGGCCAGCATGCCCATGTGATCGGCGGACACCCGGTCCATCTCTTTGGCTTGCTCAGTCACGCCCCGGAAAAAATTCCCTCCACCGACCACAATGGCGATCTCGATCCCCAAAGATCGCACGTCCGCTAGCTCAGCGGCAATTTCGTGAATGCGAAAAGGATCGACCCCGAAACCCTGATTCGCGGCCAGAGCCTCGCCGGAGAGCTTAAGCAAAATGCGTTTGAATACCGGAGTTGTCATTGTGTTTTGATTGCGTTGTTCGACATGAGGATTTGCCAGACGTGATCTCGCAGCTGTCCGAATACTTGGCGATCAGGTTGGCGAAATACTCGCTCGACTAATTTAAGTCCAGGATCGTAATTGACTGAGATAACCCACCGGGCGGGCGCTTCTTGAGGGCCATCCCCAACATAGGAAACCGCGAGCCAAAAGCGATCTCTGCCATGCGAAGCCCAAAAGCCCCACCCATAGTCCTCCTGAACCATCCCTGAAAGGTCGAAGCCCATGTCTCCGAGACGGGCTGGCTCCTGTTTCAACCACGTCGCAACGTCCTCGCCGAAGCAACAAGGGTTGATAAAGTGCGGCTTCACTTCCCGGTGCTCGAACATATCAGTTACAACAGTGATCGAGTCCCCCGCGTCTAGTTGCATCTGCGGTCTCTCCTTGCCGTTGTCGATGCCACACAAGAAAAAAAGGGGCGCCCTAGGCGCCCCTTGAGTTACTCAGCCTTCTGTTCCGGCTTGGTGACGGCGATGGTCTCGCCAGCGTCGCCTACCTTGAAGCGGGCGAAGCGGCGCACTGCAATATTCTCGCCGAGTTTGCCGATCTTGGCGGCGATGAGCTGGGCGATGCTCACCGTCTGATCCTTGATGAAGGGCTGCTCCAGCAGGCACACTTCCTCGTAGAACTTGGCCATCTTACCTTCGACCATCTTCTCCGCAATGTTCGCAGGCTTGCCGCTGGCGATCGCCTGGGAGCGGAAGATGTCTTTCTCGCGCTCGTACGCCTCAGGCGTCACGTCTTCCTTGCGAACATATCTGGGGTCACTGGCGGCAATGTGCATCGCGATGTCGTGGACCAGCTCCTTGAAGTCGTCCGTACGTGCCACGAAATCGCTTTCGCAGTTCACTTCCACCAGCACGCCGATCTTGCCCCCGGCGTGGATGTACTGGGCCACTGAGCCTTCGCTGGTTACGCGGGTTGCTTTCTTTGCAGCCACCGAAACGCCCTTCTTGCGCAGAACCACGACTGCCTGTTCCATGTCGCCCTTGGCTTCGGTCAGGGCCTGTTTGCAATCCATCATTGGCGCTCCGGTCTTTTCCCGGAGCTCTTTCACTTGCGTTGCTGAAATATTCACGGTAGATGTGCTCATTGCGATGAAATCCTTACGATGTTGTAGAAACGTGGTTTGCACGTTTCGGCTTGCTGCTCGCTTGAGACGTTGCAAGCAACGTCTCTACAGTTATTTTGCTCCTACAAACTTCGACCCGCGCCGGACGACCCGCGCGGGTCTGAATCCCTCAAGGGCTAAAGCCCGGATCTTCTAGGCCCTTTTGCGGCACGGCTAAAGCCATGCCCTTGCCATCGACCAACGACCGCTCTAGTAAGTCTGGGTCTCAACCTGTGGAACGTCGTCGGCGACGCTTTCTTTTGCCGCAGCCGGCTGTTTGCGCGTACCGGCTCCCAGCACATCTTCCATGCTGATGTCTTCTCCAGCGCCGTCTTCCGCGGCGCTGATATCGATTCCACTTTCAGCCGCGCTTGCCGCTGCTGCCAGTTCCGCCTGCTGGGCAGCGCCTGCAGCAGCCGCCAGGTCAGCCACTTGCTTGTCGGTCATGAGCTGCGCGCCTTCGGCCACGGAGTCGGCAATCTTCGAAGCAAACAAACGGATCGCGCGCAGTGCGTCGTCGTTGCCTGGAATCACGTAATCCACTTCACTCGGATCGCAGTTCGTGTCAACCACCGCGACTACCGGAATGCCGAGCTTGCGCGCCTCGCGCACCGCGATCTGCTCTTTGTTCGAGTCGATGATGAAGATCGCATCCGGCAAGCGGCTCATATTCTTGATGCCAGCCAGGTTCGCTTGGAGGTGCTTGCGCTCGCGCTCCAGCTTGATGACTTCTTTTTTGGGCAGCAACTCGTAACGGCCATCCGTGGCCATCTCGTCGAGTTCTTTCAGCCGTTTTACCGACTTCTGCACCGTCACCCAATTGGTGAGCAGCCCGCCCAGCCAGCGCTGGTTCACATAGAACCCGCCACAGCGCGTTGCTTCTTCGGCAATCGCATCCTGGGCCTGGCGCTTGGTACCGACGAAGAGCACGATCTTGCCTTCGGCGGCCAGTTCCTGCACAAACTTCGACGCCTCTTTGAACATCTTCAGCGTCTTCTGCAGGTCGATGATGTAGATCCCGTTGCGCTCTCCGAAGATGAATTCCTTCATCTTGGGATTCCAGCGCTTGGTCTGATGCCCGAAGTGGACGCCCGCTTCGAGCAATTCCTTCATGGTGATGTTAGCCAATCAACCTCCTCGTTTGGTCTGCATCCGGCGCTCACCCTCAGGCTGCCCCGGATTGCCATTCCCGTCCCCGTACCGTGGTACGGGAAGAATTGAACACCTAAAAACCGTCGTTCGTCCTTGGTCGTTGGCCAACCGCCGTTGCGAACGACCAACGACAATCTACCGCTTGCTGTACTGGAAGCGCTTCCTCGCGCCCTTTTGGCCGTACTTCTTGCGTTCCTTGCCGCGCGAATCGCGAGTAACCATGCCTTCGGCCTTGAGCTTTTTGCGCAGTTCAAGATTGAATAGCATGAGGGCGCGGGCGATGCCCAGCTTCACTGCGTCCGCCTGGCCATTCACGCCGCCGCCGGAAACTCTGGCAACCACGTTGAACGTGCTCGCAGTCTCGGTCGACAGCAACGGTTGCTTGGCAGCCGAACGCTGGGCCGGGGTAACGAAATAAACTTCAAAAGGACGTCCGTTAACTTTAAATTCGCCGCTGCCTGGACGCAGGTAAACGCGGGCGATCGCCGACTTGCGGCGCCCTGTTCCGTAATATTGCACTAACTCTGCCATTGATTAGCATTCAGCACTCGGTCGTCAGCATTGAGCTAATCCGCGTGCCTAACCCTTTCAAATTTTATGACGCCCCAAAGTTCTTGACGTCATTCTGAACCGGCGCGAGCCGGTGAAGGATCTCGCGCGTAACAACTAAACTCTACGCCCTTACTTCGAGCGCTTTCGCCACCGGTTTTTGTGCCTCGTGCGGATGCTTCTCGCCCCGATAGACATTCAGCTTGCTGATCATCTGCCGCCCCAGTTTCGACTTGGGCAACATACGGAGCACGGCCGCTTCGATAATCGCTTCCGGTTTGCGTTCGAATCGCTTGCGAAATTCTTCAGTGCGCAATCCGCCTGGATATCCAGTGTAATGCTGATAAACCTTCTGCTCCGACTTCATGCCGGTCGTTTTCACCTTCTCAGCGTTGATCACAATCACATGATCGCCAGTATCGAGAAAGGTCGTGTATTGCGGATTTTCCTTACCCATCAAAATGCGGGCAACTTGTGACGCCAGCCGGCCGAGCGTCTGCCCAGATGCATCCACGACGTACCACTTGCGCACAACTTCCCCCGCTTTGGGGAAATAGGTAGACATGCAAAATCTCCAAGAAATAAAAAAACGCAAAGAAGACCGCTGAGCACCCAGTGAGCGCCGAAGGCGCAGGGCTATCAGGCGGGCAACCGCAGGACCTTCAAAGTCTTAAAGATAACGTAATGCGGAGCTTATTGTCAACGAAGGCCACTGATCGGTGCCTTTTGGGCAGTGCCACTGATCACTTCTTCACGAGCCAAACGATATCGCCATTTCTTAACCCCTGCCGGACAGGTCGACCTCAAACTGCTCCAAGAGCCTGACGTGTACGTCTGTGGGCAGGGCTGCCTCCGAGAAATACTTGTGCTCCGAAAAAGGCGCGTTGCCTCGCCTTTGGATGCTAAATGGAGCGGTTACCAAGGGCTTCTGGGTCTTATCGAAGTCAAGATCCAGCCGGGTTATGTCGTACCTCAAGGGCTGTCCGAAGCACTTCTCTGCGGCATTGTCTATGCCTTCTCGTAAGTTTAGTAGAGCTCTGTGCGCAGCTAGGAGTTCGATGTCGCTGTAAAAGGTCAAATCACTGACGTACTGTTTCCCCTTAATCATTCCGCGCTGATAAGTAAGGCCCAGGTCACTAGCTGCCCAGGTCAGAGCCTCATCCATAATTCTTTCCGAGTCGCCGGTAGACGCGCTCGTGTCTACAATTATGGCGCCACGAAAGATCGTGAGCTTGTCCACTGTTACGCCATTCCATCTACCTTCAAAAAAATTGACGCCCTTATCCTCGTCAGTTTCTTCGAAAGTCTGAGGGAACTTTTGAAACTCAAACCGCCCCACAACCTTCTGGATAATTTCCGGAAAGAAAGCTGAACCATGTGGGTTGAGGTCTACAGTTTCAATCGACGCCAGTACTCTACCGAGAACTACCGCCGCTAGCCGCATCAGCCAATTCTCCTTGAATAGAAAAACAATTGTGTTCCGACGATGATTGCTTCTTCTCTTGCGGAGTCCCATGCAATTGTGTGGACCATGGCAAGACGGGTGATCGCATAGTCGGGTTTGGCGTGGCCTGAGCAGGAATATTCCAGTTCACAGCCTGTTTATGGAAAGCCCTATCTTCCTCCTCGAAGCTAGGCACTTGCACCGAATCTTCAGAAAAACTGACGTACCACTTTGCAAATTCACTGAAAGCGACAAACTTACAGATCACAGCTACGTCGTGCCCAGCGGCGACGCGAAGAAGCGTATTGAACGTGAGGTTTCCGTAATCGGGATCCTCTGCACGGGAAACCACTCCTTGAGTCAACCCTGATTTTTCTGCAAGAAGCGCCTGTGGCCAACCCCGTTCCTTTCGCATAGAGCGGGCTTGAAATGGCAGCCCCCTTTTCAATTGCGAGGCAACTAGTGCTTCCCGGTAGGATTTACTGCCCGAGAGCTTGGTCCACAGATTAGACAGATCGCTCACGAATTGTTGCCCTCCCCTGCTTGTACAGACTCCAGCGCTTTAGAGCCAAGTCAAATGCGTCTGGCGGTTCGTACACTCTCTGCTGCAACATCCGACCAGCAGCGTAAACTCACGATGGTCGGGGCCGAATCGTCCAACTGGTCTGTATTGCACCTTGCCGCTCTTGAAACGGATTTCCCCCAAGCTGCTGTGCTTGCCATGAAGCGCCTTGAACTCTGTCAGGCCATGCCAATCCAAGGTGCCAGCCAAGTTTCTGAGTGTCACATCAAAATCAGCTCTAACTCCGGGACTCTGGTCGCGATACCAGTTTTCAATCAGATCGTTTCCAGCCTCGGAGTAGTAGTCCATGAACCGCCAATACTTCATGCTAGTCCAGCCCCAGTCCAGAGTCAATGCAATTTTACATTATTATCCTCATAACAAAGAATGCAATATTACATAACTCCGACACGGCAAACAAAATAAAATGTTTAATTAGCTGGTGCGGATTCACACTACCGATCTCATTCGTACGCCAGCGCATCAATCGGATCCTTCTGCGCCGCCTTGTACGCCGGATACAGCGCCCCGGCAATCGCTCCCACGATGGCGATAACTGCTGCCCGCACCATCCAGCCGCCGGTCACTACCACTGGCAGCGTGGGCAACCGATGAACGATTCCGAGCCTGGCCGCCAAACTAAAGACGATCCCAACCAAGATGCCCCCGATCGCCAGCAGCACCGTCTCCCGCAAAATCACGTTCACAATATAGAGCTTCGACGCGCCCATCGACTTCAGAATTCCAATCTCGCGCGTGCGCTCCATCACCGCCGTATACATGGCCTGGAATATGACAATGAATCCGATGATCACCGAAATGCCAATCACTACATCGATGAACGTCGACAAGCCGGGATAGTTGCTTGGGGTCATCATTGACAAGTAGTAAGCCATCGAAGTCGCGACATACTTCTCCATCCCAGGAACCTTCTTAATCTCGTCCACCACCGCATCGGCGTTGTTGGGATCGTCCAGCTTCAGGTAAAAGATCGAAGCCTTGTCTTTGGCGCCGATCAAATCCTGCAGCACGCCGATCTGCAAGAACTTTCGTGCGCCTTTTCCTTGTTCCACAATGCCGGCCACCCGGAAATTGTTGTTCAGCACTTCAATCTCGTCGCCGACGTTTACGTGCTTGGACCGGGCAAACAGATCATCCACCAGGACATCGTTCGGGCCCAAAAACGGACCGCCCTCGAGGTAGTGAAACGGTCCCGAAAGCCTTTCATAACTCTTCAAATCGATGCCCGCGATTACCTCGAGGGTTCCACTCGCGGAAACGTGGGTCACCACCGGCGCGACGGCAACGACGTGCGGCAGCTTGGCCAGAATGTCCCCGACCCGGATCGACATTGGAGCACCTGTGAGTCCAACGATGAACGATGAACCCGGAGGCATCACAATCACGTCCGCCCCGATACCAGCCTGGCGCGCTCGAGAATCGTTCAGCATGCCGAGTGAAAGCCCCACAATCAGCAGAATCAAAGTAACTTCCAAGGCGATCGCCACGATGCTGATCGCGGAACGGAGCGGCCGATGTACCAGGTTGGAAACGATCATTTTGTTCATCATAGGGATCGCTTGTTTAGTGACCTCAGTCAGCAATTAGCACTCAGCACGCAGTTAAGCTGGCAAAGAGGTCCGGGCTGAACGCTAAGTGTTGAATGCTAATTCTACCTGCTGCTGTGGCCTTGAGGCGCCGACGACGATTGCGGCGCAGGCTTGTCTAAATGGACCACTTCGGCCCCTGGTGGCTGCTCCAGTATGAATTTGTCATCGGTAAGGGGCTGGTTGAGGTCGAGTTTCACGATGTCCAGAGTAATGTCATACTCCTCCTGCGGCCGCGCGATCTCGATTTGCCAGGGAAATTCTATGCCGTTGTCACTTTTGTAGTTGTTATAGAGCGCGTTAGTGGTGACATTTCCGTTGTCATCGTAAAGCAGTTGGCGGTGAGGCAGCAGGTCGATGCGGCTAAAAATAATCTTCCGGGAAAGTGTCCAACCACGATCCCCTTTTCGCACCACATCGATCACGTAATCCGCCCGCGACACCTTGTGGCTCTTGGTATCGGTCACAAGTTCAGTATCGTTTTCCATCACCGCAATCTCGTTCTGCGGATCGATGTGCCGCAACAGCAGGGCGTCGTAAATGTGTTGGGGGCGCAGGTTCTCCAGTGGCTGTGTCGGATTGCGGGTTTCTACGTCATTACGGCCGATGATGAAGCGGTTCTTCGCCGGGATCCAGAGTTTGAAGGTTTGGCCATCACTGACCATGTCGAAGGCTTTATTGCGCACAATCGGCATCAACCCGATCATCCGCAGCATCGCGGGCTTGCGGGCCAGCACGTAGCCGCGGATTTCTTCGTAATCCGTGACTTTGCCCTTCTTAACCCCGCCCACCGTTGTATCAATATCAACTGTAGCCTGCATGGACTGGATCGCAGCTGCCTGAGTATTGATGTAGTCGATGAGTTCCTGTTGCGTGGCAGATTTCAGTTGGACGGAAGCGAGGGGCGGTTCAACCTTATGGGAACGAAACAAACAGCCTGTCAGAGGTAGAACTGCCAATAAGATCAACCCGGCGCGATATCGGAACAAAGAAGGCATCAAAAAGTTTGGATTCAGTGTAAGACAGATGAGTATACCCAAGCGGGGGATTCAGGGTCGGGGCCTGTTAGCGGAGAAGTATGGTGTCGCCGGCAGCCATCCTTCGCAATCCGCGGTCGAAGGTTACCAACGTCAATCCGGAAACACGCGCGATAGCAGTCAGATATGCATCAGGCCATTGCTGTGACAGAGACCGACTGCTGTAGGTAAGTTTGCGAAGGGCAGATTCGATCTGCCCGGGATCCACTTCCGCATGAAACGAGACCCTCTCATCCGACAGAAAAGAGTCATAGACCTCCCATGCTTCGGTTTGACTTCGCACGTCTTCCCGCATCACGCTGGGGTGAGTCAACAACCTTAACAAACCGATCTGTGTGAAGCGACAAAAATAGATCGCTTCCCGATGCAGCGACCCAAACCACGCGTTCGCTGCCGCATGATGCTGATGTCCTTCGTACGCCAACGCGACCCACACATTCACATCAGGGAAATAAAGTCTCATGGATGGTCTTATTGGTTAGCTTCAGCCAGCCCGGTCGCTTCGATTTAATCAGCGGTAACGCCGGCATCCCTTTTACTCTTTCGCGTCTCTCGCCATTCAATTCGACTTCGACACCGCGTAGAATCAGTTCTTTTACCGAGCAGCCTCGCAGGGCGGCTCTAGCCTTGAGTTGGCGATAGGTTGCGTCCGGGATGTCGACGGTCGTTCTCATAGTTTTAATTTACCATATTCATGGCTACCGTACCATATCTATGGCTCAACGAACAGAAGTCAGGTTCGGCAATTCACTCCAAGTTTCTTTCACTACTTCCCGCTCATGACTTTCCGGTATGCCGCTACGTTCTGGTTGTGTTCCTCGAGGCTGTGGGCGAAGCGGTGATGACCGTTCCCGTTGCTGACGAAATAGAAGTAGTCGGTATTCGCAGGGTGCATCGCGGCTTCGAGCGAGCTTCTCCCTGGATTCCCGATGGGCCCAGGCGGGAGTCCAGCGTGCGTATAGGTGTTGTACGCGGAGTCGAACTGCATATCCGCGTGATGGAGTGCGCCGCCGTAGCTCCCCTGCAGAAGCTCAGCATAAATTACGCTGGGATCGGCCTGTAGAAGTCCATGCCGCGCCATGCGGTTGTAATAAACACTGGCTACTAGCGGTCTCTCTTCGAGCGCCGCCGTTTCCTTTTCGATAATGGAGGCTAGGATAACCGTCTGCAGGATATCGTTCCCGTGCAAATCCGTGTTCTTGACATTGGTGATCTTGGCCTCGGGAGTTAAACCGATTTCTTTCGCAACTTGCCGGAACTGCTTCACCATTGCGGCCGCAATTTCTTCCATGCCTTGCATGCGGGTGAACTCATAAGTGTTCGGAAAGAGATAGCCTTCCAGAGTCTTCGCATCGGGCGCGAGGTCGGCGATTAGCGCAGTGTCTGACGTTGCAACCTTGAGGAAGTCCTCGCTCGAACCCAGGCCGGCGTTCTGTACGGCCTGCGCGATATCGAACATGTTGTAGCCTTCGGGAATCACCACCGTGTGGAAGTAGACATCGCCATGCACCAGTCGTTGGTGGACGTCTATTGACGTCGCGCTTTTGTCGAAGAGATATTCTCCGGCCTTGAGAGAATGCTTGCGATGAACATAGTGCCAGAGCACGAAAGCGTCCGCGTTCCGAATTACGCCTGCCGATTTCAGCTCGGTCGCAATCCGACGAGTCGAGTAGCCCGGATGCAGAAGGACAATCGTTTGCCCCGCCGGAGTCACCGGCTGCATGAGCGTCCAAGCCAGCCATCCCCCGCATGCGAGGACAGCCAGCAAGACCAATGTGAAAACGACACGCATCTGGCAATAGTTTAGATGAGGATGAGTCGTTGATCGTTCGCCATTGGTCGTTAGCCGTTAGTCACCTGATAAGGCCGCAGCAAAAGCTAAGTGCTAAGTCCTGGGTGCTACATGCCAAATGCTAACGACTAACGCCCACCCCTCGCATCCATCCAGCTTTGCAAAATCAGAACCGCAGCCATCTGGTCGACAACCTGGCCGCGACGTTTGATCGACATGTCGGTTTCGCGTAGTAGGCGATTGGCCTGGGCCGAGCTCAGGCGCTCGTCCCAGAGGTGGACGGGCAATGGGAATCGCTGGCGCAGTTCTTCCGCGAACCGCTGCATCTTCTCGGCCTGGATGCCTTCGGCACCGCTCATGCGCAGCGGGTAGCCAACGACGATCTCGGTAACGTCGTATTCGCGGATCACTCCTTCCAGTTGTGCGAAATCGAAGCGCTTGTTCTGCCGGTAGATGGTTTCGATTCCCTGGGCGGTGATGCCGAGCAGGTCAGAGACGGCCAGGCCGATCCTCCTGGAACCAACGTCTAAACCCAGCACTCGGCCGAGGCCGCGCGGGCCTGACGATTGGTTGGAGTGGGTTGGTTCGGAGGGCACCTGCGGATTATAAGTCCCAGCGGAAGAAGCAAAAAATGGATTACGATGCTCAAATGGCGACGGGTGAGGTCCAGGTGCAGGCCACGGCGACGCCGGTCCCGGCACCGGCCGCAGCAAAGACGAAAGCGCGTCCGCATTGGTCGATGAACATCCTCGGCATTGCGGGGATCCTCGCGCTCTGCTACTTCGGCGAATCCGTGCTGGCGGTGATGATGGTCTCCGTGTTGCTGGCGTTCATTCTGGCGCCGGTGGTGGACCTGCTAACCTATCTCCGTTTGCCGCGGAGTCTGGCGGCCGCGATCGCGATTCTGCTGCTGTTGGGTGCGCTGGGCAGCATTATTTATTATTCCTACAATCAAGCGGCCGCTCTACTGCAGGATCTGCCGAAATACACTTCCAAGATTCGCGACGAGGCTTTGCAGTTTCGCAAGAGCGCAGAACGCCTGGAAGTTTTGCCTCCGGAGCACGAGAAGGGTGTGCTGAGCGTCCGCACCGCGACGGACTGGACCGACACTTTGACTCGAGGATTCGGGTCAGCGAGTGCGGCAATCCTGGCTGTATCGTTCGTACCCTTCCTAGTGTTTTTCATGCTGACTTGGCAACAGCACGTGCGTTCGGCCACGGTCATGCTCTTCCCCTTGGAAAACCGTCACACGGCCTATGTCACCCTGGGTCAGATTTCGGCGATGGTTCGGAGCTTCATGGTAGGAAATGTATTGATTGGCTTGTTCGTTGGGGCAGTTAGCACCGTCATATTCTGGATGATTCATCTGCCGTTCTTTTACTTTGCTGGGTTTGCCAGCGGCTTTTTGAGTCTGATTCCTTACATGGGATTACTGCTTGCGCTGGTTCCCCCGATTTTCGTGGGGCTCGGGCATGCGGACTCCCAGGATATCTTCGTCATCGTTGCCACGGTGGCTTGCCTGCACCTCATTGCTCTCAACCTTCTCTACCCTCGATTTCTTGGCAAACGGTTGCAGCTCAATCCTTTAGCGGTAACCATGGCGTTGCTCGTCTGGGGCGCGATGTGGGGAGCCATGGGCCTGCTTCTGGCCATTCCAATTACCGCCGCGATACGCATCATCTTTGGTCATGTTGAGTCTTTGAAACCGTACGGCGCCTGGCTCGGGGAGTAGCGATCGAGTTCCCAGAAAGGCGGGGATCCTTCAATGCGTCGTCGTTATAGCAGCATAAGCTAATTCATTCTGCTATCTAAGGTTGCGCGAGCTAGCTTGTGCAGCGATTATGGTCTACGGCTGAAAAACGCGCTCCAAATTGCCTTTCTGTTCCGATTCGGGTAAAATGAACTGGTGTTGTTCCTCGCGTTCCCTCCGTTCGTAGGTGGTTTTCCATGCTAAATGGCGATGGCAATTTCCACATAGGCGATAAGGTCGTCTACCCCAATCATGGTGTCGGGATCATTGAGCAGATCAGCAGCCGGACCATCGGGGAGAGTGTGGAAAACTTCTACCTGCTCAAGATCAAGTCCAGCAGTCTCAAGGTTATGGTCCCGTTTCACAACGTCGGCACGGTCGGTTTGCGACGGGTTGTCAAGAACGGGGAAATCCAGAAGATCGTGGATTTTCTTGAAGATGGCGAGTGTGACAACAATGCCGACTGGAAATATCGCTTCAAGGAAAACTCCGAGCGGATGCGCACCGGTTCGCTGTTAGAAGTGGCTAATGTCCTGAAGGCGCTGCTGGTGCTGAATCAGTCCAAGTCGCTCTCGTTCCGGGAAAAAAAGATGCTGGAACGGGCCCGCTACTTGCTGGTGAGCGAGCTGGCGATGGCAAAGAACTGTGAAGAACCGCACATCGAGGAGTTACTGACGAAGGCTTTGTCCAAGTCGAATCTGCGATTCCCGGAAGCCTCGGAATTCCAGGCGTAAGGCCTTTCCCGGCCGTCCTCCCATACCCATCGCGGCACAGCGCTCCTTATCTTCGTGTACCTTCGTGCCCGTGTGGCTTAAGCATTTCCGTAGTTCAATAGCCACAGAGGACATCAAGCTACACGAACGATGTGGAATTCCGTTTGGTCAGATTTTGCCAGTCGACCTCAGTTCGCCGCTGGCGCTGGGTTTATAATCCGGTGAAGCATGACCGATCAAATCAAGAGAAAACTGCAGGACGAAATGAATCAGCTCGAACATGAGCTGGTGCACGATCTGCCGAAAGAGATCAAGAAGGCCGCCGCGCTGGGGGACCTTAGCGAAAACGCCGAATACCACATGGCGAAGCAGCGCCAGGAATTCGTCAAGGCGCGTCTGCGCCAGCTCGGCAAACGCATCGCCGATCTCTCCCTCATCAATATGGACAACATTCCCAGGGACAAGGTGGGTCTCGGATCGACGGTCCGGGTGTACGACAACGACAAGAACGAAGAGGTCGAATACAAGCTGGTGACCAGCGAAGAATCTGATTTTCCTTCCGGAAAGATTTCTACCAGTTCGCCGATCGGCCGCGCGCTGTTGAACAAGAAAGTGGGCGATACCGCCATCGTGGTTACCCCGAGCGGCAAGCGCGAAATGGAGATCCTAAAGCTGAGCACGATTCACGACGAGGCCGCAGCCGGATGACGGGCGCGGGCAGAACGGGTTCTACTCGGACTTGGACGAGCGCCTTCGGACGAGCCTGCGGCGTCCTGCTGGATGCCATAGTGCGTCGGCTCGCCTTGGCTCGAGTCAACCCTAATGTGCTCACATTCATGGGTCTCGTTGTCAACATCGTCGCGGCTTTTCTGTTCGGATACGCCAACAGCGATAACCAGGCTCGTATGTTCCGCTATGCGGGGCTGGTCATCATCGGCTCGGGTTTCTTCGACTTGGTGGATGGAGCTGTGGCGCGAGCCAGCAATCGCGTGACTCGTTTTGGAGGTTTTTTCGACTCGGTCGTGGACCGGTACAGCGACGCTTCCCAGTTTCTGGGGCTGCTGGTCTTTTACGCCCGCGGCGACCGCTTCTTCTACGTAGTGCTGACCGCCATCGTGATGATCAGCGCCATCATGGTCAGCTACACGCGCGCCCGCGCCGAATCGCTGATTGGTTCCTGCCGTGTAGGTTTCATGGAGCGCCCAGAGCGTCTGGTGCTGGTCATCATCGGCGCCTTGTTCAATCGCATGGCACCGGTGCTGTGGCTCATCGCGGTGTTGTCTACGATCACGGTGATCCATCGCATCCGCTACACCTGGACCCGTACCGAACTCGTGGACCGTGCAGCGGCAAGTTCTGGCCAAGCCGCCTAACCGTGTAGAACGTCTACTCCTGTCCGTCGCTTTTGACGCAGGCTTCCCATCCCCAAGCCAACTAGCGCAACGCCATCGCTTGGGTGAGAGCAGCCACTGCGATCAGCAACAGAGGCACGAAGAGCATGACACCGCTTGCCGCCAGCAGAATTTCGCTGAGCAGATCAGGTTTCATCAGATCGTCGGCGTGTGTCGTGCGCGGGGGATGAATCATAAGGTTTCTCCGTTTTCAAACGGACCAATAGATGCTCAAAGTGGTGGAGAGTTCTCCAGCTACCAAGCGCAGCACCAATTCTTACCGGCTAAAATCGAAGTTTCTACAGGGATCGCCCGAGCCTTCGCAGGCTACCTCCGCGAAAAATTGAGCAACTAATGGGTCGCGCCGAAAACGGGCGCCTGAAGCAAAGGAGATTTATGACACCAACTGACCAGAAAAAGTGTGCGCACGTTCCCTGTACTTGCCCGGCCCGCGAAAAATATTGCAGCCAGGCATGTGAGGAGGCTGGCACCGACGAAATCGAAATTGCGTGCCTGTGCGGCCATCCGGCTTGTGCAGCCCAAGTGACCGCATAGGTCTGTCCATATTTCCTTTCGGCAGTCGTACTACCTCGCAGAGATTCGCGGGCGCGGTCTGGATTTCGCAGTTAGCCACATCCGTCAGAAACGCAATGGAGGCAACACATGAAGCTGTTCACGATTTTCAGCACGACAGCATTGGCTGTACTTCTGGGAATTTCTGCGCCCGTTTATGCGCAGCAGGACGAACCGCGTCAACAAGATGAAAAACGTGCGCAGCCGGATGAGAAGCCGGAGCACAGTCAAGACAAGCAAGAAGATAAGCAGGTGGAGAAAGACAAGGAAGGGAAACAAGTCGACCGGGAGAAGGACAACAAGCACGCTGAACAGGACGAGAAATCGGCGCGTCAGGACGAGCGTGCCGAACAGCAGGGCGAGCGGCACGAAGGCAAGACCGGCGGGCATATTCCTGACGACCGTTTTCGTGCCAATTTTGGCCGTGAGCACACTTTCCGCATTGGCCACCCGGTGATCGTTGAAGGGGGGCCGCGTTTCCAATATGGCGGTTACTGGTTCGTGATTGCGCAGCCCTGGCCAGCGGGTTGGGCCTATAGCGACGTCGTGTATGTTGATTACATCGATGGCGGTTATTATTTGCTGAGCCCGGTACACCCGGGGGTTCAGATTTCGATCAATGTCGTTTTCTAGTCGATGATTGCCGGAGGTGAGGAAGGCCACGGTCTGAATGGAGCGTGGCCTTTTTTCGTTTTTAGTGCGCTTCCGTGATCACTGTGTTGGCGGGAGCAGTTGGCGTGTCGATAGCTACTTGCGGAGTTGTTTTGTCGGGAGTGACGATTTGCTGGATCTTCACCGTTGAAAGAATCCAATTCAGCTGGCGAAAGACTTCGTTGCGATCGACCGGCTTGATGGACGGTTTGCCCGTGGGCTTGGTCTCCTCCGGAACGGTTCCACTGGTCGTTTCCAAGCCGAGCGCGAACTCGTAACAGCTTCCGTCCCGGAAGACGTGATAGTACTTCACGTCGGCCTGGTTGTTCTCGGATTCAGCGAATGCTTCCACCGCACGGAACTCAGTGGCGCCAACTTTTGTCTTCGCAGTCGTCACCAGATCAGCTTCTGGATCGCCGGTTTCGGGAAAGGCAAATTCCGCGCATTCCTCGGACGCCATTTTAGGATTCACACTGACGTTGAAAAATGCTGCGTTGAAGTCAGTGCCGGTGTAGAGTTTGCGTGGTAGTTCCACGATGCTGACGGTAGTTCCGCCAGACTGAATGAAATTCATCTCGAAGGGTCCCAGCCCATCCAATTCCAGATTCGCCTCATCGCCTTGCTTGAGACTGCCATTTTTGGGGTAGCGAAACGAGACTCCGTAGGTCGGATCGACGTAGGTAGAGGCGGACAGCTTTCGCTGTCGCGACTTCTTTTTTGCATGCGGCTGGTCGGCTGGCGGCGTGGAAGTTGAAATAGACGTCGTTACAACCGGTGTCAGCGGCTGGCTGGCGACGCTTTGACTTGGCGTCACAATGGCGGACGTTTTGTCTGACTCTTTTGAACAACCGCTTTCCAACAAAAACACTCCTAACAGCGACGTTGCAATTAGCGAGCCGACGAGCGCGACCGCCTTTTGTTTGTCGCCAGGCTTCATCGGGGTTGGATGCGGTCCTTCCGACATGTTCCCTGGCGTTTTTCCGGTTCGCTGTGTTGCTGGTTTCTTGTCTGAACTTCCTGATAGTCCGAGTTGTGTAAAGTTCGCCATGTTGTCTCCTGTGCTGGTTCCCCCAGTCGAGAACAACAGGGGCAAGCTTGCAGCCATTCCGAAGTCGGCTGATTCCACGAGAGTTAGAGAAGGGCTGGTCAGGGAAAGTGTGGTGCATGGAAGGCGCTGTGGTGAACAGAACACAAGCGCACGTGTTTGAGCGGACACTCTGGTCCGCTACGGCGGGCACCATGATCTAGGCTATCGAGACTTCAAACCAGAAAGGTAGTCCCCCCCATTTTATTACGGCCAGCGGACTAGAAGAGCGCGGTTGGACGCCGCTTCCAGGGCTTGCCTTTTTCTTTGGAGACAGTTTCCACATCGTTCACGTAAGCCCCGGTCTGGGTCAGGATGTGGTGCAGATCGTTGCCCAGGCTGATGAAAGCGAATCCCTTTTCCAGGAACTCGCCCACGCGAGCGGTGCCGAAGAGAAAGAGTCCGAGAATGACTTTGTTCTTGCGGGCGTGCTCGACAAGCTTCTGCGTGGCTGCTCCCAACTCCGGAGAAGTGTACATGTGGGGAAATTCGTATTTCTCGTACAGGCCCATCGACATGCACAGGTCGTTCTGGCCAAGAAAAAGGATATCGACGCCGGGGACGGCGGCGATCTCTGCCATGTTCTCGATACACGACGCGGTCTCTACCTGCAGCGCGACGATCAGGTTCTTGTTGGCGCTGCCGGCGTAGCCAAGCAGGCCGGCCTTATTCATACTGCGCTGCGGAAAATACACGGAGCGGGTGCCGGTTGTCGGATATTTGTTGCAGCTCACAGCCTGCCGCGCTTCATCCGCGTTGTTGATGTACGGAATAAGAACGCCGTCGGCGCCCAAGTCGAGGGCCTGCTGAATTCCTGGGCGATCGTCGTATCCGCCCACGCGCACGATGGACTTGGCTCCGCCGCTGGCGATGGCTGCCAGCATGAAAGAAAGCTTCTCATGGTCCATGGGGCCGTGCTGAGTATCGACCAGCAACCAGTCGTACCCGCTGTGGGCAAGTTGCTCGGCGACGGTGGGGCTGTGTGAATTCAAGAACAGACCGAGCTTGGGTGTTCCTTCGCGCAGTTGTTGTTTAAAGTCGGGGCCACTTAGGACGGCTTCGGGCATAGGAAAATTCCTCCGGATGAAAGTTTCTTAGTTTAACCCACACGAGCGTGTGCGTCGGGACCTTGCCGATTTTTTCTTTGAGAGTTTATGACCGCAGGACAGATAAGTAGGACAGCGAATCGCTTGCGCTATTCGAACTGTTTCCGGAAATTGCCTAGCTGTTGTCTTAGGTCGGCGATTTCTTTTCTCACATCAGACAATTCCTCCTCCAGACGAGTGATCCTGTCACCGTCCGCCGAGTTGCTGCGCACTGACCCGGACGTGGGCCCATGCCCGACATCCACATCAGTGGCGTCTTCCGTATCTCCGGCGAACAGGTGCTTGTAACGGGATTCCTTAGTTCCCGGCTGTCTTGGGAGAACCCTCGCCAGCGGAGAATCGCGCTGCATCAGGCGCTGCAGGGTGGATTGCACTTCGGTGAGATCTTCGAAGCGATGCATGCGCTCGGCGCGGCCGCGAAGTTCGCCCGGCGTTTGTGGCCCTCGCAACAGCAGCACACAAAGGATAGCGGTTTCGCCACGGGTGAAGTTGAAGGCTTCCTGTAGCCGATGCTCGTACTTGGTCACTCGGCTGTCTGCACTACTGGTCGGGCCGGCGAGACGTTTTTCCTGGAGAGTGCTCAGAGCTTGCCGCACCGCTTCATCGTCCAGATTCATTACCGGCTCGCGATTGTTCTTCTGGTTGCAGGCGTTCATCAGTGCGTTCAGCGAAAGGGGGTAATAATCCGGAGTGGTAACATCCTTCTCTATCAGAGAGCCGAGCACCCGAATTTCGACATCGCTCAGAAGAATATTCGACATGGAGGCTTGATGCGTAGCCCTCGAACGATCAAGGTTACAGCCTAATTTCCGACCACAAACATGTGGCCGTCGTTCTCCGTATAAATCTTGCCGTCAGGGCCGAGCGAGAGCGGGGTATACGCTGCCCCTATCGCGAGGTTCAGAAATATCGACTGCTTCGGTTTAATGAATACACCCGTGTTTCCTTGCGGCAGGGTATAGAGATTGCCGTCTTCGCTGTTCGCGTACACGGTGCCGTTCATATCAATCGCCGGCGCATTGACGCACCATTCAAAACCGCTGGGGTGGTCAGAGACGCAATTGAGAGATCCATCGGCATTGCGGGTGCAGCTCTCTGTGTTGGTGCTCTGAAATTTCCATTCGACCTGCAGACTCGCACTGAGCTGAGTGATGTAATACACGGACTGAACTGACGTGCACAATGGATTATTTGAGTAAGGGCAGTACAGCGACGTGGGATAGTGGTTATCCTTGACGACGATGGAATACGTATTGTCGTGGGTGTAGACAGCGGGCGTCGAATCCCAACCAAAGTCAAAGGCGCCCAGGAAATTACCGGCGGAGTCGAACTTGAAGAGATGTCCGCGGCTGCCGTTGTAGCTGGTCAGCGCAGGAAAAAGGATAGAGCCGTCCGGCAGCACTGTCGGCGAAGAGGAACCCTGATCCTCAATCAACCCCGAGCCCTTGGCATTGGTAGTTGGGTCCACCCCCGGAGTGGTGCCGATGCGGCATGCATTGGGTGTGTTGTTGGTTGGTCCGATGGGAACCAGAGAGCCGCAGCCGTCGGTCAGGAGATTCTGCAGGGATACGGTCCATTTCAATGTGAGGTCGGGGTTCACCGCAACGAGGTAGCCGACCTCATCGTCGAAATGTGTGCGGCTTGCGGTGTAGATCGTACCGTCGGACCCGATTGCAGGAGCCAGGTTTATGCCAGGTCGCTGCGATCCACACGGCACGGTTGGCGGGACAGCGTTCGTGCTCGGAGGCCAGGGCAACGAGGCTCCCTGGTCAGCAAGGAGCGCGAACGTGCCTGGGCATTTCTGTGACGACGCTGGCGGCGCGTTCGGTACCAACGCAGGGTAAGACGCGATGTTGGTCGTATCGCTCGATGTGACCTTCACCAGCCATGCCCCGACCATGTCATTTGCAAACCAAGGGTCTCCGAGGGTGGGATCCGCGAGCTGAACCACGTTGTAATAGACGTTTCCGTTTGCATCGATCACGATCGGGCTCGACACGTATGTGTTCTTGGCCACGATCGGAGTACCGGTAAAAGGGTTGATGTGCGACGCAACCGACCCGTCCAGTTTTTTTATCTTCCACAGAGTTCCGCCCGCGCCCGGTACATAGAGAAACTGGCTCGCGTCAGCGGGATGAAACACCGGTTCCCAGCCTAACAAACCGAAGCCGCTCGGCTCCGGTTTCCAGTCGCTGTTGTATGTCCAGATTTGCATGAGCTTACCGCTCTCCCAGGTATAGCGGGTTTCTCCCCACACCTTCGAACTCCAGGCGTTTGGTCCGCAGGCCGGGAACGGAGACCGAGCCCATGCGCCGACAGGATTGCAGGAAAGATAGTTGCCACTCTCGTTGACCATATAGACATCGTTACCGTCAATGAGGGGTGCCTGGTAATGCGCCAGCAGCCCGGGTTCGCCGATGACGGGAGCATTTTCGGCCTGCTCCTGTTGCGTGAAAGGATCGTAAACAATATCCGCTAACTGATGGCCAAGACCCTGTCCAGCCGCGGCAACCATGCCCGAATGCTCGGAGTTTGCTCCCCATTGTGCCCAGAACGGGGTATTTGACGGAGCCGGCGGGATTGCGCCGCCGGACATCGTGTTGCTGTTGCTGCTGCTGCATCCTGCCAGCGCCAGGTTAAGCAGCACAACGAATGCGGTTTGCGGAATGCGCACCATCGACGACATGATACTCGACCTCAATGGTCGAGCGCAGTTCCAATGGGTTGGCTTTTCAAGCCAGATAGATTCCTTTAATCCGGCTCATAAGCTTTTTTGATTGGCAGCGGGTCGTGCTCCGCGATACCCTACCAAGTTCTGATCATCCCCCGCAACACACCTGAGCTTCGTTGCAAACTTATTAAGGAGATCCATGTCGACTGAACTGCGAAATTTCCTGGCCATCCCATACGACGAACTGGAAGAGATGAATTTGAACGCGAAGGAGCAACGCCGAAATCGTGTTGCCATGCACAAGATTCAAGAGGAACGCCTCGAATACTTGACCGAAGAAAAACGGATCAAAGCCGTGACCGTGCTGTTCAGCGATCTCGAAGGTCGTCTGCACATGCTGGATTACGACAAGAAGTTTCTGATCAAGAGCTGGGACAATCTCACTTTTGATGGTTCGTCGATTCGCGGGTTTACCGCCCAACGGGAAAGCGACCTTCGCCTCGGCATTGACTGGAGCGCCTTCTACTGGGGGCCAGCCGACGTCTTCGGGCCGGGTAAAGTGCTGGTGTTCGGCGATGTGATCGATAAGGGCGGCACGCCTTACAGTGCGGATATCCGCGGCATCCTAAAGACCTACGCCGAGGCGCTCTACAAGAGGAATGGCTACACGCTCAACGCAGCCAACGAAATCGAAGGCTTCCTGTTTCAAGGGCCGGACGCGGAGCGTCGCTATCACGAAACCGGCAAGTTTGACTACGTCAACACCGGAGGCTATTACCATTCGCTGCCCGGCGACGTTTTGCGCACTTTCATCGACACCACTGCGGAAGTGCAGCGCGCGATGGGTTTCCAGAATGAAAAGGATCATCCGGAAGTGGCACCATCGCAGTTCGAGATTAACTATGGCTACGGAGAAGTGGTGGCTGCAGCCGACCAGATTCAACTCTACAAGCTGATTTGCCGCCAGGTCGCGACCAGGATGGGTTGCACAGCGTCGTTCTTGCCCAAGCCGGTCGTAGGAGTGAATGGCAGCGGGATGCACACCAATGTCTCGATCAGCAAAGGTGGCAAGAACTTGTTTTGGGATGCGAAGGGCGAAGAGAAATTGAGCAAGATGGGCTGGGAGTTCATTGACCGCATCCTCACCCACGGTAATGATCTTTGCCTGTTGCTGAATCCCAGTGTCAACGCGTATCGACGTCTGGACCCGCACTTTGAGGCTCCAAACCAGATCAAGGCGTCGCCGACGGATCGCGGTTCCATGATTCGCATTCCGATCGGCAACGAAAAGAGCATGCGCGTGGAAGTTCGATCGGTCGCGCCGGACGCGAACCCTTATCTGGTCATGCATTCGATCTTTAAGACCGGGCTTGATGGCGATACGGCAAAGATCAAGAACCTCCGCCAGGCGCAGCGCTACCTGCCGGATAACATCTATGACGCGCTGGCGAACTTCCGCAATGCGAATTGGACAACCAAATTGCTGGGCGAGGATGTGAAGGCCCGCTATGCGGACTTGAAGCAGGCTTCAGCCGATCGCTGTCCGCGGCTGCTGGGAACCTTCGTGAAAGCTCCCGAAGTGCAGTACCACCACGATGTCTACAACCAATTCTTGTGGAATCTGTTTTAGCCCGCTTAGGGCTGCAGCAAGCAAGCCCGGAGATCGTGGGGCCAGCAAAGAATGTTACAATAGCTAAAGAATAACGGCCGGACTGAGCAATCAGCCCGGCCTCTTTACTTTGTAACGAAAACGAGGCTCGCGCTTAACTGCGTGAGCCATTTCTTTTTGGAGATGAACTATGTCCAACTTTCAAGGCAAGCGAATCACTCACGAATACACCCAAAACAACGTGGCTCCGCCCGAAATAGTTTTCCCGCTGCTGTGCCCGGTGCGCGAGGCGGAATGGGTTCCGGGATGGCATTATCGTTTGATTTACTCGGAATCAGGCGTCGCCGAATTCGGTTGCATCTTCGTTACACCGAACGAAAGCGGCACAGAGACGACTTGGATGGTCACTGATTACGATCCTGCATCATTTCGCATTGCATATGCGTGGTTGAATCCGGGACTGGTGGCGGCACAGATTAGGATCGGTCTCAGCAGAACCTCACGAGGACAGTCCGCCGCTAGCCATACCCACGCGTTCATTCAGCACATTTTCACCGGGCTTTCAGCGGAGGGGAATCGGGAGGTCGAACGCTATGACCAGAAATGGTTCCAGCACAAGATGCAAAGCTGGGAAATGGCGATTAATCACTACTTACAGACCGGAAAGCGGATTGATGCCTCAGGGTGGGAGTGAGGGCACCGTGGCAGAGCGGTTGATCCTTATGCCACGCGAGCGAATCACTAGAATTAGGATTGTGTTAGTACCTCCGTGCGACACAATTCATTGAAGGCCGGAGCACGCGGCTGTCATAATCAATATCGACGGAGCGTGCTTTCCTGGCCACAACCTCACTGACGGCAGACTTTGAAGAGCGGTGGCTACCTGCGTCCGTTCTCTGCCTGCGTGATTACAACCTGACCAAATTCCTGCATGACTTGATCGCGGGTGTGACGGTAGGGCTCGTTGCCCTGCCGCTGGCCATGGCTTTCGCGATTGCGTCCGGGCTCACACCGCAGGCGGGGATTTATTGCGCGGTGGTCACGGGGTTTCTGATTTCTGCGCTGGGAGGATCGAGGACGCAGATCGGTGGGCCGACTGGCGCATTCGTCGTCGTGGTGGCAGGAATTGTCGCCGTGCACGGCGTGGATGGACTGTTCATGTGCACGATGATGGCTGGCGTTTTGCTGGTCATCCTCGGGGTTACGGGCATGGGCACGGCGGTGAAGTTCATCCCGCGACCGATCGTCATCGGATTTACCAATGGAATCGCGGTCTTAATTGCCAGTACTCAGATCAAGGATTTGTTTGGATTGAAGATCGAAAAGGTTCCGGGAGTGTTCTGGCTGCGCATGGAAAGCATCGCAGCCAATTTTCATACGCTGTCGTACGCAGCCACCGTTCTCGGTGTGGGTACTCTGGTGATGCTGCTGATATGCCGTGCGGTTTCGAATCGCATTCCCGGGCCCATCGTGGCGATGGTCGCAGGCACGATCGCGGTATTCGCACTCAAACTGCCGGTCGAAACCATTGGAACGCGCTTCGGAGGAATTCCGAGCGGGCTGCCTCACTTCGCGATTCCGAGCTTTCGAGCCGATCTGATTCACGGGCTGCTCGGTCCCGCGTTCACGGTCGCGATGCTGGGCGCGATCGAGTCGCTGATGTCGGCAGTGGTGGCGGATCGCATGAGCAACGACCGTCACAATCCGAACGTCGAACTGATGGCGCAAGGCGTAGCCAACATTGTTTCACCCATGTTCGGTGGGCTACCTGCAACGGGCGCGATCGCGCGCACTGCCACGAATATTCGCGCTGGTGCCAAGACGCCGGTGGCAGGAATGATTCACGCGCTGACCCTGGTCTGCGTGCTGTTGTTTGCAGCCCCCCTGACCCGTTACATTCCGATGGCCGCGCTGGCGGCGATTTTGTTGGTCGTGGCCTACAACATGGGCGAGTGGCGAGAAATTCCGCAACTGCTGAAGCTGACCAAAACTGACATTAGCATCTGGCTGGTTACGTTCGCACTGACCGTGTTTGCCGACCTTACGGTGGCAGTCGAGGCCGGAATGATCCTGGCGGCGCTGCTGTTTATAGGACGGGTGGCAAACACTACCACAGTATCGCAGGTGACCGACGACTACGTCGAAGATGGCCGGGTGCACATCCTGCAGGATAAAGACATTCCGTATTACGCGACTATTTTCCGCATTCACGGGCCGTTTCTATTTGGAGCGACAGATAAAGTCGCGGTGATCACGGAGAGAATCCATGAGTTGCCGCCGGTGGTCATTCTGCGTTTGCGGAACATGACGGCGATCGATGCGACCGGGTTATACGCGCTGGAGGAAGTCGCGCGGGAACTGCATGCGTCCGATCGAACATTAATTCTGTGCGGCGCCCGTGAACAACCGGCTCAACTGATTCGTCAGGCTGAATTCGAAGACGTAATCGGACGGGAAAACATTTGCGACAACGTCCAGGCAGCGTTGCGGCGTGCCGAAGATGTCTTTGAGGGATTGGAAAACAAAGCCGTGGCGGGCGCCGAGTGAGATCGGTCCTCCCCCAGAGGCCGAACTCATCCGCTTATCGACGCCCGCCAGGACCCTGTGCGCGGATCTCAAACTACTTGTTGTTGCCGGCCGTTGGTGGTGCCTGCGTTATCCCCAAGTAGCCATTCACCGTTTGCGTGGACAGGGCTGTGTTGGTGGCGATCTCTGCGACCGTCTGGCCCTGCGTTCTCAAGAGGTGAACTTGCGCGCTGTCCGAGAGCCTGACCTCGTCTGCTGCAGGCCCATTCTTGGTTGGTTGTTTGGCAGTCGCGGCCGGAGCCGTTGCGGTCTGCAATTGCGAAGCCGTAGCTTGCGCAGCCGCACCAAAGTCGAAAGCAGTACCCCCAGAAATCGGAGCTACCATGACGCTACCTCCTTTCAACCTACCATTAGTCAGCCCATCGGCAATTGTGCGAATAACTTTAGGTCAAACAGGTCTCTGCCTTCGGTCGCGCCTATCGAACTGTTTCTAATGTGCTTGATGGCGTCTCCACAGGCAGAGTTTTCCGATGTCGCGCCTCGGGATTGGACGTTCAATGCTTCAGGGCTTGCCGCACTTCCTGGATGGCTTTATAGTCTGCTTGCAGTCTGTCTTGTTCCTGCGGAAGATCTTCATGCTCCGAATGCTCTTGCACTGGTTCATAACCGCACTGGCGGTATGGATCACCTCGCGGGTGGTATCTGGCTTCTATGTGGATGGGGCCGGTGCCGCGCTCATTGCAGCCATTGTCATCGGCTTGGTCAATGCGACGGTGGGCTTGTTCTTGAAGATCATTACCTTCCCACTTACAATTCTGACCCTTGGGCTGTTCTGGTTTGTTATCAATGCCATCATGTTGGAGCTTGCCTCGGCGTTCGTGCCCGGGTTTCATATACGCAGTTTTGGAGCGGCCTTCGTGGGCGGGATCGTGCTCACCTTGGTGAATATGCTGCTGAAGTGGCTGGTGATGCCTTCGCGGCCAGGAGCCTGAGGTACATGTAACCGGTCTGCACTGGTTAACAAAAGTTTTGCTGATCGGCTACTTACCAGGCTTGCGTGGCCTTTTAGGGACTTCCAGTCATCCTCGTTGAGCAGTCTTCCCAATGCGCTGAACTCACCTGCGGCTTGCAGTTGTTCGCCGCCGTCCATCACCACTACCTCACCGTTGATGTAGCTTGATCCCTCGCTGACGAGGAACGCGGCGAGATTCGCTAACTCATCGACGGTACCGAAGCGGTTCAGTGGGTTTCGCTCGCGGGCAAACTGTTGCAGTTCCGGCCGGGGAAGCAAGCGGGAGAAAGCCCCTTCCGTGGGGATCGGACCGGGAGCGATAGCGTTCATGCGGATGCCGCGGTCCCCCCATTCAACGGCCAGACTGCGGGTGAGGGCGACGACCCCAGCCTTCGCCATCGCGGAAGGCACGACATAAGCTGAACCGGTCGACGCATAAATTGCGGCGATGTTCAAGACAACTCCCCGCTGACCCGCTTGCAACCAACGGCGTCCGCAAGCCATGGTTGCGTTGATCGTTCCCATCAACACGATTCCAATCACGGCTTCAAACGCGCCCGGGGACAGCTCCTCGGTGCGAGCGAGGAAGTTTCCGGCGGCGTTGTTCACCAGGACGTCAAGCGGGCCATCCTTCCAGATGGATGCGACCATTTCTTCCACGCGCGGCTGATCGCGGATGTCGCAAGGGAGAGACCGAATTTTCCCCGGTGCCAATCCGTTCAGTTCAGCTTCGGCTTCGGATAAAACTTGCGAGCGGCGTCCGCAGATGTAAACAGTGGCGCCCAGCTCCAGGAAACGGTGGGCCATGCCTTTCCCTAGACCGGTGCCACCACCGGTAATGAGGATGCGCTTGCGGCGCAAAAGATCGCTTTGGAACATGCGGACTCCTCCCGCCTGTCAGAGTGGGACTGGGTGCGATTGTAAATCGTGCAGGACCGAATGCCGTGACCGGCTCCGGCAGGGACACTATTTCTTCTTGGTCAGCTTACGGCGGATGTCAGGCCAGAATTCTTTAATTACGAGCGTGATCGTGTCGTAGCCCATCTGCGTCCCCCACACGTTACCGACGTTGGACGGAGTGCGATCGGCGCTGGGATGGTAACTGTAGGTGGAAATGGCAGCCCCGGCCCCGCTGCCGAGAACCTCCGAGAAATTAAACATATGGTGCCCGGAATCGCTGCGGGTGACGACGATACGGCTCATCGCGTATCCAGTGCGATGCCAAAATCCCCCTTCACTCTCCTGAAAGAAACGAGGGTCTTGTTTGAGGATGGAGGGGAAAATCGCCTGGACCATAAAGTTCTCGATGATACCGTCAGCCGCCGCTGATCCGAAACGCTTGGCGTAGCCCTCCGCGCCTTGGCCGTAACCGGGTTCGCTGTTTTGCGCCTGGCTTATGCCCGCCAGAGCCGCGTACCAGGGGATTTGGACATAGTCGAAGGCCGATCGAGTCACCACGTTGAATTTCTGTGCGGTTGAAAGAGGGGGGATATTGGCACCGTTCTTCACAGTGAGAAAATTCGGGAGCGCGAAGAAAAGCCGGTCCTTGGAGGTTCCCTCACTTGCTGTAGGGGCCTTGTTACTTTGGCCGTCCTTGCTCTGGTCGGTTGGTTGGGTCTGAGTGGTTGGGGGCGGCTGAGGCACAGATGGATCAGGCGGCGGTACTTCCTGGGCAGCTGAACCGAGTAAAAGCAAATTTGCGAGGGCAAAGAAAAGAAAAGGCCGTGTTAGAAGGGTCTTCAAATGAATACGTCTCCTGCAGTTCTTGGCTCGCTCGCTGCAGCCCCAGGAATCTGTGTGGCGACGCGACGACACCAGATAAGACTTGCGCGCGTGTGCCTATGAGTGGACCACGCCACGGATTACGGATGCCGGTGCAGCACATGTGTGGCGATATCCGGCCAGAATTCGCGGAACACGTTGGTCAGCGCGTCCCGGCCAATCGCGTATCCGTACTTCGTGGCGAGCGCCTCGCCGGTGCGAGCCTGACTCGGGTAATACGCAGCCGAAATTCCTTGCGCGATGCCCCGGCCCAGCAGTTCGGAGATGTTAAAGCTGTTGTGTCCGTGATAATTCGGTGTGATAACGACCCGAGAGGCTGCATAGATGCCGCGTTTCCAGAAACCACCCTGCCCCATTGCGTAATAGCGTTCGTCCTGATGGAATACGGTCGGCAGGGCAAAGATGACGAGGTAATTTCCGTCGGTTTTGTCGACAAAGCCTCGCCAGTAATATTGCCCAAACCCACCGATGCCTTTGCCGAGTTGTGGGTGAGCGTTGGTTGCTTCAGCCATGAGTGAAGTGATGCCCACGAAGATAAAAGACGAGTAGTCGAAGCTGTTCCGGGTCGCGAGCATGAAGGATTGCTTCGGGGTCGGCGGCGGCGGATGCGTGCCGGCGCTGACCGCACGGAAATTGGGCATCACGCCTAGGATTCGCTTCGGTTGCCGCTTTTCGGGCGCCACCTCTTGGTTTGCAGGCGCTGCACTCTTCGCATCGGTATCTTTCGTATTGCTGCTGGGGTTCGGTGTCCCGGACTGTTGCGGCGAGTTCTGTTGTGAACTCTTTATATCGGATGATACAGTCGCACCAGATTCCGAAGGATAGGCTGAAGCAGGGGAGGAGCCCTCTTGCGCCCACAGGCTCTGTGGGAGCAGGATGAGCACCAGCAGCAGAAAAAGAGGCAGCCAGAGCGTTCGCGCCGGTAGGCGGGATCTCGAGACGCCAGCCGAAATCTCCGTTTTCATTCCAGTTCTGCCCCTCTCTTCGAGAACAGGTAAAGCCGCCTTTTCGGCCTTCGAAATACAACCCGCAATTTCGATGCTATCTGAGTCGAGGTTCTGCATTCACACGTCGGTAAACATGGTTCCTTCCAGAGTAACAAAGGGCGAATAGGAACGGGAAAACCAAAGGTAACAAAACTTCGCGGATATGTTTGGATTCTTTCAGCTGTACGCACAGAAGGGTACACCTGTTAGACGGAAACCGCTCGCCTTTTACATTTATTTACAGAATCAGAGTTTCCTCTCCGAAGCCGAGCGTGCAGTGCATGACGCAACGTCACGGAATTACTCTTCCTGACGGACGGAATAAGGACCGGAAGCGATAAGCGCCGGGCCGTCTATCTTTGGTTGGTTTCGCATTTTTCGCACCTGTCGCAAGCGACAGTTGTGCGAAGGCCGGAACTGTCAATAATGCTGGGGGAGAGAACCGTTGCGGCGCGCGCGTCAGCTCAAAGAGCGTATGCTGTTGACCTCCGCCAAGTGGATCAACTCCGATCTCGTACTCGCGCCCGTGCCGAGTCTGATCGGTAGCAGAAAGACGCTGAGTAGTCGAAAGGAGATCCCGGATGATCACTTCTAACACCAAGGCGAAGGTCTTATCACTGACCCTTTGCTTCATTCTGGTCACGGTCACGATGCCGATCGATATCGAGGGGCAGTCTGCGACGACGCCGGGGTATTCGGGACAAGGTGCGCCCTTGACAGCCGAAGAGCTGCAGGGATTGGTCGCGCCTATCGCCCTCTATCCGGACGCATTGGTAGCTCAGGTTCTCGCCGCCGCGACCTTTCCCGATCAGGTCGGGGTCGCAGACTACTGGGTTCAGCAGAACAAGAACCTGACCGGCAGCGCCCTCATGCAAGCCGTGGATGCGCAATCCTGGGATCCGAGTGTTAAGGCGCTGGTGCAGTTCCCGTCCGTGCTCGACAATCTTGCCAAGAACCTCAGTTGGACTTCCGCACTGGGCGAGGCTTACCACAACCAGTCCGCCGATGTGATGACCGCGATTCAAACCTTGCGCGCCAAGGCCAAGGCGGCAGGTAATCTCAAGTCCAGCCCTCAAATCACCGTTGTGCAGCAGTCTCCGGAAGTGATCGTGATTCAATCTCCAAGTCCGCAAGTGGTGTATGTTCCGCAGTACAACCCGACAGTCGTTTACGGCTACCCTTATACGACTCCCGGTTACAGCACGGCCGCACTCGTCACAACCGGCGTTTTGGCGTTCGGTGCCGGAATTGCCGTGGGCGCAATGATGAGCGGCGGATGTTGCGCCTGGGGATACAGCAGTTGGAACTGTGGCTGGCACGGCACCGCAGTGGTGTATCACGGGGGCGCGTACTACGGTAACGCCGCCTGGCACGGCGGCTACTACGGCACCTCCACATCCGCTTACGGAGCCTACGGTTCAGCCCATTACAGCCAGGGCTATAACCCATCAACCGGCACCTATGCGCGCGGCGCCTCTACCAGCACTGCCTACGGCACTCAAAAGGTGGGCCAAGCTTATAACCCAAGCACCGGAGCTTATGGCGCCACCCACCAAGGTTCGAACGCTTATTCGAGCTGGGGCAGTTCCACCGTTTCGAAGAATGGGCAGTCGGCTTACTCGCAGCACTATTCGGATGCACAAGGCTCCGTAGGCTCGGTTCAGACCTCCAATGGAGGGAAAGCAGTAGGCGGGACCGGCGCGTACAACAGTGCTGCGGCTGGCGAGACCGCAAACGGCAACAAGTATGCCACTGCCAACGGGAATGAGTACAAGAACACAGGGAGTGGCTGGCAGAAAAACGACAACGGGAGTTGGAACAATGTTAGCAAGCCGAGCGGGTCCAGTTATCAGAACACGCCACACGGCTACGGACAGCAGGACCATAGCGGATCGTCAGCGTTCAGCGGCTCGGGCGGCGGCGGTTGGGACTCAAGAGCGGCAAGCTCTCGCGGCTGGTCAAGCCGTGGGGGTGGTGGAGGTTGGGGTGGCCGAAGGTGATTTCCGCCGTTACTCGGTAACCAGGAATGAATGAAAGTGCTCGGAGGACTGGGAGTATGTCGCAATTGCTACGAGGCCGCACGATCAATTCCCTGGACAGGTGGATGTTGTTCACCCTGTTCGCCGTCATCATCTGCCTCTCTTCGTGCAGTAAGCCCGAGACTACGGCAGAAGCCAAGACATTTGCTTCCCCAGACGAAGCCGGCAAGGCGCTCATCGCAGCAGCGCAATCGGCTAATCAGGATGCCATCGTCGCGATCTTCGGCCCGGAATCGAAGCAACTGATCGCCTCCGGCGACGCGACACAGGACAAGGAAACCGTCGACGCTTTTGTTGCTGCATATAACACGATGAACCGCTGGCGCAAGATGGACGACAAATCAGAAATCCTCGTGCTCGGCGTTGATAATTTCCCCTTTCCCATTCCGCTGAAGCAGCATGGCGATGGGCGCTGGTACTTTGATACCGCGATGGGCAAGGATGAAATTCTCGCACGCCGGATCGGCCGCAATGAATTGGCCGCGATAAAGATCTGCGGCGCGCTGGCTGATGCCCAGGCGGAATATCATTCGCAGCCTCACGATGGCGCAACCCAATACGCGCAAAAATTTATCAGCGACGAGGGTGAGCAGAACGGCTTGTACTGGCAGGCTGCGGAGGGCCAGCCCAAGAGTCCGCTCGGTCCCCTGGCGGCGTTCGCGACCGCTGAGGGATACACGGTGCAGCAAAACGCGCACCAGCCCTTCCATGGATACTATTTCCGCATGCTGACCAAGCAAGGCGAACAAGCGAAAGGCGGCGCCAAGGACTACGTAGTTGACGGCAAAATGACGGGTGGATTCGCCTTCGTTGCCTACCCAGCCGAACACGGCAACTCTGGTGTGATGACGTTTGTCATGAACCAGGACGGGGTCTTGTACCAGAGGGATCTTGGCAACACAACTACGGAAACGGTAACCGCTATGAGCGAGTACAATCCCGATGGGAGCTGGAGTCCCGTGGTGGAATAAGCGGCCTTCCGTGAATGGCAAAGCCTGGCCGGCTCGTTGCGCCCTACTGGCTACAGCAAACTAAATCAGAATTCAGGAGAGTCATAATGAATCGAGACGCCTTCAACACCTGTGAGAAGCAGTCTGCCCACAACTCCTCCCGCCCTGATAACAAGCGCCCGCTGCTCGTCGTAGGGGTAATGCTTGCAGCCATCCTGCCTGCGATCGCCCAAATGGGTGGGGGATCTGGAGGGGAACTGCAAGAGAAAATCGGAGCCATAAAGCAGGCGGCCGCGGAAAATCAGCAGAAACTCCATCGCTATCAATGGATGGAGACAACCCAGCTCACGCTCAATGGCGAAGCCAAGCCTCCGCAGACCTCCATGTGCCAGTACGGCCCCGATGGAAAGGTGCAAAAGACGCCGATGAGCGCGCCTCCGCCACCTCCCAGCGGAGGAAGAATGAAGCAAAGGATTATCGAAAAGAAGAAGGAAGAGATGAAGGATTACATGGGACAGGTAAAGAGCCTGCTCTCCCTGTATGTTCCGCCCGATCCGCAAAAAATGGCGCAAGCCTTCCAGTCCGGCAATGCTTCGTTGAATTCGGCTCCAGGGTCGCCGGTGGCGCAAATCGTCTTTAAGAACTACGCCCAGCCCGGAGATCAAATGACACTTTCGTTTGACACTGGCGCCCGAAAGATCACCATGGTGAATGTGAATACGTACATGGATGACCCGAAAGACGCGGTCACATTGGCAGTTCAGATGGCGAGCCTGCCCGACGGCACAAACTACACGCAACAATCGGTTTTGAACGCAACCGCCAAGAAACTCCAGGTGACGACAACAAATTCCAATTATCAGCGGCTCGGAGGCCAATAACCGGTCTGAATGAGATTGGTCGGGACGGGCAGATTTGAACTGCCGACCCCTCGCACCCCAAGCGAGTGCTGTTGGGTGCTGAACAACGCAAAGGACTTAGCACGATTTTCTCCGAATCTGCGTACTCGCTTTGGAGGAAACATGCTGCCCAGATTTCAGCAGTTCATTCGGGAACGTCAATACCTGTCAAACGTCACACCAGCAACACTTGAGTGGTACAAGCACAGTTTCAAATGGCTTCGCACCGAGTCACCCTCGCAGGATGAGTTGAAAGACGCGGTGCTCAGGATGCGTGAGAAGGGACTGAAAGCCACGGGCTGTAACTCAGCCATACGCGCCATCAATGCCTATCTCAAGTGGAATGGCTCACCGCTGAAAATCCCGCAGATGAAAGAGCCACAGATTGTGCTGCCCACATTCACCGCGGCACAAGTGCAAGGGCTCATCGCTTGGAAGCCTCGCGGCTTTTATCAACGGAGGCTCTATCTGCTTGTGTTGGTCCTGCTCGATACTGGATGCAGAATCACCGAGGCGCTTACCCTCCGTGTCCACGATATTGACATGGACAATTTGCTTGTGACGATGGACGGTAAGGGAAGGAAGCAACGAGTTGTGCCATTCTCGTTTGAACTGAGGAAGGTTCTGCACCGCTTCATAGCAGACGACAGCAGAAAGCCTGACCTGCTTTTGCTGGCCAGCAGAAACGAGACCAAATTGGGCAGGCGGGTGATGCTCCGTGACGTGAAACTGTTGTGCAAGCGGCTCGGGTTTGTCCCTCCGGCCCGCACACTCCACGCTTTCAGGCACACATTCGCGGTCAACTATCTCAGACGTGGTGGCTCTGTGTTCCATCTTCAGAAGGTTCTTGGCCATTCCAGCCTAGAGATGACGCGGAGATATGTGAGCTTGATGACGGAGGACTTGCAAGCCATTCACGAGAGAGTGTCACTGCTGGCAGGGTAGCGGGCTAGGTCGAAACGCTGAAGTAGCGCAGCATACTACCTTCACGGTGAGAGTCTTCATGCCGTTGTTCCTGACAATCTTCCGGGCAGCCTTGCCGTCGCTCATGACTTTCGTCTAATTCCCGAGCTATGGCGAGGTTAAGCTCGGCTATCCTCAGTTGCACTGGACTCACTCGCTTGTTCGGTTTTTGAAGTGTGGACATGGGATTCCCTCCCCCTACAGAGTCTGTACGATTTGTTTACACATTACTCGCGGGGTCGGAACGGCGTCTGAGCAGTTTTGCTCAGTTCCGCATCGGCGTAAACCTTAAAAATAGCGTCGGGTACGGGTCCATGAGCTGGTTTCGCTGCTGTCCCGGTTCTAGGGTCTTCTAGGCGGTCTTGCTTTAGTCCTCCGCTTTGGCAGAAGGATGCACTTAACTGATGGTGGCATTTTACGACCAGTGACTTCACGGAAAATGCGTTCGATGGGCGTCTCTTCACGAGGGCGGACCATACAGCGCCTCTGCCCCAGAATGCAGACTCGGACCCCGGTGTGCAATACAGCGAAAACCTTATTAGGCCAGAGATGACACGGCTGTACGCAAACCTGATGACAGAGGACTTGCAGGCCATGCATCAGCGGTGCTCACTGCTGGCGGCTTAAACGACGTTGCACAGCCTCGACGCGTTGTCGGCACCATTCGATTGCAATGACACGATACCACCAGTGCGCGAGCGATTCTTGAAGGGTTCCACGGCGTCACTGAATGCCCGCACGAACTGTTCGATGTGCTGTTCCTGCTGTTCGCGTGTGCGCTCGCGCAGTCGCCTCGCCATTTCAAAGTTGAATTCATGCTCCTGCTCTTCGTTCATTTCGGTGCCACCCCTGTTTGCTCCTTCGACCTACGCCATAACGTGGCCCGCGACGGGCCCTTCACTGGGTCAATCTTCCTACCCGGCCTACGACCTTCGGATGCGGCCTTCTTCAACCCCGCCTTGATACGCTCTTGAATCAAACTGCGCTCCAACTCTGCGACCGCGCCCAACACTGTGAACACCATCTTTCCATACGGCGTGCTGGTGTCGATTGCTTCCGTCAGAGATACGAACGCAATGCCGACTGAATCAAACGTCTCCAGTGCCTTCAGCAGGTGCCTCGCGACCACAAATACAGGACGGCATCTGAACTCTGCTGCTTGTTTGTCGAGGCCGACAAGGACAGATATATCCATTTGGAGTCAGTGTTGTCTGCACTAAACCCTACGGTTCCGAGCAACATTAAGGTCAAAGCGGTTAACGCGACCTTTAATGACCAAATGTTGCAGACGCTCGACGACATCACCCACGAGAAGAAGGCATTAGCGCCAACGCTGGCATTCATCGACCCCTTCGGATTTAAGCACACTCCGTTCAAGACGATTTCTCGTCTGATGCAGCAACCGAAGTGTGAGGTCTTGATTAACTTCATGTACGAGGAAATCAATCGGTTCCTCTCGCTGCCGAACCATGCGGTGACGTTCGACGAATTGTTCGGCACTCCAGAATGGCGCGATGCACTCAGCCTTTCAACGCCCGACGAACGCGAAAGAGCCATCCACGATTTGTACCTGACGCAATTGAAAACGGTCGGAAAGTATGCGCGGTCGTTTCAGATGATAAACAGAGGCAACCGCGTGGACTATTTCTTGTTCTTCGTGACAAACAACCCGCTCGGGTTGCAGAGAATGAAAGAGTCAATGTGGAAGGCTGACCCTAGGGGAGAATTTCAGTTTTCTGACCTCACCGATGCGTCCACTCAACTCGTGTTGTCGTTTGCGGCGACGCCCAACCTCGACGCTCTCAGAAAGTTGATTGTTCAGAGGTACGGCGGCACGGAAGGCACGGAAGTAGAAATCACGGACCTCGAAGCGTGGGTTGTCACGGAGACTCCGTTCCTACCGAAACATATCAGGACACCAGTGCTCATACCTATGGAGGATGAAGGCGCATTGGGCGTCGTCAGGTCGAAGCCCCGGCGCAAGCGACATACTTATCCAAAAGGAACGGTTCTCAAGTTTCGCTAGGCGTAACTTTCGGCCAGTGAGACCACGGCAGGCATTTGGTCATAGGTGCGTCCGTCTAACTCTCGGCCATATCTCGATTTCTGAACACCGCCCCACTGCTTGAAGAAGAACGGCACTCTCGCCTCCCGGCATTGTTTCCTCAGTGAGATGACCCATTCCTTTCGCATCGGTCGAGCGCCGTGCCCGCTCTCACCGCCGACGATGACCCAATGGATACCAGAGAGATTCACTCGACCGAGTTCTTCCAGCAAAGGTTCAACAGACAGAAAGCGAACGGCGACATCAGACGCACGTAGATGCTCTATACGCGGTAGTCCGTGCTTCTGGTTCTCAACGCTGACGCCCCACCAGATGTGCGTGTGGTGTGCCGCGAATTGCAGCTTCGTGTTGAGGAGGTCTCTCATCCGGTCGGAACGCTTGGTGAGAACTTGAAACGTGTGCCAGTGGGCCGCGCTCATAACCTCCGCAACCTTGACAATGTAGTCGTCCGGAACGCCGGGTTGGAAAAGGTCACTCATCGAGTTCACAAAGATGAGGCGCGGTGCTTTCCACTTCAGCGGCTCTTCCAATTTCTTCGGCACGAGGCGCAAGTCGAATCCCTGCGCATACGGATGGCCGGGTACCCCTCGGAACCGCTTTGCAAACACCTCTGCGTAACAATGCTTGCAGCCCGGACTAATTTTGGTGCAGCCGCGCACCGGGTTCCATGTTGCGTCAGTCCATTCGATTTTTGACTTGTCGGACATTGCTTTCGCTTTTTATTCCCTAGTGTAGAATACCTTCAGAGCACCAGAATCGCACACAACTTTGTGAGCGACGTTGCTCATTCAGATGCCCCTTATGCTGGGCAGCTTGGAGTCTAGGCCAGAAAGAACAGGTGTGGTCGATGTCAGAAACGATAAGAATAGACCCTCGTGACTTTATCATGGGTCCGTATCTGCAATGCCCCAAGTGTGGCGTTGAGGAGTTCGGAGTACTCAACATAGGCGATACCTGTTGCACCCGCCGTTGCCGCGCCTGCTGGCACACGGGAACGATTCGCCTGCCGGAACTCAAAAAGAAAATCGTCTACATCGACCAGTTTGCGTTCAGCAACATCATGAAGGTGCTGAGTCCCGAAGTTAAAGGGCACGAACGAGCGGCTTCCGAACCGTTTTGGAAGGAGCTATTTGAAACACTGGGTGTGGCTTGTCATCTACAACTGGTAGCGTGCCCGGATTCCAAAGAGCACGCACACGAGTCTCTAACTTCACCGTTCTATAAAGCACTGAAAAGCACCTACGAGCACTTCTCTACGGGTGTGAGTTTCTACGACGCAGACACCATCAGAAACATTCAAGTGGCGTACCTTACCCGCTGCTGGCTGAAAAAGGAACAAGTACGATTCGATTTTGACCCTGAGGGAATTACGCGCGGCAGACTTCACGAGTGGGGTGGCCGCATTTTCGTGACCGTGGATGGCGTTCTTCCCGGAATGGTAGAGGACCTGCGCAGGGTGCGGAGCACAGGTCATCAAGGTATGCAAAGGGTTTTCGCACTGTGGCAGCGGGAGAAGAAAGGCTTCAAGGAGGTCTTCGAAATTGAGAAAGGAGCATATTGTCAGAACCTTGTCACCATATACCGGGCCGAGTGTGAGAAGCAGGTGCGCTTGCTTGCGCTAGCGATGCGAGGACAAATGCCGTCGTTGAATGACATTTTGCCCTCTCCCGTAAGTAATATGCTGACGAACTTGCAGTACATCTTTGAACAGAAAGTTGGCAAAGAAAAGTCGGCAGCAACGATGTCCGAATTTCTGCGTTCCGGAGCAATGAACGACGCTCCGTTCAACATAATTGCTTCCTCGATGTACGCGTCACTGGCGCAGAAAGCCGCTGCCGGTCAAAAGGAAGTTCCGAATCAAGGCACGTTCACGGACGTGAATATCGTTTCGACGCTGCTTCCCTATTGCGATGCGATGTTCATGGACAATGGATGCAGGGCACTATTACACGACATTCCAAGGGAACACAAACTGCCGTTTACCCGTAAGGTATTTTCCCCGAACACGGGTGATGACTTTCTTCGTTACCTTAAAGAGATTCGCGATTCCGCTTCACCGGAGCACCTGAAACTCATCTCAGAGGTGTACGGCCCAGACCCGTTGAAACCTCAACAGAGCATCTATGGAGTCGGAAAGCGGCAGTCTGCAAGTTAAGGAACCCACTTATACCAGTGAGACTCTTTCGTTGCGTGACAGAGACTGAGGGTTCTGCGGAGGTGTGCGACGGCTCGAAAGGTAAACCTCGAAAAAGTCCACGCATCCCTTGATGCGGCCTGTCCGAAATGCGGAAAGGCGATTTCACCCGCTGAGGTACGACGCATCGACTTCGAGCGAATAGAGTGTCCAGCGTGCGGAGAACGGTTCGCTCCCTGTCGGACGGCATAAGCCGCCCAGCGACCATCGCAACACCTAAAAGGCCAGATGCATTGTCAGGGAATGATTGTACGCCGCACAGGAAATGTCTTGCGTTCGCAGCGCACTCGCCTTACACTCCGGCCACGGAGTTAGTTGGGCGTAAGTCCTTTTGAAAGAATTGGTCGGGACGGGCAGATTTGAACTGCCGACCCCTCGCACCCCAAGCGAGTGCTCTACCAGGCTGAGCCACGTCCCGACGGGCAGGAAACCCGCTGCACTACTCCGGTTGCAGCGGACGGGGTTGACTCACCGATTTTACACCAGCCGACACGATTGCGTTTGCCGTCACCGTTTTTTCGATCACCCCTGCCTATCCGGGTTCGGATAAACTCGCCATAGTCGCAATGAACGTTCGCTTAATAACGGTCGTCCCGATTCTCATCTGGATTTCCTCTGCGCTCACTACCCAAGGGCAGACCGCTGCACCTTCTCAGGATAAGTGCGCAATCGCAGGGACAGTTGTGGACGCAATCAGCGGACTACCCTTAAAAGGGGCCGACGTCCGGCTGAAGAGTATGCAAAACGCTTCCGGCCCGCAATCGACGTCCGCCAGTACCGATGCCAACGGACATTTCGTCTTCGACGGCCTATCGGTTGGGAGATACATTGCTTCGGCAACACGCGACGGCTACGTGAAGAACGATCCTTGGTTCGGCGACAACCGCAGTAAGTGGCTCGTGCTCACGCCAGGCCAGCACGTTAATGACGTCGTCATTCGTTTGCTTCCTGACGGCGCCATCGCTGGTCATATCAGCGATGAAGCGGGAAACCGTTTCGCGCTGTATCCGTGTACGCGATGAAGTCCTCGTATCCACGGGGCCGCCGCGAGTTACACGATACGGCGCACGTTGTTACCAACGACGCGGGCGAGTATCGGATTCCGTCCCTGACCCCCGGAAAATACTACATTCGCACCAAGCCCTCCGTCTCACCAAAAGCCAAGCCGGAAACTGACAAGTCTTACGTGCCTCTTTTCTACCCTGCCGCAAACGACACATCCCGCGCAGTTGCCCTGGTGCTTCGTGCAGGGGAGGATCTTGCGGGTATCGATCTATCACTTGTGCCCGTTCGAGCATTCAATATCAGCGGCCGCGTCATGAATGCGCAAACGTCCTCTCCCAGCTCTGAAGCCGAAGTCACGCTGCTTAGTGATCAAGGGGAGACGGTCTTCTCGCCAGGCGAAAATTTTTCCGCTCATGGCCAGGCAAACTTCGAGTTTCAAGGCGTGCCTCCCGGATCCTATATGGTCGTGGCTCAACAGCCCAGCAGCCCGCGACAACCCAAAACCATGTGGGGATGGACTTCCGTCGAAGTCAAAGATACGAACGTCGAGCATGTGGAAGTCGTTGTAAGCACGGGAGTGGACATCAGCGGCAACATTCGTGTCGAAGGCGACAAGACCCAGGATCTTACCAAAGAAGATCATCACGGTATGGTGGGCTATCTGGAGTTGCAAGGGCCCTCGGCGCTGGCGGGCCTGACTCCCGATATTGACAATGCCATGGTAAGCCCCGATGGAAGTTTCATCTTCCGCGAGGTTCCCCAAGGCAATTACGTTATACGTTTTACGCCCGTGCCAGAAGGCTTCTATCTCAAGTCAACCGGTGTCGGCGACGTGCTCGAAACCGGAATAAACGTCAGCCGTGGTCATTCTCCGCCTCCACTGGAACTGGTCTTAGTCCCGGGAGCCGGGCGAATTCGGGGCACGCTAGAGCGCGAAGAACATCCCGTTGCTGGTGGTTTGGTTGTTCTGGTGCCTGATGGAAAGGGGCGTGGTCAGCCAAGCGACTATCAGGACTGCATCACAGGCTTATCGGGCGGATTCCATTTCTCGAACATTGTTCCGGGCGACTACACGATCTTTGCATGGGAGCAAATCGACCGAGGCGCTTATTTTGATCCTGATTTTCTTGCCCGGTTTGACGATCGTGGCAAAGCAATCCACATCGATGAGAGCGACCACCTAAACTTGAAGCTCGACGCTATACCCGCCAGTGAGACCCAGCAGTAAGTTGCTTCGCGAGCCTTGGAACAGGTGCTGGGCCGCAAGGCCGCTCAGGGCTCGAGGTTCACCTGAAATCCATAAGCTTTCAAGAGGTCTGGAGGAACATACTTGTGGTCCTTGTTCTGCAAGACCCACTCTCGGAGCGCGGGTGAGCTTTGGTATTGTTCAGGCGAGAGCTTGAGGGAATCGACCACTCTTTCAAACGAACTCTCCGAGAAAGGCAGCGCATTGGTTGCTCCCTGTGCGTTGGAGTTTGGGGTTCCGCGTTGCGGTGCCATCAAGACCCTCCGTCATTCATGAATTGTAGCTGGCCAGGTGCCGGCTCAATTTTGACAGCAGAAGGTGGCTTTTGTCACCTGTCAATCGAAATTCGCTGGAGCTAAGGGCGGGTCGAACACGCTGGTCCTTGCGATTCGCGCAATTCTCAGGTAACGTACGTGCGGGACCAGTAAAAGGAACGGCGCTGCCGATCGCTTGCTATGAGTCTTGAAACGGAATTTCATTCCACGTAGTGAGTCAGTATGAAACGGATTTTGAGTCTGCTGCGACTGTATCCGCGCACCCAACTCGGGCCTTTGGAGCAGCAACTGCTATCCGCATTGTGGATGCGGGATAGCGCGACGGTTCGCGAGTTGCTCGATGCGGGCGGCATCAAGCTGGCTTACACCACCGTGATGACCACGCTGGACCGGCTCTACAAGAAGCAATTGCTTGACCGCGTCGCTGAGGGACGGGCGTTCCGCTACTCTCCCCGCTACACCCAGGAAGAACTCGAGAAAATGGCAGTGGGCGAAACTATTCGCCAACTGCTTGGCTCGGGCAAAGCGGCCACGCTTCCACTGTCGTACTTGGTAGAAGCGGTCAGCGAACACGATGCTCGTCTGCTGGATGATCTGCAGCGGTTGCTGGATGAGAAGCGTCGCGACCTTCGAAGCGAGATCCGGACCCAGGAGAAAGGTTGATGTTCGCCGCGCGTTGCATCGGAGTCTCGCTCGCCGTGTTCATATTGTTGTACGTATTCGTCTCGCTAGCGGTTTCTCAGGGATGGAAAGTTGTGCGGCACGCGCTTCGACCGCGGTCTGCGCGAAGCTCGGCTGATTTGTTGTTCGTTCTGCGCATCCTGCCACTAGCGCTGTCTTCCTTCGTGACGTTGGTGTTCGCTTTGCCGTCTTTCCTGCTGCTCGAACCCCGTTTTACCGATGAGGCAATTGGAACCGCCCCACTGACGCTGGGATTGTGTTGCTTAATCCTGATTGGAACCGGAATCGCTCGCGCGGCCATGGCTCAACGGAGCGCTTCGCTGGCCTTGGTCAAATGGTTAGACGGCTCCATGCTGATGGAAGCCCAAGTTAGTGGATCAAGCGGCGAGTCTGTGCCGATTTTTCGCACTGGCAATGATTGTCCGACCCTCACCGTAGCCGGTGTGTGCGCACCGAAAGTCCTGATCTCTGAGGCAGCCGTTGCCACGCTCAATCCGCCCGAACTCCGAACTGCGCTGCGGCACGAAATTGCGCATGCGCTTCGCTACGACAATCTGAAGAAATTGGTTTTCCGGTTTTCTGTTTTTCCCGCGATGGCAGATTTGGAGCACGCCTGGTCGGAGCAAACCGAGATGGCCGCCGATGATGCGGCAGTATCGAGCTTTACTGATGCTCTCGATCTTGCCGCCGCGCTGATCAAGGTCTCGAGATTAGGTACGATTGAATCGTCCGGCGAACTGACCATGGCTCTCCTGCACAGCTCGACTGCGTTAAGTGCGCGTGTGCATCGATTGGTCAGGTGGAACAAGGATCAGAGCCGACAAGCCTCTGGAAGATGGTGGTATGCATTGCCAGCAGCGGCGACGGTTGTGGTTGTAGTGATGACCTACGGCTCGATGCTCACGCGAATGCACGCCGTGACCGAGTGGCTCGTGCGCTGAGCAGCGTGCAGTTTCCCGATCAGCTTTCGCGAGAATCAGACTGACCTGCGTTCCACACTTTATTGACGCAGCCCGTACACGGTCAACCGCTGCTGAGCCGGAACGTACACCTTACCGTTCGCCACGGTTGGAACGGTGAACTTCACGGCGCCGCCGGGATCATCGCGCTTGCCGTTCTGGCTGCTGTTGTAGAGTTCAGTGCCGATATCGGTGGCGTCGTAGGCGTGCAACGTCGCAGAGCCGCTCAAGTAATTGTCCGTTTGTAGTGCCCACACAATCGCATCACTGTTGCCATTGGCTGAGATAGAAGGGGTCGGGCCCGGAAAGCCGAAATAAGTTGGCGACACCGAAACCGCGCCATTCGAAAGTTGCCCTGTAGTCGGACTGAAGGCGTACTGCCTCAAATAGTCGCCGCTACCGCCGAAGTAGACGTTGTTGTTCCACCATGCCGGCGTGGCCCACAAGCCCCCGATAGCGTTCTCCATGTCCTGAACAATGTGATTTCTGCTGGCATTGAAGTGTCCCATCTTGTCGCGATCAATCAGGTAGATGGAACCTTCCTTGCCCACTTCGACCAGCAAATGCTGATGCGGCGCACCCTGGCCCTGGTCGGGTAATAGGAGCACTCCGCCAGAACCCACATCAGTATCGCCGTTGGAGAGATCTTGCTGGTTGTACGGAGTGAACCAATCAGTGAGAGGGAAGCGGTCGCCGACTGGCAGTGAAAGTTCCACCACCGTGTCGCTAAAGTCCTCTCCGCCTTTCTTGCCATCATAAGTTCCATTGCCGGTGGCGAAGAAGAGGTTGAACGAACTGTCGGCAGCTAAACCGGTACCGGATTGCCAGACGCCTCCCAATCCGCCATTGGGTGTGGAGTTCCAGACCGCAATCTGCTTCAGCGTGGTTTCATCATAGGACATCACCCAACCGTGGTAAGGTCCAATGTCGCAGTGTGAGGCCCAGCCGATGTATACGGTGTTGTTCTGCAGAAGCAAGGCGGGCCGCTGCGCTTCGCGCAGTGGATCGAAGCTGATAAATCCGCCGACATTACCATCGCCGTTTCCTTTTACCCTCGCCCGAATGACCACCGGCGAGCCCGGCCGTTCCTTTCCGGTGGTGATATCGAGCGCGTGCAGGCGCTGAAAAAAATTGCCGTTCTCTTTGGTCTTTGCGATCAGGTACATGGTGCCCGTAGCCTCATCGATAACGGGCGTGCTAGTGATACCGATTTCCGGGATGATGTCGGTGCAACTTACGTCGTTGCTGGACACGCTGGTAACGCCGCGTTTGGGGTTAATGAAACTTCGGTGCCACAGCGGAGAGCTGTTGAGTCCGGTCTTGCTGTCGGCATCGAAACCATAGACACTGTCGTGCTGCGTCGCCACATACACGACGTTATGAACGCCGAGGCCGGGAATCGTGACGTTCGGCACATAAAGCGGCTGAGCGTACACATAGCCATCGACGGTGTGCGCGAAAAGCTTGCCGAAACTGGAAGCATTGACGTTGTCGGGCGTCAGAATAGTCTCGTTCAGGTTTTGGCCGTCACGGCTGTTGTCATTGCGAGAGGTCGTGACGCTGACTTGCGCCTGGGCCATAAGAAGGCAAGCCGCGAAGCAAACCAGAACTTTCCAGACGACTGACTTCATGAGTCTCCTCAAGCGAGAGTATGAGAGTGTGGTGCTGAAACCCGGAAAGGCTTGACTGACGCCACTTTCGAGGCATCAGGGACCGGGGACAGTGTTCTATGGGAGTGTTGAAATGTCAAGAGGTGTTTGGTTAGAGAGCTTTCTTCTCAATCCTTGAGGTTCGATCTACATCACAATCGAAGCAAAGCGATGGATTTGGGTTGCCGGCCACGGAACGCTGGTCGCGCAAGCATTAACCCAGATGCATGACTTTGGCAGGACAACAGCCCACGAAAGCCGATGATAGCCAATGAAGCTAACGCCTCGCAGCCGGGACCTTTGCGGGTTCCGGAGTGGCACTGGGCATGGTAGTTACGCGTCCAATCTGCGGAGCGCTTTGTGCCGGTGCGGGGACAGCGGTCGGAGCAACCGCTGGCGTTAAACCCAGTTGCTTCCTAACTTCGGCGTCGAGCTTGGTCAGGGTATCTTTATTTTCCTTGAGGAACGCCCGAGCATTTTCGCGGCCCTGGCCAATGCGTTCTCCTTTGTAGCTGTACCACGCGCCCGACTTCTCGACGATGTTGTGCGCGGCGGCGATGTCGAGCAGATCTCCCTCGCGCGAAATTCCCTCACCATACATGATGTCGAATTCGGCTTCTCGGAAGGGCGCGGCGACTTTGTTCTTTACGACTTTGATCTTGGTTCGCGAACCGGTTACGACATCGCCTTCTTTGATGGCGGCAATGCGGCGGATATCAATGCGCACTGACGAGTAGAACTTCAGGGCCCGCCCGCCGGTGGTGGTTTCGGGATTACCGAACATTACACCGATCTTTTCGCGGATCTGGTTGATGAAGATCAAACAAGTGCGCGACTTCGAGACCGTGCCAGTGAGTTTACGTAAAGCCTGGGACATCAGCCTGGCCTGCAAGCCCATGTGGCTGTCGCCCATCTCGCCATCGAGTTCGGCTTTGGGCACCAATGCGGCGACGGAGTCGACGACCAGTACATCAATTGCTCCCGAGCGCACCAGGGCTTCGGTAATTTCGAGCGCTTGTTCGCCGTAATCCGGTTGCGAGACCAGCAAGTTGTCAACATCGACGCCGAGTTTCTTGGCGTATCCGGGATCGAGCGCGTGCTCAGCATCGACGAATGCTGCCATGCCGCCCATCTTCTGCGCCTCGGCGATGACCTGCAGCGTGATTGTGGTTTTGCCCGAGGATTCGGGTCCGAACACTTCGACCACGCGTCCGCGCGGAAAGCCGCCGACACCCAAGGCTGCGTCGAAGGAGATCGCGCCCGTAGGGATCACGGCAATGGGGACAATCGCTTCCTTCGATCCCAGGCGCATGATCGAACCCTTGCCAAACTGTTTTTCGATTTGTGCAAAGGCCAGATCAATTGCTTTTGCTCGTTCGTCGGCCATGAGGCTCCTTTTGTGATGGCAGGATGATTCAAGCCGAATTATACACACAGCTTTGAGCGAAGGAAAAGCGAATTCGACAACAATCGGTGGAAAAGTTCCCGAATTGGAGCTCTTCCCGTCGCAGCGTTACGGGTTTACGATATCCGTCTGAATAAGTTCGGCCGCAGTTTACATAGATTTTGCAAATCAAGGCGTATTTCCTGCTTCGCGAAACCAATTTTGTAGTAACATTCGCGGCATCAGCACCTGCCGATTGGCAGTGTGGGGTAAAAGTGACGCTTCCCGCGCCACCATAATTCTTGACCTCGGAGGTCTGCGTGGAACAACAGTCCGTGGGTAATTCTTCGGTGGCTGCACCTGGTTCTCGATCTTCTGCGCCGCATCGGGAAGGTCGCGGTGTTTGGGTTCTTACCGCGTACGGCATTTCTGGGTTAGCGCTGTTTGGAGTATTGGTCTATTACTTTTCGACCTACGTGACACATTAGCGGCGGAGAAACTTTTAGGCCGCTGACTGTGATCTGATTCGCGCGAGCGGATCGGTTTTTAGGTCGCGGGGTTAGTGTATGCGGAACCTCTCGGGCGGGTACGTAGTTCGATGACACTTCCGCGACATCGTTCGTGAACATGCTACAATGAGCCGCACTTAAACGCTTCTTTCGAGCAGCAGACACCCAGCGTTTCCCCAATCTTTACGAGACGGAATTGCGCCCGTGGCCCAGGATTCCTTGAACAGTACGCCCGTCACATATGCCGACGCCGGGGTCGACATCGACCGCGCCAACCGCACCAAAAAGCGGATCAAGTACCTTGCGCACAAGACCTTCACCCGGGGCGTACTCAGCGAAATCGGCGGCTTCGGCGGTTTGTTCGCCGTGGACAAGACAAAATATATCGACCCAGTGCTGGTCTCGAGTGTCGACGGGGTTGGCACTAAGCTGAAAGTTGCCTTCGAGATGAAGGTTCATCACACCATCGGCGCGGATCTGGTGAACCACTGCGTCAACGACATTGCGGTACAGGGCGCGACTCCACTTTTTTTTATGGATTATCTCGCCACCGGAAAACTTGAGCCGGAGGTTGCAGAGAAGGTAATTGAAGGCTTGGCCGAAGCCTGTAAACATAACGGTTGTGCCCTGATCGGCGGCGAAACCGCTGAGATGCCGGGCTTTTATCCCGATGGTGAGTACGATCTGGCGGGGTTCATCGTTGGAGTGGTGGAGCGCGAACGCATTATCACTGGTAAAGCGGTAGAAGTTGGCGATGTGATTTTGGGGTTGACCTCGAACGGCCTGCACACGAATGGTTATGCGCTCGCGCGCAAATTGCTGTTTGAAGTTGGCCATTACACGCCGGAGTCTTACGTTAACGAACTAAAGGGCAAAGTCGGCAACGAGCTGATGAAAACTCACAAGAGCTATTGGCCAGCGGTGAAGCGTCTGCTGGCGGATGGCGAATGTGTTTCCGCGATGGCTCACATCACCGGCGGGGGCATCACCGAAAATCTTCCTCGCGTGCTTCCACGAGGGGTGGCGGCTGTGATTGAAATCAACTCCTGGCCTGTGCCCCCCATCTTCGAACACTTGCAACAACTCGGCAATGTGCCGCAGGACGAGATGCTCCGCACATTCAACATGGGATTAGGCATGTTGCTGGTAGTTCCCTCCAAGAAGTTCAAGAAGGCTCAGACGCTGCTGGAGCGGGCAGGAGAGAAAGCGTTTACGGTCGGGAGGATTGTGAAGGGCGACCGGAAAGTGATGTACACGTAACCGACTTTTCACCACAGAGACACAGAGTTACTGAGAAAAACTTTTTCTTTCTCATTTCTGATCAAGTCTCGTGATCTCCTACCTCTTCAGCAAATCCACCGGCTCTCGTACGTCCGTCACTCTGAGATGTTTTGCCAGTGCTGGATATCTCCTCGCCACTGCTTCGTACATCGCATAAGCCACATTGCGGTAAGAGAAGTGTCCAGCGGGGCCGGTCCTCAACTCGGAGATGTAGGCCACCTCAGCGAAGTCCATTTTGAACAATGTTCGCTTGCGGAATGCCAGCGGAATCGCGTACTGGGCATTCTCCTTCGACTCCACGCCTGGACGTTGAGCTAACTGTTCAACAATCTCAGCCGTGCGCCGCATGACAGCGTCGTAGCTTTCCCGCGCTCCGGCCGCATTTACTTCTTCAGGGACGTCGTAGCCGTGCCTGGTGGTGGATTCCTGTCCAATCTGAATGCAGCGGCGGTGACGGTGCATATCGCGGAAGCCACCTATATCCATCAGAATGTCGAAGCGGAACTGCTGTCCGGCGCAGAAAGCGCGTAGCATTTCGTCGTGTTTGCCGCGATGCCGCAATCCCAGATCTATGATCTCGCGCCGAATGCGTTCTCCCGCCGCCTCGATGGCTTGCCGGATCTGCCGGTAGGAATAATGGCTGTGTTCGTAAATCAGCGTGGTGGCGAGTTCTACTTCCAGCGGCTCTTCATCGAGTAGGTCAACCGTGGGCGCTGGAGCAACTTTAAGATTTCCCAGCAACTCTCTTGCGACTTGCCGAAGTTCGCGCCGGGTTTCGATCTCGTAGGAATTCGGGTCGGCATACTTCACCAAGGTCGGAGCCATCCGCACTTCTCGCAGCAACTCTTGCTCAGCCCGTTCCCCGAGTTCGGGCGAAGCCGCTCGGATCTGCTCCACCAATTCCCGCAACGAGGCGTGGCTAGCGTTGTACGCCGGCGAGACTGCCGCTCGCTTCAGCAATTCGCCCAGATAGCGAACCTCTTTATGCGTGTGCGAGAGCAGCCGCGAGACTTGGATCTCAAGCGTACGGGCGTTGACGATTTGCCCCAGGGAAGTGTTGGTTGAAAGCGGCAACAGGTAGCGCGAGATGTCGAAAGCTCGCGCTTTCAAGGTTCGCTCATAGGCTTCTTGCTTCATCTCAGGTGGTTTTGGCGTGATGTCAAGCAGATAGCGAAACGTGCTCTCTGAAAGCGATTCGTATTCCGTGAAGAGGTTTTCGATCGTTTCTTGATACAACGACCGGGCCTGCTGATCGTCGCCGAAATTCGGCGTGAAGTAACCGCTTTTCTTGAAGTCCTGGTAGCGGGTAGAGCGTTCCTGGCCGTCCCAGCGTTGTTCGTCGGCCACCGCGATCGCGGCAAGGATCGATAAGCGCTCGATGGCCAGCGCCACATGCGCTAAATCCGCGATCGACCGGTGTCCGTACTGAAAGTAAAAAGTGTTGAGAAACTTCTCCGCCTTTTGCTGGCTGATCTCTTTGAGCGACTCCTTCATGGAAAGCGCCGAGCGGGAGTACTTTGCCATGGCGTAGGCCTGAACTTCCGGCTCCACGCCGTACACCGCGTAAACTTCCACTAATGGCGCATCGGGAGACGGCTGGTTACCGTTCGTCGAGGGCATACTGCTGACCTCAGGCATGCTGATCGCTCACCTCACATTTTGAAGAGGTCTAAATCTTAACCGATTTCCGAATGTGCAGCGACAAACGGCCTAAGAACGACAATGGCCCAAAGAAATGCCCAGATTACTGCAAAGGTCCGATTATCGCGAAAACTCTGCACAAACAAATGTTGCAGGGTATGCTGTAGTACATGGACTGAAACGGATGTATCTTTTCTTTTGGTCAGTGAATCATATATAAAAGTACATACTCGAAATAATTCATGCAGCGAACTTTTCTTAGGGTTTTGTGCTTGTGTCTCTGGGTCACCGGATTGGCGTCTCCCCAGGCTCCCTCGCTGGTAAAGCCCGGCCCGACCGTTACCTTGCCGCCGGCGAGCGCGTCATTTGCGGCGCCCGCAATTGACGGCCCAACCTCGGTCTTCGTGACCACGCCTTCGGAAGAACCTATCGCCGTGCCACTGGTTGCGACGACTGTCCTTCCTCGCATGGCGCCGGAACTTGCGCTCCAGGTTTGCCGAGGCCGTTCGGAGATACAAGCCCGGCAACTAGCTTCCTATTCGGCAACGACCCTGATTCGGGCTCAACTGCTCGATACTTCGCAATCTGGGGAATACGAAGTGCAACAGAAGTATCAGGCGCCGCGTACGCTAGCGTTTAAGGCGTTGCGATTTACGGGCGATGCCTTCGTAAAGACGAATGTGATCATCCGGCTGCTGCAGTCGGAAGTGGACCACGTGCAAAAAGATGATCCCGCGTCGAACGCGATCAACGCGGCGAACTACAAGTTCTCTTATAAGGGGATAAACCAGTTGGACGGGCGCCAGGTCCATGTCTACCAGTTGAAGCCCAGGGAGAAACGTGCCGGCCTGTTCAAGGGCCGGATTTATGTCGACGCATATACCGGCAGCCTGGTACGGGTCGAAGGCAGGCCGGTCAAGTCGCCATCGCTGTTCATCAAGAAAGTCGACTTCGTTCAGGATTACGCGGATATCGGTCCATTTACTTTTCCGGTGCACATCCATTCGGAAGCCACTGCCCGCATCGTCGGCCGCGCCATCGTCGACGTATACCAACGTGACTACCAGCCGGTTGTCAATACGGTTGCAAATATTTCCTCGACCGCACAATCGGTTCCGGCGCTGTAACTCTTCCCTCGAGTTTTCGTTCGTGAATCTTCGGGTCCGTTGTGGTAGACGCCTTTAGAGACTTGACTCACGGAGGACACACGAAGGCTCACAAAGGTTCACCTATCCGCAACTTGCTCGGGTGCGGCTATAATTTCCGCTTTAATCGATAAGGAGAAAATTCATGATCCTTTCAGGCCGGGTCGCGCTGGTTACGGGCGCGTCTCAGGGCATCGGTCGCGAGTGTGGGATCAAACTCGCGGCGTCAGGCGCGACCGTCGCCGTCGCGGCCCGCAACCAAGACAAGCTGAATGAACTAGTGAAGCAGATCGAGGCCAGCGGCGGAAAAGCGTTCGCGTTTCCGGTTGACGTGGCGGACGAGGAGCAAGTCAAGACCGCGTTCAAGGCCGCAATCGGACAGCTCGGCAAAATTGACATCCTGGTCAACAATGCCGGAATCACTCGCGACCAGCTCGTTATGCGCATGAAGCGCGCTGATTGGGATGCCGTTCTCAACACCAACCTGACCTCCGCCTATCTGTGCATTCAGCAGGCGATCGGCTCTATGCTCAAGCAGCGTTGGGGCCGGATCATCAACATAACGTCGATTTTCGGTCAGATGGGCCAGGCCGGGCAGGCTAATTACGCAGCCTCGAAAGCCGGTCTCATTGGATTGACCATGGCCATTGCACGCGAGGTGGCGTCGCGCAATATAACCTGCAACGCGGTAGCCCCGGGCTTCATCGAAACCGCCATGACTTCCGGCTTTACTGACGAGTTCAGACAGAACGCGCTGAAGATGGTTCCACTCGGACGAGTTGGAATACCGGAAGAGGTGGCGAGCGCGGTTGCGTTCCTCTCCTCGGACGAAGCTTCCTACATTACGGGTCACGTGCTTAACGTTAACGGTGGCATGCTCATGGGGTAGCGAGGACAATTTCCGGTCTCGTGTTCTCGCAGGCGGAGTCCCCTACGCAGTTAGCGCAGACGCGGGAACTTTTCCAGGAGTACGCGCAATCGCTTGGAGTCAACCTCTGCTTCCAGAACTTCGAGCAAGAGCTCGCTGGGCTCCTGGGCCACTACGCGCCACCTGACGGTCGTTTGTTGCTGGCGGAATACGACGAGCAGTTCGCGGGATGTGTAGCCCTGCACAAATGGGAAGACGGTATCTGCGAGAAAGCGGCTATACCTGCGTCCGTCATTTCGCGGAAAAGGGTTGGGGCGCGTGATCGCGGAAAAGATCCTTGCGGAAGCCCGCAGCATCGGCTATCAACGCATGCGTTTGGATACAATCGAGCCAATTATGAAAGACGCAGTCGAGATGTACCGTAAACTGGGTTTCCGGGAGATTGCGCCTTATCGCCCCAATCCGATAGCGGGGGCGATGTATATGGAATTGCAATTGTAGCGCCGGCCCAACGGAGGCTTCGCCGTGAAATTCTCCTGCTTAGCTTTCATTTTGCTTTTTGCCCTCGGTTCTTTCGCCGTGACTTCCAGGAGTGTTTCTTACAAGAGCGGCGACGATACTGTGCAGGCATTGATTTATACGCCCGAAGGCAAAGGTCCGTTTCCGGGCATTCTGGTCGTCCACGAATGGTGGGCACTGAACGACTGGGTCAAGGAACAGGCTTCGAAGCTGTCCGATCTGGGCTACGTCGCGCTGGCGGTTGATCTCTATCGCGGCAAAGTCGCGACCACGCCCGACGAAGCTCATGAAATCATGCGCGGCGTGCCGGAGGACCGCGCTGCCCGCGATTTGCATGCGGCTTTCGAGTATCTCAAGTCGCAATCGAATGTGAAGAAAGACCGCATCGCATCCATTGGCTGGTGCATGGGCGGGGGCTATTCTTTTGATGTCGCATTGCGGGAACCGACTCTCACTGCAGACGTGGTGAACTACGGCCACCTCGCGACTGACCCCAGGTCACTGAAGCAAATCAACGCCTCGATCCTCGGCATTTTCGGCGGCCAGGATCGCGGCATCGCGGTAGAAGATGTCAGGAAGTTTGAACAAGTCATGAAGCAGATGGACAAGAAAGTCGAAATCGTGATCTATCCGAACGCATATCACGCCTTTGAAAACCCAAACGACGATAACCGGTACCGCGCCGCTGACGCGGCCGATGCCCGGAAGAGAACGGTGAAGTTTCTTGCCGACACGATCGGAAAATAAGCAGTCAACACTCAGCTGCGGCGATCTTCTTATTGCAAGCATCTCCACGGATCCCGATCGCTAGGTACTGAATGCGAAGTGCTCAGTGCGGTTTTTCCCCCTGCACCGCCCGTTGTGCAGCAAAATTTCCACTTGCCAGACGGTACTACTCTGGTTACTATTCACCATCTCGGAGAACCCCGTTGGCTGTTTTCTCTATGAACATCGGTGAGACGATCAGAAACTATCGGCTAGGGAAAGGCATGTCCCAGGGTGATATAGAAAAGCGCACCGGACTGCTGCGCTGTTATCTTTCCCGAGTGGAAAACGGCCACACCATCCCTTCTCTCGATACGCTTTCGAAGATCGCGGGGGCCATGGAGCTTCCACTGTCGCAGTTCTTTGCCGAATCCGGACACAGCAACGGAGCCAAGGGATTGCCTCAACTCTCCGACGACGAAGTACGCTTCCTGAGCCAGATCCGCCGCTATTCCGTAAGTCTGAATGACAGTGATCGCAAGCTGGTTCTGGCTATGGTCAAGAAGATGGCCTCGAATGCGAAGTGATTCAGTTGTTTGGCTTAGCTCTTGGCCTTTAGCTCAACGTCCTGCAAGTCCAGAGGTTCAAGCTAACTGCTGAAGGCTAACCGCCAATAGCTGCGCCACGTTACTTCCGTTCCATCCCTCCTGTGACCAACGGGTACCTCGCCGGCCTAATGCATACGCCCTATATTGTGACTTGGAGAACTCTCGGTGACTCTCGACGAAGAACTGACTCTTCTTGAATCGCAACTCCGCCGGCTCAAGATTGAGTACGAAGTTTATTTCAGCAATCCTAGCAAGAAGCCGCCCACCGATATCGAGTGGAAGGTTTTGAGCCTGCTGCGTAAGTTCAGCGACGGCGGGCGGATGAGCTTCCAACAGCGCTTCCGCTATAACGAAATGGCGCAACGATACGCGATCTATAGCGACCTGTGGCGCAAGAAGGGCCGCATCCGCGAAGAGGGCTACCGTCGTCCGCAAGATGCGCTACTTTCCGTGCAAGGTGTGCGACCCACAGAAGAACATGAACCGGCGCACCGTCCGGCATACGGATTAAGCCACGCGGCGGCTGCGGGCACAACTGCTACCCAATCAAGTGAGGGACCACTCACCGTGCAGTGCTCGGACGCACGTGCCGAGCACGATCAGGTGGAAAAACTCTACAAAGCACTCACCGAAGCAAAGAAAAAGGCGGGCGAGTCGGTAACCGGCAACATCGAGAGCTTCACATCCTTCGTGCAAAAGAAAACCGACCAGATCCGGAAACAAAACGGCTGCCAATCCGTGGAATACACCGTTGAGACGCAAGACGGTCAGGTTCGCCTGAAGGCGAAAGCGAAGGCCTAACGCGTACGCTTGGTGATGGGCGACTCGCTCGGCCGACCCGGGACGCACGTAGCCCAGACGCATCGTCTGGGGTCGAGCGAAGATCGGCAGTTGCCGCGTGGGGAGCCTGCTCTGATAAAATTTTCTCTTCACGCTATCCCTTAGCCAGAGGCGTACATGTCCCCAAGCCCAGGAAAGATCCAGCGCGCCATTCTCAGCGTCACCGATAAAACCGGACTCGTCGATTTTGCCTGCAAGCTCTCCGGCATGGGCGTGGAATTGATTTCGACCGGCGGCACAGCCAAGCTGCTGCGCGACTCCGGCATTTCCGTGAAAGATATTTCTGAGCTCACCGGATTCCCCGAGATGCTCGACGGCCGGGTCAAAACCCTGCATCCCAACGTTCATGGAGGAATCCTGCATCGCCGCGAGAGCCCGTCCCACCGCACGGCGATTGCGGAACATGGAATTCTGCCAATCGACATGGTGGTAGTGAACCTCTACGCTTTTGAGAAGACCGCCGCCAAACCTGGAGTCCACTTCGATGAATTGATCGAGAACATCGACATTGGCGGGCCTTCAATGATTCGCTCCGCGGCCAAGAACTTTCAGGACGTCGCCGTTGTCACCTCGCCCTCTGACTACGACCAGATTGCGGAAGAGCTGGCCAGAACTGGCGGGGAGTTGTCTTCGAGCACGAGATGGCGATTGGCGCAGAAGGCCTTTGCAACCACCGCAGCCTACGATTCCGCGATTGCCTCCACGCTCGAACGAGTCAGTGCCAACGGTCGATTCCAGCTCCATGAGGCAGCGGACTTCCCGCACACCTTGCGCCTGTCATTCAACAAGGCAATGGATCTGCGCTATGGAGAGAATCCGCACCAGAAGGCGGCTATGTATTCCGACGGCAGCGGCAAAGGCGTGGCCAACGCACGCCAGATCCAAGGCAAGGAGCTGTCTTACAACAACATTGTCGATCTCGAAGCCGCCTGGGATTTGGCTCAGGAATTCGATGAGCCAGTATGCGCGATTATCAAACACACCAACCCGGCCGGAACCGCGACGGGCAAGACTCTGCTCGAAGCTTACAAGAAAGCCCTGGAATGCGATCCAGTTTCCGCCTTCGGAGGCGTGATCGGGGTCAACCATCCTGTGGACGGTGCCGCCGCGGAAGAAATGGCCAAGCTGTTCATTGAGGTGATCGCCGCACCGTCGTTCGACGAAGCCGCAAAGGTCAAGTTCGCGTCCAAGAAGAATTTGCGGTTGGTCGAAATCAATGATGTTCGCCAGAAGTGGGTGCTGAAGAACGTCTCTGGCGGAATTTTGTTACAGGACGCCGACGCTCACTCGCTCGCGGAAAGCGACCTGAAAATAGTCAGCAAGCGCCAACCCACTCCGGAAGAAAAGCGGGCTCTGCTCTTCGCCTGGACAGTCTGCAAGCATGTGAAGTCGAACGCTATTGTTTATGCCCGCGACGGGCAGACCGTGGGCGTCGGCGCGGGCCAGATGAGCCGTGTGGATTCCTGCAAGATCGGAGCCATGAAGGCTGTGCTACCGCTGAAAGGCACTGTCGCAGCCTCGGACGCTTTTTTCCCGTTCCCCGATGGCGTGGAAGAGATCGCAAAGGCGGGGGCCACGGCAATCATCCAACCGGGCGGATCCGTCCGCGACCCGGAAGTGATTGCGGCCGCCGACGGCTTGGGCCTCGCGATGATTCTTACCGGGGTCAGGCATTTCCGGCACTAAAGCGTTAATGCCACAGGTATTCAAGTTTGTTGATCGATCCTAAGCCGCGCTATACTCCACCTGATCTTCATTGCCTACCGCCGAGAAATGAGTCGTGAAGCCGCTTGATCAGCAGTCTTGGGTCGATCTTTACCACTCCGCGCTCTTGGAAGTGGACTATCAAAAACTTCCCGAGCGCCTCCGCCTTGCTGAAAACGCGATCGACGCCAGGCTTCAGATGCTCTCGCAATTTGGTACGGCGAAGGAATTGAACGCGATTCAGGACGCGCGGCAGAATTTGCGCGTCCTGGAAAAAGAATTGGAAGCCCATCGATCCTCGGCTTCGAGCCGAATCGGCCACTCTCATGCGGAAATCGGCGGCGAGTACGTGGTCTTTGTGAACGCCAATCGACGATACGTCGAAGTTAGCGACGGCGTTTGCCGGCTTCTGGGTTATTCCCGCGACACGTTGCTTCGCATGACCATCGATGACGTCACCGCTCCGGAAATGCGGTCGCAGGTCCCAGAAAGCTTTCGCCAATATATCGCCCAAGGCGGTTTGGAGGGGGAACACACCCTGCTTGCCAAGGACGGCCGAAATATCCGAATTCACTATCAATCGAAAGTCTATCCCGACGGATGCCTCGTCGCGCGCTGGGAGCCGCTAAGCTCGGGAAGCGAATCGCAGCCTCAGGTTTTCCACAGAGGCCGCGCTTCCTAAGTCCATTCGTCCCTGTACCTCCGAATCTCGTTCGTCCGCCTTACACCGGAGCTTTTTCGCTATCCTCGTTGACGAAGGTTTACAATAAGTCAGAGCACCCACCTATAGCGGTTTGGCATCTAAACGCATTAGGTTTGGGAAGCCGAAGGTCCTCGATGAAAAGCATGCGCTGGTCTATTTTTGTGTTCTTTCTGGCTGCTACCGCCGTGGCGCAGCAAGCTCCCGCGCCGTCCACTCCCGCAGCCGCGCCTTCAAAGCCGGCCAGTGCGAATGCTCCGCGCAAGGTGGATCGCGCCGCCGCCTACTATCACTACACTGTGGCTCACTTATATGAAGATCAGTTTGCGGTTTACAACCGCAGCGATCTCGCCACCAAGGCCATCGAGGAATATCGGCTGGCGATCGATGCCGATCCGACTTCGGAATACCTAACCTCGGGGTTGGCCGAGCTTTACGCCAAGACCGGGCGCATCCGTGACGCGGTGCTGGAAGCCCAAGACATTCTCAAGAAAGATCCCAACAACCTCGAAGCGCACAAACTGCTCGGCCGTATTTATCTGCGATCTCTGGGAGACGTACAAAGCGGCGGCGGCTCCGACAGCGTGCTCAAGCTCGCCATCGATCAATACCAGGAGATCATAAAGCTGGAGCCCGACAACGTGGACGATCACCTGCTTTTGGGCCGGCTCTACCGCTTGAACAACGACCTGCGGAAGGCGGAAAGCGAATTCAAGATCGCGGTGAAGCTGCAGCCCGATTCCGAGGAAGCGGTTACAACTCTTGCATACCTCTACAACGAAGAAGGCGATACCGCCCGCGCAGCAGAGACACTGAGTTCGGTGCCGGATGCAGGCCGTTCCGCCAAGCTTTATTCCGCACTCGGCTATACCTACGAGCAGCGCAAGGAATACAAGCAGGCCATTGGCGCCTACAGAAAAGCGATTGAACTCGATCGCGACAATCTCGATGCCATCCGGGGCTTGGCGCAGAATCTCTTAAATGATGGCCAGACGGATGCCGCCCTCGAGCAATACAAGATCATCGCGGAAGCAAATCCGGAGGACGCGCAGACTTATCTGCGCATGGCTGAGATCTACCGCAGGAATGGCAAGTTTGACTTGGCATTGGAGAATTTGAAGAAGGCCGAGTCCATGGTGCAGGACTCGATGGAAGTGCCTTACAACATGGCTGCGGTTTACCAAGCGCAAGGCCGTTACGAGGACGCCGCGCAAATCCTGCAAGACCTGGTTAAGAAAACCGACAAGCCAGACAATAGCTATAGCCAAAGTGAGAAGAATAACCGGGCCGTCTTTCTCGAACGCCTCGGTACCGTCTATCGCGACAACAACAATGAGCAGCTTGCCATTGAGACGTTCCAGAAGATGCTGCCTCTGGGCGATGACAACGCCGAGCGCGGCTATCAGCAGATTATCGACACTTATCGCGAAGCCAAGCAGTGGCAAAAGGCTACGGACGCGGCCAAGGAAGCGACCCTGAAGCTGCCCAACGACCGCGGCCTGAAGATGGTCTACGCCGCACAACTCTCAGACATGGGTCAGGTAGATGCGGGATTGGCTCAGGTGAAGTCGCTGCTCGATGGAACCGCCCAAGATCGCGATGTTTACATCAACCTGGCTCAGATGTACACGCGCCTGAAGCGTTGGCCCGAGGCAGAGGCAGCTCTCGACAAGGCGGCCCAGCTTTCGACCAAGGACGAAGACAAGGAGTATGTCGAGTTTCTGCGTGGATCCACCTACGAGCGCCAGAAGAAATACGATCAGGCGGAAGAAACTTTTCGCAAGGTGCTGGCTACCGATCCCCAGAACGCCGCCGTGCTCAACTATCTCGGATACATGCTCGCGGATCGTGGCGTCAAGCTGGACGAAGCGCTCATCATGATCAAGAAGGCAGTCGATCTCGAGCCGGCCAATGGCGCGTATCTCGATTCGCTGGGCTGGGCTTACTTCCGGCTGGGCAAGTACGAATTGGCGGAAGACAACCTGATGAAGGCCTCCCAGCATATGGGTACGGATCCGACTGTCCAGGACCACCTCGGGGACCTCTATCAAAAGACGGGGCGTCTGAAGCTGGCGGCTGTGCACTGGGAACGCGCTATCAATGAATGGAACAAAACCGTGGCCGCGGAAGTCGACACCGACAACTTAGCCCAAGTGACCCAGAAGCTCGAGTCGGCCAAGATGAAGCTGGCCAAGGAAGATCCGGGGAACAAATAAGACAGTAATTTAGCAATTAGCATTCAGCCCCTTGAATTTCGGCCAAGGTCTCCGCCGACACGAGAGATCTCCTCCCAGGGACAGTGTGGGTTCGATGCTCGTGAGTCGGAGGAGGCTCATGTCCATATTGCACCTCGGAAACAGCGCGAAAAAGGCCCTGACCTGGCCACTCGCCGGGACTGCTGCGCTTACTTTCGTCGCTCAGATTTACACGCAATTTTATTACCTCAACATGCCTCGATCACCCGAGCCACTCACCGGGAGAATATATCCGGCGGGGGCCGCACACAATACTTTGGTGTACGTGAGTTCGACGGAGTCTAGGTGGGCAAATTTCCTCAACACGCCAATGATGAGCATCGCGGTTGCATGCGTGCTTCTCCTCTGCTGGGTGTGGATCGATCCTCGCAAACGTGCAGGCTCCTGAGTCTAATTGCTAATCGCTGATCTGCTAAACTTTCCCCATGCTCGCCGACTACGCCGTGCGGGTGGAGCAATCCCGCGGACGCCGTGTTCCCGAGCCGCAACATCCTTACCGCGACGACTTTCAGCGTGACCGTGACCGCGTCATCCATTCCAGAGCTTTTCGCCGACTCGAGGCCAAAACCCAGGTCTTTACTCGCCGCTACTCCGACCACTTCCGGAATCGCCTGACCCATACCATTGAGGTCGCTCAGATCGCGCGGACTATAGCGGCTCAACTCGGCCTGAATGTCGACTTGGTCGAGGCGCTCGCGCTGGTGCATGACGTAGGGCATCCGCCCTTCGGCCACGCAGGGGAGAAAGCATTGGATCTCGCCATGCGCGAGCACGGCTATTTTTTCGACCACAACCTGCACGCGCTGCGCATCGTGGAGGACTTTGAATTGCGATACGCCGCATTCCGCGGGCTCAACCTGACTTTCGAGGTTCGCGAAGGCATCATCAAGCATTCGCACGATTACTCCGCTGCCCAGTTCCCCGAACTCTCGGAATATTTGCTCAATCTTCGTCCGCCGCTCGAAGCTCAGCTCATCGATATTGCCGATGAAATTGCCTATAGCACCGCTGACCTCGACGACGGTTACGAATCCCGGCTGCTCACGCTCGACCAAATCCGCAACGGTGTCGCCGTCTTCGAGCAGTTCTATGTCAAAGTTGAATCGATCTATCCGGACGCAATCGATAAGCTGAAATTCAACGAGACCCTAAAACGCACGCTCAACCGTTGGGTGGGAGATTTAATCGAGAACACCAAAGAGCAGATCCGCCGAACCAGTATCAGGAACGTTGAGGATGTGCGCTCCTGTCCACGTCGGCTGGTTACCTTCAGTCCGTCAGTCGAACTGGAACGGCGGAAAGCGAAAGAATTTCTTTACGAGTATCTCTATTTCAGCGCCACGCTTAAGCCAGAAAAAAACGACGCCGAGCGCGTGATCAGCGAGCTGTTCAAATTCTGGATGACAAAGCCGGAAAACCTCCCGTCCAGCCACCGGGAAAAAGCCATGCAAGAGCCACTGCCACGGGTGGTTTGCGACTATATCGCCGGAATGACTGACAACTACATCTACGAGCAGTATGAGAAGTACTGCAGGTGACGAGGAAAGGACAAAGCTACTTGCCCCCCACCATGGTCACTACGTCGTACAGCACCAGGAACCCCCGCCGCACTTCTTCCACCCGGATGCGTTCATCGTTCCCGTGCTCTGAGCTGCCTTCTTCTTCCGTCGAAGTGTACGGCGTGAATCCGTACGCATCAATTCCCAAAGGGCGATAGCGTTGGTTCTCGGTGTAGCCGCTATCCAGCCGCGGTACGACTGGCGTTCCTGGAAAATACTGCGCCGACACTTTCTGAATGGCAGTGTACAAAACCGTATCCGTGGGCGATGCGTTGGCTAGACGGAAGTCAGGGTCCAGTGGCTCGACGCTTACGTTCGGATCGTTCACTACGCTCCGGATGGTCCCCAGAAACTCCTTTGGATCATCTCCCGGTAAAAGCCTCACGTCCAGGTTGGCCCAGGCTTCCGAAGGAATTACGTTGGTCTGCTCAGAACCCTTCAGCATGGTCAGTGCGATGGTGTCGCGCAGAAGGTAGTTCAGAGATTCATCCTGTTCCACCTCGTGCTGAAAATTCTTATTCTCCAGCGCCAGACGTATGTTGCGAAACTGCTCAGCGCGCGCTGGGGGTTGGTAGGGCGCCATGGCACGCAGGAATTCGTCAGCTACGGGCAAAACCTTGAACGGCGTTGGATAGGCGATGATCCGGTTCAAAGCTTGCACTAGCCGGTTTGGGGCCGAGTCTGCGATCGGCAGCGATCCATGCCCCGCACGCCCATGGGCCACGACGTGCAACCAAAAAGCGGCTTTCTCGCCCACATCTACCCCAACGTACTTTACATGGCCATTGTCTTCGAGAAGGTTCTCGCCGCCTTCGTTGATCAGGAATTCGGCGTTTCCCAGCAGGTCGCGCTGATGCGCAATGAACCAATCGCTGCCCGTGCCGTCGACTTCCTCATCGCTCACGGCCAGGAAAATCACATCGCGATCGAGCTCAATCTTCTCGCGCTTCAACATCACCATGACCATGAATTGCGCCAGGCCTTCATTCTTCATGTCCTGGGCGCCGCGACCGTAGATCGAGCCGTTCACAATCTTCGCGCTGAAAGGCGGAGCCTTCCAATGGGATGCGTCGTTGGTGACTACGTCCATGTGGTTCAGCAGGATGACCGGCCGCCGGGCAGACGATGTGCTGTGCGGGACGCGAGCCCAAAGATCAGCACGTCCTGCCGCGTAATTGAATACCTGGTTCTCAATGCCCTCCTGGTCGAGAATCCGCTTAAAGAACTCGGCTGCCCGCGCTTCATTGCCAGGGGGATTCGTAGTATCGATCCGCAGATAGTCCCGTTGCCATTGCACAGCGAGATCAGCGTATTCCTTCAGGCGATCCGGAGAGATACTGTAAGACGCGAGCGCTGGCGCTGAGCCAGTTCGGGACCATCCATAGGCGGTAACCGCCAGAAACACAAACCCTAAAAGGCAAACTTTTACTCTCGGTGTGAGCATCCAATCTCCTGTGGTGATTGAGTCTTTTGGCACGCAGTTTTTATACCGGCTTTCCCAAAATTACCGTCGGGGCGGATTATTATTCTCCGTTCCCAAGGTGCGGGGCTACAATGTTGTTGCACGCCAAGGGGTTAGCCGTATGGCAGTTTGGCAATCGACCTGTTATAGAGACTTGTAGGTGGCGGAGTCAATCGGCTACCGGCATTTCCGATTTTTCGCGGAACATCGCGATCTCGAAATCACGCAGCACGCCGTAAAGCGTGCGGATGGGGCCCTAGGTGCTCCGTCCCTCGGAGGAAAGTTGAAAATGAAGAATCGTGTGTTTGTAGCGCTATTCGTCGCAATTGTACTTGCGCTGCCGGCTTTTGCGCAGCAGACAGGCTCGATGTCACAGAACCAACCGGCTGCCAACCAGTCCACCCAGACTACGCCGCCTTCGTCGAGCACGGACCAAGGGTCTTCGACGTCTTCTACGGCGGTCGGTGCTACCGGGAAACAGCCTTTGCAGGCTGAGACCCACGAAGGCTTCTGGGGCAAGATAAATCCGTGGGCCCGCAAGAAGTATGTGCAGCGCCAGACCGAGCCCATCCGCGATCGCGTGAATGAACTCGATGAGCTCACCGCGAATAATTCCAAGCAGATCAAGGACGTGGATGCGCGCGCCCAGCAGGGCATTCAACTGGCTTCGGCCAAAGCTAACGAAGCCGATCAGCACGCCATCGACGCTGGCAACAAAGCGCAGGCCGCACAGACAACCGCAACCCAGGCCAACACCCGTCTGACCACGGTGGAACAGGTAGTCGGAAATATCGATCAATATAAGGCCACCACCCAGACTGAGATCCGCTTCCGTCCGGGCCAGAGCGTGCTTAGCCAGAACGCCAAGACCGCTCTTGACGACATGGCGACTCCGCTAAAGAATCAGCGCGGCTACATCATCGAGGTTCAGGGCTTCTCCTCCGGCCATGGTCAAGCCGCAATCGCGACGTCACAGAAGATGGCGGACTCAGTGGTGAGGTATCTGGTGTTAAACCATGACGTACCGGTATATCGGATCTACGTGGTTGGCATGGGCAACGCCCCTGTGCCGAGCGCGGCCGCCGATGACCAGGCCAAGACCAAGCGAACCAGCGGCGGGCGCGTGGAAATCAGCCTTCTGAAGAACGATCTGGAACAGTTGAGTGCAAATTCAACCACTCCGGATCAACCAGCGAAATAGTTTGCAGGACGACGGGCCCAGCACCCGGACGCCCTCCCCCCGGAAAAGCCTCCTGCGCAAGCAGGGGGCTTTTTTGTTCGAGTTGATCCACCTGCGAGTCTTTACCAACTCAAGAGTCACACCACGCTGACGGTCTCCTGCTTCATCTTCTCAGCCTGATAGTGAGCAGTCAGAGCCTCGATCAGAGGCTGCAACTTCCCATCCATGACTTCCTGAAGCTGATGAATGGTCAAGCCGATGCGGTGATCGGTCACGCGGTTCTGAGGAAAGTTGTAAGTCCGGATCTTCTCGCTCCGGTCCCCCGAACCCACCATAGCCTTTCGTTCCTTGGCGAGAGCGTCCTGCTGCTTCTGCATCTCCATCTCGTAAAGGCGCGAGCGCAAGACGCGCATACCTTTTTCGCGGTTCTTGATCTGCGATTTTTCGTCCTGACAGCTTACGACCGTGTTCGTCGGGATATGCGTTATGCGCACGGCGGAGTATGTCGTGTTCACCGACTGCCCGCCCGGCCCCGAAGAGCAGAACGTATCAATGCGGAGGTCTTTCGCCTCAATCTTGATGTCAACATCCTCCGCCTCCGGAAGAACGGCGACAGTGACGGCGGAAGTATGAATCCGGCCCTGCTGCTCGGTCGCCGGAACGCGCTGCACGCGATGCACGCCGCTCTCGTATTTCAAACGCGAGAAAACCCGCTGGCCTTCAATCAGCGCAATGACTTCCTTCAGGCCACCGGCAGAGGATTCAGAAGTGGAAAGTACTTCCACTTTCCAACCCTGAGTTTCCGCGTATCGCGTGTACATGCGGAACATCTCCGCCGCAAATAAAGTAGCTTCGTCGCCACCCGTACCCGCCCGGATTTCGAGGATCACATCCTTCTCATCATTAGGATCCTTGGGCAGTAGCAGAATCCTGAGCTCTTCTTCAACACCACCGACCCGCGCCTCAAGCTTGTCCAACTCTTCCTGAGCATAAGCCCGCATTTCGGGATCTTTCTCATCAGCCAGCAACGCGCGGCTCTCCGCGATCCCTCGTTTCAAATCCTTGTATTCGCGATATCGTTCTACAATCAGAGTAATCTCGCTGTGCGCCTTGGCAGTCTTCTGGTATCTCGCCGAGTCATTCATAATGTCAGGCGAAGCCAGCGCCTGCGTCAGCTCGTCGTATCGCGCCTCAATTTGATCTAAGCGTTCAAACATGGTGTGTCCTGTAGAAACGTAGCTCGCTACGTTTCGGTTGCGCAAAGACGTAGCGAGCTACATCTCTACATTCTGGATTCTAGTTGCAGAAGTCGAGGGTAGGAAGAGTTTCGCGGCGGAGCCGCTAGGCGATAACTAACTCGCCGCCGCGCTGCTTCTCTAGCGACATAGCGTGGTCCAAGGCTACGATGGCGCACTCTGCCTGCTCATCCGAAGGAGGCTGGGTGGTGATGCGCTGCATCCACAATCCCGGAGTAGTCATAAGCGCAAACAGCGACCCGCGATGCTTCGCGGCAAAACGAATGACCTCATAAGACAACCCGGTAATTACGGGCAGCAGAACAATACGCACTGCAAAGCGCGCCCAGAAGGTAGTGACGGGCACCAGCATATAAACGAAAATCGAGATAATCATCACCGTCATCAGGAAGCTGGTTCCGCAACGGGGATGGTATGTCGAATACTTTTGCACAGAAGGGGTATCCAGCGGATCGCCATTTTCAAAGGCGAAAACCGTCTTGTGTTCGGCCCCATGATACTCATACACTCGCCGAATATCCTTCCACAGCGATGTTCCCCAAATAAACAACAGGAACAGTGCGAGGCGAATGATTCCGTCAACCAGGTTGAAAACGACTTGCTCGCCAAAAACGGGATTCACCCGCTTCAACTCCGTGGTCGCCACCAGCGGCAAAAACTTGTACATGAAAATGAAGAAGCCGACAGAAAAGACAATATTGACGGCAGCAATCCATCCGCTGATTTCCAGCTTCTTCTTCTCCGGTTCACCGGGAGCGGCCGCAGGCTGCAACTCGTCGAGAGCGACATTGGCGGAAAACTTCAACGCGCGGAAACCAAGGGTCATCGCATGGCCCAGGGTAATGACGCCGCGCATTACCGGCCACCCCATCCATTTGTGCTTTTCCGAAAGCCGCTCCAGCGGCTCACTATGGGTAGAAACCTCGCCCGAAGGCTTGCGACAGGCTATCGCCCACGCGTGCGGTGAGCGCATCATAACGCCCTCGAGGACGGCCTGGCCGCCGACCAGCGTTTCTTCGCCACCCTCCAGCGCTGGCAGAAGCTGTATAGCGACAAAGAACCGCCACAATGTTCGCACAAATCGCATAGAGATGCAGATGATCTTTCTGGCGACAAAGCACCAGCAGTAAGAGTATCACAGCCAGAGTTGATTTAGGATGGGGTAGATGAGGCTGTAAGTACTAGGTTTGGAGAGACTTACAATTTCTAAAGAGTGCCACCGACGGCCACGCCCCGAGCATTCACCATGCGCAAATTCGTAGAAGCCTGCGAACGAATCGCAGGCACTACCAAAAAGCTGGAAAAAATAGCGATCGTCGCCGACTACTTCAAGTCGAGCTCAGTTGAGGAAGCCTCCGTCGCGGCGGTTTTTCTGTCCGGCAGCCCCTTTCCGGTCTGGGAGGAAACAACGTTGCAAGTGGGAGGAAAGTTATTGTGGCAGGTGGTCGAAGAGCTTTCCGGAAAAACCGGAGACGACCTAACCGCCGCCTACCGCAAGCACGGGGATCCGGGCGCGGTGGCCGCGGATGTTCTTCCCCAAAGTCCAAACCTGACCGACGACTCTGTCTTGAGTCTGCCAGAGGTCCAAGCTACATTTCGGAAGATGGCAGCAGCCCGTGGCCCTGTCGCCAAAGCAATTATCGTCCGTGAATTGCTCTCGCAACTCACCCCGCTCGAAGCCAAATACATCATCAAGATCATCACCGGCGATCTGCGAATCGGTCTCAAAGAGAGTCTGGTCGAAGAAGCCATCGCCAAGGCTTATGGCGCTCCGGCCAAAGACGTGCAGCGAGCAAACATGTTGCTGGGTGATATCGGACAAACGCTGTGCCTAGCAGCAGAAGGAAAGCTGAACCAGGCCGAGATGCGCCTATTCCATCCCATGGGGTTCATGCTGGCCAGTCCGGCCCAGTCTGCGGAAGAAGCGCTCAGCTACTTCGAAAACGCGCTGGTCGAAGATAAGTACGACGGCATTCGAGCGCATTCACACTGCTCAGCCGGAGAAGTCCGAATCTTTTCACGCACTCGCGATGAAATCACGGAATCCTTCCCCGAATTGCCAAACGCGCTGGCCGGCCTTCCTCAAGACGCAATCCTCGATGGAGAAATCGTGGCCTGGAGTTATCTGGCCGCTGAATCCGGCGAAGCAGAGCGTGCCCTGCCATTCAGCGCATTGCAGTTGCGTTTGGGCCGGAAGAAAGTCAGCGATGAAATGATGCGGCGGGTGCCAGTCGCCTATCTGGTTTTCGATGTTTTGTATGCTGGGGGCGAATTGATGATCGATCGCCCGCTGCGAGAGCGGGCAAAGGTGCTCGACGAGTTGTTGGCAGCTCCGCGAATTCCGATCCAAGCAAGGTCGGCCGCGGCCCAGGGCCAGTTGATGCTGGAATCAATCGAACCGGCAATTGCTACGCGGGTTTTCCGCGCTCCCACCTTTCAAGCATCGTCGCCTCGGGAACTCGATCAACTATTCGAAGCAGCCCAAGCCCGCGGCAACGAAGGATTGATGATCAAAGATCCCGAGTCAACCTACACTCCGGGTCGCCGCGGAAAATCCTGGCTGAAGCTGAAACGCGAACTAGCCACCCTTGACGTCGTGGTCACAGCGGTCGAATACGGCCACGGCAAGCGCATCGGCGTTCTCAGCGATTACACCTTCGCGGTTCGCGATGGCGAGCGCCTGGTGAATATCGGCAAAGCCTACTCTGGCCTGACCGATGCCGAAATCGCCGAGATGACCAAATGGTTTCTGGAGCACACGGTCGAAGATCAAGGCTTCCGGCTGGTAGTCGAGCCGAAGATCGTCTTGGAAGTAGCCTTCAACAACATGATGCGCTCCGACCGCCACGAAAGCGGCTACGCCTTGCGCTTCCCCAGGATTGTGCGAATCAGAACCGACAAACCATCAGAAGAGGCGGACACGATTGAAGGGGTAAGGGAGGTCTACGAGAAGCAGGCCCACCTTTAGTCCAACTTGGTTGGTCACGAGAGACGCGTAACGCCGGGGAACCCGTCAAACCCGGAATCAAAACCCAGGATGTGCTCGACGTCGTGATGCTCCATGACAGCGAGATGTACGGCATCGCGCGCAGACATCCGGCGATGTCCGAGCACAATCTGCTTTTGGACGTTCCGCGACGGAGAGGTCAACGGTTGCACCTGATCGACGATGCCGAGCAAAGCGTCGAAGGCTGGCTCAATGGCGTCGCGGCGGTTGATCGCGACATAGCGGTGTGCAAGATCTCTTGCAGCACCTCCGCTTCCGTAACCAGCCGTTGGCGATCGCTGACGAGCTTTTCCAGCAAGTGCTGTGCGTCGCTTTTGTGAGGATGAGGCGCGCCCACGACGTACATCGGAATGTTCGAGTCAACCAGAATCACTGCTGCGAACGCATTCCGTAGCCCCTCTCGATTTTCGCCAGCATGCCACCGATGTCGCCGACGGGGTAGTCGTGCCGTGCGGCCGCACGGCACGACCTCGAGCTTCTTGCCAGCGCCGCCTACCGGCTCGCGCCGGCGGGCCAGCTCGGGGCTGCCGAACCCACTCCGCGATCGACAAGTGCCGCACGCGTGCCATGCGTTGAACCTCCCGGTAGTCGGGATCCTTCAAGATGACTTGTAAGCGCTTAGCCACCGTGAGCTTATCTGACTCATACCTTTGGAGTCAGGAAAACTACTTGACAGTCTCGAGCATTCTGTCAGTGTTCGTGCCCATGCTCTTCGCTGACCGGAATCACGCATCCATGCGCCACTTCACAGATTACGTGCTCAAATTGTATGGTCGTGTGGTCAATCTGAAACTCCTGGTGCAGACGTTCCTTTACATCGCGCAGAATCCGCTCACTGACTGACGGCGGAATGTCCTCAATCGAGATATGACACGATAAAGCCCGCGTCTCCGAGCCAATGTTCCACACATGCAGATCGTGAACATCGTTCACGCCCTCGACCGCCCGCATGGCAGCCTCAACCCGGTCCAACCGGATGCCGCGGGGTGTTCCTTCCAGCAGGATGTTGAGTGTCTCGCGACAAATGCCGAAGCCCGACCACAGTATCAGCGCGCCAATGCCAAACGACAACGCCGAATCAATCCAATACTGTCCTGTAGCCAGAATCACCCAACCGCCAACGATGACCGCGGCGGTCGAAACCGTATCTCCAATCTCATGCAACAGCGCGCTGCGGATGTTCACATCCCGGCCCGAGCGGAAGAGTAGCAGAGCGATCGCTCCATTCATGACAACGCCGGCCGCCGCTACCCAGATCATCACGCCAGCATGTACGTGCTCTGGATTCTGCAGTCGCCGGAATGCTTCGTAGAAAATCAGGAAAGAGACCACAACCAGCGAGCCCGCATTTACCAGAGCCGCCAGCACTCCCGCTCGATGCCACCCGTAGGTCTTGGTAGCGCTGGGCGGGCGCGATTCCAGATAAACCGCAACCAGCGAGAGCAGAAGGGCTACAAAATCAGAAAGGTTATGGCCGGCTTCGGAAAGCAATGCCAGGGAATGGGCACGGATGCCGGCAACCACCAGCAACAAGATGTAGGCCAGTGTGACGACGAGAGAAACCCTTAGAACCTTAGAGGTTCGCTCGTCCGCGCCATGACTGTGCACGTGCATCTTAATCCAGTTTAAGGCTGGGGGAAAAAGGGTTCAAGGCGTCAGAGATAACTTGGGCATGGCTCGGACCTGCAATCCACCGCGATTCAATCGGCTGACTACGGCTGCGATTCCATTATTTTTTGAAACTGGCGGAAGCGCTCAGTAGTTTCTGCGGCGTGCGCGGCATACCATTCGCGCCACAAAGTCGGCTCGTCACCCAGTCCCTGGTCGGTGATCTCCCGCAATGCGCGGTAACCGTACTTCACTGTTTCGGCGTCAAGTTTCTTATCCTCGACCATTTCAATCAGCCCTGGCACCGACTGCATCCTCTGCGCACGAGTGAGCATGCCGCAGTGAGCGAGGCCGCACCCGGCGGCGTCAATGCGCACGCGGAATGCGGGATCATGGTGGAAGGCTTCCACCAGGTCGGGAACCGTGTCGTCCAAACCGATATCCGCGATTGCGGAGACTGCACGCAACCTTACGTTTTCGTTCTCTGAATGTGCCCAAACCCGCAACTGGTTGTGAATGCGGTCAACCTCCACCCCACGATTGGCAAGACGGCCCAGATACCAAATGCTGTATTCGGCGCGTTGCGGATCGCTCTCCGCCAACTGCAACAGAGTGTTGGCTGTTTCCGGGTTTTTCGCCAGGTTGGCGACTGCCAAGTCAATTTCAAAGCAAGCCGCGCGCACGCGAAGATCGTCACCATTCATGGCGACATCCCTAACAGCCCGTGGTGCAAGTTCGGATTCGTGACCAGAAAGTGTTGAGGTATCCACAGGCTTGGTTTGTAGAATCGGCGCATGGCGATGGGGACGCGCAAGCAGCGGGAGAAGCAAGAAGATTTGTGGATCGCGCACACGGAGTTGGCATCAGCTCCGGGGCATCCGTTCTATCAGCGTTTGAATGAGTTGCTGGAGGCCGAGGGCTTCGACGAGTTTGTCGAGGGCCGGTGCGCGAAGTTTTATGCCGAGAAGAACGGGCGTCCGTCGCTGACGCCGGGGATTTACTTTCGGGCGCTGCTGATCGGGTATTTCGAGGGCATCGGAGCGGAGCGCGGGATTGCCTGGCGGTTGGCGGACTCGCTGGCCCTGCGGCGTTTTGTGGGCATCGCGCTGGACGAGTACACGCCGGATCACTCGACGATTTCGCGCACGCGGCGGCTGATTGATCTGGACACGCATCGCGAAGTATTCGGCTGGGTGTTGGGCGTGCTGGCCGATCGTGGGTTACTGAAAGGCCAGCGGATCGCGATTGATGCGACGACGCTGGAGGCGAACGCGGCGATGCGCTCGATCGTGCGGCGGGACACGGGCGAGAGTTACGAGGAGTTTCTGCGGGGGCTGGCGAAGGCCTCGGGCATCGCGACCCCGACGCGGGAAGACTTGGCGCGGTTGGATCGCAAGCGCAAGAAGCGGACGTCGAATAAGGAGTGGAAGAGCCCAGCGGATGGCGATGCGCGGATCGCGAAGATGAAGGATGGGCGCACGCATCTGGCGCACAAAGCCGAGCACGCCGTCGATCTGGACACGGGCGCGGTGTTGGCGGTCACGCTGCAAGGCGCCGATCAGGGCGACCCGGCCACGCTGGATGAGACGCTGTGCGAAGCCGGGATGGCGGTGGCGGAGCAGGTCGGGCGCGAGGCGGAGTTGCGGCCCCACGAAGCGCCGAAGGTGAACGTGGCCGGCATCGAAGAGACGGTGACCGACAAGGGTTATCACAGCGGCGCGGTGGTGAGGCGGATGAAGGCGTATGGCGTGCGCAGTTACATCCCAGAGAAGAAACAGAAGGGACGGCGGAACTGGGCGGGCAAACAGGCCGAGCAGCAAGCGGTGTATGCCAACCGGCGGCGGGTGCGGGGTGAGTATGGCAAGAGTTTACTGCGGCGGCGCGGCGAGTTAGTGGAGCGCAGCTTCGCGCACTGCTACGAGACGGGCGCGATGCGGCGCTGCCATCTGCGCGGACAGGAAAACATTTGGAAGCGGCAACTGATCCACGTGGGCGCGTTCAATCTAAGCCTGATCCTGCGCCAACTGCTGGGCGCGGGCACGCCGCGGGAGTGGAAGAACCGCTTCGGCAGCCTTGTTTTGACCCTGTACTTACTCTTCCCGTGTCGGATAAATAAGGCGCGGTTTTGCAGAAGCCGAATCTCCGCGTCCGTTGCCAAGTGCTTCGTGAGATCGCGTAGCCGACTACGTCGCCCGACTCGCAGGAAATCCGCTACTTGCACCCCGGGCTGCTAAGGGTGACGAGCGAGTCCGTTTGCCTGAGTTGTCCTCGCCATTGGCTTACTCGTGCCTTGATCTCATCCGTCGCACCGCGATGGTGGGAAATAGCGTACTGCAGCAGCCTCTCCGCCTGGTGCTGCGGAGCCATATGATCCACCATGTCGCGCTCAACTTCCGAAAACTGATTAGTCGTACCGTGGACCGGTTTTCCGGGTACCGGAATTTTGTTGCCAACGATCTCGCCAGGCATCCCTTGGCCCGAAACCAGACCAGTGGTCAGAATCGTGAGCACCGGGGCCAATAAACCTGATGACAGCTTTCCCTTCATACCGCGAAGGTAGCATCGACGACAGAGAGCGGAAAGTTACCAGAGTGCCGGACAATCGCGTACGGCAGCGACTTCGCACTAATTCTTATACTTGCTGACGAGGTACTTACCGACTTCGCCTTCGAGTTGGCCGTAATCGGAGTGGATGGTAGTGCGAAGCGCGGCTTCGGTGGAACTGCCCTGGCCGAGCCTTTCGAGGATTCGCTGCAAATCAGCCATGCCGTAAGTGTCGCTAATGTATTGCACTGCGGCCAGAGACTCTTCGTAAGCCACGGCGGCCTGGCCGTTGGAAAACTGCATGAAGCTGCCCTCTAAGGCATTGAGAGGAATCTCACGCTGGGTCTGGAAGAGGTCAGCCAGAAGCTGTCCATGCGAGACGTGCTTGGGTTCAACGGCCTGGGCAATGCCCTCGTTGAGCCATTGCGGACAACGCCCGGCCGAAAGCTGACTGATAAACGAGTGCGCGAGTTCATGCTTCAGCACACGCGCCAGTTCTGGTGTGACGGACGTCAATCCGTTAATCGGAATACGCAGCTTTCCGTCAAAGACCGCGCCGCTCCAGGAGGGCGCCTGGGTTACATCAAAGAAAGACTGCTCGGTGTAGAGCACAACCAGAATATTGTTGCGAGGAGCGATGCCAAGCTCGCGCACCAGATCGTCGTACTCGGACTCGAGGGTCGCGATTAACTGGCTGCGCAGCACGTCGGATGTTTGTTTGCCTTCATATTTAAGGATGAAATGGATGCTCTCGTGCAGCGTGTAGTCGGCTTCGGCCGTTGCGTCGCGTTGCGCTTTCTCCATGTACTTTTGCACCATGGCGTCGGGACGGAGTTCCAAGGAACGTTTCCAGCTACGGATCGCGTCCGGCGTGCGGTCGGCGGCAAACTGGACATATCCCAGAACGGTGAGGGCATCGGGAGAATCAGGGGCGGCCCGGACCGCCCGCTCCGCATAAGGCAACGCCGCGGTGGCATTTCCGGTTCTAACCAGCAGGGAGGCGTAATAGTTCAGAATGGTGGGATTGTTTGAATCGAAGCGCAACGCAGCTTCGAAGTAGCTGCGGGCTTTGCTGAAATTTCCATGATCGAATTCATGCTTGCCGGCGATGAAGTAGCCAGCAGCGGTCGCGGACCCGTTGCCCTCCTGCTCCAGAGCGGAAAGCGCATCCGAATCGACCTTGCCGTTCTGAATGACTTTTCCAATGAGTGCAGGATCGTTTTTCAGATTATCAGCAGGTGCAAATTCAGGCAGATCGCGTGCTTCCTTTGCGTTTTCCTGTGGAGAGGCGTATGCGGGAGTAATACCGCCGGCATCAATGCGATCCACCAGCGATTTCGGTATGACGTAAGTGTTATCGCCAAGGTCGTACTCGATATGGGTGCCGGTGTCACGAACGTGGTCAGCCCATATGGTGCGGCCGTTCTTAAGGCGAATGACTTCCGCTGATGCGCACAACACCGCCGCAGTCAGCAGGAAAGCGGAAACGAAGGAATAGATGACAGCTGTCCGCATTAAGGCGCATTCTAGAAGATAGGAAGTTGCAGGCGTAGGTGACCGGGGTAATCTCGAAAATGCCGAAAGGGTTGCTGCCACTAGTATGGTTGGTCCTGATTTCGACCGCAGTTGCGTTGTCCACGAGTCAGGATGCGCCTAAGCCCTCGAGCTATACTGCGGTGGGAGCCCCGACTGGAGCCCAGTTGCCGCCTCGCAGTGCGGCTGAGAGCGTGTATTTACAACTGCGCACCGTGGGCCTGTCGAAGTCACGGGTTTATCTCCTGCGCGATGCATCCATCGATCGGGCGGCCATCCACATCACGTTAAATGATGGCACCATCGCATTTACTGAGGATGTCGTGGGCCGCGTCACCGGAGCCTTTTTTGAAGGGGATGGAGAGCTCTTGTTATCTCCCCCGAATCAGTATGAACGCGCTTCCATGGCGTTGTTTACCGGCGGAGCCATTCTGGAAGAGCGATTCTCAACCGCATACTTTCGCTTCAATGACGATACCTTCAATGAGTTGCGCCCGTCCATGGTGTCGGTTGATGACGGCCAGGCGTTCTTGTCGCAATGGAATGAGACGGCTCGCAATTTGTCCGAAGGCGATGCGCTGCGCTTGTTCCTGACTCTTAGCAAGTTTCTGCCCGTCGCCGGTAAGACTGCAGAAGATAACTCGACAGCCGTCAAGTCCGAAAACGGCGATGACCGATTTCTTCACGCCCGCTTGCAAGGGCTGAAGCTCGGAACTTTTGATCTCTTCTTCGATACGGATGCGCCGGAGCAAGTGTCCGCAGGCCAGCTCAAGACCGTCGATGGAGCGAGTTATTACGATCTCTGGACTTCGTTCGCAACAGCAAAAGCGAATCCGGAAGCGGAAGCTGTCAACGCAACGGTGGGCGAAGGTGGCAAGCCCGACGCCATCGCGATATCCCAGCACACGATTCGCACGGAAATAAAGCCTCCCACCGAAATCGACGCTGAAGCCCGTCTGCAGATGGAAGTGCGGCAAGGCGGCCAGCGAGCTGTGTTGTTCGAGTTGTCCCGGGCCCTTCAAGTCAAGCAAGTGGAAGCGGATGGGCATCCGATCGAGTTCATTCACAATCCGGCAACCGAGGGAACTCAGTTGGCGCGCCACGCTAACGACCTGGTTGCGGTAGTCTTTTCGCAACCCTTGCGGACTGGGCAGCGATTGGAGCTCCGCTTTGTCTATGGCGGCGCAGTACTCTCCGAGGCTGGAGCGGGGTTGCTCTACGTCGGGGCGCGAGGCATGTGGTACCCAAATCGTGGACTGGTTATGTCGAACTTCGATTTGGAATTTCGCTATCCGGCAGGATGGACCCTGGTGGCCACCGGAGAGCGGACGGAACCTAAGTCGTCTTCCAACCCTGCCGATCAAGAATGGGGAGGGACCCCAAAGGCAGATGAGCAAGTCAGCCGTTGGGTTTCTGAGCGGCCGATCCCCATCGCCGGATTCAATCTTGGAAAATACGAACGGGTAGTCGCACACGCTGGAGATGTGACGGTCGAGACTTTTGCAGCCTCGGGAGTGGAACGGGGATTCCCGACTCCAGGGGTCAAGAGCGTGATTCCTGACCCAATCGCCCCAGGGGGCATACCCCGAGCCCCATTGGTGGTCGCACCGCTAGTGCCTTCTCCTGCGCGGAATGAGCAAAGGGTAGCAGCCGCATGCGCGCATGCCATCGAATTTCTCTCAACCCGATACGGTCCCTTCCCCTTCGCTGATCTGAAGGTGGCCCAAATGCCGGGAGGGCTGAGTCAAGGTTGGCCGGGACTAATCTTTCTTTCCAGCACCTCCTTCCTTACAGCAGAAGAAAAATCGCAGCTGCATCTGAGTGCGGTGGATAAGACGCTCGTTAGCCAGGTAATTTCCCATGAGACGGCTCACCAGTGGTGGGGTGATCTGGTGATGTGGAGCGGCTATCGTGACCAATGGCTAGTTGAGGCCCTGGCAAACTACAGTTCCATGATGATTCTCGAGTCGGAGAATCCCGCACAGTTTCGCGCTGTGATGGAGAAGCTTAGGGACGACCTGCTGGAAAAAAACAAAGAGGGAGTCCGCCTGATGGAGGATGGACCCGTGACTCTAGGCACGCGGCTTTCCAATTCACAATTTCCAAACGGATATGAGGCGATCAGCTACGGGCGCGGCACATGGCTGTTTCATATGCTGCGTTCCATGATGCGCGACGCCGAACGGACCAGCAGTGCCGGCACGCGCGACAGCAGCAAAACGGGGCGACCAGATGAACCTTTCGTGCGCGCTCTTCGCCGGGTCAGAGAACGCTATCAGGGAAGACCCATCACAACTCGCGAGCTAATGCAGGCCTTTGAGGAAGAACTGCCCCCCACGCTGTGGTATGAGCACCACAAGTCGCTCGACTGGTTCTACGAGGGATGGGTAAACGGGACAGCGATTCCGCGGTTTGAATTGCACGGTCTGAAGTATTCCGACAAGCCCGGCGAAACTACCATCAGCGGTGTCATTCTGCAAAAGGACGCGCCAGAGCATCTGATAACGTCGGTTCCTTTGTACGCATCGGTGGCGGGCAGAATGGTGCTGCTAGGTCGAGTGTTTGCTGATGGACCAGAAAGCCCATTCCATTTGGCCGCATCGCGCGGCACACGAAAGGTCGTACTTGACCCCGATCTGACGGTGCTGGCACGACCTCGATAAGCAACAACCTGCACGGGAATTCGACCATTTCAGAACATATTCCCGTTAATTTCACACGCTTTTTCCCAAGATCATCATTTACATCCGCGTATCAGCTGCTTTCTCATTCGACGCTAATTATTCTTGAGCCTAAGTTGCGCTGGCACATAGACCTTTTTATTTCGCGGGTGCATTGCCGCGACGGAGACGTGCGTGCTTATACGTTTTCGTGCCTGGAGGACGAACGACATGAATCATGCTCAATCTCTCGCCGACTCGGTTCCCACCGTAACCAACCGCAATCCGTATCGGGGCCACGGAACCATATTGCTGGTGGAAGATGAAGCTTGCCTGCTCGAAGCGGCTTCGAACGTTCTGGAGTCGGCGGGTTATCGGGTTCTTAGAACTCGAAACGCGACGGACGCGATATCCGCATTCCGCGAATACAAGCGCATTGTGCGATTGCTGCTAACCGATGTTGTCCTGCCAGGACAGAATGGGCGTGAACTGGCGAACGATCTGCGGTACATCTCTCCGAAGCTGCGGATTATTTTCATCTCAGGGTATCCCGTCGTGCTGATGTTTGCCACGCTACTGGCGATGAGTTCGAGAGCCTGGGTCTGCGCTCGTAAACCCGCGCAGGCTGCGTAGAATCCGCTGTCCACTTTTTTTTCTCCGTGGAGATAGAAGCACGCCGTCAGCCAATTCGCTCGCCGGGCAGCAAGCTGCGCAAACCGCTGATGCGCCAATATTTCTCTCTGGGCTGAAACAACCAGGGCAATGATTATCGAATTTCGGGAATATCTTGCCGGGTCGTTGAAGGCCTGCTCGGCAAAACGTTCCTCACGGCAGCTGGTCACGGCCAAACGCTCTGATTGGCACCGCTAATATCATGCTCCCGCTGTTTCACTACGCAATCATCTTCCCCAGAATCTCCTTCAGGATCTTCGCGCTTACCATCGCCGTCAGTTGCGAGACATCTTGCTTCGGGTTGTACTCCACGATGTCCGCTCCAACAACGTCGCCCGTGATCGCGTGCAGATGCGTGATCGCTTCTCGCACCGACATTCCTCCCGGCTCCCGGTGGGAAATCCCCGGTGCAAACGCAGGATCAAGCACGTCGACATCGAACGAGATATAAACCGGGCCAGCAACTTTGAGCCTAGCCAGCGCGGGCAACTCCCGCATCTCGACGACTTCAACCCCAAAGCGATCCGCCTGTTTGCGCTGATGCGCATTCATGGTTCGAATGCCGACCTGAATCAGCCGCTTCGCTAACTTTTCTTCCATGATCCGGGAAAATGGGCAAGCGTGCGAATAACGATTCCCCTCGAACTCCTCATACAAGTCAGGATGCGCATCGAAGTGGATCAACGTCAGATCGACAAAACGCTTTCCGAAGGCCCGCATGATTGGATAAGTGATGGAATGGTCACCACCCAGGCAAACTGGAGTCTGTCCCTTATCGAGCAGCCCGCCAACTGCGCTTTCAATGGCCTCGAACTCACCATTCAGTGGTAGTTGCAAGTCGCCGGCATCGAGCACAGATTCTGAATCGAGCTCGATCCCCCTCTCGGTGGATGAATTCGACGAATCACAGTGAAACGCCTTGCGGATCAGGGGTGGGGCATCCGCCGCTCCTCGCAGATACGAAGAGTTGGTGTCGCAAGATATTCCGAGCAAAACCGGAATCCCGGGTTGCCAGGCGTCTTGGCTGCACATTTTTTGTACCCTCAGAACTTGCCATCTTAAATCGTTGTCGTACTTCCAGTTACGCCCTCGCGATAATTCAACTGATCAGCGTCAAAAAACCATCCCCCATTTTCCGCAAAAATCCATGGAACCAGGGTTCGAAAACTAGCATCCTTGTTATAACCGAAAGGTTTGTCAGCAACGTTATAACGGAAAGGTTTGTCCACAACGTCAAGGAATGGAAAGGAGTATGGAAAAGTGGCTACTCCAGCCCCCGCAAAGTTTCGCATCGATGTCGACATTCACGATCTGCTTATGAACTCCGGTTCCGCCGGACCCACACCCGCCGAGACCAAGGGCGCGACATTGCCCGAACCCGTTTTTCCCCAGTACCCGGAACTGCTGAACGATCCCGGCCCCGAAGCTCCTCTCGAAAAACGCGATTGGACAGCTCCACAAGTATGGCGGAAAGTCCGTGGCTGGCTACTTCCGTATGCGCGCTCGCGAGTGATGCCCGGTGAATTCCATCCCATCACTGCGTATTTGTTTGTCGACTACAAATGTAATCTCGACTGCTGGTACTGCTGGGCTTTCAACAACAAAGTCAAAGGCATGACCGAAGACGTCGCCAAGCGCTCGATCGACTGGCTGCACGATCACGGCTGCCGCGTGCTCGCACTCATGGGCGGAGAGCCGTTGCTGCGCCCGCAGGTAGCACACAAGATCGTTTACTACGCCGCGAAAAAAGGGTTCTGGATTTACGTAGGCACTAACGGCCGGCTGCTGCGCCCAGAGGTCGCCGACCGCCTTGCCGACGCAGGTGTCGCAATTTTCAATTTCGCGGTGGATGCCTGGGACGAAAAACCCAGTTTGCCGAAAGCCTTTGTTCCCGGCCAGAAAAATCTGGAGTATCTGATTCGCAAGCAGTATGTGTATGGCTACATGGTCTTTTTCAATATCAACATCTGCCGCAACAATCATGAAGACGTGCGGAAGCTGACGGAATACGCCCACGCGCATCGTCTGGCCACTGACTACCACATCAACGAAACCCCCATGCTCGAGCAGGACGACCACTTCAAACATCTGTATGAAAATCCGACCTACATTCGGCCCGAAGACTGGCGCTCGGTTGACGGGTTGATCGATTGGATCATCGAGAAAAATCAGGCTGGATATCAGATGGTGAATTCGGTGCAACGCCTTCGCGAGATGAAAGCATTCGTCCGAATGTCGTCCGGGCTGGATCTGAAAAAGCATGGCTGGTACGGCGGTGGGACCGGAACCAACGGCAACGTGCATGAGATCCTCGCCCAGACCCCAGGTATCGTGCAGGACTCGAATGGCGAACTCCAATTCACCGATTGGAATTGCCGCGCCGGTCAGAACAACGTAATCATCCGTACCGACGGCACGGTTGCGCCCTGCTTCCCCATGTACGCGTCGAGCTTCGATTGGGGAAATATTGACCATCCGAAGTTCGACCAGCAGCAGCTTCAGGCGATGAAACACAGCTGCCAGCGCCACTGCTTCTCCACGCTCAACCACAATCTCGGTTACTGCTACAACGATGCGCGGGTGATCAAGTGGGTATGGAAGCAGGTCGTGACCAACCGCCTCAAGGGAGGAGCGAGAAGTTTCGAAGATTAGCTGCACACGATGCCACTTTGGAGCGTCTGGCTGTACTGACGGTGCCCGCCGTTTTCTCGGCGTTCTGGCGCCTGCGGGCACTTGTGTCCCAATGAATCTGCCGCTCCCTGTCGCTCATCCATTATTCTAGTAACAGACATATGGCCATCCGATCGAAAGCTGCTGCCGAAACTTCCGCTGCATTACTGGAACCACCCAACGGAGAACGCGAACGAGTGTTCGATGCATTCCGCCGCTGGGGATATCTCGAAGCCGACCTTGATCCTCTCGGCTTTCTTCGCCCGCTGCCTCATCCCGACTTGCAGATCGACAGCGAGTTCGCTCAGGAGGCGCGGCGCATCTACTGCGGCACGGTCGGGGTCGAATTCATGCACATTGCCGATCCCGCGCGTCGCCGCTGGATACAGGAGCGCCTGGAGGGGCCTCAAGCAGCGGTCGACCAGCAGCGAGCGCTGGATCTGCTTATCCGGGCGGATTTGTTTGAGCAGGTATTGCAGCAGCGTTATTTGGGCAACAAGCGTTTTTCGCTGGAAGGCGTCACCGCGCTCATTCCGCTGTTGGATGAAATTCTCGACGCGGCAGGGCAGCAGGGCGCAGTCGAACTGGTGATGGGGATGAGCCATCGCGGCCGGTTGAATGTACTCGTTCAGGTCGCCCGGCGCGCCCCCGAGGAGGTCTTTGCCGGATTTGAAGACGTCGATCCCCGCAGCGTTCTGGGCAGCGGCGATGTGAAATATCACATGGGCGCAACCGGTGAATACCTCACGCGGAGCGGGGCAAAAGTTCATATTCACCTGGTTTCGAATCCCAGTCATTTGGAAGCCGTCGATCCCGTGACCATCGGGCGTACCCGTGCCAAGGATGATCGCGCGGGAAATACTGGCTCGAAGAAATATCTTCCGCTGCTGGTGCACGGTGACGCCGCGTTCGCCGGACAGGGAATTGTCGCCGAGACTTTGAACTACGCCGATCTGCCCGGCTACACCGTGGGCGGAACGGTGCACATTATCGCTAACAATCTGATCGGCTTTACTACCGTGCCTCGGGAATCGCACTCTTCCCGCTTCTCGGCGCAGATCGCCCGTCGCCAGTCCATCCCCATTTTTCATGTCAACGGCGAAGACGTCGACGCGGTGATCCGTGTCGGTCGCATTGCTCTCGAATACCGCTATGCATTTGGTACGGATGTCGTCATCGACGTGATCGGCTACCGGCGCCACGGGCACAGCGAAGTCGATGACCCCACGATCACTCAGCCGCTCTTATACAAGGCAATCAAAGAACATCCGCCGCTGTGGGAGATTTATTCCGAGGACATCGGCGTCGAAGATGTAAAGACGCAAGTTCAGACCATCCGCGCCGAACTGGAAGCTGCCCAGAAGAAAGCCAGCTCCATGACCAAGAAACCGACGCTTCGCGATTTGCCCGCCTATTGGAATGACTACAAAGGCGGTCGCTATAAGCCGGAGTATGAGGTCGAAACCGGATTATCGGCGGAAGAGCTGCGCAAAATTACAGAACCGCTCACCACGTACCCGAGCGATTTTCATATCCATACCAAGGTAAAAAAGCTGCTGGAACAACGTGCGGAAATGGGCAACGGAAAGCGTCCCGTAGACTACGGCATGGCTGAAGCCGTGGCTTTCGCTAGCCTGGTGAAGGCTGGCGTTCCGGTGCGGATGAGCGGACAGGATTGCCGACGCGGCACATTTAACCAGCGGCACTCCGTTCTGCTCGATATCGAAAACGAACAGGAATATGTCCCGCTGCAACATATTTCTGCCGATCAAGCCCGCTGCGAGATTTATAACTCCACGCTCTCTGAGGCTGGCGTGCTCGGATTCGAATATGGCTACAGTCGCGACTATCCGGAAGCCCTCGTTCTCTGGGAAGCCCAGTTCGGCGACTTCGCCAATGTTGCGCAGGCGGTGATCGATCAGTTCGTCAGCGCTGGGGAGGACAAATGGAACCTGCTCTCCGGCGTGGTTTTGCTTCTGCCTCACGGCTACGAAGGTCAGGGCCCCGAACACTCGAGTGCTCGCATCGAACGTTTTCTCCAACTCGCGGCTCGAGATAATTTTCAAATCTGTCAGCCTTCAAACGCAGCGCAATACTTTCACCTGCTGCGTCGTCAGGTGTTGCGGCACTGGCGCAAACCGCTAATCGTTTTCACACCAAAGAGCATGTTGCGGCATCCCGATGCGGCTTCGCCCATTGAGGCCTTCACGCATCCGCACTTCCTGAACGTGTTACCCGATACGGAAGTCACCAACGCCAAGCGAATCCTGGTTTGCACCGGAAAAATCGGCCACGAGTTGCGCGACGAACGCAAGAAAAGAAATGACAGCTCAACCGCAATCGTCTTCCTAGAGCAGATGTATCCGTTCCCCGAGGCTGAATTGGTGAAAGAGCTGGAACGGCATTCGAGCGCTCGCGACATCGTCTGGGTTCAAGAAGAACCCGCCAACATGGGCGCGATGTTTTATGTGCTGCCGCGGCTGCGCCACATCGCGGGGGGACGTCCGGTGCTTTCGGTAAAACGTTCGGCCAGCGCCAGCCCGTCGACCGGATCGGCTAAGGCCCACGAAATGGAACGGAACACTTTGCTTTCGCTTGCTTTCTCGACCAATGACAAGTGAAACTTGCGCTACGTAGGTCGCTCGGTCACAGGCTTGCCGCCGGATCCGGGCAATGAAGCTTTTGCGCCTCCGGCGACCTCGCCCTTAAGCAGAGCATCGAGGTTTGCGTAAGCGTAAATTGTTGGCGCGTGATTTTGCATCAGACCGCCGGTATCGGCTGTGGGGCCGTAGTTGCTGTGCAAGTTACGTCCAAGCATGCGCAGCATCGCCATCAGTCGTCCGCGATGATGCGAGGTGTGCGCAATGCGCCGCGTCATCACCCACGCCCGAGAGCGGCGAACGGTAAAAAAGTTAGTCGCCTCTTCCCACCACACGTCGTCGTTCGCCGCCAACTTTGCCAATCGTTTTCCGCTGTCAGCCGCGTATTGTTCCATGAACTGCAGCCGAGTTTCTTGCTTCGGCAAAGGGGGTGCTCCAACGTCGATGCCAAGCATGGTCCGGAACCATAAATCTTCGCTGACGCACTGATGCACCATCTGCTCATGAACACTGCGACCTCGCGCATCATCGGCGCGGGGGCGCACCGGAAGATCCTCGTCGCGGAATTCGCTCCATACGCTCACCACTTTGACCCGTTCGGTAGCATAAGTCTCGACCAAAAAGTCATATCTCATGGCGGTCTCTCCTCTTATCATCGTGCTCGGCGGCATAAGGCAATCTCAAAGATGGTACCCTAGGGTTCCAGTTCGAATCGCATGGCTCGCTCCTCTCGACCTCAACCGCTCCGCATTGCCATCGACACTGGCGGAACTTTTACCGACTGTGTATGTGTGGACCGCGGGCACATTCACATGCTCAAGGTTTTTTCGACTCCTGACGATCCCTCGCAAGCCATCGCGGAGGCGCTGGAAAAGATCGCTCGCCGCGAGTCGCTGATTTTGCTTCATGGAACCACGGTCGGCACCAACGCGCTGTTGCAGCGCAAGGGCGCACGCGTCGCGCTCGTCACCACGGCTGGGTTCGAGGATGTCATCGAGATTGGACGGCAGGCGCGTCCCAAGCTGTACGATTTTTTCTTTGATCGGGTCGAGCCGCTCGTGCCGGCTGATCTGCGTTTCGGGGTGGATGAGCGTACCGGAAGTGACGGTGGGATCTTGCGCGAGCCATCGCCGAATAATCTCGCGGAACTGAAAGCCAGGGTAATTCAGAAAAAGCCTGACGCGATTGCGATCTCGCTCCTGTTTTCGTTTGCCAATCCCAAGAATGAGAACCTCATTGCGAAGGCCTTGCGCGACGTTGGCGTCGCGCTCTCCATTTCCCATCAGATCCTTCCTGAATTTCGCGAGTACGAGCGCACAAGCACGGTCGTAGTGAATGCGTATCTGCAACCGATTATGCAGCGCTATCTCGAAAACCTCGAAGCCCGAGTGCAAGCCTGGAGCGGCACTCTGAAGATCGCCATTTTTGTGATGCAGTCCAGCGGGGGCACTACCGCTTTGTCTTCGGCTGCCCGCGAACCGGTGCGGGCTGTGCTCTCGGGCCCGGCGGGAGGAGTGGTTGGAGCCACGGCCATGGCGCGGCGCAGCGGATGCGGGCGAATTATTTCGTTCGACATGGGCGGAACTTCGACCGACGTGGCTCTGGTCGATGGTGAGGTTCGCGGAGGCAATCAGACTGAAATCGCAGGCTTGCCCGTAGGTGTGCCGATGCTCGACATTCACACGGTGGGCGCCGGCGGGGGTTCCATTGCGCGCTTCGATGCTGCGGGGGCGCTGCGGGTTGGGCCGGAGTCGGCGGGCGCCGATCCTGGTCCGATCTGCTACGGTCGCGGCACTCTGCCGACGGTCACGGATGCGAATCTGATCCTGGGGCGGTTGCAGCCGCATCGTTTTCTCGGCGGTGATTTTACGCTTGATCTGGAGCGCACTCGACGAGTGGTGTCCGCATGGTTGAAGAAGCAACGGAGCAAGCTCTCTCTCGAGCAGTTTGCCGATGGCGTCATTCGCGTGGTCAACGCGACCATGGAGAAAGCCATCCGCGTGGTTTCGATTGAGCGCGGTTACGATCCTCGTGAGTTCGCGCTGGTGGCTTTCGGCGGCGCTGGTGGATTGCACGCCTGCGAGTTGGCGGCGAGTCTGGGTATTCCGCGGGTGATTGTGCCCGCGCTTCCGGGCGCGCTTTCGGCTTTCGGCATTCTGGTCAGCGATGTGGTGAAGGACTATTCGCGCACCGTGCTGTGGCGCGCACTGGATGAACTCCCGACAAAACAACTGAATGAGGAATTCGAAAAGTTGCGCTGCAAGGCCGAAAACGATTTTCGAAGCGAGGATTGGCAGGGAACTGTCCGGTATCGCTTTAGCGTCGACGTCCGTTATCGGGGCCAGGGATACGAGCTCAACATTCCTTACACTGGCAAGCTGATCGCAAATTTTCGTCGCGAGCATGAGCGACGTTACGGCTACAGCTACCCGGTGCGGGAGGTCGAATTGGTTACGCTGCGCCTGCGGGCGACGATGAGGCCGCCGCAATCGAACCCTGGCAAAATCAGCGCTGGGCGGGCGCGGCGCGGCAGTCTTGATCCGGAACTAACGCCGGTCTTCTTCGGAGGAAGAAAAATCGCTGCCGCCCACTACGATCGGGATTCACTGCGGCCGGGTAAGAAATGTTGGGGCGCGGCCCTGGTCACGGAATACAGCGCGACTACGATTGTGCCTCCGGGTCAGCAGTTTTGGCGGGATCGAACCGGAAACTTGCTGATCCAGATTCGTCCTTGATGGCTTTGCCCCAGGTTTTGCGGCGCAGCCTTGGATCCGGGGAATGATTCGGTCTGATTTCGGTTCGGCCTCGGCTTGGGCATCGATTTCTGGGACGACTTCGGCGGTCCATTCTTTGTCTTCGCCGAGGTCTGCGAGTTTGGCTTCGACTGGCTCGCAGGCTTCTTCCTGATCGTCTTCTTCGTATTCGTCTTCGAAGTCTTCGGTGCTCCAGGGGTCCTCGCCGAGCGGGGTTTGGTCTACGGTCTTGGGATCAATGACTACACAGGTTTTGTGGACGGGTTCGAAGTTGATTCGTTTCAGGTTGGAAGATGCGGTCTGCAGGGCATAGAGAAGAAGGCCGGCGGTTTTGGGATCGATTTGTCCGCTCAGGATGAGGCGCATGATTTGCATGAGCGAGACCTGAATGGAGTTGGCGTCTTCGAGCACGGGCAGGTCGAGGACAGCGCGTCCGCGGCGGGCGCGGTTGGCGTTGAGGACGATGCGAGCTTCGTTCCAGCGTTTGTGGAAATAGCAGAAATGGTTACGCTTTAATGCGGGCGATCCGCACTGGGTGCCGTTGACTTTGAGGTGTTGGCAACGGGGAATGCTATTGGGATAAATCGACATAAAGGATCTCCACCCCTCTCCCCTGATCTAATGGAATCAGCGGGATAGCGGGGGACTAAGGTTGAAATCTTTGAGTTGAAAGGAGTTAGAGGCAAAATCTTGGAAACAAACGAGTTGTGGTTGGAGGAGGGCATTTCGGCGATGAGCTATATATTGGTTATCTTCTATAGCTAGATTGAAGTCAAGAAAATTGCGGGGAAAAAACGGGGTGTGATCCCGAAATGGGAAGCAGAGGGGAGCTGATGTCTGCCTAGCCAAGATCGATAAGTGTAATTGATTCCATGACAATGTCGGCTCCCACGCCCGAGTAAACTTTGGTGGTGCAAAACCAACCAAAAGGCTCGGAGAAAGGAGCCGAACATGATCATTATAGGATGCGATTACCACCCGGGCTTTCAACAAATTGCGTTTGTGGATACCGACACGGGGGAGTTTCAGGAACGGCGACTGCAACACCGCGAAGAAGCGGAAAAGTTTTATCGCGATCTCGCGGCCCAGGGAATGCAGGTGCGCGTGGGGATGGAAGCCAGTGGACAGGCGCGCTGGTTTGAACGGTTGCTCTCGGAGTTGCACTTCGAGCTGTGGATCGGAGACGCAGCGGAGATCCGGACGAAGCGAGTACGCAAGCAGAAGACGGATCGCCAGGATGCGCAGTTGATTCTGCGGTTGATGCTGGAAGATCGCTTCCCAAAGATCTGGGTGCCCAGCTGGGAGAACCGGGATCTGCGGCAACTGCTGTGGCATCGGCATCGCATGGTGCAGGCGCGCACCCGGATCATGAACCAGTTGCAAGCGGTGGCGCTGAACGAAGGCCTGCGCTGCAAGAAGCGATTGTGGCGGGAGCACGGGCGGCAGCAACTGGAAGCGTTTCGCCTGGCACCGTGGGCCAGCCGGCGACGGCGCGATCTGCTGGAGCTGATGGATCGACTGAACCCGACCATCGCGGAGTTGAGCCAGGCGATCGAGCAGGAGGTGGGGAAGTGTCCCGAGGCGCAGCGACTGATGACGCATCCCGGAGTCGGTGCCTTGACCGGGTTGGCGTTCGTGTTGATCATCGGCCGCGCCGAACGGTTTCAGTGTGGCAAGCAGATTGCGAGCTATCTGGGACTGGTGCCGTTGGAGGACTCCAGCGGACAGCGGCGTCGGCTGGGACACATCACCAAACAAGGCAACTCTCTGTTGCGCTTCTTGCTGGTGGAAGCGGCGCAAGTTACGGTACGCAGCGACCCGGAATGGCGCAGCAAGTATTTCCACCTGGCCATGCGGCGCGGAAGGAAAATCGCGAAGGTCGCCATGGCCCGGAAGCTGGCGGTTCGCATGTATTGGATGTGGCGCAAGGGATGGAATTACGAGCAGTGGAAAAAGTTCGGTTCGCACGCGGGACAACCCGGACATCGCGATGGTGTGCAGTCGATCACCGAGTAATTGATTGGGTATCCCGCTCTCCTTTTGCGGGAGAGTTCGAAGTAGTAATCATGATCGCGGGTGTGACCGAAGAGATGCATGGGTCGGACTGAGTTCCTGACCTGAAAAAGGATTACGAGCGAGCCTACGGTTGGAAAGGCAACACCATCTAGGAGAGCGAAATGGCGCTCTTCTTTGAGTGCATGCAGTAGTGTGCTCGAAAAGTGCTTGACACGGGCCGACATTGTCAGAGACGCGATGTTACAACACCTTCGGCGAGAAGCCGCTAGAAAAGCAGCCCAAGACATCAGGCGGCCTCCATTTCTTGATTCGCGACGCCCGCCGCGCTCGTCAATTCACATCAATCCTTCTGGCGTTCAAACGCGCCTATGTCGCAGCGGCCAGAAGAGTCATACTTGCCGGGACGCGGGTAGCTCCGTTGATCGGTCTTCAACAGGTTGCCCTTGCTATCGGTACAGCCGTTGGGGTTGCCGGCATCAATCGCCGGACTGCGCTTGAGCAGTGGGATCGTCTGCGTGGGGCCGCCGTAGTTCCCGAGCTGTCCGAGCTTCGGGTCGGTGTTGTTCATATCGCCGGGGCCGTTGAAGGGGCATGTATTGTCGCTGCTCAAGTTGTAGCCGTCCGAGGTAATGATGGCCCCGCCGTAGGTATAGCAGTTTCCCCCTGAAGGGTTATTCGCGACAATGGTGTTCTGGAGGATTATTGGGTTCGGGCTGAAACTGCCCAAGCCTCTGCCACCTATGGGCCCACTATTCCCGCTGATGGTGCTGTTGTTGATCGCGATCATGCCGCCGCGCTCATCGTTGAAGATGCCGCCGCCAACCGTGCCCGCATTATTCCCGCTGATGGTGCTGTTGTTGATGTTCAGGGTAGAGTCTCTACCGTTGAGGATGCCGCCGGCTTTATAAGACGAGCTATTCCCGCTGATGGTGCTGTTGTTGATCGTTAGCCTGGCACTGTTCTCGATACCCCCGCCTTGCCACGCAGAGCCATTGCGGATGGTCAGCTTTGAGAGAAGGACATGGGCAAACTTGGAGATGGTGAACACCGCTCCGGCTTGGTTGCCGTCCACAATCGTCGTTTTGGCATCAGAGCCGAGAATTTTCAGGCTGATGCCGATAGTGAGATTCTCGATGTAGATCGCCGGAGCCACTCTGATGGTGTCGCCCGACGAACACAGCGAGATTGCGTGCCCGATGGTCTGGCAAGCGGTCTGAGCTGTCTTGCAGTCGTTGTTGTCATTTCCGTTCACCCCGTCGACATACCAGATATTGCTGGCCAGAGCCGCTGGGGCTAAGGCCAGAAAAAACAGAGCCAAAACTAGAAACTTGGATAACTGCGTTGCAGTTCTTGTACGTGAGTTCATGTTTATCCTCCCCTGATGGAAATCCAAGAGTCGCCTGAGGGGTGTTGCGTCCCGTGGCGGGAGGTGCTCTTCGGGAGGCGAGCGATTTTGCTGCGCCGAGATCGCGCAACTAACAGACTTACGCCAGATTGTTACTTCGCTACCTTTCTACTTCCGGCGGAGTGTCCCTGTCAGTGACAGGCGTCACTGGTGGCTGCTTGTAACAGATGGGATGAGAAGACCGGTCTCCGACGGGATGCTGTACGCTCCCAAGTTATCGACGCGCTCGAAGGCGCAAGAGATAAAGGAGACCGGCAATGAAGAAGATTAGCACTGTAGCGACCAGGCAGAACAAGAATTTTGCAGAGCAGAAGCTGACGATTGGTTTGGACCTGGGCGATCGGTCGAGCTGGTATTGCGTGTTGGATGAAGCGGGGGAAGTGCTGCTGGAACAGAAGCTGAGCACGACTCCGAAGGCGATGAAAGAAGTTTTTGGGAAGATGCCGCGCAGTCGGATCGCGCTGGAGACGGGGATGCATTCGCCGTGGGTGAGCCGGGTGTTGAGCGAGACGGGACATGAAGTGATCGTGGCGCATGCGCGCAACGTGCGCTTGATCGGGGAGAGTCGGCGGAAAGATGATCGCTTCGACGCCCGCACGCTGGCGCGATTGGCGCGGATCGATCCGCAGTTGCTGGCGCCGGTGAAGCATCGAAGTGCGCAAGCCCAATCGCATCTGATGGTGATTCGAGCGCGGGCTGGATTGGTACGGGCGCGGACGTCGTTGATCAACACAGCACGCGGACTGACGAAGTCTTATGGGGAGCGGTTGCGCGGCTGCAGTCCACGCAATCTGAATGCCGAGACAGCTCGTCAACTGAGTCCGGAGCTGCAAGCGGCGCTGGAACCGTTGCTCGCAGCCATCGAATCGTTGAGCGAGCGGATTTACGAATACAACCAACAGATCGGGAAGATCGCTAGGGAAAGTTATCCGCAAGTGGCGCGGCTGGAACAGGTGAAGGGAGTGGGAACGCTGATCGCGCTGACTTACCTGCTGACGCTGGAGGATCCGCAACGTTTTCGCAAGAGCCGCGACGTGGGCTGCTACGTTGGGTTGCAGCCGGGACGGAGGAACTCGGGGCAGAGCGAGCCGCAGCTGCACATCAGCAGGGTCGAAAATCCGCCCCGGGCCTCATGCTGGATTGAGTTGAACAGTCAGCGGTTCGACCCGATAGCCGAGGCTTCGGAGCTGCCGAATCATTCTGGCAGTGCGTACTCGCTTCGACCTTTCGTGCACGTCCCGGCCCCGTTCCTCGTAGCGGATCCCTTGGTGCAAAATCATCCAGATCAGCCGACAAAGCCGATGGGCAATCGCCCCGATGGTCTGATTGTGTCCCAAGCGTGGTGCGAGGCGGCGATACACGATCTCGAAGATGCTTCCTTTCACCCTGACCGCAGCGTTGGCACATTGATTGAGAACGCGTCGCATGTGGCGGTTGCCTTTGGGGGAGCGGTGGTTCTTGGATACTCCCGCGCTCTCTTCATCTCCGGGGCATGCTCCCACCCACGAGGATAGCTGCTTGTCGGAGGGAAAGGTCGCTGCCGTGGCGCCGACTTCGGCGATAATTTGCTGCGCCGAATCCACTCCCAGACCGGGCACTTCCGCCAGACGCTGCACTGCCTCCTGGTGCTGGCTGAGTAGGCTCGCCATCTCCTGCTCCAGTTTGACGATCTGCTGCTCGTGGAATTGCAACTCCTCCAGTACCATCTTCAGGAGCCGGCGGTAAACGGGGTTGAGCTCCGTGCAGGCGGCCAGCGCGTCGCACAACTGGGCCTGCGTGGCGCGCAACTTCTTATCGGCCAAAGCGGCCAGAGCCGTGGGGTTGGTTTCCCCGTCGGCGAGCGCCGTCAGCATACGCCGTGCACTCGCACCCAGCAGATCCGAGACCAAACTGGACAACTTAATATGGGTCTCTTCCAGCAGACTCTCCAGTCGGTTCTGTAACTGTACCCGGTCGCGCGTCAGTTGATACTTTCTGCGCATCACGGTTCGCCATAGTCGCTGTTCCGCATCGGGCACAAAGCTCAAGATCAGCTCTTGGGCCACGAGCCGCTTCACCAGTCGTTCCGCATCCGGGAAATCCTTCTTCCGTCCCCGCGGCCCGCGATTCGACTGCGCCTGTGCCAGATGCAGCGCTCCGGACATCGAGCCTGCCCCTTCCCGCTTCCGGCAGCTCGGCTTCCAGTACCGTTCCAGTCCTCCCCAGACCGGTTTCCAATATTGCGCGGTCGACTCCATCACTACTTCCTCGACCTGCTGTTCGATCAGCCATTCGGACAGCAATCGCAGATGGGCGGGGTTGCTACCATAGCGCCGTCGCTCAAATTGGTACTCGCCTTCGCCTTCGACGTCGGCCACCACCACGGCCAACATCCTTTTATGAACGTCAATTCCCGCTATTCTGTAAGCCATCAGCTTCCTCCTGCCAGGAGTGGAGAGCGTGCCGCAACTTACATTAACCAGGGTCGCGGGCTGTCACTGCTCCTTGAGAGGAAGACAACGACGCCCAATTATTCGCTCAATCACGCACGCTCCGGATCAGACAAAGAAACGGCCTCGACTTATCCATTGCTGATTCGACCTCGCCCCTCCCAGCTGTTGCCATGTTACCCGGAATAATTTTCATAAGGTTTCGCGGGCCGCAGGCCCCAAAATGACAAGGAAGGCGATGCGTATTTGAGAACGTTGCTGGTGCAGGGTGCGCACCATATTCTGGGGCCGTTTGGAGCGGACAGCGATCTGCGACGCTGGGGTCTGAAACTGGCGGAGCGTGGCGGGAAGAACGGCAAGAAGCGAGCGGTGATTGCGACGGCGCGAAAGCTGGCGGTGTTGCTGCATCGCTTGTGGGTGAGTGGGGAGGCCTACGAACCGCTGCGCAATAGCCGACCGGTCGTACTGCCGGATAGTTTAAGATTCATCGAGTGGAAGCACCGTGCCCCAGCGCCGAGTTCCGGTGACTGCGTTAATGGCCTGGCCCAACTTCCATCGCGAGATGGGAGAGAGGTCGACTAACAGGTGGCAGCACCGGCTGTAACGAGAACACCCAACTTGCACCGAGCGAATAAATCGCTCACCGAAGAGTGCGGATGGAAGGGTGGCGACAGCTTTGGTTTGGCGCAACGCAAGAACTGAGAACAGAACGAAAAATCAGAGCGACTGCTCCCTTTCCTTCCTGACGGAATGGTGACAGATCGGTCCTCGCCGTCAAGGGTGCGCTACGCCGCAAAGAACGCGCCCTTGACCGCTCCGGGCCGCTCTGCACACCCTCCCGCCAGGAAGGAAAGGGGGATTTTAGGAAAGGCAAATCAAAATCTGCTTGACATAGGCCGGCCTTCTCATGGAAGGCCTTAGCACAAGCTTGCGCCGTTTCTTTGCCCTCTCGCAACATCGGGCTGAACACCGGCGCAAGGGCCTTCCTGACAGTAGCGACCCCATTCGACAGGGTGGCCTGCAAGGTCAAGGCTTGGGTACCTCAATTTAGTCGCGTTTAAATGGGTCGCTCGCAGAACTTAGGACCACACGACTCCCGGTGAACGGCCACGCCAAGCTTTGGTCGTAGATTTCCCAATTTGGGAATCAGACTCGCGGTCCCATCACTTTCCCCTTGCACTCAGCCCATCGTCGCGATAACATAATTATGCAGAGGTTATCTGCAAGATAACATTGGATCTTTGACAATTTGACATCGAGCCCAGTGCGCCTTCTGCAAGCGCTTCCAGAACGCAACCGCGAGCCGGATAGAACCAAACGTTAACTCCCATGTTTCCAAGATTTTGCCTCTAACTACCTTTAAAACCATAGATCTAGAAGGCGAGAAAATTTTCGTTCTTTTGTTTTCTAGATTTTAGGCAAGAATGAGAGTTTTTTTTGAAGGAAATTCTGCACCGAAATGTGTGCATTTTGGGGGTGACGGATCCCACAGCTTACGCCGTTCATCCGCGCAAGAGATCTCCGGCTGTGAAACGCTCGGCCCTATTTACCGCAGCTCGGAGCCACCGGAATATTGGCCGCCACCGGCAACAGCGCCAGGTTCTGCTTCTGCAGAAGAGTGTTCACTTGGCCAATTTTCTGCTGATTGAGATCGCGCCATTGCGCCAGGCGGTTGCCTAACTCCTGGCAGTATTGCTCGACTCCAGCTTGCAGCAGACTCGCAGGCCGCGCGTCGCCGCTCTCGATCATGAAGGCCAGACGCGCCAGCTCGCGGTTTAGCGGACCGAGTCCGAGTTGCTCCGGTTTGCCGTTGCCGATCTCTGCAGCCTGATCATCCAGTGCCTTCAGCGCATCGACGGCATCTTTCTTGGTTGCATCTGGGTTAGCGGAATCCTGGCCCAGCGATTTTTGCCGGTCGGCAATCGCCGCTCGCAACGCTTCCACCTGAGCGTAGCCGTCGTAGCTGGCTGCCATCTGATCGGAGATGCTGGTCTCGGCGTCGAGTTGCTTCACCAGATCGGCTTGCGACGCCTGCACTCGCGGATCGAGGGTGACCGTGAGCGGCTGACGATAGGTTTGGCCGTTGGCCGTCAGCACCAGCGAATACTGGCCCGGCACCACAAACGGACCCTGCTGTAACTCGCGGGGAAATTCGTCGGGGATGGCGTGATCGGCAAGCGTGTACTCGATGTAGTCGAGAGTGTTGCCGTAGTAGCTGTAGCGTATCGTCTTCAACGCGGGATAGCGAAGGTCCCAGGTAAAGCGGTTCAGTCCGGCATTCTTCGACAACGCCGTCGGAGACGCGAACCAGTACTCGGGAACGTTGGCTGGCACCTTGTCGTACTCGGGAGCAACGTTGGTGTACTCCCGCACCACGCGGTTTTGCGCATCGTAGATGGAGAGCTTGATGTCGCCCGCAGGCGCCGACTTTAGAAAGTAGTAGATGGTCGCACCGTCCGGCGGATTGTTGCCCGCCGGCGTTTCGGGCGGCAGCGGCGTGTCCTGATTCATGTCCCAGCGCACGCGCACAACGTCGCGCGGACGCAGCAAGTACGCATCCGACTGCGGCCACTTGGCGTCGTACTGGCGCAGCGGTGTGATGTCGTCAAGAATCCACAGCGACCGCCCATAGGTCGATGCGACCAGATCATCGCCGTGAACGTCGAGGTCAGTGACGGTTGCCGTGGGCAGATTCAGTTGCAGGCTCTGCCAGTGATCGCCGTCATCGAGTGAAACGTAAACTCCGTTCCAAGTGCCGGCGTAGAGCAATCCCTTGCGCACCGGATCTTCGCGAACCACGCGCGCACTTCCGGTCTCGGGCAAGCCGGTGTTGATCAGTTGCCAGCTCTGTCCGTAGTCACGGGTGCGATAGATCAGCGGGCGCAGTTCGCGGAAACCGCTGATTACCGCATACGCAGACGCTGCGTCATGACGCGATGCTTCGACCAGGGTTACGCTGCTGCGCTCATGCAATCCGGGAATGGTCACGTTCTGCCAGGTGCTGCCGTCCTTCGTGACCTGAATGAGGCCGTTGCCAGTGCCCGCCCAGATCACGCCGGCCTTGACCGTCGACAACGCAATCGTGGTGATCACCGCTCTGCGCGGATCAGGTTTCTTCTTGTCGGCCACTGCTTTCTGCGTGAGGTCGGGACTGACCTCCTGCCAGTTGAAGCCGCCATCGTTGCTCTTCAGAACATACTGAGCCGCCGCGTAGAGCGTGTGCGGATCCTGAGGCGAGAATGCGATGGGCACCATCTGCGACGTGCGGTACCTCGAACTCCGCACCAGAAGATGGACGATCTGCCCCGTGGTCTTGTCGTAGCGCAGCACGGTGCCATACCAGCCTCCGGCGTAAACATAGTTCGGATTCACCGGATCGGGCGCAATGTAGCAAAACTCGAATCCTCCGGTCGGAGCCCATTCGCGGTAAGTGATCTCGCCGTAGTCGCTGCGGCTGGGGACTGCGGCCGTGCCGCTATCCTGCTGCGCTGCGTAGACGTAATAGGGAAAATGGTTGTCGGTGCTGACATGGTAAAACTGGCCCGTCGCCTGGTTGTACCACGAGCTCCATGTGTTGCCGCCATCCGCGCTGATGACCGCGCCCTGATCGACGCCGAGGATCATGTTCTGCGTGTTTGTCGGATTGATCCACAGCACGTGATAGTCGTCGCCGCTCGGCGCACCTGCCCAAGCTTCAAACGTGCGACCTCCATCGGTCGAGCGATACATAGAAGTTTGTGCCACGTAAACCCGGCTTGCGTTCTTGGGATCGACGAATACGCGGCTGAAATATCCATTGCCCACAATGCGAGGGTCGGTAGTGCTACGCTGCCAACTGGCGCCGCCGTCTTCTGAGCAGAATAGTCCTTGCGAGAAAATACCGTACACTCGCATGCCGTTCGTGCCGGGCGCAACGGCAACGCCGGTGCGTCCCATCGGTTCCGTCGGCAGGCCTTTGCCTTCAACCGCATTCCACGTCGAACCTTCATCCGCCGATTTGTAAATTGCCGCGTCCTGCTTTTTCTTTTGTTCGGGCGCCTCGATGCTGAAGGGATCGTCGGGACGAGTCCACAGCGCGGCGTAGACGATGCTCGGATTATCGGGATCAGCTTCGAGGTTTGCGACGCCGGTTTCCACGTCCTTGTACAGCACCTTCTGCCAGTTCTTGCCGTCGGTTGTCTTGTAGACGCCGCGCTCGGCACCGGACCAGTGATCTCCTGCAGCCGCGACCAGCACAATGTCAGGATTTCGAGGATCAACAATGATGCCGGTGATGACGTGAGTTTCGCGCAGGCCGATATTGGTCCAGGTCGATCCTGAGTCGGTGGACTTGTACACTCCATTTCCCTGGGTCTGCTCGCCGGTTCCTACGTAGATCACTTTGGAATCGGAGGGCGCAACCGCAACGGCACCAATCGAGGCTACCCGCTCGTGATCGAAAATCGGCTTCCAGACCTGACCGCCGTCCTCGGTTTTCCAGACACCTCCGCCAGGGGTTCCAATGAAATAGGTGGCCGACTGGCTGGGCACGCCGGAAACCGCGGTGACCCGGCCTCCCCGGTGCGGACCGATCAGGCGCCACTGCATGGCCTGCAAAAGGGTGGGCGGGATTTCCTGGGTTAAAGCGAACGTCGCGATGCAGAGAATAAAGAAGAACGCTGCCAGCCTCCAATGAGAACACCTAACATTTGTGTGGATCATTCCGCCGTGGTGGCTCCTTTTGGGCGCATTAACATTGCTCCGGACGGGCAGTATAGCATCCGGCATTTCGCCCCCCGGGCGGGCCTATGGATTATCAGATGCGCGTCGACCTTGATGTTGATGGCTGGTGAATTGGTTCTAGCGCTTTCCGCGGGAACGGTCTAACATTTAGCTGCCCAACGGGCGGGAGGGGGAACGACCCGTTGGCGTAAGGTTGTGGCACGATGTCTCGCGTTTCTCGCCTGGTTTTTTGCGCACACAAGATGGCCGCTACAGAGCCGGACCGTTCACGAACGAATCGTTGCCACGGCGGCGGGAAACGAATGTTCTCCGGGCTTGAGAAGTCTTTCTGCGTAGTGATCTGGTTGTTGCTGCTTTTTTCCAACATCGCATCCGCGCAATCCCAACCCACACAGCCCGCACAAACGCAGGATGCGCCTGCCACTCAGGAACATCCCGATCAGACTGCGGCGGAAATTGCTTCGCACGAAGAAGCGACCACATTCAAAGTCAACGTCAAGCTGGTGACGGTGCGGGTCGTAGTGCGCGATGCTCAAGGCCACGCCATCGGGAATCTCAAGAAGGAAGACTTCCAACTTTTTGACGATCGCAAGCCGCAGGTCATCACCCATTTTTCGGTCGAACAACCGGGATCACAGGCCGCCAAGGACCGGCAGACGTCGGATGAGAAGGCTGGCCAAAAACTGCCTTCAGTTCCCGAGCACTACGTGGCCTTCGTATTCGATGACATCCATATAAAGTTTGGCGATCTGGTGCTGGCGCGAAACGCTGCGGATCGCCACCTTGCCACTTTGTTGCCTACCGATCGGGCGGCTATCTTCACCACGTCCGGGCAAACCGTGCTCGATTTCACCGACGACCGGGCGAAGTTGCACGACACTCTGCTTCGTATTCAGCCGCGGCCGATTGGCGGAATCGGAACCACCGAGTGTCCGGACATCAGTTACTACATGGCGGACCTGATCGTGAACCAGCACGATACCCAGGCTCAAGAAGCCGCCATTCTCGATGCCATGGCGTGTATGGCGCTTCCGATGGGGCCACCCGGACAATCAGGAGCGCCGGCGCAGCGACAGACCGCTTTTGTTGCAGTGCAATCAGAGGCCTATCGGCAACTGGGTGTCGGAGGCCAGGAAAGTCGCGTCTCCTTGTCGGTTCTGAAGGACGTGGTCAGGAGACTGTCGGTGATGCCGGGGCAGCGCAGCATGGTGATTGTCTCCCCCGGATTTCTCACTCCCGAGACCGATATGCTGAACGACTACATGGAGGTTGTAGAACGGGCGCTGCACTCCGACGTGATGATCAGTGCCTTGGATGCGCGCGGTCTCTACACTGTCCTCCCCGGAGGCGATATCAGCAGGGATCAACCCATGAATCCCGTCTCGGCAGCCGTCGAAGTTCAGTACCAAACCGACAGCGCCCGGGCGGAGGGAGACATATTGTCTGACCTGGCGAACGCAACCGGCGGGGCTTTCTTTCATAACAACAACGACCTTAACGAAGGATTCAAACAGGTTTCCGCCACGCCGGAATATTTCTATACGCTGGGTTTCTCGCCCCAAAATATGAAGCTGGACGGCAGCTACCACAAAATAAAAGTCTCGCTCAAAGACCCGGGCAAGCTCACGCTGCAAACACGCCGTGGCTACTACGCTCCGAAGCACGCCGCCGATCCGGCCGAAGAAGCGAAGCAGGAGATTCAGGACGCGGTCTTCTCCCAAGAAGAAATGCACGACCTTCCGGTGGAACTGCATACGCAGTTTTTTAAATCCAGCGACGCCGAAGCCAAGCTCTCAGTCCTAGCTCATGTTGATGTAAAAGACATTCACTACCGCAAGGTAGATGGCCGCAACACGAACGAGCTCACCGTGGTTGCCGCGGTCTTCAATCAGAACGGGGTTCTGATGCAGGGAACGCAAAAGAACGTCACCATGCGGTGGAAGGATGAAACCCTGGCCAAGCTTAATTCGGGAATTACTTTGAAGACGAGTTTTGATGTGAAGCCGGGAAGCTATCTGGTCCGGCTGGTGGTACGGGATACGGAAGGGCAGTTGATGTCAGCGGAAAACGGCGCTATCGAAATTCCGTAAATGGTCGCGTAAATCAAGGAGGTAGGATATGCAATCTCGCCGGCTGATTCTTGCAATGGGAATGATTTGCGTTGCCGTTTGCCAGTTGGCTCTCTTGACACAAGCTCAGCAGCCGGCTCCTGCAGCGTCCGCAGGGGACACCACGACCATCCACGCTGAAACGCGGCTCGTGCTAGTCGATACGGTAGTGACCGACAAGAAGGGGAACTACATCCGCGATCTTGCCGCCAAGGATTTCAAGGTCTGGGAGGACAACAAGGAACAGCCCATCAAGAATTTTTCCTTTGAAGAGGGAAATGCGTCGGGGAAAGAACAGAAACAATACATCGTTCTGTTCTTCGACAACTCGACCATGGACATGGGCGACCAGATGAGAGCGCGGGAAGCGGCGGGTAAGTTCATCGATGCCAATGCCGCACCCAACCGTTTGATCGCGGTGGTGGATTTCGGCGGAACGGTGCGCATCGCGCAGAACTTTACCGCAGACGCGGCTCGTCTGAAACAGGTTGTCGCCGGACTGAAGACGTCGGCAGTTTCGCCGAACGCCCCGCCGGTGGAAGTCGCGTCGCTCGGCGCGCCTCCGATCAGCGCCGCGCCGCTTGGCATGCCTTACTTGGGCAACGCCGAAGCGGACTTTGGGGCGCGCAGCGTGATGCTGGCTCTGCGAAGCCTGGCGAAGAGTCTCGGCACCGTGCCTGGGCGTAAGACCCTGGTGTTCTTGACCTCCGGCTTCTCCATCACGCCGGAACTTCAGTCGGAGCTGACCGCAGTCATCTCGACGTGCAACCGTTATAATGTGGCGGTCTATCCTCTGGACGCCCGTGGGTTGGTTGCCGGGACCATTGCAGGACCGCAATCGCAGCTGAGATCTCCATCGCGGCCCGGGTCCGGTCATCTGAGATCTGCAACTCTCACTTACTCAGGAAGTGCGGCCGAGCTCTATCCGTTCAAGCTCGCCTATTTTGATCCCGGACAGCGCGGCGGTGCTGGAGGCGGAGGTGGAGGTGGAGGGGGCGGCGGTCATGGCGGGACTGGCGGAGGTACAGCCGGGGGCGGCGGTCACGGTGGAACTGGAGGCAGCGGGACAGGAGGTGGTAGCCGCGGAGGAACCGGCAGCGGGACGGGTGGTGCTCGCACTGGCGGAAGCTCGGGTACGATGAGCCCCGGCCAGATGTACGTAGCTCCTCAATACCAGCAGCCGCGGTTGATCGTTCCTGAAATTCAGAACGTTTCCGACAAACAACAGATTCTGTATCAACTTGCCGAAGGTACGGGCGGGTTCGTCATCGTTAATTCCAATGATCTCGTGGGCGGGCTGCAGAAGATCGCCAACGACCAGTCCCAATATTACGTCCTCAGCTATACGCCTCCGGAGTCGGCTGAAGGCACCTGCCATACGCTGCGCGTGAAGGTGGACCGCGGTGGAACCATCGTCCGCGCCCGTAGTGGATATTGCAACGAGCGGCCTAAGGACCTGCTGGCGGGAAATCCGATCGAAAAAACAATGGAGACGCACGCAGCCGGCGAGATGGCCGGAGATGTTACGGGTTCCATTCAGGCTCCGTACTTTTACACTTCACCGAACACGGCGCGAGTGAATCTGGCGCTCGGCATCCCATCAAATGCGCTGAAGTTCGAGAAGGTGAAGGGCAAACAGCATTCCTCGGTCAATGTGCTGGGCATCGCCTACAAACCGGATGGCACGATTGCAGCCCGGTTCAGCGATACCGTCGATCTGGATTTTGACGGCAAGAAAGAATTGGAGGAATTCCGGAAGCAACCCTTCCACTATGAAAACCAGTTTGACGTTGCTTCCGGTCAATACACTCTCAAGGTAGTGTTCAACTCGGGAAATGAAACCTTTGGCAAGCTGCAATTACCGCTGGTCATCGATCCTTATGACGGCAAGCAATTCAGCATGAGCGGGGTGGCGCTTAGCAATGAGGTGCGACGGGTTTCGGATCTTTCCACCGGGCTCGATTCCGAATTGTTGGCCGATCGCACGCCGCTGGTCGTGCAAGGCATTCAGGTGATTCCCTCCGACTCCAATCGGTTCAAGAAGACCGACAATGCTGCAGTCTATCTGGAAGTCTACGCGCCCCTTCTGACCGGACCCAATCCTCCACAAGTTGGAGTGGAGTTGGTGGTAGTCGACCGCAAGACCGGGGAAAAAAAGGTTGACGTTGCAAGCCGCGCTTCAACTCAACCCGGGAGTGCCATCGCCCCGATGGGGCTAAAGCTGCCAGTAGCTTCGCTTGCCCCCGGGTCTTATCGAGTGGAGTTACGGGCCGTGGACTCGCTGAACAATGTTGCTAAGCCACGCAGCGCTGACTTCGAAGTGGAGTAGTTTGCGTTAAGCACTTCTGAAGGAGGCCAGTCTTCCCCGCTGGATGGGCGAGGCGCCCGTCCTGCATTGCTTCGCTTGCCGCGCCTCACCCCGGCCTGTAGCATAGAGAGAGTCATTCTTCCCGAGCATTTATCCCAGGAGGCTTTATGGCAACCGATGTCTTAACCGGCCCGACGATTTTGGGTACTGCCACCCGGACCAGGGTTTACAAGAACTTTATTGATGGCGAATGGGTCGAAGCTTCGACCGGACAGACTTTTGAGAACCGTAATCCAGCCGACACTCGAGACGTGGTTGGCATCTTCCAGCGATCGGGCAAAGCCGACGTTGATGCCGCGATCGCGGCCGCGAAACAGGCGTTTGCCAAGTGGCGTCTGATTCCCGCTCCGCGTCGGGCCGAAATCATCTATCGCGCCGCGGAGATGCTGATGGAGCGCAAGGAAGATTGCGCGCGCGATATGACCCGCGAAATGGGCAAGATCCTCAAAGAAACGCGCGGCGATGTGCAGGAGGCGGTGGACACTGCTTACTACATGGCGGGCGAAGGCCGCCGTATGTTCGGGCCGACCACGCCCTCCGAACTGCCAAACAAGTTTGCCATGGCGGTGCGTCAACCTATTGGCGTTTGCGGCATGATTACCCCGTGGAACTTTCCGATGGCGATTCCGTCCTGGAAGCTTTTGCCCGCTCTCGTGTGCGGCAACACTTGTGTGATCAAGCCGGCGCAGGATACTCCGCTCTCCACTTTCAATCTGGTGCGAGCGCTTTACGATGCTGGGCTGCCTCGGGGCGTGGTGAACATCGTGACCGGCTTCGGATCCGAGGTCGGCACGCCGATCACGGAACACGCTGACGTAAAAGCGATCTCGCTGACTGGTTCGAGCGCTGTAGGTCGAATCGTGGGCACGACTGCGGCCAAGAGCTTCAAGCATTGTTCGCTCGAACTCGGCGGCAAAAATCCTATGATCGTGCTGGACGACGCCAACCTTGATCTCGCAATCGAAGGTGGCCTGTGGGGCGGCTTTGGAACCACTGGCCAGCGCTGCACTGCGACTAGCCGGATCATTGTGCAGAAGGGCATCTATAGCGACTTTATCGAGCGATATGTCGAACGCGCGAAGGCCCTGAGAGTCGGCAACGGTCTGGATGAAACGGTCGAGATGGGTCCGGCGATCAACGAGAATCAGCTCAAGACCGATCTCAGCTACGTGGACATCGGCAAGGCCGAGGGCGCTCGCCTGAAGTGGGGCGGCAATCGGCTCGACAAGGGCGAATATCAGAACGGTTATTTTATGGAGCCTACGGTGTTCGTGGATGTCAATCCTAAGATGCGCATTGCGCAAGAGGAGATTTTCGGGCCGGTGGTTTCGATCATTGCTTGCGATGACCTCGAAGATGCCATCGAAATCGCGAATGGCATCGACTACGGATTGTCTTCCGCGCTTTACACCAAAGACGTCAACCGAGCTTTTACGGCCATGCGCGATCTTCATGCTGGAATTACCTACATCAACGCACCGACGATTGGCGCGGAAGTGCATCTGCCCTTCGGTGGAGTGAAGGCTACCGGCAACGGGCATCGCGAGGGCGGTTTGGGTGCGATCGACTTCTTCAGCGAGTGGAAGTCGATTTACGTCGATTATTCGGATCGCTTGCAGAAGGCGCAGATTGATCGCGCGGATTAAGAGGAAAGGGTCCGACTGTTTTGATAGCGATTTGCTCTAGTAAAATCATCTCAATTGACAGCGTCACACTAAGTATGACAAAGTAACAACGGAATGAGAGAAACGATCACGTTTACCGTCTCATTGCCGCCTGCCATGGCCGAGCAAGTCGAGCGAGCCAGGAGAGCAGAGAACCGCACCCGCTCAGAACTGGTGCGCGAGGCGTTGCGAGTTTACTTATCTGCGCGCGTGGTTCCCGCCGAGTTGCCTACCGCGGCCGAGGCGCGCGCCTACCGCCGGGGAGTGGCTGCTTACAAGCGCGGAGATTACGTAACGCTTGAAGGGTACCTCGATGGAATGGACCGTCGTCCTCGCCGGGCCAGCCAGAAAAGCTCTTAAACGCATCCCGACAGCCGACCGGACTCGAATCCTAACTGCTCTGGGAGAGATGCAGCGAGATTCCGTTTCGAGGCGATATCCGCAAACTGCGGGGGCTGCCTGGGTTCCGTCGACGCGTAGGAAACTGGCGTATTCTCTTCGAGGTCGTACCCGAGCGGAGCCACGTGGTCGTCCGCTGCCATCGAGCGTCGTACCTCGACGACTTACTGACGGTTTGCTTTTTCCCACGTCTCCCGGCAGAATGCTTCTAGTCCGCTAATGCTTTCTCGTCCATGCCTAGTGTTCAACAAAGCCGAGAAATTGCCGCTGCATCCCGCCTCGACAACGTTCGCTACGCCATTCGCGACTTGGCTTGCGTCGCAGACGAGGTGATTAAGCAAGGCCACAAGGTTCTGCCGCTGAACGTCGGCGATCCTAACATCTTCGACTTCGAAGCTCCTGCGCACCTGATCGAGGCGGTGTACAAGGCCATGCGTGATGGCAAGAATGGTTACGCACCGTCATCGGGAATCAGGCAGGCGCTGGATGCCATTCGCGGAGAAGCCGCGCGCAAGGGAATTTCCTCTGTGCATGACGTGTTCGTCACGACCGGAGTGAGCGAAACGGTTGACCTGTGCCTGACGGCCCTGCTGAATCCTGGAGACGATCTGCTGACACCGTGCCCGGATTACCCACTGTATTCCGCGGTGCTGGCGAAGCTTGGGGTTGGCCTCAACACCTATTACCTCAACGAAGAAGACGCCTGGCAACCCGATCTCGACGACATTAGGCGCAAGATCACGCCGCGCACGCGTGGCATTGTGCTGATCAATCCCAATAATCCGACGGGTTCGGTTTGTTCGCGCGCGATGCTCGAACAGATCGCCGAGGTGGCGCGCCAGCACAATCTGGTGATCTTCGCGGATGAAATTTACGACAAGCTGATTCTCGACGATGACGAGCATGTCGCGATGGCATCCGTGGCGCCGGATGTTCCGGTGGTTACGTTTGGCGGGCTGTCGAAAAACTATCTCGCTCCTGGCTGGCGTATTGGGTGGGGCATCGTTAGCGGGGAGGCTGCGGCGGTGAAGCAATATGATGAAGGGATCCAGCGCCTGCTGCGTTCGCGATTGTGCGCCAATCACCCCGAACAGTACGCGATCAAGCCAGCGCTTGAGGGTCCGCAGGATCATCTGCCCGAAGTCCGAAAAAAGCTGCGCAGCCGCCGCGATCTGACTGTCCAATGGTGCAATTCGACGCCACGCGTGAGTTGCGTCTCGCCGCGGGGCGCGTTCTACGCGTTTCCCCGAATCGATATTCCCGAAGGCGACGACGTCTTCGTGAAAGAACTGATTCTGCAGAAGCATGTGATGGTGGTCCACGGTTCCGGCTTCGGCCAGAAGCCCGGAACCAAGCACTTCCGAATCGTCTTTCTGCCGGACGAAAAGACACTGTCGAGCGCCTACGCGGCGATTGGGGATTTCATCAGCAGCAGATATCAATAACCAGCCTCGTAGAACTTGCGCAGCCGAACGGCATTCGGAGTGAAGCCGGAAGTTTCAAAGAAAAAATGCGGCCCACGTAACTCTGGTCGGAGGGCCGCGTTAAGCTGGAGCAAATCCTCGGAAACCTAAGCTCCCGTTATCCTGAAAGCCTAGCTACTGTTGACCTACAGGCTTGCTGACCTGTGCGAATCGCCACGATGGTAGTCCCTCAACACATCAAAATTACGCCCCGCCCGAGCAATAAGCTTGAGCGGGGCGCTGGTGAAGGCTACATGGAGACACTCCTGGTCCACTCCTGACTCAGTGTTTAACCACACCGCTGAGCTGCGCCATCCGACCCGAAGCGGCCACACGAGGTCGCTGCGGAGGTGCGGGCGCCTTCGTGGGAATCGCTGGCCCATGCTGCAGCATCCGCTTCATCGAATCCATGTCATGGGTATGATCGGCAAAGCGGACACTTTCATAGTTCTTCCGCAGGGCCGTAATCCGGTAGTCAAAGGCTACGCTTGAGGTTCCGCCTCCGAGTTCGCGCACCTCAAACGAGGTCGCAGTTTTGTGGGTGATGTAGAGGCCTTTGCAATCGCCGTTCGGCACCGGAAAGACCTTATAGTCCGTTTCGCTGTTAACCGTCTGGATGAACTCAGGATCGAGGCGGACGACGGCAACGCCGTTCACTAGTTGCGCCGAACCGAAGTCTTCGAACCAGTTCATCGGGGACTCGATCGCCGAGAGCGCCACAGTGCGCGCCCCACCGTCGATGGGTACAACGGCATTCTTGCTGCCAGTGCAGTTGAGACTGCCGCCGCTGTCGACGAAACAATGTGTGTTGTTTGCTAGGTTCCCTGCAAAAAAAGGATTGGCCGAGCCGCTTTGGGCCCAAGCGACAAGAGTGTCCTCGCCAGTAGACGTGTTGGTGAAGAAACCGGCAAACCCGTTGTCCACGGTGCCGAGCACGCCGGTATTGAAAGTGGCTGTTCCACCGTCGCCCCAAACGCCGGCCTGGCAGGCGACAAAGTGCGAACTGCAATTGGATCCAGCGCTGCTTTCGCTTACATTTTGGCCGTAGACGCCAAATCCGACCGGGCTGTCCGTCGCGCCTTCGACACCGACGGTGCGTGTTGTGGTGCCCTCCTCAATTCCAAAGACCGCGGGAAGCAAATTACTATCATCTGCGGCGAAGGCCAGTACACTCTCTGCGCCGGAACTGGGCGCCTCCGCCAGGATCGGGATGTCGCTATTTGTGGCGACCACTCCGAAACCAGTATTGTTTACGAGCACTCCGAATCCGGAGCCTGCCGTAATGCTAAGTCCGTCGCCAGTGCTGCCATTGGTGATTGAAAGGGCTGGGCTGCCGCTGCTCACGCTGATGGCGTTCAGGTTGGTGAAGGTATTTGCGGCCGCCAACTGTGGTACGACGGAAGTGTTGATGCTCAGCGTGCCGCTCGAGGTAATCGGACCGCCGGTCAGCCCAAGACCGCTTCCCACGCTGGTGACGGTGCCGCCGCTATTGTTGTCTGCGGCGCAGGCCCACGCCGAACCATTCCACTTCAGAATTTGTCCGGTGGCGCAGCTCTCCAAACCCAGGCTGGTGCTGCCGCCCAAAGATACGGATCCGCCGCCTGTCAACGGACTGTTGGCGGTGACTGTCAAGGACGAGTGCGCCAGCATGGCATTAGTCACGCCGCCCGTCTTGATGCTCAATGTTCCAGACGTCGTGATCGGACCGCCGGTCAGTCCGGCTCCGCTGCCCACACTCGTGACCGTGCCCGTACCAGGAAAGGTCTGGCCCGACACGAAGGTTACCAAACCGGTGTGGTCGACGCTAAGAGCGGTGCCGTGAATTGTCAGAACCGGATGGGTTGATTTGGGAAACAGAGTGATTGTGTCACGGACATCTTCGGTGCCTTTGACGTCCAGCTTGGCGCTTGGCGTGGTGGTCCCAATTCCAATCTCGCCCGCGACAGTCTGAAAGATCTTGGAGTTCCCAATGGTCGTGGTGCCAGTGAAAACGGGGACAAAGTCAGCCGTTCCACTGCCAGTAATGGTTCCCGGCGCTGCAGCGCCCTTACCCGAAGCGCTTGAACCCGCAGGAGCCAGCATCAACGCGGAAAGCGGCTTGCCGCCGATGGTCTCGGCATCGAGGGCTTTCATCGCATAGGGCACGCTCATCAAAAGCACGCGCGGCTGTTCGGCTTGTCCCTCTGCCTGCACCCCGAGCCAGCGCGCTTCGCCGGATGCGAACACGTTCGCGGGCATTCCCTGGCTGTTGGTCGCGCCTAGCGCGGCTGTGTAATGCCCAGCCTTGTCGGCCTTCACGTTTTGCGTTTCCATCCAGAGCGGTGCCCCACCCTGGGAGTCTTTGTACAGATAAAAGGTCACCCCAACGGTGCCGGTCATAGGCTTGCCGTTTACGTCTGTCAACACGCCACTGAAATTCACCATCGGTGGAACGGCTACGTTCGCTGAAGCGGCTGCCGGTTGCTGTGCCGCCATTGGCAAAACACAACAAGCCAACAAAAGAAACGCACACACACACACAGTGATGCGGAACATACACCCTCCTTGGATTGAATTAGCTGATTGAGTTGTCGGAAGCTTGAGACTGCCAACGATTTGGCACACGTCCGACAGCCGGCCGCTTGGTGGGCGGCCAATCTTTAGCTGTCACATGTGAATCATGATCGGTGGCGCAGCCCCCTGCCCCCACCACAGAAGGGGCCAGTGCTTTCCCCGATTCGGAAAAACGACGACCGCTAAACCCGAGTACCTAGCGGTCGTGTTGAATCTGAGAAAACCAACTTCTCCCCCGAGAGCCGGTTTTCCCAGAAAGCCAACTTCTCATCTAAAGCCGAACACCTGCTCAGTGGAACTGAGCGAACCGGTTTGCCGGAACAGGCGCACCCGTGGACTAAGCGCATCCACGTTCGTATGCATGGTGTCGCAAATACTGATTTCGTTTCAGGCGATGCGCTCCGGAGACACGTTCCATCCGGAGGACAACCGCTTGCCTGGAACTCCTTACTCTTTCAAAGCGCAGGATCAAGGAAAGTAAGCTCATGAAGTGAATAAACAATTTGGCAGTTCTTCTGTGCCTGCGCGACTTTCTCCAATTGGAGTCGGGGATGCAATGGATCGCAGGTGATTTGCAGGTGAATCACAGGTGAGCCGTTAAGTTGCTGAAAAAGAAGTGATATATTTCGAATGCTTGGTTTTGGATAGTCCGATGGTACAATCCGACGGTCAAAATCGCCGCCGGTCGCGGCGGCTGGCATGGAAACATCCCGTTTCATCTTCCGTTTTGGCCGGTTTGAGGCGAGGCCCTCGGCCCAAGAGTTGTCCAAGAATGGGACAAAGGTCCGTCTCCGCGGCCAGCCCTTCTTCATCCTCGAACTATTACTCAGTCGGGCAGGCGAAGTAGTAACGAGGGATGAGATCCGGCAGAAGCTTTGGCCGGCCGACACCTTCGTCGACTTCGAGCATGGGCTCAACACTTCCATCAAGAAGCTTCGGCAGGCGCTCTGCGATTCCGCGAATGAGCCCCGCTATATCGAGACTTTGCCGCGGCTGGGATACCGTTTCATCGCTCCGGTTGAAACCGTATTCGAACCAAGACCGAAGACGGTGTCCCGGGGGCAAGGCGAGACACCCTCCAGCGTTCTCACTGCCCCAGAGTCCGGACATGCGATGCCCCCTCCACGGTCATTTGCCTGGTCACTTGTTTTGGTATTCGCGATCGTGGCGCTGGCGGGCGTGGTGCTGGTTTTCAATGTAGCGAGAGTGCGAGATCGGCTCTTTGTACTGTTTCGGTCAACCAAGAATGCGTCCGTGGCGGTCGCATCTGCTCCCAGACCACCCCATTCGATCGCAGTGCTTCCACTGCAGAATCTTTCCACCAACCCAGCCGAGGACTACTTCGCGGACGGCATGACTGACGAACTCACCACCGATCTCGCTCAGTTTGGAAACCTGCGCGTAATTTCCCGGACCTCTGCAATGCGCTACAAGGGCGCGAACAAGACGGCCCCGGAGATTGGCCGGGCACTCGGCGTGAATACCCTAATAGAAGGAACCGTGGAACGCGTGAGAAACCGGGTCCGGATTCGGGTGCAGTTGATCGACTCAAGCTCCGACCGTCATCTTTGGGCCAGAAGTTACGATTACGAACTCAAGAACGTATTAGTTTTGCAGAGTGCTGCAGCGCGCGATATTGCGGAAGAAGTCCAGGGCAAGGTCAGCTCTTCGCAGTCCGACTTGCGGCCGGCCAATCTGAATCCCGTAAAGCCGGGCGCGTACGAAGACTATCTTAAGGGCCGCTATTTCTGGAACAAGCGGACCGAGGACGGGTTGAAGAAGAGCATCGAGTATTTCGAGCAAGCCATTTTACAGGACCCGAAGTTCGCGGCTGCGTACGCCGGCATGGCCGATTAGCTACTCCATCCTGGGCTCAGATGTTTTACCGGCCCGGATAGCGAGTTCGAAAGCTCGAGTTGCCGCGACCAAGGCGCTGGAACTGGATCCAACCATCGCGGAAGGGCATGCCGAGCTCGCCCTGGTGGAATTTTATTACGATTGGGACTGGAGTCGCGCCGAGCGAGAGTTTCGGCACGCCATCGAATTAAACCCCAACTACGCAATTGCCCATCAATGGTACAGCTACTACCTCTCAGCGATGGGACGTTTCCCAGAAGCCCTCGAACAAGCCCGACTTGCGCAGCAAATTGATCCACTCTCGTTGTCGATCAATACGACCTTGGCGGGGCGGTATCGTGACCTGGGTGAATATGTGCAGGCCATCGATATGAGCCGGCGGACACTCGAAATGGACCCCAGCTTCGTGCCTGCGCATATCGCTCTGGGTGCAGCGTATGAAGACCAGGGGCTTTGGCCGCAAGCCATCCGCGAGTATCAAGAGGCCGTCAGCCTTTCTCCGAGCAGCCCTGCGGCGTTGGCGTCCCTCGGCTCCGCTTACGGGTACTCTGGCAATCGAAATGAGGCCCACAAAGTTCTCGCGAGTTTGCATGATCAGGCCAAGCGGCACTACGTTTCTGCGTTCGATATGGCAACGGTTTTCGCCAGCATCGGGGACTCGGGCGAGGTATTTCACTGGCTGGAGAAAGCCTACGCCGACCGGGAAAGTCAAATGGCCTTTCTCAACGTCTCGCGAAGATTCAGCTCGATGCGCTCGGACCCGCGATTTGCAGACCTTTTATACCGGATGAATCTACCAGCACACCCCGCTGCGAACTAATCGGTCGTGATCACCACTCTCAGGTCACTACGGAGTTTGGTGTTTGTCACGAAATCTGCTTAAATCGCATCAAATGTTGGGGAGTCCGACGTGATCGATATCCATTGCCACATTCTCGCCGAGGTGGACGACGGCCCTAAGTCTTGGGACGTGGCCGAGGAAATGTGCCGCATGGCGGTTGCGGACGGCATCGAGCATATTGTCGCCACGCCGCACGCCAACCACCGCTATCGTTACGACCGCGACTTCCTGTCACGGGTTCTCGACTATCTGCGGCAACGCATTGGCCAGACGCCGAGTCTGAGTCTTGGTTGTGATTTCCATCTCTCGTACGAAAATTTGCAGGACGTGATGCTGTTTCCCGATCGCTATACCATCGAGGGCACCCGCTACCTGCTGGCCGAACTCAGCAATTTTAGTGTTCCGGTTCAGATCGAAGAGAACTTCAACAAGCTGATCGAAAAGGGACTAATCCCAGTGATTACGCATCCGGAACGGAATCCGATCATGCAACGCAGTCCGCAGCGAATTCTGCGATGGGTGGAGCTTGGCTGCGTGATCCAGGTGACCGCCTCGGCGTTCACGGGGCGTTGGGGACAGGCCGCGTGGCACACGGCTGAATGGCTGCTCAAACGAGACGCTGTACACGTGTTGGCCACGGATGCGCATGACACCAAGAGTCGTCCGCCAGTGCTTTCGTCGGGGCGCGATGCGGCTGCGGAGATCTGCGGAGAAGAAGTGGCTCGGGCACTGGTCGACGGTAACCCACGCGCAATCATCAGCGGGCAACCCCTGCCTTATTTCCCTAATCCGGTTGTGTAGGGCAGACACTTATCTTTGTTGCTTGTCGGGATCTGGACGGGCAGGACTTGAGACGCTGGTCGGAGTTTGCGGTTGGCTGGTCATGGCGCTTTCTGGATTCAGCAGATGCTCGTGATCCGGCCCTAATCCCAGTTTGATCAGTGCGCGAGCATCAGGAGTTGTCTTGGACTGCCAGTTGTTGTCCGCCTGATAACGCTGCATTGCCTGTTCCGTGGCTTCGTTCCACATGCCAGTAGGTTTCCCGTCGAGGTAGTGTTCGCGGATCAGGGCTTCCTGAATTTGCAGAGTGCGCTGCGAATCAATCTTCTGCTGTCCATGAGTACGATGGCTGGCGGTAGATTTCTTCGACTTCTTGCTTTTGCTGGTCGAGTGCGTCGAAGTGCTCTTTGACTTGGAACTGCTCTTCGGGTGACTCTTGGACGGCTGAGATTGGTTGCTCGACGGCGGGTTCGCGGGCTTGCTTTCGGTCTGGCTGTCTTGGGCGGACGACACCGTCGCCGCCAGCAACGCGGCGCAGAGCAGCAACGGGAGCGTTGTCATCCAGGAATCGAACAAACGCAAATAATATCCTCGCAAACCAGAAGCAGGCACCGAGTAATCATCCCCGAATCAGGGTGCTCAGTGCCAGTCTCAATGGTTTGAATCCAGGTTACGGAAGTGTACCGGCCAGGAAGATGGTGCCATCCTGTCGGCCCGAGCCTCGTTGGCGTACCAGAAATACGACATCCTGTCCGCTCTTCAGCGAGGAAGAGATACGGTTAAACTCATCCTCGGAATTTACTGGCTGCTTATTGATCTCGAGGATGACGTCGCCACGCGTAAGACCCACGTCATCGGCGAAGGACGAGGGCTTAATATCCTGCACGATCACGCCCTTACCGGCGGGAATGTCCAGGCGGTCAGCCATATCAGAAGTCACGGCACGCACCGTCAGGCCCAACTTGCTTTCTTTGGGCGCGGCCTCTTCGCCGCTTTCGTCGTCGTCACCCAGGCGAGCGGCGAACAGCTTGGCACGATCGGTGACGGTGACCGCAGCATCCTGCTTCTTACCATTGCGAACGAAACCGAGGTTTACTTTGGTGCCAGGTTTACGGCTGGCAATATCTGAAACAAGCTCGTCGCCGTTCTTTACCGCCTTGCCGTCGACGGAGACGATGGTGTCGCCCACTTTGAGGCCGGCCTGCTCGGCAGGACTGCCCGCCGTTACCGCTGAGATCGTTACACCACCGGCACCCGCTCCATAGACACGCGAAATCGCTGGATTTTCCGCAGCGTTGAACATGATTCCGATCGAGCCTCGCGCGACTCGATGCTCGGGAGCGATGAGTTGGTTGTAGACGTTCACGACCGTGTTCGATGGCATCGCGAAACCGACGCCGGCATAGGCATTCGTGTCAGTGAGAATCGCGGTGTTGATGCCGATCACTTCGCCAGCCATGTTGACCAGCGGGCCTCCGGAGTTGCCGGGATTAATTGCTGCGTCGGTCTGAATGAACGATTGGAATTGCCGGTTAGGCACAATGTTGCGGCCCTTCGCCGAGACAATCCCTGCGGTCACCGTAGAGGACAGACCAAAAGGACTGCCGACGGCGAGCACCCAATCTCCTACTTCCATGCTGTCGGAGTTACCCAGCTTGGCGACGGGCAAAGGCTTCTCCGCTTCAATCTTGATCACGGCCAGATCGGTTTCCTGGTCGGAACCGATTACCTTGGCATCGTGGAAGGTTCCCGGGGGATCGTCCATGAGCTTCACGCGGATACGATCGGCTTTCTCGACCACGTGGCGGTTGGTCACGATGTAGCCTTTGCCATCAACGATGACGCCCGAGCCTAGGGAGCGCTCGCGAATGGGACCGTTGCCCTGCTGGCCGCCGAAGAACTTGTCGAAGAAGTCACCAAACGGATCCTGATCATCCGGCTGGTCCGGATTGCCACCGCGCCGACGATGCGGGTTCTTGATCGTCGACTCGGTATTGATGTTGACCACGGTCGGTTCCAGCTGCTTCGAAATTTGCGAAAACTGGTTCGAGAGCTGTTGTGGCGAGGGGATGCTCAAGGGGGTTGCATCTGAGCTTTTCTTCTCCTGTCCTTTCACTCCCTTGGAAATAACCGTTCCGATAAGAATGCCGACCGTCAAAGTGGCCAAAATCGTAAGCGTGTATGCTGGGCGGTTGGCTTTCAGCCGCGCCCAGAAACCGCTGGCAAGCGGGTCCATAGAACTTCCTCCAGTCGTATCAGCGCTTTAACATTATACCTTTTCATTGGGAACGGACGAAGATGCTCGGATACTGCTATTGCAGCGGCTGTCCCGGCGCCAGTACTCCTTTGCCCGTAGCCCAGGCGTGAATTTCGGGCCTAAGCAAGCCCGCTTTTTCCGCCGGATCTTCTTTCAACAGGGCGGCAGTCTGCGCTGCCCCCACACGGAAAATGGCAACGGCCCGCAACTCGCCCGGAACACTTAATGGGAAGGGACCGGCGACGGCGATGGATCCCTCCGCCGTAAGTTTTTCAACGAACAAACGATGCTGCTTCAGCACATCCGCAAACCCCGGTGCGTCCGAATTCCATTTGTCGCCGCGCTTCATCAGTACAAGCGAGTACTGCTCCATCCCCTGAGGAGTAGCCGGCGGTTGTTGAAGGGCATTCGGGTCGATGAGCCATGGACCGTGTACCTCGGAAGCCAGACGTCCGGCTTTGACCGCCGGATCACTATTGGCCCAGCCTTGCGCCTGCGCCGCCGAATCCGCCTGGAATACGAAGATGCCACGCAGCGCCGTGTCGTCCATGAATGGTCCGGCAACGACCAGCTTATGTTCGGCAGCCATCTTCCGGATGTTGGCCATATGTTCTTCCTGCAACTTTTCGCCGGCCTCTTTGCTAAGTTGAGGCGCATTGGCGGGACGATTCAGCAGTACGAGAAAATACTGAGCGGTCCTGACGTCCGGTTGTGTCTGGGCTTGACCGACGTTCGCAACCGCGAGCAGGCTCAGTAAAAGCACAAGTCTGACGGCCGTTTTTCTCATGGCGATGGCTCCTTTCATTTAGACGGTCCCGTTGGAAAAGGTATTTGATGTTCTGCGCGAAGTGTAACTTACCTCAGATTTCCCTCGACTCTTGCAATGATAGGGCAGGAGCCGGATCGATGAGGAATAAGGACTTGGCAAGGGTTCGAAATAGGGAGCGCCAGAGAACATCGAAGACGAAGAGCCCCTTGTGGGAGAATCTTCAAATGGAGGGCTTGTGGAACTAGGATTACGCAAATCGTTCAAGATCGTTGCTCCTGGGAGATCCTTGCGGCGAAGAGTCGCCTACAGCCTCGCCATCGTACGATTGATTCTGGTGCCCGTCATTTTTCTCGCGGTCTACTATCTGTTCGGCATGCGCTCAATCGTGGACCGCATCGTTAACGTAGACGCTCCGGTGGCAAAGCTGGCAGAGCAGGCATCGGTGGATGTACTTGATGCCCGCCGCGCGGAGCGAAACTACTTCCTGCTTCGTGACCCGGAATACCTTAAGGCAGCCGAGGAATCAATCGCGCGCGTCAAGCAGGCTTTGGGGGAGATCAGCAATCTTGCGCCCAGAGAACAGCCGCTCACACAGCAGGCGCTGGAGAGTCTGAATCTATATGGCCAACAATTCAGCGAGGCGGTATCGCTGACAGAAACGCCAGAAGGCACCCCCACGGGCAGGGCTAGCGAAGTAGTGCAGGCGTATGAGAAAGATTTGAATGAGCTGCTAAGGCAGGCCAGGCACAAGACTCGCGCGCAGCTCATCGAGGACCTTCGCAACCAGGCTGATTCGCTCGACCTCCAGATCGTCAGGACTCTGGAGTCGGGCGACCCAACGCTGCGGCGTGTAAGTCCCGGACTTCAGGCATCAAGTCAGCAGGTTCTACAACGAGCGTCCGAACTGGAAAACCGGGGATGGGCGCGGGTTGAACGAGATCACCGTGAAGCTCGAAATCTGCTCCATCGTGCGGAATGGGTGCTTAGCATCGTTTCGGGGCTCACACTTCTGCTGAGCGTCTGGATCAGCTTCGTGCTGCCTCGGCAGGTGGTCAAACCTTTGCTTGATCTAAAAGAGGCGGTGGATCATGCTGCGTCTGGAAATTATCTGATTGATTTTGAATTAAAAGGCGAAGGCGAAGTCGTCGAACTCGCGAAGAGTGTCCGAAGCCTGATCGCTCATGCCCTGGACGTAACCTCCCGCGCGGCACCGCAAGGCTCACAGTAACGTGGCGGGCTGCGGCACGGGTTGGTGGCCTTGACGACCGATGAGTCCAATGCTCCCACGTGATGATTTTCTTCGCACGGCTCAAAGAGATTACTGACGCATAGATCTCTTGGCTTACCTCCACATTCTTACTCGATCAGGTTGAGCAATTCCCGAGCAACCCCGGCAATCAGGAAAGCGTCTAGGCAATACGCGGGAGGAATCGTGAAACCGGACGGTCATTTGCGGCTAAAGTTGTTCGCGTTTTTCGTGGTAACGTTCGCGTCGTCGAGCTTTGCTGCGGTGCTTGCTGGCACAGCTCTGAGTAGCATCTGTTCGGAAGAACTGGCGCTTCTCTGCAGGCCTTCGCGTCTCGCCGCAAGTTACGCATCGACAACCCATATCATTACTTATTCGAAACGGAGCGCAACCCGCGAACCTGTAAAACGAATCGCCGGCACGACGCTATTCAGGAGACAGGGCCATGCTCTGAAAGAGGTAGCGGCTAAAGGGTTTGGCAGCGGGATTAAACCCTCCGCGCCGTCGGCGTGGCAGATCAGCAATCAAGTAGCCCTCAATACCTGGCTCTATTTCCATCGCAGCCCGAACAGCGATTGCCTGGATGACAGATACGCGAGCTACGGCGCAAACAGTTCCAACGAAGTCAGTTGCGACTGGCGGCTGCAGCTTAGGCTTTGAAGAAACGCTAAAGAAACAAAACGCAGGTCTCGCAACTCCATACCGTTTCGCCCCGAACTTCGATTAGCCCGCCTAATTTCGGTATAGGCCCAAGCACCGATGCTTGTTTTCACACCAACACTTATTTCACGGGCAACGGAATAAAATGGCGGCCTGCTAGTTTAATCTTGTGTACGTGGTGGAGCAGCGCTCGTCATCGGCGTCGTTCGAGGAGCTAGCCATGCCCCTCTTTGAACGGCTCTACAACTTTGCGCATTGGCTAACGCAGAATCGGGAGGAGGCCGAAGACCTGGTGCAGGAAACCTATGTCAAGGCGCTGAAGGGCTTTTCCTCTTTCCAACCGGGCACCAACTTCCGCGCCTGGATCTACCGGATCCTGCGTAATACGTTCTTTACTTCCCGCACCGGTCTGAAGGCGACCGCAACCGTCCCGTTAGACCTCGAAAGCGACCGAGACGTGCTGCCCACCGTGAGAGACACGCCGGAGAATGTGCTGCTGCAGCGTTCCGATCAGGAACTTGTGCAGGAGGCTTTGGGCCGATTGGCAGTTCCCCACCGTGAAGTGTTGCTGCTCTGTGAATTCGAAGAGATGTCGTACCAGGAGATCTCCGCAACTCTGGCTATTCCGATTGGCACCGTGATGTCTCGTCTGTCGCGAGCGCGTCGGGCTTTGCGGGACACGGTGCAGGAATTGCAAGGGGGCTGGACAACATCAGTTAAATCATGAACTGCGAGTCGTGGACTGAAAAACTCGATGCTTACTTCGACGGAGAACTCTCTGCCGAGGAGGCGCTTGCGCTGGATGGACATGTGCGCCAATGCCCCGCGTGCACCGCGGAGAGTTTGCGGAGGCTCCAACTAAAGCGCGCAGTTCAGGTTGCCGGCCAGAGGTTTGTGCCGGACCCAGCGTTTCGTTTGCGTATTCAAAAGAGCATCGCGGCGCGGCGGCCTTCTCTGTGGACGCGAGGCTGGCTCCCGATCCTGGCCACCGCCTGCGCGGTAATTGTCATTGCATTTCTTTTGACTCTGAAACGTGACCGACGGGAACAGCAACTTGTGAGCGAACTGGCCGACTTGCACGTGGCGACGCTCGCCAGCGCCAATCCCGTTGATGTAGTTTCCACCGACCGGCATACCGTGAAACCTTGGTTTGCGGGTAAGATTCCTTTTACCTTCAACCTGCCTGAGCTGCAGGATTCACCATTCGTTCTGGTCGGGGGCAAGGTTAGCTATCTCGATCAGTCCCCGGGGGCGGAGCTTATTTTTCGCGTTCGCAATCATCAGATTTCGGTTTTTATTTTCCAGGAGCGGGCGACGCAAGGGGCACAGTCGAGGGGAACAATTCTTTCGTTTCAGGTCCGGAGTTGGGTGCAGAATGGCCTTCGCTATTTCGCAATCGGCGATGCCAGCGGCCAGGACCTGGACAAACTGAGCGCAATGCTGAAGAACGCCGTTTGAGGAATTATGTAGGGGCGGCAGTTATACCAACCATTGCTGCCGGCTGCCAAAAGCCTCGACCAAGTCCCGCAGAAACTCTGCAGCTCGCGCGCCGTCCACCACACGATGATCGCTTGAAAGGGTCAAGGTCATCATGGAACGGATTTCAGCACTACCTTCTACCGGAACTACTCGATCTGCGATGCGTCCCACCGCAAGGATCGCGGCCTGAGGAGGAATAATGATTGCGGTGAAGGCGTCCACGCCGAACATTCCTAGATTGCTAATGGTGAAGGTCCCACCCGTGAGGTCGGAGGGGCGCAACCTGCCGCTGCGGGCGCGTTCGGTAAGGTCGCGTCGCTGAGTCGCAATTTCGACTAGCTTGGCCTTGCCGGCATTGTGAATCACCGGTACTACCACTCCATCTTCTACCGCCATCGCCAAACCAATATTGATCTCCGCGTTGGCGCGAAGGCCTTCGCCCGTCCAGCTTGCGTTCATGCGAGGGTGCTTGACCAGAACGCGAGCCACCAACGTTGCCAACAAGTCGGTGTGCGTGAGCTTTATTCCGTGCGATGTTTCAATCTCTGCGCCTAGCTTCGTTCGTGTCTCGTTCAGAACGCTTGCGTCAACTTCGCAGACAACGAAGAAATGAGGGACAGTCGTCCAGCTCTGGGTCGTGCGTTCCGCCATCAGCCTGGCAATGGGACTGCCGCTGTTAACGATCGCGGGTGATGCGAAGGCATTGGATTCTGCGGCGGCGAGGATATCAGACGCTAGAATTTCTCCGCTGGCTCCCGATCCACGCACATCCGCTAGATTGATGCCGCGTTCGTTGGCAAGCCGCCTCGCTTTCGGAGAAATCCTAAGGGCTTGTGTCGAAGACTCGACACCTTGATTTACAGATGCAGGAGTCGAAGTCGCCGACGATGCGACGGTGGTTGTTTTTCTTCCCGAAGCGATCGCCGCTTCATCCGCCGGAGGTACCTCTCCGGGTCGGACGATCCAGGCGATGGTTCGGCCTACCGGTACATCGGCTCCAGGCTGGACTTTTACTCCGGCCAGGACGCCGTCGCCCGGAGATTCGATCTCCATCACAGCCTTATCGGTTTCGATCTCGAGAAGAGGTTCGCCTTTGGCGACCGACTCGCCTTCTTTTTTCAGCCACGAAATCAGCTTCCCGGTTTCCTGGGCCATTTCGAGCGCCGGCATTACAACACTGATCGCCATGAAGGTATTTTTGGAAGCGACGCTTGCCTTCTCTCAGTTTCTTCGCGTAGCCAGAGAAACCAGATTCCTCGTCGCTTACGCTCCTCGGATTGACAGGTGGTTGATTTTGTTTGCAGCGACCTTGTCAGTCCCCGACGCCCACTCTTTCGCGCTTGGAGCTCGCTTCTATCATCTCGCGCACCCGCGTGGTAGGTTTGGATTCGGTCTCGCGGATTGCGGGCAGCGGACCGTCCACCGTGAAATAGTGCCGACCGGCAACCAGAAGTTCCTCGGCCGGGAACCGTGTGATGACCTCGTGACCGGTTTCAGTGACGACAATCTCCTCTTCGATGCGAGCGGCGCTCCAGCCATCGGTCGAGGGCCAGAAAGTTTCCAGGGCAAAAACCATGCCCGGCTTGATCTCGCAGGAGTGCTCCAGCGATACCAGGCGGCTGATCACTGGCTTTTCCCAGATCGCGAGGCCGATCCCATGCCCGTATTGCAACGCGAAAGCCGCTTCCTCGTTCGCGAAACCGAACTCCTGCGCTTTCGGCCACACCGAGGCGATCTCTGCGGTAGTCCTGCCCGGGCGTACCAGTTCAATCGCTGCGTCGAGGTATTCCCGGCAGCGCTTGTAGGCGTCGTTCATCGCATGAGAAGCGTAGCCGATCGTGAAGCAGCGGTAATAGCACGTGCGGTATCCCATGTAGGAGTGGAGAATGTCATAGTAGACGGGATCGCCCGGACGCAGCACGCGATCCGAGAAAACGTGGGGATGCGGATTGCAGCGCTCTCCTGAAATAGCATTCACGGCTTCCACATATTCCGAGCCGAGATCGTAGAGAACTTTGCTCACGAGACCGACCGCCTCGTTTTCACTCAGGCCCGGTTTCATGGTGCGGTAGAGCTCGTCGTAGGCAGCGTCGACCATCATGGCGGAAGTGTTAAGTAAAGCGATTTCGTCTCTCGTCTTGATGAGGCGCGCTTCTGACATGAGCGCCTGGCCGTCGACGACTTTGATTCCTTCTTTCTGCAAAGCAAAGAGGACCGGCAATTCGACAATGTCGACGCCCACCGGCTCTTTGTGCAGGCCCCGCATTTCCAGCTCGATGCGAATCTTCTTAGCCACATCTTCGGCGCGCCCCATTTCTGGCGTCATTGCGCCACGCAACATGGAGATCCCCGCCCGCGACCGCTCGCCCAGCCACGGACAATGCAATTGGTGATGCTTTGCGGCCGATCCAAAGTCCCACAGAATCGGCTCGTCGTTTTGTGGAAGGAGGGTGAAGCGATTCGCCTTGTCCTGAGCCCACGTACCAATGTGAGTCGCCGTCAGGTAGCGGACATTATTCATGTCAAAACACAACAACGCACCCATTTTCGACTTGCTGAGAAGTTCCTTGGCGCGCGCCAGGCGCTCGCGGCGCAGGCGATCGAAGTCCACCCGGTTTTCCCAATCCACCGCCATCGTTCCGCATGTGGGCAGAGCCATCAGAATTCTCCTTTGCCAGTTGAGATCAGGACCGGCCGCAAAGTTTGCGGGCCGCATCAAACACGGTCTGCTCGGTCGGCACGGTTACATCTTCCAAAGGCGGCGAGAACGGAATCGGAACATGCATCGCGCCCATGCGCTTGACCGGAGCGTCCATGTCGTAGAATGCGCCCGCGGCAATCACGGACGCAAGCTCGGCGGTCACTCCATAGCGTTCGTAACCTTCGTCGAGCACGATCGCTCGCGACGTTTTCTTCGCCGATTCGATCAGAGTTTTTTCGTCGAGCGGCCACATCGTGCGCGGATCGACCACTTCGGCGCTGATTCCGATTTCATCGAGCAGCGCGGCCGCACCCAACGCGACTTGCACCATGCTGCTGGTCGCAACCAGGGTGATGTCCTCGCCCACGCGCTTCACGTCGGCAACGCCGAGCGGAACGGTATAGTCGTCCTGAGGAACCGGACCTTTGAGCTTGTACATCATTTTGTCTTCGAAGAAGACAACCGGATTCTCATCTCGAATCGCGGCCTTCAACAGTCCCTTGGCATCGTATGGAGTCGAAGGCAACACAACCTTCAATCCCGGCACGTGGCAAAACCACGCATGCAGCGACTGCGAGTGTTGCGCCGCAGAGCGGCGAGTCGCGCCCATGGTGGTGCGCATTACCATCGGCACTCGCCACTTTCCGCCGGACATGTAATGGACCTTGGCCGCCTGGTTGACCATTTGATCCATGGTCAAGGTGATGAAGTCGCCGAACATGATGTCGACGACCGGACGCATTCCGGTCATGGCCGCGCCCACGGCGAGCCCTGTAAATCCGGCTTCCGAGATCGGCGTATCGAGCACGCGGTCTTTGCCGAATTCTTCCAGCAGTCCGGAGAGAACTTTGAACGGCGTGCCTGCCTCGGCTACGTCTTCGCCCATAATGCACACCGTGTTATCGCGGCGCATCTCTTCGGCGAGGGCTTCGCGAATCGCTTGCGCGAAGGTGAGTTCACGCTCGGAGGCTTCAGGCATAGACGTCCTCGTCTACTTCATCGGCGGACGGATACGGCGCAGCGACTGCGAATTCGACGGCTTTTTTCATTTCAGATTCGAGTTCCGTCTGCATCGATTCGAGCCCGGCTGCGTCAGAGAGTTTCTGTTCGATCAGCCACTTGCCGAAATTGGCGATCGGATCGCGCTCCGTTTTCCAGGTCTGCTCTTCCTGCTTGGAGCGATAATATTCACGGTTGATGTCGCCAACGTGATGCCCATGGTAGCGATAGGTATTGCATAGCAGAAACGCAGGACCCTCAGCACGGCGAGCGCGTTCCACCAACCGCTGTGCGGCACCATGAACCGCGCGCACATCCTGACCATCAACGCTGGCAGCCTCGAGGCCGAATGCGGTTGCTCGCGTCAGAATGTCCCCAGCGGTAGTTTCCGAGAAATGCGTGTATTCCGTATAGAGGTTGTTCTCGCAGACATAGATCACGGGCAGCCTGAAAAGTTGGGCGAGATTCATGACCTCGTAGAGCACACCCTGGCCGAGGGCGCCCTCGCCGAAGAAACATACGGCTACCCGGCCGTCACTTAGGCGCTGGGCCGAAAACGCGGCCCCCGTCGCAATGCCGGCGCTGCCACATACGATTGCGTTTGCTCCAAGGTTGCCGGTCGCCGGGTCTGCAATGTGCATAGAACCGCCCTTGCCCTTGCAGTACCCGGCCTTCTTACCCAGCAGTTCGGCGAACATTTTATCGGGGGAGGCACCCTTCGCCAAACAATGCCCGTGACCGCGATGCGTGCTCGTGATGTAGTCAGCGCGCTCAAGCGCTTCACATACGCCCACCGCGACCGCTTCCTCACCTATGTAAAGGTGGGCAAGACCTGGCATCAACGCCCGGGTGTAGACTTCGTTGACCTGGATTTCAAATTGACGAATAGCGACCATCTGGCGGTACATCCGAAGCCATAAATTTACTTTTTCCAGAGCTTCCCTCGGCTGTGTGGCGGTCGTCATTCTTGCACACCCGACATGCGCGCCAGAACGTCAAACATGACGGCAAAGTCCAACTTCTCCCAACCCATACCGCGGGCGGCTGTGAGGAATTCGTTGCTGACGGCGGTTGTGGGAACGGGAACGTTCAGCTTGCGCCCTAGTTCCATGGCGAGAAGCATGTCTTTCTGCATCATGTTGACGTCGAACCAAGCTTCTTCCGGTTGCTGCAAAACGAAAGGGCCGCGGTACTGAATCATCGGCGACGCGATGGCGCTGTGAACTAGAACATCAACCGCGACCTCTCGCGGAATCCCACTCTTTTCCGCCAGGAGCACGCCTTCGGAAAAGGCCAGCATCTGCACGGCCAGACTGAGGTTCACCGCGATCTTCATCGACAACGCAACTCCGTTGTCGCCCACGTAGGTGACCTTTGGTCCGATATCAAGGAGAAGCGGCTTCAGTTGTTCGAAAGTCTCCCTGCGGCCACCCACCATCACGGAGAGCTTGCCTTGCTGCAGAGTAATGACACTGCCCGAAACTGGTGCATCGATCATGTCGGCGCCCTTCTCGCGTACTTTCGCAGCCAGCGCCCGGCTTATTTCTGGGCTGACGGTGCTCATGTCGATGTGGAATTTGGCGGGGCCGAGTCCTGCCAGCAAACCATCGGGGCCGTCCGTCACCTCGGCGAGCGCCGCCGAGTTCGTCACCATGGTGAAGGTCACGTCTGACGCCGCCGCGGCCACCTTGGGAGACTCGGCGAACTTCATTCCTTTGTCGATCAACCACTGCGCCTTCGCTCGCGTCCGGTTGTGGCCGGTCACGGCGTGCCCTTTTTCGAGCAAGCGGGCTACCATGTTGCCGCCCATCACACCGAGACCGATGAATCCAAGCTTCGCCATTCAACAATTTCCTTCGCTTAATGCGGTATTGAGCTGCAAGTTACTTCTTGCCTAACGAGGACGAATCCGCGAGCACCTGCTGGAGATGAGCCCGCATGGCTGCTCGCGCCGCTTCCGGATCGCGTTTTTCGATGGTTGCCAGAATGCATTTGTGATGGAACTGGCCGCGTTCCGGTCCTCCATGTACATCGAAAATGCGGCTCCGTTGCTCACGCAACAGTCCCACAATCGAATCCAGGAGCGACAGGATCAACGGGTTCCCGGCCGCCTCCGCCAGCGCCAAATGGAAATCGAGATCCGCTTCGACATAGGCATCTGGGTCGTGGAGGTTGCGATCCATCACTGCGACGGCTTCCCGCATGGTGCTCAGCAATTGCTCCTCGATGCGGGTGGCGGCCAAGCCAGCAATCTCCGGCTCGAGCACCAGCCGTAACTCAGCCAGGTTAGCGGATCCTTCCTGCTGATTGACCCGAATCATCAAGTCCAACGACTGCCGAATCGCCTGCGAAGTTCCGTTGGTCACGAACGTGCCGCGACCGGAATAGGCTTCGACCAGGCCTTTTTCGCGCAAGGTTTTGACCGCCTCGCGCACAGCGGTGCGGCTTACGCCGAACCGCTGGGCCAAGTCACGCTCTGCCGGCAACTGATCCCCAGGTTTGAGTTGTCCTTTTAAAATGGAATCTTCCACCTGCTGTACGATCTGCTCGTAAAGGCGAGAGGTTTTTACTGCCCTGTACATTGGCTTGGCATCCAAGGAGTCAGGCGCTTCGTCTGTCATCAGGCCGAATGTCGGTGCGACGCGATCTTATTGGTTCAGTGGTAATACCACTATACCATGCCGCGACTAAACCAGCCGAATCTCCTTTCTGATTATTGAATCCACACGGTCTTGATGTTCACAAACTCCCGAATTCCTTGCACAGCGAGCTCACGCCCGTGCCCTGAGTACTTCACGCCTCCGAAAGGCAGACGCGGATCCGACGCCACCATCTTGTTCAGGAACACGATGCCTGCGTCGAGTTCGTTGACAAATCTCTCTGTCTCTGCAGGATCGTTGGTCCAAGCGCTGGCGCCCAACCCGAAGCGGCTATCGTTGGCGATCTGGATAGCCTGGTCCACGTCCTTCACTCGAAAAAGCGACGCCACCGGGCCGAAAAATTCCTCTTTGTAAGCTGGTGAGTCTTTCGGAATATCGGCAAGAACGGTGGGCGCGTAGAAGTTCCCGGGAAGATTCAGCGGGTGGCCGCCGGTTAGCACGCGCGCACCAGCAGCGATGCTCTTCTTCACGCCGGCATCCAGAGAGGTGACTGCGTCGGCGCTGGACAAGGGACCGAGCTGCGTACTGTCGTCAAACGGATCGCCCACACGCAGGTCCTGCATACGTTTGACGAACTTGCGCTCGAACTCATCAGCGATCTTTTCCGAAACGATGAACCGCTTGGCTGCGATGCAGGACTGGCCATTGTTCTGAATGCGCGCATCAACGGCGGTCGCAACTGCAAGTTCGAGATCGGCGCTGGGCATCACGATGAAGGGATCACTGCCGCCAAGTTCCAGCACCACCTTTTTGATTCGCTTGGCGGCGGAGATTCCAACCTGAATCCCAGCCTGTTCGCTGCCCGTCAGAGTCGCGGCAACCACACGAGAATCATTCAGGATGCTATCGACTGGCCCGGAGCCAATGAGCAGGGTCTGAAAGACGCCCTCGGCAAAGCCGGCGCGGCGGAGAATATCTTCTATCTTGAGCGCGCACTGTGGAACGTTCGAAGCATGCTTCAACAAGCCGACATTGCCCGCCATAAGCGCCGGGGCCGCAAAGCGAAATACTTGCCAGAAGGGAAAGTTCCAAGGCATCACTGCCAGGATGGGGCCGATTGGCAGATAGCGAATGAAGCTGCGTTTTGCTCCCGTTTCGACAACTTCGTCCGCCAGAAACTTCTCGGCGTTTTCCGCATAGTAGCGGCATCCCGCCGCGCATTTCATCGCCTCGGCCACTGCAGCCTTCAGAGGCTTGCCCATCTCGAGCGTCATCAAGCGAGCGCACTCGTCTTTTTCCTTTTCCAGAATCTCGGCCGCGCGGATCATCTTTATCGCCCGTTCCGCGAACTTCGTCTGCCTATGTTTTCGGAATGCAGACGCCGCCAGTTGCAGTTTCTGCTCAATTTGTGACGCACTCAGAGGTTCGAAGGTCTTTACGACTTCGCCAGTCGCGGGATTAATGGTCGCTATCGCCATGCTTATTCTGCCCCTCCAGCTTGGTAGGCTACGCCCCAACCTTATGTGGACTCAAGCGGCAGGCCCGTCAAGAAGCGGTCTTGTGGTCGAACCACAATACTACTTGACGGGTGGGCCGCGTCAAGGCTATACCTTCAAATCGCCAGATCTTTTTCAACTCTAGATCGAAGCGGTCGCGCAGAAGCGACCCAGAGCTATTCCATCCTCTTTAGGATTTGGAGGTCGTATGCATTCTCCGTCGAATGGCATTCGGTTTCTAGGCATCGCGTGCCTGCTGCTCGCCGTCTCCGTTCCCGCGTTTTCGCAATCGATCACCGGCCGCATCCTTGGAACGGTCACGGACCAGTCTGGTGCCGCTGTGGCTGGAGCTTCAGTAATCATCACCGATGTTCAGCGGGGCTCGGCTCGAACCGTCGTCACCGATGATTCCGGGAACTATTCAGCTCCCGAGTTACAACCCGGAGTTTACAAAGTACGCGCAGAAGCAAGGGGCTTCAAGACCGTGGAGCGCGTCAACATCATGGTCGAAGTTGCGCAGGACTTGCGGGTTGACATTCTGCTCCCAGCCGGATCGCTCTCCGAAACGGTGGTGGTGACGTCGGAGGTTCCCCTTATCAACACTACGTCCTCGACTCTGGGTGGAACTCTAAGCAACGCTCAGATCAATGATTTGCCATTGAACGGCCGTAACTACGAGAACCTGCTTCAACTGCGTCCGGGTGTGATGCGATATCCCGGTGGTGGATTCTCGACGACGAGTACGAACGGGTTGCGAGCGGAAGACAATGCGTACTTCGTTGAGGGCCTGTTCAACAGCGAACCCTTTTCCGGACAAGCCATCATCAATGGGGCCGGCATCGCTGGCGACTCGGCGACGATTCTACCGATCGACTCCATTCAGGAATTTAATGTGGAAGAGAACGCACCGGCCGAATTCGGGTGGAAGCCGGGGGCAGTCGTGAACGTTGGTCTTAAATCAGGCACCAACCAGATTCACGGCACTGCATTCGCATTCGGTCGCACCGGCTCACTGGATGCGCGAAATTATTTCAACGCCGTGCCGAATCCCAAGCTCGGCACGTCGCTGGAACAGTACGGGGGCAGCGTCGGCGGGGCTATTGTCAAAGACAAACTCTTTTTCTTTGGTGCATTCGAAGGCCAAATGTATAACGTGGGGAACTCTTTCGGGGGCATTACCAGCCCGTCGATGGTCGCGATGCCCGCCGCGGGCAATTGCCTTTTCCTCACCAGCGGTGATTGCGCAAACAGTATTCCGGACGCGATTGCAGATCTGCAGGCGGGCGGAATCGTGGTAAGTCCTGCCAGTTTGCAGGTTGCGGGGTGCGCACTCTCCGGCGCTACGGTTACGTGCAACGGAACTGGCTTCCCGACCAACAACAATCCAAACATTAACATCCCGAACGGCTTCCCCAACAACGTCACGATTTACAACGCGGTCGGCAAGGTAGATTACAACGTCAATCAAAGGAACCGCATCAGCGGGATGTACTTCTTCGGGAACAACACGGGCACGGTCGAAGACTTTCCCGAACTGCAGTCGAAATGGCGGTCGGACATTCACACGCGGGCGCAGGTATTCGGTGCAAGCTGGGTGTCGACGCCCAGTTCTCGCTGGGTGAACGAAGTGCGTTTTGGATACAACCGCCTTTACCAGCCCACATTGCCGGGCGATCTCAACACGCCCGCCTCGGCTTACGGGCTCGACACCGGCGTCTCGGGTCCGAACACGGGTGGATTACCACGCATCGGGTTCGGCGGCTACTTCTTTCCCGGTCTGGGTGGCTTCAAATGGCCGAAGTTCCAAGGGCCAGATAGCATCACTCAAATCCTCGATCATGTTTCTTACACTCGCGGCAATCACTCTCTCAAGTTCGGCGGTGAGATTCACAGGGACTATGTAACCGGCGGCGCGTGGGGAAATGCTCGAGGTAGTATCACGTTCCTCGGAGCCAACACCCCCGATCCTAAGAACCCAGCCAACTTACTCAACACTACAACCCTGGAGGATTTCTTTTCTGGAGCACCCTTCAAGACCTCCGTACTGACAGGAAATCCAACCAGGCAAATTCACAATTGGGGCTACGCCGCGTTCATTCAGGATGATTGGCGGGTGACGCGCAACGTGACTCTTAATTTCGGGCTGCGCTATGAAATCAGCACGCCCCCCAAGGAAGCCAATAACCTGCTCGGCAATTTCGACCCCAATCTGGGGATGGTGCAGGTAGGAAAGCAGATTAGTTCACCTTATAACTCAGACCGGACGAATTTCGCGCCGCGGGCAGGCTTTGCCTGGGATACCAACGGCAAAGGAACTACCGTAATCCGGGCCGGGGGCGGGCTGGTCTATGAAACCATCAACTGGGAGTCCTTCCTCGCATTCAATAACAGCTTCGGCCTTCCCAGCGTTCCTACCGGAGCGATTATCGATGCCGCGAACGACACAGCCGGAGGTACGATCAACACTGGCAACCTGGCACAGCTTTCTAGTTTCCCGTGGGATAACGGTCCGATTTACGGCAACCTTAATCAGAAAATTAACTGCTTTGCCTCTCCATGCGCGATCATGGGTGTCGCCCAAAACCTGACGACTCCCTACGTCTGGAACTGGACCTTGAGTGTGCAACATGCATTTACTCCGAACCTCTCGCTGGACGTGGCCTACGTCGGCAACGATGGTGGCAACCTAACTGGAATTCGCGACATTAACCAGCCGCCGGTAGGGTCGGGTTGGCCGGCCAGCAGCATAGCAACATGCGTTGCTTCCGGTTACACCGATCCGACGTTTTGCGCCCCTGACAGTACGGGAGGCGAAGAAGCAAACCGGCCGTACGCAACTAAGTTTCCTTACCTGAGCAACATCTTCCAGATGGGTAACGTTTACCGTTCAAATTACAACGGCCTGCAAGTTACGCTGAACGCCAGGAATTTCCACGGCTTGAGTATGGTGGCCGGTTACACCTACTCCCATGCTCTGGACGATGTAGCCGCAAACTGGGATTTTGGTTACGGATCGGGACTTCCGCAGGATTCGTATAACCTCGCCAGCGAATACGGAAACAGCGACTTCGACATTCGACATCGCTTCACGGTTTCGCTCACCTATGCCATCCCTGGAAAGAAAAGTTACGGACAGATGCTCGAGGGTTGGGAGATCAATTCCATTATCACCCTGCAGAGCCCGCAGCACTGGGGGCCGATGGACGAGGGAACGGATGCGGCCGGAGTAGGTCCGCTGCCAGTCAGTCCTCCAGCGAACAGCCCCATTCGCTGGAACTTCTTTGGGAGTAAGAATGACTTTAAATCTGGGCCAGCGCCGATTCCGTTTTATCCAGGCAACCACAGTCAGACGAATCCAACTGATAATGCGGCTTGCAATGCGAAAGCTCTGGCTCTTGACGGAGGTAATACGGCGGGTCCCGCCTCCACGGCCCTCAACCTGTTCGGTTGCTATGCCAAAGGCAACTCGGTCATGATTCCTCCCGCGCTCGGGCAGTTCGGGAACATGAGCCGGAACATGTTCCCTGATTCCGGCTTCCGCAACCTGGATTTCTCGATCGCGAAGAACTGGCACTTCGGCGAGCGGCTTAATGCCCAGTTCCGCGCTGAGTTCTTCAATATTTTCAACCATCCAAATTTTGCCAATCCCTACGGCGGACAGAATGGTTTCGGCCTCAATGATCCTTCCGCCGCTAACTTCGGTTGCGGCTGCGCCACTCCGGATGTCGCCGCGGCTAACCCCGTCATCGGCTCCGGTGGACCGCGGGCGGTGCAACTGGGCCTGAAGCTTCTTTTCTGATTGCCTGGTTTTTTGTAAGTGGGGCCGGAGCTCCTGCCGGCCCCATCTTTTTTCAAGTGGAAAGGAACCATCCTGTGTCAATACGGTTAGAGCGTCAATCTCACTCTGACGGACGAGCTATGTTTCTGGCAAAAGTGTCGGCATTATCGCTGGCCCTGATTTGTTCGCTAAGTGTTCTTTCCCTCTCGCAACAGCACACCGAGCGAACGATCGAAGAAATCAAGGTCGAAGCCATTCGCCGCTCCGAGGTCGGACAGTACCCCCTCATTGGACTCGATCCCGCCGACGTCAAAGAAGCCTTCAACTCGATTCATACACGCGATAAAGACGAGTGGGCGGCGGCGTTTATGGCAGTGGCGGATCGCTATATGAACGAGGCTAAGGCGGTAGAAAAGACCGATCCCCAGAAGGCGAACGCAGACTATATTCGCGCCTGGCGGCTTTATTCATTCGGGCGTTGGCCAATCCCCGCATCGCCCGGCAAACAAAGAGCGTATGAAAAAGCGATCGAAGCTTTCCTCGATCACGCGCGCTTCTGGGATCCCCCGCTCGAGATTGTAAGAATTCCCTTCGAGGGCAAAGAGATCATCGGCTACCTTCGTCTGCCGAAGGGCACGAATGGACCCGTGCCGCTTGTTCTGGCCGTGAATGGGCTGGACAGCCGCAAGGAGGACTTGACCGAGAGCTTTAGCGCAATTCTGCCTTTTGGGGTCGGGTTTCTGGCCGTCGATGGTCCTGGCACCGGGCAGTGTCCAATTAAAGTCAGCGAAACTTCGGACCGCATGTTCTCCCGCATTCTCGATTACATCGCCACCCGACACGAGATCGACAAGAATCGCGTCACCATGCACGGCGTGAGTTGGGGAGCCTACTGGGCGACAAAGATGGCCATCGTTGAGCACAATCGTCTGCGGGGAGCCAGCGCCCAATCCCCACCCGTCGATACGTTTTTTCAAAAAGACTTTCTGATGAACTCCTTGATCGGCAATCGTGAATACCTTTTCGATCAGGTTCCGGCCCTGATGGCGATCTTCGACAACGTGGCGACCATCGATCAAATGGCGGAAGTTTTGCCGAAAATGTCCCTCGTCAAACAAGGACTGCTGGGCAAGCCAATGGCGCCCATGCTTATTCTGGCGGGAGTGCTCGATACCCAGGTGCCGATCTCCGATATCTACCTGCTCATGGATAAAGGCGACGTACCAAAGACGGCATGGGTCAATCCCCTGGGTGGTCACCTCGGGCGGCAGGTAAAGGTGTGGCCTGATCCTCGCATTTTCAAAGAGGTAATTATTCCGTGGCAGGTGCGCACGCTTCAATCTGAACCTGCGAAATAAGGCATCTTCAAAAACTGCTAGCGGCGAGAGATAAAAGGCTACCGACCAACGATGGCAACTCTTCCACCGGTGCGGACGAAGGTTATCAGCGCCGCACCCGCATCCCATAAACCGCCGTTCTACCGGGTCTTGTCGGGGCACCGACCGTTTTCTTAGTATGTTCCGCGCTCTGGTTAAGATGATTGAAAATGGAGTAGCGAGCCTTGTCCTCGCGCGATGAAATGGAGAGTTGGACAGTGGAACCCCTGAAAGAAAACTTAGCCCACCAGTCTTAAGCCTGCGTCGACGTGATACCTGCCAACTAGAATCCGTCCACCTCCAACTACTTTTCAACAAATGCCTGGCGAGCGTAATCTCAGGCCATGCGGGTTCTCATCATTGAGGACGAGCGGCGCCTTGCGGACAATATTGGGCGCAGCATGCGAGAGGGCGCAGGGTACGCCGTGGATTTTGCTTTTGACGGCGAGGAGGGCTTCTACATGGCGGAGTCGAATCCCTACGATCTCGTGCTCCTCGACCTTATGCTTCCGCGAATCGATGGCATAACCGTGCTGCAACGAATGCGTAGTGCTGGAATCGCGACGCCTGTTCTGGTGCTCACCGCGAGAGATGAGAAGGAGTCCATCGTGGCAGTCCTGAATTCCGGAGCCGATGATTACGTAACCAAGCCGTTTGATTTGGGCGAACTGGTAGCGCGCTCAAAAGCTCTCATACGTCGCGGCAAAGGTCACGGCGCGCCTGTTTTGAAAGTGCAGGATTTGGAAATAAACACTGCGGATCGTACGGTTCGTCGCAGTGGCAAACTGATTGTGCTGTCGGGGATGGAATATCGTGTGCTTGAATATCTGGCGCACCGTTCAGGTGCAATCATTTCGAAGACCGAGTTACTCGAACACCTTTACGACTTCAATTGGGAGCGCTTCAGCAACGTGATTGAAGTCTATATTTCCGGACTGCGCCGCAAACTGGACGACCGGAATGGCGACCTGATACAAACCTCGCGCGGCCAGGGCTACATGCTGCGGAATGAACATGCCTAAACTTTCCATCCGGCGCCGGCTGATTGCTTCAGTTTTTGCGACGCAACTGATCCTGACCATTGCACTCGTTTCACTGGCGACGTACTTCACCCGCGGAGAGCTGCTGGCGGCGTTCGATGCCGCGCTTCACGGGCGGGCTATGAGCGTTGCCGCACTCATCCGTTATTCCGAGGAAGGCAACCATGAACTGATCTTCGATAAAGAGCTCTCGCCTCCGCCCCTCGACCCGCATCATCCCGACTTCTATCAGATTGTCGACGAGAGCGGGCATGTGATCGGAGCATCCGCGAACTGGCCTGGAACTCTTGCGGGTCCACGAAAACCGAACCGGCAATACTGGAACGTCACTGTGGGCGGAGTTCGTTGCCGAGCGGTCCGCCTGGATCACCTTCCAGTTCTGGATCGCGAAGGGCCGGATACAAAATCGACCGCGACCATCACGGTGATCTACGCGGCACCAACCGATGAATTTCGCGAAAACTTATGGCACGCCGCGCTCCTGACTCTGATTGGCAGCCTGGTTTTACTCGCGATTGCGACGGTCGTGGCGGCATGGGCGATTCGCCAGGGGCTTTCCCCGCTGGCGACTCTGGCCACGAGCGCGGGGAGAGTTTCGGCGTCGGACTGGAGTCTCAATCTTTCGGAGGACGCGACCGCGACCGAAGAATTGGCTCCGTTGACGCGCGCGATGGAGACGATGCTCGCGACCTTGTACCGCGCCTTTACTTCGCAGCAGGAATTTCTAGCCAACGCGGCGCATGAATTGAAAACGCCCGTGGCTATCCTGAAATCCACGCTGCAATCGATGGTGCAAGTGCCAAGAACCGCGGAGGAATACCGGGCACGCATCGAGATCGCGCTCGAGGATGTTGCCCGCATCGAGAAGCTGATTCATTCCATGTTGCGCCTGGCGCGTGCGGAACAGTCGGCGGCAGGCCATCGTAGACACGATCTGGTGCCTGTCGACCTGGCCGTTTCCTGCGAGCAGAGTGCCGATCGACTTGGAGCGTTCGCCGCCGCGGGCGGAGTAGTGATCGAAGTCCGCCCAGAAAGTCGCCCCACCATCAAAGCCGATCCCGAGGACCTGGAGCTCATCTGGAACAATCTGCTGGAGAATGCCATCCGGTACAGTTCGAAAAGTTCGCGTGTGCTGGTGACCGTTTCGCAAGCGGATCATGGTGCACAGGTAAAAGTGCAAGACTGGGGAACCGGGATCGCCAAGACTGAACTCGCCCACATCTTTGATCGCTTCCAACGCGCGGATGCCTCGCGCACTCGCGAGACCGGCGGCTACGGCCTGGGACTAGCAATCACAAAGGCGATGGTAGATGCTTACGGAGGCACAATTGCCGTCGACAGCCAGATTGGGGCGGGCACGGTCATGACGGTTCGGCTGCCCCTGGAATCCTGATTAAGGTTCGCTTCACCTTCTTTTTGCCATATTTCTTATGCGGCAAAAGAGGTGAGCGTGTCTCGATATATTCTGGCGCTAGTGGTGATCGCGTGCGCACGCGTCTGGGCTCAGACCGGCGTGGTCGTGCCGCAGGGTCCCACGGGAACGCCTAACGCGCCCCTCAGAATCAGCCTCGCGGATGCAATCCAGCGGGCAAAAGCCAATGCTCCCCAGTTTCAAGCGGCGCTGACCGAAGCCGGCATGGCGCGAGAAGACCGTGTTCAAGCCCGGGCCGCGCTTCTGCCCGACGTCGGTTACACGACCGGAGCAATTTATACCCAACCCAACGGAACGACGACCGGCAGGTTCATCTCGGCGAATGCAATTCGAGAATACGTTAGCCAAGGAGCTGTGCATCAGGGAATTGGCCTGTCTTCCATCGCCGATTATCGCCGGGCGCGCGCGCTGGAAGCATTGGCAAATGCGAAAGCCGAGATTGCCGCTCGCGGATTGGTGGTGACTGTAGTTCAAAGCTTCTACGGAGCCATAGCGGCCAAGCGAAAGATCACCAACGCACAGCGTGCCGACGACGAAGCGCAACACTTTCTGAAGATCAGCCAGCAATTGGAACAAGGCGGTGAAGTAGCGCATTCCGACGTTGTGAAAGCACAACTGGAAGCCAACGATCGGCAACGCGACTTACAGGAGGCCACTCTGGCCGACGAAAAATCCCGGCTGGCGCTGGCAGTGCTAATCTTTCCAACATTCACGAGCGACTACCAAGTCTTAGACGATCTTGGCGACGTTCCATCTTTACCCGAACTTCAGGTTGCGCAAGATCTGGCCGCGCGAAACAATCCCGAATTGAAGGCTGCTGTGGCGGCCCTCCGCGCTTCCGAGCAGGAAGTGACTTCGGCCATCGGTGGACATCTGCCCTCAGTTTCGATCAACTACTTTTACGGAATCGACGCAACCCAATATGCGACGAAGACAGATGGCGTTAACAATCTTGGCTCCCAGGTTTCCGCGACCCTGAATTTGCCTATCTGGAACTGGGGTGCGACACAAAGCAAAGTGAAGCAGGCGCGGCTGCAGCGAAATCAGTCGAAACTGGAGCTGAGTGCGGCGCAGCGTCAAGCCATCTCAGATCTGCAAACGTTTTATTCGGAGGCACAACTGGCGAAAAACCAACTCAGCCTGCTTCGTCAGTCCGTGGATCTCGCGCAGGAAAGTTTACGGCTAACCAATATTCGTTACCAAGGCGGAGAGGCGACTGCGCTTGAGGCCGTCGATGCACAGAATGTGCTCGTCCAAGCGCGCAATAATTACGACGACGGGCAGGTAAGATATCGCGTGGCTATTGCCAACTTACAATCTCTTACCGGGGGCTTTTGAGCTCATGACGCTCGGCCGCTCAAGAAATAAATTCGCCGCTTTGTTGCTGATCACCTTGCCCGGCCTCTCCGCTTGTTCGAAACAGACTCCTGAGGAGGCGCCCGTGGTATCGGTCCAAACCGCCGTCGCGCAGCAGGGCCCGATCCAGCAGATTATTCATGCCGAGGCCATTCTGTATCCCAAGAACCAGGCCGCGATCACACCCAAAATTACCGCGCCTGTGCGCCGCTTCTACGTGAATCGTGGTTCGCACGTACACAGTGGACAGTTGCTGGCGGAGCTCGAAAATCGGGACCTCGCTGCTGCAGTGACGGATAATCAAGGCGTTTTACAACAAGCCCAGGCCGCATACGAAACCACAACCGCCGCCAGCCTGCCGGAAGACCTCAAGAAAGCCGAGCTCGATGTCGCGTCCGCGCGCGAAGCTCTGGACGCAGAGCAAAAACTCTACGACAGCCGTCAATATCTCTATAAAGAAGGTGCGCTGCCACGAAAGGAACTGGATCAGGCCGGCGTCTCTCTTATACAGGCGAAGGCCCAGTTCCAAATTGCGGATCAGCACTTCGCGGCGTTGCAGTCGGTGGGCAAGCGACAAACGACAAAGTCGGCGGCGGGGCAGTTGGCCTCCGCGCGTGGCAAGTATGAAGGCGCGGAAGCGCAACTAGGGTACACGGAAATTCGCAGTCCAATCGACGGATTCGTGACCGACCGGCCCGGATATCCTGGCGAAACTCCTCCCCAGGGAGTTCCTATCCTGACCGTCATGGATACTTCGTTCGTGATCGCGAGGGTTCATATCCCGCAAGAGCAAGCGGGACAGCTTAAGGTTGGCGATGCTGCAACGATCTCCGGACGTGATCTTCCCACGAAAGAAGGAAAGGTCACGATCATCAGCCCCGCTGTCGATCCGAATAGCACGACGGTCGAAGTGTGGGTGGAAACTGAGAACGCGAACGGCTTGCTTCGCCCCGGCTCAACGGTTCAAGTTGAAATTGTTGCGCAGCAATTGCCAGACGCGATCACGATTCCTGCTGCAGCTCTTCTGAAGGATCCCGAAGGTGCTACCACCGTGATGGTCGTCGGCGCAGATAAACATGCGCACCAGACGAAGGTACAAGTTGGAATTCGCACTGCAGACCTGGTTCAAATCACTAAGGGTCTAGCCCCCGGCCAGACGGTGGTCACGGTTGGTGCTTACGGACTGCCCGACAACACGCAGGTGAAACCGTTCCAGCCCGAAAAGCAGGAAAGCTCACCACCCCAAACAAAACCAGACGCGAGGAAGGACTGAGGCATGCGCCTGCGGGCATTCCTTGAGCGTGTGCGTACAGCGGAACCTGGCAGTGAACGCTACTGGTTTACCCGCTACGCGAAGCCGCTGATATTTCTGACAATTGTCCTCGCATTGGTAGGCATCTATCTCGCGTTTACGATTCCGATTTCCGTGTTTCCGACGACAGACTTCCCGCGCGTCGTAATCGGCGTGGACAACGGCGTGATGCCCATCGACCAAATGACGGTGACCATCACACGTCCTATCGAAGAATCGGTGAACAGCGTTCCGGGGCTTACCGCGGTACGATCCATTACCAGCCGGGGTGCTGCTGAAATCGACCTGTTTTTCGATTGGCACGTGAACATGGTTCTCACCTTGCAACAGGTGGACGCCGCCCTGTCCCGGGTGCGATCGGAGTTGCCCGCCACGGTAGTCATCACCACGCATCGGCTGACATTTGCATCCTTTCCGATCATTGGTTACAGCCTCACCTCAGACTCAATGCCGCAAACGCAACTCTGGGAAACGGCCGTCTACGATCTGAAACCACGGCTCAACCGGTTGAACGGAGTCGCAGCGGTCGTGGTGCAGGGTGGCGAGCAGCCCGAATTTCACATCACGCCCGGCCCAGCCAAGCTCCTTGCAAGCAACGTCACAGTAACGGACATCCTCGATTCAGTCCGGCGAACCAACCTCATTGGCTCTCCCGGACTCCTGGACCAGAACCATCAGGTTTACCTGACGCTCGTGAGCGGCCAGGTCACGAGCCCCGAGCAACTTGGGAAAGTTGTGGTAAAGACCACACCCGCAGGCGTACCGGTCAGGATTGGCGACGTGGCGCTGGTCGAGCGCAGTGTGAAGCCACTCCATACTGCGGTGACCGCCAACGGCAAGCCCGCCGTGCTGCTCAACATCACTCGTCAGCCCGACAGTAATACAGTTGACGTTGCCAATTTAGTTCACGCCGAGGTCGCCGGTCTCCAACGCTCACTTCCGCCAGGAGTTCATCTCCAACCGTTTTACGATCAGTCGGAAATTGTGACAGAGTCGATCAAGAGCGTGCGGGATGCGATTCTCATCGGACTTGTGCTGGCTTCGCTCATCATGGTGTTGTTTCTTCGCGACTGGGGGGCCTCGATTGTTGCAGCTCTCGTGATCCCAGCGACCGTGCTGATCACATTTATTGTCCTCAAGCTTCTGGGTCAAAGTTTCAACTTGATGACGCTCGGCGGCCTGGCCGCGGCCGTCGGATTGGTGATCGACGATGCGATCGTTGTCGTCGAAAATGTCACCCTTCATCGCAAAGCCGGCCAACGCCGCTTAGAAGCGATCCGCAGCGCGCTTTCGGAAATTTCGGTGCCTCTGGTTGGTTCCACGATCGCCCCGATTGTGGTCTTTCTTCCCCTGATCGCAATCACAGGCGTAACCGGGATTTTCTTCCGTGCTCTCGCGATCACGGTGTCGGTCTCGCTGCTCACGTCGCTGGTTTTGGCCCTGACCTGGACGCCGACCCTGAGCCAATATTTCATCGGGTTCAATCAAAAAGAAGAACCGTCGGCGCCTCGAGCGACCAAGGAGCAGTTGCATGCCGCGGAGGAGGCCGCGCTAACGGGTCAGTTCCAGCGCATCATTGATCTTTACGAAAAATGCCTCCGTTTCGCATTGGAGCGCCCGAGATGGATCGCCGTCTTTAGCGTAATTCTGATTGTCACCTCGGTCGTGTGCTACATGTTCATGGGGAACGATCTTCTGCCGGAAATGGATGAAGGGGGCTTCATTCTCGATTATCTAACCCCGGCCGGCACTTCTCTCGCGGAAACGCAGCGGGTGGTCGGACACATCGAGAAAATGATTCTCGAAGTTCCGGAGGTTCAGGGTGAATCCCGGCGCACCGGTCTTGAACTCGGTTTGGCCGCGGTCACCGAAGTGAATCGCGGAGACATCGCGGCCAAGCTCAAGCAAGACAGGAGCCGTGGAACAGACGAGGTCATAGCTGAACTTCGAGCCCGCATCGCCAAGGAAGAGCCTGGTATCGATGTGGAATTCGTTCAGGTTTTGCAAGACATGATCGGCGATCTGTCGAACGAACCGGAGGACGTTTTCATCAAATTGTTTTCAAATGATGGCGCGCTGTTGCGCGCCTGGGCGCCACGAATCGCCGACGCGATCGGCAAAATCGATGGAATCGTCGATCTTCGCAATGGAATTGACAATACGATCAGCGGGCCGGCCACGCTCTTCACTGTCGATCCAACGCTCACAGCAAGAGCTGGTTTTACCCCAGAGGAAGTCTCGACCGATGCCCAAGCCATCCTTGAGGGCATGCCGGCTGAAAACCCGGTAGTTGCCAATGATCGGACGTACGTTGTCCGGGTTCGGTTCCCCGACTTCAACCGGTCTTCGCTGGATGCAATGAAAAATACTCTTCTGGTCAGCGCAAACGGTCACACCGCCACAATCGGTTCTCTGGCGGCGGTCACGGAACTGCCCGGCCAGACTGAGATACGGCGGGAGAATCTGCAACGCGTGGTGTCGGTCACGGCTCGTCTCGAAGGCCGTGACCTTGGCAGCGCCATGACCGCAGTGCGGAAGACGGTCGCGGACCTGAGGATCCCCTCGTCGATCCGTCTCCAATACGGCGGGAAATATGAAGAACAGCAGAAGGCTTTTCACGACCTGATGCTGGTTCTGGCGCTCGCGATCGTGCTGGTGTTTATCGTGCTGCTGTTCGAGTTTCGTACAATCGCGGCGCCGCTGGCGATTTTGTCGTCGGCGGTACTATCCACGTCGGGAGTGTTGCTGGCATTGCTGGTAACCCGCACCACATTCAACATCGCGTCGTTCATGGGATTAATCATGGTGATTGGCATCGTGGCCAAAAATGGAATCCTTTTACTGGATGCCGAACAGAAGTTTCGCTCAGATGGCATGTCAGCGCGCGATGCCATGATTCAGGCCGGTCGCCGACGCTTGCGTCCGATTATGATGACGGCGCTCGCGGCCGCCGCCGGCATGCTGCCCCTCGCTCTTGCCATCGGTGCCGGATCACAAATGCTCCAGCCACTCGCTATCGCCGTGATCGGCGGTATCACAATTTCGATTGTGTTGTCGCTGATCATCACGCCCGCAGTTCACTACTACCTCAGCCACCCAGAAAACCCGGTTAGCTCGTAGAACGCCTAGTTTCATCCGGCCGCTGTAGATCGCTATTCCCACTACGCGTCAATTTGCGATGCATGCAGTGGATCGATCTGCTCGGAGGTTGCAATGCCCCCGGCAACGATCAGTTGTTTCCGAGTGAAGGTGTTACGCTAGCTCAGGGAAAAACACCCTTAGCGAAAACTGTTAACCTTTGTCAAAATAAAAACGGGCCCGTTTGTCTTGCGGAAAGGCCACGCTCAATGACGGTATTTCTTTTCTGCTTTCTTCTTGGCTGCGTAGCGGGATTACGCTCGCTAACGGCTCCTGCAGTAGTCTGTTGGAGTGCTCATCTCGGCTGGTTGAATCTTGCCGGAAGCAAGCTGGCGTTCATGAGCCATCCGGGTGCGTTGGCCTTTTTTACGCTGCTGGCTATTGTCGAACTGGTTGCTGATAAGCTGCCGAAGGCTCCAGCCCGCACCGCACCTCCAGGACTGATCGCACGCATTGTTTTCGGCGGCCTTTGCGGTGTCGCACTCGCGATCAGCGTCGGTGGGAGCCTGATTATTGCTGCGATCGTAGGGGTTATCGGTGCCCTCGTTGGAACGTTCGCCGGTTACAACATCCGCCACGCCTTGGTCGCTCGGGCGCATTTGCCTGACTTGGCCGTGGCATTGGTTGAAGATCTGGTCGCAATCGCAGGCGGCTTTCTGATCGTCTCTCGCCTGTAAACCGGTTTGCCACAGGTTGCTGGATCCATTCAAGCACCGCTTTTTGAGGAGCGCCATGGCTGAAATTACACACTACGACGCAATTATTCTTGGCTCGGGGCAGGCTGGCAATCCTTTGACGACCGCCCTGGCAAACAAAGGCAAACGGACAGCAATGATCGAACGGTCGGCAGTGGGCGGGACATGCGTTAACTACGGCTGCACACCCACCAAGACGATGGTGGCGAGCGCCGAGATTGCCTATCTGGCACGACGTGCGTCCGAATATGGTGTGAACGTCGGTCAGGTCTCTGTGGATATGCTCACAGTGCGTGAACGAAAGCGCGGCATGGTTGAAGCTTGGCGCAAAAGGAGAGAGCAAGGTCTGAGGCAGACTGAACTTGTCGATCTGATTTACGGGGAAGGGTCGTTTGTCGGACCTAAGCAACTGCAAGTGCGACTGAAGGAGGGTGGAGAGCGGATGCTGACCGCCGATCTGATCGTCATTGATACGGGACTCAGGGCAACCGCGCCGCCGCTCCCCGGACTTGAGAGCGTGCCGTATCTTGATAACGCCAGTGTGATGGAACTGAGCAAGGTGCCTGAGCATCTGCTGGTGCTCGGAGGCGGCTATGTCGGACTTGAGTTTGCGCAAATGTTTCGGCGCTTCGGCAGTCAAGTGACGGTGATTCAGAGCGGAAAACAATTGCTGACGATGGAGGATATTGACATCGCGGATGAAGTCGCCGCCATTTTCAAAGAGGACGGAATCGAGGTCCTCCTGGAAGCCAAGACCGAGTCGGCGGCGTGTGTAAAGCAGCGCGTACGCCTCACGCTCACTGTCAAAGGCGCGACCGTGAATCTGGAGGGAACGCATTTGCTGGTCGCAACCGGGCGCCGGCCAAATACTGAGAAGCTGAACCTTCAGGCGGCTGGCATTGCTACAAACGACCACGGCTATATTCGAGTGGACAATAAGCTGGCAACGACGGCCCCGGGCGTCTATGCCGTTGGAGACGTGAAAGGCGGCCCCGCATTTACACATCTGTCTTACGATGACTATCGCGTTTTGAAAACTAATCTCCTGGAGGGCGGTAATCGTAAGACTGACGGACGACTGGTTCCATCTTGTGTATTTATCGATCCTCAACTCGGTCGAATTGGCATCAGTGAAAAGGAAGCCGCACAACAAGGAAAAAAAGTTCGCGTGGCAAAGATGCCCATGAGTTCAGTCGCGCGCGCGATCGAAACCGGACGGACGCGCGGCTTCATGAAGGCTTTGGTCGATCCACAAACCGAAGAGATTCTGGGAGCTGCGATCCTTGGCGAAAGCGGCGGTGAGCTGATGTCCATGATCCAGATTGCGATGATGGGCAAGCTGAAATACACAGCCCTGCAAAGTGCGATTCTGGCGCACCCGACGCTGGCCGAATCTCTGAACAATCTGTTCAGTAGTTTTCAGGCCGACTGAGTTACGACATTTCAACGGGCAAAGGACGGAAGCGAAATGAAGCTGGTCTCGCTGAACACAGGGCTGCCTCGCGATGTGCCGTGGCGCGGAATCAATGTCAATACGGCGATCTACAAGCAACCAGTCGTAGGTCGCGTCGCCCTGCGCAAACTTAATTTGGATGGCGATCGTCAAGCGGACCTCACGGTCCATGGCGGAGAACACAAGGCCGTCTACTGCTACCCGCTCGCGCATTACGAATACTGGGAAAAAGAGTTGCCCGATCAGAAGCTTCCGATGGGCGCATTTGGAGAAAACTTCACCATGGACGGCCCGCTCGAGGATTCAGTCCATCTGGGCGATCGGTTCTCTGTCGGTTCTGCGGAAGTCGTCGTAAGCCAGCCTCGTCTTCCCTGCTACAAACTGGGTCTGAGATTCCAATCCGATGACATGGTGAAGCGATTTCTGGCTAGCGGACGGACCGGGTTTTACTTCGCCGTCGTGCGCGAAGGTGAAGTCGGCGCTGGCGACGAGGTTAATGTGGTCGCTCGAGACCCGAACGCCGTCCCCGTATCAGAAATCACCCGACTGTATGTAGCAAAGAGGTACGAGGACGCTGACGTGGCTTCTCTGCAGCGTGCACTGCGAGTTGAAGCCTTGCCTGAAAGTTGGAAAGCGCACTTGCGTGAGAGGATGGAAAAGGCAAGAATCTGAGCGCGTGGCTCGCTGAGGTTGATCGTTTCCTATGTTTCATGCGCCGCGCGTGAGCCTCGGGACCGCTTCGGCTCGTGACGTACGCTGCGGCCTTCCACCAGATGAACCAACTCTTCGCCCAGGTTCTTGGTGTGATCTCCGGCGCGCTCAAATGCTTGCGCCATCAGCAGCAGATTAGTGCTGTAGTCGCGGGCCCGGTCTTTGCTCTTGCTTTCCAGGTGCCGCTGAAACACCGCCCGGCAGACATGGTCAATCTGGGAGTCGGTCTTCAATATCCAGTTCGCCGATTCCAGATCGCGGTTGACGAAGCCCTTATGCACAACTTCCAGCATTCTTTCCAGAATGTCCGCCATCGCAATCAAATCGCGGCGATCGTCGCGCAGAATCTTCGGCGTCAAGCGCTGCAGGCGTTGCGTCACCGACCAGGCCAAGTCCCCAATGCGTTCCAGGTCGATGATGAACTTCAGGCAGGCCAGTAGTTCGCGTGCCTCGACCTCGGAGACTTGCGTAATCGCGGTCGTAATCCCGTCGTCGATCTTGCGCTCCGCGCGGTCCAGTTCTTTCTCGCAGTCCTGCACGGCAATAAACGCCATGTTGGAGGAATTCTCCAGAAAGTCCCGTAGATTAAATGCGGCATCCTTGGCGACCAGGCAGGCCTGCTCTACGAGGCCGGTCATTTCTTTCGTGCTCTCGAGATCTTGAACAGTCTTGCGTCTCATAGGCGATCGTTCGATCGGTTGAGCGGAACGGATAATGATAGCCCTGGAACGCCAAGGTTTTGTGCCTGGGCAATATTATAAAGTTCGTGAGGCTTGTAAGCGGTTGTAGCCTCATACAAGCGGCTGTCGCCGAGCTTCGCTTGCCCCGTCGGAGCCTGCGAGTGCCAGAGTTGCACCAGCAACGATGCAAAGTTGCCGTTTCGGATTCCCCTGGAGCCTCATTTCCACTTGCCAAGATAACCCCTGGTTCCTGATAATGAAAGCTGAACGTCCCTATAACCGTGTACCGCTATAGTCGAGCAGACTTGCTCCGAATTCTTCGGCTCACGGCGCGTCAGTTGGCAGCTTGGGAGAAGGCCGAACTGGTAGCCGCCGCCGAGAGCTATTCGTTTTTTGATCTACTCCAAATCAAGAAAGTACGTGACCTGTGCGCTCACAAAGTGCGGCCCGCGGTCATCCGGCAGTCTCTCCAGGCAATGCAGAAACAAGCCGCGGGGATGGAGAATCCATTGCTCGAGGCCGGTACCTTTAGCACTGGAAGTCGCATTGCGTTCCGCCACGAAGGTAGGGTGGTCGAACCAATCGCAGGCCAATTCATTTTCGATTTCTCGACGCGAGACAATGTGGTCCCCAGGACTGCGAGCCCGATGACGAAACCGGGGCCGATTCCTTGCGATGTAGCTGGGCTCTTCGCTCAGGGCATTGCGCTCGAGGAAGATCCCAATACCCAGGCGCAGGCGATCTCCGCTTATCAACGGGTCCTCGAACTTGATCCTGACCACGCTGCAGCGCACATCAACCTGGGCACGCTCCATTACAACCGTCAGGACTACACCCTGTCCGAAAAGCACTACCGCGCCGCCATTCAGATTGATCCGCGTTATGCCCTGGCGTACTTCGATCTGGGCAATGTCTTGGATGAGACTGGCCGGGTCGCCGAGGCGATCCAGGCCTATAACACCGCGTTGCAGCTCGCGCCCACCTACGGTGACGCGCATTACAACGTTGCGCTCGCCTACGAGAAAGTCCGGGAACCCCGCAAAGCCTTGAAGCACTGGCGCGCATATGTGAAGTTGGATACCAGCGGCCCGTGGGCGGTGCACGCGCGCAACCAGATCCAGCGCATTCTGCAGGCCGATGGCCTCAAACTGGTGTACACGCAAAGATAGTACTCTGTTACCCCGTCGATGTAGCGCCCCAGAACCCCAGTCCTCAAAGATGATAAAATTCTCGTTTCGGAATGCTCATGTGAAGGTGCTTTCATGCCTGATGTTATGCAGCTTGCCTCGCCGACTCCTCTGACCAGCTTCACCGAAGATGAGATTCTCTTCCGCGACAACATCCGTCACTTCGCAGAGGAGAAGGTTCGGCCACTGGTGAAGGAGATGGATGAAAAAGGTGTTTTCGACAAAGACCTCATTCACCAGTTCTTCCAGCTCGGGCTAATGGGAATCGAGGTGCCTGAGCAATATGGTGGCGCGGGCGGGAAGTTCTTCGAAGCGATTCTCGCCGTTGAGGAGCTTTCGCGTGTCGATGCCTCTGCGGGTGTGATCGTTGACGTGCAAAATACCCTGGTGAACAATGCGCTGCTGCGCTGGACAACCGAGGAGCAGAAAAAGCGATACCTGCCGCGAATGGTTGCAGACCTGTGTGGCGCGTATGCATTGAGTGAGGCCGGATCGGGATCAGACGCGTTTGCTCTGCAGACCAAAGCCGAATTGAAAGGCAGCGATTACGTCCTCAACGGCCGCAAGTTGTGGATCACGAATGGCAAGGAAGCCAGCGTCTTTATTCTATTCGCCACCGTCGATCCCGCAGCGGGATACAAAGGCATCACCGCTTTCATCATCGAAAAAGAATTTCCCGGATTCACTGTCGGCAAGAAGGAAGACAAACTCGGCATCCGCGCTTCCTCAACTTGCGAGTTGATTCTTGAGGATTGCCGCGTTCCCAAGTCGAACGTTCTGGGCGAAGTCGGCAGGGGATACAAAATCGCCATTGAAACTTTGAACGAGGGCCGCATCGGCATCGGCGCGCAGATGGCGGGCGTCGCTCGCGGCGCATGGGAATATGCCGCGAAGTACGCGCAAGAGCGCAAGCAGTTCGGCAAATCAATCGCCGACTTCCAGGGCATTCAGTTTCAGATCGCGCAAATGGCCACCGAAATAGAAGCGGCCAGGCTGATGGTCTACAACGCCGCTCGCATGAAAGATGCAGGCATTCCGTTCGTCAAAGAAGCCGCCATGACCAAGCTCTTCTGCTCCCAAGTAGCTGAGCGAGTGACCTCGCTCGCCATCGAAATCTACGGCGGCTACGGATTCACGAAAGACTATCCGGTCGAGAAATATTGGCGTGATTCCAAGATCGGCAAAATCTACGAAGGCACCTCGAACATGCAGTTGGCCACCATCGCAAAACTGGTGATGACCGCGAAATAGTTCCGCCCAGACGTAATCCCTGAGGACTCCAGCCCCGAAGGATCTCGCGTGCAGTACAACGAACGCCGCGATACCGGACAATTCCGTCGGAGACGCATGACCGCCGGAATGCAAGAGTCCGGGACCGCAGTGGCGGGAACGCGAAAGCAGAGCGAACCAAGTCCGCTCCTGCGGACAGCCGTCCCCATCAAATTCCTCACCGACAATGACGGTTTTCCCTTTCGGTTTGCGCAATGCGTAGTGGAGGCTCGGTACGAATCGGCCTCCCGGCGCTGGGCAAAGTTAGAGCGCAAGAAAGCTTTACGCACCACTTTCACCGAAGGAGAACCCTCCATGAAGTCAATTCGATCGCTTTTTCCGAGTCTTGCTGTCGCGACGATCCTGTTGGCGATCGTTACCTCTGGTGCGGCGCAGGTTTCTCAAACTCAAATAGCCGCGCCTGCCACCATGCCCGCGCAGAACTCATTCTGCGGCAGCCAGCCGCTCTGCTATGAAACCAATGACTTTGCCGCCACCATCACCGACTTCCGCACCAGCACGCAAAGTTACCTGAAAATTATCGATGTCATCGTACGCTTTCAGAACAAGACAAATCGCCCGGTCATTCTCGGATACGTGGCTAATTCCGGAACGGCCATGGATGACCGGGGAAATCGCTACGGAGTTTGGGGCGCCAACGGTTTCCGCGGCATCGGACAGGTGTACGGGCCCAATAACTTTGATCCCAAATTCAACATCCCCCCTGGGGGATTCGGTGATGCCCAGTTCGAGTTGGCTTGGAACCCGGGCCAGCAAGTCTACGGCTTGACCTTCGAGCTCAATCTGACAGTTGACGAGATGAATACGGTGGAAGGCAACCAGCACGTTCTGGCTGAAGAATTCCCGCTGCACTACCGGGGCCTTTCCAACGGAGTCACCGGAGCCGCGCAAGGACAATCGGCTGCCTACGCATCCCAAGGACAAGGAACCGCAACCTCAGCTTCCGCCTTGCCTCCATGTGGCACAACGGCAACTTCGGTCGCGAATGCGGCGACCTCATCCGGCGTTCAAGTACCCGCGAGCGCTAACAATGCTGTTTCGACCGCGAGCTCCGCGTACTCCACTCTAGGATCGCTCTTCAAGAAGAAAACGGCAGCCACCGCGCCGACAACAGCTCCGACCACCGCCAGTGCCGCTCCATGCGCCCCGGCGACAACCACCGATGGCAGCGGGGCGAGCACCCTGATACCGGTCAGCGGATCAGCCCAGCCAGCCACCGGCGTAACTTCTCCCGCGACCGGAACGATGTACTCGACCACCAACGGCGCAGCGCCTGCGCCAGGCAGCACGGCCAGCCCGTTGACGAAGGCAGTCGCGACCTCAACTGCTCAACCCGCGGGCAGCGTAAAAACATCCGCACCGCCGGCGACGGTCAAAACATCCACACCACCAGCCACGGTCAAAACAGCCGCGCCTGCCACCGTCAAGACAGCCGCGGCGCCACCGCCGGCCGCTGTCAAGAAACCTGTGCCGCCGCCACCGCCTCCTGCAAAGAAACCGGCAGCAGCGAATTAGAAGCTGTCGAGACGAGCCAGAAATGGCTCGAACTGGCCGAAGCGGGGACGGTAGCCGACATCACGCGGAGTGTCGGCTACCGTCCCGTGACTGGTCCTGCTCTACTCGACAGTCACACTCACTGCCTTGGAGGGGATACCGTTCGCCACCACCACAAGTGAACTTGCTCCGGTCTCCATTCCTGCCGGCACATCGAAGCTGGTCGATACCGTAGCTTTGCCCGTCGCAACGCCCATGGTGCTGTGATCGTGCGTCTTGGCATAGAAAACGTGACCAGTACCTCGATTGGTGATCCGTACCAAGGGGTAGTTGGTTGCGCTTTCAAATTCGTCCCCGAACGCCAGAGCTTGCGATAATCCGTTAAATTGTTGCCCGGAGATCTTGTACGTGGAGCCGCGCGTGACACTAGCTGGGAAAGCAGTAATCTTCGGCGCCCACGCGCTCTGGTATTTTCCCGTGGAAGTGTAAGCCGTATAGCCGCCGATGAGCACCTCGCCGGTGGGCAGCACCAGCAAACTACCGGAGTCCTCCGCAGTGGAGGTCAGCTTCGACCCATCAAATTCATACAACGTTCCGGAATTCCCCACCACCAGCACCCGGCCATTCGGCAGCAACGCGGCAAAGGAATCGCCGGCGGCGTCGCCGTTCGGAAAGTCGGGCCCGGCAGTCCACTTATCGTTACCCGATTTTGCCGGATCGTAAACGGCCGTATGCCCAGCAGTGGCTCCCGTGTGGAAAGCTCCAGTCGCGAAAACCGTGCCGTCCGGACGCAGGATGCCCGGTCCCACTTCTCCCGGAGGACAATAAATATGATTATGTCCGTAGTGGAGACAGCCCTCCGCAGGAGGTCCCTGCAGATTGGCCTTCGTGCTGCCCGCACTTGTCCAGGTCTTTGAAGCCGGGTCGTAAATCTCGGAGTTGGGATTGTGTTTCACATCATAAGTCAGAACCGTGCCGTTGGGCATAAGCGTCCAGCCCTCCTCGGCATTGAAATCACTCTTTCCCGTGGCGTTTATGATCGTCCACTTGAGAGTAGCGGGATCGAGCGTCGCCATGTCCTTATTCGTCTTCCGCCCGAGCAGGAACAAGCCATTCGGAAGCACCGTCGACGGCGAGTCTCCAATGTCATACCATCCCTTCGGCGGTGCAACCATGGTCCATTTATTTGTCTTGGGATCGTAAATCGCACTCTGGTTGGTAAGCGTAAAGTTGCCGCCGCAGTTGCTGTATTCACCGCCGCTTACCAGCAGCCGGCCGTCCGCCAGCACGGCACCAGCGGTGGCATAAGGAGCGTATCCGGAAGGCAGGCTGGCAAGTTGCTTCCATGTTCCCTTGACGTAGCTGCCGGAGCTGGTGGGCGTGAGCTTCCACCAATCGGAACAACTCCCGCCTTGCACCATCACCGTACCGTCGGTTAACAGATACTCGACAAAGGCGCCGTTCGGTGCCGGGTGCAGAAGTTGCGTCACTTTTTGCGCCAACGAAATGTTCGAGAGAGCAAACAGAACAATGGTTGCGACGAGAGAAAGTTTCTTTGACAAGATAGGTCCCCTTTATTGAAGGCTATAGTGCCGAGAGATGAAACGCAGGCCGGCAATGCTAGCACAGTCGCGTTCGCGGCTCATCAAGAAAAACGAAACCACGAGGGGATGTAGTTGTTCGATTGTCGCGGCGTGAGGAGTGATCTGGTTTTGCCGCTATTCCGCAAACATTTTCACCAGCCAGTTGCTGCCGTCATCCGCGCTCCAGCGCCACCGCAAACGCGTCCAAAGAAAGCGAACGCAAGAGATTTCTCCGCATTCCCCGCTCAACCTCTGCCAGACGGTCGGACGCCAGTGTAATCCAGGCAAAATCCGCAGATTCGGCAAGCGCCTTCAGTTCACCCTGAATATCAGTGTTGCGGATAAGCTCCGGAGTCCCCGAGTTCAGGAAGGTCAGATCCTGCAGCAACGAATAGATCGCCCGCAACAACCTTTCCGTCTTATCTCGACCCTCGGCTCCGGCGCGATAGGTTTCCGTAATCTTGAAAAGTTCGCTGTGATCGCTAGCCCGCAAAGCCGAACTCAGCGCAGCCAGCGCGTGTGCGCGGGCTGCAGTATAGCCGGCAAGGTCGAAGCTGCGGGCGCGTCCTACCGCGCCTTCTGAAAGGCGAGCCAGCAACGCCCGCTGCTTGGGATTCCAATCGGGCCGATGCTTTGCCAGGTATTGTTCAATCTCGTCCGCGGGCAGCGCCCCCAGCGTGACCACCATCGAGCGCGATCGGATCGTCGGCAGCAACTCGCCCGCATTCTTCGTCAACAGGAAGATGGTCGCGAACTCGGGCGGTTCTTCGAGCACCTTGAGCAAAGAATTGGCCGCCTCTTTCATGAACGCAGAGTCGGTAAAAATGTAAACTCGCTCCCTGGCCTCGCCAGGGCGGTAGTAAATGGTTTCAATCACCCGCCGCACCTGATCCACTTTGATCATCATCTGCGGCGGATCAGGCGGAATCACCAGCACATCGGGATGAGTCTGAATGAACAGCCGTGTGTCTTTCTTGTCGGCATCGCGCATACCGTCGCGGGCTTCGACCGTCTCGGCAAAGCGGGCTTCCAGATCTTCCGCCTGCCCAATGCGAACGCAATTCGAACACGTGCCACAGAAGTCAGGCAGCCCGTCGGTCGCAATCGGCGCCAGACAATTCATGGCTTTCGCCAGCATCAGAGCCAGAGTGTATTTGCCAGAACCGGCAGGGCCAGCCAGGATTACGGCCTGGGGAAAGCGATTGCGCGCCAGCATATCCCGCAACTGGCGCAGAGCATCCGAATTACCGTAAAAATCACAAAAACCCATAAGACCTATTCATCACAGAACCACAGAGAAACAGTCAATTAATCGAGGATACTACGGGCGTCGGCACAGAGTTCAGGATCTAAGCTGTTGACGAGTTGTTCGTTTTGACCGGTTCTTCGCGACTCTGTGGTGAATTCAAGCGATCTTTGCGGGCAACTTCAACTTCCGCCGCACCAGTTCCACTATTTGCCTGTGCGTCTCGTTGGGAGTACCTCGAGCATCCACCACGACCATACGCTGCGGTTCGCGTTCCGCGATGCCGAGATATGCACTTCGCACTCGTCCAAAAAACGCCCGACTCTCCTGCTCAAATCGGTTCTCATCGCTCTTTCCCCGGCTATTCTTGCCGGCTTGAGTCTTGTTGCGTCGCCGGGCACGCTCCACACTCTTCGCCAAGTCCGAATCCATAAGGATGGTAAGCTCAGGCCACAAGCCGCCGCACAAAATGCGATGCAGCGCCAGCACCGGCTCGCTGCCTAGCTTGCGTCCGCCCCCTTGATACGCCTCCGTCGAATCGGTAAAGCGATCACAAAGCACGATCTTCCCTTCGGCCAGCGCGGGCTGAATGACTTCTGCGATGTGCTGCGCCCGGGCACCAAACATGAAAGCCAACTCAGCCATTGGAGCGAGCGAGGAAGTCTTCGTATCCAGCAGAAGCTGGCGAATTTTTTCTCCGGTAGGCGTGCCGCCCGGCTCCCGCGTCACCACAACGGACAATCCCTGCGCGGTCAAAACCGCAGCCAGCTTCGCCAGTTGCGTGCTTTTGCCGCATCCGTCGAGCCCTTCAAAGGTAATGAATCTGCCGCGCAGCGTGTGGGAGGCCACGGGGAGATCATAGCAAAGCCGTCTTGCCCAGTGACTTGATCGTGCAGGTCTAGTCGGGTGCAGCGAAATCGGCGGTGCCCCGCTCTTTTACATCGCTTACGTTGCCCTGACTCGATAGCTCTCGGTCAATGAGCGAAATCGATTCCCGCTCGGACACATCTCGGGTGACCTTTTTTACGGAATCTCGATGGCCTCATTGGTCGCTGAAATCTGACCTTCGACATCGCGAACAACTAACCGAACCAGGTATCCGCCCGGTTTTACATCGAAGCTAGACCTGAGCGTGATCCCCGAACCCAACCGGTTAGCTAACGTGTCATCTTTGAGGTGCATGTCCAAAACCTTCTCGTTTGCCGATATGAAGCTGCCATTGCGATCAAACAGACCCGATACGATCGTCAACTTGCCTAGATTGCGCCCCTCCGACTTGCTGAAGTGCAGACGCTTTGCGTCGATGTGTACTAGCACCGTCAGCTTTGCATTCTCCGCGCTCGTTTTGAAAAACTGAGTTTGCGCTTCTACCGGCAGATCATGCACTACCTCCTGCGAAAACAAGGCATCCTCGATTTCCTGTCTGGCTTGTTCGTTTGCATCCGGCAGATGCTTCGGTGCGTAGTAGCCCTTGCGAGCCAGGATAGTCAGTTTTCTGGGATCCCTGACCTTAACCCCCAAGTCGTGAAACCTCCCATCCAGCTTTAGGTTTTGCGGCGAGAACCCAAGCACATACCAATACGTTGGCGCGGTCGCGATCTGTCGTAAACCCGCATCGAGATCGTTGTTGTTCTTAAAGAACGCGCCGCCGGTCGCCTTGGCGAACTCGGAGAGTGTACCGTCTTCCTCCATCCCTGCCTGCGGTGCATATTTCTGCACGGCCGCGGAAGTTTTACTGATGTCAACGAACGTATCAAGCCCGCGGATGTCGAGAGCGCTGATCACAACCTGTGACCGCAAAGCATGATCGATCACATCATCACATTCATACAGGAAGTCCCACGTCAGGAAACCGGGAGACAGCAATAGGATCGTCCGCTGACCAGGCATCGCCCCAATTCGTCGGATCACGTCTTTGAGTACGCTGAGCGCCAAGCCGGTCTCATGCCCGCCCAGTACCAACATCTGCCGCGCTGTGGACAGTGCCAGTTGTTGGGCCGACTCGTGGACTGCCCTGGGGTTAGGTGCACACATGAGCGCGTCCGTCGTGGCGTCTTGCAAGGCCACTTGATCTCCCCGGTTGATGATCAGGTCCGCCATGTAATAAGAGATATCCGGACAATCCGCGCTGGGACCCTTGCTTATGGACCGCGGCATCAGGCTCTTCAGCGCCTTGCGCAGGGCCGCTCGGTCGTCGGTGAAATCAAGGTTTCCCTGGCCAGATGTTGTGAAGATCGCAGCCCGGTCAGTAGGTAACAGGGTCTCCATATTTCGTTCCGCGGCGTCGCGGATGCGCATCAGAGCGGCGAAGTCGGCGTGCACGTAGTCGAACACATAGGCCATAAAGCGGTTGGGCGCGATTCGCGTAGCGAGAGGTACATCTGTAGTGACTGACGCAGTTCCCTTCGTTGCCGTTTTCTCTCCTGCCTTCGGCTGCTCCATCACAAAATGAGTGATGACCTGCGGTTTCTTGTTGTCGAATAACTCGAAATCCTCTTTCTTTAGGTTACCGATCGTGTGGCCTGCCTCGTCGCGCACGACGACCCGCACCAGCACTTCGCTCACTTTCACTCTGAATGTGGTGACTTCGTCATGAGTGCTGAGTTCCGCGGCGGGATTCTGCGCCAGCACCGGCGGAGCCATCAATAGAAGCAGGACTGCCCAAGCTCCGGCCCGGCTGAGGTCGGTTTCTGAAGTCGCGTGGCGCCGGTCCAGCAGGACTGTTTTCTCCGAAACCCGTCTGAGAGAAGGTTTGCCTCGAATCACGTTCTGAATTGACCCTCATGAAGTGATGGGACCGCACAACAACACGCCCTTTAGCTGCGCCAAACGGCACGGCGACCATTCCTCCCAGGATGTTACGCTGGCAATTATGCCGATCGCAACAAACGATAGCCGTTACGGACAGGGATCTCCGTCGGAGATCAAAGCATTTGAGACGATAATCGTGCACGCCGAGTTGTGGCTGGCCCAAGTAACCGTTGCAAAATCGACGTCGCCACTCATTTATTAGGTCGAGCCAGGGTTATGGGTGCAACCCGCCTGCGCCCTGTGCGTGACGACATTCACACTCGGCTGTTATAGTCATTGGTTCTTCGGGTGTTTTGTTAACCTTTCCCAAAACTCAAGGAGCTACATGACTTCTCGTCAACTCGGATTGTGGATGATCGTGGTTTACGCCGCCGCACTGCCAGTTGGAGCACAAAAAAACAAAGCCGCACCAAAGCCATCGGCGCCCATCATCACTCTCGCCGTCGATGCCAGCGATGCTCCCCGCAAGATCTTTCACGCCCAACTGACGATTCCGGCCGCTCCAGGCACGCTCACTCTCTACTATCCCAAATGGATTCCCGGCGAGCACGGACCAACCGGCCCGATCCAAAACCTGGCGGGATTAAAATTTACCGCCAACGGACAAACCCTGAAATGGCGAAGGGACCTGCTCGACGGATGGACCTTCCACATCGAAGTCCCGGCAGGAGTTTCCGCGGTGAACGCAGCGTTGGATTTTATTTCACCCGCAAGTCCGGAGGAGGGCATCTTTACCGCGGGCCAATCTGCGACCGACAAGATGACCGTCTTGAGTTGGAATACGGTCCTGCTGTATCCCGCGGGGTGGGCCACCGATGACCTCACCTACCAGGCAACTCTGCGTCTGCCTGCGGGTTGGAAATTTGGCACACCGCTGCCCGTAGGTTCACAGTCAGGAACAGAAATTAAATTCAGTCCTTCATCCCTGACCACGCTGGTCGATTCTCCCGTGATCGCTGGCGAGTACCTCCGCGTCGTGCCGTTGAGCGAGAATCCCCGTCAGGAGATGGACATTGCCGCCGACAGCGCCGGCGATCTGGCTGCTCCGCAAGAAGTGCTCGACCACTACAAGACTCTGACCGATCAGGCCTTGAAGCTCTTCGGCGCCCAGCACTTCCGCGATTACCATTTTGTTTATAGCCTGAGCAATCATGTGGCGCACTTCGGTTTGGAGCACCACGAATCGAATGACAGCCGCAGTACCGAGCGCTCGCTCGTTGACGCCGATCCGCGCCTTCTAGCCTCGGGGTTGTTATCGCATGAATACGTTCATTCCTGGAACGGAAAGTACCGCCGCCCCGCAGACCTGGCCACGTCCGACTACGAAAAGCCCATGCAGGACGATCTGCTCTGGGTGTACGAAGGTCTGACCTCGTATCTGGGCGACAATCTGAGCGCTCGCAGTGGCATCCGCACCCCGGATCAGTTTCGCGACAATCTGGCATTGATGGCCGCTCGGCTGGATCATGTTCCCGGCCGCACCTGGCGCAATTTGCAGGATACGGCGGACGGAGTGCCCTCCATGCAGGGTGCCCCACCCCAATGGGAATCCTGGCGCCGGACGGTGGACTATTACGACGAAGATGTTCTGAACTGGCTGTGGGTAGACACCATCATCCGCGAGCAGACCCACGGCCAGAAGTCGATGGACGATTTCTGCCATCTTTTCCACGGCGGTCAGAGTGGCCCTCCCGAAGTAAAAACCTACACCTTTGATGACGTAGTGAATACGCTGAATCAGGTCGCGCCCTACGACTGGCGCGGATTCTGGACCGAGCGCCTGACCAACCACGGCCCCGGCGCGCCCCTTACGGGCATCGACCGAAGCGGCTGGAAATTAGTTTATGACGCGACTCCGTCGCCACTGGTAGAGGCGCGCAAGCGCGAACTCAAAGAGGTCAACGCAGAATACTCGATTGGCCTTTTGCCGGACGAAAGCGGAACGATCGTCGACACGGTCGAAGGAATGGTGGCTGCAAAGGCCGGCATCGGGCCCGGAATGAAGGTTGTGGCAATAAATGGACAACGCTTCACCGCAGACCGGTTGAGCGATGCGCTCAAGGCCGGGAAGAGCACAACCGATCCGCTTGAGTTGCTGGTCGAAAACACTGATTACTACAAGATTTACAAACTCGACTATCACGATGGAGAAAAATATCCGCATCTGGTCCGCGACGAATCGAAGCCAGATGTGCTGACGGAGATCATCACGGCGCGGTAACCTGAAAACGGTTTGCGCCTTTCCGATCTCTGAGCCGACTGTATAATTAAAAATAGTTCTCCATCCCAGCATCGATCTGGAAGGTGATTTCTTGAGCACACCCATGACTCCGCATCCCGGGCAACCGCCGCAAGGACCGCAGCCCCTTCCCGGCGTGGAAACAATTATTGCAGTCGGTTCTGGCAAGGGTGGCGTCGGGAAAACCACCTTGGCGGTGAATCTTGCGCTCGCACTGGCGAAACTCGGACACAAAGTCGGCCTGCTCGATGCCGACGTTTACGGTCCCAACGTCCCGCTCATGCTCGGGATCAACACGCAGCCCAAGGTACTGGGAGACAATCGTATTGAGCCCATCGAAGCGCACGGACTCAAAGTAATCTCAGTCGGCCTGCTCAATCCTGGAGACAAGCCGCTGATCTGGCGCGGCCCGATGCTGCACTCCATCATTAAGCAATTTCTAGGTTCGGTCGTGTGGGGGCAACTCGATTATCTGGTCGTGGATCTTCCGCCCGGCACTGGGGACGTTTCGCTCTCACTCATTCAGACTGTGCCGCTCACCGGGGCAATCGTGGTTTCCACTCCGTCGGATGTCTCACTGCAGGACGCGCGCAAAGCCATCGAAATGTTCCGCCAGATGAAGGTGGACATCGTCGGCATGGTCGAGAACATGAGCTACTTTGTTTGCCCGCATTGCAATCACGAGATCGATATTTTTTCTCGCGGCGGCGCAGAAAAGACAGCGAAGCGCTTCGAAGTTTCTTTTCTTGGAAACGTCCAACTCGACCCTGACATTCGCAAGTCCGGAGACAGCGGCAAGCCCACAGTGCTTGAAGGAGAAAGCTCACCCCACGCCAAGTCGCTCTACGACTTTGCCCGCAAGGTCGTCGCCCGGGTGGATGAGATCAAGTCCAGCGCTGGCCAGAGCGTAATTCAAATTCAATAGCGAGAAGTGTTCCACGTGGAACATTTCGCTGTACTGTTTTGTTGTAGTTAGCGCAATCCGCTACGCGCTGAGCCGCGCCAGCTGAAATATCGGATCGGGGTGCTTGTGTTCCATCACCCACTCCGCCAGCATCTCGCCCACCACCGGCCCATGCTTGAAGCCGTGACCTGAGCCGCCCCCTACCAGCCAAATGTTATTCGCTGCGGGATCGCGATCGATGATCAGATGACTATCGGGAGTGTTTTCGTATTGGCAAACTCGCGTCTCGATCAACGGTGCGTCTTTCATGACCGGAAAGCGGAAGGCTACGTAATCGCGCGCTCGCTGCAATCCTTCCAGGCTTACCGTTCGTTCGCCCGAGGTCGGATCGAAGTCTGGTCCTCGGGTATCGTCCGCAAGCTTGAAACCGCGCCCCTCTGCGGCGGGAATGCCATAGATGAAGCGGTCGCGATGGTCACCCCAGACGGGCAGCTTTGCTTCGGAAAAGCGATTATCCCCGGCGGGCGTGCCGAAGAAAAATACTTCCTGCTTCGTAGGGCGGATGCGATCGCCGATCGTCTGCGGGAAAAGCTTACCCAGCCATGGACCACAGGCGAATACATATTGGTCGGCCGACAACTTTGAACCATCTGAAAGTGTGAGGCCATCACGCAGGCCGGTTTCAAGATCATGCGGTAAGACGGCGACTTGTTTGTACTCGCCACCTTCTGCAAGAAAACCTTCCAGCACCGCCTGGCACGCAGCCCGCGCCATCAGGAATCCGCTCTCAGGTTCGTGGATCGCCCAGCGTACATCCTCGACGTTGATCTGGGGCCAGCGTTCTCCCACTTCCTTAGCGGACAGTTCTTCGTACGCGATGCTGGCCTCGCGTAAGGCCGCCAGGGAAGAGCGCTCGAACTCGTCGTCGGTGGTCGTTGCCATCCATAAAACGCCGGAACGATGCAGAAGTTGGCGGCGCCAACGAAGCTCGTGCTCTGTCCAAAGGAGTAAGGCGCGAGCAGCCATTTTTGTGTAAGGCTGGCTTGGTCCGTAGGTGCCGCGGATGATGCGGGTCTCGCCTCCGGAAGAGGATCGCGCGTTGCCCGGTCCCCATGCGTCGATTAATGTTACGCGCGCGCCACGGCGTAGAAGATACCAAGCGGTCCATCCGCCGAACGCGCCGGCTCCGATTACGGCGACGTGGGATTTTGTGTGCATGTTGTTAGTTGTCAAGGATAGCGTGCGGCGTCAACAGTTCGTCGATTTATTTCCGGTCGAGCCGCGGCTTCAAGGGCTGAGGAGCGTGTTGCGGACGCTTAAGCGCTTCTTTCGCACGCGAAGACCGGGTTGCCCACCCTTTTGACCAACAGGCCCGTGGGCTGTATTCTTGATCGGTTCGTGGCTGATGCACTACATTTGTCCGAGAGCACACTTGGGTTTGCTTAAGGGCTGCGCAAATAGCAACGCTCACGCAAGAGGCTTATGGCAAATGCATTTGACACGGATGTTCTGATTCGAGCGGAAGATCCGATGAAGGCGGCTGAGTTTTATGTCAAGGAACTCGGCTTTGAGATCACCGATAACAAACCAAACATGGTCAGCCTGCATGGCAAGAACATTAATTCCTTCATTGAGCGGGGGCCTGCTCTCCGACCGGTTTTCGAAGTTACGGTCAAGAGCGTTAAGGAAGCCAGAGCGAGACTGACGAAAAAGGGTTGCAAAGTAGTTAAGGACGAACCTGATTTTCCACGGTGTTACGTGCAAGACCCCGCCAACTGACGATAGCTTCGGAGTAGCCGATGATTCCCAACCCTCGCAATCTTGGTTAGTTAGGAGACGAAACGGAAATTGCGACTACTCACGCTGCTGATTCAGTTCCCGGGGCTATATTTTGATTCACACGGAAGAAATTGGTGGGATCGTATTTCTTTTTAATTGCAGCCAGGCGCGGCAGGTTCGTACCGAATGCTGTCTTAACGACGTCTTCTGCCTCGACGTCGAGGGCAGAAAGCAAGTGTGCGTTCTCCGAGAAAGGCCGGAGTATTTCCTCGCCGGATCGCGCCCAGTCGCGGTGCATGTTTGTCTGCGCCGGATCGGTCCACTGCGCAAGAAACAAGATATCCCACGGTAGAAGGCGATGCGGGAACGCGGTGGCTTCGCTCGAAACCCGGCCTGCGGCGCCGCCATAATATTCGAAAACAACGAAGGAAAGAGGGGAACTCAGCCGGTTGGCGTGCTCGACAATCGCAGAGATCGCATCGTCTGACAGTTCCCGTTGCAGCGTGGATTTCCAATAATTGTGATTCCCGTCCGGGAACGATGGGCCAAGCAGCGACTGCATCGCGGGAAAGGGCATGGCCTGGATACCATCAACGATGGGGCTACCGAACTTGCGCAGAGGTTGCAGGACGCGTTCCCCATCGGCAACATTGCCGCAATAGCAAGGGATCACTCCAACCAGCGGAGAACCATCCGGACCGTGAAGGAGAGCGGCGTAGGCCGTGAGTTCGTCCGGAGCAGACGCCATGTAATCACGGAAGTGGCGGATCACCTCGATAGCCATCGCCCGAGGATAGAGAAGAAGGCCGCCCAGGACGGTCGCAACCGGATGGGCCTGAAACTCGAAAGAAGTGACAACGCCGAAATTTCCACCTCCGCCGCGGAGCGCCCAAAAGAGATCGTCGTTTTCAGAAGCGCTGGCAGTGAGCACTTTGCCGTCGGCTGTGACCACCTGCGCAGACAACAAATTGTCGATAGACATCCCGTATTTACGAATCAGCCAGCCAACACCACCTCCGAGAGTCAGACCACCAATGCCAGTCTTGGACACAATGCCACAGGGGATAGCAAGCCCGAAGACATGCGTTTCTCTATCAATGTCGCCAAGAGTCGCGCCACCTTGTACTCGAACTCTGCGGGTCGCGTTGTCCACGGAAACGGATCTCATTCGGGACAGGTCGATCACCAAACCGTCGTCGCAGAGCGCACGACCGCCTACGTTGTGCCCGCCGCCACGAATAGCCGTCGGCAGATTGTTCGCGCGTCCGAAATTGATCGCGGCAATCACGTCAGCAAGACCGGAGCAGCGAGCGATCACCCCAGGATGTTTGCTGACGCTCGCATTCCAGATCTGACGGGCCTCGTTGTAGCCGACATCCGCTGGCTCGAAAATCTGACCGTAAAATACAGATCGAAAGGATTTGATATCAACATCGGACATGGATGGGACAAAATTGTACTCCACGTCAGGAAATGTGTCGCTCTTGTTCATCCATTCGGTCGGTGACGTGGACCGGCCTTCTCATGGAAGGCCGTTACACTCAGACCCCATTTTGAAGGTAATTTTCGAGGTCATCTGAGGGGTACAACTTTGGGTTGCGCTATCCCTATTTCTGCTAAGGCTTGACACAGGCTTGTAGTGCTTCCTAGAATTCAAACTGGCAGTTCTTGCATCCTGCGATGTAAGTGTTGCATCTAGATAAGTTAGCTATACGTGACATAGAAGTCGGCTGGCCCCGCCGGCTCAATATGATACAAGGAGTGTATGTCTCCGGGACCGTCTATCGGCGAACGGGAACGCGAAATCCTAACCGCGATTGTGGAGACCTTTATTGCCACGGGCGAGCCGGTGGGGTCGCGTACCCTTGCGCGCGGCAACCGGGAAGGATTGAGTCCGGCGACGATTCGTAACGTGATGTCGGATCTGGCGGACTCGGGGTACCTCGAGCAGCCTCATACTTCCGCCGGCCGTGTGCCCAGTACGGAGGCCTACCGCTACTACGTCGAGCAACTTACCGGCAAGGCGCGGCTTTCGAACAGCGACGAGAACATTATTCAGGAGTCATTTCACGGGGTGTCGGATGTGCAGGAGTTCATGGAGCGCACCTCGCATGTGCTCTCGCTGATCTCGCGCAATGTCGGAGTGGCGGTGGCCATCGGCGGGCCCAAGAACGCGCTGGAGCATGTTTACTTTTCCCGGCTGGGCGATCAGAAAGTGCTGGCAGTCCTGGTGACGCGGTCGGGTCTGGTTCGGGATCGTGTGCTGCGGCTGGATCTTCCGCAGGCTGATCTGGATGAGGCTGCCCGCTTCCTGAACGAGAACTTCCGGGGCTGGACCATGGAAGCGATGCGGATCGAGTTGGCCCGGCGCCTCGAGCAGGAGCGCAGTGAATACGACCGTCTGATGACTTCGGTCGAGCAACTTTATAAACAGGGCGCGCTAGCGGCCGACGATGGAGCCCAAACGGTTTACGTGGAAGGCGCCGCGAATCTTGTCGCAGGAGAGCAGGACCGGCAGCGTTTGCAGGAGTTGCTGAAGACCCTGGAAGAGAAACAGAAAATCGTTGGGTTGTTGGGTGCGTATCTCGACGCCAAGCAGGAAGCCGTGCGCGTGGTGATCGGACTCGACCAGACATTGCCTTCGATGCGGAATTTCGTGCTGATTGGTGCGCCGGCGCGCGTGGGCGGCGAGGTCATGGGGTCGCTGGCAGTGATAGGGCCGACGCGGATTGATTATGAACATACGATGACGGCGGTTTCTTATATTGCGCGCCTGTTCGACAAAATCTTGAACGAATCGGAATAAGTACCAAAGTTATGGCGAGAACAAACGGAAAATCAGAAGTAGATCCCGAGGAACTGGATGCGGCGCACGAGTTGCCCGCATCGGAGAGTGCCGAAGGCGAAGGTGTGTCGATCGATGCTTCGTCCTCGCGCGTGCCGGAAGGCGGCGAGTTGCATAAACTCAGGGTGGAAAGGGACACGCTGATCGATCGGTTGGCCCGTCTGCAGGCTGAATTTGAGAACGCCCGTAAGCGTAGCGCCCGCGAACAGCAAGACTTTCGCGAGTACGCCGTGTCGGATGCGCTTAAGGCAATGTTGCCCACGCTCGACAGCTTTGAACGGGCGCTGCAAACGAACAAGGAGAAGTCCGAATTCCGCGGCGGAATTGAGCTCATCTACAAGCAATTGCAGGACGCGCTGCAGAAACTGGGCCTGCGTCCTATCCCCGCAACGGGCGAGCCTTTCGATCCCCACCTTCACGAGGCCATCGAGATGGTGGATACCAAAGATGCCGAAGATCATCAAATTATTGAGGAGCTGCAACGAGGCTACAAGTTGAAGGACCGCCTGCTACGCCCCGCGATGGTCAAAGTTGCGCGCAATCCGAAACACTAGCTCTGAAGAAACTCGAAAGGACCTGGAACTATTCTGGCCAGCAACGTAAAACGCGACTACTACGAAGTTCTCGGGATTGCCCGCGAAGCCAATGATCAGGAGATCAAGAGCGCCTATCGCAAACTGGCGCTGCAGTTTCATCCTGATCGCAATCCGAATAATCCGGACGCCGAAGAGAAATTCAAAGAATGCAGCGAAGCCTACGCCATTCTGGCGGACGCGGACAAGCGGGCGGCGTACGACCGCTTTGGCCATGCGGCCGTGGGCGGCGCGGGAGCGGGTGGATTCGATCCCACGGTCTTTCAGGATGTCAGCGAGATCTTTGGAGACTTTTTCGGTTTCGGAGATCTCTTCGGCGGCGGTTCGCGCCGGGGCAGCCGTGCCCAGCGCGGTCCCGATCTTCGTGAGGACGTCACCCTGGAATTCGAAGAGGCAGTGTTCGGGACGGAAACCAGCGTCACCGTCCGACGCCACGAGACCTGCGAAGGCTGCCGAGGCTCAGGCGCAGCGGCCGGCAAAGCTCCCGTTCCCTGTCGATCCTGTGGAGGGCGTGGTCAGGTGCGGTACCAGCAGGGATTCTTCAGCATGGCCCGCACGTGTCCCACATGTCAGGGCGCAGGAAGCGTAATTACCGATCCGTGCCTGAAGTGCAAAGGGGAAGGCCGCGTTCTGCGGCAGAGAACAGTGGATGCCAAAGTACCGGCCGGCGTCGAAGACGGTACGCGGATACGTTTTTCAGGGCTGGGCGAAGCCGGGGCTCACGGCGGACCGGCCGGCGACCTCTACGTTGTGTTGCACGTTAAAGAACATCCGTTTTTCGAGCGCGAAGGCAACGATTTGCACTGTGTAATTCCTATTTCGTTTTCCCAGGCAGCGTTGGGAACTGAGATTCAGGTACCGACGCTCGATGGCGACCACAGCCTGAAAGTACCGGACGGGACGCAATCGGGAACGACGATACGCATCCGGGGGAAAGGCGTGCCGGTGCTGAATGGTCACGGGAAGGGCGATCTGTTCGTTGAGGTTCGAGTACAGACTCCCGGCAAGCTCAACAAGCGACAGCGGGAGTTGTTACAGGAGCTGGACGGCATGACACAGGTCGAGAACAAGCCGCAGCGGCGGACGTTGCTTGGCAAGGTGAAAGACATCTTTGGATAGGCACTGCAGTTTGCTTCAACGGACGGGCATTCCTAGATTGTGACACAAACCTAAGGTGCAAAACTCTCGGCCGGGATGAAAAAGAAACGCCACGCGCTTGCGACGATATTAGTTGGACTTCTTCTTATCCAGACCGCTTCGAGGGCCGAAGTGATTTGCGCCAAGGTGCGCCCCCTTAAGCCAGTTCGGTGCGTATGCGGCAAGCTCATCGATCCGACTGGTGGACCTGTTTCTGGCGTAACGGTAACAGTCATTAAGGACGGAATAGACCTCGCCACAAAGGAAACCGATGATCATGGCAACTTTATCTTTGATGAGCTGAAGTCCGGTAGCTATGAACTTAGCGCGCACCAACTTGGTTTCTTGCCATTTCGGTCTCCAATCGTGGTGGCAAATCCCGCGAAGCGATGCAAACGTGGGCTGTTTATCATGCTCGTACTGTCCTATCCAGACAATTGCGGGAGTTATGTGTACGGGATGGGAAGAATCGGCCTGCCAAAAAACTCAAATTGAGCCACCACTGGAAATTCAAACTGATACCGCAACCCGTGCTTCCTTTGTGTATCTTCGTGTCCTTAGTGGTTTAAGCTTCTGTCTTACCATGACCCGCCGACGCTGGATTGCCGATGAAGTCTCCGGGACCCACGCGTTTCTGGTCGGCGCTCATGCTCAGCACTTGTCCCAGGTGCTGCGCGCCCGCGTCGGGCAGGAGTTCGATATCACAGCTGGCCAGAAGATTCATCGGGGGCGCATCGCCGCCATTGCGCCTGACCGAGTTGAATTCGAACTAGGCGACGAAATTCAGGCTCCGCCTTTGATTCACGTGACGCTCGTTCTGTCCATTTTCAAGTTCGATCGAATGGAATGGGCGATCGAGAAATGTACGGAGCTGGGCGTGGCACGCGTTGTCCCAGCCATTGCGCGGAGAACCCAAGCTCATCTTGCAGCGGCCGCCGCTAAGCGCGTCGGCCGATGGCGACGGATTGCCCTAGAATCCGCAGAACAATCCCGTCGAATTTCTCCGCCTGAGATCTCCGCACCCTTGAAGTTGAAGGATGCCGCCGCCCTGCCAGGAAGCTTGCGCATCCTCCTCGCTGAAACCGAAACCAATGCGACGCTGAAAGAGGTTCTTCAATCTCACACCTGCGACGGGAAGGTCATTCTTGCTCTCGGCCCCGAGGGAGGATGGACGGACGAGGAATTGAAGTTGTTTCAACAGGCCGAATGGATTTCAGCGTCACTCGGAAATACGATCCTGCGCGCCGAGACCGCTGCGATCGCTGCCATGGCCATCGTCCAGTCCGAACTGTCTTAGCAAGCAGGGATCTTCAACTTTGTGAACCTTCGTGTCCTTTGTGGCGAGTGGTTTTTGTTTCACGCAGCCACAAAATATCCTCACCCATCTCTGATATGCTCCTGCCCAGTGCCTGCTACGAAACCAATCCCGGCAGTGCGCGCCTTCGAACCCGACGAGCGTCAGCGCGAAGCCATTGAACACGTGCGCGGCCCCATGCTCGTCGTCGCCGGTGCGGGCACAGGGAAAACCACCGTACTCACCCGGCGGATCGCGCGTCTCGTCCAACAAGGCCATGCTCGGCCCGACGAAATTCTGGCCGTCACTTACACAAAGAACGCAGTTCAGGAGATGCGCGAGCGTGTCCGCGAAGAATTGCGCGGCACGGATATATCCGGTCTACAAATTGCCACGTTTCACGAGTATTGCAATGACCTCCTCGCCCGATTCGGCAAGCAGTTCGGAGTGCTCGACGACCAGGATCTCTGGATTTATCTGCGGAAGCGTATCCGCGAGTTGCGGCTGAACTACTTCGTCCGCGCCGCCAATGTCAGCCAGTTTCTGCATGACCTCCTCGGCTTCATGCGGCGCTGCCAGGACGATCTGGTAGGACCCGAGCAATACGCGGCCTACGTTCGCCAGCTTGAGCGAGGCGAGGTCGCGATTCCGCGGGTGAGCAAGTCAAAAGATGTCGATACTTTGTCTGATGAAGAGGTCATCGGACGCTGCCAGGAAATCGCGAGCGTATTCGCAACCGTCGAGCACATGCTGCGGGAAGACAACCTCGGCACCTTCGGCCATATGATTACCCACGCGCACGCGTTGTTGGAGGAAAACGCTGAACTGCTTGCTGGCGAGCGCCAGCGAACGCGCTTCATCCTGGCGGACGAATTCCAGGATGTGAATTTCGCTCAGGTCAAGATTCTTGAAAAGTTGGCCGGAGTAGAACGCAACGTCTTCGCAGTGGGTGATCCGGATCAGGCTATCTATCGTTTTCGTGGGGCTTCCAGCGCCGCATTCGGACTTTTTCAGGAATGTTTTCCGGAGGCAAACATGGTGGTGCTGGAAAAGAACCGACGTTCAACCACGACGATTCTGAAATCCGCATTCGCGCTAATTTCGAAGAACCCTCCCGTGTTCTTGCCTGGGCGAGGTCCAGCCTCGGCCTATGAGCGTTCTCCGTTGATCTCCGCCCGCGAAGAAGAAGCATCTCGCGACGGGAGAGCGTTGCCCAGTTCCGCTGTCGACGCTGTCGTATTGGCTGCGAAGGAGTTCGAGTCTGCAGACCTGGTGGCGACCATCCGCGACCGGCAACGCAAGCTACGCTGCAAGTGGAGTGATTTCGCCGTCCTCTACCGGCAACATTTCCACCGCGAACAGATTGTGGCGGAGTTGGTCGAGCAGGGCATCCCGTTCGCAATCGAAAACATGGATGTCATGGATACGCCACAAGCGCGCGACCTGTTCGCCTGCCTTGGAGCGGTGGTCTCGATGAACGATAGCGCCAGCCTCTTCCGGGTGGCGTCTTTCCCTCAGTTCGCCATCGATCCGGAGAAACTGCGTGCGGGGATCAAGGCGATTCCTCGGGAAGAACGGAAATCGGGGATGGCGTCGGTTCTGGCAACAATGGAAAATGGCACCGCAGTGCTGAATGCCGTGCGGCATGTCCGCGATGAAGTGACCCAGGCGGCAACGACCAGCAGCGGGGTATTGAACATAATCATTCGTCACTTCGGGTTGAACCGCAGTTTGCCGGCGATCACGGCCGTGCTCGATTTCGTCAAGCGGTGGGAGGAGAAGCCCGAAGCAATCACCAAGACCGGCGACATCGGCGAATTCATCGACTACCTCCAGTACTTCCGAACCGCAGGCGGTGTGATTCCGATATCGACCGGTACGGAAAACGCCGTTCGGCTGATGACGGCGCACGTCGCGAAAGGGCTGGAATTCAATCACGTTTTCATCATTCGAGCGAATTCGAATTCGTTTCCGTCGTCTTACAAGGAACCCTTGGTCGACTTTCCACGCGAGTTGCAGGGCGGCGGATCGATCTTTGCGTTCGACGACAAGGAATTTTGCCGGCAGGAGGAGCGCAGGTTGTTCTACGTTGCCATGACCCGCGCCCGGGATTCGCTCACGGTATACGCTCGGAAGGGTCGAGGCAAAGACCCTACACCTGACGGTTTTCTGCGAGACCTGCTCAAAGACACCAGTCTGAAGCCGTGGTTCCGGCAACGTCACGCTCTCGAATTCCAGACCGACTTGTTTGCCGAAGCGGCTCCAGCATTGCCCGGTTCGCCTGTAACTGAATGGCTCAAGCTATCTCCAGCCATGGACCTCGGCGCTAGACTCAGCGCCAGCGCCCTGCAAACCTACGAGATCTGTCCCCTGCAATTCAAGCTGGAGCGCGAGTGGAGGATTCCCGGCGAAGTCCCGGCGGCTATGGAGTATGGCGCCACCATTCACCGCATCCTGCTGGCTTACTATGAATCGGTTCGCCTGGGAAGGACCATCGGGGACGACCTATTGATCGAACTTTTCAAGACCGATCTGAGGTCAGCGGGCATTGAAGAACAATATCAGCAGGAGCTCTACGAGCATCAAGGGATCGAACAATTGCGCGAGTTTCTGGCTCGTTGTAAACAGGCTCCCGCGCCGCGAGTGTTGCATACCGAAGAGTGGTTCGAAATGCAGGTCGGCCAGGCTAAGGTCGTCGGTCGCATCGACCGGATTGATCAGCTGAATAACGGGCGAGTGGTCATTACGGATTACAAGACCGGCCGGCCCAAAACGCAGGATGAAGCCGATAAGAGCCTGCAACTTTCCATCTACGCTTTGGCCGCACGCGAGAAGTGGGGTTATCACGCCGATCAGATCGTCTTCTACAATCTCGAAGAAAACAGTTCGGTGGTTACGCGCCGCAGCGAGAGCCAATTGCAGGATTGCCGGCGTGAAGTGGGAGACGTTGCAGGAAAGATTGCCGCCGAAGAGTTTGATGCGAAGCCCGGGTTCTACTGCACATTCTGCGCTTATCGTAGTCTGTGCCCCGCTACCGAAAAGCGTCTGCACGCAATTTCCGCTGATAAGAAATCAGCCGGCGGGAACTAGCTCACAAAAAAACTTAGGGGACGCCTTTAGCGTCCCCGCGGTTTTTACTTTGTTGAAGGCTCTTAGTGTTTCTTCTTTGCGGCCTTCTTTGCTTTCTTCTTGGTTGCCATTTGATCTATTCTCCCTTTCCATTTTTCATGGACTTGAAATGCAACGATCGATTGTTGCAACTCATTGATGTATAGAGTCTATAAAAAGTGAAGTCAAGAAAAAAATGATGTTAGATGAGCATGCGACCTATACACCAAAGTCACCCAAGCGACACTCAAGTCGAAAATTTATTGGCCGGACGCATATCGATCGCGTCTGTCGATGATAATTCTTGTGCGACACTCGACCGAATCGGATTCCCATGCAGTTCTGGTCGACGTCTGTTCTCAAAGGCATTCTGGAAACTAAGCAGCGGCACGTGCTCCAACTGAATTCATCCTTTTCCAGCACGACACATCTATAATTAACAGGCAAGAAATAATCGCAGGAGCACATAAATGGCTGCTTTCAACGATGTAGTCATCATTTCAGGCTGTCGCACTCCCGTCGGAAAGTTTCAGGGAAGTCTTTCAGATTTAAGCGCCACGCAACTGGGCGCGATTGTGGTGCGTGAAGCCGTAAAGCGCGCCAATCTTGACTTCAAACAAATCGACGAATGCATCATGGGCAACGTTGTTTCTGCCGGGTTGGGTCAAAATCCCGCGCGACAGGCGGCGATCTTTGGCGGTCTCGCCCCCGAGGCAGGTGCCATGACCGTAAACAAAGTCTGTGGCTCAGGACTCAAAGCCGTCGCGCTTGCAGCGCAAGCGATCCAGACTGAGAACAGTTCCGTAGTAGTCGCGGGCGGAATGGAATCGATGACCAACGCACCTTACCTGCTCCCTCAAGCACGAAAGGGATATCGTTTGGGAAACGCGCAAATCGTCGATTCGATGGTGAACGATGGGCTTTGGGATATCTATAACAACTACCACATGGGCATCACGGGGGAGAACGTCGCGGAAAAATACGGCATCAGTCGCGAGGAACAGGATCAGTTTGCATTGAACTCTCATCGTAAAGCGCTCGCCGCCATCAAAGAATGCCGTTTCAAATCGCAGATCGTTCCTGTGGAGTTGCCCTCCAAGAAAAAAGGCGAAGCAGCGGTCATCTTCGACAAGGATGAATCTCCCCGTGAAGACACAACGATTGAAGTTTTGCGCTCGTTGAAGCCAGCATTTAAGAAGGACGGCACGGTCACTGCAGGCAACGCTCCTGGAGTAAACGACGGCGCTGCCGCTCTGGTGGTCACAAGTGCCAAGCAAGCGAAAGAGCTTGGCGCCAAGCCCTTGGTGCGCATCGTGGCGCAAGCCACCAGCGGAGTCGAACCCAAATGGGTCATGATGGCTCCGGTGGGCGCAGTGCGCACGATCTGGGAGAAGACCGGCTGGAAGAATGAAGACGTCGATCTCTATGAACTGAACGAAGCGTTCTCCGTACAGGCTCTGGGGGTGACGCGCGAGCTCGGTCTAGATCCCAACAAAGTGAACGTGAATGGTGGCGCCGTCGCGATCGGGCATCCCATCGGGGCCAGCGGAGCGCGCGTCCTGGTTACGCTCATCTATGAAATGATCCGCCGCGATGTGCACCGTGGCATTGCGGCCCTCTGCCTGGGCGGTGGCAATGCAGTCGCTATGGCAGTTGAACGATAGTCGCGGAGTTTTCTAAACACGGGAATTCATCGGCCGCTCGAAAGACAGTTGTTGCCCTTTATCGAAAACAATCCGCGTCGAGGTAACGGTCTTGCCTGCACGCAAAAGAAGAGCGCAAGCGCAAACCCGACCGTGGAACTTTACGAGCGGCTGATCGCGACCATCCCTGAAATTGACGCAAGGGCGCAGCCAATCCGTACACTACACTTCGTTGAATGGCCATATGTTCACGCTGCTTCATCAGTCTGCGAGGTTGGCGATACGCCTTCCGCCGCAGAAACGGGAGGAGTTTCTCAAAAAGTACAAGAGCAAGCTTCTTGAGGCATACGGCACAATCATGCCAGAGTATGCAGCCGTTCCGGACTCGTTGCTGAAAAATACGAAGGGGCTGCGGAAGTATCTGGAATTCGGCTACAAGTACATCAAGTAAAGCCCAAACCCACCAAGAAGAAATCTTGAAGCAATCGTGCCCCAACTCAACTCATGAAGGAGTAGCAGTTGCCACCGGCAGTGTCACCGTGAATACGGCACCTCCACCCGGCCCGGAAGTGGCTTCCACATTTCCGTTGTGTTCCCGCAGGATGGCTTTGGAGATGCTCAGGCCAAGGCCAGTCCCTCGACCCGGGCGCTTCGTAGTGTAGAAAGGATCGAAAATGTTGGGAAGTATCTCTGGCGAGATGCCGGGACCGTCGTCCTGAAAAATGACGGAGACCGACTTTTCCTGCTTTTCGATTCGAATTCGCAAGGTGCCTCGATCGCGCACTTCCCGCATCGCCTGCTCCGAGTTCAAAATCAGATTCAGGAACACTTGCATCAACTGATGCGCATCTCCGCTCACAGAGGGGGCCGGCTCCTTGAGAAAATCTACTGTGATGTTGCTCTTGCGCAGGGAATACGCATGCAGATGCAAAGTCCGCTGTACCAACTCCCCCAGGTCGATCGGAGCCTTGCCGGGCGCTGGAGGGCGGGAGAAATACATCAGGTTTTGAACGATTTCAGCGGCGCGGCGAGCCTGCTGTTGAAGAACAATCATTTGCTTCCGGACCGCCTCGGGGGCTTCGGTGTCCTGCAGTAACTCTGCCATCCCTAGGATGCTGGTCAACGGATTATTCAATTCGTGTGCGAAGCCCCCGATCATCTGTCCCATGGCCGCAAGGCGTTCGCTCTGGATGATCTGCTGTTCGAGCTTCTTCTCCACCGTAATGTCGCGCACCGAGACGATCGCGCCGCTCAGCTTGTTTTCCGCGTCGAATAGCGGGCTGGCCGACGCCCGCATGGTGCGCCAGCTTCCGTCGCGATGACGCGCGTTATAGTCACAGGAGCCAAACATCTTCTTGCCCGTGGTCAAGTCGCGATACAACCCCAGCAGTTCGGGAGAATAGTCCTGCTCTTCTTCGACTTTCTTGCCTAGCAGGTCTTCTGGCTTGTAGCCGCGGAGGTCGTAGATTCGCGAACTCACAAAGCTGTAGCGTCCGTCCAGATCGATCACCAGGATGAGGTCAGGAAAGCTCTCCAAAAGGTAGCGCTGGAATTCTTCCTGGCGACGCAATGCCTTTTCCATCTCCCGGCGCTCGGTTACGTCCACCAGCGTGCCTTGATACCGTACGATCTTTCCCCCCGCATCCCATACCGCGCGTGATGTGTCGAGGAAGACGCCGAGCGTGCCATTCTTTCGACGCAACAGGATTTCGCGGGTGCGCACTCCACCTTGATCGTCAGCCGTGCGTCCCAGTACAGAGCTTTGATCGGGATCAGAGTTCAGCGCTCGCAGATCGAGGGAGAGAAGCTCTTCTTTGCTCTCATATCCCAAAACCTGTACCAGGGCGGCGTTGCCGTCGAGCAGTTTGCCTTCCGGAGTGCTGAAGTAAACGCCTTCCTGAAGGGTCTCGAACAACTCTGTAAACCGCCGCTCCTTCTCGCGCTCTTCCGTAACGTCACGGGCGAGCGCACTCACGCCCACAACCTCATCGCCCTTCACAATTGCGTTGAGAGCACAATCAAAATAGAGCGTGCGGGCATTTGCTTTCAGCCGGACCGAAACCATACCGGACCAGCGGCGTTTTTCGAGGAACCGCGCCAAACCCCTATCCACATCTTCGCGCTTCGGTTCATTCAGAAACTCGTCTAGCCGATGACCGACGACTTCGGAGTAAGGAATCCCCAGCAACTCGGTCACACGCCGGTTTACGGTCTTTATTTTTCCCTCCAGCGAAGCGGCAAAAGCGACGTCGTCGAAGGAATCGATCAGTTCTTTGAAGCTGCGCTGGGAACGCGCAATGAGCTCCCCGAGTTGATCGAGTTGCTCATCCGTAGGTGTGGCCGCGCGCTCCTGCAGGCCGCGGACCAGGTTTCTCAGTTCTGTGACCCGTTTTCTCCGCCCGTAAGCGAAGCCGGCAAACGCAATGGCAACGCATAGCAAGCCTAGCGAAAGCAAACCCAGATGATAAGGAAGATTTTGCAGCCGTTCCCAAGATTCCACGGCCAAGCCCGTGGCCAACAGAACTACAAACAGAAGTGCAACGCGCCACAGCCAGGCTTCTTCCTGTTCCAGATTGGTGGGCGCGCTGGTAGGCCGCCCCGTCTGCTTTTCTGGTTCCGGCATAGAGAGTTCACCCACACCTGCCGGCCTCGTCGCAGGTTGATAAGCCCCGGGTCTAGGCGAATCCTAGTTCACCATGCCGGTGTAAACAACCGAAAGTGTGTTGGGTAATTTGGTTCACAGACGAAATCTCGGGCCGCTGTTCACTCGTCACAACTCTTCTGTGACATCCGTTGGAGTGGACCCCGAATTTGAGACAACCAGTTAAGCCCTAAAATGCAGGGAAAGGGGAAACTGGATGGAGCCTCGACGGAAATTCACGAAGGAGTTCAAACTGGATGCGGTAGCGCGATTGCGGGCGGGAGAAGCGGTCGGAGCGGTGGCGCGGAGCCTGGAAGTGAACCGCGAAGACCTATACCGCTGGAGCCGGGATGTAGAGAAGTTTGGGGTGCGTGCCTTTCCCGGCGTAGGGCAGAAGCGGATGGAGGAAACGCGCATCGCGGAATTGGAACGTAAGATCGGACAGCAGGTGCTGGAGATCGATTTTTTGAAGCGAGCCTTGCAGCATGTAGAAGAACAGCGCCAGCTGCGGGCCGCCAGTTTCGGCGCCTCCTCTACCAGCAAGTCGAGCGCGAAGTGAGATCCGGAAGCCGACTCAGGATCGGTCGGATGTGCGCGCTGATGGGGGTAAGCCGTGCCGGCTTCTACCGCGCCGGAGCCGCGCCCAGAGCCGAGGAAGTGAAACTACGCGATCATCTGCAACGCGTGGCTCTGGAGTGGCCGACTTATGGCAGTCGCCGGATCACCGCCGAGTTGCGGCGTTCGGGTTGGCGGGTGAATCGCAAGCGGGTGCAGCGTGTGATGCGGAAAGACAACCTGCTCTGCCTGCGCAAACGCCAGTTCGTGGTGACCACCGACTCGGCGCACGGCTGCCGGGTATATCCGAACCTGGCCGCGTCCCTGGCGGTGAACACGATCAACCAGCTGTGGATGGCCGACATCACTTACATCCGGTTGCGGGAGGAGTTCATCTACTTGGCCGTCATTCTGGACGCGTTCTCGCGGCGAGTCATCGGCTGGGCCCTCGACCAAGGACTGGAAACCAGCCTAACGTTATCCGCACTGGCGATGGCGTTGGAGCAGCGGCGGCCAACGGCCGGATTGGTCCACCACTCCGATCGCGGCGTGCAGTATGCCAGCCACGACTATGTTGCGGTGTTAGAGGCGCGCCAGATCCAGATCAGTATGTCGCGCCCAGCCAATCCCTGGGACAACGCCACCTGCGAATCGTTCATGAAAACCTTGAAATGCGAAGAGGTGTATCGTAGCGAATATCGCAATCTGGCCGAAGCGCGCATCCGCATCAGCGACTTTCTGGACCAGATCTACAACCAGAAACGGCTGCACTCGTCTCTGGGCTACCGCCCTCCGGTCGAGTTCGAACGCTTCCCGCTGTTGGGCACCGCAACCGCGGCCATGACGGAGGCGGGATGAGTTTTCTGAGGCATAGGGAAATCTATCCATGCGATGAGGGCACGATCTTGCGATCGCGCCCCCGCTCATCGCCGTGGATGAGTCTCCAGCTGGGTATTCCTGGCGGGTTGCTCTCCAGCAGCGCCCGCGTCCGCTTCCCCAGCCGGAGCCATGCTGGCAAACTTCAACCGCGCCGCGCAACGCTTTGGCAGCGAACGGCGCAATGTGACTTAACTGATTGTCTCAGCCGAAGGGTCCAGTCCACGTCACCATGCACTCACGACCGCAGAGCGTAGGGTCGAAACTGGGTAACTTGTCGTGGGTCCTGGTCACGACGGGGCTGCAGGATCTCTTTGTCTGCGCACAGGTCCGTGTCTCATATAACGCCCTATGCTCTATAAAACCCTAAGCGCCGCGGTCTATGGCATCGATGCCAACATCATCGAGGTCGAAGTTGACGTGTCTGGAATTAAGACAATGGAAGATCACTTCCACACCGTGGGACTACCCGATGCCGCCGTCCGCGAAAGCAGGGATCGAGTCCGGGCTGCATTGAAGAACTGCGGCTACGACATTCCCCCCACTCACATCACAATCAATCTTGCTCCAGCCGACATTCGCAAAGAAGGATCCGGCTTCGACCTGCCCATGGCCCTTGGAATCCTGGGCGCTTACGGTGGCCTGAATAAGAAGGAGGTGCCGGATTGCCTTTTTGTTGGCGAGTTGTCACTCGATGGCGGCGTTCGTGGGGTTCGTGGAGCGCTACCGATTGCGATCGAAGCACGCGGAAGAAAGATCTCGCGCCTGGTGGTGCCAGAGCTCAATGCCAAAGAAGCGGCCATGGTTGGCGGGGTAGGAATCTATCCAGTGAAATCGCTGCTAGATGTGATCCGTTTCGTGAACACAGGCAATGGAATCCAGCCGCTCAAAGTAGATAGCGAAACTTTACTCAGCGAGGCTCAGCAATTTCTCGTCGACTTCAAGGACGTACGCGGTCAACACTCCGCCAAGCGCGCGTTGGAGGTGGCCTGCGCCGGCGGTCACAACATCCTGATGATCGGCCCTCCGGGTTCCGGCAAGACCATGCTGGCCAAGCGCATGCCCACGATCCTGCCGCCCTTCACGTTTGAAGAAGCCCTTGAAACAACCAAGATCCACAGTGTTGCCGGGGTGCTGGATCCTGGCGCCGGACTGGTTGGCGTGCGCCCATTTCGCTCGCCTCATCACACCATCTCCGATGCGGGACTAATCGGAGGCGGAGCCGTTCCTCGCCCCGGCGAGGTCTCGCTGGCCCACAACGGCGTCTTGTTTTTGGACGAACTACCTGAGTTCCCGCGAAATGTTCTGGAGGTCATGCGCCAGCCTCTGGAAGACGGAACCGTCTGCATCGCCCGCGCGTCCATGTCGCTGACGTTCCCTGCCCGCTTCATGCTGGCTGCCGCCATGAACCCATGCCCTTGCGGGTATTTCAACGATCGTTCGCGCGAGTGCCATTGCACGCCGCCCCTGATTCAACGCTATATGTCGAAGATTTCGGGGCCGTTGCTCGACCGGATCGATATCCATATCGACGTTCCTGCTGTGAACTATAAGGAGATGCGCTCGGGGGCTGAGCCGGAGAGTTCGGCCCGGATTCGGGAACGTGTCATGCGAGCTCGAGGAGCACAGTTAGAGAGATTCTTGGCCTCGCCACGAGAGAAGCTTTATTGCAACGCCCAAATGGGCCCGCGGCACATTCGAGCATTCTGCGAACTATCTGCCGATTGCGAAAAACTGCTGGAACGCGCCATGGCTCAGCAAGGCCTGACCGCTCGCGCCCACGACCGTATCCTCAAGGTCGCGAGAACCATTGCCGACCTCGAAGGAGGAAAGGCAATTGAGCCTAAACACATCGCGGAGGCAATCCAGTACCGCACGCTGGATCGAACTTTCTGGGCATGAACGTTGAGAGTGGGCTTCCCTGACTGTGTCGACCTTGTTTCTCCCTGACCTATTAGCTAGCCCACCAAAGTTTGACAATCATGTGATGATCTTCTGACCGCACCGCGACAACCTGTCTTGCTCGCTGACGTAAGTTGTCCTCACGGGCAAATTGAGCCCTCAAAACCTTAACCTAAATTTAGGAGAAATGTGATGCGTAAATTCACCGTAAGTGTTCTTTCCATGCTCTGTTTGTTTGCAGGTCTGGCTATCAGTGCCGGGACCGCCGTTGCACAGAGTCCGAACCTCCGCCCGAACGTTAGCTTGAGCCCCGAGAGCCTCTTCTTCAACGTGAGTCCGGGACACTCCGCCACTGCGCCAGCGGTATTGAGCAATCACTCCGGACTGACCCTGAACATCAGCAACATTGAGATCGACAGCACATGCTCGTCGCCGTCAAACTGCGGCACGCAGTTTCATGTCGTATCCCACGGTTGCGGCTCAAGCTTGAAGAACGGTGCCCGCTGCACCATCAACGTCGAATTTGATCCCACTTCCGAACTGGAAACCGCGCATGCCACCCTCAAAGTCACATTCGAGGATGAGAGGCTCCAACATATCGAAAAGGTTGCACTTACGGGCGTGAGCAGGCAATAACCGAACCGAACGCAAAAGAGGTGCGGCCCCCGACGCACCTCATGCGACCTGGAAATGGACCGCAAGAAATACTTGACTCTGCGTTCAGTTTGACGTAGGGTAGAGCGTTCCGAAGACTTATTCAGTTCAGTAGTCTGACGAGCCTCCGCCGGCAACCGGACATAATCCAAGAAACCGAGAAACTTTCGGGCCAGTCGGAGCATCTATACGAGTAACCAGAGATTTCCCGTACAACCCATCTGAATTCAGTAAGTTAGATACTCTGGTCAGGTTTCTGTCTGCCAGGTAGATGAACGTGCGGTCACTTTGCTGGGTGAGGAGAGTGAATTATCATGCGGTCTGATCGCGTTTTTGACGCTTTACATACTTTGCGGAACCGTTATATGCTTTGCCAGCTTGCATCCAAGGCTACCCGTAAGTTTCACAAGCCCAACACCAGAATCCAGGAAACCATGAACGAAGTCCTGGACAAGATTGCAAGCTCGGAACGGCAGACGGTTTTGTCGGAACCTGAAAATTTTGCCGAGGCACAACGGCGGGCTGCTTAACCAGCCCCGCCGCCTGCCCCGCGATTGACCAAGTCTTTTCTGAGTAGCCCCCCTTTGAAAATTTCCCTTCGCAGGTGAATCGAATAATGACCATCGCAGAACTGAAAGAAAAAAATATTACGGAGCTTACCAAGATCGCCCGATCCTTGGATCTCCCCGGCGCCAGTGGATTGCGCAAGCAAGACCTGATCTTCAAGATTCTCCAGGCACAGAGCGAAAAAGAAGGCCACATCTTTGCCGAGGGCGTGCTCGAAATCCTGCCCGACGGCTACGGCTTCTTGCGCTCGCCCGACTACAACTATTTGCCCGGCCCTGACGACATCTACGTCTCGCCGTCGCAGATCCGCAAGTTCGACCTCAAGACCGGCGACACCATCAGCGGCCAAGTCCGTCCTCCGCACGAAGGCGAGAAGTACTTCGCGCTGGTCAAGATCGAAGCCGTCAACTTCGAGTCGCCCGACGAGGCCCGCAACAAGATTCTGTTCGACAACCTGACCCCGCTCTATCCGCAGGAACGCATCAAACTCGAAACCAGCCGCGAGAACGTCAGCGCCCGCGTCATGGATCTGCTCACCCCCCTCGGCAAGGGACAGCGCGGGCTCATCGTTTCGCCGCCTCGCGCCGGCAAGACCATGCTCCTGCAGAACGTCGCCAACTCGATCACAACGAATCATCCAGAAGTGGTGCTGATGGTCCTGCTCATCGACGAGCGTCCAGAAGAAGTCACGGACATGCAGCGCTCGGTAAAGGGCGAGGTGATTTCTTCGACCTTCGACGAACCCGCCGCCCGCCATGTGCAAGTCGCGGAGATGGTAATTGAGAAAGCCAAGCGCCTGGTTGAACACAAGCGCGACGTAGTGATTTTGCTCGACTCCATCACTCGCCTCGCGCGCGCCTACAACACCATCGTTCCGCCCAGCGGCAAAGTGCTCTCCGGCGGCGTGGACTCGAACGCCCTGCAGCGCCCCAAGCGCTTTTTCGGCGCAGCCCGCAACATCGAGGAGGGCGGATCACTGACCATCATCGCCACGGCCCTGATCGACACCGGCTCCCGCATGGACGACGTGATCTTTGAAGAATTCAAAGGCACTGGCAATTCTGAAATCATTCTCGATCGCAAGTTGGTGGACAAGCGCACCTTCCCAGCGATCGACATCCAGCGCTCGGGCACGCGTAAGGAAGAGTTGCTGATCCCGAAGGAAGATCTGACCCGCATTTGGGTGCTGCGCCGGGTTCTGAATCCGCTGTCGCCGGTGGAAGCCATGGAACTGCTCATCGACAAGCTGAACAAAGCGAAATCAAACGGAGAATTCCTGGCCAACATGAGCTCTCTGTAGGGCGTGGGACCGGGGTCTCTGACCCGGTCAGGCCGAGCGAAGCTCGGCGGGCTAAGTAAGAGGTCTGTGAGTCGGCTTTCAAAAGACTCCTAGTCGGCGATCATCCCTTCGCGCTGTCATCGCGCGATTTCAACTTCTACCGCGATTTTGCTTTGATTTGGCCGCTATTCGTTTTCTCTGCGGCAGCCTTCGCATACCTTTCGAGTCCAGTTCCTGCTGCAGGCGAGAGGAGTCTCGGCTACAAGTTCGCGGCCGCCGCACTTGTGACCCTGTTCCTCGCAAAAAAGAAGGTCGTGGCTATTGCGGGGTGGTGGCTTGGCTTGGCGTCTGCTTCGTCAATCCGATCTTGCCGGTGGTGAAGAACTGGAGGGGCCTTGATTGGCGCGGGTGTCTGTTTCGGTTCGGCCTGGCTCATCTCAAAAACGCCCGCTTTCAAACCGAGCTATGAAGGGCCGGATGGCCTTGGGTTCTGGGAAGGCATCATCTTTATTGCATCGCTTTGCGGATCCCTCTGGATCGCTTGGATTGCGAGGCTGCGTTAGACACGATGGGACTAGCTGAAAGCGCTACAATAGAACCCATGAAGCACTACACGCTCCCCATCATTATCGAACGTGATGCAGACGGTTTTTTTGTCTCCTGTCCCGCTCTGCAAGGCTGTTATACGGAGGGTGCCACTTACGACGAGGCAATCGCAAATATTAAAGACGCTATCCGATTGCACCTTGAGGATCGCCAGGCAGACCACGAAGAGCTCACCTCAGAGAAATCTGTGAGTCTTTCCACGGTCGAAGTTTCAGTCTGATGCCAAAACTAACCGCGGATCACGGCTCGACAGATTACCGCTGTCTTGGAGAAAGCGGGATTCTCCCTCGCACGACAGAGTGGAAGCCATATGATTTACAAGAATTCCTCCGGAAGACGGGTGACGGTGCCTTTCCACGCTCAGAAGATCCTGCACCCCAAGCTTTTGAGGAGCATTCTTCGTGACGCTGACATCAAACCCGAACTTCTCGCAGAACTTCTCTGATCTCCCGCTTTTCAGGATTCTCGGAACTCGTATAATTTCTTCGATCCCTTATCGACGAGGTGATTGTGCGATTCAAGCTGGTTGCTCTTACCGTTTTGTTTTTGCTGATTTCGCGGCAGTCTGCCCTACCGCTGTTCGGACAGAACGGCTCTCAGAATCCGAATGCCCCTCTAGCCCCGAATGCGGGGTTTCCTTCCGACGCACACGAAGATGAACAACGGGCGAAAATCGAGAAGGACATGGCCAAAAAGGCGAACAAGCAGCGCCAAGCCCAACTCCAGCGTGATACCGATAACTTGCTGAAGCTCGCAAACGAACTGAAGCAGGACGTGGACAAATCCAACGAGAACACTCTGTCGCTGGACGTCGTCAAGAAAGCGGAAGAGATCGAGAAGCTTGCCCACAGCGTGAAAGAAAAGATGAAAGCTAACTGAGGTTGATCACGCCCGTGTAGCGCGGACACCCCTGTCCACCGCCTTTGAGTCTTTAGCTTTCTCTCGCGTTACGAGTCTAAGATCAAAAAGCGGCCAAGACTGTTCGCTGCTCCTGTATAATTGCAACTCGGTATCAACAATGGACTGCCATGCCTCTTCCCCAAACTGAAGCCCCGGGACGATTGCAAGCAGAATTAATGTCACGCGGCCTGCGTATGACCCGCCAGCGTCGCACCATTCTCAGCGTTGTCGAAACTGCCAAACAGCATCTCGATGCCAGCCAGATCCTGCGTCATGCGCGCCGCCTTGATCCGCACATTGACCGCGTAACCGTCTACCGCACCTTGGGTTTGCTCAAGAGACATGGCCTTGTAGATGAACTCGATCTCATGCACATGCAGGGAGAAAAGCATTATTACGAGCGTCGCCCGCAGCGCGACCACATCCACATGGCTTGCCTGCGCTGTGGCAGCATCATGGAATTCGAAAGCGATTTGTTCGAAAGGCTCAAGGGGCAAATCCAGCGTGACTGTCGCTTCCACATCGTCGTAAGCAGGCTCGAAGTCGGGGGATATTGCGCGAAGTGCCGCACCGCTTCACCCGCTTAGGGTTCTTCACCCGTTGCATCTGGTTGCAACAATCCTGAAACGGAAAATTCGCCCTTAGCCTTGACCGGCAATCCACAAATCTCTACGATTAGATCGCATTCTTATGTAATGCAACTAAGTTGCAACTAGCGTTGCGATGCAAAAGATAACAATGATGAAGAAAAGCTTGGCAGTTTGCCTGCTCTTATTTTTTGTGGGGGTTGTCTACTCCAGCGCCCAGGAACTTCCTTATTTTGTGACTTACTCTCAGCACATGGAAGAACCGGGGAATCTCGAGATTGAGTTTTTTTCTGCCATTGGCAGCCCTCCCGGCGCGAACAACTTCTGGGGTTCGAATATCGAATTCGAATACGGCGTCAAGGCCTGGTGGACCTCGGAGTTCTACCTCGACGGCCAGACCACCCAGCACGACAGCACAATTTTCACCGGATACCGCTGGGAGAATCGCTTTCGGCCCTTATTGCGGGAGTACTGGATCAATCCGGTCATTTACGTTGAATTCGAAAACATCAGCGCCGATAAATCTCTGCGAGAAATCGTTGGTCACGACGGTCTTCCCGACTTCGTCGATCCAAATTGGCTTGCCCGACAAGATAAAGAACGCGAGATTGAGACCAAGCTCATCCTGGGCAGCAATTTCCACGGCTGGAACGTGAGCGAAAATATTATCGCCGAGAAAAACCTCTCCAATGATCCGTGGGAGTTTGGATACGCCCTCGCGGCCAGCCGTCCTCTCAAGCTCGCGGCCAGCGCACACAATTGCACCTTCTGTCTGGAGAAATTCCAGGCCGGAGTCGAAATGTATGGCGGACTGGGAGACCGCTACTCCTTCGGAACCCATCTGACCTCGCAATACCTCGGGCCCACCGCTAATTGGACTTCCCCCAACGGACTGACGTTGTCGTTCTCCTCGCAGTTTGGTTTGAACGACTACAGCGTTCCCTGCTTGTACCGCTTCGGCATTTCCTATGAGATCGAACAGTTTCTAGGCCGCTTCCATCACGGGGGGAACGAATGATCCGCAAAATACTCTTATTTCTGTTTATGACAACGCTTGTCTTCGCCGTCGCCGACGGGGCATGGCTTACGAGAGTTCCAGCTCGCGACCACCAGAGAACCAATCCTTACCAGGATCAGCCGGACGCGATTGCCGCCGGACGAAGAATCTTCCTCGACCACTGCGCCAAGTGTCATGGAGAAGACGCAGAGGGAACGAAGAAGCGGCCGCCCCTCACCAGCCACCGCGTTCAACAGCAAGCGACGGTCGGAGACATCCACTGGCTGCTGGTCAACGGCAACATGAAAAAAGGCATGCCCTCCTGGTCCAAGCTACCCGACCCGCAACTCTGGCAGGTGATCACCTACGTGAAGTCACTTCATTAGCGGGGGACGAAAAGCGCTCGATCCAACAATCCCTGTCGCGACCGGAGCTCCGGCTGTGAGGCATCCATTCACTCGCTAGTGTGATACCGTAACATCCGCCCGGTCAAACACACATTTTCCTATGCCGACCAAGGGTCGATCGAAACCACTTTGGGAGCTTCTTTGTGTTCATGATCGCCGGGCCAGATAATTCAGAGATGAGAGTCAAACCATCCCGGATTTCAATTCGCTGGCTGCGTATCATACCGGTCGCCCTTATCATGTACACGATCGCATTCATCGATCGCACCAACATATCCCTTGCCCTGCCGAGGATCAGCCAAGATCTTCATCTGGATCCCCAACAGGCCGGCACCGTCGCGGGTATCTTCTTTTGGGGTTACTTTGCGTTGCAGATTCCCGGCGGGCACCTGGCCAAGCATTGGAGCGCGAAAAAATTCATCAGCATTCTATTGGCGGCATGGGCCATCTTTGCGGTGGGATGCGGTCTCGCCCGCACCTACCACGAACTTTTGCTCCTGCGCCTGCTGCTCGGGGTGGCGGAGAGCGGGGTCTATCCCGCGACGCTGATATTGCTCTCCCATTGGTTCTCCCGCTCTGAACGTGCCCGCGCCAACGCCCTCTGGTTGCTCTGTTTGCCAGGAGCAGTCATCGTTTCTTCGCCCGTCTCGGGATGGATGTTGGACCATTGGAGTTGGCGCGTAATGCTGGTCATCGAGGGTTCCCTGCCGTTTTTGTGGCTCGCCATCTGGCTGGCATTCATTGATGATCACCCGCGGGACGCGACCTGGCTGCCGGAAGACGAGCGTCGCTCTCTGATGGAGATATTGCGTGAAGAGTCTCTCGGACTGGAAGCATCAGAAAGGGAGCCCTTCCTGCGCGCGTTGTTACGGCCTCAGGTCTTTCTGTTAGCGGCAATCTATTTTTGTTTCGTGAGCGGCCAGATGGGACTGCTTTTTTGGCTACCGAGCGCGATGGGCACGTTCCGGAGGCTCAGCGGTCTTTCCACCGGCATTCTCTACACCATTCCGTTCATTGTGGGCGCATTGTCCTTGCTGATCGTCTCGCGTCACTCAGACAAGGTTCACGAACGCCGGCTACACGCCGCTGGAGCCATGTTGTTCGGAGGATGCTGCATCCTGTTCGCCGTCGCCGCGATCCCTCATTCGCTCGCAATCGCTTTCGCGCTTATCGCACTGAGCGGGGTAGGCGCGTACGGGCCCATGGGCGCCTTCTGGGCGATCCCAACAGAAACTCTGCCGCCGCGAATTGTCGGTTCGGCGATGGGCTTCGTCAACGCGATCGGAAACCTGGGGGCTTATTTCGCTCCCTTGATCGTCGGATATCTCAACAAGAGGACAGGGAACTTCCTGGCAGGATTTACATACTTAGGCGCGATCACATTGGCTGGAGCAGCGCTCACTGCGATGCTGAAACGTCGAGATTCCGCGATACCCGCTACAGGGTGGCAGAAGACTTACTCCTGATCCGCCGCTTTGCACTTCTTCGAGATCGTACGGATGTCGGTCTGCACATTCGCAACCTCGAGCGGAACGCCGTCAACGCCGTGTGCGGTATCGCTGGGATTGCTGCCTGCTTTCGACGGGTTGACTCCCGTTTTGATGATCCCCGACCGCAACTGCCCTTTCACTTCGACCTCATGGCGGAGCTGTGAATCGAGCTTGTTCCCGACTCCTTTTAATACATACACCAGGCCAGTCTTGTCCTCGACGACAATGTAATTTCCGCGCTGGCCGTCAAGGCAGCCGCGTACCGTGCTGATGTTGGAAGGTGTTGCGCCGGCATTCCCTGTTGGTGCTGCTGGGGCGGACGATTGTTGCGCGACTGCGCCGAACGAGCTCAGCAGAAATCCGGCCATGGCGATGAAACTCTTGCTGCGATCCATAGACCCTCCTGTAGGCCATTCTACGATGCCATCGACCGTCGGTGGAGTAAAGATCTTAACTGGATGTCAATCGCTTCTCAATCCCCGGCCGCATGGGCCTTGGCCGCCGCGCTCTCCGTCCCTATCCGCATTCCGTAGAACGAGCGGTAGACGAAGAAGAACGAGATCACGAAGAACACAGCTGCCAATAGATTCGTAAGTCCGGCATTGGTCTCGGTCAACTTCACCGCCAACTCCACTGCCAGCAATCCAAACAGAGTGGTGAACTTGATCACAGGGTTCAAAGCCACTGACGACGTATCCTTGAACGGATCGCCCACCGTATCGCCGACCACTGTGGCATCGTGCAGAGGTGTGCCTTTCTGCTTGTATTCCACTTCCACGATCTTCTTCGCGTTGTCCCACGCTCCACCCGCGTTGGCCATGAAGATCGCCTGATACAAGCCAAAGACCGCGATCGAAATCAGGTACCCGATAAACAGGAACGGCTCCATGAACGCAAACGACAGCGTGGCGAAGAACACCGCAATGAAGATATTCAGCATCCCCTTCTGCGCATACTTCGTGCAAATCTCCACGACCTTCTTGCTGTCGGCGACAGAAGCCTTCGTAACCCCCTCCAGCTTGATGTTCGCCTTGATGAACTCCACCGCCCGATAGGCTCCGGTGCTCACTGCCTGCGTCGAAGCTCCGGTAAACCAATAAATAATGGCTCCTCCGCTGATCAATCCCAACAGAAACGGCGCATGCAGCAGAGACAACTTTTCGACGTTTGCAGTCAGTCCATTGGTCAGCGCCATAATGATGGAGAACGTCATCGTAGTCGCGCCCACCACGGCGGTGCCAATCAGCACCGGCTTCGCGGTCGCCTTGAACGTGTTGCCGGCTCCATCATTCTCCTCCAACATGTCCTTCGCCCGTTCAAAGTTGACGTTGAAGTCGTAATCCTTCTTGAGTTCGTTCGCGATGTTGGGCACTTGCTCGATTAGCGACAACTCGTAAACTGACTGCGCGTTGTCCGTCACCGGACCATAAGAGTCGACCGCGATCGTGACCGGGCCCATCCCTAGGAACCCAAACGCCACCAACCCGAAGGCAAACACTGGAGCCGCAATCATCGTCGCAGCCGTCGCTAGACCCATGGTGCTCATGTAATATCCAACCGACATCAAAAACACCATCGACAGGCCAAGGTAGTAACCACTGAAATTTCCAGCTACGAAGCCAGCCAGAATCCCGAGCGACGCCCCACCTTCTTCCGCCGAAGCGACAATCTCTCTGACATGCCGCGACTCGGTCGACGTAAACGCTTTTACCAGCTCAGGAATCAAAGCTCCCGCCAGCGTTCCGCAAGAAATGATCGTAGCCAGCTTCCACCACTGCGTCGCATCGCCACCAATATCGGGAACAATCACCGCCGAAACAATGTAGGTCAAAACGATCGAAACCACCGAAGTCACCCAGACCAGCGAAGTCAGCGGAGCCTCGAAGTTCATCACATCCGCATCAGCGAAACGTGCTCGCGCCACAGCGCTATTCAGGAAGTAAGCCGCCGCGCTGGAAACCAGCATCATGATGCGCATCACAAAAATCCAAACCAGCAACTGCACCTGCACCGTCGGATTCTTCACTCCCAACAAAATGAATGTGATCAGAGCCACGCCAGTCACGCCATAGGTCTCGAATCCGTCTGCCGAAGGCCCAACCGAGTCGCCCGCGTTATCGCCCGTGCAATCGGCGATTACGCCCGGGTTGCGAGCATCGTCCTCCTTGATCTTGAAAACGATCTTCATCAGATCCGATCCAATATCGGCGATCTTGGTGAAGATCCCGCCCGCAATCCTCAGGGCAGCCGCTCCAAGCGATTCCCCGATAGCGAATCCAATGAAGCACGGCCCCGCGTAATCGCCAGGAACAAACAGCAGAATGAACAGCATGATCAGCAACTCGACGCTGATCAGCATCATTCCAATGCTCATTCCAGCCTGCAGCGGAATCGCGTAAATCGGATAAGGCTTCCCGCGCAACCCGGCAAACGCGGTGCGCGAGTTGGCAAAGGTATTTACCCGAATGCCAAACCACGCCACTCCGAAACTACCCGCAATCCCCACCAGGCTGAACGCCAGAATAATCGGCAGGGTCGTCGTCACCGGTTTCCCCGGCACCGGCGACAACACACCAAAGTAGAGAACAATCACCACCGCAATGAATACCCAAAGCAGCAGCAAGAACTTGCCTTGCGTAATCAGGTAGGTCTTGCAAGTCTCATAGATCAGCTCAGAGATCTCGAGCATCGCCCGGTGCACCGGAAGGTTCTTGAGCCGCATATAAATCGCCAGCCCAAAGCCCAGCCCTGCAATACAGAACAGGATCCCGATCATCAGCAGCTTGTGCCCATCGATGCCGAGAAACGAAACCGAAGAAAGATCGGGCAGCTTCAATCCCGCCTCGCCGCTCGCCTCCGAGGCCGGCTGGGCCAGAGCCGCAGACGCCGCCAGTGTCACAAATGCCGCTGCTGCCGTCGCCCGCCTCCGGGCGAAATGGCATCCTCGGGACACAAGATCAGTGAGCCAGGTGCGCATAGGAAATCCTCCACTCTTTGAGAACAATATTAAGGATGACTACGGGTTCAGGTCCTCGAACCGGCGCAAAGTTTTCTCCACTCCCTACTAACAGGGCGCGGAGCGCATGGCCGGAGTTCCGAACACGCTTCCACTGCAAGACTTGAACAGGGATGCTGAGTTTGGCCGCGTCGGATGTTCACTGCGCCCCAGACAGAGAAGTGCGACCTCCTCAAAACCTAAGGCACAAGACCAATTTTTATAGCATGTTAGAAGCAGCAGGTCAAACCGATGGTCACCCGCTTGAACGGCGTCAGCTACTTGCCAAACACCCCGAGCGATCCCAGCACTTGATAGCTGGCATTCCAACCACTGCCGGTGTTGTTTGCCCACGTTCCCTGCTTCTCGGCATAGTTGTCGTCCCAAACGTCGTACGTATCTTGAAATTTCACTTGGGGACGTAGAACTACCCAATACAATCTGCCCTTTTTAACTGGAATCCCCTTGGCATACTTTGCCGTCTGCAGCGTGCAACAACTTCCAAAAACTGGCAGGTTGGAGAAATGCCAGGTGTGAAGCACCTTGCCCGGGACGCCCTTGTTGTCTTGATTCAAACTCACCACCAAAACATTAGTGCCTTGGACATGCGTCGCGCCCACCTGGATCTCGGTCACAACGTGATCAGCCTTTGGCCGGAAGGCAGTGCCCACCATCTCCGGCAACATCTGCCCCGCATCATTTCCAAGAACACCGACGCCAGCATTTGGGTTGTAGGCCCTGCGACCTTTTCCCAGGTTGCTGTAGATCGCAACCAACCCCGGCGACGGACCAACCGCGGGTGTAATCGGTTGCGAGGGAGCCGTCATCGAAATTACATTTCGTCCCCCGTTTAACTTAATTACATCGTTGCCAGCCTGACCCCAGGCAGCAATATTCATAATTGCAAACACACTCACGAAAGCCAGCGCTCCCAATAGTGTTTTTCTCGTCATCTCTCTCCCATCCCGTGGATAAACTCCAGCAAGCATTCTACCCGCAAAACCGCTCCCAGCAGGCCATTCAGAGAAAAAGAAAGAAGACGAAACACGAGGGCAGTGTGTGCGGACGTGCTCAAGGGTGCCCCGTCCAAGCTTCCGCTTGGGCGGGAATTTTCTTCAGCACGCAATCCCCTGGCGTGAGCCCAGTTCCTACACTCCGCTCATCTCCGACCAAGCCTCCCGGTAACTCTCCCACCGCGCACACTTGCAGGCAATATCGGGATAGAACCGCAGGTTCTTCTCGAACGCGACCACTTCCACCGGAAGCACATACCAAACGTCGCACGGCCGAATGTGCACCACCAGAACATCGATATCGTCAGCCGTATATTTCGCCTTGCCGCGCCCGTAAACTCCATAGATCGGCTGCACTTCGTACCCGCGCGCATGCACCACGCCGGTCGACTTAAGCTGCACCCGCCAAAGCCGCCCTCCCGAACCCACAACAAAATCATAGCGCTCGCTGTCGCCCCACGGCTTGGAAACCTGAAAGCCCAGACTCTTCGCCTTCAGCAAAAACGCCACCTCCGAAAGCTCCCCCGCACGCTTAGGATTCTCCCGCGGCCCTTCGTTCCGTTTCTCAATCACTCCCTTCAACTCAGGCAACACAATCGACTCTCCCATACCAACTCCCCCATTACCCGTTTAAGATCTCCGTCCCTTTGTCATTCCGAAACGGCGTAAGCCGTTCTCGACCCCCAACTTTGTCATTCCGAGACGGCGTAAGCCGTCGAGGAATCTGCTTTCCCCCTCCCCGCTTATCAACCATCCAACCGCGAATCAAAGACACAAAAAGCCACCCGTTGACCCAGGGGCCAACAGCTATGTAGCACTAACAATATTTTCGGATAGCTATATTTTAACACAAACCACCCCCAACCCAACCCGAAAACCATTGTCATCCTAGGGAAGCGGGGACGCTCGCGCGCAAGCGGCCCCCAACGAAGGATCTCTCTGCATTTTCCGAACGGAGGTTCAGATCAGGGATCCCAAGTCTCGGGGTAAAACGCGTGAGGACAGCACAACCCGAATCCAGCCCCAAAGGGGCGGAATAAATTGGCCTAGGGCGGAAGCGCCCTGGGTAAGCCCAAAAAAAGATCCAGGCCCCGCAAGGAATGGCAATCCGGGTCGTATCAGTCTCGGCAAACGGCCGATAGATCTCTATTTCACTTATTCACTCTGAGTCTGCCAATGAGAAACGGCGTATTCTTATTGGAAATAGCTACCCACATCTCAGCGATAGGTTGGTAAATATGTTCGCCGAAACAAGCAACCATCTGAACCCAGGAGTTCTCCCGCTCTGGAATGCAGTCCTCTGTCTCGATTGCGAGGTCATCAGCAGCCGTCGAGGTGACGAATGCGCCGCGTGCAACAGCCGCTCACTTATGAGTCTGGCTCGGATGCTCGAGGGCAGTTTGCTCGCGCATAGGGCCCAACACCTTCAAAAGCGCGAAGGTGGGTTGTTCGACATCACAATTACGATTGAATTGCAGCAGCTGCTCGCTAAGAGCTTGAGCACCACCGTTGAGAGGTTGACCAGTGTGATTGGCCCGAAGCTCGCACTGGACCGAGCGTCATTCCACATCAATGTGAAGCCGGCAGTAAACAAACTCGACCTACAGCCCTCGCTCTGCTTCCCCGAACGGGATGCCGCATAGAGAATTGCTATGAGGAGGATCACCAGCCCAAGCTTCGCTTCTTCGAGGTGCCCCACTCTTTACGCTCTTTGCAAAAGGTGGGAGCCGGAATCCCGGATGAACATTCGCCAGATGTATGTGACAGTGACCGAAAATCGTACCACCGAGAATTCCAGAACCATAGAGCGCACTGGAAACCAAGACCACGGCAGCACAACCCGAATCCGGCCCCGAGGGGCGTCATAAACGAACTAGGGCGTAAGCCCTGGGTAAACAAAAACCAAATGCAGGCTCCGCAGGGAACCGTGATCTAATCGTTCGCGTTAAAGTTCGCGATAAGCTTCCCCAAAAAACGCTGTCATCCTGAGGAAGCGGAGTCGCTCGCGCGCGAGCGGCCCCCAATGAAGGATCTCTGCATTTCCGCCGCGAGGCAGAAACTTTGATGACCCACGCGTGGGAGCCGCCATGCCGGGATTACGCTCGCGCCCGGCATGGTACTGAACCTAGTCTGGGCAAGCGCAGAATCGCTGTAATTGTCATCGGGGGAGAGAAAGGAACCAAGTTAGTTCCCCACCTGCTGTGGCCGACGGTCGCCTAAGAACCGCATGGAAGGACTGAACCGGACGCGGAACCCGATGGTCAATAAGTGTAACGGCCTGTTCTCGACAGTTGACATTAACTTCCGGGTTGCCCGTGAGAACGAAGCCGCTGGCACGGCGGACGCTGCCGCGTAGGTAGGGCCGAGGTTCGTGGGTTTTGCCCTCAGGATAAATTGTGGGTCACGCGTCCGCCGTGCCAGCGGCTTCCTTCTCACGGCTTTTTCGAACGCGCGCCCCAATCCTCTGTTCCGCTCCACTCAGCTCACCAAGGGCGCGCCTCCGAAAAAGCACTAGCGTTACCCGGTCGGAAAGCACTGGCAGGGGGAATCCTCGGTCGGAGAAATTCGGCGGAGCTCCCCAGATCTCGCCGTTCGTGCCCCAAAGCCCGATCATCTTCCAAGTCGCGGGTAGCTTTGCGGCCACAAACAACCCGGGCGGCGGGGCCCGAATTGGGGCTTGCCGCTCGGTTGTCCTGCCAGAAGTTGCGCGTTGTATTGAACCGTGCCGCAACCCGTCTTCTTGTTTGGGAAGATCAAGATGGTTTGCGAACAGAGGTCTTTCCTCCCATCCCCACCCGTGCTCTGTTGGTATAAACGGAAAGCGCAAGGGAGAGACGAGACCTTGGTAGGAAAAGGCCCCAGCCCTCAGAGAATCGAGAACTGGGGCGCGCAACCTACGGCGTGGAGAATGCGAATACTTGGTGGGAGCTGTTGGTCCCCCAGACACCGCCGCCGCTGCCCACGCTGATGGAAACGAGCGAGCCCGGAACCTGGACAAAGTTCAACGCGGGTGGCACGAAACGGAAGATTTGATTTCCGGAGAGTCCCCAGACTCCGTTCCCGCCTGATTGGAACTGAGTAAAGCAGCAGCCAATATTCTCGAATCCCAAGAAGTTGTCGTACTGATAGACCACAGAATTGCCGGTGTCAATGGCGAACACCCCACTCGTGCCCACCGTAAGCGCGGGAAAAGATCCAAATGGATCAGCGATTTTGTCGAAAACACCAGTACCAAAATCGAAGCGAAAGACGTTTGGGCCGCATTCTGCCCCCCATATTTCTCCGCCGCCCACATGTATGTCGCAAAGGAATCCGGGCTGCTGCACGAAACTGTTCCCGCAAAAGTTGTAACGATAGATCTGGGAACCAGTGTTGAGTCCCCATACTTCATACGGGTGACAACTATCCTGGTAGCCCGGACCCACCTCGATGAGATCAAGAGCACCCGGAACTTGTGAGAATATCCAGGATGTTCCGCTTTTGCTGGCGCGGAAGATGCTGCCTGAAGAATTGAGGCCCCAAACCGCATCCGCTTGCGCCGCATTGCCTCCGGCGCCCGGCGCCTGGGCACAAAGTAAATTCAAAACCCTGCACCAATTCACCGGAGGCAAGGGCGGATCTGTCCCCGCTGCCAGTCTGGTCTTCGACCAAGCAGGAAATCTCTACGGCACGACGCAGTACGGCGGCACGCAGGGACTGGGGGTCGTCTTCAAGATGACTCCGAGCACGGACGGAAGTTGGAAAGAGAAGGTGCTGCACGAGTTTACGGGGGGCGACGACGGAAGCAATCCCAGCGCCGGCCTGATCTTCGGCCAGACAGGCAACCTCTACGGCACGACGGCAAGTGGTGGCGCTCATGGGGGCGGTGTCGTCTTCCAGCTTGCGCCGAACACGAAGGGAAGCTGGACCGAGAGCGTGCTGTATAGCTTCTGCTCCCTCAGGAACTGCGGCGACGGAGCGTCGCCTCTTGCGGGTCTGATCTTCGACGCAGCAGGAAATCTCTACGGCACGACAGCCGATGGCGTCTGGCGTGGCGTCGTCTTCCAGCTGACCCCGAACCTGGACGGCAGCTGGACGGAGAAGGTGCTTCACCATTTCACGTACGGTGGGGACGGGCACTATCCCGTTGCTGGCATGATCTTCGACCAATCGGGAAATCTCTATGGCACGACGGCTGCAGGAGGCCTTGACCACAGAGGCTCGGTCTTCCAGTTCGCCCCGAACCCGGACGGCAGCTGGACGGAGAAGCTCATTTACAGTTTCATGGGTCGTCCAGACGGAGTAGGCCCAGACGCCGGTCTGATCTTCGACCCGACGGGAAATCTCTACAGCACGACTTCGTGGCAGGGCGGCACTCGTGGAGGCGGTGGCATCGTCTTCGAACTGGCCCCAAACCTGGACGGCAGCTGGACGGAAAGCGTGCTCCACAGGTTTACGACGGGCCCAGACGGAGGCCATCCCACTGCAGGCCTGATCTCCGACCAGGCAGGGAATCTTTACGGTACGACCACGTCAGGCGGCTACCGCAGTTTCTGCAACGGCCGCGGCTGCGGCGTTGTCTTCAAACTGTCGCCGAACTCGGACGGCAGCTGGACCGAAAGCGCGCTGCACCGCTTCGTCGGCGTGCAGGGAGCCTATCCCTCTGCCGGTCTAATCTTCGACGCAGCCGGGAATCTCTACGGGACGACTGCGGGAGACGGCACGACGACCTTCGGTTCGGTGTTTGAGATCACGCCGTAGCTCGCCTCTCCGGCGCTCAGGCTTGAGTGGCCAGAGACCGTCTTTGGCTCCTTGCTGTTGAGCACGGTAGGGACAACCATCACTGGTTGCCCCCCGTACAGACCCGGACGGGCGCTAATTAGCGCATCCGGTTCTTATCGCAGATAGGTAGCGGCAAAGCGAGCGTCGGGAAAGGGATGGAGCACGTGGGGTGGAGGTAACCAACGCTGAGCCAAAGTGAGAGTGCGCGTCCACGAGATCCGATGTTTCTGGCTACGGCGTCGAAGAGCACGCCACCAGAGCACAAGCACCCGATCCCGAAACACCCCCAGACTCGTAAGGTTTCCTGGCACCGCGTAGTAGTTGAAGTAGCCTTGTACGACCGACTGGAGCCAAGCGCCGGTTTGGGGCACGGGATCGTGCATGCGCTCGCGAAGTTGCTGCTTCACCTGTCGCAGCTTGGCTCGCATGCGCTTGCGGTTGGTCGTGCGCCGCACCGCGAATCGCCCCAATCCATTCTTCCCGCTAATGTGCGTGAAGCCTAGAAAGTCGAACGTTTCCGGCTTGCCTTCCCCTCTACGTTTCCGGTTCTGTTCAGCAAATCTACCGAACTCGATCCGGCGCGTTTTGTCCGGGTGGAGTTCCAGCCCAAACTTGGCCAGTCGTTCCCGCAAGTTCTCCAGGAAACGGCCTGCGTCGGTCTGATATTGGAAACCCACGATGGTGTCATCTGCGAAACGGATGACCACCACCTCGCCTTGCGCCCACTTCTTGCGCCAGGCGTTCACCCAGAGATCGAAAGAGTAGTGCAGGTAGATATTCGCCAGGAGCGGTGAAATCACCGAGCCTTGCGGACTCCCTGTCTTCGCTTCCGACCACTTGCCGTCCTCCATCACTCCGGCCTTCAGCCATTTCTGGATCAGCCGCAGGATGCGGGGATCGGCCACGCGATGCTCCACGAACTTGACCAGCCAGCCTTTGTCGAGAGTATCGAAAAAGCTGCTGATGTCTGCGTCAAGTACGTAGTTCACCTTCTTCTTCAGGAGCGCATACGACAGCGCATCCAGCGCATCATGCTGGCTGCGCCCCGGACGAAATCCATACGAGAAGCCGAGAAAGTCCTCCTCGTAGATCTGGTTGAGGATGGTGCCCACGGCATGTTGGACGATCTTGTCTTCCAATGCCGCTACCCCTAATGGACGCTTCCGCCCATCGGCTTTCTCTATGTACACTCTTCGCGATGGCTTCGCTCGATAGGCTCCACGATGAACTCGGCTGTGAAGGTCGACCACTCGATCCTCCACGCCGCGCTCATACTCCTGCCACGTGACCCCATCCACTCCGGGGGCGGCTTTCCTCTTCAGCGAGTAAAAGCTTTCCCGCAGCAGGCCGACGGTCAGGTGATGGAGCAAGGCAGTGAATCTCATCTCCTTATTGCTGTCCCTTACTGCTTTCCGCACGCCCGTCAGCCCCTGGGACACGCATGCTTCCCCGCTCTGTGTCGGGCACGTGTTAGGTTGACCGGCGTTCTCCTTGATCAGCGGCCTTCCCTCCTCATTCTCCGTCAACGATGCCCCGTCTTTGTTCGAATGATTCATCGGTACTACGCCGCTGTGTGACTCCTCTCAGACGTGCATGCGGGCCGTGTGGCCTGAGCCTTCTCCCGCCGACCTGCTGCCTGATTCGACCGCAGGTGTCTCCGAGGTCTCCCGGTTCTCGTGCATGAAGTTTCTAGGCGTGCCTGGGGTCTTCGACTACGCCGGACTGCACAGGGACTCGCGTTATCGCCCCTGTTCATGTTGCCTTCCGCGCATATTAACCGCGTCGGCGCCCGGGTTGTATCTTTTCGCAGCTCAATCGCCCACCCCGCCTATGCCCCTGTCTACGCTTCACTGGGTCCCTCACGGTAGCAGTGCAAGACTCGGGGCCGAGCGGATCGCTAATCCTTTCCCGTAAGAATTTTGCATTCTCTACTTCATGCCGGTTTATCCCGGCGCACTAACATCCCAATTTCACTCATTGAGGGGATTTGAGTGGTATGGCCTGCTTTCAACAGTTGACTTCCGAATAGCCCGTCTTGCGAGCGCAATCCCGGTAAGCGCCGTGGTATACAATCGCTGCGACGATTCAGCTGGTGCATGAGTCGACAGCTTGATCTGATCTTCTGTACCCTCACACTGCTGCCTCTCGCGCCCTGATCGGGGAAGGGGTGGGCAAAATGCTCAAATCGGCATTGCACAAGCGAACGCTTCTGACAGTTTTGTTCCGTCTAATCGGTTGGGGTGGGTTCTTCGCAGTTGCTGTTCCGCCTGCATCGGCCCAGTTCAAAGCATGGGTCATGGCCAAACTCCCCGACAGACCTTGGGGTCTGGGGGTCGATTCGAAGGGCAACATCTACACATCTCTTCCTCTAACCGGCGAAGTTGTGATGCTAAAGGATGACGGCACCTACGATCACATAGCCTGGGTGCCTTCCAAGGAAGAAAGCGGAAAGGATCTCATTGGCTTTAGGAGGGCTCGATAAGGCGGACAACATTTACGTCGTTGACAAGGCTCATTCGAAATATGACGAGGAGGATTTGACGAATCCCGTCCATCCGGCGTGCCGGGACGCGACGGCTACTCGCACCGGGATCTATAAGATCGACGCCAAGACGCGACGGGTGACGGCCCTCGCGACAAAAGCGGACGGTTGGCCGTTCTGTTGGCCTCATGGTCTAGCGGTCGACTCGAACGGCAATGTGTACATGGCTGACCTCACCTACTCGGCCATTTGGAAGATCTCGCAGGATGGCAAGAAAGTTGATCTCTGGTCGGCCCACCCGCTGCTTAACTGGCCGCCGAGTCCTTATTCCGGAGTCTTCTTCGATTCGGAAGTCTACACAGGCGTCAGCGCTATAGCGATCGACAAACAACAGAAGAACATCTACGCGGTTACCATGGGCGTACCGATGGTGCTCAGAATCCCGATCAAGGAAGACGGATCGGCCGGTGAACCCAAGCCGCTGCAGCCCAGCGGACACTCGCTACTCGATGCGGTCCAGTTGGACTCAAGAGGCAACATCTACGTCTCCGAGATGTTGCGAAACGAGATCTGGGTCCTGTCTCCCGACGGATCGCAACGCATCCTGATAGCCAACAAGATGAACGCTCCGCTGGACAACAACACAGGCCTGGTTTTAAAGGGCGACGTTCTTTGCACCTCCAATTTCGGGTTCGCGCATTCGAAGTCCGAAGATGCGGACCGGACGGTGGTCTGCATGAAGGGCTTCTCTGTGCCGAAATAGCCGCAACCCGAAAGACCGTGTTGCCTCTCATTTCATGTAGTTGGCGAAACATCGCCTCTCTGACAATGTCGGCCCGTGTCAAGCACTTTCGAGCGCACTACTGCATGCACTCAAAAAAGAGCGCCATTTCGCTCTCCTGGATGGTGTTGCCTTTCCAACCGTAGGCTCGCTCGTAATCGTTTTTCAGGTCAGGACTCAGTCCGACCCATGCATCTCTTCGGTCACACCCGCGATCATGATTACTACTTCGAACTCCCCCGCAAAAGGGGAGCGGGATACCCAATCAATTACTCGGTGATCGACTGCACACCATCGCGATGTCCGGGTTGTCCCGCGTGCGAACCGAACTTTTTCCACTGCTCGTAATTCCACCCCTTGCGCCACATCCAATACATGCGCACCGCCAGCTTCCGGGCCATGGCGACCTTCGCGATTTTCCTTCCTCGCCGCATGGCCAGGTGGAAATACTTGCTGCGCCATTCCGGGTCGCTGCGTACCGTGACTTGCGCCGCTTCCACCAGCAAGAAGCGCAACAGAGAGTTGCCTTGTTTGGTGATGTGTCCCAACCGTCGGCGATTGCCACTGGAGTCCTCCAACGGCACCAGCCCCAGATAGCTCGCGATCTGCTTGCCGCACTGAAACCGCTCTGCCCGGCCGATGATCAAGACGAACGCCAACGCGGTCAGTGCACCCACTCCTGGATGCGTCTGCAAGCGCAGCGCTGCCGGACATTTTTTCACTTCCTCCTCGATCGCTTGCGTCAGCTCTGCAATCGTCGGAGTGAGTCGATCCAGCAACTCCAGCAGATCGCGCCGCCGTCGATTGGCCCACGGCGCTAACGCGAAAGATTCCAGTTGCTCCCGTCCAGAGTCTCGCCACAGTCGCTTCTTGCAGCGCAGTCCTTCGTTCAGCGCCACCGCTTGCAACTGGTTCATGATTCGCGTGCGCGCTTGCACCATGCGATGCCGGTGCCACAGCAGTTGCCGCAGATCCCGGTTCTCCCAGCTCGGTACCCAGATCTTCGGAAAGCGATCTTCCAGCATCAACCGCAAAATCAGCTGCGCATCCTGGCGATCGGTCTTCTGCTTGCGTACTCGCTTCGCCCGGATCTCCGCTGCATCTCCGATCCACTGCTCGAAGTGCAACTCCGACAGCAATCGTTCAAACCAGCGTGCCTGTCCACTGGCTTCCATCCCCACACGTACCTGCATTCCCTGGGCCGCGAGATCGCGATAAAACTTTTCCGCTTCCTCCCGGTGTTGCAGTCGCCGTTCCTGGAACTCCCCGGTGTCGGTATCAACAAACGCAATCTGCTGAAAGCCCGGGTGGTAATCTGCTCCTATAATGATCATGTTCGGCTCCTTTCTCCGAGCCTTTTGGTTGGTTTTGCCACCACCAAAGTTTACTCGGGCGTGGGAGCCGACATTGTCATGGAATCAATTACGCTCATTGAGGTGTGTCGAGCGCTGTAACCCGATGCCCCCGCCTCGCGTCCGTTCTTTGAACGCTAACCTGGGCTGACGAACACTCGTGGGGCGGCGCGAATCTCGCATCCCCCGCCACGCTCACTCCCTCACCCCCAACTGCCAAAACAAAAACGAATAGACATCCGTCAACTCTTCAATCTGCTTGGTAATCGGCTTCCCCACCCCATGCCCGGCCTTGGGCTCGATCCGCAACAGGATCGGACGCTCCCGACTGCGCCCATTCGCTGCCTCTGCCTGCATCAAGGCTGCCATTTTCTTGGCGTGCATGGGATCGACCCGACTATCACTGTCGGCGGTCATGAACAACACCGCCGGATACTCCGTCCCCGCCTTCACGTGCTGATAGGGCGAGTAAGCATAAATGAAATCGAACTGTTTGGGATCATCCGCCGACCCGTACTCCGGAATCCAAAGCTTGGCAATCTGAAAGTGCTGGTAGCGCAGCATGTCGAGCAACGGCACCTGGCAAACAACCGCGCGGAACAGTTCAGGACGCTGCGTGAGCGCCACCCCCACCAGCAACCCGCCATTTGATCCGCCACGAATCGCCAGATGCTCTTTATCCGTATACTTCTGCGCAATCAGGTACTCGGCCGCCGCAATGAAATCATCAAAAACGTTCTGCTTCTTCTCGAGCATCCCGGCCCGGTGCCACTCTCCGCCAAACTCCGCCCCGCCGCGCAGGTTGGCCACGGCGAAAACGCCGCCATGCTCCAGCCACAGATAACGATCCCCCACAAAGCTCGGAGTCAGGCTGATATTGAATCCTCCGTACCCGGTCAGCACCGTCGGATTCTTGCCGTTCAACACCAGACCCTTCTTATAGAAAACGAACATCGGGACCTTGGTTCCATCCTTCGATGAAAACCAAACCTGCTTGACTTCGTAAGCCGAAGGATCAATCGACGGCGCATCCACTCGCGCCCAGAGGCTCGGCGTCTCGCCCTCCTTGAAAGTCATGCTGTAGATGCTCGGCGGAACCGTGAACGACTGGAATCCGAAGAAGGCCTCGTCGCTATTCCACTGGCCCCCGATCCCAGTAACCGAACCTAATCCCGGCAGCTTCACCTCAGAAGCCAGCTGCCCATCCTTACTGAAAATCTTCAGCAGAGACGTGGCATTTTTCTCGTACTTGCAAAACAGGCTGCCGTGAATGATCAGCACGTTGCTGAGAACGGCGTCCGATGCCGGAATAATTTCGCGCCAGCCCACCCGCGCCGGCTTCTCCGCGTCCACCCGCAGGACGCGGTAGTGCGGCGCGTCTTCGTTGGTGAAGATGTAAAGCTGGCCCTTCAGAATTTCGCCGCTGTAAGTAAAATCCTTTCCGCTCGTGACTGCGACCGGCGGCGTCCCCGCCTTCAAGTCCTGCAGGAACATTTCAGTCTTGGTATAGCCTTCAAACACAGTGAACAGCAACCAGCGATCGTCGTCGTCCGCAAGTTGCGCCATCGGGACATCCTGAGCTCCCAGGCGATCGCCAAAAATCAGCGCATCTTTCGCCGGATCGCTTCCTAGAGCGTGATAGAAAATCTTGACGTGATAAACCTCTTCCCCCGCCGGCACGTCACCCTTTTTCGGTGTGCGCCCGTAGTAGAAGCCTGAATTATCTTTCTTCCATGCCGGATTCGCGTGCCGAGCGCGGCCGATCGTGTCGGGCAACAACTTCCCGCTGGCAGTCTCAACGATGTGCAGCGTGCTTTCCTCCGAACCGCCGGAGGAAATACCGTATGCCACGTACTTGCCGTCGTCCGAAGGCGACCACCAATCGAGGGCGACCGTGCCGTCCGCGGACATGTGGTTCACGTCGACCAGCACCCGGTCTTTGCAGTGAACGCCCTCCCGCACCAGAAGCACAGCCTGGTTCTGCGTCCCCTCGCGCCGAATATAATAGTAAAACTTCCCGCCAACCTGCGGCGTCCCAATGCTTCCAATTGAGAGCAGTTCCGTCAGCTCTTGATGAATCCGGTCGCGCCCCGGCAAAGGATCAAGAAGCCCGCGAGTATAAGCCAGTTCCGCCCGAACAAATTCCTGCGTCTGCGCACTATTCGCATCCTCCAGCCACCGGTAAGGATCGGCGATCGTGTGACCGTGCAGCGTCTCTTCCACAACTTCCACCCGAGCCTTAGGAGCGGCAGCAGGCGCGTCCGCAGAAGAACCATCCGCCGCCAAAACCACCCCCACCAACAAAAAGAAAAACAAAAAAGAAAGACCCGAGAACAAAACGCGACCTCCCGCCATGATCACCTCAAGCCGGCCATTGCAACCAACACCAAAGATGCCCGACCCAATCAACTTTCAAGACCCACAACCCTCCGCCAATGATATTATGAATAACGACAACAAAAAGGGCTCGCCCTCCCGGGCGAGCCCCAAAAACACTCCTCAGTAGCTCAATGGCAGAGCATCCGGCTGTTAACCGGAGGGTTGTAGGTTCGAGTCCTACCTGAGGAGCCATTTCTTTTCTTGTCCGTTCCGGAGACATAGGTAACAGAACGTTCCGGAGACATGGGTTACACTTTTGGCCCGAAGGGGTTGTGCAGGGGCTGCAAGGTTTTTTCCTCCAGATCAATATCGCCGAGATGGTAATTCATAAAACTGACGAGCCAAATGCCGTCGTCAACTTCCTTGACGCCGACGGCCTGCCCAGCGCGCGATACGCTGAGGTTGATTTTCTTGTTGTACAGGCAAAGACGTCCGCAACTGGTGACCACGACGGTGCGGTCGTGGAACGGGTAGTGCGGTTCGGGGATGCCGCTATAAGGGCGAGAGGAAGCAGCATAGATCTCGGCCGGGCATTTCATGGCGAGAGCCTCATGGGGTCTTTCGTGATTGAATTCCTCCAGGAAGACATCGAACTTGGCTTGCTGCTGTAAAAGGTTGGCGCCCGCCGGGCGGGTGGCTTCTTTCTTCAAGGTGAGATGCATGCGCTCATGCCGTCCATTCTGCTGAGGATGGCCGGGCCGGATCCGCTCAATGGAGATGCCTAACCGCAGCCACCATCCTGAGAGCTTCGAGAGCTGAAACAGGCCATGAGGAGAGGCGAAGGGAACGCCGTTGTGGGAGCGGATGGCCCGGGGCAAGCCGCGTTCGTGGAATAGGCGCTCAAAGGCCGGAAACGCGAGTTCTTCGCGATTGGATTCCAGCGCTTCACACCGGAGAAGGAAGCGGGAAGAATAGTCGGTGACGGTCAGCGGATAACAATAACGTTTATCGCTCAGCTGAAACTCGCCTTTGTAATCGGTGCACCAAAGATCGTTGGGATGCAGGCCCTCGGACAAGGGCGTTGCTTCGGCTCGACTGCGGCGCCGACCCATGGGCTGGACTAGCCCATGGCGATCCAGGACGGCGTGAATGGTAGAGGCAGCGGGGGTCTTGATGGCATGCGGCAGGCGACGCAGAAGACGCTCCCGGATCTTGCGGGCTCCCCAGTGAGGCTTCTCCCGCTTGGCGCTCAAGATGGCCGCCTCGACTTGTTCGGGTAACTGGTTGGCATAGCGGAAGGGGCGGCGAGCTCGATGACTTAGCCCTTCCAATCCGCATTGCTCGTAACGCTCAAAGATCTTGTAGCCGGTTTTGCGTGAGATGCCGAACTCCCGGCACAGCGAAGCCACCGTTTCGCCGTCCTTGAGCCGGATCACGAACCGCATTCGTTCGTCCATCACAGAACGCTCCTTCCATGGCATCACCTCTCCGCCCCTTCGGGCCGAAAAGTGTAACCCATGTCTCCGGAACGTTCTGTTACCTATGTCTCGGAACGGACACCCAAGGCTCTGACTCCGTGAGGGCTGAGAAGCGTCGATGAAGGCGGTACGAAACTGGTGGCCTTCACGGTCATCCGTCGGTTTACGGCGTCTAAAAATCAGCTGGCGCTCAGGGCGTCTGAATGACTTTCGCGATTCGCTCGAAGGCCCAGTCAATCTCCTGACGGCTGATGATGAGTGGTGGCGCGATGCGAATCACCCGGTCATGCGTCTCTTTGCACAGGATTCCTTCTTCTTTGAGCGCTTCGCAGTACGGGCGCGCGGGGCTGTGCAGTTCGATGCCGATCCACAAGCCTTTGCCGCGCACCTCTTTCAAATCGGGGCTGCGCAGGGTTTGCAGCAGGGTCAGGAAATAGGCGCCTAGCTCGGCGGAACGTTCCACCATCTTCTCTTCGATGAGGACGCGCAGCGCGGTCCGCGCGATGGCGCAGCCCAGCGGGTTGCCGCCGAAGGTGCTGCCATGGTCGCCGGGGTGGTACACCCCGAGAATTTCGCGCGACGCCAACACGGCCGAGACCGGATAGAATCCGCCGGCCAGCGCCTTGCCCACGATCAACACATCGGGCGTGATGCCTTCGTGCATGTAGGCAAAGAGTTTGCCGGTTCGTCCCAGGCCGGACTGAATTTCGTCCGTCATCAGCAGCACCCGGTTCTGGCGGCAGATTTCCGCTGCTTCCCGGAGAAATCCCTCGGGCGGAAATACGATTCCGGCCTCGCCCTGAATGGGCTCGACCAGAAAGGCGCAAGTGTTCGGAGTGATGGCTTCGCGCAGGGCGCGAGCATCGCCGAAGGGAATGACTTTGAACCCCGGGGTGAACGGGCCGAAGCCATCGCGATATTGTTCGTCGCTGGAGAAGCTCACGATGGTGACAGTGCGGCCATGAAAATTGTTGGCGCACACAATGATCTCGGCTTTGTCGTGCGCAACGCCCTTAATCTTGTAGCCCCACTTGCGAGCTGTCTTGACCGCGGTTTCGACCGCCTCCGCGCCTGAGTTCATGGGCAGCACCATGTCGAAGCCGGTCAAGTCATGCAGCTCCTTGCAGAGCAGCGGCAGTTGTTCGTTACGGAATGCGCGCGAAGTCAGCGTGACTTTCCGCGCCTGCTGGTTCAGGGTTGCGAGAATCTTGGGATGGCAGTGTCCTTGATTCACCGCGGAATAGGCCGCCAGGCAATCGAGGTAACGTTTGCCCTCGACGTCATACAACCAAACGCCTTCGGCCCGCTCGATCACCACGTCCAGCGGACGGTACGTGTGAGCTGCATACTGACTTTCGAGTTCAATGAAGTCCTGGGTTCGCATGGGTTTCTCTATGAGTTCGGTTGTCATAAGTTCCTTTCACGTTCCTTCTGCAATTAGGACTTCTTCCTCGGGTCAGGCCCTTTCAAGAAGTTCTCCAAGTTTGCCGACCACTCGTGCGAGGTCAGGTGATTTTTCAGAAAATCGCGCACCATCTTGCCAAATTCAGGGTCCACAATCACAAACCCTTCCGGCGAGCGGTACGCGCATAGCTGCCCTATCTGTTTGGGAATTTCTTTACCGAGGTAGAGCTCGAAGCCGAGCCCATTCAGGTAAAACCAGCTGAATTCGGCCAATTTGTTCTTTGCGGAGAGCACCGTTGTCGCCGCGTTCCCTGCGGGCTTCAGATTATGAACATAGACCAAAATGGCCGCGTCGTCCGGAAACGGCCCACCCAGCAGAAACCGCCGGATCGGCTCATAGCAGTCGCCGAGGTCGACGGGAGGCGCGACCTCGCCCAGAGAACTCTTCAATTCGCGCGCCGCACCGCGCCAAAACATGCTCATGCCGAAATATATGAGCTGGCACATGTCGAAGGCGCCGATCTTCTTTCCAGCATAGAGATTGACCCCGTCGCCAATGAACACCGGGCTCTCCGGAATTAGCGCATCCTGTAGCGGAAACGGGCTCCCTTGGTCGTCGGGGACGTTCGCCAGCACCCACTTTTCTCCGTTCTTACTGAGCATCTGCTCGCAGTTGCGGCAGAAAGTGCACCCCCTAAGCTGGTCTGATACCTGTTTTAGCTTCCCGCCGGACAGCACAACCGGATTCGGATTCTTCAGCGTTCGCGCCATATTCATCGAACTTGCCCGGCAAGGTATGTAATGGCTCTCCTGAAGATCGGCGTCTTTCAGGCACAACTTGCATATTCCGTGTTCCATCAGCCACACCCCGCGACGGCGGCGCTACGCATTGTTATTCCTTGTCCAACAGCATGGTCAACAGCGCCATCCGTACATACAGCCCGTTCATGGCCTGGCGGAAATACATGGCTCTGGGATCGGCGTCGACGGACTTGTCTAACTCGACCGTGCGGGGCAGCGGATGAAGGATGAGCGCATCCGGCTTCATGCGCTGCACGACGGTTGAATCGATGGCATAACGCTTCAGCCCGGCGTTTATATGGCCATCTTTTCCTCGGCCATCAGTATCTCGCACTCGCTCGGGCCGGATTCGCGTCTGGTAAACCACATCCACTTCGCCAATCACCCGGTCGATATCCGACTCCAGTTCGTAGCGGACGCCGTGCTCATCGAGATATTCCAGGATGTCCGCTTTCATCTGGAGCTGCGGCGGGCTGACAAAGAACATTTTGACCCGCCCAAACTTGGCCAACAGATACGCCAGCGAGCGCGCCGTGCGTCCCTTATCCAACTCGCCAATAATGGCCACGCTCAGGCCATTCAGCGGACGCTGCCTGTAAATAGTGTACAGGTCAAGTAAAGCCTGGGTCGGATGCTGTCCGCCATTGCCATCCCCCGCATTGATCACCGGCACCGCCGAAACTTCCGCGGCCCGCCGCGCGCCGTGCTCATCTGGATGCCGAATCACAATCACATCCGAATACCCGCTGATGATGCGGATGGAATCTTCCACCTGCTCCCCTTCGACTTCGGAAGAAAACGTACCCGCGTTCTCAGTCGACAAAACTCTACCGCCCAGCCGATGCATTGCGGCTTCGAACGAGAGCCGGGTGCGAGTCGAAGGTGCATAAAAAAGCGTGGTCATGATGCGGTTCTGGTAGTCGAGCGAGCCTCCGCGGGCTACGACGCGCTCCATGCCCTTCGAGCGCTCGAACAATTCCATGAGCAGGGGAACGGTGAATTGCTGAGACTCGACGATGTGTCTCAATGGCATGCCGGCTTTGAGTGTCGATTCCGAGGCAGGGAACTGGATTAGCTTGATCGGGTTGATCGTCGGTGTTGGCATTAGCGTCCTCCCACCGGAAGTTCGAGCTGCAGGTTCAGCTCGATCTCCGCGCGGTCATGATCGGGAAACAAATGCGTGCCGACGGTTCCGGCAACTGCCTGACATAGGTTCTCGCACGAGGTAATGATGGCTTCTTTGCCACCGTCGCTCAAAAAACGCAATACGGATTCGATTTTCGGACTCATGTTCCCAGGGGGAAAATGGCCGGCCTTTGCGTACTCCTGCAACTCAGCCGCGCTGACGTTCTGCAGCGGTCGCTGCGTCGGTTTCTTGTAGTCCAGATAGACAAAATCGGTGTCGGTAGAGATAACAAATAGATCCACGGCAAGGCGTGAAGCCAGCAAGGCGGAGGCGCGGTCTTTGTCGATGACAGCTTCGACGCCTTGCAGGATTCCGTTATTCCAGACCACGGGAATCCCTCCGCCCCCGCAGGCGATGACCAGCACACCTTGCCCAACCAGATCTCGAATGACCTCCAGTTCGACGATGTCAACCGGATCAGGCGACGGAACCACACGGCGATACCCGCGAGCCGCGTCCTCGACAATCTCCCATCCGAAAAGCCGTCTGCGCTCTTCCGCATCAGCACGGGAATAAAAAGGACCGATCGGTTTGCTGGGATGCGCCATCGATGGGTCGTCTAGCGACACCACACATTGTGTAAGAACCGTCGCAACTGGAACGTGCAGACCGGTCGACTGCAACTCGCTCTCCAAGGATTGCTGGAGCAGATATCCGATCTCACCTTGGGTGGAAGCGCCGCAAACGTCAAGCGGAAGTCCAGGCACCTGGCTGGCGCCCCGTTCCGATCGCAGAAGCTCGGCTCCAACTTGCGGCCCGTTCCCGTGCGTAAGCACGATTCGGTAACCGGCACGGATCAGGCCGACGATCTGGGCCGCGGTCCGCTGGGCGTTGGCGCGTTGTTCAGCGATCGTTCCCTTTTCGCCCGCGCGAATCAGGGAGTTTCCGCCCACGGCAAGGAGCATGGTCTTCATAATCAACCAACGCTGAGACGTGCTTTATAAATATGCTTTGAAGGGGCCCGGCTTCAGCGGGCCGTTATACGTTCGATTGATGTGGGCTTTAGCCCCTGAGGGACCTCCGCGTACTAGGTTCGCATCAGCGGCTAAAGCCGCCAGTAATTTTTCGCTACATACGGCGCGGCTGAAGCCGCGCCCCTTCAAAACAAAACCAGCCGCTCCATTTAAACGTTCGCCAACTCTTGCAACTCCGCCAGCCCCGGCAATTTCACGAACTCACCTTTCATCAATTCGAGCATGATCGCCTTTTGTGCGTGCAGCCGGTTCTCCGCCTGTTGATACACCAGCGAGCGTGGTGAGTCGATCACGTCATTCGTGACTTCTTCGCCGCGATGGGCCGGCAGGCAATGCAAGAAGATGGCATCCCGCTTGGCGTGTCGGAACAGAGTCGCGTCGACCTGATACGGATGGAAAATGTGATTCCGCTTTTCCGCTTCCGCCTCTTCGCCCATGCTCGCCCAGACATCGGTGTAGACGACATCCGCGTCCGAGGCTGCTTCTTCGGGATCATTGGTTACGGTGCAACTGCCGCCTGTTTCCGCGCCGCGTTCGCGAGCCCACCGCACGGACTCTGCGTCCATTTCGTATCCCGGAGGGGTCGCGACCCACACATGCGCGCCAAGCTGGGCTCCAGCAAAGACCAAGGAGCGCGCAACGTTGTAACCATCGCCAATGAATGCGATCTTCAGGCCTTCCAGACTGCCTTTCGCTTCCCAAATCGTGAGGTAATCCGCCATCGCCTGGCAGGGATGACTGAAGTCCGTCAGCCCGTTGATGACGGGAATGCTGGCGAAGCGCGCCATCTGCTCGACGACTACATGCGAGAAGGTGCGAATCATGATGCCCTGCACCATGCGCTCCAGGTTCTTGGCCACGTCGTATACGGATTCGCGTTTGCCCAGATTGATCTCGGCGGGAGAGAGATAGATGGAAAACCCGCCCAGCTGCTGGATGCCAACGTCAAAAGTTACCCGGGTGCGCAAAGAAGGTTTCTCGAAGATCATCGCCAGAGTCTCGCCCCGGAGTGCCCTGCCGTAGGCGGACGGGTCGGCTTTCACTTGGCGGCCAAGAATGAGCAGGTACTGAATCTCCGAGGGCGAGAAATCTCGAATCGAGAGAAAATCTTTGCCATTCATATTCCGGCTCCTGCCAGGGCTGGCTCGTGCTCGTGCGAAAACTTGACAAGCATTTCGGCCAAACCGGGCTTGGTGAGTTCTTCGACTTCATAGGTGACGCGCAGATTGGGTTTGTCGATTTTGACAACCCGCGCAAGGTCAATGGGAGTCGCGATCAAAACCAGATCGCATGGCGTACGGTGGATAGTTTCTTCCAATTCGTGCCGTTGGATGGGGCTGTAACCCATAGCGGGCAACAGGTTCGTGAGGTGGCGATAGCGATCGAAGGTTCCGCGGATGGATCCGACGGCATAAGGCCGTGGGTCCACCAACTCGGCTGCGCCGCTTTGCCGCGCCGCGACCACGCCAGCGCCGTAGGGCATCTCTCCGTGAGTGAGGGTGGGACCGTCCTCCACGACCAGTACGCGCAGTCCCTGCACCAGGAACGGCTCGGGAATGGAGACCCGGCAGGCCATCTCGAAAACAACTGCCTTTGGGTTGTGCAGCTTTATGTTTTGCCGAACGGTTTCAATGTCGTGCGGTTCTGCGGTGTCAACTTTGTTGATTACGATCACATCGGCGCGCCTGAGATTAACCTCGCCGGGGAAGTACGCGAGTTCGTGCCCCGGACGATGCGGGTCGACGACAACAATTTCAAGGTCGGAGACATAGAACGAAGTGTCGTTGTTCCCGCCGTCCCACAAGATCACATCTGCTTCTTTCTCTGCCTGGCGAAGAATCTTTTCATAGTCCACTCCCGCATATACCACAGTGCCTTCGCGAAGATGCGGTTCATACTCCTCACGTTCCTCGATGGTGCAACGGTGGAGGTCGAGGTCTTCCATGGTCGCAAAGCGTTGTACAGCCTGCTTGGCAAGATCTCCATAAGGCATGGGATGGCGAATGACGACTGGCCTTCGTCCCGACCGGCGCAACTCAGCGGCGACCAGGCGCGAGACCGGGCTCTTGCCGCATCCGGTGCGTACCGCACAGACGGAGATCACGGGCACCGAGGACTTGATCTGGGTGTGTTCAGTTCCTAGAAGCCAGAAATCGACGTCCGCTGCTACGGCGCGGGAGGCGAGATGCATCAGGTTCTGGTGGGAAACATCGCTGTAGGAAAACACGACTGCGTCAATCTCGTAGTCGGCGATCAGCTTTTCCAGATCTTTCTCTTCGTAGATGGGAATGCCTTCCGGATACAAGCGTCCCGAAAGTTCTGGCGGATAACGGCGGCCGGCAATGTCGGGAATCTGGGTGGCCGTGAATGCGACTATGTGGTAGTTGGAATTATCGCGAAATAAGACATTGAAGTTATGAAAGTCCCTGCCTGCGGCACCAAGAATCAAGAGTCTTTTCATGGGGCGTCCCTCCAGCGAGATGGTTACGTTCCATCTTCTCGCCTACCGGCCGTGGCGGCTGTACCACTCGTCACTACTGAGGGTGAGCTTTGGCACAACCGGGGCCAACTTCTGGGGATCAGGGACCGGCTAGCTAGGCTGGGTTCTCACGGTCGGTCTGTGTCCGATGAAGACTCTTTTTGGAAGAACCTACCAGGTTCCTATGCGGAGGACGGCACTGGTCGCAATGCGGAGGCCATTCTGGGGACGAGTAGTCGCAACATCGGACATCCAGGAGTGGGTGTATTCCAGTTCCAGGATCCGCCATGCGAACGGACGGGTAACGACGAAGTCCACTCCACCGCCGATGGCGATGCTGGGTCCGTTCTTGGAGTACTCGACGGACCAGTCGCTGCGCTTTGGGAAATGCGCGAGGGTGCCGTTGCCGTCATTCCACTCGTTGAGCAGCTGTTTCTTTAGCGTCAGGTTGTCAGTTTCGTGACTGACCTTGGCGCCACCGAACAGCATCTGAGCATACGGCGAAATGCGATGGGAGGCGAGCGGAGTCCAACGCGCTCCGCCACCATAGAATAAGGAGTCGCCACTCTGATTGGATGCGGGCATATGCATGATGAGGCATCCGCTCAATTCTGCGACCACCTGCCAGTGGGGATTGACCCGCGCGGCGCCGGACCCGCCGCCGCCGACACAGCTTCCACCGCCGAGGAAGCTCTGATAATACGGAAAGGCGGTAAGTTCGATCGCGGCCTCGCGAGGATGCGCGCGCGTTGACGCGCTATCAGGGGAGGATCGGGGAGCGAACTCGAAGGGCTTCTCGCCGGTTTTCTTGTAGTCCTCCAAAAGCTCCTTGCGGAGAATGAAGTTATTGCCGAATACGCCGGGGCGCGTTTCGCGGTGCCATGGCACCTGAAAAGCCATGACATTGGCCCAAGTGCGGCCGGGGTTCAAGAAGCTCCGCGCCAGGATGATAAGCGGGCGATTCGCCGTCCGATTCTCAAGACCCATCAGCAGATAACGATCTGCAGTGTCTTCGCCCATCATCTCGACCGTGCCGAGCGTTGGAGTGTCGGTCAGGGTGATAAAGCCGGGGGACGCATGCAACATTACGTTGCCGATCGAAGCCTCGCTGATGGGTCCAATCTTCCATTGCGTGTGCCAGACAGCGGAAAACGCCAGGGAGCGCAAAAGGCTGATGAAGTAATCGCGGCCATCGCCCCACTGCACATCTTTGTATTTGGGATCGTTCTGCCGTTCGATGTAGCCAAACACCGAGCCTTCGATGGTATGGCCGACGTAAGGAGCCATGAACCTGTCGCTGTCGCTCCAGCCACGAAGCTCACTCACGGAGCGGGTGTAGTTCTTGAACCAGGGACCGTTCAGGGCATCGCGTGTGCCGGCTTCGGTAGTGAGGTTGAAGGCGTGCATGACCCCGGTGAAGAGAAGTGATTCCCGAGTGGCGAGGCGCCAACGGAATTTGGTGTCACGCGGCACCGGGACTTCGGGTTGCATATAAAGAGCGGGATGCGACTTTGCACCGTTGGCGAAATCGGCGGGAGTGGTGTAGTCGGAATCCAGCGTGTCAGAATCGACGAGGGTTGAAGACGAAAGCGAGTAAATCCAGGAGTCATCGATGGCGCTTCGAAGGCTGGCTTGAGCGGACGGAATGTCATCGAGACGGGCGGCGCTGTCGACTATCAGTTGAGCGGCGCCCGGCACTGAGTGGAAAAGAAATAAGATCCCCAATAGCGTGAGGTTTCGGATCGGATCTTTCATCGCAAATTATCTTTCCATCGTAAGAAAAAAGATTATTAAGCAAGACAGTACAAGAACGAGGAGTTCACTTCATGCACTCAATCTGACAAGGATTCAATCATTCGCTTGAGGGTTGCCGTTCACGCAGAAAAAATCCGAGCGAGGCCGAGTTTGACGGCTTCGCCTACCGACTAAACCCGACTGCTCCCCAGTCATCCAGACCGAGAGCTTCTTCATTTTACAGGTGAAGCGTTCATCGTAGAGATCGGTACAAAATTTCTCCCTTATTATTTTTGAACCCTTCTTAACGACGAAACTCCAGGGCGTGGGAATCGGATTGGACGGTCGGTGGTCAACTTCTGCTGGATTCATGTTCATTACGTCACATTGATGGGTGACTTGCGTCATTGCGGCTTTTTGGGCGCAGGGTTGAAATGGGTTGGTCAACAGTCATCAGACCAATACGCTATGAGCACGCATCCACCGGCGAGAGTTGAGTTCGAAGCGATCCCTAGAAACAAGGTCTATCGGGAAGTTGCTAGGCAACTGGAACGGCGCATTGCCGAAGAGATGAAGCCCGGGGACCTGCTTCCCCCAGAGCGCGAATTAGTGCAGATGCTTGGGGTAAGCCGTGGATCGGTCCGCGATGCCATTCGCAGCCTGGAATTGATGGGTCTGCTCGAACCTCGACAGGGTGTCGGCACGGTGGTTCGTGATCCAGCCACCAAGCCGTCGAACCCACTATCTGCGGCGCTGCTGGAGCAGCGGAAAACCGTCAGGGAGTTTCTCGACGTCCGCAGGATGATCGAGCCAGCGCTGGCCCGTCGCGCTGCACTCCACGCTTCTCCCGCCGAACTCGCCGAGATGGAGCAAATCCTTGACCGCCAGGAGAAGAAGGTCCGCGAGGGCGAACTCGCTATCGATGAAGACTCGGAGTTCCACTACGCGATCGCGCTGGCGTCGGATAACAGCGTGGTCCTGACCGTAGTGGACACTCTGATGGATCTGTTGCGTGAAACACGGGAACGCTCGTTGCAGGTGGAGGGACGGCAGCAGAAATCGCTGGCCGGCCATCGCCGCATCCTTGCGGCCCTGAAGCAGGGCGACGCCAAAGCCGCGGAGGCGGCCATGCGCCGGCACCTGCAGGAAATCGAAAAGATCGTATTGCAAAAGCTGTAAAAGAATGGAGGTTGCCAAATGGGCCAGCTATTCGCAGTTGAAGTCATTTACCGGGGAGTTTTTCAAAAAACCCTCGCGAAAAACATCACGCGCGACATTGTTCTCGCCGCGCACAACCAAGGCAAACTGGGCATTTCGTTTGGTCGTTATGGAGATGCTCCGGAACGGAACGGCATTCCCGCCAAGAGTTTTGCCATCGTCGCCGACGATGAACAGACGCTCGAAGCCGGAATGGCGCAGTACGAACCGAAACAAGTAGACCTGACTGTGGTCCTCGATGACACGCTCTGCAAGGGCGCGGAGTCGTGGGCATGGTATGGGTTGCAGCCGGTGCATCATGCTCTCAAACCGGGACACACCCTTATCGTGGTTTCCCGCGACGACGCACCTGCTCTGCTCGAAAACATTCATCGACGGGAAGACCCTTACAAACTGGGAATCCTGAAAGGCATTACCAGTTTCTCCGGGATGTGGGTTTTCAAGGATGACCACACGGACGTGCGTGTCCTGGGCGCCATCGCCAAGGTGCTGCCGGAAGTGATGACCTTCGAGTCGGTGGAAAAATTCATCAACGAGAAGCTCAAGAGCTCACTCAAGGTTACCTCGGCTCGCAACGCCTTCGATCGCTTTTCCAGCGTCGATGTGAAAGCCGGCGTCGGCAATCCCGAAGAGCTGTTCAAGTTCGACCTGCCCCGCTGGGAAGATATGCGCTGCGGTGTATCCATCAAAGGTCAGCCGCAAGGCGGAGCCTTCGCTGATCCGGTGACCGGCGAAGTCGGAGGCTTCCGGCCGGCTCGCAATGAACTGTTCAAAAAGTACTCGACGCGCACCCAACGCCCGGTGGTGAACTTCTCCACCTGCACCAAGTGCACGCTGTGCTGGCTGAACTGCCCGGATGCCGCGTTCGATGTCACCATCGCCGGCACCTACGATACTAACCTCAAGGCCTGCTGCGGTTGCGGCATCTGCGAGGAAATTTGCCCGGTGAAAGATTGCATCACCATGGTGAACGAGTCCGAGTTTCACGGTAACGACAGCCAATGGGCCGCGTTCGAGAAAGATAAAGATGCATATCTGAAATGGCTGGAAACCACGATTGAGAAAGCCGAGCCGATCGAAAAGCGGTCGCACGGTTTCCGTTATCGCGGTCAATATCAAGAACAGGTCCCCGAGGCCCTGGAAGTCGCAAAGAAAGGCTAATGCCCCAAAGGGAGCAACCTGAAGACAAGGAGATTGAAATGCCGACACTGACAATACCTGTAGAGGAAAAGGAAAGAAAGAAACCCTTGGAGCAGGAAGCACTGATTACCGGCGCCGAAGCCATTGCGATTGCCTGCAAACTGGCCAACGTGGACGTAGTCACGGCTTACCCGATCCGGCCTTATGACACGGTCATGCAATACATCAGCCAACTGGTAGCAGATGGCGAAATGGACTGCGAATATATCGTGGCGGAAGGCGAACATTCACAATTCGAGATCGTGAAGCATGCCTCGGCTTGCGGCGCGCGCGTGTTCTGCGGTTCGAGCGGCGTGGGCTGGATGTATGCCATGGAAGCGCTGACCGTAACCCCGGCCCTGCGCATTCCCATGATCGCAATGGTGGGCAACCGGGCCCTCGATGATCCCGGCGCCTTCGGCGTGGAACACAACGATGCTCTTGCAGTTCGCGACCTGGGTTGGATGTTGACCTGGGTTGATAGCGCGCAGGAAGCGTTAGACACCGCGTTGATCGCCTATCGTGTGGCGGAAGATCGCCGCATGTTCGTTCCGTTGGCGATTAGCTGCGATGGCGCGTTCCTCACCCACTCGCAAGCGTTGGTCAAGATCCCGTCACAGGAGCAGGTGAACAAATTCCTGCCTCGCTACAACCGCGGCGATCTGCTGCTCCACCCCGACAACGTCATTTCGGTGGCCCCGCAGGCCAACGAAGACTGGGTGACGGAGATTCGACGGCAGAACTACGCAGTCACCGAAATTGCCTGCGACGTGATTCGCGAAGTCTATGCCGACTTCGAGAAGACGTTCGGACGCAAGTACGGCAATCCGTTCTTCGAAGAGTACATGACTGAAGATGCGGACGTCGTGCTGCTGGGAATGGGAACGATGTCCACTCCGGTACGCGTTGCAATTCGAAAGCTGCGCGAAGAAGGCAAGAAAGTTGGCTTCGTTCGCCTGCGCTGGTTCCGGCCGTTCGCCGGTCCCGAGATTGCAAAGTGCCTGGAACGCTTCAAGGCCATTGGCGTCATCGATCGCGATTTCTCGTTCGGTTCGCCGAACCTGAGTGGCGTGGTGGCGACGGAAGTTCGGTCCGCAATGTACACCGGCAGCAAGACCAGACCACCGGTGATCGGATTCATTGGTGGCCTCGGTGGCCGGGAAATAACCGTGCCGGACGTGGAAAAGACGGCGGAGATCACCTTCGACGCCGCAAAAGGCAACGCGCAACCGCTGACGCAATGGATCGGGCTGCGGGGATAACGCCCGTCGACGCGTGGCGTTATTCATAGCCGGAAAGGACAAAAACAAATGAGCACATTCGTAGATGAAAAACCGACGCAAAACCTGGAGCCCTTCAAAGGAGTCAAGAAGGTTCCACACGAGGAATACTACACATCCGGCCACCGCACCTGCCAGGGCTGCGAGTCTGCGCAAATCATGAAACTGATGGCGAAGGCTGCAGGCCCCAGAACCGTCGTTCTGGGCAGCACCGGCTGCATGTATGTGGCTAACACCTCTTACTACGCTACGCCGTGGGGCGTTCCCTGGATGCACACGCAACTAGGGAGCTCGGGCTCGAGCGCGCTGGGTGCGGCCGCAGCATTCCGCGTCCAGATGCGCAAGGGCTACATCAAGGATGAGCCCCTCAACGTCATCGCCTTCTGCGGTGACGGCGGCGGCGCGGACATGGGCCTGGGAGCAATCTCAGCAACCATGTGCCATCCCGACTACAACCTGCTGATCCTGATGTACGACAACGAGTCCTACGCCAATACCGATATCCAGATTTCCGGGACATCGCCCTATGGCGTCAACACTTCGTTCAGCACGCCAGGAAAAGTAAAGCGGATCATGAATCACCGCTGGAAGAAGAACATGGCGCCACTGATTGCATGCTGGCCATCCCACAGTGAAGTATGTAGGAACTATCTCTACGTCCTATCCACTGCAGGCGATGAACAACGTTCGCAAGGCGCTGTCTATCGGCGGGCCAACGTTCATTCACTGCCTCAACCCCTGCCCCAAGGGTTGGGATTTCGATCCTGTGCTTTCTTTCGAACTGGGCGAACTGGCCGTGAACACTGGCATTTGGCCTCTGTATGAGATCGAGAACGGCAAGCTGAAGCTCTATGGCAAGACCGAACAGATTGCCAACGGCCGATTCAAGCGCCTGCCGGTTCGTGATTACTTGCTCAAGCAAGGAAGGTTCGCGCACTTTATCGATGAAGACATCGATTACTTCCAGAGCAAGATTGACGAAATGTGGAACAAGTGGCTGGTGCCGGGAGTCATTCCGCTCCAGAAAGATCTGGAAACCGAGTAAACCCGCCCGCCCTCGTTAATACGGGGGCGGGATTTTCATTTGCCCGGACACTTTCCGGCAGCAGTGCGAAGCGCAAAGAATACCAATTCTGACAATTTCCCAGGAGGATTTCTATGGCCACAAACGTGACCTCCTTAGCTCGACCTGAGCCCAAGATCGTCAACCGCTGGGTTCAGATGTGCGCCTGCATCATCGCGATGATGGCGATCGCCAACCTGCAATATGCATGGACGCTCTTCACCAAACCCCTAACCTCAAACTTGCACGCGACTTTAGCCGCGGTGCAAATTGCATTTGCCGCGTTCATCTTTTGCGAAACTTGGCTGGTCCCGTTCGAAGGCTACCTGATTGATCGTCTGGGGCCACGGCTGGTCATCGGAATCGGTGGCCTGCTGGTAGGCGCGGGCTGGATCGGCTCCGGTTACTCCTTCACGACAACCGGACTCTACATCTGGTACGCGATCGGTGGAATTGGCGCGGGCGCCGTTTATGGCGGATGCACTGGCAACGTGCTGAAGTGGTTTCCCGATCATCGCGGGCTATGCGCGGGCATCGTATCCGGCGCCTATGGCATCGGCACCGCGGTGACCGTCGCTCCCATCGAGAAAATGATCCATGCCTCCGGCTATCAACATGCCTTCATCTTCTGGGGCATTGTGCAGGGAATCGTCGTGACGGTTGCGGCCATGTTTATTGTGGCACCGCCAAAAGGATGGTTGCCAAAGGCGTGGAAGCCCGTAGCCAGACTCCATCAGGCGAAGACTGACATGACTTGGTTGCAGATGCTGAAAGAACCATCTTTTTATCTCATCTACATCATGATGACACTGGTGGCGTTCGGAGGGCTGGTTGTCACATCGCAGCTCAAAGAGATTGCCAGTTTCTACAAAGTGGACAAGGTCATTATTGCCTGGGGCCTGTCGGCGGCGATTCTGGCGATCCAGTTGAACCGCATCGTCAATGGAGTGACCCGGCCCCTGTGGGGCTGGATCTCCGATCATATTGGCCGGGAGAATGCCATGTTCACCGCTTTTCTGATCGAGGGCATTGCGGTGTATGCGTGGTTGCAGACCATTAACCGGCCGGTCATGTTCGTGTTGCTGTCCAGTCTCGTGTTCTTCGCCTGGGGCGAGATTTTCTCGCTGTTCCCCTCGCTGACCGCGGACCTGTATGGCAGGACATGGGCCACGACAAACTATGGCATCGTCTACACCGCGAAGGGTACAGCCGCGATCTTTGCTGCTCCGGTCGCCGCGTACGTGATGCTCAAGACGGGATCCTGGATCCCGGTGTTCTACGTCATGATCGTTTGCGATATCACTGCCGCCTTCATGGCGTTGCTGTGGTTGAAGCCAGTGGCGACACGAGCCATCGCCAACGCCGAAGGAATAGCGCTGACAGCGGCCCTAGCACGAGCTTCCGCAGCCAAAGAGGCGGAGGACCAGGAACATCTGGCGGGAGTTGGGCGCTAACGTGCAGCGGGAGCTTTAGGGGCTGCTTCACGATTCGTGGTGTTTGATTTCAGATGGCTTCGAGTCTTGATCGACTCGAAGCCATATTTCTTGCTTCCCCTTCCTTCGAGTGGGATCGTTGCGCCAGGACTAACCGGGACTACGCTGGGACGCGAATATTTGCGGTGACAAGATATGCGCGTGAGGGTCTTGCCGCAGAGATGGAAGCGGTGCGTTGCGAGCTAGCCTTTCGCCGCGCCGCTCGGGTGTTTGCCACCTTTTCCGCGCCTTGCGACGCAATTACAACGCTCGTTCCGTCCACTTAAGCGGACTCGGTTTGTTCCGCTGTCGCTTTCTCGGCACTCCCGAGTCCTTGTGAGAACTGGGCTTGCTTGTATTTGCCCCAGACTCTGCCGCTGATTCACGGACTTCGTCTGGAGTTTGGCTGTTAGCGGCGAGCGTACAACCTGCCGAGGTCGTAGGCCAGAGGCGCCAGCATCCATTCGTTGTTCACTTTTTCGATCCCGCGTATCCGAAATTTCTCAATCCGCGTTGTTCCTTCAGAACTTCAAAGACCGGTTCCACGAGGGTCTTGCGTTGCCGATAGCGCCTTTGTCCTTGCGGCGTGCGCAACGTCTGCCGCATGGCCAGCAGATGCGGATCGCTGGGCTGCATGCGTCCTAACCCGGTCGCGGGTCGGTCGCCGTTCAATTCATGCGCCACATTGGGGTCGGGAGTGTATACGTCCAAGCCCCGCGCGCTCAACTGCGCCACAGTCTGGTTGGAGTAGAAACCGCTGTCGGCCAGCACCCGGTGCGGACGCCGCCGGCAGGTTCGTTCCACCTCCTCCACCATCGGCACCAGCGCATGCACGTCGTGCGCATTCTGCGTGACCCGCGCCGCCACAATACAATGATCCTCGCTCACCGCAATCTCTCCCGTGTAACCCAGCACGAACCGACCTCCGCGCTCCCGCAGAAAACGGCTGTCCGGATCCTGCGCGAACGTTTGATCACTCGCGGCGATGGCTCCAACTTCCCCGGCATTCCCCGCTGCTGCAGTGCATCGCACGCGCCGCCGACCGAGGTTCCCGTGCCTTCCTGAGGATCGTCCGCAACCGGCCTGCTGACACCGCCGCACTTTCCGGGTGAAGGCGGATGGCTTCGTTTTGATTTAGGACCGGGATTTGCTCTCACGCGGACGCCCGACGCGCTGAGGCCTGAGGGACTATTCGCTCGGCTGCCCGGACGAGGCATCCGGGGCTACGTTGGCTTTGCCGCGATCCGGCAACAAATAGGGCGATCCTTTTGAGATCGCCCTTTTCAATCTGCAGTTCGACTTACGAACTGGTTAGAAAATAATCTTGCCGGAAACCTGGACGACGCGCACTGAGGAATCGAATCCCAGGAACACGCCGTAAGGGCTGGTCGGCATTGGCTGCATGGCACTGATTTGACCGAACGTCGAATCACCCAGAGTGTAGTCCGGGTTCTGGAAGTTCGGGTGGTTGAATACGTTGTAAGCTTGGGCGCCGATTCCGAGCTGGACGCCTTCCGTGACCTTGAAGGTCTTGAATAGGCCCATGTCCATGTCGAAGAAGCGGGGTCCAGTGTACTGGTTGCGGCGTTGCGACGAAAAGCCGGGGGCCGTAAAGGTCTGCGAGGTATCCAGAAACGCACCTGCATTCAGACAAGGCTGGGCCGCGGTGCCAGTGATGCTTGCTGCTCCTTCGCCGCAAGGACCCTGACCGGGGGCATTTCCGCCAACAACTGGCGTGGCCAGTACGGTCGCGGTCCCGTTGACGATGCCGCCGTTCAGGTTGCCGTCAACGACTGAGTAGGGCAGTCCACCACGCCAGAACATCTTTCCCGACCATTCCCATCCACCGAGGGCGTAGTTCAGGAAACTATTGCCGAAGTGATAGTTGGGATGCACGACAAAGTCAGCGTTGAAGCTGCTGCGAATGTCGTAATCCGAGCTGCCGTAGTTGCACGACCTGAGACTCTGGGGGCAAAGTTGATTCAGAGGGAGAGAATCTCCGTAAGTGAAGAGGCCACCGTTGGAGAGTTCATCCAGGTTGTGCGCCCAGGTATAGTTCGCATGGGCGGAAAACCACTTGGCGAAGTTGCGCCGCAGGCTGACCGTCAGACCGTTGTAGTTCGAAACTGCACCGTTCTGAATCTGCGAAACAGTCCCGTAGTTCGGTACCGGGGCAGCATCTGGGAGTACGCCTGTCGGCCAGATTCCGTCACCGTTGAACGCATTGTAGAAGCCGTTGGTATACAGCATGCGAATGCCGTGATTACCCACGTAGTTCACAACCAATACGGTCGCAGGATTAATTTCTTGCTGGAACTGCAAGTTCCACTCCTGCCAACGCGGGGCGTGAATGGTCCCGGAGAGAGACGTGAAACCGGGAGGAGCGAAATGCACTCCGAAGGGTAGCAAGGAATTCGCGATTTGAGTGTAGGTGGCACCACTAGTAAAGCCGGTGTTAAAGGCTCCAGCGGATGCGGCCCAAGTGGCCGCCGATCCGTTCGGACCGGGATCGAAGGCCGGGGTTCCTGTTGCCGGGCGAACACGAATCGCAACTGAAACTGGAGGGTTGGCTAGCAGATTATCCACTAAGCCAGCGGGTGGGTTGTCGTAGAAGAGACCAAAGCCACCGCTGATTACCTGCTTGCCGGTGCCTCGTGGCGACCAGCTAAATCCGAAGCGCGGTGACCAGTCCAAGCTGTCCACGCCCGGGTACGCCTGGTGTTGGTTGTACTTGATGTCGGACGTGTATGGAACATTGCCGGCATTAGCTCCAGCGACTACGCTGGGTAGAGAGAACCAATCGCTCTTGAAGTTGGCAAAGCAATTGATCTGGCAAACCGGGTTGGAGTTGCGTTCCACACGCAACGCCAGGGTCAAGGTAAGGTTCGGCTTCACCTTCCACTCGTCCATGCCGTAAACGCCAAGACCCCACAGAGCAACCGGAACATTGCTGGCAAGGTTATCGGCCCTTCTGTACTGGCCAGCTAAACCATCGGCCATCAACTGTAACGAGCTAACCGGATTGCCCGATGAATCTGAGGCAGCCAAAGAAAAGTAAGTCCTGGCATTGTTGTAGAAGAAGTTGTGATCGCTGACATCGTAGCGGCGGAAGTTGCCACCGAACTTAAGGCCGTGGTTGCCGTGGGTCCAGGTGAAATTGTCGATAAATTGATACTGGGTGATGTTGCGGCCCTGAGGAAAATCAAACTGCGCGCCAGTAATATTGGCAAAATTCCCAGTCTGTGGTCCTAAGAGCGTATTGCCCCCGAACTGCATCGATTGCGGGAACGTGGCAAGCGCCTTAGCTTCGTCCTGCGCAAACTGGGCTACGTAGTGGCTTCCTGCCGCGGTGAACTCGTTGGTTTTGGTTGGAGAGAAAACGTGCGTTTCCTGTAGCTGAAGGTCCCAGGAAGGCTGATTCGAAAGCGCGTCGAAGTTGGAGCTGATGGGATCCAGATAAGTTGGCTGAACGCCATGATCGATCTTGTAGCGCCCGAACAGCTTATCGTTCTGCCCGATGTTCTGGTCGATCTTGAAGGCAATAATCCATTCCTTCGCGAGCGCGGACGGGGTTGCGTTGTAGGTGGCAAAGCAGGGCTGGTTAAAGGTTCCAGGAACACCGACAAAGGTTAAACTGCTACACGCATCTCCGGGTGCTGGGGCAAGAGGTGTGGCGCTGGCGGCACCCGGCGCGTTAGCAAACAGACTCATCATCTGCTGGAACAGCGGCAGCGAGGCTGGCTGCAAGATACCTACGTTTTTTAGAACTGCGTTGGCAAAGGCTGGAGTCGGAACATTGGTCGCGATGACGTTCGGCAGAACAAAGCGCAGTCCCTCGGTGTCGAAAAAGAAGAAGGTCTTGTTCTTGATAATGGGACCGCCGATCGAACCCGCCCACTGGTTCGCGTTCGAGAAAGGCCGTGGTGTCGCTGGGTCTGTGTTATTGCTCATCCAGTTGTTGGAGTTCATGGTGCGCCCGTTCCACCAGTACTGGGCATTGCCATGGAATTTGTTGGTGCCGGACTTGGTCACGTAGGTGACCTGGGCGCCGGACAACTGGCCGTACTCACCGGAGTACGCGTTGGCGACCACCGTGGCTTCTTCGATTTCGTTCGAGCCGATGGTCAGGTTGGTGGCGCCGGAGTTGTTGATGTTGAAGTACGGATCCATGTCATTCTCGCCGTTGACGGTGAACAAGTTCGAGGTCGCGGGCAAGCCGTTCATGGTGAAATTGCCGTAGCCGCCGGTGTTGTTCATCTGGGCGCCAGGCGAAGTCTGGGCGATATTCGTGAGGTCGCCGCCAGGGTTAGGCAGCATCGCAACTTCCTGCTGCGTATACGGGGTAGCGATGCTGGCGCTGGTCGTATTCACGATTGGCGCTGCGCTGGTGACTTCGACGGTCACTGCCGAGGCTGACATGGTCAGCGAGACGTCTGTCGTCGCGGTCTGGCCTACGGCCACCGTGACCGGAATCTCAACTGTGGAGAAGCCAGTTTCTTTTACCGAGACTTGATACTTCCCCGGCTTCAACAGCGAAAAGCGATAGTAACCGGTGCCGTTGGTTTTTGTGGTCTGAGTTGAGCCCTCGTCGATGCTCTTGAGTTCGACAGTCGCATTGGCAACGACGGCGTGGCTTGGATCGGTAACTGTGCCCGCGATATCGCCAGAGATGAGCGACTGTGCGAACGCTGCCGGCACCATGAGGCTGGCTACCAACAGCAGCGTGATCAGTGTGCTTCTAAAATTAAAAGCCATTTGAATTCTCCTGAAAAACGAAAGTTCGTGGCGTAAACACCGAAAGCGAGAAACAAGTACTGCGGATCCAGTCCACCCGAAACGGATTAAAACCCGCACTGGCCTTATCTTGACAAAGGTCCAGACAATTACAACTAATGTTAGGCAACTCGTGTTCCAAAGAATTGCTGTTGTGAGCCCATATAACTCAAGCAGTTATGGTGATGATTTGTTATCTCTACCAGAATTGGAAGGAATACACTCCGAGGAGATATGGAATTTCATAGTCTCAAGAGTGAGGTATCAGGCTAGCTTTGAGGGGGAATTTGGAGCCTAGCCTTAAGAACGGGTTCTATGCCGACGGGGAGTTGTCGCTGGGAGTAGATAAGTGTGCTTCGTGCCCTGCCTCAACTTGGGGTTTGAAAATGTCAGTGGCTGCGTCGAACAGCTTCCGTGAGTGGGTCACATGTCGAATTAGAGCATGCATCTGCGTAGGACCAAGAAACAGGAACCCAAGCAGAAGCAGCAGTCCTAGAACAAGACCCACAGTCTTACCCCTTGGTCAGATTCTGATTGTTGGTGCTGGCTGCCTGGTTCTCGTCGCCCTGGTCTTTAATGGCCGACTTGAAGCCGCGAATCCCTTCGCCGATCCCCTTGCCCAGCTCGGGTAGTTTCTTGGGGCCGAAGACGAGTAGGGCGATTCCGAAGATGACTAACAGGTGCATGGGTTGAAACAATCCTTCAAACATTGAATGCTCCTAAAATCCAAAGTTAAGAAAACTGGAAAACGCGGGCGCAGTGACAATCACGTCTGACAGCGCCCGCCGCTAGCCGCGCTAAGTGGCCCTTCCCCGAAGGCCTATCCGCAGCGATTGCACACGCACTAAACGCCGCGCTCGGCAGCGTCAGCAGCTTGCGCCAGCTTGGTGATCGCGGCAAAGAATGCCTTCGATTGCCCGATGAACAGTCCATCGTCGGTGAGAGCCTGAACTGCTCCCATGGCAGCGCCCTTTGTATTCGTCGGCCGAATAATCGAGCAGGGCTGGAACTTCCGGCTGAGGAACGGGCAAGGCTCGGGCATGATGAGGTTGCCCTGAAGCGCTTCTGATGGGTTGCCGGCGAGCTCCCGGAAATGCACAGTGGAACCAGTCACTGGGTCGACGTCGGTCAGGGTGAGCACGTTGCCAGCTTTGTCCATCCAAGTCTGGAAGTGAGCGGTTTCGGTAGGCCCGATGCTGAGAAGGATTCGCAAGACCTCCACATTCGTTACTCTTTGAGCGAGCGAAGGATAGAGGCTGCTGCCGCCCTGCTCGATGGTGCAGAAATGGAAGCCGGCGGTGAAGGCGATGGCCTTGAGATGGTCGGGCACGTCGAAGGGGGCGATCCTGGCGGGGCCGGTCAGGTCATCGTCGGTTCGTGGAATTGCGGTGCGATTTACGATCTTCTCGGCCTGGCCGAAGACGAAGTTGGGGTCGAGATCGGGATTGTGCGAGGCGCTGCGGTACCGGGTATAGAAGCTTGTATCTACATTGAGATTCATCAGGTTCGTGAGGCGTCCGATGTCGGCGGCCCCGGTCGCTTTGCTGCTCGGCAGATTAGCGAACTGATCGAGGTTCACAGGATCGGCGCCAATCGATTCGAGATACGAATTAATGAAGCCGAAGTGGCTCTTTTCATCGTCGGTGTTGTCGTGGATGTATTGCGGCATGTCGCCATCGAGAATTTCCAGGGCGGCCATGTAGAGTGGGCTCCCTCCATTGACGCCATGTTCTTCCGCGTCCTGGGTTCCCCCGAGTTCGGTGTATTGTTCCCACAGATCGCTTTCGATGATTTCCGCGGCCGCCAGGAACTGCAGAATGGCGATGTCTCCTTTTGTAATGGCGGGACCTTTGTGGCTGGTTTCAGCGAGCGCCCCGAGGCCGCTGCTCAGGATGCCGGCTCCTACAGTTGCAGCAGCTCCAGCGACGGCGCCGTTCTTTATGAATGAGCGACGATTCGAAGTGCCCAGAAGTTCTGCGATTTCTTTCACTTTTGCCTCCAGGTATCCCTGTTTGAAATGGCGGGATACGTTGAAGCGACATTAGCGTGTGCGAATTGGTCTTTTGTCACACCAATGTCTACAGTGCGTAAAAGTTGTTGGGATCAATGTCTCTGCGGTGTCATCTTCATGTCAGAGCGCAGGCTAAAATTCGCACAATTTCAGAAAAAGTCTCGACTGACATTGGACTGTGGAAAAATGACTGAGATGACTTCCAAATCTGAAATAGAGATTGCTTCCGTGGGGATGCAAGTCGACGCGAGCCGGGCGAAACGACCGCAACGTACGACTCTGGAGGGCCGCGCGGTTTCCGTCGTGCCGCTCGACTCTTCGGCCCACGTCGACGCTCTGTTCAACGGTACACGCGGGAAAGAGAATGAACCGTTATGGCTTTATCTGTTCGACGGACCGTTTGCGACTCGCGCTGACTTTCAATCGTACCTCAAGCAGAAAGCAAGTTCAGAGGATCCTCTATTCTTTGCCATTCTCGACAATGTGTCCGGAGACGCAGTTGGGCACGCGGCGTATATGCGCATCGAGCCGGCGCATCGCGTGATCGAGGTTGGCAGCATCCTTTATACGCCGCGTTTGCAACGAACTGTGGGTGCGACCGAAGCGATGTACCTGATGGCGCGGCATGTCTTCGAGGATCTCGGATATCGTCGCTACGAGTGGAAATGCAACGCGTTAAATGCGCCTTCGCGCAGGGCGGCTCTGCGGCTGGGTTTTACCTTTGAGGGAGTCTTTCGACAGCACATGATTGTCAAAGGACGCAATCGCGATACGGCCTGGTTTTCGATGCTCGACTCGGAATGGCCGCTGGAGAAATGGGATGCCCGCTCTGAATAGGGCGATCTCCGCATTCATTATGTGTTCGCCCTCCGCAACGAGGCGGTTGAAGGACTCGCGCTCAGCCACTTCGAATGCCTGCCGCTCTTCGGCAGTGTCAGCGAGTTCGCCCTCATCTGCGAGAATCTTCTTCAATTCGTCCAGCGTCACCTGCCGCCAGTCGGAGTCTTCGTCTCGCAGTTCCAGATCGGGGAAGGCTGGGGTCAGGGCAAAGCGCCCGATTTGGGGGTCGTCAATGACAATATCGAAATCGTTCGCGCCAGAACTCCGTCGCAACCAAACCGATCCGAACGTGATCCCGTTTACCTTCACATTTACTTGCCGCACATCTGTTCGGTCAGGTCTATTCATTCGCCCTCCAAAACTCGGCACCTGTGCCCCCTGATCTCGATGTCGCTCAGTTGTCCTCCTGGAAGAAAGCGTTCAACTCCCTCGCCAGTGGGTCAGCAAAGATCAGCAGTGGGCAGTTCTTGGCGATGCACTGGACATTGGACAGCACGATCTCTTGCGCCTGAGCAGGAGTGATTCCCAATCTGTGATCTTTGCTCTCAGCCATCTTCAAAATTTTCTTGGCAAGTTTCTCTTTACCCGCAGGACTGAGATCGGGGCGCAGCAGCGAGGCGCAGGCCCAAGACGTGAGCACCCTGTCGCGGCACCTCACGAGGCTCTCGTTGAACCTTTCGTCCTTGTGTTTGTCGGTCATCGGTTCCTCATGAACCCACTGATGATGATTCTTGTAAATGCTTCAGAGAATCAGCGGGAACTTTCACAATTTGGTGCACTGTGGTTTTGCTCAATCGAAGCAGCCTGCTGATCTCACCGAGACTGTTACCACCAGAATGCAGTTTTGGGGTGACCTTCAAGAGGTTCATTGTATACGTAGATACGTACATGCGTAATAGCACGATCGTGCCAAAAACGGTCGATTTTGGAACGTCGAAGCCATCCCGCTAAGTTGTTGATTCTTCACTGCTGCCGATTGGAAATTACGACACCGTTTTCGGAACGGCGATGGAGCGTGGGTAATGACTACGTAAATACGTCGGTGCGGATATACTGGCGTGCGAAGGACAGGGGACCGATGGCAGACAAGAAGAGAGTAACGCGAAATTCCAGCAGGATCGCGGCACAGGAAAGACCTGTAGCATTGACACTCAAGATCGACCGCACCATGTATAGGCGCCTGGTCGGCCTGCGTGCAGCCGGAGAGAAGTTACGAACGCATCAAGACATTCTGCGGCAAGCGCTAAAGGAGTATCTGGATCGGGTCGGGGCTTGATCCTATGGGTGATCCGCAGTTGTATCGTACATATTGTTCTGATTCATTTTCGAACCCTCCGGTTCCCACTCCGTTAGATCCTTGACACGAGTTCATCACTTCGCTGTGTGGTGCACTCCGGGAATCGCAAATGCTCTTCGAACTTGCTGCATGGCCCTGAGTATGCTGGACGGATGAAGGGAATGATGGTCCACAGCGTTGTCTTCGTCTTGGAAAGTAGATAAAGGAGAACGTGAGATGCCTGTGAGAGAGATCTCGTTCAGCGATCTCAAATCTGCCGACTTGATCGTGGACGCAATTTACAAAGGCGGATCAGCTAACACCGCAGGCGCCGACCCGCTAGCTAGGCTTTTGCCATGCGGTAACCAAGGTGGATTTCGTTTCTGTGGGAGTACGACACTACCGGGCTGCCGGATGGCCGTCTTGTTTAGCACATTTATCGAACCGGACTGGCCAGACTTGCTTGAGCCCGAGACTGGCCGTTTCATGTATTTCGGTGACAATAGACAGCCGGGTCATGAGTTGCACGAGACTCGTGGCGGTAACAAGCTGCTTCGGATGTGTTTTGAAGCACTGCACTCCGAGCCGCAGTCACGACTCACCATACCGCCATTTTTCGTCTTCTCTCGCGCGACGGAACGTAGGGATGTTCAGTTCAAGGGCCTTGCGGTCCCGGGAGCAGAGGAAGTCCCTGCGACGGATGATTTGGTTGCAATCTGGAGAACATCTGGCGGTTTACGCTTTCAAAACTATCGCGCTATATTCACGATCCTGGATGTGCCGGTTATTTCAAGAGATTGGCTCAACCACCTCGCCGCCAAACCATCCGGCGAGTCAAACCGAGGGCCGATTCCATGGGAAGAATGGAGAACTCGAGGCACGTACCGGGCGCTAAGGGCCCCAAGAATCCTAAAGCACCGTACAAAACAGCAGCAGCTGCCTGACAGTGAAGAAGGTCGGGAAATCATCCGGTGTATCCACAGATACTTTTCCGACAATCCCTTCCAATTCGAAAAATGTGCGGTCGAGTTGGTTCAAATGCATGATTCTAATTTCATAGCATGTGAGTTGACCAGACCTTGGCGAGATGGTGGACGCGATGCAGTCGGAGAATATCGCATCGGTACAACGTCAGATCCATTGATGGTCGACTTTGCGTTGGAGGCCAAGTGCTACGCGCTAGAACATGCCGTCGGAGTGAAAGAGGTCTCAAGACTCATCTCGCGACTCAAGTTCCGGCAGTTCGGAGTTTTCGTGACAACCTCTTATGTGCACGAGCAGGCATACAAAGAAGTAAAAGATGACGGACATCCGGTTCTGGTTCTGGCGGCGCGTGACATCTCAGATCTCCTTCGGTCAAAGGGGTTCGCAACTGCCTCCGCGGTTGAGAATTGGCTGAATCGCAGATTTCCGCAGCTCTGACGTGTGCGGAGATTAAGACACGCAGCAACAAATGGCGAAAACAGCCGCCACATCGTGCATGCAATGGTTTTGCCTTGGTCGGGTCGTAAGCTTAAGATGCTTATGGGTGTTTATAGCAATGGCTGTTACATACAAGGAGTGGCTAAAGAGAGGCGGAGACAGCGCTTTCCACCAACTCGCTGGATCCCGCATGGCAACCAAGATGAATGCCAGCCAGTCTGCCGTTGAAAGGATAGCTCCTAGCGCCCGACCCACTGCGAGTACTCGTGATTGCGAATCTTCAGCCAGCTTGCATGATCCGCCAGATACGGATTGGACTTGCGCTTCGCAACAATTCCTTCAAGGTCGTGCTCGCAGGCGAGCCGGAACAAACCCTCGCCGTTTCCGTCGATGTGATCGCAATAGAGCAGCCGTTCACTTTGCGTCGGAACCAGCGCGTGCAGCCGAAGTTTGCGGTCGATCAGAGGCAGATAACGGAGGTCTTCGCTATTGCCGAATCTCCGCATCTCGTCCTCGTCATCCGACCTTGCGTGCTCGTCCCACAGCAGATCGAATGCGATGAAGTGAGGCTCGGCACGTCTGAATAGGAGATCGCGGAACTGCGGTTTGCCATCAGCGTCAAGGCAGACGATCTCACCATCGAGCACACAGCGGCGACCCTTCAGATCGCGAACCAATCCTTCACTCAGTTCGGGAACGCTCTTGAATTGTTTCCGTTGCGCGAGACGAGCCGCACTCCATCATCTGTGAATAGAGCAGTGCCCGGAAGCCGTCCCACCGGACCTCGAAAAGCCATTCGGGATGTGAGAACGGCGCACCGGCGCGGTCGAGCGGCATGGTTTGGAAATGCGGGAGGGGCACTGAAGCTAGTATAAACGGCGCGAATGTGCCATGCTGCCGGGGTCTTAGAACGACACCGTCAATATACGATGGGTCATCAAAGGGCAACGAATATGGATGACGCTCTCAAAGCGAAACTCGATGAAGCACGGGAACGGATGAACAGTCAGCAGGCTGGAATCAATGCAAATCGCAAACACGATGATCTGGCAATGCGGGAATGGGCAAGAGGAAAACAGCGACCAGCGAATGCAGAACGGGCTCAGTTCAGGAATCGCTGACCGATGAGGATCGGAACCAGATTGAAGAACGAATACAACAACTTCTCGACGACAACCCGGCATTATCTCCGGCGAACGCTACAACACAGGACTCGAAAATCGAGCCGCCTTCTGTTTCCTTCGAAGTCCTCGATGAATTCTATTTTCTAAGAGACATCATCGGTTGATAGATGGCATCGACGCCTCTCCGAATCGATGGGCACAGCGCAGCACGTTAGGCTTTCGGAGCTGTTCGCACCGTGCAGGTCGGGTGTGGGTTACTAAGATTGAGCGTGGCTT
>CAWIMI010000024.1:0-203602 GCA_963837015.1 uncultured Acidobacteriota bacterium | reverse complement strand
GAAATCTTCTACCGCGAACATCTCGCCATTGCGTTCGGCTATGCCGATGCCCATTGAATCCATATCGCTATCGAGGATGTTGGCGTGGTGTTGAGGGGATCTCATAAAGCTTTGGTGAATAGCTTTCGCGTTCGGGCCTTCGTCGACATTCTCGGAAATCCAGCTGAAGTGAGCTCCGTCGGCTCGCGCGCGGGTGAGGAGATTGTGCTCGCCGGGAAGCTGGTGCGAGACGTTTCCCTGCTGCGCCATGCGCTGGGCATGGGTGCGGGCGGCGTTGGCCAGGGCTTCATCCCACTGCAACGACGGCAATCCGTGGGCGCGGCGGTCCTGATTGACCGCGTGAAACAACTCCTGTTCCGCAGACCCGGCCTGCTGCGCGAGGGCGCCAGTGCAAAGAAAAATCAAAACGATGAGGAGGAGGAGACTGGCTCGTTGCGTTTCGGTTTGCATCGAAGTTTTCCCGGTAGTTGAAACCCCGTTCATGCCTTTTCCACTCGGACCGGCACGACAACAGAGTTGTGAGTGAAGTTTCCTGGAAAGAGGCCGCGCTAGTCGAGTCCCAGTTCCTTCCACTTCTTGTCCACCATAGCCTTGGTCTTTTCGTCCATCAAGATTTCGTCCGGCCATGGCCGAGTGAAGCCTTCGCTGGACCACTTGCGGGTGGCGTCAACGCCCATTTTTGATCCGTAGTTGGGCAAACGCGAAGCGTGGTCAAGCGAGTCGACGGGGCCAAGCGTGAACTGAATGTCGCGCTCGGGGTCGATGTGGTTGAGCACCTTGAGCGTAACCTCGCCGAGGTCCTGCACGTTCACGTCTTCGTCGACTACGAGGATGCACTTGGTGAACATCGCCTGCCCCAGCGACCAGATCGCGTTCATCACCTTGCGCGCGTGCCCGGGATAGGACTTCTTGATGGAAACGATCATCAGGTTGTGAAAAACGCCCTCGACGGGAAGATTGATGTCGACGACCTCAGGGATAGTAAGCCGCATGAGCGGAAGGAAAATGCGCTCGACGGCTTTGCCCATCCAGCCATCTTCCATAGGCGGCTTACCCACAATGGTGGTCGAGTAGATCGGATTCTTCCGATGCGTAACGCAACTCAGATGAAAAACGGGGTAAAGATCCTCCAGTGAGTAGTAGCCGGTGTGATCGCCGAAGGGGCCTTCTGGCCTTAGCTCTTCGAGGTTTACGTGGCCTTCTAGGATTATTTCTGACGTGGCTGGGACTTCTAGATGTACCGTTTCGCACTTTACCAGCTCGACTGGTTTTTGGCGGAGGAAGCCGGCGATGAGATATTCTTCGACGTCGGGTGGGGCGGGGACGATGGCGGAGAACGTAATTGCGGGTTCGGTGCCGATGGCTACGGCGACTTCCATCTTGCCGGTAGGACGGTCACCTTCGGCTAGTACAGAACCGCCGGATGAGCGGGCCATTATATCGACTGCATCACGTGCGGCGGCTCGAAGTCGCTCGCGGTAGTGTTCGGCTCCTACTTTTTGTCTTTGCCAGTGCATGCCGGTGGTGCGTCCGTCGTAGACTTGCATGCGGTACATCCCGACGTTGCGCTTGCCGGTTTTGGGGTCTCGCGTGATTACACAGGGCAGCGTGATGAAGCGTCCGGCGTCTTTTGGCCAGCACTGGAGGATGGGAAATTCGTCTAACGAGAAGTTGTCGCGGCGAATGACTTCTTTGCACGGTCCAGTGGAAACAGTTTTCGGGAAAAACTTACCCATCTCGGCAAGCAGGGGCAACATCTTTACTTTGTCGAGGAAGCCTTGCGGGGACTTTACGTCCATGAATTGGCGGATGCGGTCGGCGATCTCGTCGAGTTTGTCGACTTCGAGTGCAAGATTCATGCGGCGGGCGGAGCCGAATTGGTTGATCAACACTTGGGCGCCGGGGTGGCCTTTGACGTTCTGGAAGAGCAGAGCCTGGCCGCCGGGCTGCCGGACTTCGCCCGGCGGGACAGCCGAGGGCGACTGTCCCCACGTAATTTTCTTGCTGACGCGGTCGGTGATCTCAGCGATTTCCAGGATGGGGTCGACTTCGGTTCGAATCTTCTTTAGTTCGCCGACTCGGTCGAGCGCGGCGATCCAATCACGCAAGTCGTCGTAGGCCAAGAGTCCCCTCGTCGCGAAACGAGATTATAAAGCAGCGAAGGAGGTAACAGCCTCTAACCAAGGGTTCGCAAAAGAAATGTTGATCGAGGTGGCGTTTGCCTGTTCTTCGTATATCCTTATTCCCGAAACCAGAGGAGAAGACGTGAAACGACGAGTGGTGATTACTGGGATGGGCGTGGTTAGTCCGAATGGTGTGGGGAATACTGCATTTTCTGAGGGTGTTCTGAGCGGACGTAGCGGGGTGCGGCGGATTTCACGCTTTGATTCTTCGGAGATTCCGGTGCAGATTGCGGGCGAAGTTGCGGATTTCGACGAACTGGCCTGGGTGGAAAAGCGCGACCGGAAACACGTGTCGCGCGTGTTGCCGCTGGCTCTGGCGGCGGCTACAGAGGCTTTGGGTAATGCCGGACTCAAAGCGGATTCCCTGGCTCTCGAGCAGAAGCGGCGCTTTGGGGTGATCATCGGTTCCGGCGGGGGGTCGCAGGAATTTACCGAAGAACAATATCGTCTCTTCTTTCACCAGCAGTATAAGCAGATGAGTTTGTTCTGCGTGCCGACAGGGGTGATGGGCGCGCTTTCGAGCGAACTGAATGTGCGTTTTGGGTTGCGCGGCGCGAGCCACCTAATTACGACCGGTTGTACTTCTTCAACTGACGCCTTCGGATATTCTCTGCGGCAAATTCAATCGGGACGGCTGGACATGGTGTTGAGTGGTGGTGCGGACGCGCCCATTGCGCTGGGCATCATCAAGGGATTCATCCTGATGAAAATTTTGACGGATTCCTGGAACCATGCGCCGGAGAAGGGATCGCGGCCGTTCTCGGTCGACCGCGATGGCTTCGTGCTGGCCGAAGGAGCCTGGATGTTCGTGCTGGAAGAGTACGAACATGCGCGGGCGCGTGGGGCGAAGATGCTGGCAGAAGTCTGCGGCTATGGGTCGACGTGCGAGGCGTTTCATCGGGTGCGCTTGCAGGAGTGCGGCGAGGAACCGGCTCGGGCGATTGGCATGGCGATGAACGAGGCCGGAATTGCGGCCCAAGATGTGGACTATGTCAACCTGCATGGGACTTCGACGCAGTTGAATGACCGGATCGAGACACGGGCGCTGAAATTGGCGTTGGGTGAGCGGGCACGGCAGGTGCCGATGTCGGCGTTGAAGTCGCAGATCGGGCATCCGCAGGGGGCGTGTGGAGCAGCCGGAGTGGCGGCAACGATTGTGGCCATGCAGAGCGGGCAGATTCCGCCGACGATCAACCTGGAGACGCCTGATCCGGAGTGCGATTTGGATTATGTGCCAGAGGTTGGACGGAAAAAGTTGGTGGAACATGCGGTTTGTAATTGCATTGCATTTGGGTCGAAGAACTCGGCGCTCGTGTTGCGGAATTGCGCTTGATGGTCAGCCATGCGTCACAGAAACGGGATCGGGTGATCGTTGAACGATTGATGCGTCTGGCACCCGCCCTTTCGCACAGAACGCGAAAGAGCGGGCACCCCAATGAGGCATTGTCTTTTTGACAGGCGAGGACGCCAGTCGAGGCCGTCAATATATATCCAAACCGCACTTTGCTTCGTGCTCTCGCAGTGCATTTCTCACCGATGCGTTCCGCGGCACAACAACCTTAGTGGTCCGAGCTGCAACTGTTGAAAATAGGCCATCACACGTTTTGAGGAATTGGCCGATCCGGTCATTGAGTGTAATCGCGCGTTGGTGTTGAAAAAGTCACCGAGTTGGTGCTTGCGAGGGCGACAAGAGCCAGTTATAAGCAGACGAGAGTTAGTGATGCTGCAGGCAATCGCCATTCTCGGAGGCTGGCTGCTTATGATGGGGCAACACGACCGTTCGGAGTCGCTGTTCTACTACTTCCGCATCGAAGATCAGGTTCCTGAAAACCACTTGTTACGTTTCATCGACCGCTACGTCAGTTTCGATTTTGTGCGGGAGAAGTTGCGTGCGTCGTACAGCGAAACCGGTCGAGCGTCGATTGATCCCGAAGTGTTGTTGCGGATCCTGTTGCTGGGGTATCTCTACGGCATCACCAGTGAGCGAAAGTTGCTGGAAGAACTGCGCATGCACTTGGCGTGGCGCTGGTTCACCGGGTTAGGGTTCGAGCAGGAGATTCCCCATCACTCGACGTTCTCCAAGAATCGGCATGGCCGCTTTCAGGAGACGAACCTGTTTCAGGAGTTGTTTGAGCGCATCGTAGAGCAGTGCATGGCGGCGGGTCTGGTGGAGGGCGAGCAGATGTCGGTCGATGGCAGCTTCATCATGGCGAACGCGAGCCACCACAGTCGTATTCCTCGCGAACAGTTCACGGAGGCAGCGCAAGTGAACTATGGGGCGCGGAAGTACCTGGAAGAACTGGAGCAGGAGAACGGCGATGGCGAGCCCCTCCATCAGCAAGACAAGGTGTCGACCACCGACCCGGATTCGACGTACCTGACCAAGGGAAATCGTGCGGCCGAACTGGGTTATTTCGATAACTATCTGATCGACAATGAAAGCTGTGTGATCGTGGGGGTGCAAGCGACGGCCGCGCGTTTAAGTCAGGAGAGTGCGGCGGCACGCGCTATGATCGATCGCTACTGCGAACGATATGGTCGGCGGCCCAAGGGGGTGGCAGCCGATAACACCTACGGCAACGGGGAAATGCTGCAATGGCTCGATCAACGTGGGATTACACCTTACATTCGCGTGAAGGAAGGTCCGAACTCGCCCCCTGATCTCTACGGGGTCGAGAAGTTCACTTTCGTGCCGGAAGAAAACCGCTATCTGTGCCCCGCAGGCAAGCCCCTGAACTATGTGGGTATTAACAAACGGAACCGTGCGCACCGGTACTACTCGACGGTTAAGCGCTGTCGAGGATGTGAGCAGAAGCCACAGTGCACGCGCGGCAAGTTCCGTACGATCGCGATTCATACTTGTGAAGCGGCAAGACAGAAGGCCGAGGAGGTAGCCAAGACCCCGGAGTTCGCCGTGGCGCTACGCAAGCGACGGAAAGTGGAGGCGCTGTTCTCGGAACTAAAGAACCTGATTGGATTGCGGCGCTTGCGCTTACGCAGAATCAAGTTCGTGCGTGAGCAGTTCTACCTCGCGGCCGTGGCACAGAACCTGAAACGACTGGTGCGGTTCCTCAATAGGAGATCGCAACCAGCGATGGCAACCGCGTAAGCCAGACTACCGCAAGAAAAAACACCAACCGGAAGAAACTCCCCTGAGGGAAAATGCGTCTTCCAAACCGAGTTTTTCAACACCAACGCGATACGCCAACAGTTCTTTTGGAACACCGCCAACCCTGTCGCGTTCATTGACTTGCCCGGTTTGTCCACGTAAGATTCGCCCCTGATGACGCATGGACTGTTAGGACGTTCTCTCTGCGACGGGACACTGACCTGAGGTTGCCATGCCTCCTTCTCCCGACGTAGTCATTATCGGCAGTGGCATCGGCGGAGGAACCCTTGCCAACCGCCTGGTGCAACTCGGTCTCACGGTTACGATGTTGGAGCGGGGAGACTACTTGCCGCAGGAGCCCGAGAACTGGGACGTCGATGCCGTTTTCGGCAGCCAGAGGTATGTTCCCGCCGAAACCTGGCTCGACAAACATGGCGTCGCCTTTCACCCCGGCACCTACTATTACGTAGGAGGCAGCAGCAAAATGTTCGGGGCTGCTATGCTTCGACTCCGCGACAAGGACTTCCAAGAACTCGAGCATGCCGGTGGCGTTTCACCAGCCTGGCCGATTACCTATCGTCAGCTCGCGCCCTATTACAACTTAGCGGAACAACTCTATGGAATCCATGGCGAGGCTGGCATCGATCCAACCGAACCATCCGATGTCCCGCGCTACCCCTATCCTGCCCTCGAGCACGAACCCGTGATCGAGTTGGTGGCATCCGCTCTCAAGACTCGGGGGATCAAGCCTTTTCCGCTTCCCGTCGCCGTGCAACGTCATCAGGGAGGGCCATGCATCCGTTGTAAGACCTGCGACGGATTTCCCTGCCAGGTGCATGCCAAAAGCGATGCCGAGATTGCGGCGGTCAGGCCTGCGTTGGCTTCGGGCAAGTTGACGCTCAAGACGAATGCGTTGGCAACACGTCTGGTACTCACTAACGATGGCCGGCGGGTAAACGCCGTGGAGTACCGGAGCGACGGGCGCATCGAAAGCATCACCGCACAGGTCATCGTGCTTTCTGCCAGCGCGGTCAATTCGTCACTGTTGTTGCTTCGCTCGGCGTGCGACAAGGCTCCTAACGGAGTTTCAAACTCTTCGAACGTGGTGGGGCGCAACTACATGGCGCACAACAACACGGCCCTCATGAGCATCGGCTGGAAGATCAACGACACCAAGTTTCAGAAAACAATTTGCATCAACGATTTCTACTTCGGGGACCATGACTTCAAGTACCCGATGGGCAATATTCAAGGTCTCGGCAAACTGCAAACCGGAATGCTCACGGCCAAGCAGAGATTTCTTCCGCAATTTCTAGGTGATCGGATGGCGGAGCGAAGCGTGGATTGGTGGATCATGTCCAAGGATCTGCCTGACCCGGAAAACCGTGTGCTCCTGCAGGGAAATACAATTCGGCTGCACTACACCGAAAATAATATGGCCGGGCACAAGCGTCTGGTCGAGAAAGCCCGCTCGCTGATGAGCCAGATCGGCTTCGGCCTCAATATCGCCAAGCACATGGGAGGCCTCTCCGTTTCCCATCAGTGCGGAACAGTGCGTTTTGGCAGCGATCCGAGCAAAGCGGCTCTGAATGAGTTCTGCCGCTCGTTCGACCACGAGAATCTGTTCGTGGTGGACGCTTCCTTCTTCCCGTCATCCGCGGCGGTTAACCCAGCACTCACCATCGCAGCGCAGGCAATCCGCGTTGCCGACCACATGGCTAAAAATGATTTTGGAATAACCGGGATGTGATGATCGTCGCCACCTGGATTCGCCGAGTGACGGCTAAACAGGAAGTAACTGTTGCAACCAGGCATATTACAGTCAAAGCCCCTCAATGAGCGCCTCTGATCCTCGACCGGACTCGCGCCAGTCGCCCATCCTGACCCCGCACTTGTTCGAGCGTGAGCGTAGTCCCGGCTCGATGCGCGAGCCCGACAATTTGCCGTGCCAGCGCGGGATGCGGCACGGAATCGCCCGCGATCCAGTCGCGAGATCGCCCGCCCCGAATCGAGGACGGATCTGCCGAAGCTCGTCTGCCATCTCTCCTCGACTTCTTCGGCGGTACGATTTCGGAGGCGGAATGTGTCCATCGATATCAAGCCAGCAGGCGGCGGATGGTGTTTTCTACGGTGGGCCAGGCGTTTGAGCGGGGATCGATTAGGTCGAAGTGGCCGGCGGTTGAAATCTCTGTGTAATGCACATCTTCCCCTTTTTTTTCTTCAGCTCGGCATATTGGCGGCTGAAATAGGACGGCACCACGTCGTCGGCAGCGCCGTGAATTAGCCATTGCGTGGTGCCGTGGCCAATTGCTAGCTGCATCGGATCGGCTTCGCGATAATGCTCTGTCACTTCGCTGGGCTTGCCTCCGAGGAAAGCTACGACTGCGTTGTCGCTGAGATGTTGTTCCCACGCTTGTTGCAAATCGACTACGCCAGCCAGTGAGACAACCCGCTTAAGGGAGGATTCGTGGGCGGCGAGGCACAGGGCGAGCTGTCCACCGGCGGAGTGGCCCATCACAAGGATTTTGTTCGAGTCTAAGTCATATTTCTTTGCAATTTGTGGTAGGTAACGATAGGCGCTGCGAATGTCCTCGAAGGTGCCAGGCCAGCCTCCGCCCGGGTTGCCGACGCGGCGGTACTCGATGTTCCAGGTGGCAATGCCTCTGGCAGTTAGCGCGGCGCAAAGGTGTCCGCAGTGGGTTAGATCGTACTTGGCGCGCCAGAAGCCTCCGTGGATGTTCATCACCACCGGGAACGAGCTCTTGGCCTTGGGGAATCGAAGGTCTCCGAACTGGTTTGGATCGGTGCCATAGGAGAGTCGCACGTCGGCTGGGGGCGGTGGGAGATCGAGAATATCTTCTGAGGACATGGGCGTCGGATTCATGGATTTGACGCAGCACTGATTTCCGGGATCAGCTCCACAATTGTGCCTTCTCCCCAACCGTACTTCTCGCGAGAGAGATCGGCAACGGATTGATGCAATTCGGGCTCGGCTTCAGGGGAGACGAAGCGGGCGCTGACTGCAAAATTCATTTCTCCAACACGCACCTGCGCATCCGGATGCAAGCGCAAATTCTGCACCCACTTTGACGTTTGATATTCGGCGATCAGGTAGAAGCATCCGTCACGATGCGTGAACCAGATCTCGATTTGGCGGGGCAGACCACTACTGCGGCCCCGAGTGGTGAGATAGAGATACTGCTCGCGGTCGAAGCTATTGGTCTTTGAGCTTGAGTTTGGATTTGTTTTCTTCAAGGAATTCGCGCAGCTTCTCGGCCGCGTCGAGCAAGCGCGTCCATTGTTCGTAGTAGAGAGTGACCGGGAAGCGGCCCAAGCCGTAAACGCTAACGCCACCCTTTTCACTGACCCGGAATTCCAGACTGCCGGTGCGGCGGGGGCCTTGCTTTTCCAGTTCAGCCAAGCGAGCTTTTAGTTCTTCATAGGTTGGTTCAGCCATTTTCTTACCTCAACACAAATGTGATCTGTCCATGATAGGGATTGCTTGGGAATTCGTCGAGAGGCGGGTGATTGCCGGTTGAAAAAATCCTAGAAGGCAGCCTATGCGGGTGCTTCGCAGAGAGCGCGTAGGGAGAACGGCTGGCTTTTACTCGATCAATGCTTTCATGCAAAACACACTGCCTCCGGATTTCTCGAATTCCGAGGTATCGACCACGACCGGCATTAGATTCTCTTGGGCAAGGATCCGCTCCAGGCTCCGCGTGAGGCGCGGAGTAATGAAGCGACCGTTTGCGACGATCCCGTTCCCTATGAACTGATGCGCCTCATCGCTGGTCAGCTCGTGGATTCTCTTCCAGGCACCGCGAACGGTTTGCAGCGACTCCGGCGAGAACGCTCCGGGGTAGATGAGGACGGCCTCGTCGTTGAGGGGGCAGAGACAGGTATCGAGGTGATAGCAGTGATCGTCCACGAGTTGGACGGGGATCACGGGGAACCCCAGTTCCTGCATGGCGGCAGCAAACTTTTCGACGCCGCCACGAGTGGAGCGAAAGCCGTAGGCCGCCCAGATGCGTGAGTGGTCTGGGTGCCAGAGCAGATCGCCGTGTCCCTCGAGGCATTCTCCGTCTAAATCAAGGTCGATAATCTTATATCCCCGCTGCCGAAACCAGTCGACGAAGAACGGCACTTCCTTATGCCGGGAGGGGTAGCGCATGCGGCTGGGGACGATGAAAGCCCCGAGGCGGTCGTGATGCCCGACGAATACCTGGTTGGCGGCGAAGACCATGTCGTCCAAGTCTTCCGCCGGATCGATGATTTCGACTTTCAAACCGGCGTCCTGGAGGGCGCGACGCAGGCCTTCCCACTGCTGCTGGGCCCTCGCTCGATCAATCGGAAGACCCATATAGGAATTCTTGGGTTCGCGGACGTCGAAGAATGTGGGCGGGCACATCAATGCAGTTTTGTGCATTCACCATCATGATAGCGGTTGGCAGTGGCGGGTGCCAGCGCTGGTTGACTGTGTGATGAAGCCGAGATTTCGTCACTCTCGACCGCAGTTGGGCACTTTGGTTTGGGTTGGCCGATTTGATAGGTGCGCCGCCCCAAGCATTCAGGCTGGTTCCTTCCACCTGTCCATCAAATTGGTTCGGTCCCAGGCGTGCAAACGCAATCCTCGCTCTGCATCAGAACTGCACCTTCAGGAGGTCTCGAGTGCTGCACAAATGCGCAAATCCAGCCTGCGCCGTTCCTTTCCGAAGGCTGAGCCAGGGAAGGCTATTTCTGGTGGAAACGGAGCCGCTCGCGGGGCCAGCGCTGAAAGGAGCACGATAGAGGGCAGTCCTCTCCTCTTATCGAGCACTACTGGCTGTGCGATCAGTGTGCGTTCACGCTGACTCTCTTGTACGAAAAGGGCCGAGGTGTGGTTGCAGTTCCTCGCCCGGATGCAGCGAAGAAAAGACCGGCGACCGCCGCCGCGATTGCGGGAGACGTACCGGCCATCGAAGGCAGACGAGGGGAACAATCCGCATAGGAAGGGATGTAATGAACAAACCAAGAATGCAGGAGTGCGCGATCTGCGGTGAAGAAAGGTCCGCGCGTCAGGTCTGGTTCTTAGTGGCGGAAAGCCACTGGGAAGACAAGCTGAAGGTTCTTGAATGGCAGGATGAATTGGCGGCGCGCCGAGGAATCTATGCCGCGTGCGGCGCTGAGCATGTCGAGGAACTGGTGGTGCACTGGATGACCACGGGGAGTCTCGACTACCCTTTCGCCACCGTCGGAAACAAAGTCGAGAGGCGCAGACAGAGGCTCGGTTGGATTCTGCCCACGATCGAGGAGCCCGATACGAGGGGAACGCGGCTGATTGGTGAATTGGCGGTTGACCGGGAGAGCGTCCGCCGGGCTCTCAGAGAAGACCCGAATTCGCTGCAAGTGATCCTGGATGAACTGCTCCATGCGCTCCGACGCGAGTCCCAGGGGATTACGGCGCGGCTCGAATCCGCCGATGCAATGTGCTATGGGTTTCCCCGCGAGATCTGAGATCGGGAAAGCTCTATTGCGAGTCTCCCGATTTTTTCCAGGTGCGCCAGTCGTCAGTGACCGCCTTTTCCATGTCTTTGGCGGCTGCGAACAGCCAGTTTGGTTTCAGGCGGTTCAGATGACGATGGACATATTTTCGGGCGTCGACGGTGCCCAGGTGAATGTTGGCCGTCTCCCACGCCATCGCAGAAAGCAGTTTCAATTCGTCACGATTGGTGGGGAGAACGTCGAGTTCGATGCGCGAACAATGGGGCGACAAGCGGCGGACGATCCAGTGCCCGCGCAACTGCACAAAAGGATCGGGGCAGCGCACCGCTCGGGTAATGATCGCTTGGTAGAGAATTTCCGACGGGCCCTTTTCTCCCCTAGCCCAATACACGGAAGAAGGCGCGAGTGCCTTGGCTTCGCGGGCGACTCGGGAGCCGTGGCAGAGCGCGATCGCCACGACACGAATGTGCCCCAAACTTCCCAGACCGGCGACGCGCCGGACCGTCCTGTAGGTAAGACCGCGTTCCGGCATGAGATGCTCGAGGGCTTCGCGAGCACTGGCGGAGACCTCGCCGCGTATTCTCGGCAGAGCGTCCATTTTTTGCCAGAAATGAACCGGGTCGCGCAATACTCCAGTCGCGATCTGACGCAGCCAGGTGTTTTCCTCCTCGAGCACAAAGGGGCGGCCGCCGTGAGCCAGGGAGCCGTTATAGCCTTCGAGGATTGCGGAGCAAGCTTCCTTCGGCTTCACTGCCAGGTGGCCGCCTTCGATGGCGAACAGCGCACTGGTGGCTAGCCGCGTCAGATCGAGAGTGTAGGGCAGGACCGCCGCTTCGTCGAAATCGTTGACGCCCCAAACCAGACGGCCTTCGAGGTCACGCCAGGTGCCAAAATTTTCGACGTGAAGATCGCCTACGCCGAGAACCTTGGAAGCTTTGGCCAAGTCGGGACAGACTTCCGGCCAGACCTGCATCCAGCGATAAAAGGTAGCTCGCAGAAACGGAAATGGCGCCTCCGCCATGCGCTCGTGTTTGAGGCGGAGATCCGGTTTTACCAGCGGCGTGTGGCGACCGAGCCACTCTTCAAAGCGATGGGTTGCTTTGACAATATTCATTGCGGGCCCGATTGGCACGATAGAACCAGCTCAGGCTAATGTCAACGCAACCGGAACTGCGCAAACCGCTACGCGAAATATTGCGCGTTCGCATCGACAAACTGCTTCAACTCTTCAGGCAGATCCTCGACCGCAAAGATCGAGTCCGAGGTGCACACTGGGACGCACGCGCCGCAGTCGATGCAGCCGTTGGGGTCGACGTATAACTGGGTAGCCGTCTCGAAGCCCGGCTCCTCTTTCTTGGGATGAATGCAATCAGTCGGACACACATCGGCACACAATAAGTCTTTGATACAGGTATCAGTAATCACGTAGGCCATGGGCTAGCTCCTTGAGTGAAGATATTGCTGGCATGGACAGACTACGGTGAGGAGAGATTGATCTCGGTGATCTAGGTCCTACGAGAATATGCGGTGCGTCACAAAAGAAGGCCGTTCACGAAAGGGTAGCAGCTGGCAACAAACAGCAAGAGCAATTCAGGCCTCCCGCCCGATCCACCAAAGAAGTTTGGCTACAATGCGCCAACCATTAGTGGAAACGGCGGTCGATTCGTATTCCCGGTTTTCCGGGACGAGGACTTCGGTATGATCAAAGCGTTGCAACCGCGACACGATCAGGCCATGCTCCTTGTGGGCAGCAACGACAATCTGCCCGTAAAGCTTGCCGCGATTGGTCTGCGAAGTGTCGATCACGATGATGTAGCCGTCATGAATCAACGGCATCATCGAGTGGCCGTGAACTCGCAGGCAACTGGTGTAGGCTGGATTGGGACACCACTTGCTGGGAGCGGCCAACATTGACTCCGGGGACGCTTGATTGAGGCTTTCCGCCGGATCGCCCTTTCCTCCCTGCGTTGCCGCGACAACGGGCAGGACGGGAATCGCTACCAGTTCGTCGGGTTGCTTAAGCGCCCGGTGCGCGCCGGCCTGGACCACCTGCAGCTTCAACACCCGATCTTTTCGCAAGCGGGACCGAGCTGCGGGCAAAACACGCATCAAATCATCGCTGCTCAGACCGGCCCTCCCCCAGTAATACCAGCACTCCGGGTCTCCTGTGAGATTGCCGAGCTGCACGTAGACATTGGCCGGGGGTTCCTGCACACCTCGTTCCCAACGCGAAACCGCCATGGCGGAAGCATTCATCTGCTTACCCAGTTCCGATTGGCTCATTTGGAGGCGGCGGCGCAGGGCGATGATGCGCTTTGCCCATTCCAGCTTGGACTCTCTTGTATTGCTCATGCCGCGCCTGCTAGACTGAAGTTAACGCGAACGTTCTAACACTTGCGTTAGGCGGCACCCTGTCGCCGGTTTCGATGAAAGGTTGTCATGCACCGTGACAATACTAACACAAATGTTAATTCGGCGACATACTCCCCGCAAACATTATATCGCGGTTTATATGTAAGAATTGCCCGCGAGTTGGGCGTGGATCCATCTTACGTCAGCAGGGTTGCCCGCGGCGACCGGCGTTCAAGCGAAGTCGAGGACGCCTTGCGTCAGGCGCTGGAAAAAATCGACCAGCGGCTGGGACGCACTGCTGCTGGGAATCGATCCTCGCTACCGGGACACCCACCTAAACGCCTTAAGCTTCTGATGAAGCAAAATCGTAGCCGGATTCGGAAGCAATGGCTCGCGCATAGCCAGTCTGACGCGAATCTGAGGCGCGTTAAGATACCTGCTCAGAAACGAACCGCGCCTATCCTGCCGCTCATTCATGAAACGATGCAGGTCATGAAATTGAGCCTGAAGGAGATGACAACTGCGTCCATGAAAGCGGCCGAACACCACGGACGAATGCGACAGGCCCAGGGATTCACGGCGATGGCATTAGTGGAAGAATACAATCTGGTGCGTCGCTGCGTCTTCGCTCTGGCTCAGGAACATTGCCAACAGATGGACGCGCATCTCCTGATCCAGGATCTCACTCAATTCGGCGAAGCCCTCGATCTTCAAACCCAGCGAGCGTTGCAAGACTATCTCGCGGCTCGGTAACAGCGTAGCGGTGCGTCAGGCGGGCAAGCGGTTCAGCAGAGCTGCGGCCTTGCGGAACCAGGGCCGCTCGCGGCGACGCAGGTATCCGGGCATGGTCGGCTTCTTGTCCAGAATGCGTTGCGCCCACGCACGAGCCTCGGCATTGCGCTGCCGGCCGGCGAGGAAGCAGGCGTAATTGTAGTAAGTTTCTGACGATGTCGAGATTTTTGTGACCTCTCGAAACAAGGCCTCGGCTTTGTCCGGCTGTCCGGTGTTGGCGTAGGCGTGGCCTAGCAAGGCTGCGGCGCGCTGAAAATCGTACTTGGGATCTTCCGCGACCACCCGCTCGAGATCGGGCACGGCGGCGGCAAAGTCGCCCATGAATGTGGCCGCCATCCCGCGGCGGTAAAACGGATCGGGCGAATCGGTCCGCGAGGAAATAGCCTTGTCATAACATTGACGGGCACGCGCGTAGTTCCCTTCTTCCAGATACAGATCGGCGAGTTCCTCATAATTTCCGGCGGAGGGATTATCGAGAACGGCGGACTCGAGTTCGTGAATCCTCCTGCGCCGGGGAAACACTTTAAACGACTGCCGCATCAAACCAGCATCGGGGATTACCTCGGCGGCGATGTAGATCAGTGCCCCCAGCCCGCCGAAGAAAATAATGATCCACAGCCAATAGCTGTCCGGGCGCCGGCGAATGAAGTGAACAATCGCCACCGCCTGAAGAATCAGACCCCAGGGAAAGAATAAGAAAATTAGCGATCCCATGCGTTTGATCGGACTATAGCATGGTGCAGAACCAACCTCACCACGACGGGGGCATTTCCATGGAAGTGTCGCTTCCCGAGCCTCGATCACACAGATCAGCGGCAGCGCTCGCGATTTTCTGGGGCGGTCTGATCTCGGGAGTATTGGACCTGATCTACGCTACCAGCTCGGTCGTCTTGCAAGGGGCCCCGGCAATCGTCCTCCCCCAAGCGATCGCTACCGGCTTGCTCGGCGTGAAGTCTTTTCAGGGAGGCCTTCCGACCGCCGTTCTAGGAACTGCTTTGGAGTTTCTGATCACATTCGTAGCTACGGCCGTCTACTATGTGGCCAGCCGGAAACTCACCTTCCTAATCCGCCGGGCGGTTCTGTGGGGAGTGCTTTACGGCATCGCCATCTACTTTTTCATGAATTTTATTGTGGTGCCGCTTTCCGCGGTTCCGCACTTCGAACACACCTGGGCCTCGCGGGCCGGCGACTTCGTCGTACATATGTTTTTCATTGGGTTACCGATGGCTCTCGCTGTTCGCCGTTACTCAGCCCGCGAATGCTAGAATCTTATGTGCTAAGACCTCCGATTCGCCTCCTTGCTGCCGATATCGACGGCACCTTGCTCAACCCTGAGTTTCAGATCTCCGAAGTCGACCTGGCAGCTTTGCGCCGCGCTCACCAGGAGGGCGTGGAAATCATACTGGTAACCGGACGGCGGCATAAATTTGCCCTTCCTATCGCCCAGCAGTTGGGTTTCGATCTCTGGCTGATCAGTTCGAACGGCGCTATTACCCGGTCGCTCTTCGGCGAAACCTTCCATCGAGATATGCTCCCGGTGGAGACTTGCCGCAAACTCTGCGGAGCAATGCGAGAATTCCGCGGCAACACGGTGCTGACTTTCGATATCGAGAGCAAAGGCGCCGTCGTGCTCGAGCACATGCGCGATTTGAATGAGAGCATTCAGCGTTGGCTGGAGAAGAACCTGCAATACATCGATTTCGTGATTCCCCTGGAGAAATCTCTCACCTCCGATCCGGTTCAGGCCATGTTCTGCGGGCGGATTGAGCGCATGCACAGGGCCCTCGAGGTACTGGCCGCGAGCGGGTTGGAAACAAAGATCACCGTGCTCCGCACCGAATACCCGGTGCGGGATCTCTCGATCGTCGACGTGCTGAATCAGGGCTGTTCCAAGGGTCACGCGGTGGAACGGTGGGCCAATTACCGGGGTATCCCTCGCGAACAGGTCATGGCCATTGGTGACAACTACAACGACATTGAAATGCTTGCCTTCGCCGGACAGCCATTTATCATGGGAAATGCGTCGGAAGAACTGCGGGGCAGAGGTTGGACGGTAACCTTGGGAAATGACCAGAATGGGGTGGCCGCGGCAATTGAGCAGGTGTTAGGGGTACGCGTAGGAGTTTAGAGAACGCAAGTTCGGCAGTCGAAATCGTTCAGTCTTTATGAAGTTACTGGCCAATTTCGGTCTCGTCCTCGGCCTTGTGATAGCGCCGTTGTTCGCGTCCGCTGCAGATTTCGCCGTCTTACGGAACGGGTTTTCCATTCGCCACGAGCACCGGGAAGTGGTCGGTTCTGTAACGCGGCTTTATTTGGGCGCTGACCGCGACGGGTATGTGGACGTTCCTACGACCGACATTGATCGCTTTGAGGAAGACCTGTCGGCTCCCGCTGCCGGGAAAACTCCGTATAGCCCGCAAGAGATGAGTGACGTCATCAATGCCGTCAGCAGTCGGCACCATCTTGACCCCGATTTGATCAGCAGCGTGATCCATGCCGAAAGCGGATTCAACCCGAACGCGGTGTCAGCCAAGGGAGCGCAGGGTTTGATGCAACTGATGCCGCAAACCTCCTCTCAATTGGGAGTAGCCGATGCTTTCGATCCCGGCGCTAACGTGGAAGGCGGCACTCGATACCTGCGCGAATTGCTGGAACGCTACAACTTTGACTTGATCAAAGCCCTTGCAGCTTACAATGCCGGGCCGCAGCGCGTGGAGCAGTACCACGGGGTCCCGCCGTACTATGAGACTCAGGCTTACGTTGCCCGTATCGTTCGTGACTTCAACCGCAAGAAACTGGCGGAACGAAAGTCAGCTTCACTGAAGGCGGCCAATTACCACTCAAGTCCGTCGCATCAGATGCCAACTGTAAAGCAGGCAAGCCTTCCGGACACTACGCAGGAACCCTCCCGCTGAATCTCGATCATGAACCGCAGTCTCGCCCCCTTGCTTTTTGACGAAGGGACGGGATGCCAGTTTTCCGCGGAAGCTAGACCACGTTGACCCCCGCGTGCGTGTCATTTACCTTGGCAGAAGGAGCAATTCTTGAAGCATTTCCGTTGTCGGCTCTCGAGCCCGGGGCACCTCGCTTAAAATGGGCCAAAAACGTTATTTAGCCTACGCAGTCGTTGCCGCGATTCTCGCCGCTCTGGTTTACGCACAGTTCAGGACTTGGAAGGGCTTCGACTGGCCCACATTCTGGGCTCAAGGCAAGGAGATCAGCCTTCGCCATATTCTGCAGGCCATCGCGCTGATCTACGTCAGCTTTTTCCTGCGCGCGCTGCGTTGGAAAATCTTCCTGCGCCCTGTCCGTCCAGAAACTTCCGTCCTCGGGCTGATTCCTCCGACACTGATTGGATTCACCGGCCTAACTTTGCTCGGACGGCCGGGCGAATTGATTCGCCCTTACCTGATTGCGCGCCGAACCAATCTCACCTTCTCTTCGCAAATGGCGGTTTGGACGGTCGAGCGCATTTTCGATGTTGGGGCCTTTACCATTCTGCTGGGACTGGCGATTTTTTGGCCCGGCACCGCGCTGCACTTTCTTCCACCCGACATCTATCGCAGCGTGCAAATTTTCGGCCTTCTCTTTTTGTCCCTGGCAGCGGCCCTATCGTCTGGCGCAGTGCTGGTAGCGAAATTCGGGGAAGCATTGTCAGCCGGCGTGGAACGGCGCGTTTCTCGCCTCGGCTCGAACCTAGGGCACCATATTGCGCAACGGCTTCGTGAGTTCCATGGTGGCCTGGACACGATTCACAGTCCAGTGGCGTTTGTCCAGATTGTTTGCGTATCGCTTGTGATGTGGTCGAGCATAGCCCTGGCGTATCTGGAGGTCACTCACGCTTACGGGGCACCCCTCGCGCACATGACCATATCCATGGTTCTGTTGCTGACGGGTTCCAGCATGGTAGGTTCGTTGATTCAGTTGCCCGGAGTGGGGGGAGGCTCGCAGTTGGCGACAATTTCCGCACTGCAGCACATTTTCCATGCATCGCGTGAACTGGCGGCCAGTTGCGGCATTCTGTTGTGGCTGGCCACGTTCGTCTGCGTGGTTCCGGCTGGCTTGTTGCTGGCGCATCAGGAGCGGCTTTCTTTCCGGAAGCTTTCGGAAGAGAGTGAGCAGGAGGAAGCACGGGCTGAACTTTCGCCCTCGCCTCCAGCAGGCTGATGTGCAGGCGTCCCTGCTACAATCAAGCGGACCACCGTTGCAAGCGCCATGAAGTGTCCTTTCTGCGGGTTCGCAAATGACAAAGTGGTGGATTCGCGCGAGAGTAAAGAAGCCGATTCCATCCGCCGCCGCCGCGAATGCCTGAAGTGCGGCAAGCGCTTCACCACCTATGAGCGCATCGACGAAATTCCTTACATGGTGGTCAAGAAAGATGGCCGCCGCGAAAAATTCGATCGCCAGAAAGTCTTGAATGGACTGTTGAGAGCCTGCGAGAAGCGACCGGTTCCCATCGGCAAATTGGAACAGATTGTGAACGAAGCCGAGAGTTTCGTCATCGAATCAGCCGAGCGCGAGCGCAAGACCAGCGAAGTTGGGGAATTGATCATGAATCGTCTGCGCCGCTACGACAAAGTGGCTTATGTTCGCTTCGCCTCGGTCTATCTGGACTTTAAAGACGTGCAGGAATTCATGACGGAATTAAAAGATTTGCTCAAAACGAAAGAGCCGGAGGTTCGCGCCAAGCCCGCGGCCAAGAACTGACGAATTGTAGAGACGGAGCTCCGCTACGTCTCGGGCTGCTGAAAAAAATCCATCTTCTTGTCATTCCGACGAGCGAAAGCGACGAGGAATCTGTAGTTTGATTGAATAGGAAGACAGCAGACCCCTCGCTTCGCTCGGAATGACAACAGGGGTTTATCGGCAACGCCTGTACGGTTTCAGCCGCGTTTGCCGATAGCTGCACCTATAAAGACATGGCTTACAAAATCACCCTAATTCCCGGCGACGGCATCGGCCCGGAAGTAACCCAGGCTACCGTGCGCGTCCTGGAAGCCACGGGCGTGAAATTCGAGTGGGAAACATTCATGGTCGGGGCTGACGCGTTTGAGAAATACAAAGAATACATTCCGAAGGAAGTGATCGAATCCATCGAGCGCACTCACATTGCCCTCAAAGGGCCGGTAACGACTCCAATCGGCGGAGGCTTTGCCAGCATTAACGTCGCGCTGCGGCAAAAATTTGAGCTCTACGCCAACTTCCGTCCCATTCGCAATCTGCCCCACATTCCAACCCGTTATCCCGACGTCGACCTCATCATCGTGCGCGAGAACACGGAGAGTCTCTACTCCGGCCTCGAGCACGAAGTTGTCCCCGGAGTCGTCGAGAGCCTGAAAATCATTACCGAGAAAGCCTCCACTCGGATTGCGCGATTCGCTTTCGAGTATGCCCGCAAGAATAAGCGGAAGAAGATCCACGCCATTCATAAAGCCAACATCATGAAGCTCTCGGATGGGCTTTTCCTGCGCTGCACCCGGAGCGTCGCCAAGGATTATCCCGAGATCACCTATGGCGAACACATCGTGGACAACACCTGCATGCAACTGGTGATGAATCCTTACCAGTACGACATGCTCGTGATGGAAAACCTATATGGAGATATTATTTCCGACCTGTGCGCCGCCTTCGTGGGTGGATTGGGATTCGTCCCCAGCGCCAACCTAGGCGATCACTGCGCAATTTTTGAAGCAGTGCATGGTTCGGCGCCGGACATCGCCGGCAAGAACCTGGCGAATCCAACCGCGATCTTGCGCTCTTCCCTGCTGATGTTGCGTCACCTCGGCGAATACGATGCTGCGCTCAAGATTCGCAATGCCCTGGAAAAGGTCTATCGAACTCGCGACAAGTTGACCCGCGACGTGGGTGGCAAGGCCGGCACATCCGAGTTTGCAGACTTCATTATTGAGGCGATGGCCACCGGGGGCGCAGTTCAGACCCAAGTTGAATCCTCCTCCGCGCCGATCTGAGTATATGCACCCGGTATCACGACCACGCAGGGCCTCCTGGACAAGCATGGCCTTGTCTTTTGCTATTTTGACCTCTCTGGTTGCCCCCTCGCTCGCGCAAGACTTTAAGGTCACGCTTTTGGGGACCGGCAACCCGCGACCAGTGATGTCCCGGTTCGGCCCCAGCATTTTGGTGGAAGCCGGAAAAGAGAAGCTGCTCTTTGATTGCGGCCGGGGCGCCACTCAACGCTTATATCAACTGCACATTCCGTTTAACGAAATCTCCGCCCTGTTTTTAACTCATCTGCATTCCGACCATACGGTTGGCATTCCGGACCTGTGGCTGACCGGCTGGGTGATGGGCCGGAGCATCCCACTTCCAGTGTGGGGTCCGGAGGGTACAAAGGCAATGATGGAGCATCTGCAGCAGGCATACGCTTTCGATATCCATATCAGGCGGGACGTCGACACAAAGCTACCTGGCGCCGGTGCAGAGGTGGTTGCGAAGGATATCGAAGAAGGCGTTGTCTACAACCGTTCTGGGGTCAAACTCACGGCATTTCTAGTTGATCACGCCGAGATCAAGCCGGCATTTGGTTACCGGGTTGATTACGCCGGGCACTCGGTCACATTGTCAGGTGATACTCGTCCTTCGGAAAACCTAGTGAAGTTCGCTCAAGGAACGGACGCCCTGATTCACGAGGTGATTGATCCGGAGGCGTTCGGAGAAGCGGGCACCTCGGACTCGCCTGAGCAAAGGAAGAAAATAATCGAGCACCACACGACTCCCGAGCAGGCTGGAATTATCTTCACTCGCGTAAAACCAAAGCTCGCCGTCTACTCGCACATCGTGCCACCCGATGTTCCCGAGGTGATTCCGCACACCCGTAAGACCTACGCGGGACCGCTCGAAGTCGGCGAAGATCTAATGACGATCGAGATTGGAGACAAGATCTGGGTGCAGCGCCCTCCAAAATAAATCCTGCCGACCCGCGTGAGTTCCGCGTTGACTCCCCAGCGCAGATTGAGTAACATCCTTTTTCATCAAGGAACCCGGGGGAATGGCTTACACAACACGGCGGATTGGTGTAGTGCTCTTCCAGCTTGGCGGACCCGACACGCTGGAAGCAATCGAGCCTTTCCTTTTTAATCTGTTCTGCGATCCTGACATCATTGACTTTCCCTTCGCACGCATCGGTCGAAAACCGCTTGCCAAGCTGATTTCCAGCACCCGCGCCAGAAAAGTTCAGCATCACTACGCGACCATTGGAGGAGGCTCGCCCATACGCCGATTTACCGAGCAGCAGGCCCGGGCCTTGCAGCGCAAGCTGGCCGAATCCGGTCTGGACGCGCGTTGCTTCGTGGCCATGCGGTACTGGCATCCTTTCACCGCACAAGCCGTCGAACAGGTCAGGGCCGCGCAGTGTGACGAGGTTGTTCTCCTTCCTCTATATCCGCACTATTCCAGCACCACCACCGGCAGCAGCCTGAACGAGTGGAGTCGGCGGTTTCGTGGAGACATCCCGGTCCATCGCATCGAGACCTTCTATCGTCACGAGCTCTACCTCGAGGCGTTGTCCGAAAAGATAGACGAAGCCCTCGCAAGATTCGCCGACCCCGCGCGCCCGGAGATTGTTTTTAGCGCGCACAGTGTTCCGGTTGCGGTCATCGAAAAAGGCGATCCCTACCAGCGGCAGATTGAAGAGACCGTCGAACTGGTCATGCAGCGCGGCAGATGGCGGAACCGTTACCGCCTCTGCTACCAAAGCAAAGTGGGGGCAAGCAAGTGGCTGCAGCCATCACTTCATATGACATTGCGTGAACTCGCCGTCGAAAGAGACCGTGAGGTTTGTATCGTTCCGATTTCGTTTGTCTCCGATCACGTGGAGACGCTAGGAGAGATTGATCATGAAGCGCGGGAGGAGGCCGATAGACTGGGCATCAAGCGCTTCGAGATGACCTCAGGATTGAATGATTCTCCAACCTTCATTGCGGCATTGGCCGATCTGGTAGGCACGGCGACTGGATTCGATTGGAGAAGCGAACGCGGCACGGAATCGCTTGCCGCCGCTGCAGACTGAGAACGAAGAGAATTAGAATATGGGCAAGGCCAAGTACAAAAAGGGGTGAGGTCGGATGGCAGACGAATCCGCCAAAGCGGGTGGCATTCTAGGGCGTCTTCCGCCGTGGCCGCGGAACGCCCTCAATAATTCGGTCATCGCGATGGAACAGGCCTATCGCCAGCGCAAAGGTCTGCCCATGCTCAGCGACGCCGATATCGAAGCGCTGAAAGCCGGTCAGCCGATGGCTTGGGAAAGCGGAGATGGAGCACCCGCACCGGTCGCTGCGCCTGCTCCCCCGGCCGCTGCTGCGCCGCCTGCCGCAACTCCTGCAGCAACACCGGCGGCTGGCACCATGGGCCTGAGCGAGGATGTTGCCAAGTGGGTCGCCGAGGGAAGGAAATGGAGCAAATCGACTATTGCCGCAGAGCAGGCGCGACGTGGCCGCAAGGGATTGGCCGCTCTTAACGACGTAGAAATTGCTGCGCTGCTCGGTGAGCCAGTCCCCGAGGCGACAACTCCGGCCCCTGCTGCTGTTGCTGCGACTGCACCTCCTGCGGCTACGTCCGCGGGCCCTATCAGTGCCGAGGTTGCCAAATGGGTTGCGGAGGGCCGGAAGTGGAGCAAGTCGACCATTGCTGCAGAGCAGGCGCGACGCGGGCGAAAAGGGCTGCCTGCACTCAACGATTCTGAAATGGCGGCTTTGCTTGGCGAGCCGGTGTCTCCTGCCGCCGCACCGGCGGCGCCGGCCCCGGCTGCAAAGCCAACTCCTACTCCGGCTGCGCCTCGACCTGCAGCGGCGGCAGCGGCCGCTTCGGCGGCTGCCTCCGTATCCCGCAGCGGTGAGTCCACAAGCTATGTTGGCACTCCTGCAGTGGGAACCTCCAGAGCCGCAAAGGCCGGAGGCGTCGCTTCGATCGGCCCGGAAGATAGCGAAGTTAATCAGCAGCGCCGACGGTTGGCATGGAGCGCGATTGCCGCTTTCCTGGTGGCGTGGTTCCTTGCGTTCTTCCGCTTCTTCTTGCCGCGTACCTTATTTGAGCCTGCAACCAGCTTCAAGATCGGTTACCCCGAGGAGTATGGTCTGGGAGTCGATACGAAATTCCAGCAGAAGTATCGGATCTGGGTGGATCGGACGCCAGATCGCATCTTTGTGATCTACGCGCGGTGCACCCATCTCGGCTGCACTCCCGACTGGAAGCCAAGTGAGAACAAGTTCAAATGCCCGTGCCACGGCAGCGGATACGACAGCGAAGGAATTAATTTCGAGGGCCCGGCCCCGCGTCCGATGGATAGGGCGAAGGTCGAGATCGCACCCGACGGCCAGATCCTGGTAGATGTCTCGAAACTTTATCAGTGGCCCAAGGGCCAGCCGAGCCAATTTAACGACGATGGGGCGTTTCTGCGCGCTTAGTTTTTGTATGGAATGGGCGGCGTCGCCCGCTTAGTTTGCAAGATCGAAAGCAAGATTAGAGGAACCAATGCCTGAAGAGAATGGAAACGGCCAGAACGGCAATCGGGTCGGCCTGCTCGAGCGCGTGAAAGCTGGAGTGAAAGAAGATGTCCAGTCACTCAAGACGGACATGCCAGTCAAGGCCAAAGAGCAGATCGAAGGCCTGAAAGATCCCACCAAGACCCAGGTTTACACCTCGATCTTCCGCCACAAACATGATGACACACCGCGCAACCGCGCGTTGGGCGTGCTGTCGAACGTCTTCCTGCATCTGCACCCAGCCAAGATCAATCGTGACGCTGTGCGCTACAGCTATACGTGGGGCATGGGTGGAATTACGTTCTATCTCTTTATTGTGCTCACCTTCACCGGCGTGCTGCTGATGTTCTATTACCATCCCAGCAAAGTGCAGGCCTTCCGCGACGTTCTCTATCTCGAGCACGATGTTCCCTTCGGCAAACTGTTGCGCAATATGCATCGCTGGGCGGCGCATTTAATGGTGATCGCAGTCTGGCTGCATATGTTCCGGGTCTTTCTGACTGGCTCTTATAAGAAGCCGCGTGAGTTCAACTGGAATATTGGCGTGCTGCTGCTGGTGTTCACTTTGTTGCTCTCGTTTACGGGTTACCTGCTGCCCGACGATCAACTCGGATTCTGGGCGGTCACGGTGGGAACAAACATGGCCCGCGCGACGCCGTTGTTGGGCCACGAGGGTCCGTTCGGCAAGATGCTGGGAATGACGCCGTACAACGATGTTCGCTTTGGCTTGCTCGGCGGCTCAATCGTAGATGCGAATGCGCTGCTGCGTTCTTACATTTGGCATTGCATCGGCATTCCAATTGTGGCGTCGGTTCTGATGATCGTGCATTTCTGGCGGGTAAGAAAAGATGGCGGCATCTCGGGGCCAGCTCCGGTGATGCTTACCGCAGAAGCGGACAAGCCCCGCAGAAAAGTGGAGTAGGACGAGGTTTTAGGGGGACAGCGGCCCTCGGCTGTCCGGCGGAGTAAAGCTCCGCAGTTGGCTGGTTTAAGCTGCCGTGCTTCGCTCGACTAAACCGCCGAGGGCGGCTGTTTCCACTGTCTTGGGAGATTTTATGGATTGGCGACAACTTTGGGAGATCTGTTCCGCGCCTGACAACGTGCCGATCGTGGGCTTGATCCCGCTGTTGATCTTCTACATTTATCTGGCGTGGAAGCAGGCCAAGGCCAATGATGAACTCATCGGCGAACTCGAAACCAATCCAGCGATGGCGAAAACGCATCATCGCAAGACGTGGCCGTTCCGCCCCGGCTGGCAAAAAGAAATCCACGTTTGGCCATTTCTCCTCCGTATTGAATTCCTTGCCGCCATTATCGTCACGATTATTTTGATGGTCTGGTCGATCACGCTGAGCGCGCCGCTCGAAGAGCCGTCGAATCCGAACCTCACGATGAATCCGGCGAAAGCGCCCTGGTACTTCCTTGGTCTGCAGGAAATGCTGGTGTACTTCGATCCGTGGATCGCCGGCGTGGTGATGCCCACGCTCATCATTGTCGGACTCATGGTGATTCCCTACATTGACACCAATCCCTTGGGCAGCGGCTATTACACCTGGAAGCAGCGCAAGTTTGCCATTGGCACGTTCATGTTTGGCTTCGTCATTCTCTGGGTGGCGATGATCATTATTGGGACGTTCATCCGCGGGCCTGGCTGGCAATGGTTCTGGCCGGGACAGACTTGGGATCACAATCGCCTTATTTATGAAGTGAATCGCGACTTACCCGATCTTTTTGGGATCACGTCGAACATTGCTAAAGCAATTTTCGGAGCGGTTGTGGTCGGTGGCTACTACTTGGCTGGTGGATTGCTGGTGCACGCTTTATTTCGGCGCTACAACCCGAAGGACTATCAGCGCATGAGCCTGCTGCAATATTCCATCATGATGTTTTTCTGGCTGACCATGGTGGGATTGCCGCTCAAGATGCTGTTGCGCCTGGCATTCAATATCAAGTACGTGTGGATAACGCCCTGGTTCAACGTGTGAGGTAAGCAAGATGCCGAGCGTAGCGAGGAATCTCGGTGTTTCCGGCGGAAAGCAGATGCCTCGCTTCGCTCGGAATGACAAGCGCAAATGAGCTAGTTGTGTTCAAGGACTAAAGGGAGAATCTGGTGCCTGAACAACCAATCCCGGAGCAAGACCCGGTAGTCACGAAGTCGTACGCGCTGTATTACGTCGTCTCGATGGTGCTGCTGATGGCGACGCTGTTCTGGGCGCTGTGGGATGAGGCTTACGGGCAGCGTCCCTGGAAGGCTTTCCAGAATGAGTGGAAGCAACGCTATACCGCCTTGCTTAGTAAGGCTAGACCGGCATCCGACAAGGCGGTAAAAGAAGCAGAAAGCAACCCCGAGTACCAGAAACTGCAGCAAGCCTTCCAGCAAGCTGATGCCGCAGCTAAGCCTCGCCGGGACGAACTCCAGAAACAGATTATGGATATCAGCGCGAAGATTTTTGCGGTGCAGAACGTTTTCACTGACAAGCGCGCCTACGCCAACTCCCTGAACTACCAGATCGAGACCGAGACCAGTGCGTCGGGGAAACAAAGCAAGACGAACGAACTGGCGGAATACAAGAAAAAGATCTGGACGGTGGAGTTTCCCGACGGTCACAAAGAGAAGTACAACTTTCCTCAACTCGAAGAGAAATACAACGAACTCAAAGACGACCGCACCAAGATAAACGCAGAGTTGGGCGACGTGCTCAAGCCTGTGAATACTGCCGGCGCGAAGCTATCTGCATATCTCTCCGAGAACATGGTCGACCTCACTCCCACGCAAATCGATGGCCTGCAGAAGAAGACCAAAGAGTGGGATCCCAAGATCGTTCAGATTAATGTAGCCGACGCGAACATCGTGGACCGATGCGAGTCCTGCCACATGGGCATTCGCGAGCCGCTCAAGATCACACCTGCTGCGATGACGCCGAAGGGCGCGAAAAAACCGGACGAATACGCGCAGGCGTTCGTCAGCCATCCGGGACCCAGCCTTCTAAAGATTCACGATCCCGACGTGTTCGGCTGTTCACCATGTCATCAAGGAAATGGCCGTGCGACCACAAGTATCGAGAAGGCTCACGGAAATTACGAGCATTGGCTGTGGCCGCTATTTCCCAAGCAAGACGCCGAAGCGGGCTGCCAGACGTGCCATGCCGCGGATATGGTGCTAGTCAGTGGCGAGGCGGGGTGGACCATCAGCGAGGGCAAGGACCTGTTTCGTCAAAAAGGCTGCATGGGCTGCCATCGCTATGAGGGCTACGACAAAGAGCCCGAGGATCTGAACAACTTCAGCCAGCAGATGAAGCAACTGGAGCAGCAAAAAAAGGAGAACCTCAAGCAGGCTGCTTACCTGATGAAGCAGGCCGATGCGGCGGAGAGCAACGACGAAGCGAACCGCCTGAACGATCAGGCCATCGCACTCAAAGTGGCAAACAGCAAAGACGACGCCCAGATCCAGCAACTCGACTTTCAGTTGCACAACGTAATGCAGGACATGAAGAAGATTGGGCCGAACCTCAAGGACATCCGGCTCAAGCTCAACAAGAACTGGATTCCTGTCTGGTTGAAAAAGCCGACGGACTTCCGTCCTACCACGAAGATGCCGAACTTCCGCCTGACCGATCATCAGATCCAGGCAATTTCGGCTTATCTGTGGCAGTCGGCATTGACCGATCCGCTGCCTAAACAAAACCCTGGAAACGCGGAGCATGGCAAGGAACTCTTCGAAACGCGCGGCTGCCTGGCCTGCCACTCCATCGGCGAAGGCGATCAACTGCAGGGCGGCACGTTTGCCGCGAACCTGACTCGCGAGGGCGAAAAGGCCAACTACGATTACCTGGTCCGCTGGGTTCACAACGCGCGCCAGCGGACGCGCCCGTATTGTCCGTACGAAAAGAAAGATATTGGTCCGGAGGATTACGCCAAGAAGGGCTTGCCGTACGTCTTCGACCTGCAACACAGCCAGTGCCCCAACGACGGACACGAACTGCAAGTGCAAAACATGACGGTGATGCCCAGCCTGCGCCTGGCTCCAGAAGACGCGCAGGACATTGCATCGTATTTGATCACCCTGAAGAAACAGGAGCCGTCGTCCTACGCCGACGCTTCTTTCATGGACGATCCCGCCCTGAAAGAAGAAGGCAAGAAATGGATTCGTCACTACGGATGCGCCGGCTGTCATGAAATTTCCGGCATGGAGGACGAGGGCCGGATCGGCACGGAGCTTACTTTCGAAGGCAGCAAACCCATCGAACGTTTGGATTTCGCTCTCTTCACCGAGCTGGCTCAGCGCGGCGGCAAGAATGCCGAGCCCATCAAGAACCCTGAAGATTTAGCACGCCTCCCAGAGGGACCGGCAAAGGAGCCGTGGTACGACCATAAAGGCTTCTTCGAGCACAAACTCGCGGAGCCCAATATCTATGACCAGGGCAAGATCAAGACTGAGAGTGAAGCCTTGCGCATGCCCAACATGCACCTGACTTCGGAGCAGATTCGCGCCCTCACGACATTCCTTCTGGGCAGCGAAGAGAGTTCTCTGCCCATGCAGTATCAGTACCGCCCCGGTGATTCGCGCCGCGACATTCAGGAAGGCTGGTGGGTAGTCAAGAAATACAACTGCATGGGATGCCATCAGTTTATTCCCGGTCAGCAGACCGTGCTGATGGGAATGAAGAAATATCAGGACCCGGACTGGAAAGACCAACTCCCGCCGAAGTTGCTCACTGAGGGCGCGCGCGTCGATCCTGAGTGGCTGCGACGCTTCTTGTCCAATCCGTCGCTGAGCACGACCGATACGAACCGCAACGGAGTTCGGCCGTACCTGAAAGTCCGCATGCCCACCTTCTCGTTCTCGGACAACGAATTGCGCAAGCTGGTACGCTTCTTCCAGGCTTTATCGCAGCAGCCGATGCCGTACATTCCTGAGCAAGTACCAGTATTGACGACGAAGGAAACGGATATGGCGCGGAGCCTGTTCTCAAGCACAGCGGCGCCGTGCCTGAAATGCCATGCGACGGGCGATCCGGCCCACGACAAAACCGCCACGGCTCCCAACTTCCTGCTCGCCAAAGACCGGCTAAAACCAGACTGGGCGCAACGTTGGGTGCTTGATCCGCAAGCCATCAGCCCGGGCACTTCCATGCCCTCGGGATTATTCCGGCGCGAGAACGATCACTGGGTGTTCGCCGGCCCAACTCCGTCGTCGTTCCAAGGCTATGAAGGAGACCAGTCAAAGCTGCTGGTGGATTACATTTTCCAACTGACGCCAGAAGAGCAAAAACGGGTAGCAGCGTCGATGGGACGAAACACCGCCGCAAATCAGGCGCCGGCGAAGTCGAAGCAGGCTGCTACGCCTTCTCACCCGGCAAGCGCGGGAGGTTCGCGGTAGAATATTAAGTTTTGTGGCACTGCTCTTCCGGCGGCTGTAGCGGCGGCTCCTGTCCGCAATTCGGAGCAAGATTCCGGGATAGCGATAAACCAGAATTAAACGCTTTCAACACTTCACGAAAGGGCGACATAATGAATAAGAAAACATCGGTAGCAATGTTTGGCTTGATCTGTCTTCTTGGCCTCTGGCTCCTCGTAGGCTGCAGCAAGAAGGAGGAATCCAACGAAGCCCAACCTTCCGCACCGGCCCCCTCAGCGGCGCCAGCAGCGGCGGCCACTCCAATCGATCCCAGCACCGTAGCTTCGGTAAGCGGTTCGGTAAAGTTCGACGGCGCCGCTCCCAAACCCGCAAAGATCGATATGAGTCAGGACGCCGCCTGCAAAGGCACCAACACGGCTGAGACTATCGTCGTCGACGGTGGCAACTTGGCAAATGTTTTTGTGTACGTAAAAGATGGTCTAGGCGATCGCACCTTTGACGTTCCCAAAGACTCCGTGACTATCGATCAGAAGGGTTGCCAATATCACCCCCACGTATTGGGTGCGATGACCGGTCAAAACATTGAGATCAAGAACGACGACCAGACCACGCATAACATTCACCCCACGCCGCAAGCCAATCGCGAATGGAACGAATCTCAGCCGCCTGCGGCCGCTCCGCTAGAGAAGAGCTTCGCTCGCGAAGAAATCATGCTGCCAGTGAAGTGCAACCAGCATCCGTGGATGCGGATGTACATCAACGTGGTGAAGAACCCGTTCTTCGCTGTCACCGGCCCCGACGGCAAATATGAGATCAAGGGGCTGCCGCCGGGCACTTATACAATCGCATTTGTGCAGGAGAAACTAGGCGAGCAGACTCAGAAGGTCACGCTGGCCGCCAAAGACAGTAAGACCGTAGACCAAACGTTCAAGGCACAGTAGCAAGTAATGGAGGGCGCCCTCGCCCGTCCTGGCTCAAATCGGCTGGGAGGGTCTTTGACCCGCCCCAGCCGAACTCGATGCTTTCCACTGGCGATAAGGAGTAAGCACCTGAAGACCCTCGCCGCACCATACAATCGCGCGCACCATCGCTTCGCAGTTTTCGTAGCGTGCGCGACTTTTGTGCTCATCATTGCCGGAGCTCTGGTCACCAGCAACGACGCCGGCCTATCCATCCCCGATTGGCCCACTTCCTTCGGTTCCTTCAGCGTTCCGCCTTTGCGGGGAGGCATAAAGTTCGAGTGGAGTCATCGCGCCATCGCCGGGTCGATCATTCTGCTCACGATTTCTATCGCGGCGTGGACATGGTTCGCAGATCGTCGCCGTTGGATGAGGTGGCTGGGCGTTGCGGCCCTCGGCACCGTCATCACCCAGGCAATCTTGGGCGGACTCACGGTCCTGCTATTCCAGCCGCCGTGGGTTTCCTCGGCCCACGCCGCCGTTGCGCAGACATTCTTCTGCATTGCAGTTGCGATCGCTATGTTCACCGGTCGCAAGTGGGTGGAGGAAGTTCCACAGATTGAATTCGACAACCGCCGCCCCAGCCTCAGCACACTTACGCTGCTGTCCATTTTCGTGCTTTACGTTCAATTAATACTGGGAGCGATGTTCCGCCATCACGGCATGAGTTGGTGGCCGCACGTCGCGAACGCGGCTGTTGTCGCCTTCGTGCTGACCTGGACCGCAGTTCGCGCGTTGTCGCAATTTTCGAAGATCGAAGCGGTGCGGCGACCGGCAATTATTCTCGTCTCTCTGCTGATCGCGCAACTTTGCCTTGGCTTCACCGCGTTTCTCACCCGCGTGGCCTGGGGCCGCGACGCCGTTCAACCCGAGCTGCCCATGGTGATCTCGACCGTAGCTCACGTCGCGGTTGGAGCACTACTTCTCGCGACCGCCGTGATTCTTACAATTCAGGTGTGGCGTCAGGTTCCGACCTCATTTGAAGAGCGAGTTCCGAGCCCAACGCAAAATCCAGTAGCCGTATGAACCCCGTTCGACAGCGTCTCATCGTAGAATAGTCTGTGGCTTCGAAAACTCCATTTGCCGTAGCCGGCCCAGAGACTAACCTTGCTGTCGAGCCAGCAGTTATTTCGGTGCAAGACGTCGTGCATCGCTATGGTGACCGCGCCGCGCTGAACGGCGTCTCCTTCGATGTACGCCCCGCCGAACTCTTCGGGCTGCTGGGACCGAATGGGAGCGGAAAGACAACGCTGTTTCGTATCCTCTCGACTCTGATGATTCCGGTTGGTGGGCACGCCAGGATTATGGAATTTGACGTCGCTCGCGATCCCAATAATCTCCGCCGCCAGATCGGTGTAGTCTTCCAGGCGCAAAGCATCGACGTAAAGCTAACCGCAGCCGAGAACCTTTGGCATCAGGGACATCTTTACGGCTTGCACGGAGCGGCACTGAAATCGCGCATCAAAGAAATGCTGGGCCGGGTGGGACTCGCAGACCGCGCCAATGAAAAAGCGGAGACCTTCTCCGGAGGAATGCAGCGGCGGCTGGAATTAGCCAAAGGCTTGCTTCATCACCCGTCGGTTCTCTTGCTGGACGAGCCCACGACCGGACTCGATCCCGGCGCCCGGCGCGATCTCTGGCAGTATCTTGCCATTCTGCGTGATGAAGAACACGTAACCGTGATCGTCACAACTCATCTCATGGAAGAGGCCGAGCGGTGCGACCGCCTTGCCATCCTGAATGAAGGAAAAGTCGTGGCGCTAGGCACTCCGGATGACCTTAAGCATGAAATCGGAGGAGACGTAATCCTGCTCGATGCGAAGGATCCCGACTCGCTTGCTGAGCGAATCCGAATTCGGTTCCATCTGGATGCCCAGGTGCTCCATGGACAAATTCGAATCGAACGCGAAAACGGCCATCGCTTCATTACCGACGTCGTTGAAGCTTTTCCGGGCGAGATCGAGGCAATCTCTGTGAGCAAGCCGACGCTGGAAGACGTTTTCATCCACCGCACTGGCCATCGCTTCTGGACGGACGGCGGGGAAGAAAAGGAGGCCGCGAACCGATGATGCTGGTGCTTTCCGTTGTACTCGGGATCGTCCCACTGGTGGGGGTGGCGTGGATCGTTCTGAAAGCAAGTATCACCACGGTCGACGGTCTCTTTATGAGCCTGATTCTCTTAACACTTTCGGGCATTCTTTTCCTGAATGCATATTTAGAGGTTCGCGGAAGACTTAAGAAATCCGCAGCGCCATCGGCGCAGAAAACGAGTTGATGTGGTCACCCAAACAGCAACTTTGCCCGCGCACGTCGCTCCAGTATCCAGCGGAGTGATGCTCCCTGCCTTCACGCTCTGGTGGCGGGAGATCGTCCGCTTTTACCGTCAGCGCTCGCGCGTAGTTGGTGTAGTGGCTTCGCCATTGCTGTTCTGGTTGGTCATCGGCTCTGGCTTCGGCAGTTCGTTCCGCTCGGGTAATGCTCCTGGGCAGCAGCATTACCTGGACTACTTTTATCCCGGCGCCCTCATCATGATCGTTCTGTTCACCTCGATTTTTGCCATGATGTCGTTGATCGAAGATCGCAAGGAAGGCTTCCTGCTTTCGGTCATGGTCGCGCCCGTGCCGCGCTCCGCGATCGTGCTCGGCAAAGTTCTAGGTGGGGCAACTTTGGCCGCTATTCAAGGGCTCATCTTCCTGGCCTTCGCTCCGTTTGTCGGCGTGCACATGGGTGTTATCGATTTTCTGCTGATTGTGTTTGTGGTCTTCCTGGTTTCCTTCGCGCTGACCTCACTTGGATTCGCCATTGCCTGGCCTATGGATTCCACGCAGGCTTTCCACGCCATCATTAATCTTTTCCTGATTCCCCTCTGGTTGCTTTCAGGAGCGTTGTTCCCGCTCTCCGGAGCCTCGGGATGGCTGCGACTTTTGATGCGGTTGAATCCGTTAACCTATGGCGTCGAGGCTCTGCGCGTTCTTCTGTATCCGCAAAGCCCGACGGTCTTGCCGCTGCCGGCCTCGATCGCCGCCCTTTCTCTGTTTACAATCTTCATGTTTGGGCTGTGTTTTTTCAGAGTGAACCGCCGCACCACGAGGCCCGCCGCGTGATGCAAGTTCCTCCGCAATACGCGATGTTCCCGATGATTGATGCGAGCTTGAATGGAACCAGCGCCGTCCTGCTCCTGGTGGGACGAGGTTTCATCAAACGCGGACGCATGGCCGCGCACCGCGCCGTAATGATCGCAGCGCTCGCTTCATCCAGCATCTTTCTCGCCTGCTATTTGTATTATCACTGGCACGTCGGTTCGGTGCATTTTCAAGGGCAGGGCTGGTCGCGCCCGGTGTACTTCAGCATCTTGATCTCCCATACGATTCTGGCTGCGGTGATTGTGCCGATGATCATCATCACGCTCAGCCGTGCCCTGCGGGAGCGCTTCGACCGCCATCGCGCCATCGCGCGCTGGACATATCCTCTGTGGATGTACGTTTCGGTCACCGGCGTGATTGTCTACCTCATGCTTTATCATTTATTCGCGACGTAAACCAATATTCACCACAGCGGCAGAGAGACGGAAAAGTTAAAGATTTTCTCAGGACTCTGTGTCTCTGAGCTACGAGGCTCTTTTTATGGCGATTGTAAGATTAAAAATAGACGTTTCGGGAACTGTGGGCGATGAGGCCTGGCGCGAATTGAAGCAGTTTGATCAGATTCAAAGCGCAGATTTTGGTCCCCAATTTGGCAGCGGGGGACGATGCAATCATCCGCTCAACGCACCTCATGGCAAGGGAGAATGGATCGGCGCTGAAATCCGCCTGCAGACGCCCCTGCTGGCTCAATACGCGGTTTCCCATTACCTGGAACAAGACCGCGTACTCGATGCAGATGTTGTAGAGACCTAACGATTCTCCGCGTTCTCTGCGATTAAGATGTTCCTGACTCCGACCCGAAACTGCTATATTTCTGTCATCCCATGGCCGCAGTTCCTGACGCAACTCCACAGCTTTCGCCTGAATCAAGTAAGCCACCTAAGCCGCGCATGTCCACGCGCAATCGGCTGCTCTTTCTCTTTACCGGTTGGCTGATCGTTCTAATGCCGTTCCTGTTCTGGTGGAGCACCTGGTTCGGACGTCAACTCCCGGACAAGCAATTGGCGGAATACCTGCAAGACTCAAAGCATCCCCGACACATTCAGCATGCACTGGTACAAATTGGCGAGCGCATGACCCGCCACGATCCAACCGTGACGCAGTGGTATCCGCAGGTTGTCGGCCTCGCTTCCTATCCCGTCGAAGAAGTCCGCAATACCGACGCATGGGTGATGGGACAAGACACATCTGGCAGCGTGTTCCACGAGGCTCTACTGAAGATGCTCGCCGACCCGTCGCTCAGCGTGCGAGGCAACGCCGCACTTTCGCTCGTCCGCTTCGGCGACCCAGCAGGAAGACCGCAAATTCTAGAACTCTTGCAGCCGGCCACAGTCATTGCGCCACAAGCGGGAATAGTGACTGACACGAGCGCCGTGGGCACTGCCATTCGTCAGAGCGGAATCGTCGCCAAGTTGCAAGGAGGCGGTCAGACGACCGAAATCCGGTCGCCAATCGGAGGCCGACTGCACACGCTATCTGCACAAGCAGGACAAACAGTAACGGCCGGAGCGCAAATCGCAATCATCGATCCGGGCACAGAGCAGGTATGGGAAGCATTGCGCGCACTCTACCTGATCGGCCAGCCCGACGACATTGCCGCAGTACTTCCCTATCAGCGGGAATTGCCAGATATCCCCGACCACGTGCGCCAGCAGGCCATCGAAACCGAAAAGGCGATCCGGGAAAGAAACGCCCACTAGCCCCTGCAATGTGTTGTCGTACCGCAGATAGAACAAATCATGGCGCAGACACTGGGATATGTCGCTCTGGTTGTCCGGGATTACGACGAAGCAGTGGCCTTCTTTACCCAATCGCTCGCCTTCACAGTGATCGAGGATAGCGTCACCAAAGATCGCCTGGGCAACGAGAAGCGATGGGTGCTCGTCAGTCCACCCCGTTCCCATGGAACCAGCGTGCTCCTCGCCCGAGCGTCAACGCCCGAAGAAACCAGCCGTATTGGCAACCAGACGGGCGGCCGTGTCTTTTTGTTCCTACACACTGATGATTTCTGGCGCGACTACCGCGAGATGCTTGCGCGCGGTGTAAAGTTCAGGGAAGAGCCACGGCACGAAACCTACGGCACAGTCGCAGTGTTCGAAGATCTCTACGGCAACAAATGGGATCTGCTGGAACTGAAGGGCAGTTGAAGATCTTCCTAAAGCTGAAAGCCGAGAGCTGACTGCTAAATCGGCATTACGCCGACTTCTTTTTCCACCTCGACCGTGTCGACCATCACAATGGCGTCCCATGGACAGCCGTCGAGAAAACATCCGTCCGGACCCTTGCTAAGGCACTTCTTGCATCCGATGCAGAGGATCGGATCGACCTGAATTCTGCCGAACGGAGGATGATCTTCGTCCGGAACCCAGAACATGCAGTCCTCGACCGGGCAGTACTCCACACAAGCTGGAGATCCCGCGCACCCGGTGCAGCACTCGGTAATGACCGCCAACTCCTTTGGTTTCTTCTTGCGAGGAGTCAACAGCCCCTTGGACTTGGGTTCAAATTTAAGCTCGTCGGGCACCATCCCGGCGGGTTTCAAAGAGTCTGCTTCAGCTGCCATGGCAGCGATTATACCGTAAGGTTTGAGATTTTCATCCCCGCGTCATCTAGGTCATTAGGCCACCCCGTCGAGGTCCGTCATCCCGAGCCCCGCGCATTTTAGCGGGGCGAGGGATCTCGCGCGAAGTGTTTCAGACCTGCCACCATCAGAGCTTGGTTCATTTTGGTATGCCTTCCCGATTGTTTCGATCCTTCGCAGTCAAAGCGCGGGCGGTTTCTGATATATTGGCCTTCCAGTCCCCAAATTCGTTGTCCGTTCTCGCTTCTCGACCAGGGCGGAAGGAGCAGCACTCATGAAAAGCGTCAACAAAGTCATTCTTATCGGAAATCTGGGCAAAGACCCCGAAGTGAAATACACTCAGGGCGGAATGCCGGTCGCGAAGTTCACGCTGGCCACCAACGAGCGCTTCAAGGACAAAGACGGCCAGTGGCAGGATCGCACTGAGTGGCACAACATCACGGCGTTCCAACGCCTGGCCGAGATCGTCGGCGAGTATCTGAAAAAAGGCGGCAAATGCTACATTGAAGGCAGCCTGCGCACCAGTTCGTGGGACGACAAAGAAACCGGCCAGAAGAAGTACAAAACCGAAATCATCGCCAACGATCTGGTTCTGCTCAGCGGGCGCGGCGAAGGCGCTGGAGACGATTCTGGTGGACGCTCCCGCGGCGCATCCGCCGGCGGAAACAATTTCGACCAAAGCACGCCCGAACCGCAACACGCGTCAGCTTCAACGCCTATTAGCGACGAAGATATTCCGTTCTAATCGTCGTTGAGCAGGTCTGGCCTGGAACAACTGTCAACCGGAGTCGACGCGCGAGCGCAGCCCACGGCGCAATTCTTCCGCGCTCGCAGCGCTGTCGCCCCCTCCGGCCGCAACTTTCGTCGGTCGTTCCCGCCGTTCCCGCAGAGCATGCCACGGTTTCTATGGAATCAAGCTCAAACACCCCAGCCTACGATGGGAGCAGCACCATAAAGCTGGCGCCACTTGACTTCGCCTCATTCAATAGGATATTATCCTTAGACTACAGATTAGCTCTTTGACAATCTGCGGATTCGAGGCCGGCCCTTTTGCGCCAAGGCGCTTGATGGAGTTGGCCGGCTAACTCCTTATTCTGGAATATTTTGCGCGTAAGTCCTTATTCCTCAAAGATTTTTAGGGTAGTCCAGCTGTAACCCCATGATTCCAAAAGATCACGGGGGGGAGGGGTACCCGGGAATTACACACTTCGACCGAGCCGCCTGCGGCGGCTGGAATTGCGCAACTGCACCAGCCAGGAGCGCTCAAAGCGGAATTCTCAGAGACTACCAGTGCCGAACCCGGCCAACGTCCACGTGGACGAAGTCGGACTCGCGGTAGTAGCCTACCCCACCGCGATGCAATTCGAGGGCTGCCTCGCGCAACTGCGCAGTGGGCACTCCTGGCAGACGGATATCAATCGCTTCTGCCTGCATGTGCAGGCTGTGCTCGGCGACTCCGGTGTGGGCGCTTCGGGTGCGCAGGAACTCGTTGGTGCGTGGCGTGCGATATCCGCAGATAACGTCAATCTCGGCCGAGGGGCGGCCGAGTGAAGCTGTGAGGTCGTGCAGCAGATCGAAAACACGCGGATCGTAGTGATGCACACCTCCGGTGCGGTAGTCGCGCAGGTACTGGTCGAGTCGGTCGAGCGCCTCGGGGATGTACGCGTCACCCCGACGGTAAACAATGTCCAGCCGCTCGTTGGTATGGGTGTGGTAGAAGCGCAGACGGTATTCTGGGGCCGGCGAAGCGGCGGAGTTCGTTCCCGAAACGGGGAGCGCGGCCATCAATGCCAGCAGAAGACAAGCCTTTTTCATCAACAACTTAGATCCTTAAAGTAGTATCGACGTTGCAGCAAACAGACCTCAATTCTACCATCCGCTTGTAGAATCTCTTAGTTAGCAATCGCACCAAAGCTGCGGTACCATCCGTCGGCAGTCACCGTGAGCGCACGCGCGCCACACAATAAATGGAGGTTTGTGATGTCCTCTCTTGCCAGCAAGACTTGTGTTCCCTGCCGCGGTGGAGTGCCTCCGCTTAAGGGGAAGGAACTGGAAGCGCTTCACCAGCAAGTGCCGCAGTGGAAGGTGGTCAGCGAGCACCACATCACGCGGGCCTTTACGTTTCCGGATTTCAAGCAGGCGCTCGATTTTGTGAATCGTGTGGGCGCGGTGGCGGAGGCACAAGGACATCACCCCGACGTTCTGCTAGCGTGGGGCAAAGCGGAAATCACTTTGTGGACGCACAAGATCGATGGCCTGACCGAAAGCGATTTCATCACGGCGGCAAAGATTGATGAGCTGTATAAGGGCTGAATAGCAGGCTTTGCCGGGGAACGTAGCGAGCCACGTTTCTAGGGATTCGATGTTTGCCACGGCCGCACAGCCCAACCCCATAGCCCCGCCGGAACGAGCATCACCAATCCAGTTGCGGTCACGACCACTTTTGTAGAGATGCCCCAGTCCAGAAAGAGTCCACAGAGGTAGGCGCCGACGGCGATTGTCAACATGGAGAAACCTAAGTCGGCAGAAAACACTCGCCCGCGAAAACGGTCTTCCGTATTGAGCTGCAGCAATGTCGTAGAGAACACCCAGATGGTTGATCCTCCGCAATGCGCCAGAGCTACCCAAAGGCAGGCGACGAAAACACTTTGGGTTCCTCCGACAGCGCTATAGCCGATAGCGACGATCACGTATCCAAAGAGTACGCCCAGCCGCAGCCTGCGTTCGGAATGACCTGCCCATCGTGCCGAAAACAACGGGCCGACCAAAGCGCCCAAGCCACGAGCTCCGAGAAGCAGGCTCATGCCCAACATGCCGCCGCGTTGCGCATCGGCTCCATGCCAGTGCACTCGAAAGTCACGCTGTCCCATGACGGTGAACAGTACCCAGCTTGGGCCGATCATCAGTTCGCCCGCTTTGGCGAACATGGTCGCCAGCAATCGCCGATTCCCGCGAACATAGCGGATGCCTTCGAGGATCGGCGAATGATCCCACAGATCGCGGGCTCGAAGCGGCGAAGCGGCCTTCGCGTGTGGCTCTTCGAAACGCATTCCACGGATCAGCACGGCTGAGGCGAGAAACGATAGCGCATTCAGCACGAACACGGCATCGCGGCCAAGCAGTGCGGCAACCACTCCGCCGACAGACGCTCCCACCAGGAGGTTGACCGACCAGGTTGCGGAAGAGAGCGTGTTGGCGAGAATCACATCTTCGCGCTCGGTGATGTTCGGCACAACGGAACTGCGCGCTGGCTCAAAGAATGCGGCCAACAGAGTTTCACAAAGTAGCAGCGGATAAACCAGCCAGACCATCGCTCGGGAGCGAACCAGCAACATGGCAAACACAATGACGGTTCGCCCGAGATCGGCTGCGATCATGACCTGCTTGCGGCGCAAGCGGTCGTTGACCACGCCCGCCATTGGGCCAATGAACGTTTGTGGCAGAACCTGCAACACCAAAGCCAGGGCCACTGAACCGGCTCGTCCGGTGAGTTGCAAGAGGAGGCTGTAGATGGCGAGGGTGTAGAACCAATCGCCGATTTCGCTGACAATCTGCGCGCCCCACAGGCGACGGAAATTGCGATTCTGGCGAAGCAGACGAAAGTATGCGGACAGCGAGATCGATGTCACTTCGCGTTCTGGTTGCGGGTCCACGGTGAAGGGTTAATGTAACTGCGAGCAGTCATTTCCTGCAAAGCGAAGTGCGGCACTCAACTCTGGGATCAAGAAACCACTGATCTTGCTGAAAGCTGACGGCTGATCGCCGAGAGCTTCTATAATCACCTCATGCTCGATGAGAACGATTTCCGTAAACGTGCGGACCTCGCCCTTGAGTCTCTGAAACAGAGTCTGATTGCCGCCGAAGAGTCCGCTAACTTCGAGGTTGAGGATCAGTCGGGAGCGCTGCACATCTCTTTTGACGATGGCACGAGGTTTGTTGTTTCACCCAATGCGCCGGTGCGGCAAATATGGATTTCGGCGCTGGCTACCAGTTTCAAGCTGGACTGGTCGGACGCGAGTGAGGATTTTGTGTTGCCGAAAACCGGAGAAGCGTTGAAACCGTTGGTCTCGCGCTTGATCAACCAGCAACTGGGCGAGGAAATGGTTAAGCTCGCATGAAGCAGATCGAGACTAGACGCCGGCTCCCATTTTTTGCTTCAAATGCTTGGCGATCAACTGGCCGTGGAAGCGACCGTTTTCAATAAAAATCTCGTTGGTTCGTGAACCGGCCACAATCACGCCAGCAACATAAATCCCGGGCACGTTGCTTTCAAGAGTCTGCGGATCGCACACCGGGCGGCATTGCTCAGCCGAAAGCTCGATGCCCATTGAGCGCAGGAAATCGTAGTCGGGATGGTATCCGGTCAAGGCAAAGACGAAATCGTTTTTCAACCGAACTACGCCTTCCGGCGTGTAAATCACGACATGATCCGCGGCGATTTCTCCGACTGAACTGTTGAAGTAGGCCTTGATTTCGCCGTTCTTGATGCGATTCTCAATATCGGGCAGCACCCAATATTTCACATGATGATGCAATCTCGCCCCGCGATGCACCAGGGTCACGCGCGCTCCATGACGCCAGAGATCGAGCGCTGAAATGGCCGCGGAATTCTTGCCTCCTATAATCAGGACATCGTTGTCAAAGTAGGGATGCGGCTCCCGATAGTAGTGAAACACTTTCGGCAAGTCTTCCCCAGGAATATTCAGCAGGTTTGCCAGATCGTAATATCCGGTGGCCACGATCAGTTTGCGGGTGTGGTAATCGTAGATTCTTCCCAGCCTATCGGTGGTCGTTACCTGGAAGTCACCGTCTCTCCCGTTCACCGTCTTGACCCACTGGTATTGCGCGATCGGCAAACGATAATGCTCGGCGACTTTCCGGTAATACTCGAGGGCCTCCTGACGCGTGGGTTTCTGGTTCGCGGTGCTGAATGGTATGTCGCCAATCTCCAGCAACTCCGGCGTGGTAAAGAAAATCATGTTTGCCGGATAGTTGAAGATGGAATTCACGACGCAGCCCTTATCAATCGCCACCACCTTGAACCCAGCCTTTTGCGCTTCAATCGCACAGGCAAGCCCGGTCGGACCAGCGCCGATGACTAGCACGTCAACCCGCATGTTGGAGCGCGATTCGGACTGAGTGCGCGGAAGCGTCTCGGGAACGTGGACGGCGGTATCGAACATCTGTTTTGTCAGCAAATGCTTTATCCCTGAAATCGTGGCCGCAGAGCACGTGCGAGAAAGGAAACCGTGGCTCTTTGAAGGTAAAGATTCTACCACGTGGACCGAGTGGAATACGGTCGGAGCAGAGTGGCCCTCGCGGCGGGCACAAACCCGTGCGCTATCCGAGATATAATTTTAAGTTACCTTCATCCTCACTCTTTAACTGAGCGAAACCAAATGACGACTTCTGCCGAACCCACCACCCGCATAGAATCCGACAGCATGGGACAGATTGAAGTCCCGGCCAACGTTTACTGGGGGGCGCAGACGCAGCGCTCGCTGCTTCATTTCAACATTGGCCGAGACGTCATGCCGCCCGAGTTGATCCGCGCGTTCGGCATTCTCAAAAAGGCATGCGCCTTGGTCAATCAAGAAATCGGCAAGCTTCCTCCTGAAAAAACCAAGCTCATCGTGCAGGCGGCAGACGAGGTCATCGCGGGCAAGCTCAACGATCAGTTCCCTTTGCGTATCTGGCAGACCGGCAGCGGCACGCAGACCAACATGAACGTCAACGAGGTCATCTCCAACCGCGCCATTGAGCTTGCCGGCGGCGAAATGGGATCCAAGAAACCGATCCATCCCAACGACGATGTGAACATGTCGCAGTCGTCCAATGACACGTTCCCGGCGGCAATGCACATCGCGGCCGCGGAGCGGGTGAAGAACGCGCTGATTCCTGCCGTCAAGAGCGTGCACGATGCAATCGCGGCCAAAGCAAAGGAATTCCAGGACGTGGTCAAAATCGGCCGCACCCACCTGCAGGATGCCGTGCCTCTCACGTTCGGACAGGAATTCGGGGGCTGGGCCAGTCTGTTGCAGCGCGACATCGAGCGACTGAACCATGTGCTGGGTGGTCTCTACGATCTAGCCATTGGCGGGACAGCGGTGGGAACTGGGCTGAATGCTCATCCTGAGTTCGCCGAGAGAGCCGCGAAGAAGATCGCCGAACTGACTGGGCTTCCCTTCCGTTCCCACGGCAACAAGTTTGCGGCACTTTCTGCCCACGATGAAATCGTCTTTGCGCAAGGCGCGATGGAGACTTTGGCGGCTTCACTGATGAAGATTTCCAACGATATCCGCTGGCTCGCTTCGGGTCCGCGCTGCGGCCTGGGTGAATTATCCATTCCGGAGAACGAACCCGGTTCTTCGATCATGCCTGGCAAAGTGAACCCCACGCAGTCCGAGGCCATGACCATGGTGTGCGTGCAGGTTCATGGGGCGACGGCGGCGGTCGGATTCGCCGGATCGCAAGGCAACTTCGAACTCAATGTCTTCAAGCCGGTGATCATTTACAACTTCCTGCATTCGGTTACGCTGATCACCGACGCTTGCCACGGCTTCGTCGAATATATGATTAAGGGCATCGAGGTCAATCGTGAAAAAGTTGATTGGTATGTAAACAATTCACTGATGCTGGTGACAGCCCTCGCGCCAAAGGTTGGGTATGACAAAGCAGCGAAGATCGCACACACAGCTCACGTGGACAAGACTAACCTGCTCGAAGCGGCGTTGAAACTAGGCTACCTTACGCGCGAGGAATTCCATTCGCTGATGAAGCCGGAGCGGATGACGCGACCCTGATCGCCAGATGAGCGCCCCTGCTGAACAGCTTAATCGGCTTCCGCGATTGATAGCTCGCGGAGGTTTTCATGCTCGCTGCTTCGGCGGGGCATCGTGGTGATCGTTATTACGCTGACCAGGACCAGCAAAGCGCCCACCAGCGTGCGCGGTCCGACCGCTTCTCTTCCTACAAAATATCCCAGCGCGACCGCGACCACGGGATTTACGTACGCGTATGTTCCCACTTTCGTTGGCGATTCATAGTGCAGAAGCCAGACGTAGGCCGTGAAGCCAACGATCGAACCCGCGACGATCAAATACAACAGCGCCAGCCAGGCTTTCGCGGAAACTGATTGCAGATGAAAACCGCCCCATTCACCTGTAGCCGCGGCGAGCACGAACAGTTGAGCTCCGCCGGTGAGCATTTGTGCGGCCGCACTCATCGGCTTCGAGGATGGAAGAGTCAGCCTGCGGGTGAGAATCGTGGCCACGGACCAGGTAAAGGCCGCAATCAATAACGCGAGAGCACCAGCACGGTTGATCGGAACCTCTCCAAATGAGAACGAAGGGATCGTCAGAACCGCCACGCCGCAAAGGCCCGCGAGCAAAGCCAATCCCAGTCGAAGCGTAAGCCGCTGCGTACGTAGAAAGATAATTTCGAGCAGAGTAATGAACACCGGAATGGTCGCGAGCACAACGGCTGCGATTCCCGAAGGCACGCGCTGTTCAGCCCAGAACAGGCAGCCATAGTCGACAAGGAAGATTAGCCCTCCAAGCAGGGTTGCCGCGACCCATTCGGGCCGACTGGGAGGCGGCACGCCTTTCAGCCGCATCCACGCGTAGAGAACGATGCCCGACACGAAAAAGCGAATGCCCGCCAACAGGAATGGCGGCACCTCGTGGACGCCAACGCGTATCGCCAGGAACGTCGACCCCCAAACGAAGTAGATAATAGCGAATGCCAGAAGGATCTTCCACGAAGCCGGACGTGCCACGGTTTCCAATTCGATCTCCAGTAGCGTTCGCGAGAACTCTCAGCGGACGATGCCTTTTAGATGGTTTAGCGCCTTCTGCGGAACCATTCCCTGCCCATAAAAGTTCTTGATAGGTCCGCAGTGGCTCTACTTATAGATGTGACGCTTTTCCGAACATTAGTCCGCTCAACTTTGACACTTGCTCCGTGTTGATGTTTTTGGACGCGATCAACACATGAAACGCTTCTCCCATGCCGGAAGGAGTGACCAAGTGTTTGAGTTGAAGCGCGACCTTAGCCCGCTCCTGGGGCAGGCGGCATTCTTCAAAGGCGTCGGCGAATTGATTAGTCTCGCCGATTCCAAACAGAAATTGAGATTGCGTCAACAAGGGCTGGACTTGCATTCCGCTCTGCTCGGCTGCAGCGGCCAGCGCGGTAAAGTTCACGTGCGCGGTGATGTCCTGCTCTCCCGGCGCTTCGTAAGGATTCGCGCTCACTGAATGTTGCCGGTAGGCGGTGATAGTGCCACGGTGACGTCCTGCGAGTAGCTCTTGCCGAGTGTAACCGTAGTCGATGGCGACGATGAACCCACATCTCACCATTGACGCAATCTGGGATATATAGCGTTGCGCGTTCAACGGCGCTTCGATTCGCTCTCCGTCTTCGGGATGCACGCTGTAGCGGTCAAGGAACTCCAAGGCTTCGGCTGACGGAAAGTTCAAAGACTCAACCAATCTTCCGTTCACCTCGGCGATGTGCAACTCGCCTTGCGAACTGAGAACCTCGACTGGAAGCGCGTCGAAGAACTCGTTGGCGAAAACGATGACAGGAACCTCAAGGGCTAAAGCCCTTTCTAAGGAGATGCTACTTGGCACGACTGATGTCGTGCCCTTCCCTATTGCCAAAAGGCTCCCGGCACAGAGCGAGGCCCTCCCTGCCGCGAGATGTCGCCCCAGCGTCGATTGCAGTCGCTGGCGCAAGGCGGGGGAACTCTCCACGAGTCTATAGTGCGCAGCGCGAAAGAATTCGGGGAACTTCTTCTCCGACCAATCCAGCACATCCTGGGCGAATAACCCGCGGCCCGCGCCAAGTTCCAGAATTTCGATCTGCCCTGGCGATCCCAATACGCGCCACATCTCGTCGAATTGACGCGCCAGAAGGCGGCCAAACACTGCGTGCACATCGCTTGATGTGTAAAAGTCGCCCGCTTTGCCGAACTGCTCCGCATTTCGCGAATAGTAACCCAGGTCAGGATCGTACAAGCACAGCTCCATGTAACGCGAGAATGGAATCGGTCCGCGTTCTCGGATTTCCTGTTCTATCTTCTGGCGCAGGGTCACAGGCCTTCCCGTTGCCGCTCGATTCGGTCTTGCGGCGTGCGGATGAACATTTCGACAAGGTAATCGTGCAGGCAATCGTAAAGTTGACGCTGGAAGCTCCACTCAAATTGCGGATGATCCAGATCGCGCGAATGTAGATCGAAGTAATAGGTGTGCACCGGCACGCGGGGATTTCTGAACTGGATAATCAGTTCGACCCCATCACCTTTGCCGCGAGCATCAAAAGCAAGCAATGGGTGCTCATACAGACGGAGCTGGGAAAGTACACGTTCTACTCGAGCATGAGAATCGTTGGCCACAAAAAAGATTGTATTTGACAATCAGATTCCCGGGTGTATATTGGCATCCTTCCCTCCGGACCGAACCCTTCGGCCTTAAGCAATGCTATGCGAATGCTCTCAACATTGGCGTATTGGGAGGGCCTGATCCTGTTCGGAGGCTTCTTGGGAGTTGTACTGTGGAAATTGTTGACAGGTGGGATCTGCCTCGATCAGCTCCTGGAAGGCGATCTACTAGATCCGAACAAGCCTGAGGGCTATTCGACATACGTCAGCGCCGGACGCACGCAGTCGCTCGCCTTCACCCTATTTGTCGCTGGATATTATTTACTGCAGCTGATCCATAACCCAAAACAGTTTCCCACGCTGCCGATCGGCTTGGTGGGCGCGCTGGCTGGAAGTCACGCCTTATTTCTGGGTGGCAAGGCGCGAGCCCTGCTGCGCAATCGGCCTGAGAATTTGTCAGACAGGAGAAAGCCATGAAGACTCTCGAGTTCGTGCTGCTGATCGTGCTCACCGTTCTGATTGCGTTTGCCATTGCGCTATGGGTGCCGGGAAACCCGATGGACAAATTGAAACTCGCGATCGCCTATGGCGGTTTGATCATGATTTTTCTCTTCGGATTTATGGTCCTCGCAGCCATGGCGAGCGGGAGAATCGACCTCAGCCAGTTGCTCGAGGAGAAAGGGACAGGCGGCGCCAGCATGGGCCGTTTTCAGTTGCTGATCTTCACCTTCGTGATTGGGATGAGTTTTTTTCTGGTCGTCTTGTGCGGGTGCAAAATGCCTGACATTCCGACCAATGTTCTTGCCCTGCTTGGCGTCAGCGCCACGACCTATGGCGTGGGTAAGGGTATTCAGGCAGCATCAAACGACGCTACGACCCAGGGAAACCGCGAGCCGCCTCCTGCCCCGGTAAACCCACCGCCTCCGCGGTAATGAACAAACGGTCCTCGAATACCTTATGAGGAGAAAGCCATGTCGCCCAACCCTTCCAACCCCGTGACGTCCGGTACTTCCAAGACTTTCATTCGGCATGTGGCTCCCTTTGCCCCTCTGGCCTTAGCTCTAGCGGTGGGCGCAGTCTCACCTTCGCCACAAACGGCATCCAAGCCTGAAGTTACTTCAGGAATTGTCGCTGTCACCTGCACCAGCGATATCTCGGATTTCCAGGATTGCCACAGCCGATTTCCTACCGGCTGCAGCGCCGCGGGGCAATACGACGCCTATCTAAACTTTTGGAAGAATCAACTGATCCCGCCCGCAACCGCGTCGAATCCGGTAAAATATTTCACTCAGCTTGCGGACTACCAGACGCTGGACGCTAAGATTCCCCCTGGACTCACTCAAGACAACCAATCCGATTTTCAGGACCAGTTGAAGCAACTCGGGGAAGGCCAACTCTACGGCCTGATTGGTTACCTGTACTACTCTCAGCACACGAGTGCTGAGAGCAGTAACTGCGAACTTACCGGTCCGCCGGGAGACCCGGAGTTCAGCAACGTCGATTATCACATCGGAATCGGCTTTGATCCTGCGGTAGCGGAGGGGCTGAGAAAAGGTACAACTGCGTCGACTGCGCCCGCCACCGTAACTGCGAGTGAGACCGCAGCCAAGCACAATCCAGGGAGGAAACCGAGGCCGCCGAATTCGGGTTCAGGTGCGAGCGCCTTACAGCAGGCCAGCATCATCGTGGAGATGACGCCGCATGATCGCTTCCAATACGAAAATGCGATTTGGACCTTGGAGAATCTTCAGAAAGCAGTCGGCAAACAGGTGAAGGTTGTGGGGCAGCTATTGATCGATAATGAGCACAATCTCCCCAGCCAGAACTGCGCCACCGCCAGCACTAGGAATCAGAAGCGGACCTGCTGGCGAGCGTCCGTTTGGGAACTGCATCCTGTGGTGACCTTTCAGGTTTGTCCGAATGATTCGTGCGCGGCGGACTCCACAGACTGGGTGGAATTAGATCAGCTGCCGTAACCGGACGAACCGCACAGACCTATTCGTAGCGAAGCGCCTCGATCGGGTCCAGCCTCGCAGCCTTGATCGCAGGCAGCATTCCGCTCACGATTCCCACGAAGCTCAGAATCACCGTTGACCAGAGGAGCGTAGCGGTGTCGATCACCAGATGAATGTCTCCCTCGCTGGCATCATCGATGAATGCGCTCCACAACGTGAGCGAACCCACCGACCACGACACAACATAGGCCAAAGCCACGCCCAGCAAGCCGCCCAGCATGGTGATGACCAGCGCCTCGGCCAAAAACTGAAACAGAATATGCCAACGATGCGCGCCAAGAGCTTTCTCAACACCAATTTCGCGGGTGCGCTGGGTAACGGAGACCAGCATGATGTTCATCAATCCGACTCCCCCGATGCCCAGTGTCAGCATTCCAATGAAGCCCAGCAAAATCTTGATGCCGACGGTGATGACGGTGAGGTCTGCTAAATCTTTGTTGGCGTCAAATACAAAAACTGCGCGCTCATCCTTCGGGTCGAAGCCGTGATGAAAAGCCATCGATCCTCGCACCGCCCGGACTACTTTTTCGTGATCTCCCTCGTAGTCCAAGAAAATGCCGTCGAGATAATAGGTATTCTTGATGTCGCCCATCGCGCTATACGGGAGGTAAACCAGCAAATTCATGTCTTCGTCGCCGTTGGAAATGGTGTGCTTGAGCACGCCGACGACTTTGTAAGAAATGCCGTCGATGCGCACGCTTTCGCCTAGCGCATTCTGACCGGAGAACAGTTTCTTCTTCGCTGTCGAGCCGATGACGGCTACCCGGCTGTGAGTGAAGTCTTCCTGCTCCCCGAAAAATGTGCCCTCGCCCACTTCCAAAGCGCGGATCTTCTCATAACTCGAAAAAATCCCATGAACCCCATAGCTTCCGCTGCGGGTCCCGAAGGCGACCTGACTCTGCTTATCGACCTCAGGAGAGATTCGCGTAAGCATAGGAACCTCGGCCCGCAGATAATCGAGATCGTCGCGCGTCAGGCGCACTTGTGTGCCCGCCTTGCTGCCACCAGCTTGCAGAGAAGTGCGGCCGGGAAAAACGCCGATCAGGTTTCCCCCAAATGTGCGAAAGGCGATCATCAGCGCGTTCTCAAAGCCCGAGCCGTACGCCAAGAGCAAAACGACTGTGGCGATGCCCCACGCCATGCCCAGCATGGTGAGCAGCGAGCGCCTGCGGTTATGTTTCAGCGCGTTGTAAGCTTGCGTTCCCAGATCGCCAAACATCACTACTCCTGTCGCAGCGCTTCCACGGGAGGAAGCAAGGCTGCCTTGCGTGCCGGATAGAGGCCGGCAATGATGCCGGCAATTGAGAGAGACAAAATTGCGATAACGGCCGAGGCCGGCACGATGCGTGGAGTATCGAACCCCTCGGGCGACGGCAATTGAGCCAGCAATCCTACGAAGCCTCCGGAAACAGCTAGGCCAATTCCACCGCTTAACGCAGTGAGAAAAGCGCCTTCGATGAAAAACTGCGTCAGGATGTTGCGATGGGTCGCGCCCAGCGCCTTACGCAGTCCGATCTCCCTGGTTCGTTCCGTCACCGAAACCAGCATGATGTTAATAATCCCAATCGCGCCCAACCCCAGAGTTACCAACCCCACCACGCCCAGGAACCAATCCATCGCATCGAAGATCTTACTGACGCGGATGGCTCCGTCGATTGTGTCCCAGTCCATGAACGCATCATCGATTTTTGGATCGAACCCATGCCGTCGGGCAATGACTGCGTGTACTTGTTTCTGAGCCTCGAGGTGCATCTCTTTTTTTAATGGCCGGTAATTGATGAAAGAGATGGCATTCTCCGAATTCTGGGCGGTGATTGGAAACAGCGTGCGCATGGTTTCGAAAGGCACGAAAATGCGCGCGTTGGTGCCGTTCTGGCCTTCTTTTCCGATCTTCGGAATCACCCCAATAATCTTGAAGTCCATACTATTGAGCAGAATCGTGCTGCCCACTGCCGGCTGCCCGGGAAACATGTTCTTGAGCATCTCGTATCCGACCACGGCGATTCGGCGATGCTGGCTGTTATCGTCGTCATTGAACCAACGCCCGGGATCAGTCGGAATGGTGCGAATCTGGTTGTACTCGGGGGCGATGCCGAACACTTGTCCATTGGTCGTGCCAAAGTCGCTGACGGCACGGATATCGTCGCGTTCGAGCACCGGTGAAACCGCTCGTAGCAACTTGGCTTCGCTGCGGATCGCGACGTAATCGTCATAAGTAAAGTGATACGTCTGACCTGACTGGTAGCTGCCCTCGACCGCCGGAATTCGTCCCGGAAAGACAAACATGATGTCCTGCCCGAGGTTCGCCATTTGCTTTGTCTGGCCGCTGCGAAAACCCTCTCCCAGGCCCACCAGCAGAAGCAATGAGCCCACGCCCCAGGCAATTCCGAACATGGTCAAAAAGGAGCGCAGCTTGTGCGCCCACAAGGTGGCCAATGACTGGCGAACGATGTCGAGAAGCGTTCTCATAAATAAAGTGTGTTCGCGTGCTCTTTCTGAGATCTTGGACGATCCAGCACGGGCGAGCTGCGCCTACAGGTAATACGCTGACCGAGGCCTGCCGGTTCCCAGGATTCGCCCAGCCAATGACTTAGACGAAGCTCTTTTGTCGCCAGCAGCTGTTTTTACAACTTGTTACAACTCGCTATCCGCTGGTCGGGCCTTCCGTCTAAAGGGTCGTTTCCTCAATCCAGTTCCGTTGGATCTTCCCCGGAACAACTTAGAAGTGGAGGGTTATTCCATGCCCAAACATATGATTGTCGCCCTAGTTGCGGGGCTCGCGTTTGGAAGTTCGTTTTGCCATGCTCAATCCGCGCTCCTGGACTTGCCGCGGGATAGCCAGCACTCCGCGGTGACACAGCGCATCGGAATCACCGACATCACCATTAGCTATTCGCGGCCGCTGGTAAAGGGCCGGCCCGTCTGGGGCAAACTTGTGCCCTATAACGAAGTCTGGCGCACGGGAGCGAATGAAAATACGATCATCAAGTTTACGGACGATGTCTCGATCGAAGGACAGCCGCTAGCGAAAGGGACCTACGCTCTCTTCACGATTCCCGGAGAAAACCAATGGACGGTCATTTTCTCCAAGGTCCACAGCGCATGGGGCAGCTTCACCTACGACCAGGACGACGATGCACTAAGGGTAACGGTGAAGCCACAGACGACCGAGCCTCGTGAAGCTCTGACGTTCGACTTCGATGATGTGAAGCCGGACTCCGCCGTGGCTACACTGCGTTGGGAAAAGATCGCCGTGCCCTTCAAGGTTGACGTGAATGTCCATGACATCGTGCAGGCCAGCCTGCATAACCAACTCCAGGGCCTTGCTCAATACACATGGGAAGGATGGGACGACGCGGCAACCTACCTTCTCACCAGCAAATATGACTTGAATGAAGCCCTGCAGTACGAAGAGACTTCAATCCGAACCGAGCCACGATTTGACAACTACTTGACCAAGTCGCAGATTCTCGAAGCCATGGGCAAAAAAGATGACGCCGAGGTTGCCAAGAAAGATGCGCTCGATCGGGCTACGGCGGCTCAACTTTATTACTACGGCCGGCAGCTTCAGACCCAGGGCAAACAGGATCAGGCTTTCGATCTCTTCCGCCAGGCCGCCAAGAAGGATCCCAATGACTGGGTAGTACACGACGGCACGGCGCGAATCTATTCGTCGAAGGGCGACTACAGCAATGCGCTCAAGGAGATCAAAATCACGGTGGCCGGTGCTCCCGAAAACCAGAAGATTTTCTTTGAGCCTCTGGTGAAAAAGTTGGAGGCAGGGCAGGACATCAACAAAAACTAGGAATCATGTGGCGCGGGCGCCCTGGCCCGCGAATTTCGAAGGAGGAACTCGTGTGGGGGCGAGTCTCAGGCTCGTCCCTACTTAGTCTCCAGCCTTGGCGGCCGGTGCTTTCTCCTGCACCGTCTTCTCTTCGGGGTACTCGTAAACGCCACGTCCGGCCTTGCGCCCCAAACGCCCGGCTTTCACATACTGCACCAAGAGCGGCGCCGGTCGATATTTTTCTCCTAGGCTCTTATGCATGTATTCGAGGATGTGCAAGCGAGTATCCAACCCAACTAAATCCACCAACTCGAATGGCCCCATGGGGTGGTTCAATCCTAACTTCAAGGCTTTATCGATATCCCGGGCGGAAGCAATTCCCTCCTGCAGCATATAGAACGCTTCATTCCCAATCATGGCGTTGATGCGGCTGGTAATGAAGCCTGGAGATTCCTTGATCACCACGACTTCCTTGCCCATTCGCCTGCCTACCTCGGCAGCGGCGGAGAGCGTATCCTCGTCGGTCTCGAGGCCGCGAACAATTTCCAGCAGCTTCATTTTGTGCACGGGATTGAAGAAATGCATACCCACACATTTCTTCGCGCGGTAACTGACGCTGGCGATCTCGGTAATGCTGAGCGAAGAAGTGTTCGAAGCCAGGATGGTTGCGGGCCGGCAGATCTTATCGAGCATGGTGAAGATCTCAATCTTCGACTCCATCTCCTCGGGCACCACCTCAATCACCAAGTCCGCTTCGCGCGCCGCTTCTTCGACGCTGCCCGCATATCTCAACCGTCCGAAAGCGGCATTGGCATCGTCGGCAGAGATCTTACCAATTTCAACCGCCTTGTCGAGATTGTCGCGAATCTCACTTTCGGCCCGGCGCAGCGCGTTGGGCAGCAGGTCTTCCAGGATGGTTTGGTAACCGCCGAGTGCCGCGACGTGAGCGATGCCCCGGCCCATGGTTCCGGCGCCGATCACGGCAATCGTGTGGATCTGTCCCACTACTGCCCACCCTTTTCCAATCGGACCACGAGAGCATCAAGGTTGGAACCCGCAACTTTCAGGCTCTCGGCCAGACGCTTGCGTTCATCGCTCTCCATGACTGCGACGAAAGCGCTAATGCGACGCAACGTGGTCGTAATGTCATCCACGTAGTTGATCAGGCGAATCAGTTCTCCGGAAGTTCCCATAATGATTTCTGCTCCAGTGGCCCGCATCCGGGCGATGATTCTTGTGTTATGAGCTCCGCGCTCGAAAAAAGCCGCACTTGAGGGCGAACTTACCATTTTCAATGGTGGGGAGAAATTAGTAAAGGCGGGGTTGAAACGAAAGTCATCGGCGAATTTAAAACAGGAAGTGAAAAAAGGAAGGCCGGACGTAAGTACGTCCGGCTCCGGTGTCTCTATTGGGTGGTGGTGATCAAGGTGTGAGCTTGAACACCACTCCCGGTCCGGACGTGCCACCCTGCGATGCTGTGCCGTAGAAATTGCCCTTCTTGTCCATAATTAAACCTGCAGTCGGATACGCTCCGTCGTTCTGGTCAAAGCTGTGCAATACAGTTTCGATGCTCCCACTTACCTCGAACACCGTTCCGCGACCGGAAGCGCCGCCTCTGTAGGTGGTGCTGTAAAGATTGCCATTCGCTTTCCGTAGCAAGCGTGCGTACGGATACCCACCGTCCGCACCCCCAGTAAAATTGTACAGGACGCTCTCCTTGCGTGACTTGGTCAGCTCAAAAACGGTTCCGAATCCGCTCTTGCCCCCGAAGGTGGTTGTGCCGTAGAGATTTCCCAGCGTATCCATGATCAAGCCTGCCTGGGGCACCGCGCCGTCCGGCGATGCCATGAAGCTGTACAGTACCGTCTCCGTGCCCGATTTACTCAGCTTGAACACAATCCCGGCCCCAGCGCTGCCACCTTTGGTAGTTGTACCGTAGAGGTTGCCTTTCGCGTCTATGATCAGATCTGCATAAGGCTGTTCCCCGTCCGCTCCACCCTTGAAGCTGTATAACACGGTTTCCTTGAGGGCCTTGGTAATCTTGAATACCGCTCCGAGGTTGGAGGTGCCTCCGTAGCGAGTAGTACCGTATAGGTTGCCCGCTGAGTCCAGAAGCAAACCGGCGCTGGGGACCGAGCCATCAGGCGTTCCGCTGAAGCTGTGTAGCACGGATTCTTTTTTTCCGGCCAGCTTGAACACGATTCCGCAGCCGGGGGGTGTACAGCCGCCTGCACCGCCGGTAAAGGTCGTACCGTAAAAATTGCCGGCCGAGTCCTTCACCAGACTTTCATAGAACGGTGTGTTCCGTCGGAGCCACCCTTGAAGCTGTACAGGACGGACTCGTTGTCGCTCGCAGTCAGCTTGAACACGGTTCCGCCGCTCGAGACTCCGCCGCCGTAGGTGGTGCCGTAAAAGGTGCCGTTCACGTTTAGCAAACTGCCGTAGGGTGTTCCTCCATCGGGAGCAGGCTTGAAGTTGTAAAGGACGGTGAAAGTCTGGGCCTGCGTGCGCGGCGCGGCGAACGCCGCCAGCACAACTACCACCCCTAACAAGACTGTACAGGCAGTCAATCGTTGCTCAACCGCTTTAAATTCAAATTTCATGGGTGACCTCTCCTGTTCGATATTTGACTTGTGAGGCTCACTTATCGCAGGCCGGTGCCGGGAGAGGCATAGCCAAAGTATTGGAAGTCTCTACGCTGCCGAAACGATTGTCAACAGCAAGACAACCAAGGTGTCGAGATGCTCGCGCCCAATTGTTAATGCCGGATGAAATTTCGTAGCTCATAGCACCAATCAATGTTTTTAATTGGCCTTTCGGCCCCCTATCGAATCTAATACCAACATGAGTGAGAAACCCGTTAAACGCTATATATTTGCTAGTGATTTCGACCAGACCTTGACCTTCAATGACTCCGGCTATGTGCTCAGCGAATTGGTCGGCATTCCGACCGAGGAGTTCGAGCGCAAGGCCAAGGGAATGGCAAAGCTCAATCTCGTACAACAGGGCGCGGAGCTCGCTTACCTGCTGCTGCACGATCCTGAGTTTCAGACGCGAGTGCGCAAAGAACACCTCTACCAAGCCGGCAAGGGAGTTCGCCTGAAAGAAAACATCGCGCTGCTTTACGAAATTCTCAAGAGCGGAATCGAAGGCTATCACTTCGATTTTTATGTTCTTTCGGCAGCGCCGGTTGAGGTGATCGAGTCTGCACTCGAAGGAATCGTCCCGCGCAATCACATCTATGGAACGGAGTTTCGCTACAACGATGCTGGCCAGATCGAATCCATAGCTCGCGCCACTGCGGGCTACGGCAAGGTCGCGATGCTCGATCAGTTGCAGGCCGAACAGCAAGTCGGGCCGGACCACATCATCTACGTCGGCGACGGAAGCTCAGATCTTCACGTCATGCTGCACGTCAATGTGCGCGACGGCTTCACCATCGCGGTCTCGGAGGCGAAGCATGTTTCTCAGGTGGCAAAACGGACCATCCTCAGCAGCAATGCCCTGGCTGTACTCGCGCCGATCCTCGAGGATGTCGTAGGGTGGGACAGACGTCGAATCCGACAGTTATTCGAATCTCGCGGGATGCTGATTCAAGAGTGGGACCGGGTACGCACCGATTGGCTCACGCTTCGTTCGGATGGGAATGAATGGTCGGCGGCTGGCGCAAGCTAGCGCCCTTGTAGACGCGGGCGTCCGCGCCCGCGTGGCCCACAACAACTTGACACTCGATCATATCCGGTCGCCCACGCAGGTCTGCGGCCATCGTTTATCATTATTGCCGCATGCTCCGTGACCCGAGCCTCATCCCGCTTTCACGCCAGCACCAACATGCACTGGCATTGTGCGTGCGCGTCGATCGGGCATTGAAGGCGGGAGAACTTGATCTAGAGGCTTGGCAGGCGGAGATCCAACAGCTGTTCGAGAACGAAATCGAGATTCATTTTGCAGCCGAAGAAAAGCAACTGTTCCCCGCCGCGGAGGCATTTCCCGACCTGCAACCTCTCGTAAACGAACTCTTGGCTGAACACGCCGAGCTTCGTCACTATTTCTCGCGAGCAGCGAGCCGCAGCCTCGACCGGCAAGGCCTCGCCAGTTTCGGAGAGAAACTTGTCACGCACATCCGCAAAGAAGAACGCCAACTCTTCGAAGGTATGCAGAGAGTCATGAGTTCCCGGGACCTTGCCGCCTTAGGCTCAAACCTCGATGAAGCGTTGAAGAACGCGGCACAAGCGTGCGCTCTGCCCAACCAAGCTACGCGATTGCGAGCCAAGCCTTAGCGTTTACCACCGGCGTTGCGGGACTCTTTGATTGGCCTATTCAACAGTTGTAATTGTCATTCCGAGCAAAGCGGAATCTGTTGATAGCCGAGGGGAAGCAGATTCCTCGTCGCCTTCGCTCCTCGGAATGAGAAGTCCAGGTTTGCCCATAGCCAGTTCAGGCCTAGACCAGGTCCTCGACCTTCACTTCCCCACCCTTCCACGAATCGCGGAACTGGGCTTCGACAAAGCCCGCGTCGTAGTTCCGGTTTTGCGCTTTCAGAGCCTGCTGCAATCCAAACAGTGAACGCGGATTCCGCGGATTGCGTTCAAGGTCAGCCCGGAAGACTTTCTCGGCACCTGCGGCGTCGCCGTTGATCAGCAGCACCCCGCCCAGCGACTCGCGAACCGGAAAGAACCAATCCGGTGGTTCTCCATATTTCAACGTATCCTGAATCGCAACTGCCGCCGTCAGCAGCGAGATGGCCTGCGCGTAATCCTTCCTCGCCGTTGCGATCTTAGCTCCCAGGACATCCTCCGAAATCTTCAGGATATCTTTCGCCTTGTTATTGATTGGCGCGGCGAAGACAACGTCAGGAGGCGTATTCTGCTCGGCTTCAGCCACGATCTTGTACTCCGCTTCCGCCTCGTTCAGCTTGCCGGTTCCTGCCAGCGCCATACCACGGGCGAAATGCCAAAATCCAGTGGTTATCTTCAGCTCGGGATCTGGCCGCGGCATGGCAAGAATGTCATTCCACTGGTGAAAGCGAACGTCGACGGCCATCGGGATGGTCATGAATCCTTCGAGGGGCGGCATCTCTTTGACATGCGGAGCGACGTTCGCCACCAGCAAGTCCGCATTCTTCTTGGCCTCCGCATAATTGCCATTCATGCTGGCGCACATGGCGATGAAGTGCAGGTTGTGGCTGTAATACATCATCGGGTACATGCCCTGGGCGCCGGTTGCCTTGATGTAGGCCCGGTCCACTGCGGCGGCTTCTTCGTTAGTCTTTACCGCCGCTTCATAATCGCCAGTGCGGATATAAACGTGAGCCGGCATGTGTACGATGTGCCCAGCGTTGGGTGCCATGGCCGCCAGCTTGTTCGCATATGCCAGCGCGCGCTCCGGATTGGGCGACGCCTCGGTAGCGTGGATGTAGTAGTGAATCGCACCCAGATGGTTCGGGTCGCGGCGAATCACCGATTCCAAAGTTATGACGATCTCCTCCGTTCCCGCCTCGGGCGTGCCGTCCACGTGCCACAAGCCCCAGGGATGGAGGTCCATTCCCGACTCGGCGAACAGCGTGGCTGCATCCAGATCGTCGGGATATTTCTTCATCACCTCGCGCATGGCGTCGTGATAATTTTCAGCGGCTTGCTTGAGATCCGCTTTCGGGTCGGCAGGAAAGCGTTTGGCCATGGCCTGGATATAAGCCTGCTCGGCAGGCGAGGCATTGGCCGACAGATCGACCGCCTTCTGGATCGCTTCGTGAGCCTGTTTGAAACGATCCTCACTGGCTGGATCGTTATAGTTCGGCCCTACGGCCTCTGCAATTCCCCAATACGCGATCGCGAGTTTGGGATCGAGTTCGGCCGCTCGCTGAAACGAGCGTGCTGCCTCATCGTGGTTGAAGTCGTAGATCAGGCGCAATCCCTGGTCGAAGAATTCCTGCGCCTCGGGATTGGAGGTGGAAACCGGATGATGAAGAGTTCCCACGCCGGTCATCAGCGTCGCAGGCTTTGCCTGCGCGTGAGCGGAGTGGTCTTGAGCAACCGACGGCAAGCATGAGCTCAAGGCGAGCAAAACCAATACGCGAAATCGCATACGGTCCTCCTGTGAACTAGGGCACAGAAAGTGTTTCCGCTAAGTTGCCCCAAGTGCCGCCAGCTTAGTCGAAAGCCTTCGAAGATGCAACGGAATCATAGCCGTCAATGCGCCGGCCTTGAATCCAGAATCCTCATAGCCTCATCTAGCAGCTATGGCTCCAGCAGTTGGTGTTTTTCCTTTAGCGGACTATTCAGAAGCAACCGATCAATCGTCTTTGGTAAGGACGCTCAATGAGGCGTCACTGCTCGACGCCTACTCGCAAGCGGTTGTCGGCGCTGCGGAAGCAATCAGTCCATCGGTAGTGAAGATCGATGTTGCGCAGGCGGGCCGAAGCCGTTCGGGAGAGCCTCGCGAGCGTCAAGGTGGGGGCTCCGGATTTGTGTTCACGCCTGACGGCCTGGTGTTAACCAATAGCCACGTCGTACACGGATCCACGCGCATCGATGTCTCGCTGCCGGACGGACAGCGCCTCCCTGCTCACATCATCGGAGACGATCCCGCAACCGATCTGGCCGTGATCCGCATCGGTCTGCCCAGTAACGGTGCTCCTCATCTCGTGGCTGCGCCGCTGGGAGACTCGCAGCGCCTGCGCGTCGGTCAACTGGCGATTGCCATCGGAAATCCTTACGGCTTTCAGTACACCGTCACCGCTGGCGTGGTAAGTGCCTTGGGACGTTCCTTGCGCTCCTATTCCGGTCGGCTGATCGAAGACGTCATTCAAACCGATGCGTCGCTCAACCCGGGCAATTCCGGCGGTCCCCTCGTAACCTCAGACGGCCGCGTGGTAGGTGTGAACACGGCGACAATTATGGGCGCGCAAGGACTCTGTTTCGCCATCGGGATCAACACCGCGAAATTCGTAGCGGGAAGACTGCTACGCGAGGGCAGAATTCGCCGTAGCTACATTGGGGTCGAGGCTCAAACCGTGCCGCTGCTTCGCCGTGTGGTCCGCTTCTACGATCTCCCGAGCGAAAGTGGAGTGATTGTGGCCTCGGTCGCGGCCGGTAGTCCAGCCCAGAGAGCAGGCTTGCGAGAAGGCGATGTCATCATCGCTATGGATGGGAAACCCGTCGCGGGGGTGGACGACCTGCATCGCTTACTAACCGATGCGCGCGTGGGGGCAGTGAGTGTTCTCACAGTGCTGCGGCACACAGAGAAGATCGAGTTGAAGATTGTGCCCGAAGAAATGCGAGAAGCATAGCTCGTGTGGCGCGGGCGCCCTCGCGCCGCGTACTCGGCCTCAGACTCCACCCCTCGTGAAGAGGCAGCGGACAGGAGTGCCCGCTCTACACGAGGGCTGCGCCAGCGGGGCCACTTCGGTGTCATTGCCACCGCCTTCCCTGCTGTGTTAGCTTCAACAAACAGCAGAGGTTAGCTTGCAAGCAACAATTCCCGCCGGACTGGACCGCAAGGAAGCGGAAGTTTACCTGCGGTTGGATCCGAAGCGGCTCCCAAAACACATCGCCATTATCATGGACGGCAATGGCCGTTGGGCGCGGCGGCGCCACCTGCCGCGCATCGCCGGACACCGCGCCGGAGTCTCGTCTGTGCGCTCGACGGTCGAAACCGCGGCCCGCATCGGTATTCCTGCGCTTACGCTTTACGCTTTCTCAGAGGAAAATTGGAAGAAGCGTCCGGCGAGCGAAGTCGATTTCCTCATGGGCCTGCTCTGCCGATATCTGAAAGCCGAAGTGCCCACCCTGAACAAGAACAATGTTCGTCTGGAATACATCGGACGCCAGCACGAGCTACCCCCCTCGGTGCAGGAAAAAATGCAGCGGGCCCGCGAGGCCACGGCGCACAATACCGGCATGGTGCTGACCCTTGCCCTGAACTACAGCGCGCGCACCGAACTCGTGGACGCATTTCGCTCCTTAGTGGATGCCGCCGCGCGCAACGGCGGCCTGGATCATTTGGAAATCGATGAAGTCGCCGTGTCCCGTCATCTCTACACTCGGCATTTGCCCGATCCCGATCTGGTAGTTCGCACCAGCGGCGAGATGCGATTGAGCAACTTTCTTTTGTGGCAGTTGGCCTACGCAGAAATCTACGTCACTCCAACGTTATGGCCTGAGTTTCGCGGCGTTCATTTGCTGGAAGGCATCGCGGAATACCAGAAACGCGAACGTCGCTATGGTGGCTTGGCCGGCGACGCGTCACAGGCTCATTCTTCTGACCATCCGCGGACAAGAGTGTCCGCGCCACACGGTGCCACTTCACACTCTGCAAAGACGGGCAGGAGCTGAGGCTCTTGCATCTGCTCAAGAGAATTCTCACAGCGGTGCTTTTGATTCCCATCGTCCTGCTGCTGGTGCTGCGAGCACCCGTGCCGGTTGTGGCGCTGGTTGCCGCTTTGGTCGCGCTCCTCGCGGTGCAGGAATTACTTAAGCTTGCCGAGCCCTACGGCATCCGGCCTTTGCGCTGGCCGACTTACATCTTTGTCGGGCTGTTTTTTCTGCTCCTGGCCATCAATCCGGGGAATGAGAAGCCCCTGCTGTCGACTGCGATCTTTGTTTATGGCGCAGGATTCGCTGCCGCTGTCGCTCCATTTGTCTTTCTCACAATCGCTATGCGGCGGGTCAACTTGAGCAGCGCCTTTCCGGCAGCAATGGTTTCGTCATTCGCCTTCGCCTACATTGCCTTGCCGCTCGGATTTCTGGTGCAATTGCGCGAGCAGTGGTCAGGGGCCTTCCTGCTCTCATATTTGTTGCTGCTGGTGTGGGCAGGCGACATCTTCGCCTACTTCGTGGGGCGTTCCCTGGGCCGCCATCTGATGTCGCCGCGAATCAGCCCCAAGAAAACCTGGGAGGGCGCGCTCGCATCTCTGCTGGCAAGCCTGGTGGTCGGGATGTTGCTCTATAACTACGCTCTGCCCATCAGCACGGCTCTCTTGAATGCGCATCTCATCGAACGTCGTGATGGCTTCTTCGCTCTACAAAAGCCGCCGCTGGGACCGACGCTGTTGCTCTCGGCGGCGATCAATATCGCGGCGCAGTTAGGCGATCTCGTAGAATCGTTGATCAAGCGCGGAGCCGGAGTCAAAGATTCGGGAACGATTTTACCCGGCCATGGAGGCATGCTGGATCGCATCGACGCTCTGCTCTTTGCTGCTCCGGTCCTATGGTACTATGCGGCTTGGCGCGTCATGCAGTAAGCAGAGGCTTTAACCACAGAGGACACGAAGGCACACAAAGAAACTGAAGAGGATCTGTCAACACTAACCTTTGAGTCCTTATGCTTGTGTTTTCCTTTGTGATCGTTCGTGTCCTCTGTGGTTCTCGATTTTCGTATCAATGAAACGTATTTCCATCCTGGGCTCAACCGGCTCCATCGGCCGCAGCACGCTGAGCATAGTTGAATCCTACGCCGAGCGTTTCGAAGTAATAGCTCTAGCGGCGGGCCGGAATGTCGATGCCGCTTTCGAGCAGGCCAAGCGATGGAAGCCACGGTTGGTCTCGGTTGCCGGTGAAGAAGATGCCGAAACGCTTCGTACTCGCCTCAAGGCCGCGGGTGTTAGCGGAATCGAAATCGTTCACGGTTCGGCTGGAAATGTCCAAGTCGCTACCCGCCCAGAAGTAGACTTCGTAGTCAGCGCCATCGTAGGCGTGGCCGGACTCGAAGCCACCTACGAAGCCGTTCGCGCAGGCAAGACGATTGGGCTAGCCAACAAAGAGTGCCTGGTCGCAGCGGGAGAACTCATTACCGCTGAGGCCCGCCGCCAAGGCAAGCCGCTCCTGCCCATCGACAGCGAACATAGTGCTGTCCACCAGTGCCTTCGGGGCGGACGAATGAACGAGGTTCGGCAGATCTGGTTAACCGCCTCGGGTGGACCATTTCTACACACACCGAAGTCACAATTTTCCTCAATCACGGCTGAACAGGCATTGAACCATCCCACCTGGAAGATGGGTCGCCGCATCACCATCGATTCAGCCACATTAATGAACAAGGGTTTCGAGGTCATCGAGGCCTGTCGTTTGTTCGATTTGCCGCCCGGCCTGGTGCGGGTGATCGTGCATCCCCAGTCCACCATCCACTCCATGGTCGAGTTTGTGGATGGCAGCATACTTGCTCAGTTCTCGGTGACGGACATGCGCTTGCCGATCCTCTATGCGCTGACCTACCCAGAGCGCATTGGATCCGATATGCGCTTCCCGGTCATGGACTTACGACACCTCGATTTCGAACCGCCGGACATGGCAAAATTCCCTTGCCTGGGTCTAGCATATGAAGCCGCCGAGGCGGGAGCTGCAAAATCTGTCGCACTCAACGCTGCGGATGAAGTGGCGGTCGCTGCATTTCTGGATGGCTGTATACGTTTTGCCGAGATTCCTGACATAATTAGAATGGTTCTTGGTGAAACAAAAGTTGGGAAGTTGGAATCTATAAGTCAGGTGCTTGCGGCGGACGCAGAAGCCCGTCAGATCGCCCACGAAAAGGTTGAGCAATTGGGCTACGCGCCGTCACGCTCGGGTTCTTCCAATCATTGAGGGGAATAATTAAAACTTTATGTCGGGATTCTTTATAGCTGTGCTCGCGGTTGCCGTGGTCCTGGGCTTCATGATTCTCATTCATGAGTTCGGCCACTACGCCGTCGCGAAGTTGCTGGGCGTGCGAGTTGAGGTTTTCTCCATCGGATTTGGCAAGCGGCTGCTCGGCTTCCGCCGCGGCGACACCGATTACCGCATCAGCGCGATCCCTCTCGGCGGCTACGTCAAGATGAGTGGCGAGAATCCGATGGATGAGCGCACCGGTGATCCCGGCGAGTTCCTCTCGCACCCGCGCTGGCATCGCTTCCTGATCGCCATTGCCGGCCCTGCCATGAATATTCTGCTCGCCATTGGCCTGCTCACTTTCGTCTACATGGTGCACTATGAGTATCCGGCTGTGCTGGACGAGCCTGCGGTCATCGGATGGGTGCTGTCCGACACTCCCGCGGCGAAAGCTGGAATCCAAATTGGCGATCGCATTGCCCGTCTCGACGGGATTGAGAATCCAACCTGGAAGCAAGTCGACCCGAAAGAAGCCCTGAGCCCCAATCAACCTCTCGATGTCACCATTGAACGCAGCGGGAAATTCTTCGAGAAAACCATTGTGCCCGAAGCCTATGGTGTAAATCAGATGGGATTCGTGGGATGGGATCCTAAAGAGCCGAGCGTCACGGTCACCGATCTGGAGAAGGGCATGCCGGCGGAAAAGGCTGGCGTTAAGGTCGACGATGAAATCCTGACCGTCGATGGCCAACCGATCCCGGCTATCGAAGCCATGATTGAGACCCTGAAGCACAACCAGGGAAAGCCGGTCACAATTACTGTCCGTCGCGATGGTCAGGAAAAGACCTTCACAATGCAGCCGGTTCTAACTGATATCCCCGGACAGCAGGAGAAGCGGTATCGCGTGGGACTTGGCAGCACGCCCATGAAGGTAACTACTCTGCCCTTAGCCGCTGCCTTCCGCAAGTCGATCGAACAAAATAAGGAAGGTTCGCTCCTGATCCTCGACCTCCTGCAGAAAATGATTCAACGCAAGATCTCAATCCGTGCCGTCGAAGGCCCGATCGGGATTGGCCGGGCCGCCGGAGAAGCAGCGACGGAAAAAGGCTGGACCCCGCTGATGGCGCTGACCGCCGCGATCAGCCTCAATCTCGGCATCTTCAACCTGCTGCCGATTCCTATCCTCGACGGCGGCGTGATCCTGCTGCTGTTTATCGAAAGCCTGATGCGGCGCGACATCAGCTTGCACATAAAAGAACGAATCTACCAGGCGGCATTCGTGTTTCTGGTATTGTTCGCGGTGATGGTCATCTTTAACGATCTGCAAAAGACCTTGCCGGGAATGATGCAGAGACTGCCGTAGGCGACAGTTCCGGGATCGACGGACTTTCAGGATCAGGGCCTTCGACCATTGATTTCCTTCGTGTGCCTTTGTGTCCTTTGTGGTTTTCTGCCCTTGTTAGCGGCGGTACAGGCGCACTTTCCAACAAGTATCCGACAGCCAGCACATGCTAAAATAAAGCTTCCCGATGGCAAACATCCAACGCAGAAAAACCGTAACTTGCTCTATCGATGGCGTCCGCGTGGGCAGCGACGCACCAGTAGTGGTGCAGTCCATGACGAATACCGATACGGCCGATATTGCCAGCACAGTCCAGCAGGTCGCAGCCCTGGCCCGTGCAGGCTCCGAATTGGTCCGGGTCACGGTCAACAATGAAGAGGCGGCGGCCGCAGTCGCCCCAATCGTCGAGCAACTCGACAAGCAAGGCATCAACGTCCCAATAGTCGGCGACTTCCATTACAACGGACACCTGCTGCTCAAGAAATACCCTGAGTGCGCCCGCGCGCTGGCCAAGTACCGCATCAATCCCGGCAACGTCGGCATTGGCCGCAAAGACGACGCCAACTTCCGCACCATGATCGAAGTCGCTGTCGAGAATCAGAAGCCAGTCCGCATCGGCGTGAACTGGGGGTCGCTCGATCAAGCCTTGCTCACCCGCATGATGGATGAGAACTCGCGCCTGGCCGAACCAAAAGACGCCCGTGAAGTCACGATGGAAGCGATGGTAGTGAGCGCACTGAACTCCGCCCAACTAGCCGAGAAATGCGGCCTGCGTGCAGATCAAATTATCCTAAGCGCGAAAGTCAGCGGCGTGCAGGATTTAATCGACGTTTACCGCTCGCTCGCGGCTCGCTGCAAATATCCGCTGCACCTCGGACTGACCGAAGCCGGCATGGGCGCAAAAGGCGTAGTCGCATCCAGCGCCGCGCTCGGAGTTCTGCTACAGGAAGGGATCGGCGACACCATTCGCGTTTCGCTCACGCCCGCACCCGGAGGCGATCGCACCGAAGAAGTTCGCGTAGCCCAGCAGATTCTGCAATCGCTCGGAATCCGCAGCTTCACCCCGCAGGTCACAGCCTGCCCCGGATGCGGCCGCACCACCAGCACTTTCTTCCAGGAAATGGCCGAGCAGATTCAATCGTATTTGCGCGAGCAAATGCCCGCATGGAAAGATCGCCACACCGGCGTCGAAGAAATGAAAGTCGCAGTCATGGGATGCGTGGTCAACGGCCCGGGCGAATCCAAACACGCCAGCCTGGGCATTTCGCTGCCCGGCACATTCGAAGAGCCAAAGGCCCCGGTCTATGTCGACGGCCGCCTCTTCACCACGCTCAAGGGCGACCACATCGTAGCCGAGTTCATCAAGATCCTCGACGAGTACGTGGAATCCCACTACGCAGCGAAAGAAGAAACGGTGAGAGTGTAGGCGCGAGCGTCCCGCTTGTGCGGTCATGGCAGCGATGATAAGTTGAGATCTGAGGCCGGATCCGCAAGCGGATCGGCGATGCTCTTCAACTCTGGATATTTCTCCAATAAGACCTCCGTCGCCCTTACCCGCTTCCCGCCCAACAAGTGTTTCATCTGCAGCGCATTCACACCCGCTTTCGCCTCAAAATGATTATTCGCCACCACGTAAGTGACCTCAGCCTTCTGCGCGATCCGCTCGATCTTCTCTTTCCATCCCGCTAATTCCGTTTCACTATAAAGATAGTTGTAGCGATCGGCGCCCTTCTCCGCCTCGAACCACTGATCGTAGTTCCGTCCATGCAGCCGCACGTAGCCAACCGGCGAAGTCACGTGCTCGGTCGCTCCAAGCGAGCGTCCGATCAGCGGTTGGTCGATATTGCAAAACGCGACATTTCTTTCTGTGAAGTAACCGAGAGTCTCCGGGTTGTTCCAGCTTTCATGCCGCACTTCGACTACGCGAGGAAACTCGATGAACTGTCGCAGAAGTGACTCCAGATACTCCCGGTTCAAAGACGTGTTCTTGAACGAAACCGGAAATTGGATGAGTAAAGCTCCGAGCTTTCCTGCCGAGGCCAATGCGTCCAGGCCCTCGCGTGCCAGCCGCTCATCTTCATCATTGGGCTTGATCGTCGCGGCCGATGTCGGCTCCATTACTGCAATGGGAGAATGCGTAAACGAACGATGCAATTTTGCTGTGAACACAAACTTTGGATTCACCGCAACCTTGCGCACCCAAAGCTTGGCTAACTCCGGCTTGATGTGCCCGTAAAAAGAGGTATTGATCTCGACCACATCAAAGCACTGCGCCAGAAGCTCAAGGGCATGCTGCTTCCGGCGTGCCATCCCAGGCGGATAAAAAACGCCCTCCCAGTCTTTGTAAGCCCAGCCAGCCGTACCAATGCGGATCTCGTGCGGTGTCTCCATGGGAGAGCTACAAGATTGCAGGTTAGCACAAGGAAAGCGGTCGACGTGGAATGAGCTAGGCTGGCAAGCTCGCTGTCACTGCAGAACCAACGTCACCCAATAAACGCCATTGGGGTAGCTGCTCGTCCGTGCATAGCAGGTGCCAACCGAGAACGCACGCACTGCTCGATCTTCAATCACGTTGGCTGCGGCATCGGGCAGAGTCTCTGGTTCGGAGGTTGTGTAGCGGAGAACATAGGAACCCCGGGAGGATACCGTCTTCAAAGAATCCGCACGCGCCATCGAGCACGCTGCGTTCTGGGCGGCATCGCTGTCTATCCATTGCAATTGCGGTAAATTATTCCGCCGGCGCAGCCGGGCAATCCTTCCGCTCACCAGGCCTCCAGCTTGCCGCGGAGAATATGCGGGCAGGCTATGCGCGAAATCCTGCGCTACATAGAGCGAACTGCCGACTCGAACCACCCCGAATCCAGCCACGTTGTAGCCAGGATTCAGTAGGTTCTCGCGGTGCGGAGGCGAGTGCATCAAGCCTTGATGCGACTGCTCGACACTACCGGCAACTGAAACATTTTCCCCCGCCTGATCAAGATGCAGCGCACAATCCGCTGCCAGCCTTTGCGTCAGAGAACGCTCACCGGGAAACTGGTGCGAAAGTTGTTGCTGGGCGGCCATCGCGGCGGCATGCCCCCGAGCGGCCTGGGTCAGACCCTCGTCCATTTGCAACGGTGCGATTCCTTCTTGCACCCGCGCCTGGTTTGCCAGATCGAACAGCGCGCGCTCGGCCTCGGCGTCGTAGGGCGATGAATCGTTGGGGGAGGGCTGCTGCGCCGAGGCCACATTCAACACTTTTGCAGGCGGCGATTTCGGATCCTTCACCGGAGCCGCTCCGCCGATCAAAAATATCGCCAGCCAAGCTGTTGGGACCCGAAACATGTTCCGCCTTACCCACGTTCAGGACCCGGGAGGATCACGTTTGGGGGACCAACTTTACTGCTTTGTTTCTCTGACCATACGCTCTAGAATCCAGCTAGGCACCATTACAAGGGAGATAGCTTCGAATTGACTTTATTCGCGTTCATACTTGGTCTGGTTCTCGTTCTCCAAGTAGTCCTTTTGATACTGGCCGTTTCGCTGCTCCAGAAGAGGTTTGGCACTTCCCTGCAACTTGAAGCATTACAAGAACTTGCAAGCCAGGCGGAGACGCTCAAGGAAACTCTCTGCGCGCAGTTCGCATCGGCCACCGCCGACACTGCCATGCGCCTGGAACAGACCAAGGGGGCCATTGGCTTGCAGGTCGCAGACCGCTTGGGCGATGGCTTCTCAGCCATCCGTTCCGCAGTCGAAGAACAGATGAAGGCGGGCCGGCAAGAACAATCCGGACGGCTCACCGAAGTTCGCACCGAGCTGGCGAACTCGCTCGCGCTCACCACCGCTCAACTGAAATCCGAGTTCGACAGCCTGAATCAGAAGACCGCCCAGAGCCTGGATTCCATTCGCGACCGGGTGGACGCGCGCCTGCTCGACATCACCGATCAGGTTCAGCAGAAGCTCGATCAGAACATTAAGGAAGGCTTCGCCCAGTTCGAAAAAGTACAGCAGCACTTGAAAGCGGCAGAGGAACAACTCCGCGAAGTCGGCGCCCTCGGACACTCCATCAACGACTTGAATAATCTGCTTAAGCTGCCGCATTTGCGCGGCCGGTTCGGCGAAGCCAGCCTCGAGCGTTTGCTGGCCGATTTTCTCCCGGCCCACATGTTCGAAATGCAGGCGCAACTTCCCGAAGGTGGCGGACGTCCCGACGCCATCATTCAGTTCCCTGATCGCCGCTTGCCGATCGACGCGAAGTTTCCTCGCGAAGCAGTGCTGGCGTTGTTCGAGAGTAACGTCGAAGCTGAGATCGAAGAAGCCCGCGTCGCACTGGTGCGCGTGATGAAGGCAGAAGCGAAACGCATCAAGGCTTACATCCAGCCCGAAAACGGCACCACTGATATCGCCCTGATGTATTTGCCCAGTGAGACGCTCTACATGGAAGTGATCCGCAACCGCGAGCTCGCCGACTGGCTCAACCTCCAGCACGTCTTTCCAGTCTCACCCAACAGTTTGCTGATGACATTGCAGACAATCGCGTTGGTGCACAAATGGTATGAAGTCGCCAGCCGCTTCGAGAAAAGCCGCCTTGAATTGTCGAAAGCGCAAAAGTCCTTCGACTTCTTCCAGAACCAGTTTGAGAATGTGGGCAAGAGTCTGAGCAAAGCTCAGGAGGCGTTCGACAAAGCCCAGACTCATCTCAAGACGTATCGCGGCCGCGTGACTGTTCTGAGTGGACAGGAGCAACTGGATCTGGATGCGGCTACTGCCAATGGAACAACAAAGAACGATGAACCACTCCTGCCCTTAACCGACAAAGCCAGCGCCTGATCGCGAGACGCTTGCAGTTTAGAAGCTGATCTTCAGGATCTTGCCTCCGTTGCCCACGAACCATCCCGCTTTCGGACTTGCAAAACCCACGGCCCAGAAGCCGTTCACTGCCTTCGGCAGTTTGAACCAGGTCCGTCCTTCATCGGGACTCCAGGCGCCGTGGCCCGAACTGAAGTTTGGCTCCGTCTCAGCGGTGACGACAACCGTTCGGTTCCCGTCATCGTCTCCTTCTCGAAGGTCGCCGCGACCGTTGCCGCGCACGTAGCTCAGGCAGAAAATGGCTCCCTTCAGGGGAGGCTTGTTCGTCAACTTCCAAGTTTTACCGCCGTCGTGCGAGGTTGCCACATCCGCGCTATCGTTCGAGGCCAGATCGCCACCTCCTACGATACCGTTCCTCGAATCGCGGAAGGCCACGCTGATCGCACCCGCGCTGGCCGAACTCACCAGCGGCGTGTCATACGCATTCCAGGTGTCGCCTCCATCTCTCGTTGCCAGTATCCTCGCAATGGTTGCGCCGCCCGTGGCAATCCATGCGTTCTTTCCACCCTGGGTTGCTATGCAGGTCCCACTTGCCGAGAATGATGCCTCTCCCGTGAGCGCCGGCGGCATATTGCCGCTGATATCTTGCCAGGTTGTTCCATCGATCGTTCGGATATCGGGGAACACTCCGTTCACCGAATCGCTGTGCGCAATGCCGCGCCTCGGGGTCCAGAAGGCGAAACAATCGTAGAACGCATTCTGCGTCTGGTTGGTAAACTCGATCGTCCAGGTTGCACCGCCGTCCATGGTTTTGTAGATCTTGAAATCGGTCGTGTTGTTTCCAATCGACATCAGATACGCGACCTTTTCGCTCACGCCCTGCACATCGCGGAATTGCAGACTTTCCGCTCCCGGCACCACCCCGGCCTTCCAGTTCTTTCCGCCATCGGTTGTGACCACGAAAGTGCCGCCGGTCCCGGCCGCCCAGACCACACGCGGATTTACGGGACTGACCGCAATGAGCAACTGGGTGGTGCCGCTGGTTTGCGGGGTGAGTTTAGGTTGATGACCTTTCCATTGGTCTCGTGCAAAACCGAGGGTTGCGGAAGCGGCAATCAGGAAAACAACAAGTGAGCGTTTCAACATGGAAGTCCTCTCCGGACGGGGATTCGCGGCGCGGAGCAAGTATAGGGGCGGTCGCGAAAGGGTGTCAAACTGCAAGAGATTGCATATCAGGTCTCGCAAGACCGTTGGTATTGTAGGAACGTGGGAAGGCAAAGCCGGCTTTGGACGCCGACTTTGCCCAGGATAAAGCAACGACGGATGCTCGAACCACCAATTCAGCAGAGTGCCTGGCGGGCCGCTTCGCTCCTTCTACTTGGTCGGCTGTAGGCTCTTCGATATGGTTGCCGGCTTAACTACCGGACGGGAAGGCATTCTCCGCTCCTTCGACAGCCTCATCAATTCAGGGTGGCGCCCCCACTCAATCTGCTTCTCCGGCGCCGCGCCGTAGAGTTCAGGATGAATGTAGAAGCCCCGCAGCCGCGCTTCCTTCTGCTGTTCGACGATCAGCGGATTTGCTTTGGCATAAGCATCATGGCGAACCGCCGTAATCTGCCACGACACTTTTACATTCGGCACGCTGGTTCGGATAGCGAACTCTCCGTTCTGAATCTCCCGCCCGACGATGGCTTGGGCGAACTGGCCGATCACCGTTAACTGATAACGGAAGTCGGTGTTCAAAACCTCGAACCAGTCCGGCAGGTGCACAACGGCTTCGCCTTGCCCGTCGGTGGTGACGTTGCCGGTGTAGATGTTCATCATCTCCGAGGACTCCACCGAAGCATGAAGCAGGTACTTGTTGGCCGGATCGAGCGGATGGTCGATCTTGAAATCCTTAGTGCCGGCAAAGATTGCGCCGCTGACGTTGATGCTGCCCAAGAAATTTCCGGCCCAAGCCCCGCCGGTCTCCGCATCGATTCCATCGCCGCTGAAGTTGTTCGATCCCCCCTCGAAAAATCCCCCAGGGCCGTCAGGGCAACATCCACCCTCAGTGGCACCGCCACCCAGCGCAAAAATTCCCGCACCTCCGGCAGACCCACCCCCGCCCTCGGCGAAAATTCCTCGGCCGCCAGTGTTGCCGTTGTTCGTTTGAAAATCACCACTGCCGCCGAAGGATACGATCGAGTCGCCACCGCTCTGGCCTGAACCAGACGAGACGGTAAAACCAACCGCACCAAACCCAGGATTGTTGGCTGACGACGCGCCCGCCGCCAGTTGACCCTCGGTGAACGAAGTAATCGGGCCGACTATAACGGTGTTGTTGAAGACCTGCTCCGACCCGGTAAACGTGTTGCTCGCGGCCAGCTGTGGGACCTTACCCGTATCCAGATTCAAGGTGACGTTTCCGCTCGTGCCGCCGCCCGTCAAATCAGTCCCCGCCGTGACGCCAGTGATCGTTCCACCGCCCACCGTGGCGCAAGCCCACGCGCTGCCGTTCCACCGGAGCACTTGTCCGCTCGAACACGCAGTCGTCAGCCCAACCTTGACGTTTCCCCCGCTCCCTCCTCCGGTGATTGGCGCCTGCGCGGTGACTCCCGTGATAGTCCCCGTACCCGCGTTGCCACAGACCCACTTCGTCCCGTTCCATTTCAATATCTGACCGCTGGAACACGCGTTGGTCATCGACAGCGTCACGGTGCCACTCGTGCCTCCTCCAGTAAGGCCAGAGCCAGCTTTCACGCCGGTGATCGTACCAGTGCCGGGAAAAGTCTGGCCGGAGACGAACGTCACCTTGCCCACGCTGTTGATGGCAAACGTGCTCCCAGAAACCTTTAGAGCAGGGCCGCCGTTAGGGAACAGGGTGAGTGTATTCCGAATGTCGGCGGCGCCGTTCACGTCCAGCCTGACCGCCGGAGTCGATGTGGCAATACCAACTTGACCGCTGCTATTTTCGAAAATGTTGGAGTTGCCGATCTGGCTGGTGCTGGTCCAGCGTGGAATGAAGTTCTTGGTGCCGCTTCCCGTCACATTCCCCGCGGGCGTTGAACCAGAATTTCCCGTCGCTGCCAGAAAAGCAGAAGCTGGACGCCCCCCGAGTGTCTCTGCATCCACGGCTTTCAAAGCGTAAGGCACGCTCATCAGCATCACTCTCGGTTGTTCTTCCTGTCCCTCCGGTCGCACCCCAAGCCAACGGGCTTCGCCCCCGGCAAATACACTGGCGGGCAACCCCTGGCTGCTGCTTGAGCCGAGCGCGACCGCGTAATTTCCCGTCTTGCCGGCGTGCACGTTTTGCGTTTCCAGCCAGAGCGGCGAACCGCCTTGCTGCTCTTTATAGAGAGAGAAAGTTACTCCGATCACGCCGGTGAGCGGCTTGCCATTGACGTCGGCGAGCACGCCGCTGAAATTAACCAGCGAAGGTACTTGAGCGGCAGCAGAACTGCCCGCGCTGCTGCTCGCAGTCTGAGCAGTCATGGGCAGAATGAACAAGAAGAAACCAACTAACACACAAACGACGCGGAACTTCATGGGGGATCTCCTTTGAGAAATCGAACCTCTGATTGATAAGGCCGAACATTTCTATAAACGAGAAGGCATGAGGTTCAGCACGCAAAGGACGGATCTGCCCCAAGAAAACTTGGCAGAGATGGTCTCACGACAATCGCAGCTCCGTCAATCAGAGATCGGCTAATCTCAATGCGCGCTATCTGATTTCGTCAACAATCCCAGCAGGCCTATAATGCTGCCATGCGTCCACGGCTGGGGATCGTTATTCTCGCCACGGCGTGCCTGTTAGCCGTGATACCCAGTGTTTATGCACAGAAGGCGGCTCCTGAAAGGCAAGCACGACAATCCTGTCCTCTGTCCTCCGCATCCGATGACCAACAGCCTTCTGACCACCAAATCTCAATCGTTGAAATGAGCTTGTCGGGCGTCGCTCAGATGAGGGTTTCAGACCAGGACCAGATTGTCGCTTCGCTTAAACAACGAACGTACACGGGCGAGGTCGACGCAGTTAAGGACGAAGTACTGGAAAGAGTGAGAGCTGCGTGGCAGAACGACGGATATTTTAAAGTGGTGGTCAGCGGCGATGCGACGACATTGACCAGCAGCCCCATCAGTCAGCGGATCGCGCTGAGCGTTCGTGTGGACGAGGGCCCTCAGTATAGGTTGGGAGGAATCACCTTCAAGAACAATAAGGCGGTCACGGACAACAACGTGCTCCGTCGCCAGTTCCCGATAAAAGATGGCGACACTTTTGCCCGAAGCAAAATTGCGGAAGGCCTGGAAAACCTGCAAAAAGCGTACGGTCGGCTGGGATACATCAACATCACGTCCATTCCGAATACGAAGATCGACGAGGAGAAGAAACTTATCTTTCTCGATGTTGACCTCGACGAAGGCAAGCAGTTCTTCTTAGGCGGTATCAACATCGTCGGGCTCGATGAGCATGCTTCACGGGCGCTTTTGAATGATTTCTTGCTAAAGCCCGGTGATGTATTCAACCAGAGGTTGTTTGAACGATCGATGAACCAGTTGTCGGTGCCGGATTCGAATTTGTCTAGAAGTTACAAACTTCACCCGGATCCAACAGCAGGAACAGTCGCGGTTACGATTACCCTCGAGCCGTGTCCATCGCCATAAAGCTCGTTGATGGGCTATGAGCAACGGAGGCCCTCCCATGAATAAAATCCTCGCAGCGGTTGCTCTTCTGTGCCTGACTGCACTTCCGATGGCTGCGCAGACGAAGATTCTTGTGGTCAAGAGCCGAGTGCCCGTCAGCGTCGTGGGCGAGTATCACGGCGGCATTGCGTATCCGACAGCTTGTGATGAACAAGGACGCTTGTACTTCAAGCTGGTCAAGGCGGGTCCGGGGATGGTGGGCCCCCTTTTTCGGCTGTCGACCAAAGGCGTCGTGGAAGCGGAGTTCGACACTTGGGGTGCTGTGGTCAACCGCTTCGCGGTTCGACCGGATGGGGGCGTCATCATGCTGCGTGTGGACGGAGCCAGCAAGATGATCGACAATTTCGCTCCCGATGGGAGACGTGAATCGACGGTGACCCTGGATCGTCCGCCGATCCCGTTCTTCCCCTCACAGCTAGCCGTATTTCACTCGGGCGAGATTCTGATGTCCGGCTTGCAATATCAACCCGGTTACAAGGCATCGACGGCGATCTACGATCCGACCGGGCACCTGCTGAAGCAGTTCGCTCTGGAGGAGGACCTAGAGCTCGAACACGCAATCGAAGCAGGCGACGTCAAAGATGCTAGCTTTCAACAACCACACATCGAAGCGGTCAGCCGGTCGGTGGCGATCACCGGAGACGACGGCCTCGTATATGTGATGAGGGCAACGTCTCCAGCCGCCGTCTACGCAATTTCAGCGTCCGGTGAAGTGGTGCGCAAAATCGTGGTTCAGCCTCCGACTGCAACCGGAGTGCCGGATTTCGGGATTCGAGTGGCCAAGAACCGACTCGCTGTTCAGTTCCGCCGCAGCTGCGGCAGTCCTGGCGATTTGAGATCCTGCGGAGGCTCCGCCTACGCGGTAGTTGACGCCACCACCGGCCAAAGCCTTGCCGCATATGAAGCGGAGACGGAAGCAGCGGGGCCGGTTTTGTGCTATGCGCCGGATCCCGACCGCTTCTTCATTTTTCAGACCAGCACGGCCTGGATATCGTCGAGGCGGAGTCGAAGGGAAACTGACGATAATTACTGAAGGTCGCCATAGCATTTATCAAGGGGTTTGAGTGCTACGGCTTTGGTTACGCCAATACTCGCGCAGGTCAGGCCCAGAGCCGAGTTTCTTGCCGCAACCTGGCGATGTCCTTGGTTGGTGCACTCCCGAAGAAGCGGCTGTATTCCCGGCTGAATTGCGAAGCACTTAGATAGCCCACGCGTTGACTCGCGCTCCCCGCATCCATCACCGTCGACAGCATGAGACGCCTCGCCTCCTGCAGGCGCAGCACTTTTTGATAATGCAGCGGGCTCATCGAAGTGACCGACTTAAAATGCTCGTGGAAAGAGGAAACACTCATGTGCACCAGTTCGGCCAAGTCTTCGACCTTCATGGGTTGAGAGAAGTTTTCTCGCAGCCAGGAAATAGCCTTCGCAACCCGGTGCAGGCTCGATTCCGCAAAGCCCATTTGAGCGATGCGAACCCCAATAGGGCTGCGCAGCAGACGGATCAGAATCTCGTCGACCACAAGCGGCGCGAGCAGTTCCGCATCTCCGGGCTGCCCCAGACACTCCATGAGCCTCGCCGCCGCGTTGACAATGCTCTCGTCCATGGGAGCGACATAAACGGCGCTCCGCTCCTGAGCCGGGGGCAGGCCGTGTGGGAAGACTTTCAAGACCAACTCGGCGATCTTGTGTGGGTCGAGATCCAGCTTCAGCGCAAGGTAAGGCTCGGAGTGGCTGGCCTGCGTGATCTGCGATGCCACCGGCAGCGCAACGGAAAACACGATCATGCGCGACGCGTCGTATTGGTAGACCGTATCGCCGACGATGGTGGCCTTCGCCCCCTGCGCGACGATGCACAACGAGGGCACCCGAAGGGCATGCACACATTCCGTATTGATGCGTGAGAAGCGACTGGCGTGCACACCAGGGATGCGCAACTCGAAACTGCCGTCGTGAGGGGCATAGGCAGCAATGCAACGGGCCAATTTGCTCACCTCTGGTTCATTTGGGCCCGCTCCATCGTTGGGCTTCCGCCGAGACGCAGCTTTGCCGTTAGTTTTCCTGCCTTCGAGAATATTCCCGTTGGCAATCATAATCGCGTTCCGATCTCGGCTAAGTTTTCAAAGCCGTTTGCACGTATGCAGGCTTCATCGGAAGCCGCCGCATCATCTTTCCGGTAGCGTCGTGGCAAGCCGCAGCGATCGCGGGCGCCGCGAGCGCGTTCGCAGCTTCCGAACCTCCGCCGTACGTGCCCACTTTCGGATTATTGAGCAGCACGACCTTGATCTCGGGTATACCCGCCATGGTCAGGATGGGATAGCTGATCCAGTCGTCTTGCGTCACGCCGCTCTCGTCAAACATCACCTCTTCGATTAGCGCGTGGCTGATTCCCATAACCGCGCCGCCTTCGATCTGCCGCTTCAATTGGGCGGGGTTCACGATGATGCCGGGATCGACAGCAACCGTGTATTTCTCGACCACGATCACGCCCGTGCTTGGAGTCACAGCGATCTGGCAAACGCAAGCCCAGTAGCTCAGGTTGCGGAACATCAGCGAGACGCCGCGACCGCGAACGGGAGTTGAGCCGGCGGTTGCCGCATCAGGACGCGGGGATGGGCGCGTGTCCCAAGAGGACGCATCCCGCACTGCTTTCAGCACACCGACGACTCGCGCTTCGCTTGCCTGGTCGATGCGGAATTGGATGGCGTCAGCACCTGCGAGTGCGGCAGCCTCACTGATCGCGAGTTCCCGCGGATAGTTCTGCTGGAACTGCACCGGCGTGCGCATGCTGTGATCGCGGATTCCGATGGCGAGAGGCGACGCCTTCTGTCCCACTTGGAACGTGCCACGGCCGCGCTCCAGCACGTTTGGAACGGGAGCGTAAACCCATGGGTCGGAAATGCTGTTCGGCGTGGTAGTGATGAAATCATTATGCACATCGGGGGCCGGCATCGTGGGCAGCCCCGCGAGGACAGCGCCAATCGGGCGATCATCCTGCATGGCGGGCATGTAGTGGTCGATTTGATAGGCGGCCATTTTTCCTTTTTCGTCAACAGCGAGCTGAACATCGGAAAAAGAAACCGCTGATTGCGTCGACCACTGCATATCATCGGCGCGCATCCACTGCACCCGCACCGGCTTACCGAGAGCTTGTGACAAGATTACCGCCTCGTCTTCAGCGCCGGCGTTTCCGCCGTTCGACCTGCCGTAATGGCCGGGTCCGGGATACGCATGCACGATCACATGATCGGCAGAGGCGCCGAGCATCATGGCAATCTCGCCTCGAAGCTCCTGTGGATTTTGATTATGCGTATAGATATGCACCGTGCCATCAGGCTTGACGTCCGCAACGGCCATGGTTGGGCCAATCGGCGCATGCTTCATATATGAGAGTTGATATGTGGCGGAAAGCTTTTTGTGAGCCGACGCGAGCACAGGGCCGACATCGCCCTTATTCGCATCACTCTTCGCAACTGGCGCAGAGGTCCAGTCAGCCTCTCGAAGATGCTGGTAGAGTTTTGCGCTGCCCGGCAGTCCTTTCCACTCCGTCCACTTCGTAGAGCTGGCGACGTGGTCGGCAGCCTGAATCGCTTCCCACTCGGTGGGCGCAACTACTCCGACGAGATTGCCCTTCACAATGAGTTGTGAATTCGGAAACTTGGTCTTGTCCAGTTGACCGGCTGAAACGAGAGCCGAGCCCAGCGTCTTTGGATGCACCACGCGCGCGTGCAACATACCAGGCAGGCGCACATCGGTTGCCCAGGTTTCCTTGGCAGCGACTTTCGAACGGATGACGGAATTCTTGAACGACTTGCCGATGACCGTGTACTCGCTGACTGGCTTCATCGGCGGATTACCCTCGATAGTCAGGCCGAGGATGCCGGTAAGATCTCCCTTGACGGGAATCGTAAGCTTCAACTGCTGGTTCTTGACCAGATCGCCGTATGAAATGCTCTTGCCGCCTCCCGAGACGATGCCGTCCTTGACGGAGAGCTTGTCCTTCGGCACGCCAAGCCGTTCGGACGCGAGATCGAGCAGGGCCTGGTAGGTATAGGCGGCGGCTTTACGGATGTTCGGCACTCCGCGGCCGAGAAAATCGAAGGCGCCGCTGCCGTCCGGCGTGCGATCGGTGTCGCCCTGTATGACCGTAGTGATCGCCTCGAAAGGCACGCTCAATTCATCGGCGACAATTTGCCGGTATGCGGTGAAAGTAGAGCCTTGGCCGAAGTCGCTCTTGCCGGTGCGAATCAACACCGTGTTATCAGGGTGAATCTCAATCCAGGAACTGAGAAGCGTCGGATCGAGCGAGTTCTTGAGCGTTGCCATTTTCGCGGCATCGCCCTTCAGCAGCTCGGGGCCAACCATGCTGAATCCCACGACGAGCACACCGCCGGTTTTGATGAATTGCCGGCGTGACAGAGTCGGTGCGAAAACACTCCCGGGTTTTTCGCTCATGGTTGCCATCGCTCATCTCCCTTTCGCCATGATGGTGGCGGCATGTTGCACGGCTTCGATAATTGCGACGTAGGTTCCGCAGCGGCACAGGTTGGGCGATGGCCCGGATGTGGTGAACGCCTCTTTGATTTGCGCCAGCGTCGGATTGGAGTTGCTTTCGAGCAGTTCGGTGGCCTTGATCATCATCCCATTCTGGCAGAAGCCGCACTGCGGAGTTTGCTCCTCAATCCAGGCTTGCTGCACCGGATGAAGCGTGTCCTTCGCTTCCTCCGGCGAGAGGCCCTTTTGTTTGGCCCATCTCGCGGGCAGACCTTCGAGGGTGGTAATTTCCTGCTTGGCGAGGCCCGCGACAGGCGTAACGCAGGAGCGCACTTCCTTGCCTTCGATCAGCACGGAACAAGCCCCGCACTGCGCCAGTCCGCAGCCGAACTGCGGACCGATCAACCGGAGATCGTTGCGCAACACGTAGAGTAGCGGAGTATCGTCAGGCGCCTGCACTTGGTGCTGGACCCCGTTCACATTTAAGGTGACCATAAGAACTCCCTTCAAGGGATTTCGGAAATCGGCGCTTTCCGATTAGGAGATCTTTGCTTCAACAGCAACGTCGAACTTTGAATAATACTTCTTCACATCGCCGGCTCCGTACTTGGTGCGGAATTTCTCGACCACGGACAACACCTGTTTGTGGTCAGTTAGAGAAACGGCCTTAACTTCGGGCTCAGCCCCTCCTGCCTTGACGTGAATCAATGGGTTCTTGAGCACGTTCTTGTACCACTGCGTGTCCGAGCCCTGCACCGGCAGAAGGTAAAGCTTATCGTCTTCAGATACGAACCAGACTGGGTTTGAGATGGTGCGTCCAGTCTTTCTGCCGATCACGCTGATGTGAATTTCGCGCGATCGGGCAAGGCGGTCCTTTAGAGAATCGTTTCGCTGCGGCATGTGTTCCTCCTTGCTCTCACGCTTTAGAAAATACTTCTTTTGCGACCATGATGGCGCTCATCGCATTCGGCCAGCCGGAATAAAAAGCCAGATGGGTGATGACCTCGATCAATTCTTCCTTCTTGACTCCATTCTGCACAGCATAACTCAGGTGGAACCGCAACTGGTCCGGACGATTCATGGCAACGAGTGCTGCCACGGTTGCCAGGCTGCGATCGCGTTTGGACAGCTCCGAGCGTTCCCAAACATCGCCGAAAAGAACGTGATCGGTTAGCTCGACGAGTTTGGGTGCGAAGTCGCCGATCATTTTCTGGGCTGCCGAAGGCTCTTTACTCATGTCTGCTCCTTCCGGTGAAGCTAGTAATGCTCCCAGACAACTTTCCAATGTTCATCGGGGCGGGTTGACTTCACGATTAGCTGTTTGCCCGAGAATTCAAATGCGCGTGGCAGGTCTTTGCCAATCAGGGTGCGAACCAGTGCGCCCTCCACGTGGAAGGTGAAGATGTGAGCGCTTTCATTGATCTGATATGTGCCGAAGGATGCCTCATAGCCGCCGTGCGAATACTGCTCCGGGCCAGTAGCGGTTTGCGTTTGCGGGTTGCGATCCATGACCTGAACCGATATGTGGCCGTCGCGTGTGAAGACAAGCAGCCCAGTAGAGTCGGACTTGTGAATCTTCCCGTCCACGCCTTCCTGTTCGAGCGAGTCAAGACGCCACGCGCCGACAAACTGGTCTCGGATGCCCTCATTTCCGACCTGGCCGCGGGACAGCGTCGTTGCGGCGACTCCGACAAACAGCGTCATCACGCCGAGCGAAAGCAGTTTTTTCATGTCAGAAATCGCCTTACTCACTTTTCAGTGAAGCCATATCGATCGAAAACCGGTACTTCACATCGGACTTGAGCAATCTCTCGTAAGCCTCGTTGACCTTCTGGATCGGGATCACTTCAACATCGGCGGTAACATCGTGCTTCCCGCAGAAATCGAGCATCTCCTGGGTCTCGGCGACGCCGCCTATGCTTGAGCCTGAGAAATCGCGATTCCGCATGATCAAGCCGAAGACTGCGACGGCGAGAGGCTGCGGCGGTGCGCCTACAATCGTCAGGTTGCCGCCGCGGCGGAGCAGGTTGATATAGGCATTGATGTCATGGGCGGCGGAAACCGTGTCGAGAATGAAGTCGAAACTCTCCGCGTGCTTTTGCATCTCGTCGGCATTGCGGGAGACTACGATCTCGTCCGCTCCAAGACGCAGGGCATCTTCCTTTTTCTTCGGCGCAGTCGTGAAGACCACAACGTGGGCGCCGAAGGCATGCGCAAATTTCACCCCCATGTGGCCCAATCCGCCGAGACCGACCACCCCAACTTTCTTGCCCTTGGCCACACCCCAGCGGCGCATGGGCGAGTAAGTCGTGATTCCGGCGCAGAGCAGGGGCGCAGTCCCGGCGAGCTTAAGGTTCGACGGGACGCGCAGAACGAAACGCTGGTCGACGACGATGCTTTCGGAGTAGCCGCCATAGGTTACGTTTCCGAGGTGCTTGTCCGGGGAATTGAAGGTGAGCGTCATGTTTGGGCAGAACTGCTCAAAGCCGGCCCGGCATTCAGGACATGTTCCATCCGAGTCGACCATACAGCCGACTGCAGCGAGATCGCCGGGCTTGAACTTCGTGACCGCTGAACCAACCTTGGTCACACGGCCGACGATCTCATGCCCCGGAACAATCGGGTACACCGTGGGCATAAATTCGCTCCACTCATTACGCACCGAGTGCAGATCAGAATGGCAGATGCCACAGAACAGAATGTCGATCTGCACATCGTTTTCGCTCGCATCGCGCCGCGGGATCGTAGTCGACCCCATCGCCGATGTCGCACTAGCGGCGCAATAAGCTTTGGCTTTGTACATTAACTTTCCTTTCAGCGGCCTACCAACTTTTGCAGCTCTTCGGGGTACCGAGCGCCTTGTACCGCGATCTTTGAGGCTGCGATGTCCAGGTCGCGGAGATCATCGGGCGAAAGTTGGACGTTGACCGCTTCGATGTTTTCCTCGAGCCGATGCAGCTTGGTGGTACCTGGGATCGGTACGATCCACGGCTTCTGCGCCAGGAGCCATGCGAGCGCGATCTGAGCAGGTGTCGCCTTCTTCTGTTGCGCAAATTTGCCAATCAGATCAACCACGCCCTGATTCGCTTTTCGATTCTCTTCGCTAAAGCGAGGCACGATGTTGCGGAAATCGCTTTTGTCGAACTTCGTATCTTCGTTGATTTTTCCGGTGAGGAAGCCTTTTCCAAGAGGACTGAATGGAACGAATCCGATCCCGAGCTCCTCCAGCGTCGGAATCACTTCCGCTTCCGGCTCTCTAAACCACAGCGAGTATTCGCTCTGCAGCGCAGTGACGGGCTGAACTTTGTGCGCACGCCGGATCGTCTGCACACCTGCTTCAGAAAGTCCGAAGTGCTTCACCTTGCCTTGCTGAATCAGCTCCTTCACGGCTCCGGCAACATCTTCAATGGGAACGTTCGGGTCGACCCGATGCTGATAGAACAGGTCGATGACATTGGTCCTGAGGCGCTTTAACGAGGCCTCGGCGACCTTTTTAATGTGCTCCGGACGGCTGTCCAGCCCCGCCTGTTTGGCGGTGGTCGGATCCAACTTGAACCCGAATTTGGTTGCGATTGCCACTTTTCCGCGGAACGGAGCCAGAGCTTCGCCCACGAGTTCTTCGTTCGTAAACGGACCGTAGACCTCAGCCGTGTCGAAAAACGTGACGCCGCGTTCCACGGCTGCACGGATCACGGAGATCCCCTGTTGTTTGTCTACGGCCGGGCCGTAGCCAAAGCTCATGCCCATGCAGCCGAGGCCCATTGCCGACACTTCCAGATTGCTCTTTCCAAGTTTGCGTTTTTGCATGATTTCTCCTACCTGCGAAAACCCTGCTTGAGGGCACCGCAATCCTAAGCATAGTTTCATGAGGCCTGGTGCGCTTGCCTATTTCGATGAACTTCTTGCCAGATTCTCCGAAGTCTAAATAGGTAGGCCATAATGTGCAGGATGCCGGACGGCTGTGAAAGACCCAAGCCATCCCCTGAAGTATGATGGAACCTCGCTTAAGCAACTAAGCCATACGAACTGGGGAACACAACGCAATGTTGGATCATCCACGCATTTTCTTCCTGGTTTCATTGTTCGTTCTGTGGCTCTCGGCGCAGATCGGGGCCTCTCTGCGCAAGCGGTGGCCGCTGAAAGACGAGGCGCGCGAAGATTTCGGCGTGGTGGTGGCCGCTACCCTCACCCTGCTCGGCCTCATCATCGGATTCAGTTTTTCGATGGCCACCAGCCGTTACGATCTGCGTAAGACCTACGAAGAAGCCGAGGCCAACGCAATCGGCACGGAGTATGTTCGGGCTGGGCTTCTTCCCGCCGCGAATGCGGCAGTTGTGCAGGCGCAGCTAAAAAAATATCTCGACCTGCGCATTGTCTTCTACCAAACCCGCAACAAAGGCGAACTTCAGCGGGTCAACGCAGAGACAACTCAATTGCAGAACGAGATGTGGTCTGCGGTGCAGGGTCCAGCCGTAGCACAACCGTCGCCCGTCATTGCCCTTACCGCTTCCGGCATGAACGATGTCTTGAACTCCCAGGGATACACCCAGGCAGCCTGGTGGAATCGTATTCCGACAGCGGCTTGGACTTTGATGATCGCCATCGCCGTCGCCTGCAATGCATTGATCGGTTATGGAGGGCGAAACACCGGAGCCAAAAGCGGTCTGCTGTCCGTTCTACCGCTGGTCGTATCTATTTCGTTTCTTCTCATCGCAGACATCGACAGCCCTCGAGGCGGCTTCATTCACATCGCTCCCCAAAATCTGGCTAGCCTGGCCCGGTCCCTGCAAAATTGAGTGTGTCAAACGTGGGATGCCCCACTTTTTTGCGTTCTCCGCGAAAAAGTGAGGCCTTTTGGCACCGCTTTTACCCTCAATTCAACCCCGAAACCACATACAGCACAGACAAAGTCTGATAGTAGGTATAAGCAAACTCCGAGCCATCCAGGTTCGTGATCACGGGTGCGATGGACACCACGCCCCCAAGATCCCCCGGAACCAACTCCCGCACCGCTTGCATTTTTCCAGTGGCAATGTCCACACGTTGAATGGTCAGTGGCACCTCTCCCGTCTGATAAACGAACACCGCTTTGCTATCCGCCGACCACTGCGCCAGCGTGTAGCCCTGTTTGACATTCGGAATCGTTCGCGCCGGTCCTCCGTCGAGCGGATACAGATTTAGCTTGGAGTCGGCAGTCTCACCCGCCAGGAATTTGCCGTCGGGCGAAGGCAGCGTGGCCAGGACGCCCTCCGGAGTCACCGGCGCAGGTTTCCCTCCCGCAACATCAATCACGTAGGTGCGTCCCGGCCGTCCCCGTTCATTTCCGTTGAACACGATCCGCTTCCCATCCGGCAGGAAGTGAGAGCCATTTTGCAAACGATCCATATCCGGTAAAAGTATCTGGCGAGATTGGCCCGGGCCAACCGGCAGCAGGGTGATCTGCGGTATCCCGGTTGGCACAAAGGAAATCGCCCACTTGCCGTCGGGCGACAACGTGTCCGTCGAGCCGTCCCCCAAGCGTATGGGCGGCGAGCCATCGATCTTGCGAATGGCGACGGCGTTGTCGAGACCGGCAGGCTCCGCGCCTTCCTCGAACAGCACCGACTGGCCATCCGGCGAAATATCCTTCGCGATGCTCCAGTCAAACCAGGAAATATCCCGCACCTTCTTATCCTTGCCATTCCACTCCATCGCAAGCCGCTCAATATCGATGGTCGCCAGGACTCGTCCGTCGGGAGCGATATCCTGCATGGTCAATCCACCCGGCACCGTGAGCACTTTGCGCACACGCCCGGACAAATTCGCGGCCCATATGGAACGATTGCTGTTTCCGTTTTCAACGGCGCTGAACCACACGTCCTTGCCTTGGGGAGACCAAGCCAGGCCGTACACCCATCCGTAATTTGGCGAAAGTGTAGTTCGGTTTCCGGCCAGATCCATGACGCAAACTGAACCGGCGTCGTCCCATCTCTTGGGATGATCCAGGAAAGCGATCCGGTCTCCACCGGGAGAAAAACGAATGCTTCCAATCGATCCACTGGTCTCATAGAGAACTTTGCCAATCGGATATTCAAGGTTGTCGCGCCCACCGACATGGTGCACGACGGCAAGCTCGCCCTTGGGGCCCCAATCCGCCCACGCCACATCCTGGAGAATCTCGCGCGGAGTTCCACCTAGCATCGGAGACTCGGCCAAAACCCCACCTTCGAAGTCGAGGCGCGAGCCCGGCCTGCCGCGCAACGTAAGTGCCAATTCACTGCTGCGCGAGATGCCCAAAAGGTAGGCGGATGTTAAGTCCAGCGGCCGCGCCAGCATCGAATCCGGAATCGTCGAATAAATCTGCAGCGGATGTCCATTCCACGAGGCCCCGTAGACCACGGTCCGCCCATCCGGAGTGAACCGAGCCGAGTACACGGTCCCGCGCTCAAACGTCACCCGCCGAAATTCCGGGCTAGGCGCCGTTCTCATCCTCGCTCCCACGTAAACTGCCACCGCCGCCAGCACCAACCCGGCCACAATACGCGGCACCCACGTCCAAAAGCGCGTAGCCCCGAGGCGACGCGGAAAGACTTGTTTGCCCGTGGTCGCGTCCGACAAAGTGCTGAGCGCGAACGCCAGGTCGCGCGCCGACTGAAAACGATTCTCCGGCTCTTTCTCCAGACAGTGGCGTACGACCTGTTCGAACGCCAGCGGAATGTCCTCGCATTCGCGAATCAACTCCGGCGGATCCTCCTTAAGGATCGCGGTCATCGTGTCGACCTGGGTCTCTCCCGCAAACGCGCGCTTGCCGCTGAGCATCTCGTAAAAGATCGCCCCAAAGCTGAAGATGTCACTGCGATGGTCAACCGCCTTCCCCCGCAGCTGCTCCGGCGACATGTACGCGATGGTTCCGAGCACCGAGCCCGTTCGGGTCTGGGTGGTCATGCTCGCCATCGAGCCGGGTTCCTCGGAACCAAATTCGGAAGTTAAGAGCTTGGCAATCCCGAAGTCCAGAATCTTGACCCGGCCATCTTTGGTGATGAACAGATTTTCCGGCTTGAGGTCGCGATGCACGATGCGCTTTTCGTGCGCCGCCACCAGGCCGTGCGCAATCTGCATCGCGTAATCAATCGCCAGCCGTCGCGGCACCGGACCTTCCACCAGCCGCTCGCGCAGGGTCTTCCCTTCCAGCAACTCGGAGACAATATACGGCGCGCCATCGTGCATGCCGATGTCATAAATGGCAACAATGTTGGGATGACTGAGAGCAGCCGCAGCGCGGGCCTCCTGCTCAAAACGGCGCAGGCGGTCCTGATCATGGGCCAGAGAGGGTTTGAGCATCTTGAGGGCAACGTCCCGCCCCAGCCGTTCGTCGCTGGCGCGGTAAACTTCGCCCATCCCTCCCGAGCCTATCTTTTCGAGCACCCGATAGTGGCCGAGGATTTTACCAATCATGCAAAAGCAGAAGCGGCGTTTGTCGGCATGTTAGGGCCGCACGCGCGTGATGTCAATAACCCCTCGGGGTGGTGTACAGAGACGGCAAAAGTGCTACACCCCCTGGTTAATCCGCTCGTAGCGACACTCGGAAAATTACTGCTCTTGACACAGAGATAAAACCCCCGTATTGTTTCCGCCAATAGTTTTCTGAGGGGGAAGCTGGACCATTTCGGGAGGAGCGTATGTCTCGCTTCGCGGATGGCTGTTTCCTCTTTTTGTTTGCCGCGATTTTGACGCCCGCTCAAGACGGCCCTCCGCCTAGCTCCCCGAATGTAATCTCACAATCTTCTCCTCTCCCGCATCTCACGTCGGAAGCAAAGTCGGCTTCCGGTAGTCTCTCGGATTCTTTCGATGGAGTTAGGGCCGACTACATTCGCCACATCCGAACGAACTACAGCTTTCCATTCGGCAAGAACTTACCTTTCTCTCCGAGCAACGTTCAGATCGAAGGAAACGATTTCATTCAAGCGGGGGCGTTTCCGACAGCCGAGTATTGCGGACACTGTCATCGCGCCACATATGAGCAGTGTCACAGAACCATTCGGTGTCACGAATTATCCGTCATCGCCAGAAAAAAGCGTCCTCCTGCCCGGCATAAGCCGGCCGAAGGATCTCGCACGCAGTGCCCAAACAGTAGCGAAAATAGAAGAACCAGAGTCCGCTCTTACCGATGCTCCCGAGCGCCCCTTTCGTTCAAAGCACCAATCTGTCATGGCTGCGCTGCGTTAGTGTCGTGAAGCAGGATCACATCGGCAGTGCTATGGAAGTGGAGTACTGCCAGGCGCTTGCCATCCGGTGACCAGCGGAAGTCTCGAATAAAATCAGATTTGAAGCCCGTCATCTGACGCCCTTTCGATCCATCAAGCGGCTGAGTCCAGAGGTTGTCCACACCTTTCTGTTCGACCACGAATGCCAGTGCCTTTCCATCGGGCGTGTAATGAAAGCCAACGTTGGCAGGCGGACCCAGATTGCTAAAAACAACGTTCAGGCTCGGGTCAATCGACAGTGAGCGGACCGAGGGCTTGGGGCCCGAATCTAGAGGCAGAAGGAATATTCGATTGGAAAAAGTGTGCGATTCTTGAGCCCCTTGAAGAACGAATATGGCCAGAGTTTTGCCATCGGGGGCGAGGGCAGCACTCGATACTTGCATGCCGGATAGGTCCACCCCGGGCACCGTTTCGACGGCGCCACCCTTCAATGCAACCCGACTGATCTTGGCGAAATCGGCGAAGTACAGCCACCTTCCGTCCGGTGAGCAACCCCAGATCGTGTCGAAGCCCGCCGGTAGCAACGGGCTCGACCCCGAGCCGTCGGCGTTGGCGCGCCACACTCTCTGGGAATTGTCGCCACCGTGAAAGAACCAGGTCCATGCTATGGAGTTTTCACGGCTGCAATAGGTAGGGTCCTTTAGGAAGGCTACGGGGTCTTCCACGATGGTGGCAGCATTCGATCCGTCCGTCTGCATGGCGATTAGCCGCGTGCCTTCCGAAACCAACAATTTCCCATCGGGAGTGAACTCGAAACCCGGCAAGTCGACCTTTGCCGGGATGCCTGGAACCGCAATCGCAGCACCGGTGCCGCTCCCCGGCAGAATACCGATCTCTCCCAACGACTGACGGGGCGCGGTGGCGATGTTAGCTCCATCGGCGGAGATGGAAAGAGAGGCATAATCCAAAGTGTCGTTGGTGATGGGACGGAACTTGCCATCCGGAAAACCGAAAGTTCCAATCTGCGCTCTCGTCACATCTTTACTCTTCGCGATGTACACAACATAAATCGACCGGCCATCGGGAGCCCAGACCAATGGAAAGATAAGTTTGTCGGAAAACTTCACGAACGTGGATGTTTGCCCGCTGGCGAAGTCAAATATGTCGATGCCATTGCCTGCGGTTCCGTTGAAGTCGGCAAACGTCGAGGCGATGCGACGGCCGTCGGGCGACCAGGCCAGATTCAACGGAAAGTTGTCCAGCCGCGACGAGGCGAGCAGTTTCTCGTCGCTGCCGTCGGCGTTAGAGCGGAACAGGCTCCATTTTCCGGGTGGTACGTTCTGTCGACCGTAGGCAACACTCTTGCCGTCAGGCGAGAAGACCGGGTTCGAGTCCACCGCTTTGACAATGACCTGAGGAGTCCCACCAAGAAGAGGTGCATGCATCAAACTGTAGATCAGGGAGGAGGTGCCGGGCACCGATTGCAGGAAGTAGATGGAATTGCCGTCGGGAGAGAACGTTGGATATACAAGGTCCTGGCCTGGCACGGGTGCCACGACTTGCGTGTCGCTGCCGGTTGCGATGTTGCGCAGCCACAGCCCGCGCTCTCCGCTTTCATTCTGCACCGTCAGCAGGAACTTTCCATCGGGCGAGATTGCAGTCCAGCGCGGCTTGCCGGATTCGGTGAGTTGAGTCACTGAGAAGTTTTGAAAGCGTTCACGGTGGTTCCGCTGCAGGAAGGAATAGACCCCATAGCCCGCAACCGCGATAAGAAGTAGAACCCCAGCCACGACCACCGCGAGGCCGAACTTGTGCTCTCGCGCAATGCTGGCTGCTGAGGAGGAGGAAGCGCCCGACGATGACGAGGCAGCGCTGACCTGCGGCGCAGAACCGCTACCCGTAACCGCTTTGACAGAGGAATTTGATGCTGACAAATCCGCAGCTGACGCAACCCTGTTGGACTCGAAGTCGCGCTTCAGGCGCTGCAGATCCGTGCGCATATCGGCGGCGTGCTGGTAGCGCAGAGCGCGGTCCTTCTCCAGGGCCTTGCCGATGATGTCCTCAAGTTTCGGAGGGACGTCCGGATTCAGCCGCACCGCAGCAGTTGGCATTCCATCCAGAATGGCTTTGAAGATGAGTCCTGAACTCTCCCCGCGAAAGGGAAGGGTGCCGGTCGCCATCTCGTAGAGCACCGCTCCGAAAGAAAACAGATCGCTCCGCGCATCCAATTGCTTCGCTCTTACCTGCTCCGGCGACATATACGCCACCGTACCCAGCGTAGAACCAGGGCTGGTCAGATGCATTTCGTCGACGTCTGTCATCGTGTTGCCGGAGACACTGGCCGTCGGAGCAACCTTGGCCAGCCCGAAATCAAGAACCTTGGCGTGACCATGTTCGGTAACAAAGATATTCGCTGGTTTGATGTCGCGATGAACGATTCCCTTCGAATGCGCAGCCTCCAGCGCGTCGGCAATCTCAATCGCCAGTCCCAGCAAGACATCAATCTCAACCGGCCGTCCCGCGATCCGATGTTTGAGCGTCAAGCCGTCCAGAAACTCCATGGCAATGAAGGCTCGCCCATCAACCTCATCAATTTCATGGATGGTGCAGATGTTCGGATGATTGAGCGCAGAGGCTGCCTTGGCTTCGCGCTGAAAGCGGATGAGTGCCTGCGGGTCTTTGGCTAACTCGTCGGGCAGAAACTTAAGGGCAACAAAACGGCCGAGCTTCACATCCTCGGCCTTGTAGACGACACCCATCCCGCCGCCCCCGAGTTTCTCGACGATGCGGTAGTGAGAGATCGTCTGGCCGATCATGTGTGCAAAACATGCTATGGCGGAAACGGCGGCAAGTCAATGAAAGGCGTGGAGTTCGCATATCTCAAAAGGGTTGCTGTGGCAACATCTCGACGACACTCAGTGACCGCAATCCACCGAATGAACCTTCTCCTCTCCTCCCATTCCGGCACCTACGACTCTTTGCATGGTACCGACTTCTTACCGCAGCTTGGCCCACCCTTGCGAACACGTTCTTTGGCTTGAGTGGGCCACCGGCCCAAGCCAAAAGACGACTTGAGTGGGCCACCCGTCTTTTGGGCAAGTCAATGAGGATGTGGGCTTGTAGGTCACGCCGGTATGATCACTTGCGGCAAATCCCCTCTCTGATAATGTCGGCGTTCTCAAAAGCCTTTCATATGAGAAGCAGCCCATTTCTCAGTATGAAGCCGCCGCTGAACCGCAAAGCGATTTTGAGGTACTGACTGGCAGTTTTCACAGTTGTCGCACTCTCGGGAATCGGGAGAAATTGTATGGCATTTTCTGATAGGGCTCCGAACCCACACTGCAAGGCATGAGAAGATGCACCATGCAGTTCATATCACGCTTTCGAAAGCTCGCGCTGATATGGCTTGTCTTGTCAATCGTAGCCATGACTGGGCGAGCATTGGCTGACGAAACGATCAAAGGGCAGGTTCTGGGAGGAGGCGCGCCCATTGCCAACTCAACCGTCACTTTGTGGCAGGCGAGAGCCGGTCGATGCTGCAATCGCAACATTACTCACGAGCGCCGCTTAGGAGGAAGAATTGAATCCAGGAAGTAATACTCGAAAACTGACACTTGGAGTCACATACCTTTCTTGCATCCTGATCCTCCTTTCCGGATACGCACGAACGCAAGAGAGCCGTCCGCAAATGCCAGACGTGGAGATGCCCGCAGAGACGCAGAAGACAACACCAATCGCGGCTGAAAAGAAGCCTAATGTGGTGTTTATCCTGGCCGACAATGTGGGCTATGGCGATCTCGGTTCCTACGGTGGCGGTGAACTCCGCGGTGCTCCTACGCCGAGACTCGACCAACTTGCTCAAGAAGGACTGCGATTTACCCAATTCCTGGTTGAGCCCGCCTGTACTCCATCGCGGGCGGCATTGATGACAGGGCAATACTCGATCCGCAGTGGTCTGTCGTTGATCATCGTCCCCGGCACCGCCAGCACGCTCTCAGCGCATGCGTTCACGATGGGCGACATGTTCAAGGGAGCAGGCTACGCCACGGCAATCTTCGGCAAGTGGCATCTCGGCGATGCACCGGGGAGCCTGCCCACGGCGCACGGCTTCGACGAGTTCTACGGCATTCCGCCGGATGCCACCTGGAGCGACTCGACTTACGTCCCTACGATCGAGCTTACGCACTCCATCCTTGCGCCTCCTGAAATGCTGCTGGCCAAGGGGCCGCAGATTTTTGAGGCAACGGCTGGCGGCCCTTTGCGTACCGTGAAACCATTCACAGAGCAAGTCAGGGCCGAAATCGACAACGAGTTGGTGGGCAAGTCCATCGACTTCATGAAACGCCAGAAGGCGGCTGGTAAACCGTTCTTTCTTTACCTGCCCTTTTCGATGGGGCACGCGCCCAACCTTCCGTCCAAGCAGTTCCAAGGTAAGTCCAGGATCGGAAACTATGGCGACAAGCTGATGGAAGGCGACTACCACGTCGGGCAGATCCTCGACACGCTTAAAGAACTCGGCGTCGAGGACAACACCATCGTGGTCTTCGCATCCGACAACGGCCCAACTGCCCAGACGATGCGCGAGATGGGCAACGAGGGCACGCCGGACATGGGCAACTCTGGGCCTTTCCGCGGCGAGTTAGGGGACGTGACCGAAGGTTCCATCCGCACCTGCGCGTTCATTCGCTGGCCTCGGTACATCAAGCCCGGCAGCACTTCGTACGCGATGTTTTCCATCATGGATTTCCTCCCGACCTTCGCCCGAATCGTGGGTGGCAAAATGCCGACCGACCGACCAATCGACGGGGTGGACCAGACCGACGTGCTGCTCGGCAAGAGCGAGACCGGGCACCGCGAGAGCCTGCTGAGCTTTATCGGAGGGGAACTGGTGGCGGCGCGCTGGAAGCAGTGGCGCATCTACTTTACCGATATGCATGCGAGCGGAGAAGGGCCGCAGCGCATGCCCGGCTTCATCGGCTCGACCAACGCTCCCATGGCGGGTTACCCCAAGGTCTACAACATCGAGATGGATCCCCACGAGGACCTCAATGTTGCCGCGCTGTTTGGGTGGGCCGGGGGGCCTGCTCTTAAAGCCGTCGAAGCGTACAAAGAGACGCTCAAGAAGTATCCAAACCCGCCCGCGAGCAACATCACGAAGTTCTGAACGTCTCACGTTCTGTGCGAGAGAGCGGGGCTTTTAACCGGGTGCCGGGCACCACCTGGGGTGCCGTCCCACAAGTTCCCGTCATAGGTCCGCGCTGTCATCCTGAGCAAAGCGAAGGATCTATGTACTTTGCTCACAGCACCGAGCATTATGCGTCGCGTCGAACCAACGCGCGGACTTATGCCGGGTGCTTATGAGACACGATACTGGTGTGCGGCCACAGATTCGCGAAATAACGCTGTCATCTCCCGAAATAGCGCTGTCACCCGGAGCCTCCACCCAACTTCTCCATTCCCATTTTGGAACTGTCACCTCAATTTCCTTCACTATTTCCTTGACTTTACTGAAAGATATAATATAGAGTGGTTATATAACGTTCCAATTCAGGAGTCACTAAGTTGTCCCTCCCGTCCGCATTCACCTGCCAGGCCGCTTCGATCACCCCGCAACTCCTTTGTTCCCAAGATTTTGCCTCCAACCCCTTTCGTTTCATAGATCTGGCGGGTACCCTCGAACTCCGCCTCAATGTAATCAAGAATTTACCCGAAAACGCGATTTTTTTTTAGGAGTCGTTCATGGCCATTCCCATTCCCACCCGTCCCAACGTTCGCAACTGCACTCACATCAAAGTCACCGGACAGCGCTGCGGTTCGCCCGCCCTGCGCGGCGAATTCTTCTGCTACTTCCACACCCGTGTCATCAAAGGCGTACAACAGCGCGTCGACATGCAACTCCATTCCATGGCTCTGCTGGAAGACTGCGAGTCCATCCAGCTTTCCATCATGCACGTAGTCGATGCCCTGGTGAAAGGCACGCTCGATCTGCCGCGCGCCCGGTTGATCCTGCAAGCCCTGCGCATCGCCGCCAGAAACGCCAAGAACGTGCGCTTCGACGACGTTCACTACCGGCCCAGCGAGCAGCCGATGGTCCGCGAAGTCCCCGACTACGCCCAGCAATACCTGATCGAACACCCCGAATACGGTCCCCCGCTAAGCCAGGGTGACGAAGCCAGCCCAATCCCGCGTGGTGCGGGCGCCCCCGCCCGCGAAGCCGCGACAAAACTCGTCCACCAAGAATCCCAAGCCAAGCCACAAGCCGAGCCAGAAGCCGCAAAACCAAACGCATCGCAAGAAAGCACAAGCGAAGAACCAGCTCCGCAGGAGCGAAAGAAACCCCAGCGTGCGACGCAGGAGGAAGAGAATGAACTCAAACGAGTGCAAGCCGCGATCCCCGGCGCAACGGCGGGAAACTGGCGCGATCTCCGCACCGTCTTCGACTTCGCCGGGATCACCGAAGAAGGCAAATTAGCTCCGTCCTAACGAAGCGCAGAGCACGCCGGACACGGGCAACCGCCAACATCTGGCGGAATCTAAGCGTCGGAACACGGGAGGCACCATTGAGATCGATTGCCCGGTTCCCCGAGAGAAAGCCAGGACTCAGTACCAACCTCGCCGCGACGACGCTACTCTGGAGCCCTATCTCTGCCGCGATCTGGGGCGCAATCATTCTTGGAGTATCGAGGCTCATGCGCTGAGCTACGGCAGTCTTCCGTGGGCCCAAACGGAAAAGCCGGATGCTGTGGATCATCCGGCTTCTGAACCGTGCGGGTTGTGGTAGGCGGCGATCGTGAGGGTCAAATGTCAGCCGACGCTAACCCATGACCGCCAGGCTCGCTGCGAACCCTAATCCGCCGCGAACCTCGATTTCAGAGGCTAGCGGAAGTATCGGCTGCGGGCAATACAGCGAATCCTGTAGTCATGTTTAGTGACAACTTGAGCTAGATCTTCGGCAAGGTTCTCTCCACCATCACTCTGACATTCTCACAGTGCTCGTGGATAGCTTCCCTGAGTTGGGGAAGCAGCTGGTTCACGGCTTCGTCGTCTCGCGCAGTCAAGACCTGGGCGCACAAATCGCGGATTTTGTCTTCCAGGGTCACGGCGGGGCTACGGAATAGGAAACCTAGACTGCCATAACTCTGGCGATTGTTCGATACGTACAGACTGTAAGTGACAAGACTCGGGCAATCCGGCGCACGCGCCAACGGAAATCGGTGCCCGACCAACCCACATCGGACTCCATACCATCAGACCTAACGCCTCTTCGTCGAGTGTCTATTACCCGAGAGTGTGCTTGATGGGCCGAGAACCCGAACAGCTCCGTCGCGAGCTCGCTCAGCTAGTCAATGACGAAGCCGACGCAGCCGAGAAGAGAACTCTAACTGACGCTGAGCATCGTGATCGCGACATAAGGCAGAAACGGATTGGCGAATTGTGCGATGAACTGCAGCGCATGGCATCACGGCAGAGGGGCTAAGCCTCGCGCCCGTTAAAACCCTGGCGATTTACAAAGAATTACACGCGCCAGCCTTCTTCTCTTTGCAACTTCCGGGTAGAATCGTGTTTGATTACAAACAGTTAAGCTCTGCCGCACCCTGCGAAGGCAAAAGCAAGCTGCTTCTTGCCCTCGACGCAGGCACAACTCTGGAGGGAAGTTGGTACTCTCATACTGATGGCCATCGAACCTGTACCTGTCCGCCGCAAGAGAGCGGCAGTCTTCATCTTCTTTGTTCTTGCGTTGGTCTTGGCGGGCTCTTCCCTTTCGGCGGGGCAGGTAGCTCCGCGGTGGGAGTTCTTTGGCGGCTACTCTTACTTGCGATTTGACTCGCCAACGATCGGGTACGCCAATTGGTCCAACTTGAATGGATTCAATGGCGACGTCACGTTTAACTTCACTCCCAAGTTGAGCCTGACGGCGGACGGGAACGGTAACTACGGCAACCAGCTCAGCGCCTACAACTATATGGCGGGCCCGCAATATTTCTTCCGCAAGGACAAGTCAGCGTTTTTCGCTCATGGCCTTTTCGGGAAGGCCCAGAACACGGTCAATATCTTGACCGCGACCAGGAATGGATTCACCAGTGTCGGACGCGCCTTCGCGGTGGGAGGAGGTTACGACGTGGACCTGACGCCTAGGTTTACGATTCGCGTCCAGGCCGATTACCTGAATACCCAGACCTTCGGGGCTACGCAAAACAATATACGCATTTCGACCGGACTGGTTTTCCACCACGGTCATATTGGCCGGCGTCCAAGACTGTGAAATTACAATGTTGCACCGTAAATGAAAACTTCAGAACCATGATTCTCAGATCTCTCGAATCTTCGTCCTCTCGAACCGTCCGCTTTCCGCGAAGGGGCTCAATGAGGCCCCGACGAATCTCCCTGATTTGGCTCGCAATCGGATTAGCTGGGATCGTAGGGTGCAGTTCGTCTTCCCCGTCAAGCTCGTCTCCCTCGCCCTTCCCATCCTCCCATCTTGCCTTTGTCGCTTTACCTACCTCGAATGCGGTGGCGAGCTACCAAGTCAATAACAACACGGGGAGCTTCACCAACATCCTAGGGTCTCCGTATCCCGGAGGGACGTCGCCGTCCTCGGTGCTGGTGCATCCTTCCGGCAAATTCGTCTATGCCGCCAATCAGATCGGGAACGATATTTCGCTATTCACGGTCAACAACACTTTAGGCTCATTGCTGGAAGTGTTGCCGCGAACCCCTACGGGACTAGTCCCGGCATCGCTCGCGATGGACAGCGGGGGCAATTTTCTCTTTGCGATCAATCGACTCTCAAGCAACATCTCGGTCTATTCCGTAGACTCCGCAAGTGGGGCTCTCACCCCAGTCTCCGGATCTCCGTTTCCCACCTTCCCCAATCCGATCGATCTCGCGCTGGCTCCTTCGGCAAAATTCCTCTACGTGCTGAACAGCGACTTGGGAGCGGTTTTCGCTTACACCAACACATCGGGAGTTTTGAAGCCAGTACCGGGTTTTCCGGCTCAGGTCGGCAACACACCGCTCGGGATTACAGTCGACCCCGATGGAACTTTTGTTTACGTGGCGAATTCGGCTGACAACACGGTTTCGATACTTTCGGTCAACGCCAGTACCGGTGCTTTGACGCTGCTGAATACCTACGCCACCGGGACAACGCCGATTGCGGTTGCCGTGCTGGGGCAGTATTTGTATGTCGCCAACCAGGGGTCAAGCAACATCTCCGTGTTCTCCGTGGCTCCGACCACGGGGGTTCTTACCCAGATTACGGATTCGCCATTTAGCGCCGGTAACGCTCCCTTGTTTGAAGTGATTGATCCCAACGGAAAGTTCCTGTACACAGGCAGTCAGACGGCGAAGATCATCAGCACTTTTACGATCGACGCCACCACCGGAGCCGTCACCAACGCCGCGCAGTCCACACCCACGAGCGATTCGCCGGCTTCCATGTCGGTCGCGCCGTAGATTCGGATCGAGCACCGCGTAAGACCCCTGGAGTTGGGACGAATTCCGTATTGAGGCCCACCCTGCGAGGCGTCCGGGGCTAGGTGTTCTGGTGAATGTACACTGGCTTCCATGATCAACTTCGGAATCGTCGGCTTCGGACTCCACGGGGGAAAGCGGCTGATGCCGGGATTTGCTCTTGCCAGAAATTGCCGGGTCTCGGCGCTCTCGCGGCGCGATCTAGCGAAAGCGCGGGCATCGGCGCGACAGTACGATATTCCCCTGGCCTTCGATTCAGCTGAAGAATTGTGCCGCTCCCCTCAGGTTGACGCAGTGTTCGTGGCGACACCCAATGCCTGTCATTTGCGGGATGTGCTGACCGCGACTGGGTGCGGCAAGCCTGTGCTGTGCGAGAAGCCTATGGGTATCAACGCCGGCGAATGCCGGCAGATGGTCGAGGCGGCGCGCACAGCCGGAGTCCTGCTGGGAGTGGCGCAAGTGTTTCGGTTTGAAGAGAGCACGGCGTGGTTCCGCGAACAGATCGCGGCGGGAAAGGTTGGGAAACCCGTTTTCGCACGCTCTGAGTTTTCCTTTTCTGCGGCTGGCGGGCACGCGCGCACCTGGATCAATGATCCCGCAATCGCCGGCGGCGGCCCGGTCGCCGACGTGGGAGTGCATTGCATCGACGCGTTGCGTTTTATCCTGCAAGACGAGGTTCTGCGGGTAAGCGCTCGTGGAATTCCTGGAGATCCGGGAAATGTGGAAGCGGGCGCGGCGTTGCTGCTTGAGTTCTCCCACGGAACTCTGGCCACGGTCGCAGTTTCATTCCGTGCAGAGTACCGCACGCCCTTCGAAGTGGTTGGGGAAACGGGAGCGCTGCGCGCCGATAATGCATTGACCGTGGAGCGTCCGGTGCAGCTTGAACTGCGTCGCGATGGAATGGTGGTGGAAACCAAGACGGTCTCGAACCAACTTGCCTACGCGCTGCAAGTGGACGCGTTTGCGGCCGCCGTCGAAGGCAAGGGAGTGTTCCCGATTCCTGGCGAGGAAGGCTGGCGCAATCAAGAGATTCTGGACGCCGCCTACCGGAGCATGAAAAGCGGACGAACCGAGGGCGTATTGCCATAGCGGCGCTCATGAATGTTAAAAGGTTTGCATATTGACTCGCCTCCGGGGCTTACCGATAATGTCTCGTCTTTGAGGAAACCGCATGAAACGCCGAACTCGCCCGCAAGAAGGCTTTCCCGAGTCGATCAACCGACGGCTCAATGCATACGCGCTCGCGGCTGGGGCCGCCGGAGTCGGGATACTCGCACTCACAAAACCGGCGGAGGGCAAAATCGTCTACACACCAGCTCACATTCCGATCATTGAGAATGGCGGAGCCGTCGAATTGGATTTGAACCACCTCGGGATTAACGATTTCCAGTTTTTTTTCTCATACACCACCGAAAGAAGGCGCCAACCCGAGGGATTCCATCAGTCCTCGATGACGGTGTATCCGGTTCAGCAGTCGAACCGGGTACGGGTTGCCAAAGGCAACGGCGAAGTGGGTGCCGCTGCTTTGTCGAAGGGAAAGGATGTGGGACCGCACAGCCCCTTTCAAGCGGGCCAATCCGCTCTCGTCATGTGGGCATGCGCCGGCGGTTCCTCCGGCGGTGGTTGTGGAGGTCCGTGGTTCAAGGTCGGGCACGGGTATGTAGGCTTGAAGATCGTTATCAAGGGGAAAGTCCACTTTGGTTGGGCGCGCATCCGCAGCGCTGGTGAACCGACGGCGACGATTACCGGCTACGCTTACGAAACCATCCCCAATAAGCCCATCGTCACCGGCGCGACCAAAGGACCGGAGGAAGTGAGTGTCGAAGAATCCGATGCAGCACCTGCCAGGCGCGGTTTTTACCCGGCCAGTCTCGGTCTGCTGGCTGCGGGAGCAAGCGAGGTTGGCATCTGGAGACGCGAACAGTCCGCGCGCAGCTTTTAGGTTCGAGTGATCTGCATCGTGGTTTGGAGAAAACGGAACTGAGCGGCGGAAGAAGAGTCTCGGGTTTAGGGTTGCGACAAATCCTTAGGAGCGTCAGCAATCGGGGCAGGAGGAATTCCCTTGGCATCCACGATCGCCCAGTGCCACTCCTGGCCGTCATCGAGGGTAGTGTCCAGCTTTTCTCGAAAGATCGTCGTGGCCAGGGGAGCGGCCGAGGCTTTCAGGTGAAGCAGCATAGTCACGTCAGGATGTCTGTCGGCTGGGACGGTATCTCCGACGACGGCAGGTAGCAGCTTTGCGCTTCCGTAGTCTTCGGCAGTGGTGTCGTCGCGTCGCACAATCGTGAGGCCCACCGTAATCTCTTTCACGTTCCAGGCAGTCGCGTTGAACAAGGAAACTTCGAGTGTGTCTCTGGCGATGTTTGCGGGACCGTCCAGTTTTGCCAGCTCAGCCGGAGGGAGATCCTGCGGTACATAGGGACTGGAGAGGAGCGCGGTGGCGTTCGCGTTGAACGAAAGGCTGCAGGTTCCGTCGGGCGACGTCATCCGGAAATTCTTTCCCACTTCGTCAAAGGAGAACATCGGCCGCACGCCCAGGCGCAGGTGTTGAACGTCATCGATCACCTTGGAAAGATTATCGTTATCGATGACCGCGGGCGCAGTTGGTTCTTGTGGGGTTTTGCTCTCGCGGAGGGAGCGCGCCAGATCGCCCAACGATATTCCGTCATCCGATTGCGCGGCGGCACGAAGCGGAAGCATAGTCCCCAGGAAAACCAGAAAGATACCGAGATAATGCCGATGTTTCATGAAAATTTGCGTACGAAAGCGGGTGTTCTCCCTAGACAAATTGTAGTCAGAAACAAGCATAGGAATCAGCGCGAAGGTACGAACGTTGGTTGTAGAACCTTAGAGGAGGTCTGGAGAGGCTGCTAACAGGCTCTCTTCTTCGTTGCCTGCTGTCACCTCGAAGCGAGGGGCTAGATTCTCGCATAGCGGGCGAAAAGCAGATTCCTCGTCGCTTCGCTCCTCGGAATGACAACAAAATAGAGGGTAGGAATGACAACAACACAGAGGGTAAGAATGACAAGAGAAACTTAGGAGCTAGAAAGGCCGGCCCGTGGAGTGAAACATCACGGACGTGCGGGACGAAGTAGTTGCGCAACAGGGCACCGCACGCCCGTGAACTTTACAACAAGCCAGAGGAACGAAAACGAGTGACCGGGTCCACCATCGGCATGGGCTCCCGCTTAAAGATCCAACGAGCCACCGCAAACCCCAACGCCGCGTAGCACAGATGAACGATTTTCATTACCTCACCTCCGAGAAGATGCGCCACAGCACCTAAGGGGAGGCTCAATGTCGTCAAGGTAGCAAGCGCACACCAGTAGTGCAACGCCCAAACGGGCCATAGACGTAGCACGAAGGTTTGGGAAGGTAACCTGCGAAGTAATCAGAAAACGTAATGTCTACGCGGATTGCAAGGACTTGCGAAGAGTTCTTACACTTGCAGCACGTCGCCCTCGCGGGCCACCATTTGGTACAAGACCGGGTTCACGAAGAACCCAATGAATAAGCGGGAGACGAGGCCGGCGACGATCACGATTGCGAAAGGCTTCTGGGTGTCCGAGCCAATGCCAGTGGAAAGCGCCGCGGGCAGCAATCCCAGGCAGGCAACCAGAGCAGTCATCATGATGGGACGAAGCCGCAAGAGCGATGCTTCGCGAGTGGCGGTGCGGATGTCCATTCCTTCCTGCCGGAGCTTGTTGATGTAAGAGACCAGAATCACCGCGGTTTCAACCGAGACGCCGAGCAGCGCCAGAAGGCCGAGGACGGAGGAAACGCTGAACGGTGTATGCGTAAGCTTCAGAGCGACCAGCGCCCCGACCGGCTCCGTCATAATTACGCCCAGTGCGATGGTCACGGGGAACTTGAAGTTTCCATACAGCGCGAACAGGATCATGAAAATCACTACTACGGCAATCGGACCAATAATCGACATTTGTGCTCTGGCTTCGACTAGCTGGCTGTATTCTCCGCCCCAACTGAGCCAGTAATTTTGTGGCAAGGGCACAGCCTTGTTGACGGCTTTCTGACCATCTTCGACGGCGCGTTGCAAGTCACGCCCTTCGATGCTGTACTGGACGCCGATGTAGCGCGAGTTGTTTTCGCGATAGATAAACGATGCGCCGTTGCCCTGGGTGATAGTGGCCAACTGGCTCAGCGGTATCTGCTGCCCGTCGGGCGTACCCACTAATAAATTCCCAATATCGTGGGCGCTGCTGCGGAATTGCGGTTGCATGCGCACGACCAGATCAAACAGCTTCTCTCCCTGGATGACCTGCGTCACTGCCTGTCCGCCTACTGCGGCAGAGATCACGGCTTCCACATCGGCAACGTTGACCCCGTAACGCGCGATCCGGTCTCGGTCGACATCGATCAATAGGCTGGGCTGACCAAGTTCGCGGACCACGGTCAGGTCGGTAAAGCCGGGAACCTTGGCCAATACATTCTTCGTCTGTACGGCTTTGTCCTGGAGCACGTTCAGGTCGCTGCCATAGATTTTGACGGCAAGAGAGCTCTTCAACCCGGTCAATGCTTCATCCACCGCGTCTTCGGCGGGCTGAGTGAAGTTGAAGATGATTCCGGGAAAGGCGCTCAGTTTTTTATTGAGGGAGGCGATCAGATCTTCCTTATTGCTCCCGCCCCAGGCTTTGTCCTTGTAGGGCCGCAAGCCAACATAGAACTCACAATTGAAAAAGCCGGTGGGGTCGGTGCCATCGTCGGGGCGTCCCAACTCCGAGCCCACCACGGTGACTTGAGGATAAGACATCAGGATGGCGCGAATCTGGGGAGCAATCTGGCTGGCTTCCTCGAAGGAGATCGTGTAGGGCATGGTCGCCCGCACCCAGAGGGCGCCTTCATCGAGGTGGGGCATGAATTCGCCCCCGATAAAGGGAACCAGCAACAGCGACGCCCCGAAAATCAAGGTCGCGATTGCCATTGTAAGTTTGGGGCGAGCAAGAGCCCAGTCCAACTGGGTTGCGTACTTGCTCTTCATCCATTCGAAAGCGCGGTTGTGTTTTTCCTTTACGCCTTTCTTGAACCAGTACGATGCCAGCACGGGGATCAGCGTGAGAGTCAAGATCAGTGCGCCGACAAGCGCGAACGACATGGTCTCCGCCATGGGATGGAACAGTTTGCCGGAAGGACCGCTCAACGCGTAGATGGGCAGATAGCCAGCAAGGATGACGGCCACGGAATAGAAGATGGGGCGATCCACATCCTTCGCCGCCGCCAGAATGACTTCGTTGAGGTTGTAGCTCTGCCCTTCCCGCAGCGCGAGTTCGCGATAAATGTTTTCCATCATCACTACGGTTCCGTCGATGACAATTCCGAAATCGATCGCACCGATGGAAAGCAGGTTGGCGGCCACGTCGTGAGCGTGTAGGACGATAAAGGCGAACAATAGCGACAGCGGAATGGTAAGGGCAACAATAATCGCGGCGCGGAAGCTGACTAAGAAAAAGATCAGGACGACTACAACCAGAATCATGCCGCGGAGCAGGTTGTCCTCGACGGTGTCAGTAGTAAGTTTTACCAACTCGCTGCGGTCATAAAAAGGACGAACTTTGACATCGGGTGGCAGTGTCACCCGGTTCAACTCTTCAGTCTTGGCTTCGACTGCTTTCAGGACGGTCTGGGTTTGTTCTCCGCGGCGCATCAGGATGACGCCTTCAACCGCGTCATCATTCTTTAGAAAGCCGAATTCTCCGAGGCGCGGTGCGTGGCCGATGGTGACATCGCCGATGTCGCGGACGCGAACGGGTACGCCTTTGTTGCTGCCGACAACCACATTCCCGATATCGTCGGTATTGCGGACCAGGCCGATACCGCGGACGTAATAGAACTGTCCGCCTTGCGAATAAAAGCCTCCTCCGGCGTTGGCGTTGTTCGCAGCAAGAGCCGTGAGCACTTGCGGAATCGCGAGGTGATAGCCATAAATGCGGGCGGGATCAAGCAATACCTGGTATTGCATTACGGTGCCGCCAAAGCCGGAGTCGTCGGCGACACCGGGGACCGACCGGTAGGCCCGCTCGACCACCCAGTCTTCAATGGTCTTCAACTCTTGCGGAGTCCGGTCCGGACTTTCCAGCACGTACCGGTAGACGAGACCACTTGGACTGAACAGCGGCGCGAGGGTCGGAGTCACTCCGGTCGGCAACGTCGCTTGCGCCAGCCGCTCAAATACTACTTGCCGTGCAAAATAGCTGTCGGTGCTTTCTTCGAAGGTCAGAATCACATCGGAGAGCCCGTACAGCGAAATCGAGCGCATGATGATCATATGCGGCACGCCGTTCATCTGCAGTTCGAGAGGAAGGGTGACCAAGCGTTCCACTTCTTCCGCAGCATGATCGGGCCATTGGGTGATGATTTCGACCTGCGGAGGCGAGAGGTCGGGATATGCGTCCACCGGCATGCGCTGGAAAGAGAGGATTCCTCCGACCGTGATGAAGCCGGTCAGCATCAGGACCAGAAATCGTTGGCGAAGCGCGGCTTGGACGATTCGGTGGATCATTTAGATTTGGTCGTCGGTTCTCCTTGGTCGCCCTAACGCTGCAGCGAGTTCGCGAATTGCAAGAACAGGCTGCCGTCGCCGATCAGCCGGTCGCCGGACTGCAGGCCGGAGGTAACCTGGGTTAGTCCCTGCATGCTTTCGCCGACAGTCACCGGGCGTCTCCCGAACTGGTTAGGAGGCGCCTCGACATAAACAAACGGCTGGTTTTCGCTGTCGCGGAGAACTGCCGCATCCGGCACAGCAATCGCATTTTCGATCTTCCCTGCCTGCACGGTCGCGGTTACATACATATCTTTTTTCAGCTTCTCGCCGGGATTCGCAGTCTCAATGCGTGCTTGCAAGGTGCGCGTGCTGGGATCGAGCGAAGCGGCGACATAGGAAATTCGGCCATTGAAAACGTCGGAGTAACTGTCCGTCTGAATCGTGACCGGATCGCCAACGCGGACGTAAGGCAGATCCTTCTGATAGACATTCACCAGAACCCAAACGGTGCCGAGGTCGGAAAGGGTGAAGCACTGGGTATTGCCGGGCTGCAAAAGTTGGCCGACGGCAACTAACTGCTCGACCACTTCGCCGCCAATGGGCGCGAGCAACGGCACTTCAAAAGAAGGAGGAGCTTTCACCAAAGCGTCAGGGTCGGTGATCCCCATTACTTTGAGCGCGGCTTCGGCCGCCGCCAAGTCGCCTCCCGCCTGCACCTCGGCGGATTCGGCCTGCTCGAGATCCTTCACCGCAATGGCGTGATGCTGGTACAAATCCTGGGATCGCGCATAGGATTTCTGCGCCAGCGAGTAGGCATCCTTGGCCTTCAGATAATTGGTGCGCAGTTGCGAGTAGTCGGGGCTGGCTATGTATAGCATGGGCTGGCCCTTGTGCACCTTTTCGCCTGGCACGACCACAATTCGGCTTACCGGGCCGCTCACCTGGGTGATCACTGGTGTAGTGTGGAAATTGTTATAGGCCACAGCTCCGGTCAGCCGCAGCGCGCGGGTGAGCGTCATAGGTTGGACGGTTACAACCTGGACATGTGACATCTGGTTCTGCGGGATGGTGAAGAGTTCGGGATGGTTCGGGTCATTCCCGCCGTGATTGTTAGCGGCGTCCGATTTCGGGCCTTCGCAGCCGGCCATCATCACGATCGCCGACAGAATCATCGATGAAGCGAACCAGCACCAGCGCGACTGGCGGGTCTTGTTCTCGCGCATTTTCATGGCAGGTTCCTCGTTCCCACTGCTTCTTTCAGTTGTTCGAGTGCGGTCATATAAGAACCCAAGGCCTGGCGGTATGCCAATTGAGCCGCGCGGTAGCTGCGTTCGGCATCCAGGAAGTCGAGCAGGCTGGCGGCACCGCGCTTGTAGGCATACTCACTGATGTCGCGTGAGTCTTGCGCCTGCTTCAGATACCCCGAAGTGTAAAGTTGGACAACTTCGTCGTTGCTCCTGAGCGCCTCATAGGCGTTGGCGACGTCAGACAATACCGCATCACTGGCCGATAGCTGAGCTTCCTGGGCTTGGGTCAGAGTGTAGCCAGTGCGGGCAATCTCGCCTTGATTGCGATTGAAAATCGGCAACTCGAAATTGGCAAAAATCGAGGCTGTGTTCTGTCCCGCCGTATGGGTAAAGTCGAAGGTGCCGTTCACGTCGACTTTTCCGTTGGCCTTGGCCAGCCGGATCTGGCTCTGGGCAGCGGTTACGCCAAGCAGGGCAGCTTGAAAATCAGGCCGCTCTTTGAGCGCCTTGGCCTGCAAATCCTCAAGCTTGGCATTTAGGGGCTGATAGGCAAGATCACCGATGACATCGTAGTTTGCTGGAACCGCGTCGTAGCCAAGAAACTGCCTCAAACCGACGAGCGCCTGGGCCTTCGCGAGGCGCGCCGCGGACACGTCGGTTTGAAACTGCAGAAACTGGAGCCTGATCTTCAGGTAATCGCCTTCGCTGATGGCACCTGCCTTCAACTGCGCTTCCCCAATATCGACCGTGGTCTGGAAGCTCTTCATATCCTCCAGGGCGAACTGCAGAGTTGACTCAGCCAGCAAAACGCCGACAAACTGCTGGCCTACATTGAAGGCGAGGGTGCGCTCGGCGTCCGTGACTTGGGCGCGGGTTACCGCGGTCTGATCGCGAGCGGCCTGGAGACGGCTCTGGCGCTTGTGGCCACGCTCGAACAGATACGAAAGGCCCAGGTCGAACTGCTGCGCCAAATCCAGATCCTCACTGGAAAAATCGCTGGGGGTAAAGATAGGGATGAACTGGGCATCCGCTCCGAGGACGGGATTGGGACGAAGATTGGCGGTGATCTCCTGCGCCTGATTCTGGAAGACCAATGTGCGGGTGGCTTTGAGGGCGTGGTTGTGGGCTAACGCAAGATCGATGGCCTGATCAAGGCTAATCAGAGTTGTCGCCTGTCCGGCACTCATCTGAACCACCAGCAGAAGGAAGAGCAGAAGCCCGAATGCCACGACTGGTCGAAGCGACGACGCCCAACTGGGGCGACCGATTCTAACGGGCGGATGCCCGCGAAACGGAGGCGTCTTGAGAGCAATTAAGCTCAATTTGAAACCAATCATGTCGAGCTAGCCATCGGCCCTCAAAGAAGGGGCCACTACGGACGTACTGAAAAAATTAAAATTGCTTTTCGGGAATGCTCAGATCAGGAGAACGGCCAAGATTAGAACGCGGGAGGAGGTCGTACGTATAACTGGAAGGTCTCCAGCAAAGGCCGGGGATGCATCTGGGGGATTTGTACGCGAACGCGACGGCGAAGCACCGAGGAAAACGCGATAGACAGAACGATGGCCGCCGCCGACTGGGCCATCAGGCATGTCAGGCATAGTGTGGTATTGGGAGAATCCGCGCGCAGCTGCGTGCCCCCGCGCAGGTCCAGTGCCTGGAAACCGCAGAAGTGCGCTGCTTGGGTGACAGCGGCGACCAAGAGCAGTACGGCGCTCAAATAAACCAGCCACTTCGCCCCAGCCCGTCTTGTAAGGACGCTCGCCATTCTTATGCCGTTAGATGCAGCATAGAGCCAAAATACATAAGGCCTGCAAGTTACTAGAGTTACCGTGAGATTCTAGCATCAGAAGGCTTGGGAGTGGACCCTTCTTTCGTGGGAGCCCCGGGACCACGCACAGCGTGATGTAGACTGCGTCTCTCCGCAGATTTCCTCGAAAAGCTGCGGAGACGGAGGTTCGGATGAGCTGGGCAGGCAAACTGGTGAAGCCCTATCGAGTGGAGGACGGTTCGAAATTCCGGCTGAAGGACTTCGATCCCGGCGATACCGGAAAAATTCATTCCAAGCGGCACGCCAAACAACTTTTGACCTTGGGTATCGCTTCCCTAGCCGAATTACAGGACAAGCTCTATGCTCAGAACCGCTGGGGCGTGTTGCTCATCTTTCAGGCCATGGACGCCGCCGGCAAAGATGGCGTCATCAAGCACGTGATGTCGGGAGTGAATCCGCAAGGCGTGCAGGTGTATTCGTTCAAGGCTCCGTCCGTGGAAGAACTGAATCACGACTATCTGTGGCGCACGACCAAGCGGGCACCTGAACGGGGCCGGATCGGCATCTTTAATCGGTCTTATTACGAAGAGGTTTTGGTGGTGCGGGTTCACCCGAATTTGTTGAAGGATGAGAGCATTCCTCCGTCTTTAATAACCCAGGACATCTGGACGGAGCGCTTTCGGGATATCAATGGCTTCGAGCGTTATTATTCGAGCAACGGAATCGTGGTTCGAAAATTCTTTCTCAACCTGTCAAAGAAGGAGCAGAAGGAGCGCTTTCTGGCCCGGCTTGAGCATCCGGAAAAGAACTGGAAATTCTCCCCGGCCGATGTGCGGGAACGGGAGTACTGGGACGATTACATGAAGGCTTACGAAGACATGATCATCCATACGGCAAGCCCGCATGCGCCCTGGTATGTGGTCCCGGCGGATAACAAATGGTTCACGCGCGTAGTGGTGGCGGCGGCAGTTGTGGAGACGCTCGAGGATCTGAAGCTGGCTTATCCGGAGGTTGATCCTGACAAACGCAAAGAGTTGCAGGCGGCGCGGGCGCTGCTTGACGGTAAGAAGAAGCACTGACGGTTCAGCTTCCAGTCGTGTGCAAGGTCCGTCGAGTTGAGTGATCGGCCTATGAGACCCGGCGCAATCGACACTAACTGCGGTTGTGCCTGCGCCGACGAGCACCAAAGGACGCTGCCCGAGAGGCCAAGCCTGACTGCAGTCTTGGCCACTCTTCTTGTAGGAAATTCGCAGTGATCTGATCGGTCGTTGAGGCCTGCACTGACTGTCCGATTACAGTGTGGAGCCGCGAATTCAGACAGGTTCCAGATACCATCCTCGTCAGTTTGCTGCCACGTCCTTCCGCGACCTATCCAATGTCCAGTCCAAAGTTCAGACTACGTTTTCGCCCTGAGGAGTAGATCGGGGAGAGGCAACAGGGTCATCTATGATGAAACAGCTTCCTCATCGCTGGAATGCGCTTGTTGTACTTCTCGCTCTTGCGACGATGGTGGGATGCCAAGGTCTGAGCAGTTCGAACAAGGCATCGACGACGAACACCACCAACAACACTAAGCCGGGTCTGCTCACGGTCACGCCAACCACTATTAGTTTCGGCATCGTAAAAGTCGGGAACAACCAGAGCCAACCGGCTACCATGACCAACTCCGGCGGATCGAGCTTGACGGTGACTAAGGTGACTCCCAGCGGCACGGGTTTTACCGTGAGCGGATTGAGCTTGCCGGTGACTCTGGTTGCCGGTCAGAGCCAGACTTTCACGGTTATCTTTACCCCGCAGGCGCTAGGCGCCGTGAGCGGGAATCTGGCCATCGCGAACACCGGCTCGACTCCGACGGTTAACGTTGTTCTTTCCGGAGGCTCGCAGACGCCCGGCGCTGTCACTCCAACTCCTTCAAGCCTTAGTTTTGGAAATGTTCAATTGGGCAGCAAAACAACCCTTTCTGAAACACTGACCAATACTGGCGGATCCAGCCTCACGGTTTCGCAGGTAAACACTACCGGGACTGGTTTCAGTATCAGCGGATTGACCTTGCCACTAACGCTAGGGGCGGGTCAGAGCCAACCTTTCAGCGTCACCTATACTCCGCAGTCTGCGGGTACAGTGAGTGGAAATTTGGCCATCATAAACACGGGAGCAACTTCCACGGTAAACGTTCCTCTCTCCGGCGGTTCACAGAGCGCGGGCGTAATTACTCCAAACCCGTCGAGCCTTAACTTCGGAAGCGTTCAAGTGGGCAACAATCAGACCCTCCCCGAGACTCTGATCAATACCGGTGGAACTACGGTGACCGTCTCGCAAGTAAACCCGACGGGGCCTGGCTTCACTGTGAGCGGGTTGAGCTTGCCCTTTACGCTGACGGCCGGTCAGAGTCAGTCTTTTAGCGTTACGTTTGCTCCGACCTCTTCAGGCAGCAGCAGCGGGAACCTGGCGATTCTCAGCGACGCTTCAAACTCCAGCGTCAACGTGGCATTGTCCGGAAACGGGCTGGCTGCTGGCGCCCTGACTCCGAGCCCATCGAGCCTCAGTTTTGGCAACGTTCAAGTGGGCAACAACCAGCAACTGCAGGAAACTCTGACGAACTCTGGTGGAGTGAACGTTAACATTTCGCAAGCAACGATTTCGGGCACGGGCTTTACGATGAGTGGATTGAATCCTCCAGTGGTTCTGACGCCCGGCGCGCATTACACGTTCACGGTCACCTTTACACCACCCTCGACCGGAAGCTACTCCGGAACTGTCGCAATCGTCTCGAACGCGTCTAACCCAAACCTCTCCATACCGCTGAGCGGCACAGGAACGCCTGTGCCGCTGGGACAGTTGTCCGTATCTCCAGCCAACATCCCCTTTGGCGATGTGGTCGTGGGGACCAATGCGCAACAAAACGGAACTCTTAGCGCCACCGGTACGAGTGTAGTCGTGTCTTCGGATATGGTGACCGGCTCGGCCTTTGCGGTAACCGGGCTGTCGTTTCCAGTAACGATTCCTGCTGGACAACACGTGCAGTTCACCGTGACGTTTACGCCTCAAGGAACAGGCGGGGCATCGGGCAATGTGTCGTTTGCGAGCAATGCTTCGAATTCTCCGACCGTCGAAACCTTCACCGGCAACGGAACCCCTCCCCCGCAACATAGCGTTAATCTTTCATGGACCGCGAGTACGTCGCAGGGTGTCATTGGCTACAATATTTATCGCGGCGTGAAGTCAGGCGGACCCTACTCGAAGATCAATCCCGTTCTAGATGCAAGCACGCTTTACACCGACACAACCGTCGTCGATGGGACGACCTATTACTACGCCACTACAGCCGTCAATTCGAACAATGAAGAAAGCGCGTATTCGAATCAGACAACGGCTGTGATTCCTGGGCCGTAGTTCGATATTCTGCTTGGAAGTCCCCGACTGAATGGTGGGAGCGATGCTCCCTTCATTCCTACCTGCCTCTTTTTTTAAAATTTTCACTTGCATCACTTAATCTATTACTTTAAGCTTCACGAGATTTCAAGAGAAAGGAATTAGTTCAGAAGCTCACTGTCCGCGCGCTTTGCGGATGTACTACCGAGACCTTTTCCATCAGGCGGCAAATCCTAACCATATTCGCGCCATGCGATTCTCCCGCCTCATGTCTAGATCTCGGCTGTCCACCGCCGCGATCGCGATTCTCCTCGTGCCAATGCCCCAAGCACGGGCGGCTGATAAAACTCCCGCGAAATCGTCGTTATTGAGTACGACACCGGACCGTCTGGTCTTTGCGCCGCGGGAACTGCGTTTCGGAAGGGTTGTCGTTGGCCGGCGAAAGGTGCAAACCGTCACTGTAACTAACTCCGGTGATGCGAATATCACATTGCTGCAGATTGCTGCGCAAGGAATGGGATTCACCCTCAATGGGCTGGATTTGCCAGTGACGTTGGCGAGCGGTGAAAGCTATACCTTCAGTTGCGGCTTCGCGCCAGTGTCTGCTCGCGCCAGTCGCGGAAGCATTTCGCTTATTTCGGAAGTTTCGGATGTTTCGGATGTACCGAACCCGATTCTCATGTTGGAACTGAGCGGGACTGGCTCCGATAACGATTGGCTCGTCGTTAATCCGGCAACGATGAATTTTGGCACAGTGCAGGTGGGATCAAGCGCAACTCAACCGGGGACGCTTACCACTTCTGCGAACCCGGTGACGATCTCGTCCGCCAACATCAGCAGTACGGAATATACCTTGAGCGGAGTCTCGTTCCCGTTGACCGTTCCAGCCTGGAGCAGCCAGGGGTTCTTGGTTACGTTCACCCCACAGGCGAGCGGCGTGGCGTCGGCCACTGTCGGCTTCGTCGATGCTACTGGGACTGGTCCGCTTGCCGTCGAATTTCTGAGCGGCGTCGGCACCGTTTCGCAAGGCCACAGCGTCGATCTTTCGTGGACCGCCAGCAAGTCACAGGATGTGATTGGCTACAATATTTACCGCGGCCTCAAGTCGGGCGGCCCCTACAGCCAGATCAACTCGGTACTCGATGCAAGCACCGCCTACACGGACGCTACTGTGATCAATGGCACGACTTACTATTACGTTTCGACCGCGGTTAATTCGAATGACGAGGAAAGTGTCTACTCCAACGAGGCGCGGGCTGTAATTCCATGAATCGTACTTGGTAAACCGCAAAAGGCCGTCAACAGCCTCTTCCAAAATCTAAGGCGTAGGAACATCGGCTCGAACCTCGTTGGAGGGCGCGCTCTCTGCCCCCATCGCACTTACCGCTTTGGTCACATAGAAGTAGGTCTGCCCCGACGACACGGTGCTGTCGACGTAAGTGGTTTCGGCAACTGGGGTGAAATTGAGCCTGATTACGCCCGAAGCGCCGCCGCGACGATACACGTTGTATCCGACAACGGCGGAGTTGCTTGGTTTCCACGTGAGAGTAACCCTATGCTGCGGCCCCGGCGGGAGTTTCGCCTCTGGCTGTTGCACACGGAAGGCAGTTGATGCATCGGAAATAAAATGCTTGGCCTCAATAAAATGCTTGGCCCCGGCTAGGATCCGCAATATTCCGGTGTGGCGGTGGGTGCCGAGTTGAAAGGCTATCCAGGCAGTTGCCACGGCAGCTAATCCCAGAGCGATTCGCAATAAGTTCGTAGATTTCAACCAGGGCCTCTTAATGGCTCGCCGTCTTCGCCTGCAGTTTACCCCTACTTCTGGCGGAACCGCCCCGATCTCATCCACTGAACAACAAGATCGCTTCACGTCAATACCGAGCCAACGGCGCGCCCAGAATAGCAGTGGGCAAAACCGGTTTGGCACATGCAAGAGTTTGCATACCCGCTTCAAGCGATTCTCGCGTTTAGCGACGCAAGCTACTGAATTTTGGATAGTAAGGCTAACCGGCGAGTAAATGACAATGGGCTGCGGAATTGCGGTGAATGGGATGTGAAGGTCCACGAGAGAAGATGACGAACCCACAATTTCCGGTCGTAAGCTTCTTATCTGCACTGGTTTGGCGAAGGACGAAGAACCTGGTCGTTTTGGCTTTGCTCAGCGGGATGGCCTCTGCTCAAACGGTTTCCCTGGCAACGCTTAATGGTGGCCCACTCAACTCCGCTGTGGCGAGCCCCGTTTCGCCTGCTTCTGGCGCGGTGGTAACGTCGCCCTCGGTCGGAAACGTCTTGCCGGAAGCGCCCAGCCAGCACAACTTTTGGGATAACGAGAACCGGGTACTATTCGCGAGCGTCGCAGTGCTCAGTGCCGCGGATTTCGCGCTGACTCGGTCCATCCTGCAAAATGGCGGCAAGGAGCTGAACCCTGTGACCCGGCTTTTCAGCGGCAGCACGGCAGGATTAGCGGCTAATTTCGCCGGCGAGACCGCCGGAATCATCGGGATTAGCTACCTGTTCCACAAAACTGGCCACCATCAACTGGAGCGGATAACCCCGATGCTCAATATCGGGGCCTCGTCCTTCGCCGTAGCCTACGACCTAAACCACCGGTAGATCCTCGAAAGCCAAGCTGGTAGCCTGAAGCAAGGTATCCGACCACGCATTAATCTTGGTAATTCGTCCTTTTCCGTGGTAAGATTCCCCCCGTTTTGCTGCTGCGGCGGTATGGGGCGCGCTCCTAAACGAACACTCCTGAGGAGACGCTCGTATGACCCGAAAGTATTTCCTTCTGACAGTTCTTCTGTGTGTTTCGGCCAGCATCGTGGCCCGGGCTGTGACCAACGATGAACTCATTCCCGCCGGAACACTTCTGCAATGCACCTTGGATGAACCCAACTTCTCGTCCAAAACCGCGCAGGTCGGCGATCCTGTGCTGTGCTATCTGGGACACATTTCGGCCTTCGGGCGTTCGATATTTCCTCGGGGTGCAGAGCTTAGCGGCCATCTGCAGGAATATCAAAACCCAGGGCACTTCGTGGGCAAAGGTTGGATCGAGATCGATTTTGACCGCATCATCCTTCCCGGTGCGCAAGTCTTTCCGCTCTCTGCGAAAGTCATCTCCGCACCCCACTTGAAGGTCGACGCCGAAGGCAAAGTCCACGGTAAGGGTCACCCGAAACGGGATGCGGCTCTCTGGGCCATTCCGGTCTTCTGGCCCGTGAAGATCATTACCCTGCCCAACAAGGGGCCGTATCCGGCCTTCAAGGGTGAGGCGCGGCTGACCTTGCGGCTGCTGGAAGATATTGAAGTTCCACTGTCAGCTTCGAACGCGAGAGCTTCGGTTCCCATGCCGCCATGGGTGTCGCCTAGCCGATACGACGCTTCGTCGTCCGTCATCTACCCACCTTCAGCGTCAATTCCGCGAGGACAAACTGCAACTCTGCAGCAGGCTAGCTTCGTGCAGCATCCGGCGGAGCCGCAGCCCATTCAGCATCAGGAACTGCAACCCGCGGCGCATCAATCCACCGTTATCGTTCTCAAAGGAGGCGCCGCCTGGCTGGCTCAGGACTACTGGGTCGAAGCTGGACAACTCCATTGTTTAAGCGCGGAGGGAGAACAAAAGCTGGTCGCGCTTGAGGTCATGGATCTCTACCAAACTGTTCGGGTAAATCGGGAACGAAACGTCGAATTCGTCCTGCATTCGAAGGATTCCAAGACCCCTGTCGAGCAGTGACGAGCGAGAAGCAAAGCACGGAATCAGGAGTCCATGTTTGTGGGCTGGGACACCAGCCTCGCGACACGGACTCCTGCTTGTTTACCGGCCTGCGGATGAGTCTTCGATTTCGGACGCGGAATCCCACAAACGAACGTTCAAAGTCCGAGGTTCGATTTCTCGCGCGGCAATGTAGTTGAAGAACAAGCGGTTATTCCGTCGGCGGATGGCAGAATTCATGCTTGTCCCTCCGAGGCATATCTCCGCATCGAGGCAGCAACGTCATGCAGCGAATCGAACGCATCCGGCAATCTGCATCCGGACAACTCACTTGGGACGAAATTCAAAGGCTTCAAAATAAGGGCTGGAGGCTGATCGCGCTGGAGTGGGAACGGAGTGTGCCCGAAGGAGAAGCAAGAGCAACGGAGGAGCAAGATCGTGAGAACCCTCCCTTTGGCCTACGCGTGGCTCCAGATTGTTCAACCCTTGTAGAAGACCGCACGGAAAATGAAGCTCTCGTCGCGATGATGGAACTGATCATCCAGGATGGCCCTTATTCTTCGGTTGCTGAGGAACTGAACCGCCGGGGCTATCGCACCAGGGATGGTGTAAAGTGGACGCCAGTCTCTGTATTTGAAATGTTGCCCCGGTTGATCGATGCGGGGCCGCGAATTCTCGGAAGCGAGAATTGGCACCGCCGCAAACACGAGTCTCAACCCAGGGTCAACCCGCCCATCGTCTGAAACTGGTTTTCATCGACCAAACGAAGCAAGGATCCCCCTCATCCCCCCATCCTTTTTAAACGCGCTGTCCTAACCCCTTTGGAAGAGTATCCTTAAAGCATGCTCGGGTTTGATCGGCAAAGATCACGGTCCGGATGTGCGCCGCCACTCTTGTCTATAAATACTGGTCAGAACGCAGCCCTGAAATCGCACTCCGCGATAAGATAATCTCGCATCGAATGCGGGCGCGTTCCACTTGGTCTTGGGAGGTTTCCATGCGTAAGATCGCAATCGTTGTCGGAATCATCGTGGTCGTTCTCGTTGCTGCTGTGGGCATCTTCGTAGCGACGTTCAACCCCAACGACTATCGGGGAACGGTCCAGACAAAACTCGAGGATCAACTCGGTCGAAAAGTCACGTTAGGCAACATGGAATTGGGATTGTTCCCGTTGCGATTTCGGGTATACAACCTCGCAATCGCCGACGATCCGAAGTTCAGTAACCGCGCATTTGTCCAAACTCAGGAATTAAGCGTTTCCGTCAAGTTCCTTCCCCTGCTAAGCAAGTCGGTACAAATAGATTCGCTCGCCTTGCAACGTCCCAGCGTTGAAATGGTTAAGAACGCGCAGGGCATCTGGAATTTCGCCACGATTGGCCAGAAACCGACGGCTGCGACACCGTCCGCTCCAGCAGCAAAGCCTGGCGTGCCCCCTCCGAGCGCAACGCCTGCTTCGTCATCGAGCCAGCAGCAATTCTCTCTGGGAGAACTGGCAATCAACGATGGAGTGGTTGCGATCACCGACCTGCAAGACCGTAAGCCGCGAGCCGCCTACGATCACATCAATCTCAAGCTTACGGACTTCACCCCTGATACGCCGTTCAATCTTGATGCGTCTGTCCACTTGCCCGGCGCGGGAAACCAGGAGGTCAGCTTGAAAGGAAAAGGTGGCCCACTTTCGCACACAGATCCAGCAGCCACTCCGTTCAAGGGCACCCTGGATCTGAAATCAGTCCAGATCGCGGGATTGCACAAGTTCTTGCAAAGTCCAGCTCTGGTTAACACTGACGGCGTGCTTTCTGGACACACTGATATCGCGAGCGAAAAGGGCAAGCTCGCCGCCAACGGACAGATGAATCTGGATAAGCCCAAACTGCACGGGATCGACGTTGGATATCCGATCAATCTGGACTACGACGTCAGCGACGATGTTACGAATGACTTGCTCAGGATTAACAAGGGCGCCATCAAGCTTGGGCCGACTCCACTTTCAGTCACCGGCACGATGAACTCCAAGCCCACTCCCGCGCAGCTCGATCTGAACCTGAAGGCCAACAACGTTTCCATCGCAGAAATCGCGCGCCTGGCCGCGGCGGCCGGCATTGCGTTCGCTCCCGGCACGACGGTGAATGGGCAAATTAGCGCCGACATCAAGGCGCAGGGCGCCGCAGACAAGCCCGCCTTGAACGGAACTCTGGCGGGCCGCGACATCCAGGTTTCAGGGAAAGAGATCGCCAAGCCGGTCGCGGTAAAGGCAGTAAATATCGCCCTCACTCCCACCGAAATCCACTCTGACAGCTTTAATGTCACCTCGGGCGGAACTACCGCGGCCGTGCAATTCTCTATGAAGAATTACACATCCAACTCGCCCGATGTGGATGCGACACTCCGCGCTCCACAAGCGTCGCTACCCGATGTGCTGGCTATGGCGAAAGCGTATGGCGTCACTTCGCTTGATAAGATCAGCGGAGCCGGAAATCTTGCGGTCGACATGCATGCTGCCGGTCCGCTGCAGTCCATCAGCGGTGACCAGATCGTGAAGGCTCTGAACGGCACGGTCAATCTCAACTTCAACAATGTTCGCTATTCCGGGGTCGATATCGATCATCAACTGACGTCGTTGCTTGGTTCCGGCCAAGCCGCAAAGAAAGACAACGGCTACACCAACATTTCGAAAATGACGGGTGCCATCCTGGTGAAGAGCGGAATCGCCCAGACAAACAATCTGCAAGCCACTCTCGACATTGGGAACGTCGGCGCGGTCGGTACCGCGAACCTGGCCACCCAGATACTAAACATGCAAGTGACCGCGGTGCTCACGAAAGCTTTCAGCCAGCAAGTGGGCGGCGCTGGCGTTGGCAGCTACATGAACGCCGCCTTGGCAAACAATCAGGGAGAAATTGTGATACCAGCGATTGTCACCGGGACTTTCCAGAATCCAAAGTTTGCGCCAGACGTCCAGAAGATCGCGCAAATGAAAATGAAAGGCCTGATGCCCACCGCGGACAATCCGCTGGGCGCGGCTTCCTCGTTCTTAGGGGGACAGAAAGGGCAGCCCGCTGCTGCTGGGCAGCAGCAGAATCAGGTGAATCAGATCATGGGCCTCTTTGGCACCAAGAAGAAGTAGGCAGTTCACAAACAGTCTCAGGGAGAATCGTTCCCGAGAGCTGAGCTGCAGTTCAGTTTAGCTCCAGAACGGCGGTTGTCAGTCTTGAGGCAACCCTCCAGATCGCAGCCGCACATGGAACTTGATCGCGCCAATCGTTTGTCTATCAGACTGGGCACGGCAAACAATTTCGTCCGCTGTCTTTCCAGCGTTCTTTGGTGAATCTACCGTGACCAGCACAGGCAGCTCATCTCCGGCACGCAGAGAGTAACTGCCAATCCCGGTCTGGTTGACCCAGCCCTCCGACGCCGTTAGCGATACGGCTATTTCCTTGGACGCGGTCGTATTGTTGCGGAGAAGCAAAGGAATCTGCAAGGTTGCACTCGTCGCAATTGCGATCTCCGGAACCGCGGCCTTTGGCAGCTGTCGCAAGCCATGTGCACGCCGGAAAGCTTCATAGAAGCCCCACGGACCTCCGAGTTCCATAGAAAGGCCAGATGGCGGCTTCGTCGGCTCTTCGGGAACAGGGACAAATGCAATCTCCTCCGACGTAACGCCCTCGAAGACGTCGCCGGTCACACTTCCTCCGACGTTCGACTTGCCAAAGGTCAGTTGCACCGGATCTGACCAGCCGTCTTTCAAAAGCCCCTGTTCGTCTTTTTTCTTCAGGCCCTCGATGTAATCACTGTATTGCGTAAGGTGAAATTCGAAGGCCTCCATCGCGATCTGCCAATAGGGCACCTTGCGCAGTTTGGAAATCGCAGTGACCTGATAAAGCGGACCGGTGTTCTTGAATTGGTCTTGCTCCTGGGCATCGGAAAAGTAGTAAATCTTCTTTGGCTGCCACGGGCGAAGCCCTTCGAAAAGAGTTTCATTCACGTGGACGGGAGCTGCAAGCTGAGCGGGAAAAACTGACGGATCGCCTGCCATATCAAATGCCTCCGTCGCCAGCACGCCCGCGGCCTGATGATCTCCGTGGTTTTCGCCGATGAAGAACGCTGGCATCCAGGTCACAATCACCTCCGGCCGTGTGAGTCTTACCATGCGAATCACATCCTCAAACGCCGCTCCGTTATGCCAATTGGCCAGCGATTCCAAAACATTCTGAGTCGGGGTATCACGGCCATCCAGGAACCAGACGTTGTCGATCCCGAATTCCGTCATCGCATGCCGCAATTCCATCTCGCGGACCGCTCCCAACGCAGCCGCGCGTTCCGGCCCCATGTGGTTGTGCCCAGCTTCGCCATGAGTGAGATAGACTGCCTCAACACGTTTGTGCTGATCCAGAAGCTGAGCTAGGTAACCCGAGACTCCGGTCTCATCGTCGGGGTGGGCAACGATCAGTAGAACGTCGGCTTTGAAGCGATCATCGGGTTGGGTCGCTGGCGGAACTCTTGGCGTCTGCGCATTGAGCGTGCCGACGAAAAGCGCGAATATGCAAAACGAATATCGAAGTTTCAATGGGCTCCTGTTGATGATTTCCAGAGACGCGAAATCCGGGCATATCGACGAATCCGCACCCACATCAGTCGCGAATATGATTTAGACGTTCAAAGCCGCTCCTAAGCACCATTTACTTTTGGAGCGACGACTTTTGCCATGAAGCCAGCCATTGACGAGATATTTTCTTCGCTCAGGCACCAGTTCCGGGGAGATTTACTCCGTCCGCAGGATGAGGATTACTCCTCGGCGCGAAGTATTTGGAATGCGATGGCAGCCCGTACTCCCGGTCTCATAGCCCGCTGCGCCGATGTCGCGGATGTGCAGACAGCGGTTCAAATAGCTTCAAATGCCGAAGTTCTTACTGCAGTGCGCTGCGGAGGCCATAGCCTTGCCGGCTTCAGCTCCTGCGACGGCGGCCTGGTCATCGACCTCTCAAGAATGCGCCAAGTATCCGTCAATCACGAGTCGCGTCGCGCCCGGTTTGCCGGCGGCTGCCTGCTCGGCTCAATCGATACCGCCTCCCAAGCTCACGGCCTGGTCTTTCCCTCCGGCGTAGTCTCGCATACTGGCGCCGGTGGGCTGGTGTTGGGTGGCGGGTTTGGCTGGCTTACCCGCCTGCTCGGGCTCTCCTGCGACAATGTCGAAGGCTTCACCCTAGTGACGGCGAACGGCTCCATTGTGCAAGCCAATGCAAAGGAAAACGCCGAGTTATTCTGGGCCCTGCGTGGAGGCGGTGGTAACTTTGGAGTCGTCACCGAGTTCGAAGTCAAACTCCATCCAGTGACATCGGTAGTCCTCGCAACAGGATTCTGCCTGGACGATAACATCTCAGCCATCGTACGGCGCTGGCGTGATTTCATGCCAGAAGCGCCGGATCAACTGAAGTGGAACCTGAATTTGCGTCTCGCTCCGCACACGGAAGATCTGGCCGCCCATGTCCGCGGGTTCCCAGTCGCGAGCCAATCCGTGCTCTGGGTCGGCAATGCTGAAGAAGGCCGGCCGTACCTCGACCACATCCTCTCGCTGGGCAAACCTGTCGCAGTGACCCGGAGAGCGCTGCCCTACCTCGCCCTGCAGACCATGGCAGACCACGAGTTCCCCCACGGCCGTCGCTACTACACCAAATCCGGCTACTTCAAGTCGCTTGATGACCTCAGCATCGACCAGATGGCGAAAGCTCTCGGCAACGTTCCGTCTCCAGAGACCCAGATCGAACTCGCATATCTGGGCGGAACCGCCGGGCAAGTTGCCGCGGATGAAACCGCATTTGGCGATCGCAGTTCGCCCTTCGTCATCAACCTGCTGGCAAACTGGTCGGAGGCATCGGATGACGCTGCCAACATCGCCTGGATTCGGAACCTCTTCAAAGTACTGCGACCGTCCATGACTCCGGGCGTCTATGTGAACTTTATGAGCGGCGATGAGGATGATCGCGTGCCTGAGGCCTATCGTGAGCGCTGGGATCGTCTCGTCGACGTCAAATCGCATTACGACCCTACCAACTTCTTCCGGCTGAACCAGAACATTTCACCCAGAAAGACCCAGCCGCCAACAAATTCGCGACTGTAAGAACTACCAGTGGCTCGCCATCCCGCTTCCGACTATCCTCCGGCGTAAGCACGCTGGCTGCATGGATTCTTTTCGCAACACACAGTGATCAAGAGGCGTACCCAAAACCTGCCGCAAAATTATCTGTGGGAGCCGCACGGAGTCTGGCTCCTTCACGGCAACGAAGTGACGCACTGCCGAAAGGAGTCGTTATGCTAAGTCTGCTATGGACGGCGATCATTGGATTGATTGTCGGTGCAGTGGCTAAGCTGATCATGCCCGGCAAGGATCCCGGCGGCATCTGGATTACCATGCTGATCGGCATCGCTGGTTCTTTTCTCGCCAGTTGGCTGGGGCGGCTGCTGGGCTGGTACCAGGAAGGCCAGTCCGCTGGATTCATCATGTCGGTCATCGGCGCGCTGATCCTGCTCGCCATCTACCATTTCATCAAGCGCAAGACTGCGTAGCTCCGCGCTCCACGCCTCCGAAATCTGAGGCGAAAAAAAAACAGCCCGGTCGGGAGGAGATCCGCGATTCCGGGCCTTACTCAGGTGAAGAAGGGATAATTGTATCCAAGCCGATGACTAAAGTCTACTAAGTTAATAGACAAAATATATAATGCCGGTCCCGGTTAGGGCAGAATTCCCAGCAACCGCAGTGTGCTCACCCCGGTCATAACAGCTACAAACAGCATTACCATGTATTCCGCGACATTCGCGACCACGTCAGCTGTCCATGTCTTGCGCAGAAACTCAGTCATCGTCTCACTCCTCCCGACAAGCTTGGAAAACTTGTTCTCGACTGCTACCAGCTTGCGCTACCGGACGCGTTTCAACAATGGCTCGTTGGTGGGGATGGCCGAACACCGGTAACCAGCTCGGGATGACCCAAGTCACGAATCCCGCCGTCAGTTCGAGACTACCCAGCAAAGAACTCGAGCCCTCTTACTCCCGTAACTGGCGCACCTTAGAGTGCGCTGCGATCATAAGCCAGCAGCTTTGGGGGGGCGGCATGGTGGAAATCAGGAAACCTTTTGCCACGATTCTCAGTGGCGCACTCATCGTAGGCGGCCTGTTGGTAAACCGACCGGCCAGTGCGCAGCCTGCTCCTCAGACCGCGCGCCAGGCATTGCTGGAGATGTTTTTCAGCAAGACACCGGGAACATTTGAAAAACATCTTCCCCAAGCGACTCGGGCTGCGATGCGAAAATCGGGTGCGACTTCAGGCCTACCCGTCTTTAGCGGATTCTCCGCTCTGACCGGACAACTAGGTGCCCACGGGCAGCCATTCCAGACATTTGAAGCCGGGCCAACCCTCGTGCTTGTCGAGAGTCCCGAGGCGCACAGCAAGTTCGAAATCACAGTGGAACGCGACGATTTGCGCGGCGATGAAGACGAGATTGAGCTTGGATTCCGCAGCTCCAAGGACGGCGAGACCCAAACCGCCGGCGTCAAGTTCCGGCTCACCTTTAACATGAAGCAGGAAGGCGAAACCTGGCGGCTGAACGAAGTCTTAGTGACGGTCGGAGCGTCGTTGACCGATCCCGAGTTCTTGAAAACGTTAACGACCAGAATGACGCCAGCCGCCATGAGCATGAGCAACCCACAGAGTTTGGCCACAGCTCCGTCCGCGCTGACCGCAATGAGCGCGGCCAACGAATCTGCCGCAGTAGGAGGAATCCGCACGCTCAATACGGCCGAGATAAGCTACGCCGCAAGTTTCCCTGCTGCCGGCTTTACCTGCACCCTGTCAGACTTGGGTGGCATGGGGAGCGGCGGCGGAGTGACAGAACACCAGGCGATGTTGATCGATCCGCGGCTGGCGGGGGGCAGGAAGAACGGATATATCTTCGCTATCGGCTGGTGCAATGGAACTCCCGCGTCGAAGTACAGCATCACCGCCGTGCCTACGGACCCGACTTCAGGTACGCGCGCCTTTTGCAGCGATGAGTCGGCAGTGATTCGGTTTTCTCCGGACGGCAAAGCCAGCTCTTGCCTGAGCATGGGCAAGCCGCTGCAGTAGACACCTCGGCTCAATGAAGTAGGGGGCGGACGCTACTCGAACTCGATGTTGGTTACGTGAATCGTCTCGGTCTTCAGATCCAGCACGCCGTGCACTCTCACTTTTTGTCCGACAAAACTCCGGGGCAGGTCCTGATTGTCAAGATGGTAGACGTGGTCTTTGTTCGCCAGCACGAACTTCCCTCCCATGTGCACGATGCAAAACTGCGAGCATGAGGCCGGGGTCTTTCCCGCATCTCCAAATTTCGACTTCAACATTTCTTGATGCCACTGCGCTAGCAAGTGAACATTGCACGCGCACTGGCTGTCCGAGATCTCACCCCGAAACACTCTGGGCTCATCCTCGCCCGCAATGGCTGTGCACAGCGCGAGCATGCATACTGTGCTCAAAACTGCGATTCGATTCATAGGCTCTCCTCAAGACGTATGGCATCACCACAAACTTCATGAACATTTTTTCGTCTTCTCCGCTACAAATTACGGTGCACACTACGATATTCACCGGGCTCGTCGGGAGCGATCATGGAGGTCCTTCCCTAGCCGTTTGGCGGATGCGCGACTTACGCCCCCGCGGCATGATGGAACTCACTTGGACAAAACCAATTCCCGTGTCACATCAGCAAGGGAAAGGGAGAGTGAAATGGCATCCGTGCTCAACAGCTTTTCGCAAGAACTCGCAGCCGCGGCGGAACAGGCCGGTCCGTCAGTCGTCACTGTGCATGCAAGACATCGTGTGCCTTCGAGCGGCATTCATTGGCGCAAGGGAATCGTTGTGACCGCGAACCACACGGTGCGCCGCGAGGATGACATTGCCGTCCTCGGTCACGCGGGCAAACGTGCCACAGCGAAACTCGCGGGCCGCGATCCCAGTACCGACCTTGCGGTTCTGAAGCTCGTTCAAGACGACGTCTTTGCGGTTCCACAATTCGCTGACGCCACGAGTTTGAAGCTCGCTAACTTCGTGCTCGCGCTCGGCCGGACGCGTATGGCAAATCTGGTGGCCAGCGCCGGAATCATCGGAGGTCTGGGCGGCGAACGGCGCTCCTGGCGCGGCGGGCGAATCGATCAGAGCATTCGGCTCGATCTTGCCCTTTACCCAGGCTTTTCGGGAGGACCGCTGGTCAGCATCGAAGGCAAGATCCTAGGCCTCAACACCAACGGCTTCGGTCGCGGACGCGCCGTGACGCTTCCGGTCTCGACGGTGAATCGAGTGGCCGACGAACTTCTGGACAAGGGTTATATTGCCCGTCCATACCTCGGAATTGCCATGCAGCCCGTCGCGGTACCCGAAGCGCTGCGCGGCAAGTTGAAGTCGGCAGCTGTGGGCGGACTCATGGTTCTCCATGTCGAGGCTGGCGGGCCTGCCGACAAGGCCGGAATCGTTCTGGGCGATGTGATCGTCGAATTAGAAGGGAAGCCGGCGCTGGACATGGACCGGATTCAGGACTTGCTGGCTTCGACAAAAGTTAACGAGAAAATCGGGACAACCGTAATCCGCGGCGGCGCACCTGTTGAACTATCAGTTACTTTGGGAGAGCGTCCCGCGAAGTAGACCTCGTATGACAAAGCGAAATGGAGGCAGGTTCATCCGTGTTTTGCTGGCTGCTGCCTCCGCAGTCCGCCGCGCTGGACTGGAGGCTTTGGTCAGGAAGACCCCCTTGCTCAAGCTCGCGGGAAGTCTCCACGGTCTGCTCGCGATTGCTCAGTACGTCGAACAGCTTCAGCCGGATGTGCTGCTGCTCGACTTTGAAAATGAGAACCAATTGCCCGGACCAAGCGTAGTGGCGGGCATTCCAAACTCGTCTCCCGCGGTTGCTCTGGTCGACCAACCTACCGCGGATTGGACAGCTCGCGCGCTGCGCTTCGGCGTGAAGGCAATTCTTCCCCGTGACTCCAGCATGGACGAACTTCTTTCGGCCATCCAAGCCGTTTATGCAGGTTTCGTGTTCCTCGATGCGGAGGTCACTCAGAGTCTGGCAGCCCGGATTCCCTCCACTCCGTTTCGGCCCGCGCCTGCGCTGGACGACCTGACCCCTCGCGAAGTCGAGGTCTTACGGATGCTCGCCGAGGGGCTTGGGAACCGCGAGATGGCGGGACGGCTTGGCATTTCTGATCACACCGTGAAGTTCCACATCAGCTCCATCCTCGACAAGCTGGGTGCGTCGACGCGCACCGAGGCTGTGACCATGGGCATCCGTGTCGGAATTATCCTGCTTTAAACCACTACGATTTCATGCCGTGCTACGCGTGTTACCAGTAAGTGAAGGTGAAGTTGTCCAGGAAGGTCGTATACGGCGTCTGCTGATCGTTTCCGTCCATCTGGAAGTTGACGGTGATGCCCCACCAGCCCCCGGGCGCTGCACCGGCTGCATAGTAGCGGTTAATGTTACTGGTCACTCCGTTCAACGTGATCGATTGGAAGAGCAGCCAATTGTCAGATTCCCGCTGCACGTGAATGGTCACGTGGTTCCAGGCATTGTTTACGGGATTGCAGCGAACGCCGGTGGACACCCATTGCTGGCCGATGTTGTCCCAGATATCCCATACGTGTCCGCCTCCGATGTTGCATTGGTTACCCCAAATCAGCCCCAGCCCATTGAAGTACATGCTGATGTCAAACTCCAGGACTTGTGCCACTCCGAGGTTGGTCGGATAAAACCAGGCATCATAAGTGAAGTTGTGGAGCGTCGGAAGGAGGGTGTGATCAGAATCGGGTAGGCCTTGGGTCGAGCCCTCGCCGATCAAGGGAAGGCTCCACAAAACGTCGGAATAAGGGACACTGCCGCCGATATCGAACTGGGTCGAGTGTCCGCTGATGGAGGGGGCTTTAATCCCTTGCTTCATCGACCAGGTAACTCCAGGACAGGGATACGCGCAAGTGGCATAGTCCGGAGGCAACTCGCCCCAACTTTTCCATCCCCCGCTCGACTGCAGATCGGGTAAAGGAGTCCCGTCCGACTGCACCGTTACCGTTGTGGATGCATCGGCTTTGCCACCCGCTCCCTGGGCTGTGGCAGTGTAGGTCGCGGTCGTTATTGGTGTAACCTTCGTCGATCCGTTAGCCGGAAAACTTCCTAACCCTGAGATGTTCACTGAGGTCGCGTTGGTGCTTGTCCAGGTCAAAACCGACACACCGCCGCTAGTGATGTTAATGGGCTCCGCGTTGAATGAAATTGTGGGTGGAGGATTTTGAACCGAGGTAACGGTCACCGTAGTTGTGGACGCAGCGGTTCCTCCGGGTCCTGTCGCGATGGCGGTATAGGTGGTCGTAGAACCGGGAGTAACTTTCGCCGATCCGGACGCCCCAAACGTGCCCACTCCAGCGATGCTCACTGAGGTTGCGTTGCTTGTAGTCCAACTCAGAACTGCCGATGCACCGACCACGACGCTGCTGGGCTGTGCGCTGAAAGTAAGTGTGGGCTTTTCACTCGCCGTTGTTACGCTTACTTCAGTCGAGGCTTCTGTCTTTCCTCCTGGCCCGATTGCGGTCGCCGTGTAGGTTGTCGTGGCTGTGGGAGTGATCTTCACCGAGCCATTAGGCGGAAATGTGCCGAGGCCGCTAATGCTCACGGAAGTGGCATTGCTGGCCTTCCAGTTGAGCATGGTTGATGCACCGCTTGTGACGGTGCTGGACTGAGCCGCGAATGCAATCGTGGGTACCTGCTGGCTGGAAGGATTCTTTTGCGCGTCCATCGAGCCTCCGCCGCATCCGATAGCTAAGGTTAAGGACGTAAATAGAAAGACGTATGCTGATATGCGCAGGCAAAATCGCATAGGTACCCCTTTAAAGATGAAGTGCGTCTGGCGAAGCGGGCGAGCTCACTCTTGACTTGACTTCAATTTAAACAGCGGCCCGTTTCGAATCGCAAGCAAGAGCGGGTAAATAAATACTCGAAAGTGCATGGACTCCGTGCTGGCCGTGGGCCTCGGCGGGATTAACAATTAGGAACAGCAGTCTAGTACTCTTACCAGTTCAGTTAAGCTCTTATGTCGATCTAACATGCTTGCGCCTGTTGTTCTGAAGCAGCGATTGCGAGCCTTGGATGGTCAACTATGACTGCCTCCTCGATTACTAGCGCGCCACTGGACTTGAGATCACGATTTCTTGAACAGCTACCGGCGGAAGATCTCAAAGTGATTCTTGGGGCTGCGACGCAGCGGCATCTGTGCGCCCATTCGATTGTCACCAACCAGGGCGACACGGCTCGTTATTTTTTCCTGCTGAGAAAAGGACGCGGGCGATTCTTCTACACCACGGAAGGAGGGCAACGATTGCTTCTCCATTGGTTCGCGCCCGGAGAAATATTCGGCGTTATGTCGCTTTTGCCAAATCCTTCCACCTACCTGGTCAGCACGGAGATCGTGAAGGACAGCCTGGTATTGGTTTGGGACCGGGCTACAATGCAAGACCTTGTCTTGCGATATCCAAAGTTAGCCATGAATGCACTTTCAACCGCTGCCGAATACCTAACCCTCTGTATTGCGACCCACGTCACCCTGACCTGCCACAATGCACGCGAGAGGCTTGCCGAGGTGTTAATTAACCTTACTCGCACAATTGGGCAGGAAGTGACGGGCGGCATTGAACTCGATGTCACTAACGAGGAGTTGGCGATTGCCGCCAATATTACCCCGTTTACCACAAGCCGTCTCTTGAACGAGTGGCGACGAAATGGCGCGGTGGTAAAGACCCGTGGCAAGATTCTGCTTCGCTTCCCGCAACGCCTTTTCTCGCGCGCCGCCTGAAGACTCTAAAAGCTCCGCGTGCTGCGCCCGTCCTTACCAGGTTCCCATTCGCAGAACCAGCCCGGCGCTGACTTGCATATTGTTTTGATAGTTGATGCCATTGAGGTTGTTAGTCCAGGAGTGGGAGTACGCGAGGCTTACCGCACGGAAGGAAAGAGCGTTGTTGAGTTTTACGTCCACTCCGCTTCCGGCCTGGAGGGCGAGACCGTTGGTTTCCCAATGCTGCGTGTAAGCAGGGTGAGCCAGCGGTGGCCCATTCGTTTGCTCTGCGATCAGATCCAGTTGCTGTTTGAGCTCGGGGTTGATGAGTTCCTGCGTGAGCTTGTTGCCTCCCACCAAGAACTCAGCGTGCGGGCTCCAGCGTGCCGAGGGACGAGCCGTCCAGCGCACCCCAGCCAGATAACTGAGGGAATCGCCACTGAGGTTCCGCTCGAGGCCGAGCAGTTTGCAGCCATTCACATCTACAATGAACTGCCACTGTTCTGCCAAGCGAATGGAAGCAGAGCCTCCACCGCCGGCGCAGGATCCTTTGTGATCGTAGCCGATATAAGTGCGAAAATCGGGCGAGATGGTGAATTCAAAAGGCGCGACTCCGGGCGGCGGCGCGACGTTGATGCGCGCGGTATTGCGTTGGTTCAGAGCCGCCATGAATTCGGCATTCCGAAGCTCAGGGGAGCGGATCCCGGGACGGTTGTCACGATGCCACGGGGGCTGAAGAGCCATGGCGTTGGCCATGGTGCGCGCAGGATTCAAGCCGCCGCGCGCAAGGAGAAGGATCCAGCGATTCGTGGTGTGAAATTCGATGTGGCGAATCAGGTACTGGTCGAGTACATCTTCGCTGATCGACCATCCTAAACCCATCACCGGCGTGACGATGTGGTCGACAAATCCCTGCTGGGGATAGTAAGCCTGAATGTTGCCGATGGAAGCTTCACTGATCGGCCCAATCTCGAAAAGAACACTGTAGATGTAAGAGTATGCGCCCGCGCGCAGCTTCCCCTTCCAGTATCGACGATTCTTGCCAAACTGGATGTCGCGGTAGGCAAGGTCGTTGTGAGTCCAGATGTCTCCAGAGACCGCACCCTGCATGGGATGGCCGACATAATTGACATAGAACGGGTCACCGTCGTTCCATCCGTGCAAGTTCCCTACTGAGTTCAAATAGCCTCGGAGAAAGGGATTGGAGATCGCGTCGCGAGTGCCTTGCTCGGTGGCGCAACGGAAGGCATTTTCGATGGCCAGAAAAAGGAAAGACTCGCGGAAAAGACCTCCCCAATCCACTCTCTGCGGCAGTGCCGAGCCCTCGGAAACTGCTGTGACCCCGGGACGGAAGGGCTCATCGGGTGAGCGCGAGTCTTCGCCCGATGATGCCTCTGGCATCAGGGACGTCCCATGAGCCGCTGACTGTGCCCACGCCGAAATCGGGCTGGCAGAAAAAGCAGCAAGCAGGAAAGCAACAACCAACCTGTGCGTGGTCAGCCTGCCCATTCGCATCACCGAACTGAAAATTCCTCCAGTTTCAACGTACGGCAACTTGCCTAAACTCGAAACTGGCAAAACATACAGCAGGTAGTTGTAGGTAAGGCAGTATGTGGAAAACGCGGGCGTGGCCACACTCTTCCGCGCGAGGTGCGGTAAGACAGACTGCGGCTCCTGCTTTCGCGTTCGCCGGTCGTACCAAGCGAATTACTTTAGATTGCAGGACGCGGGAGAGTGCTGGGGTACAATAAGCGTGCGACTTTCCATCTAACACTTGTTCGCAGGCTCCTCGGGCTTGGGTGAGGAATGGGTGGCGATGGTCGTGTCGTAGCTGCTTCTTGTTGAACGAAAGTAGATTCCTAGAGTGATCAAGTGGGGTGGAAATTGTCCGCGGTGGCAGCGTGGGCGCCGGGTGCGAACGGCGTTTTTTCTGCTCGGCGCTATCTTGCTCGCGATCGCCTTGCCGGCCTTGGCATGCGATGAAGTTTCAGCCGGTACCACTCTCTGGGTTCAGCTCGTGTCCCCAGTGTCCTCTTATGATGCGAGACCCGGGACGGTGGTGGATGCGGTCCTCGAAGACGACGTCAAGTGCGAGAACGAAGTGCTGTTCCCGATCGGCACCCATGTCCAAGGAAAGGTGCGGCGGGTGCAGAAAGTAGGCTGGGGAATCCGGCACGAGACCGCGGCCCTCGATCTGGAATTCGATCGAGTGCTCCCTCTAGAAACTCCCGTCGAAATGAACACGAGGGTTGTGGAAGTGGATAATGCGCGTGAAAGCGTTAAGAAGGGGGTCATCCATGGAATTCGAGCGACGGACACCCCTCAGGGACGCATCAATAGCCGGCTCAAACACCTTCCTACGTGGAACCCTTATTCCGATGCGGTGTTAATTATATTCAAAGCGGGGTTCCCGATCTTTCCCGAGCCTGAAATCTATTATGGGCCAGGAACAGAGCTTAAGATCGAGCTCGCATCAGCGGTTCATCGTGAGCCCGCCAGCCCGTCGTCCGATGAACCGGAGGTTATGGCTGAGGATTTGCCCGCACTGAATGAGATCGCATCATCGGAACCAGTGCGGACCTACACGCGGCAGAACAAAGTGGCTGACGTAATTAACCTGGCATTGATTGGGAGCAGAGAGCAGGTGGAAACGGCTTTTCACCGCGCGAACTGGGTGGGAAGCGATCACTTTTCCAAACGCGCTTTTCTCTCGCAATTTTATGCGGTCCTGAACGACTCGAGTTATGTTCGAGCTCCCATGATGCCCATGCTGGTGGATGACAGGCTGCCCGACATGACATTTCAGAAAAGCCTGAACAGCTATTCAAAGCGCGATCACCTGCGAGTATGGGAGGACGGGGAAACTCCTTCCGGATCGCCAATCTGGGTGGCGGCGGCTACGCATGACGTCGGAGCAACTCTTTCCGTGCGGCACCAGAGGTTTGTGCACCACATTGAGGCGGACATCGACGAGGAACGCGCCAAGGTGATTCGCGACTTGAGGTTGGCTGGTTGTGTGGAGTCGGTGAATCTGGAGTCGCGGCCAGACGTACCGCACCACACATTAAATGCCACCGGTGAAGCTGTAAGCACGGATGGGGAGTTAGCCGTGGTCCGCCTCAGGGACTGCCCCTCAGACACCAAAACAATACCTCCGCAAAACGTGCAAGCACGGCCGGGCAATCGGGTTTTTCGCTATGTGCGTGGTCAGATTCTTACATTCCGCAGCGATATTTGGCGAGCCAACATCATTTACGGGCTGTACGATCTGGGACGAATGATGGTGACCGCGAACAGCCACCGCTCAGCCGCTGCGGCGGCGGCTTCTCCATCAATGGCGGCGAATGTCTCACCACCTACCAGTACCCCTTGAACAAGACATAACACGGCAAGGACGAGCGCCCCTGCTCAGCTGCCTGCACACTGCAAACGAAAGTTCGGCAGTCATGAAAAAATGGAATGTAGGGGCCGACGAACTTCCGGTGGTGGATCTTCTGGACCAGGGCGTCCGCCTGGTCGATTGTCATGGGAATGGGTTTTCCGATTGTGTGCCCGCTGCCGGGCGATTTTGCGTATCGATAGTTCAGCGGTGGCAGGCCTAAGACCAGGAGGGGATGCATCCCCGAAATGCGCTCGATGTTGCCGTATGTGTCCTGCAGAGAAATTTGACCTGCATCGATGAATGGTACAGTGGCGGGTCCAAAACCCAGCGCTATTTTTCCATTTGAAGTTTCGAACTCCAGCCAGTGATGAGCGAAGGGCCCACGGTGCAACGCGCGAAGCTCCAAGGAAGTGATTCGGTCCGGATCTTCGATGGCGGGCGGCTGGTCGGGCTTCGACATCGGGGGGGGTGGCAGCGTAGGAGGGTCAGGCAGAAAACATTTGGCGAAACCCAGACTGCAGGGTGCCACCCGGTCCTGCAGAAATGCGTTCGAGCGAAATGGCGCAACCATGCGGTGCAGCAGCTTTATTGGCCACGGAGCCGCCGACGCGATGGTTGGTAGTCCAAGGGATACAGATACGATAACGATCCAACTAAGAGCGGAAGCGAGCCTGGACGGATCAAATGCTCGCAACCGTTGCCGCGGCGCAAACCGCTGTGGCTCGCTTCGGATCATGTCGTCTTTGTTCCCGAGAGAGGTTGGAACAGATCCGACCTGCCACGGAATTTCCCTTTCGCGACTATTGTCTGCCGAGCCGCACCTCCTCGCGGGAAGGGCATCGAATGACTTCGATGCAATCCAGGTACTTTGCGATGCCGGCAGTGGACGTCGGCCTGCCAACTCCCTGCCCTCACTCGACCGCGTTACGAGAAATGACTTCCTGATACCACTGCGCACTGAGTTTGGGCGTGCGAGTCTGGGTTTTGAAGTCAACGTAGTGAAGGCCGAATCGCTTGCTGTAACCGTCCGCCCACTCGTAATTGTCGAGAAGGCTCCAGAGGAAGTAGCCCTTGATCGGATAGCCCTCTGACGCTGCGCGATGCAGGTGGGTGAGGTGATTGCGAAGATACATCACGCGGTCGGTGTCCTCGACGCGTCCGTCGGCGGTTGTCACATCGTCTGTGGAGCAGCCATTCTCCGTGATGTAGAGAGCGCGCGGCTTCCAAATGTCGCTGACGTTGCGCACCGCCCAGTAAATCACCTCCGGACCGACGTAAAGCCAGTCTGAGGCCATGCGCGGAAAAGAAGCCTGGCGTTTTTCCACAACGTAGCCGGCCGGCGACGCGTCTGCGCGCACATATTCCGGCGTGTACACGTTGAGGCCCACGAAATCGAGCGGGCTGCCGATGATTTTCATGTCGCCGGGCTCAACCCTGGGAGCGTTGGCGCCCTCACGCTCGAGATAGCCGTCTGTGTACTTGCCCTCAAGGACTGATGTGAGAAACGGCGCATTCCCTTCACGCGTCGCCCGCCGTGCCGCCTCTATCTGTTCCTGATCTTCGATCACAGGCACGTAGACCGTGGCATTTTCCGCGAGGCCGATCTGCGTTCCGGACTTGGCGTTGGCCCGAATGGCTTGTACCGCCATGCCGTGTGCGAGTACAGCATTATGGCGAATCTGATTTACCTGGGCGTCCGGCAGCTTGAGGCCCGGGGCAAACTTGCCGGTCTTGTAGCTCAAATCGGTGAAGCACAGGAACTCATTGATGGTGAAAAAGTGGTTGACGCGATCGGATAGTTTCCCGGAAACATACCCCGCGTATTCGGCAAACGCTTTTGAGGTATCGCGGGACTGCCAGCCCCCTGGCAAGGCCTGCGGAAGGTCCCAGTGGAAGAGCGTAATGTAAGGAGCAATATTATTCCTGAGCAACTCGTCAATGACACGCTGGTAGTAGTCGAGGCCCTTCGGGTTCGCCTGGCCAGTCCCGTCGGGAAAAACGCGTGACCACGCGATGGAGAAGCGGTAGCCAGTGACACCCAGGTTCTTAAGCAGCTTTACATCTTCTTTATAGAGATGGTAAGAGTCATCGGCGACATCGCCAGTTTCGCCCTGAAATGTTTTACCCGGCGTGTGAGAGAAAGTATCCCAGACGGACGGCTTCCGCCCGTCTTCACTTACCGCACCTTCAATCTGATAGGCGGCGGTAGAGCAGCCCCAGACAAAGTTGGGAGGAAATTGCAGCAGGCTCGCCGAGGCCAGTTGGGCCAACGCAATCCGCGGTAAAGAAGCGCTGACATAAGCGGCCGCGGCGGTGCCGGCCAGAGTCTTACCGAATCGGCGACGCGTGAGATCTTTCATGGATCCCAGAAGAGTATCACTTACAGAGATTGAAAATGAAGTTGCGCTGTTCTGCTACCAGCAAGGCATCCACGACTCGAGGGGACAATCTCGCGGTACGCACGCGTAACAGTTGAAGGACCCCGAACTATGAGTATTGCCAGTATCGGCGAGGAAGCGTTGAGGTTAGCGTAGTCCCATTGGCTGCCTTTGCCGAAGGAGATTTGTGCGCCCGCCCGGCTTCGCTGGAAGAGGAAGAAATGAGCGACCGAGAGCTGCAAAGCATCCTCGATAATTCGACCGCCGTCATCCAAGTCAAGGACATGGATGGGCGCTACTTGCGCATCAATCGGCGATTTGAGCAAATCTTCGGGCTCGATCGATCAGAGATACTTGGCAAGACCGACCACGAATTGTTTCCCAAGGAGATCGCCGATCGCTTCCGCGCCAACGACTTGGAGGTGATGCAGACGGCGCGTCCCTTGGAGTTTGAAGAAACTGCTCCGCATCAGGATGGACTCCACAACTACATTTCGATCAAGTTTCCGCTCTTCGACGACGCGGGCATTATCTATGCTACCGCGGGAATCTTCACGGACATCACCGATCGCAAACGAGTCGAAGAGAGGCTCCGGAACAGCGAGCAGCTCTTCCGTTCGATTTTCGATAACGCCCAGATCGGAATCAGCTTTTTCAGCATCGATGGTCGGGAAGCCTTTGTTAACAGCGCCTGTCAGGAGATGTTCGGCTGCACTGGGGAAGAACTGCGCCGAGTCGAGACCTGGGAAGAAATGGTTCACCCGGATGATCGAGCTTCTGGGGGGGCACGCTATGCGGATCTTCAGGCGGGCAAGCGTGAGCGGGATGAATGGGAACAACGTTTCATTCGGCGCGACGGCCGCACGGTGGTTACGAGCGCGAGGTTCAACGTACTTAGGAATGCCGCGGGAAAACCGCAATACGTAACCTCTCTGACCGAAGACATCACGGAACGCAAGCGGGCCGAGGAGAAGTTGCGAGATAGTGAAGAACTCTTCCGCTCGATTTTCGAGAACGCACCGGTCGGAATCAGCCTCTACAAAGTTGACGGGTCTCAATACCTTACAAACAGCGCCCTGCAGAAAATGGTGGGCTACACCTATGAAGACTTGAGCTCACTGGACAAATGGGACCGGATTGTCCACCCGGACGAGCGCGCTTCAAGAGCGGAGCGAATGGCCGGATTCCTCAGAGGCGAGCGTGACATTGATGCGTGGGAGCAGCGGTTTGTTCACCGGGACGGGCGAATCATTGTTACTCACAGAAATTGTTCAGTCGTCAGGGACCTGGCGGGTAAGCCGCAGTATCTCCTCAACATGACGACGGACATTACTGAGCATAAGCGGGCGCAGGAGGAACGAGACCGCGTCGCGAAACAAATGGAAATGCTGCTCGAATCGACCGGGCAAGGCATCTACGGTATCGATCTGCAAGGAAACTGCACCTTCATCAACCGGGCCACTTGTGAATTGATCGGCTACCGGCCCGAAGAGGCTTTGGGCCGGAACATGCATGAACTGGCGCATCACCATAAACCGGACGGTTCCGTCTATCCGGTGGATCAATGCCCGGTGTACCGCGCACTGAAGAAGGGAGAGGGATGTGGCCTGGGGGACGAAATCATGTGGCGGCGCGACGGCACCCCGATCCCAGTTGAATATTCCTCATTCCCGATACGTGAGAATGGAAGTATTACTGGCGCCGCCGTTACGGTTGTTGATATCACCGAGCGAAAGCGAGCGGAGGAACGGTTGCGGCAGAGCGAGCAACTCTTCCGCTCGATTTTCGAGAACGCCCAGATCGGAATCAGTTTCTACAATATTGATACACAGGTAATTTCCCCTAATCGAGCATTGCAAGAAATGTTGGGTTACACGGAGGAGGAACTCAGCCACCTGGCCAGGTGGGATGAGATTTCTCATCCGGATGAGCGCGCCGTATGCGCCGAACGGTATGCAGAACTGGTTCAGGGGAAGCGGGAGAAAAATCGATGGGAACAGCGGTTGCTTCGCAAAGACGGCAGGATCGCCACGACCAGCGTGAGATTCTCGCTGCTCCGGGATGCAGATGGCAGACCACAGTACGTGGCCGCTCTGCAGGAAGATATCACCGAGCGCAAGCGCCTGGAGGCTGAACTCGTCGCCGCGAAAGAGATCGCTGAAGCGGCCACTAAGGCCAAGTCTGATTTCCTGGCCAACATGAGTCACGAGATCCGGACGCCGATGAACGCCATCCTCGGCATGACGCATCTGGCACTGAAGACGGACTTGACACCCAAGCAGCGTGACTACCTGACGAAGACGAAGACTGCCGCTCAGACCCTTCTCGGCATCATCAATGACATTCTCGACTTCTCGAAAATCGAGGCTGGGAAGCTCGACATGGAGAAGATCGATTTCGGTCTCGAAGATGTGCTTGCGAACGTCTCCGGCATGGTTTGCCAGAAAGCTCATGACAAGAATTTGGAGTTTCTTGTCGCTGCGCCGCAGGATGTGCCTCCTCACCTCGTAGGTGACCCTCTGCGGCTCGGTCAAGTCTTGATCAACCTAGTCACCAACGCGGTGAAATTCACCGAGCGGGGCGAGATTGTGGTGACGGTCGCGCTCCTTGAGAGAGCGTCGAAGAGAGTGAATCTGAAATTCTCGGTGCGTGATAGCGGAATCGGTATGACGCCCGAGCAGACCGCGCGCCTGTTCCAGGCATTCAGCCAGGCTGATAGCTCCACCACCCGGAAGTACGGGGGCACGGGTCTCGGGCTCTCGATCTGCAAAAAGCTGGTCGAGATGATGGAAGGCAACATCTGGGTGGAGAGCGGTTCGGGAACCGGCAGCGCCTTTCATTTCACGGCGTGGTTCGGCATCGGCAGCGGCGAAACGAAACGCAGGCTGTTGATCCCGGATATCGCCGGCCTGCGCGTGCTTGTCGTCGATGACAATCAGCAGGCTCGCGAAATCCTCACTGACTCGCTGAAGGGGCTCGCTCTCGCTGCCCAGTCGGCTTCGTCCGGCGAAGACGCGATCCGGGAACTTGCCTCCCACGATTCCCAGGACCCCTATCAACTCGTTCTCATGGACTGGCACATGCCTGGTATGGATGGACTGGAGGCGAGCCGTATCATCAAGCGCAGCGGCCACCTCAAGCATGTTCCCAAAATCGTGATGGTCACTGCGTTTGAGCGGGAAGACATCCGCGCACAAGCTGAAGAGATTGGGATTGAAGGTTATCTGCTGAAGCCGGTTACGGCTTCGACGCTTTACGACACCTTGGTTGAGTTGTTCGGCGTTGCCGGCCGCGAACCTGAGCCATCGCGGAGCACGAAAGCCACTTCCGGTTCTGACCGAGCTAGTGGCGTAAGGATTTTGCTGGTCGAAGACAACGAGGTAAATCAGCAGGTAGCGACGGAACTACTTGAAAGTGAAGGAGCGATCGTGCAACTCGCCAACCACGGTGGCGAAGCTTTGAGAATCCTGACGGAAGGCGAGCAGCCTCCCCCGTTTGACATTGTATTCATGGATCTGCAAATGCCCGGGATGGACGGTTTCACGGCGACTAAACTTCTGCGCGCAAACCCTGGGCTTCGTTCGCTTCCGATCATCGCGATGACTGCGCATGCGTTGGTAGAGGAGCGCCAACGATGCCTAGAAGCGGGCATGAACGACCATGTTAGCAAGCCCATCGATCCCGATGCGTTGTTCGCGACATTGATGCGTTGGGTGAAGCCGAGGGAAGTTCCGATTACGCGAAGTGAGGGCAGGCCTGCGAAGCTGGCCGACGAAGTGTTCCTCCCCGAGATTGATGGAGTTGACATGGCGAGCGGCCTTAAGCGCGTAGCTGGGAACAAGCGGCTGTACCGCGACTTGCTCATACAATTCGCCGCCAAGCAAGCGGATGCGGATTCGCAGATCCTGGCCGCATTGGAGCATCGGGACCGCAAACTTGCTGAGCGAATCGTCCACACGGCGAAGGGCGTTGCGGGCAACATCGGACTTGGACAGGTATTTGCAGCTGCGGAAAAACTGGAGCGCGCCGTGCGCGATGGGGATGTTGCCGTCCCGGCCTTGGTTGAAGAGTTTGCTCAAGTACTGAAACGCCAGGTTCAAGCCATTCAGGCAGCTATGCATGATGGGATGCCGGGCGGGGCTGCGAAGACTAGCCGGCGTTTCGAGGCAAACGAGGTGTCAGCCGCAATCGAGCACCTGAAAACGCTCCTCGAGGCAAACGACGGTGACGCCATCGAGGCTTTTCTCAAACTGGAGAGCGCCCTCGCGGGCACTTATGACGAACAACGATTGCGCGCGCTTAGCACAACTATCAGCGAGTATGAGTTTGATAACGCCCTTTCAAAGTTAGATGAGATCGCAAAGGAATGCGGTGTAAATGGGGAGCGAGCAAAATGATCGGTGCAGAAAAAAAACTTGTGCTGGTGGTTGACGATGCCACTGCCAACCTCCAGATCGTGCATTCCATGCTCAAGGATGACTTCAAGATCCGCGTCGCCACCAGCGGCGCAAAGGCACTGGCGCTGGTAAAGGCCAAGCCCCAGCCCGATCTCATCCTGCTGGACGTCACCATGCCGGAAATGGACGGCTACGAAGTCTGCACAATCCTGAAGGCCGCACCAGAGTCCAGGGATATACCAGTGATTTTCCTTACGGGTAAGACGGAGGCCGATGATGAGACGAAAGGATTTGAGGTTGGAGCCGTGGACTACATTCACAAGCCGTTTTCACCGGCGGTTGTGAAGGCTCGGGTCCACACTCATCTCGTGCTTCGCGAAGCCCGCGAGCAACTGGCCCGACAACTCTTATCCATAAATAGCGAACTCGAGATGGCGCGCGAGATTCAGATGTCAATCCTGCCCCATGAGATCCCCCAGATCAGGGGTCTGGAGATTGCCGCACGCTATCTTCCAATGACCTCGGTCGCCGGCGATTTCTACGACTTCATCGTGGTAGATGAGAAACACCTCGGGATTCTTGTCGCGGATGTCTCAGGGCATGGCTTGCCCGCAGCTCTAATAGCGTCGATGCTGAAAGCTGCACTCTCGGCTCAGTCCCCGCACGCGTGTGATCCCGCGCGCGTTTTGGAGGGATTGAATCGGTCGTTGTGCGGAAAGTTCAAGCGTCATTTTGCGACTGCGGCCTACGCTTTTGTAGATATGGAAAAGAACTCCATGCGTTACGCTGCCGCAGGACATCCACCACTCCTGTTGTGGCGCGCGTCAACGGGAAGCGCCTCGGAAGTGCTGGAAAACGGGTTGCCTCTAGGCCTACTCCCCGAGACGACCTACTCCGTAGTAGACGTGCCGGTCGAGTCGGGCGACAAGGCCCTGCTCTACAGTGATGGAATCCCGGAGACCACGAGTCCGTCGGAGCAGGAATTTGGCGTAGACCTGTTCAAAGGGTTTCTCGAGTCCAACCATGACCTTAAAGCGGACTGTTTTGCCGATTCGTTGTTTGATGAGTTGTCGAGCTGGTCGGAAACGCCCAAGGGTGAAGGCCAGCAGGACGATATAACCCTTTTGGCGATTCACTTCAACGGCGATCAGTGATTTCGTCCGTCAAACTGCGAGCCCGAGGCAGCGCAGTGGCTATCGTGCGGTTTCCGGATCGGCGCCTTTCGCAGCAAGTCCCCAGGCCACAGAGCCAAGAGCAATCGTGACCAGTGCCGAACCCATGATCGCTACAGCCGAGGCGAAGAAAGCGCCGTGACTGAACGTTTGGAGGAGCACGCCTAGTGGAAAAACAAATGCACCCGCGAGTAACGCTACAGCGATCCAGAGTTTCATGGGAAGGCTTAAAGCTACCCGGTCGAAAATCGCGCCCATTAACATCAGCAATATTCCCAAGCCGATCCAGTGGGAGTGCACATCCACTTGCCGAACATAGTCATACTTGGTGGATCCGTAGTCTTCGACGGAACTCTTGGCTTCGGGCAGATTGCCTTCGGCCGCATGGACGAAGGCGACTGTGAGCGAACTGCCCATGCGATCGAGGGTTTGGTGCTCCACGAAAAAGGCGTAATACAAACCGTAGAGCATGCCGAAGGAGACGAGAGCCAATCCGCCGAAGATCAGAATCTTCCGTGCGGTATTCATTTGTGTACACCGGCAGCGGCATCCAGGCTCCCGCTGTAGCGTAGGACGCCCGCCAGCATGGCGACCAGCGCGACAATTACCATCAAGCCGCCTGCATCTGCGATTCCTCCCGCAAGCAGTCCGATCTTCAACTCGAGCGGCACAAAAACTGGCAAGATCAGCGAACCAGCCAACAGCACAATGACCCAGCGACGCTTCCAGACTTCACGGAGCTGCACAAAGGGTTGAATAAAGGAGAGCAAGATCGCCAGCAATCCGAACTCGATAATGTGGGCGTGCGCGCCGATCTTCAAGGCCTTTTCTGCCGCCAGTGAACCGTAGTCTGCAACTGCTGTCGTCTCGCCACCTTGCCGGTTGCTTGCACTTTCTAACATGGAGTTCAGGATGCGAGTTTCTCGTGCTTCGTGCTCGTACAGATCGATGGCCGCATAGCAGGCGCCATACAGAAATCCCAGCAGGACAAGGAGAGTTCCGCCGCTCAACAGAATTCGGCTTTCCCAGCTACGGTCCCGCGGCAACGGCGGTTCGGTGTCGCTGTTCGCTGCTCGGAAATGTTTCCACAGCGCCCAAGCCTCGACGGCCAGAACTGCGATAAGGATAGCTCCAGCCGAATCGGCAAGAACGCTGGCCCAGCCAATCACGGAAGAAGGACTGTAGGCGAAACCCACGTAATGAATCAGAAAAATCCCGATCGGCAACAGTAATCCGCCCGCAACAAACCACCACGCCAGCAGCCTCTTTTTTGTTTGGGGGAGGGCTACGTAAGGCTGCAAGAGTGCCAGCACGAGAGCGAGGTAACCGGCGCCGATCATGTGAACGTGGGCATCGACCTTGGTGCCGCGATCCTCGAGCAATCCGCCAATGTGCTGGAAACTATCTTTGACTGCCAGCGAATTGCCCACTGCCGCCGCCCGGGAAGCGGCCAGAAGAGCTTTGCCGGTTTGTCCTGCATTCTGGTGCAACACGAAGACAGCGAAGATATCTCCGAAGAGCATTCCGCCTGCGATCAGAGCGATGCCGCCAAAAACCAGCACCCGCCGCGCACTCATGGCCGCGAACGTGCTTGGCGCAAGGTTGGCCGCATGTGCTGTGGTCACCATGTTTTTGCGAAATAATCGGCGGCCGCGCCCTCGGTCGTTCGGCGGAATGCCGGAATCACGTGCTTGGCGAACAAATGCTGCGTCTTGATACTTTTCCAGTGTTCCAGGCCGCCAAAGTTCGAGACAATTGCTAGCTCGCCAATTCCGCCTTTTTCTTTGAGACTTTCGATTTGGCGGATTACCTTTTCCGGCGTGCCGATGAAGCCGATCTCTTGTTCCACGATCTGCTCATAGGTCAGTTTCGTCAGCGACTCCAGCGCGCCACTGGCATAGAAACCGTATCCTTTCGCAACCAATTCAGCCTTCTTTTTTTCATCCTGAATAGATTCGACAGGCGAGGCATTGAATGCCAGAAAATTACTCAGAGCTTGCTCGACTTCGCGGCGGATGGTCTTCTCATCTTCGTCGATGTAAACCGGGCGGATGTAAACGATATCCGGCTTATGTCGATGTTCAGCGCAGGCCTTTTTGTAGATGTTCAGTGGTGCTTCCAGCACTTTCCACGGCAGCAAAGGAGGCACGAAAATTCCCCAGCCCTTCTCTCCCGCCATCTGATAGGTGATGTCGCTGGTCCCGCCGGTATAAAACTTGGGATGCGGCTTCTGCAGCGGCCGCGGGACTACGCTGACGTCTTTCACCTTGTAATAATGGCCGTCGTAGGAGAACTTCTCCTGAGTAAAGGCGAGTTCGAGAATGTCGATGGCTTCGTTGTAGCGAGGGCGGCTTTCTTCGAGCGGCAGAGCCGAAGGTCCGAACAGCCAGGCATGCCCGCGCCCCAAACCACACTCCAACCGGCCGTTGGTCAGGATGTCGGTTTCCGCGATCATCCCGGCGAGCCGCATGGGATTCTCGAGAGGCAGAGTATGCAGCGCGGTGCGGAAGCGTATCCGCTTGGTGCGTTGCGCCGCGGCTGCGAACATCGCTAAAGGGTTAGCAGAGATCGAAAACTTCTGAAAGAAATGATGGTCGATGACCGAGTAGACGTCGAAGCCGGAGTCATCCGCGTGTTCGATCTGCCGCATGATTTCCCAGATCATGTCGTAATGCGGCTTGCCCGGCGGCGTTTGGATCTCGCAGTAAATTCCGAATCGCATGCTTCCCTTCTAAGCACCGTTGGCAGAGGTCAACTTCTCTTCCTTCGGCGAGGATATGAAATCCGCTTCTCCAGAGGTCACGGGGCGAGCTTCTTGCTCCGCTTATTCCCTATTACCAACTAATCCGCGCCACCAACTGGAGCTGGCGCGGGTTGAATACCGCGCTCGGCGTTCCGTAGAGAGAGTTCGGAGAACCTTCGCGGTAGAACTGTGTGGCTCCCGCGCAACCTGGAGCGCCCGGATCGGCGGGACAGAAGTCCGATGCACCGTAGCTCGTATTGGAATAACGGACATTGACCGTGTTCATCAAGTTGTAGGCTTCCGCCATCAGCTGGAGTTTCATGCGCTCGCGAATTGGGATGTCACGCTCCAACCGGATATCCACGGTCTGCAGTGAATCGCCCTTGAAAGTATTTCGCGGCTCGCCGCCCACTCGATCGTTGTTGCCGAAAACGTCGCCGTTCGCGTCAAAGCCAGCATACTTGGTGAAATACTGCGGAGACTGCAGCGTCACAATGGCGCTGAAACTGAAATTGCGTAGAACCACATTCCAGGTCTCGGGGCTGGTGAATATGGCATTCGCCACGAAGCGATGCCGCGCATCGTCCGCTGAGCTTGCCCTTTCGGCGTCGAAGTTGGCACTGTCCTGCGGAATCAGGACGAAGCTCGGGTTTGGCCCGTCATCAATCGAGTGCGAATAGGTATAACTGATCTGGTACGAGAAATTGTGCGTCAAGCGCTTGCTCAGGTTTACCAGCAGCCCGGTGTACACCGAATCCCACCTCGAGGTGGCTTCGAAAAACACGCTGTATTGCGGGTCGCGGAATCCAGGAACACCGTTGATGTGAGGGACACCGGGAATAACCATCTGCGATGGATAAGACGTGCAGTTTGGCGGCGTGATTGGCCCTCCGGGGTTGAGCGGAGAAGCGAAGTCGAAATAGAGGTTCTTGCAGCTGGCATCTCCGTTTGAATCGTGGACCAGCACGGTGCCGCTCGAGTCAGGCTGGTTCACGTTGTAAAAGCTGCCCAGGTGCACACCTCGCAGATAGATTCCCGAGATGCTTAACACCGTGTCCTTGAAGGGTTGGAATTCGAGTGAGGCACTCGTCTGAATCCCGTACGGGCTCTTGCTGTTTTGGTCGAATCGCACGATGGTCGCATCCTGCAGGAAGCCGCAGGTTGCCAGGGTCCCATCCGGGCAGAACGGTGCGGGCGTTCCATTTGGATAGGTCGCATTCGTGAGCAGGGAGGTCAGGCCGAGATAGTTGATGAACGGAGAGCTCGCAAAGCTGAACAGGCCAGTGGTGGCGTTTAAGCTATTTTCGAATGAACGATTGGGATATTTCGCCAGTCCACCGCAGGAAGGCGCCTGGCACATCAGCAATGGGGATGGAAAGATGCCGTGGAACAGTCCGAAGCCGGCCCGGAAGACAACATTGCGCGGGGTTCCCAAACTGTATGCCATGCCTACCCGCGGGTCGAAGTTGTTCCATTGCGTATTAAGAACGCCCGACGGCCAGGTTTCGAACTCCCAGCGTAGGCCGCCATTCAAAGTCAGACGCGGCGTGGCGCGCCACTTGTCTTCGACGTATAAGCCGTTGTAGGTGTGGTCCAGAGTTGCAGACGCCTGTTGTCGGATGTTCTGCGGGATCGCACCGCCCTGGTAGACGGCGATTCCGCCGGGCAGCGAGGTCTCATTGAACAGTGGGTTCGTGGCGGTGCTGAACCGCTCGAAGAAAATCACAAACGGATCCGGGCAACTGACTCCAGCAGGACAGCCTGCCGCGCCGTCGGTGCCGAGAAACGCCGGGAGGTTGGAGAAATCAGCCTCGAAAGGATAGAACAATGGAAATGATTCGTAGGTGCGCACCCAGTCGAAGTTTCCGCCGAAACTGACGGTATGTTTGTCGACGGTATGAGTAACGTTGTCCAAGAGCTCGTAGCGCTGCTCGCGATAGATGTCCGGGTTTCCTCGGTTAACTCCCACCGCGAAGGTATTGGCAACTTCCAGGTGAGGCTGCGTGGACACAACCGGGAAATCAAAAGTACGGTGAGCATACTGCATTCGCAATTCGTTGACCCAGGATGGCGAAATGGTGGTTACCAGGCCGCCCGCGACCGACTGGTCTCTAATGTAGTTGTTCTTGAATGCCGAGGGCAGATCGAAACCATTGTTCAGCGGCGATTGATTGGTCAGGCGATCGTCGTTGATGAAATAGCGTGCGTATAGATAATTCTTGGCGTTCAAGTTCTCGTCGAGCCGAACAAAGCCGTTGTCAATGTTCCCATCTCGTAACACGAACAAATTTTCGGCCGGCAAACCGAATACGTTCGTCTTTACCTGGTTGATCGCTGCGATATTGTCCAGCACTGCGGAGTTGTAGGTCGGCGACTCCGCCCGTCTTTGGCCTTCATAGTTGGCGAAAAGAAACGTGCGGTCTTTCCTGAGCGGCCCCCCAATTGAGCCGCCAAACTGATTTTGACGCAGCACATTGAAGTCAGGAGCAGAGAGAATGCTTCTCGCGTCCATCACGTTATTCCGGAAGTACTCATAAGCCGAACCATGCCAGTCGTTGGTGCCGCTCTTGGTGATGATGTTCACGATGCCAGCGGTGGCACGACCGTAGTCGGCGGTATAGTCGGTGTTGATCACGCGGAATTCCTGAACCGACTCTTGCGGCGGCGTTCCGCGCTGTATGCCCGATGCGGTCGAAATGTCATCAGCGCCGTCCACTGCGATGAAATTGAAGTGAATATTCTGGCCGGCAAAGGAAAGCTTGGTGACTGGCTCGACGATGACGTCCGTGCTGCCGGAGGTCGTGTCTCCGATCGTTACCCCGGGCGCCAGTAACGCGAAATCGATGAACTCGCGGCCATTTACGGGAAGGTTCTCGATTTTTTGCTGGTCAATCACCGAACTGACCATGGTTCGCGTCGGTTCAACCACTTCGCCTACGTCCTGAACCAATACTTCCTGCGAGACCTGACCGACCACCAAGGTGAAGTCCAAATTGGCCTCGGCGGCGATGTCCAGATGGATCTTCTTAACCGACTTCTGGAAGCCCTGCTTGTCGGCGGTGACCGTGTAATCGCCCACAGGAAGCGACGCGATTTGGTAGTCGCCCGTGGATGTGGCCGTCGTCGACCTGGAAAAGCCGGTGGCATTATTGACGGCGGACACGAGCGCTTGCGGAATCGCGGCACCCGTGGAGTCGTACACTCGACCCTGAATGGTCACGTTCACGGTTTGAGCAACGACGGGAACGGATGCCCCAGACCAAATCAGCAGACACAGCAAACTACATAGCGCGGCAGACCGTCTTATTTTCGAATCCATCGTAGCCTCCTCACTCCATCGCAAGTACGGACGATTGCTCTGAATTTCCGACCTTCCTGGCGCGTGTCTTAGCTCCCGCCCTCATTATCTTCGGCTCCGCATAACGACTAACGATACCGCGGAGCCTAGACTCTGAATCATCCAGGTGTTTTGCCAAAAGGGCAGCGCATTTCTTCAGCTTTCCAGCAGCCAACAGCTCATAAATGTCACGATGGACAGGTATCAATCCACCAGGATTGTCATGCACCTGATCGACTAGCACCATCCCCATGCGCAGTTCGCCAACTAATTTCTGGTAAAAGGATTCCAAGCGTTTGTTGCGATGAAAACGGATCAACTTACTATGAAACTGCAGGTCAACGTTGACTGCGCGCACCCAATCGCAGGCGTGCACCGCCGATTCATACTCGCCGACCAACCCACTCATCTCCGCGAGGATCTCCCTCGCGGGCTTGCTGGCAGCGTAGACAGCAGGGATCTCCAACATGCGGCGTAGGTGATAGATTTCCTGCACGTCGACAATGGATAAGTGGGGGACCGACACACCGCGATGGATATCGCGCTTGAGAAGGCCCTCCAGCGCCAGGATTCGAACGGCCTCGCGCAAGGTGTTGCGCGAAACGCCCAGAGCCAGTGAGAGAGATACTTCGGGTAGCGCTGTTCCAGAACGCAGCTCACCCGCTTGAATTCGCTGGCGAAGGATCCCCGCTACCTGATCCGCAACGCTGACGCGATGAATCTGGAGGCGTTCCATGCGGTGGCCGTTGGACTGGCTTTTGGTCGGACGAAATCCTGCACCCAAATGTTCAACTTGTCAAGTGTTGAACAGTCGCGGTTAACGCTAATCACTTGGCAGAGTTACTGAACTGCGATTCCAATCGCGAACGCCGTCGCATCCATACCCAGAGAAACGCCACCGGCCCTGACGCCAGGTTAAGCATCCCCCACAACCGTGATGCAGGATCACTGTTGATCATTGCCCAAGCGAATAAGAGAGCGGGAAGAAGCACGATGGCGACTGCACCCAGCGTACCTCCAGGTGCACGAAAGCTGCGCGGCAGCTCCGGAAACTTCCGTCGCAGTGTCCAGAAGGAGAGCAACGTCAACAGCGATGTCGCCATCCGTGACCAGGCATAGACCGCGATGAGCTGAGTCACACTGAACAGCGCCAACACCGCACAGAATGCGGCCGACAGCACAATCGACCGAACGGGAGTACCAAAGCGCGCGCTGACCTTCGCCAATCCCGGATGGAGGTACCCGTCCTCGGCCATGGCGAGGGGCACCCGCGTCACCGACAGCATCGTGCTTTCGAGCAAAATGAAGTTGGCGATTGCCGATGCCGTAAACATCGCCGTCCCCAAGCCAGCACCACCAATCAGACGTGCCGCCGTGACGATATAGCCCGTCTGCCACTCCTGCCAGTTTCCGAGCGCGGCTAGTCCCGCCGAGAGTGTAAGCACATAAGTTGCTATCGTAAGCGGTACAACGATGCCCAATCCCAGCGGGAAATTGCGTTCCGGCTTTTCTACTTCCTCAATCACAGTAGAGAGTTGTTCGTAGCCAGAGTACGACCACAGCGCCAGAGCCAACCCTACGCCGTAGGCTTCTCGCCACGGTTTACCGATCGGCAACAGGGGATGAAAGGGGTTGAAATGCGCCTGGTGGAAGCCAAGTACAACGAACACAATCACCGGCACAAATGACGCAATCAGCAGAACCAGCGTAAGATTTCCGACCAGCCGAATGCCGAGGATATTGATCGACGCTACCAGCACGAGGAACAGGAATGCGACCACCCAATGCTCCAGGCGAGAATGTTGCGGAATCCAAGCTTCGACATAGTCTGCCATAGCGACGCCGTAAGACGCGCTCATCAGAAATGTGCCTGTCCAGTTCCACCACCCGCTCTGAAATCCCCAGAAGTCCCCCAGAGCGCCGCGACTCCAGCGGTAAAATCCTCCTTCCACCGGCATGACCGTGGTCATTTCCGCCGTCGCCAACGCGATGGGGACGGAAAATAGACAGGGCACCACCAGAAGGAAAATTAACGCCAGACCGGGTCCGGAGCTCGAAATCATCGATTCGAATCCGAAAGGTCCACCGGTACAGTATGCGAACAGGACCGCCACAAAGGGGAGAAGGCCGATGCGCCGCAGGTTCTTGGTTGGAGCAGAGAGTAGACCCGGCGTCGAGGGGATGGGAGCTGACGTCGTCGATCTTGAGGTCATCCTTCATATCCTTGCCAGGGGATTGTGCCTTGCGATTCTCGCTGTGCTTATTCCATTATCGCGATTCACTTCAGGTTGACATACTCAGCCTTGGCGTCCTTCAGGACGGGAATTTCCGGGTCGGCATTATTCCACAATGTAAGAAAACCTTCATAAGCCTCTCGCGCCCGGGCGCGGGCTGCATCGGCGTCTGCGCCTTGCAGCGCTTTCGATTCCAAAACGTTGGCGCGGGCTACTCCCAGGTGCGCAAGCGCCCCCGTCCAGCAGTTCCACACAATACCGCCGTGGTCAAGAATCTTCTGAAACTCAGCCGCCGCCGCACTGCCCTGTCCGTTTGCTAAGTATGCCTCTCCGCGCACATACACGGGATAGAGGCAGGAAAGATTGCTGACAAACACGATTTGCCCCAACTCGAGTGGTGAAGGTGCTTCTGGGATATTCAGCGCGGAAGCCGGGTCCCTTCTATCCAATGCTAATTGTGTCCGAATCGCTGGCAGCCACAGCGACTGCATCTGGGTATCCAGCGGGAAGCGTTTCGCTAAGTCTTGGGCTAAGGAGTTGGCGCGCGCAATGTCGCTCGCCATGGCAAACGCAAGCGCGGCTTCGCTCTGGACGCCCTGACTCGCGGGAGCGAGCTTCAAAGCCTGTGCGGCCAACTGACGCGCTTCCGCAGCATCGCCATAAGCGGCCTCCCGCAGGGCGGCGTTGTCTTGAAAAACGGCGCCTGTTTCCTTGCTGTCAACCCGTATCGCCGAGTCTACAGCCCGCTTGGTTAGTTCCCGCGCCTTGCCCAGATGACCGGCATAAGCTTCGGTCTCAGACGCCAGAGCAAATCCATAGTTCTCAGCTTCCGGCTTACTCGCAAACCACTGTTGCTGTTCCGCCATCGCCACGGAGTCCGCCGCGAGGAAAGCCAGAGCATAGAGGGCGTCGTGGAATGCGAAATCATCGAGTTGGGTAGCCTGCTCACGGATGATTTGTTTGGCTTCATCAAAGCGCTGCAAGGCAAGAGCGTAGTCGGCCAGATTCACGTAGGAAGAGACCTGATCCGGGGCAAGGCGCAGGAGCTGCCTCGTGGCCTCCGTGGCCTTCATATACTGGCCCTGAAGAGCAAACACAACGCCCAAATTGCCATACGCTACCCATGCTCGTGGGTAGTTCTCAATTTCCTCCTGATACGTTTGGGCTGCTTTATCCAGTTCCCCGGTTACATTCAAGTAGTAGTCGGCGATGATGGCCAACTTTTCCCGTTCACTGGCACGCTCCCGAAGCTGGAATGCTTTGCCGTAATACTCGTTAGCCCGTTCTAGCTGGCCCAGATTGGAGTAGTCCGCGCCCACAGCCGCATAAGCCATGGCAAAGTTCGGGTCAAGCTCGATCGCACGCAGATGGTGCGGCAGGGCTGCGGCGTCGCCGTTCTCGTTCGACGCCTTTCTGCCAAGACTCAGTGCTTTCAGCGCTTCCAGCGAAGATGTAGTGGCCTGTTGAAGCGGCACATCAAACTTCTGCACCGTGGCCAGCGATTCTCCCAGTTCGCCGCGTAGCGCGGATGCTGCCCCACCCAGCGCGTCCAGCACCTTCTCCTTGGACGCCGCTGTCACTTGTTCCTGTGCCAGTATGTCTCCACTCTCGCAATTCACCGCCTTCAGCCCCAGAACATATTCTGTGCCCAGACTGCCAATCGCTCCGGCAATGTAAGCTTTGCTGCCCGCCCGCTGGCAGAGTTCGTCGGTCACGTCCGGGGATAGTTTCGTGCCGGATGGACGAGTCATCAGTTGCAGAGTCTTCGCGACTTCGCTGTCAGACAGGATATTCAGAAAGGGGGATTGCCGTAGGGAGACCCGGAGTGCAGTCTCCAGCGCATCGTCGAATACGGGGTCACCTGTGCTGTTGGAAAAATCGGCGAGAACGACGGTATCCTTCTCGGTTAGTCGCTTTGCGAAATACCGCGCGCGATAATAGAACCCGCCCGCTGTCAACAAGGCCACGGCCAGGATAGGCAGCGCAGTTTTCCAAAGTCTCCGCTTTCCAACTGGAGCGGCCTCAGAGACGACAGCCTTATTGGCCGCTATGGAACCTTGCCCGCTCTCCAAGTCTCGCTTCAGCCGTTTCAAATCCGTAAGTAGGTCGGCGGCGCTCTGATAGCGGAGACCGCGATCCTTCTCGAGCGCTTTGGTGATGATTGGTTCCAGCCCGGCTGAAAGCTCGGCATTGGAATGCTTTATTGGCAGCGGGGTCTGGTACAAGATGGCGTGATGAACGACTGCCACCGTATCGCCGGGAAAAGCCCGCCGGCTGGTGGCCATCTCATAAAGCACCAGACCAAAAGAAAACACGTCCGTGCCGGCGTCCAGCGTTTCGCAACGCACTTGTTCGGGTGACATGTAATGGGCTGTGCCTACAGTGGTGCCGGTTCGAGTCAGATGCAGATTTGCAAACGCCGCGGTCGGGGTGGAGGCCGAGGTTTCGGTCAGTGCCTTTTGCGGCCAGGTCGGGTTGGTCACGGGACCTTGTTCAACGACCTTCGCCAGGCCGAAATCCAAGATTTTGACCTCGCCACGGTTGGTGACAAAGATGTTGGCCGGCTTGATGTCACGATGAATGATATTTTTCGCGTGCGCCGCCTCCAGTCCGGTGATAATTTGCAGCGCCAGATCGAGCAACTCGTTCGTCGCCAGCAGCTTTTTCTTCTGGTTCGCCCTTTCAATCTTTTCCTGCAGGGTTTGCCCTTGCAGCCACTGCATGACGATAAATGGCTGTCCTTCGTGCTCCCCGAGTTCATAAATGGGACAAATATTAGTATGCTCGAGTGCCGAGGCTGCTCGAGCTTCGCGTTCGAGGCGTTCGAAAGCCTTCTTATCGCCGGCCATCTCGGCAGGCAAGAATTTCACCGCCACCTTCCGGCCCAGTTTAAGGTCCTCCGCCTTATACACGACTCCCATGCCCCCACCACCCAGCACCTGAAGAATGCGGTAGTGAGACACTTTCTTTCCTGTCAGGTTGTCGGTATTTGCAGGTGGCTCTTCGGCGGTCGCAACCTTCTGAATCGGTGGGGTGACTTGCGCGACTGGCGCGATGAACCGGTATCCCCGTCCCGTGATGGTTTGAACAAAGCGAGGCTGCTCGGAATTGTCTTTCAGTACCTGGCGAATTTTTCGGATGGCGGCATTGATGCTGTTATCGGTATCTAGGAAGACGTCCTTCCCCCAGACTCTTTCGATAATCTGATCACGCGTGACTAATTGCCCCCTCTTCTCTACTAGAAGGAGCAGCAGTTCCATGGGAATCCGTTCCAGCTTGAGAGTCCGGCCAGCGCGGCGGAGTTCGTAGGCGCGCTGGTCGAGCTCAAAATCCTCCCCAAACCGGATCTGGTCAGCAAGCTTGACTGGGTCGGGCGTCATAAGAGTGCCCTAAATGATTGGCCGCAATTTTACATCGGTTGCCGGAGGCATTGACAAGTCCAATATTCTCCGCTGCTTACGAATTCATTTGGATTAAGCGAATCTTCAGGCGTTCACCATTGCCAACCAACAATTGTAGCGGCAGTATGCGCCCACGTCCGTGATTCCGGGGCCGTTCGAGAAACTGGTTCCAGGTTCCGGCCCACGGTCGCAAAGCAAAATCAGGAGGCTTTATGTTGCGCACAAGGTTGTACGTTGGTGTTTGGCTGGTGGTGATGTGTTGCGTGGTTTCCCTATCCGCTCAGCAGGCAGCTGTGGCTGCGGCAAATGCGGTCGTGCCGCCAGTAGTGAAGTTCAGCGGCGTCCTAACCGACTCTCATGGCAAGCCGATGGCAGGCACGGTCGGAGTCACTTTCTCTCTGTACAAAGAATCTCAGGGCGGCGCTGCTCTCTGGGTGGAAACTCAGAACGTCACGCTCGATAAGACTGGCCACTATACTGCGATGCTAGGATCCACGACCAGCCAAGGGCTACCTTCGGATCTGTTCGCCTCGGGCGAAGCCCGCTGGCTAGGAGTGCAAGCGCAAGGGGAGACCGAACAGCCCCGCACCGTGCTGATGAGCGTGCCCTATGCACTGAAAGCAGCCGATGCTGAAACCATCGGCGGCCTGCCACCCTCCGCCTTTTTGAAGGCCTCAGCGCCTGGGTCTGCGACTGCGGCAAACAGTTCCAACCAAGCCGTCGCGGGAGTTACCGGCACCGGCACGGCCAACCATGTTACGAAGTGGCTCAGCCCAACCAAGCTGGGCAACTCGAACATCTTCGATGGGCCATCCGGTAATGTTGGCATCGCCACAACGTCTCCGAGCGCCAAACTCGATGTGAATGGCACGGCTCGGGTTCGTGACAATGCCACGGTAAATGGCAGCCTCAGCGCTGGACCGATCACGGCTACCTCCTCTAGTTCTGGCGGTACCGGGGTGTACGCCAACGCTGGTTCCAGTGGCGGCAGTAACGGAGTAATAGCCATCGGCGCGACCGGCGTAGCGGGCTACACAACCGTTAACAGCAGCATCGCATTGTTCGGCAATGCTGGAAGCAGCACTGGCAGCAACGGGGTGGTCGGCTATGGCGCCACCGGCGTAGCGGGCAACAGCACCATTACCGGCAGCTACGGAACATACGGTAGCGGTTCAACCGGGGTATGGGGCAGCAGCACCGGCACTGGCGCAAATGTGGGAGTGTACGGTACGGGCGCTACCGGCGGTACGGGCGTCTATGGAGTTGGCGACGCTTGGGGAGTTCTGGGGCAATCAAGCAGTGCTAGCGGCAGCGGCGGTGGCTTTGGCAACTCCTCCACCGGCGATGCATTGTTTACCTACAATCAGAGCGGAGGCTTCGCCGCATTTTTCGATGGCGACGTCGACGTCGACGGCAACCTTTCTAAAGCGGCTGGCTCGTTCAAGATCGATCACCCGCTTGATCCCGCCAACAAGTACCTCTATCACTCGTTCGTCGAATCGCCGGACATGATGAACATCTACAACGGCAATGCGACTACGGATGCGCTGGGTAGCGCAGTGGTCCAACTGCCGGAATGGTTCGAGACCCTGAACCGCGATTTTCGCTATCAGCTCACGGTCATCGGACAGTTCGCGCAGGCCATCGTAGCCAGCAAGGTGTCGAATCACCAGTTCGCCATCAAGACGGATAAGCCCAATGTAGAAGTCTCCTGGCAGGTGACGGGTATCCGACAGGATGCCTGGGCCAACGCGCATCGCATTCCTGTGGAAGCGCCGAAGGCAGAAGCCGATCGTGGACTTTACTTACACCCCGAACTTTTCGGCGCACCGGCCGAAAAGAACATCGGGCTGGCACATCATCCGATGATGCAGAAGATGATGAAGCAAGCGGGCAAGTAAAAACCTCAACCAGCGAGTAAGGACTCCCCACCCTTTGAACCTCAGGGTGGGGAGAACTATTTAGCGGGACGAAGTACGCGGTTTCGCAACTCCGGCCAAGTTGTCGCTAGCATTGATACACTGGTCGCTACCAGCTGACCATGCTTCCTTCCCAGCGCCATCTCTTCGATATTCCCCACGACATCGCGTATCTGAACTGCGCTTACATGTCACCGCTGATGAAGCCGGCACTGGAGGCAGGAATCGGCGGGCTCGCCCGCAAGGCGCACCCGTGGCAGATTACGCCCGATCAGTTCTTCACCGGCTCGGAGGAGTTTCGCACGAGCGCGGCACAGCTCCTCAACTCCTCGGCCGACTGCGTCGCCATCGTTCCATCGGCCAGCTACGGCATCGCAACCGCGGCGCAGAATGTGCCCGTCCATAGAGGCCAGAGCATTCTCGTGCTTGCGGGGCAGTTCCCGTCCAACTTTTACGAGTGGGAGCGGCTGGCCGAGGCAAGTGGCGCATCTCTCAAAATCGTCCCATGGCCTGAAGACAACGATTGGACGGCGGCCGTTCTGGATTCCCTGACTGCAGATGTGGCCGTCGCCGCTTTGCCACATGTGCAATGGACGAGCGGTGGAAGGCTCGACCTCGTTCGCATCGGCGAAGCTTGCCGTAAGCTCGGTTCAGCGCTGGTCCTCGATCTCACCCAGTCGCTCGGTGCATTGCCTTTTAGTGTCCGCGATGTGCAACCGGATTTCGCCGTAGCCGCGAGCTACAAATGGCTCCTCGGCCCCTATTCAATCGGGCTGTTTTATGTCGCTCCAAAATGGCAGGGCGGCAGGCCGCTGGAAGAGAATTGGATTCAACGCGCTAACGCCCGTGATTTTGCCAGCCTGATCCTGTACACCGGGAATTACGATGAGGGCGCGCGACGCTTTGACATGGGTGAGCGCTCCAACTTTGCCTTGCTGCCTTCCGCCACGCGTGCGATGAAGCAGTTGCTGGAATGGGACGTCGCGCGGATATCCGACACAGTTGGCGCACTCAATCGTAAGTTGGCCGAAGCGGCTGCAAACCTGGGATTCTCATCTCCCGCTCAACCGCTGCGCGCCTCTCACTATCTGGCCCTGCGGAGGAAAGAAGCCATTCCGAAAGAGCTTCCGGAAATGCTCGCCAGAGAAAAAGTATTCGTCAGCGTGCGTGGAAGTTCGATTCGAGTGACGCCGCACGTTTACAATTCGACCGAAGACGGCGAGCGCCTGATCGCATGCTTGCGTCGTGCGGTCGCGAGCTAGCCAACAGGAGAGAACTGACCAACCCTGGAAAGACCCTTCACCTCGGTGCTCCCGCTATTGTTTGAATGACACATAAAGACTTTTGGATTCCGGTGCGTTAGAATTCCGCAGCTTGCGGAGCGGTCGAATCAGTACCGAATAGAGGAGCACTATGGTGAAGGCAGTCAACCCTAACGAATCGTCGCAAAGCACCTGGGACCAAATTGCCGAAAGTCGTCAATTCAAGGACCTGATGGCGACGAAGAGAATCTTCATCGTGCCCGCGTTTGTTTTCTTCGTTGTCTATTACCTCGCGTTACCGGTGCTGGTCGGTTACGCACCGCAATTCATGTCCACCAAGGTAATTGGGGTGCTCAACCTCGCATACCTCTTCGCCCTGTCTCAATTTTTCGTAGCGTGGCTGATTGCGGGCCTTTACGTGCGAGCGGCCGCCGACTTTGACCGCTTGGCGAAAGACATTCTCGACAAAACCGAGAATGGCAAAGGAGGCGAGTAGATCATGTCGAATGTCGCACTTGTGATGTTCCTGGTTTTTATCGCGATCACTCTGGGCATTACCTACTGGGCCTCGAAGCGCTCGGCCGGGGCCAGCGCCTATTTCGCCGCCAGCCGCCAGATCAAAGGCTGGCAGAATGGGATTGCAGTGGCCGGCGATTACATGAGCGCCGCATCTTTCCTGGGAATTGCCGGCATCATTGCTTTTCAGGGATACGACGGCTTTTTGTTTTCGGTGGGCTGGTTGGTAGCTTACCTGACGGTTTTGCTGGTAATCGCGGAACCGCTGCGCAACGCCGGCAAATACACCATGGCGGACGTCCTCGCTTACCGCCTCAAACCACGACCGGTGCGTGCGATGGCTGCGCTGAGCACTTTGACAGTCAGCACCTTTTACATGATCGCTCAAATGGTGGGCGCGGGTGCCTTGGTAAAGCTGTTGCTCGGAGGGTACGTCACTTACAACAAGGCGGTGATCGGTGTTGGCATTCTGATGATCGTGTACGTGGTCTTCGGTGGGATGCTGGCGACAACGTGGGTACAGATCGTCAAGGCGATTCTGCTGATGTCGGGGACGATTCTGCTGAGCATTCTCGTTATGGCTCACTTCCATTTCAGCTTCGCCGATTTTTTCGGAGCCATCGGGCATGTGACCTATCACGACGCGAAGGGGCAGGAGGTGGTCAAAGACTTTCTGCAGCCGGGACTTCGTTATAAGCCGCCTTACGGGCCACTGGACCTGATTTCCCTTGGTCTCGCCCTGATCTTTGGCACGGCCGGACTGCCCCACATCCTGGTGCGGTTCTATACCGTGCCGGATGCCAAGACCGCTCGTCACAGCGTGGTCTGGGCCATGGCGCTGATTGGCAGCTTCTACATTATGACGACGTTCCTCGGCTTCGGGGCTGCGACAGTCGTAGGGCCCGATTACATCAAGACGCACGGCGGTACAAACATGAGTGCTCCGCTGCTTGCTCAAGCCCTCGCGGGAAACGTCTTCTTCGCGTTCATCTCTGCCATTGCTTTCGCCACCATCCTCGCGGTAGTCGCGGGTCTTACGATCAGCGCGACTACTTCTTTTTCGCATGATTTCTGGACAAACGTCGTCCACAACGGAGTCGAGCGAAAGGCGGGTGAGGAAGTGCTGGTGGCACGCATTTCTGCCTTCGTGGTCGGAGGCGTGGCAATCACCATCGCGATCCTGCTGGGACCGACTGCGAACGTCGCCTTTCTGGTAGCGCTTGCGTTTGCTGTAGCCGCATCCGCGAACCTACCGGTGATTGTGTTTTCGATTTTCTGGCGGAGGTTTAATACCGCCGGCGCAGTCACGGGACTTGGCGTTGGCTTGCTGGCTTCAATCGGACTCATCATCGTCAGCCCAAGCCTCATGGCAATTGATCCGCCTACGGTGACCGGCACGGCCCGGCATCTGATCCAGGCCAAGGCGTTGTTCCCCCTTGAGAACCCTGGAATTCTGAGCATCCCGTTGGGTTTTGTCGGGGCGATTGTCGGAACGCTGCTGAGTCATGAGCCGACTTCGCAGCACAAGTTCAACGAACTGCTCGTCCGCTCCAACACCGGACTGGGTGCGGAAAAGGCTGGGGTTCACTAGCCTGCTTAATTCATCAGAGCTGAGATTTTCTTGCGAAGATGTGTGATCGGACGTCGAGGGAATGGCGGAGTCGCCGGGCAGTCGTTTTTTTGGGGGTAGTACGGCCGGGCGACCTGAGGGGAAGGATTTTGAGCACGGCTTGGCAATGAAACTGCGAGTGGAAGGTGAGTTCGGAGATAGGCCAACGGGTCAACCGCTGTTGACAGCGCAGGCGACGGAGCGAAACAAGCTCTGAAACGGCCAGCCGGTGGCGAGGTGGAAACGGATGCAGCGGGCGGTCTGGCGGACACGGGCGCCGATTTTGAAGAGTTGGGCGCGGAGGGTTTCGATCTGGGCCGAGCGCCAAGGCTGGGGCAACTGAAGGCGGAACAGGTTGACCAGGTTGTAAGCGAAGCCGTGCAGTAGCAGGCGGAAGGCGTTGGCCAGGAAGCGGTGACAGCTCAAGCGGTCGGCGCGGAAACCGTTTTTGAATTCCTCGATGCGATTCTCACACTCGCCGCGATCATTGTAGAAAGCGAAGACCTCCGCGGCACGGCCGGGGCAGTTGGTAATCACGAAGCGCAGATTGGTTCCGGTGGCGGTGTGCTCGGCCTTGTAGCAGATGCGGCGCTGGCGCGGCCAACTGCGGGCACGGTGGCGGAAACTGGAAAAACTGCGCTGCGGCACTTGGGTGCGGCGATAGCGCCGCTTGAGCTGCTTCTGCCGTGGTTCGGCACGCTGTTGGAATACGCAGTTCGCCGGGATGCCGATGGCGTACTCGATGGCGAAGAACTCGCAGAATTGGTAGAGAAGGGGTAGAGCAAAACCGGCATCACCGCGCAGTTTGATCTGCACGCCGGGAAAAGCGGACTGCAAACGCGGCACCAGGCGCAGCAGCATGGGCACGATGCGGGCATGACTAGAGGCGTTACCCGGACGCAGGCGCGCCGCCAGCAGACATCCGGTGTGGCGCTCGAAGACCAGCATCGGATGATACATGTGCTGGCCATAACCACCGTTGAAGAAGCTGAGTTGCTGTTGGCCATGAGTAGGATCGTCGGTGGAGTCGATGTCGAGCAGGATCTCGCCGCGCTGGCGGACTTGGTCGCCACAGAGACGGATGAACTGCCGACACAGCAGGTCGTTGGTGTGCACCAGATCGCGAGCGGAAGGCGCGTTCTCCCAGCGACTGAGCGTGGGCTGGGAACCGAGCACGTCGCCGAGTTTGTGATCGGCGACGATCTGCAACATCGGATCGTGGCGCAAACGATCGGCATCGTTGGCATCTTCATATCCGGCCACGATCTGGTAGATGCGTTGCCGTGACAAGGCCAGCGAGTCATGGCGCAGGCGATCCCCCTGACGCGGATCGCTTAGACCAGCGGCCCACTCGCGGGTCAGATGATGGCGCTGATCGAAGGCTCGCAACGGTAGCAGACCGGCGTCACCGGTAATCTGGCCACCGGAAAAATCGGCCTGGATGGGTTGATGACGGTAGAAGGAGAAGTTCAGTTGTGATAAAACACCTTGTATCAAGCGATGGATGCTCCGAAAGGGAATGCTGGGTCCACGAAACCCAGTGTTCATCTACCTTTTAGAGCATCCTTTCTTTTTTGACCAGTGATTTCGTGAATTATTCAGGCTAGGGCTCCCATTGCTTGGCTAAATTTAATGTATGTCGGGTTTTTGAATCCGCAATATATGTATATACATCTATTGGACCATGAAAGATTCAACCCTACCGGTTCTGCCGTGCATGTGCGCCACGCTCCGCAGAGCTTCGCGGGCGCTTACTCAGGTGTATGAAGAAGCATTGCGGCCGATTGGATTGCGGGCAACGCAGTTCACCGTGCTTCAAGCGCTCTCGCTGACTGGCGAAGTTACCCAGGGCGAGATCGGAAGAATACTGGCGCTGGACAGCACCACTCTCACCCGAACGCTCGAAATCATGGTCCGGCGGGGCTGGATCGCGAAGCGTCGCGGAAAAGATCGGCGTGAATGGAGGCTTCGACTCAGCAAGGGAGGCGAAGTTCAACTCAAGCGCGGAACTCAGTATTGGGACAAAGCCCAGGCACAGGTGCGCAGCAAGCTGGGAGGCGAATGCTGGGACCATCTTTTGAACTTAAGCAACCAGGCAACAAGTGCAGTCACGGAATGATAACGAGGTGCTTTATGACGAAAGAAAGATATGGGAAGCTCATCGCAGGGTTGATCGGCGCATGGTTCACGTTTTCGCTCGTCGCTTCAGCCCTGCACATGTTCTCAACTGATCCGAACCGCCCGCCACTTCCGCTTGGATTGGCGGTGCTGGTTCCGCTCGCAGTCTTTGCCCTGTGGTTTGCCGGCTCGGAAAACTTCCGGCAGTTTGTCTACTCGCTGAACCCGCGTACCCTGACACTCTTGCAATCGTGGAGGATCGCCGGCTACGCCTTTCTGGTCTTGTACAGCTATGGCATCCTGCCCGGGATTTTTGCACTGCCCGCGGGCTGGGGCGACATCTTCATTGGTGCCACGGCTCCGCTGATAGCCCTCGGGTTTACTGGTGCGAACCACAGAAAGGGGTACATTCTCTGGCAGGTGCTCGGAATTACGGATCTGGTGACTGCGGTGACTCTGGGCACAACTGCGAGGCTAGTCAGTCCTCAGGCGGCTGCGACCAGCGCGATGACCGTACTGCCACTGAGCCTGATTCCGACGTTCGGCGTTCCGTTGTTTCTGATCTTCCACATCATCTGCATCGCCCAAGCCAGAAAGTGGAGCGAGAACCCGCGCTTCGGAGAACAGCTCTCGGCATAAGAGAGTGAAGTGAACCTGGAAATCCGAATGGAAGCACCGGCCTCTACACCTGGAGGCCGGTACATTTCGCTTTTATTCTTGGGCGTTCTCGCTGACCGGGAGGTCTTCGATTGCACTGTCCTCATTCACTTCTTCAACCCCGCGGTAAAGTTCGTAACCACGGTGACAGATTGGCTGACCTGTTGCGAAACTATGTCCAGAAGGATTTTCTTGCTATCGGGCGACACGTCGTAAACCGCACCCCCGAAGCTGGCCGGATTCGTGGCCAGCGCTTGAGCAGCGCCGAACTGCAATGCACCATTGCTTTCTTTCACCGGCACGGCAAAAACCGTACGCGTGATGGTGTTGAAGTAATACAGCTCTTTGCCATCTCTGCTCCATTGGGGTGCAATCCCGACAGTCGTCGAAACTTGCCATTTACCCTGCCCGCCGCGGAACGCGACCACATAGACCTGCGATGGCCCCGACTCATTCGATGCATAGGCGAGCCAGCGGCCGTCCGGGGAGAGATATCCCTGACCGCTCGACGAATTTGCAGCGTGCGGTACGACCATCCAAGGCTTACGCTCTCCTTCGAGTGGCAAGGCCCATACCTCCCACTCGCTGCCCGAAGGGCCACGCGAGTAGAGCAGGCTCTTGCCGTCCGGGGACCAATCGCTGGCTAGTGTGATGGCTTCATCGGTGAGCAGGAGTTCTTCCGCCCCACTGCCGTCGGCGGGCTTGCGGTAGAGATTGGAGTGACCGTTGCGATCAGATGTATAAGCGATCCATTTGCCATCAGGCGACCAGACTGGGAAGCTGTTTGACACCGGACCAAACGTAAGCCGGGTGCGGACTCCGCGAGCCAGATCGAGCACCCAGATGTCGTTGGTACCGTTGTCGATCTGCAGCGCAATGCGGTCTCCCTGCGGGGATATACGAGCGTTTTGCAGGTTGGTCAGCTTGTCCGCAACGGTGCCAATCTGCTTTCCGTTGCGATCCATCCACACCAGTTGCCAGTCGGCACTCCCACCGCTGCCAAAAACCAGCAGCCCGTTGTTGGAAGCGGAGGCATCCATATGCCAGGTGCTGATGTCGTCCACCACTCCGTTGGCCAGGCTCTGGGGCTCTCCACTAAGTGTCCCATTGGCAGCATCGAAGGATTGCGCCATCAATTGATCGCCGCGCGCGAACAGAAGAAAACCACTGCCATAAACGGCGTTCGATTGCGAACGGAACAACCGCCGATTTTCGCGGCCATCCAGCGAGGCGTAATAAAGGCTATCGTTCGACGACCGGGTAGGATCGTGATTGATTGCCAGATAGAGAAAATGCTTGCCGTCGGGGAGAAAAAACGGCCAGCGATGCGACGTGTACTCAGCCGGATCGAGTTTAGTAAGGGGAACTGGAGTTCCACCGTTGGCACTGATGTGCATCAAGGCCGCTTCCGTGCTCGGAGTGAACACGATCTCGCCGCCCTGCCCCCATGCGCCTCCGCGGCCGAAAGGAGCATCGGCAATCGCCAGGGGTGAGCCACCATTGAGATCAATCGTCTTTAACTTGCTATCCGCGAAGAATCCCAGGGCGCGGCCGTCGGGCGACCAGAAGGGAAAAATCGCACCCTCGGTCCCGGGAAGCGCATGCCCTTCCAGCATATTCATGGGACGAACCCAGAGTACGGTCTTGCCATCGCCAGCATCGGCGGTAAATGCGATTGACGAACCGTCTGGCGACAGCACCGGCGGTCCGGCGAAATCGCCGGTCAGATTGAGCGTAGTCTTCGCCGGGGGATCAATGACCGTACGAGTGGAAGGCGCGGACTGAGCGGGACGGTTGATGAACATTCCAGCTACCGCACCCAATGCGATCGCGAGGACAACCGCCGCAGCCCAGCCAAAACGTTGGCGAGTATTCGAGGCCGCTGCTGGAAGCGGCGCAACCACCGCTGGAGACGACCGGCCGGCCGCAATCCATTGCAACTCCAGCTTGACATCGTGCGCGGTCTGGTAGCGCTCTTCCGGATCCTTCTGTAAGCAAGTGGTCACTACATGCTCAAATGCGGGCGGCGTGTTCGGCTTGAGAACGCTGATCGGTTCGGGATCTGCTTCGAGAATTGAGGACGCCATCGAGATCTGACTCTTCCCCGAAAACGGCCGCTTCCCTGCCGCCATTTCGTAAAGCACAGCCCCAAACGCAAAAACGTCGCTGCGCGCATCCGCTTCTTTTCCTTCGATTTGTTCGGGAGCCATGTACTGAATCGTGCCGACGATACTGCCCGCTGACGTAAGCGGGCTCAGTGGACTTGGCCCACTCAATGTGGCCGCCGCGGTAAATGATGGTGCCGATCCGGAACCCGCCGAGGCCTGCACGCCCAGCGGTTTCGCCAGCCCGAAATCCATCAGCTTGGCTCCAGCCTGGGTGAGCATAATGTTTCCCGGCTTCAGATCACGGTGCACAATGCCCTGGCGATGCGCGACCGCCAGAGCCTCGGCCACGGCAATGCCAATTTTGAAGACTTCGTTCAACGGCATTGCACCTTTGCGCAATTTCTCGGCCAGAGTTTCGCCTTCCAGAAACTCCATCACCAGGTAGTCGGTGCCATCCTGCGAGCCGATGTCATAGAGTTGGCAGATATGTGGATGGTTCAGCGAAGAAATGGCCCTCGCTTCACGCTCCATGCGCTGCTTGAGTTCCGGTGAAGAAGAAAGATGAGAAGCAAGAACTTTGATCGCCACGACGCGATCGAGGCGGGTATCTCTGGCACGGTAAACTTCGCCCATGCCGCCTGCGCCCAGCGCCGATTGAATCTCATAGGGGCCGAGTTTCGTGCCGGAGGTAAGGGCCATGCGTGAGCAATTATAACCGTAGCGATGTCCTTACGCGTCATCGGGGCTGCAACGCTCCGGTTAATCGTGCCACACGCTACTCGCCGAACTGGGAGGGAGTATTATGCGATAACCAACGGAGTTGGTTGAAAACGGGGTAAAGCAATGCCTGAGTCGATCGACTGGCCACGGGTGCGTCCGCCGCGGCCTCGCCGCCGCTTCCTTCTCGTTCTCGCCGTGCTTGCCGGCATTATGTTCGGCGGCCGGACCGCGCTTTCGTATTACATGGACCTTCTCTGGTTCGGGTCCCTTGGCTATGGGGAAGTGTTCTGGAAAACACTAAGCCTTCAGTGGGGAATCTTCGTGGCTTTTGCAGCTGCCACATTCCTTGTTTTGTACGGATCGTTTCTGGCGCTGAAACGGGCACACCTGCCGGATTTGCCGAGCGGTCACACGATTTACATCGGCAGGCAGCCGGTAAAGTTGCCGGTTGAGCCTGTTCTGCGGCTCATTGCGCTCGCCGTTTCGTCGGTTATTGCCTTGGCCACTGGCGCTGGCCTGATGGTGGAATGGCCGACGCTCGCGCTTTTCTGGTACGCACCGCACAACGCCGGTGGCGTTGTCGACCCGATTTTTGGCAAGGCTCTGAACTTCTTTCTGTTCACGCTGCCCGCGTGGCAACTCATTGCCGGATGGCTGCTCACGCTGGCCGTGATTGTCTGTGCGCTCGCCATTTTCTTTGTTCTCATCAGCGGCGGATCCGGCGTGCTCTCCGGTCGCCGCTACGTCACATTGCCGTGGCGCGGCTTCTCCATCGCATTTGCGTTCCTGTTGCTGATCCTCGCGGTGCTTGCGTACATCGGTCGTTTCGAGCGATTGTTTGAGGATCACACGATCTTCGGAGGCGTCGCCTATACCGATGCGCACGTCACTCTCACCGGAATGCTTGTCGTTTGCGTGGCTCTGGTTCTCGGTGCGGTGATCGCAGCCGCCAACGCAGTTTCCATGCAACGCGGACGCTGGCTGGTGGCCGCTGTCCTTCCCGCTGCAGTCTGTTATATCGGACTCCAGATCGTTGCCTGGTACGTCAACAGCTTTATCGTCAAACCCAACGAACTGGTTCGCGAGCAGCCGTTCATCGCGCACAACATCGCGCTCACCCGGCAGGCCTACGGCCTGGATCGCGTGGTGCAACGCGAGTTCCCCGCTGAGACGACAGTCGAGGCTGCCGATGCGGCGAACAATCAGGTCACACTTCAAAACATTCGGCTTTGGGACTGGCATGCATTGCAGGACACACTTCGTCAGATCCAAGAAATCCGAACCTACTACGACTTTCCCGACATTGACATTGATCGCTACCAAATCGACGGCGCCACGCGCGAGGTAATGCTCGCCACGCGCGAGTTGAGCGTCGAGAAACTCCCAGAGAGCAGTCGCAACTGGATTAACGAGAAGCTGATCTACACCCACGGCTACGGCATTACGATGAATCCAGTCAATGGGTTCACTGCCGAGGGGTTGCCCACCCTAATGTTGAGCAATATGCCGGTCCAGAGCACGGTGCGTGGTCTCAACGTAACCAGGCCAGAAGTCTATTTCGGCGAACTGACCAATACCGATGTGTACGTTAAGACCCGCCAAAAGGAATTCAACTACCCGCAGGGACAAACGAACAACCTGACGTCTTACGAGGGCAATGGCGGCATCTTGCTCGGCGGTTTCCTACGCCGCATCATCATCGCGCTCGACCGTGGCGACCTGGCGAAGCTCCCTTTCAGCGATGACATAAACCAGGATAGCCGCCTGCTGATGCGGCGAAATGTTCGCGATCGCGTGTCGACGCTGGCGCCTTTCCTCACCTTTGACCAGGATCCGTACATCGTGCTCGGCGACGATGGCCGCCTCTCCTGGATCATGGACGGCTTCACGATTTCAGACAGCTATCCATACTCCAGCCATTACCGCCTCGACAACAACGTCATCAACTACATGCGGAACAGCGTAAAGGTCGTCATCGATGCCTACGATGGAACGACTACGTTTTACGTGTTTGATCCGGAAGACCCGATCATCGCAGCCTACCGCCGCCTCTTTCCAACCTTGTTTAAGGATGCGGCTCTGATGCCACCGGATCTGCGCAAACATGTCCGCTACCCAGAGTTGTTGCTCAAAATGCAAGCGGAAGTCTACGGCCTGTATCACATGACGGACTCGGAGGCATTCTACAACCGAGAGGATTTGTGGACGGTCGCCACCGAAGTCGGCATGAGCGAAGGAGGCGAACAACGAACACAAGTCATGCAGCCGAATTTCGTGCTTATGAAGCTGCCGGGTGAAACCGGCGTAGAGTTCGTGGAGATTCTGCCGTTCACTCCGGCCAACCGGAATAATTTAATTGGCTGGATTGCCGGGCGCAGCGACGGCGCTCAATACGGCACCTCGGTGGTCTACAACTTTCCAAAAACTAAGCTGGTCGACGGACCGCTTCAAATCGAAGCCCGAATCGACCAGAACGCACAGCTTTCCGGGCAACTAACACTATGGAATCAGCAAGGGTCGCATGTGCGACGCGGGGCTCTGCTGGTGATTCCAATCGGGCGGGCGCTTTTATACGCTGAGCCCATCTACCTGCAGGCCGAGCGGAGTCCGATGCCGGAACTGCGACTGGTCGTGCTGGCGCTCCAAGATCGGCTGGCGTACGGACCCACTTTCGAGTCGGCGTTGGCAGCTCTCTTTGCCGGAGGAGCCTCGTCTTTAACGGCCACGTCGAGCCCTGCGGCGGTCCCAACGGAAGCGGCGCAACATGCAAACACCTCTACCGCGCCCCCGAAGTCCGCGGACCTCGATGCGCTGATAGCGGAAGCCGCCAAGAATCTCGCCGACTACCAGCGTCTAACGGCAGAAGGCAAGCTCGGCGAGGCTGGACAGAAGCTTGAAGAATTGAAGCGCACCATCGAAAAGTTGAACGCACGTCAAAAATAATCTGGTGGATTCGACTCAACCGTTTCTGCACTGCGGTCGCAACGTCGGATCCTGTCCTGACATGCGCCAGGATCGCCCGGTTGTTACTTTCGGGGGCCTACGCTACTCGCTCCGCCCGCCGTCCACGGACAGTGTCGGCACTCCGTTCTTGCGCATGAGGTCGTTTAGCGCCGGCACATCCGCAGCCTGAATTTGCTGCCACTTCGCTAACTGCACGGTCAGACGCTCGTGCAAGTCTTCGTACACCAGCAATTGCTGCGCCGTGGGTGATTGATCGATGCCCTGAATCAGATCATTGAAGGTCGCATACTGCTCATTGAGCATGTTGGGATACCGCAGGTTGCCTTCCGAACTCTTCATCTTGACTTGGATCAAGTTCGCTTCGACCGGCGACATCTTCTCGTCTAGCGCCTTCGCAGCAGCAATAACTTCGTTGTTCGGAGAACCCGCTGCAGTCCACTTCTCGAGGGTCAGCAAGTTGGTGCGCAATCCGCGAATCTGGTTAACCGCGCGATGCAGTGCGTCGATGTCCTGCTGCACTTTGCGGGCTAATTCGATCTGCGATTGCAAGTCCGCAATCGATACCTGGTTCTGAATGCGGGGGTCGATTGTCACATTTAGCGGCGCGCTCTGCGTCTTGCCCTTCACTGTGAGCTTGATCTGATAGGTTCCGGGAACCACCAGAGGACCACGCGGCGGATCGCCTGCATAGAATGCGCCAGGAATCTGCACGGGCGGATCGGAGCGGAAGTCCCATGCGAAGCGGTTCATGCCAGCATCAGCCGGCAACAGGTCTGCCGGTTTCTCCTGGTCAGGCCACTCCGGCGGCTGCTCCTGTTTTGTTGCTTTGAGATTCGATAGCTGGCGCACGCGCTTGCCCTGCGCATCTGAAATCTCAATCGTGATCTCTTCTTTATCCGCCGGCTTTGACTTCAGGTAGTAATAAAGGATAGCTCCCTTCGGCGGGTTATCGCCGACGGGACGTCTGCGCTCGACATTATCCGGGAAGTGCAGGCGCGTCGCCGTAGCCGGTTGATAAAAGTGGAAATCTTCATTTGCGATGGCCGAACTTGCCTGTCGCAGCGGACTAAGGTCGTCAAGAATCCAAAATGCGCGGCCGTGGGTGGCAACTGCGAGGTCGTTGTCCTTCACCGCCAAGTCGTGGATCGGCGCGGTAGGCAGGTTTAGTTGCAGTGACTGCCAGTGCGCGCCGTCGTCGGCAGAAAAATAAATGCTCGTCTCCGTGCCCGCATAGAGCAAACCTTTCACCTTCGGATCTTCCCGCACCGAGTGCACATACGCTCCCGCGGGAATGCCGCTCGTGATGCGGGTCCACGTTTTGCCAAAGTCGTGAGTCTTGTAAATAAAGGGATTGAAATCGTCGAGTTTGTGACGGTCGACTGCTGCGTAGGCTGTACCGGCATCGTGCGAAGAAGCCTCGATGATGCTGATCATGCTCCACTCCGGTAAGTCCTTAGGAGTGACGTTTTCCCACTTCTTGCCATCATCGCGCGTCAGATAAATCAGGCCGTCGTCGGTTCCCGCCCACAGCACGCCTTTCTGTAGCGGCGACTCGGAGAGCGCGAACACGGTGTCGTAATACTCGACGCTGGTGATATCGAGAGTGATGTCGCCGCCCGATGGTTTCTGTTTGCCTTTATCGTTGCGGGTGAGATCGGGACTGATCGCGTTCCAACTCTGGCCGCGGTCGGTGCTCTTGAGCACATTCTGCGCCGCCGTGTAGATCACGTTGGAATCATAGGTTGACACAAACAACGGTTCGGTCCACTGAAAACGGTACTTGAGCGCATCCGCGCCATTGCCCGAAGTGTCCAGCGGATAGGGAGACACGTCCTGATGCTGGTTGGTGCGGTGATCGTAGCGATCGATGATCGAGCCTTCCGATCCGACGTACGTAATTTCCGAATCGCGCGGATCGGGCGAGATGTATCCGCTCTCGCCAGAGCCGACGTCGTACCAATCCTGGCGAGCGATCACTCCGTCGTCACTCTGACTGGCGATGGCAATACTGCTGTTGTCTTGTTGCGCACCATAGAGACGATAAGGCCAATGATTGTCTACCACGACATGGTAGAACTGAGCCGTTGGCTGGTTGTTCTGCTCGGCCCACGTCTTGCCGCCATCCACCGAAATTGTGACGCCGCCATCGTTGCTATTGATCAGGCGTTGCGGGTTTGTGGGATCAATCCACAAACCATGATGATCGCCATGTGGCGCCGGCAACAAGTCGAAGGTCTTGCCTCCATCGTTAGACCGGAACGCGCCGGTGTTCAGCACATACACGGTGTCCACCTGTTTGGGATCAGCGAACACATGAGTGAAATACCAGGCGCGCTGCCTGTAGCGTTCGTCATCGTTCACGCGAGTCCAGGAGTTGCCCGCATCACTCGAGCGAAACAGGCCGCCTTCCTTGGCCTCGATGAGCGCATACACGCGATTAGAGTCCGCTCCTGAAACGGCTATTCCGATGCGTCCCAGATTGCCTTCGGGCAGGCCCTTACCGGTGACTTGTTTCCATGTCAATCCGCCATCGACGGATTTGTAGAGCCCACTGCCCGGTCCACCGCTGTTGAAATACCAGGGCTGACGGCGCACCTGCCAGAGCGACGCGTATACGACGCTGGAATTGTGCGGGTCGAAGACAACGTCAATCGCGCCGGTATCGTCGTCCTTATACAAAACTTTCTGCCAGGTTTTGCCGCCATCCGCGGTGCGGAAGACGCCGCGCTCTGCATTCGGACCGTACGCATGCCCGAGGGCAGCCACCAGCGCGATGTCCGGATTGCGCGGATCGATGATGACCGCACCGATGTGGCGCGTATCTTTGAGCCCAACATTCCTCCACGTCTGGCCGGCGTCCGTGGATTTGTAAACGCCGTCCCCATATGAAATGTCGCCTCGAAGACAGGCTTCCCCGCTTCCTGCATAAATGACATTAGGATCCGAGTCCGCTACCGCAATGGCGCCAATTGAGGAAACGCCCTGGTGGTCGAAGGTCGGGGTCCAAGTCACACCACCGTTGGTGCTTTTGAAAATTCCTCCGGCCACTGCGCCGAAATAATAAATATCGGGATCACCCGGAACGCCGGCTACCGCGAGCACACGGCCACCACGGAACGGCCCCACCTGCCGCCATTTCATGCCTCCGATAAGAACCGGATTGACCTGCGCAAAAACGTTTACGGCGAACAAAAAACACAATAGTGCGGCAACCGCAATTCGGTTTCTCATCCATTAGCCTCTTTTACTGGAGTCCGGTTATGGTACTGACAAAGGGCCGGATTACGCAAGATGGGACTGCCTTCGGGTCAATACCTGTAAGGCAGATACAGTATTCCCGGTAGCGCAAATTTTCGCGGCCCTGGGTTGAAACTTCCAGCGTTCTGACCGGCCGGCACGCTACCCTGCACAAAATGCGAGAGCGAATCGATGGCACTGCCCGTGCTTCACTACAGACGACACGGCCGGAGGGCAACATGCTGAGTGTGGGCATTGAGAATATCGGTGAGATGGCGGTTATCGAATGCAGGGGGAGAATTGTCCGGAGCGAAGCCGCCCTCAAGCTGCGCGAAGCCGTGAAATCGCAAAGTGACGCCCGAACCGTGGTGCTCGATCTCTCGAAAGTTCCCGCCATCGAAGGTGGAGGCCTGGGTATGCTTGTGTTTTTGCAGAGATGGACTCACGACCACAACATCCAACTCCGACTCTTCAACCCCTGCAAATCAGTGCGGGACAGGCTGAAGCACGCGGGCTCTGCGTCCGCGTTCGACTTTGCTTCGCTCAACGAGGTATTGACTCTCGGCGCACGCCAAGCCCTGGCTGAGATCGATAGTAGAGTTGGTGTTGCCGGTTAACTAGCGCTTATCTGGAATTTCCCGAAAGATCCGCCAGGTACTTCTTTACCATCGCGACCTCTTGTGGGTCGGTGACCGATTTCAGGTACTCCCGGAGTTGGTCTGCTTCCGCGTCTGGCTTACGCTCGACTTCATAGATTTGCGCCAGCAGAAAATGCGTCCGTGGCTCGTGCCTGGCCTTGTCGATCTCCGCTGCCCTCAGTGCGTTCTTCTCCGCCTCCTCCAATTTGTGCAGCGCAAAGTACGCGCCCGCAGCATAGAAATAGGCTTGGGGATCGTTGGATGGATCAAGCGCCACGGCGGTGTTGGCAAAGCGGAGCATCTCTTCCCATCTCCGCTCAGCAGCAAGAACGTCGGCAAGGCACAAATCGGCTGGAAGATAGTTCGGATCAATTCTTAGCGCTTGGGAACAGGCATCACTGGCATCAGCCGGTTTCTGTTCTGCCTTCAAAACTTGTCCCAGCAGCACCCACGCCGCCGGGTACTGCGGATTGTCGCGAAGCGCCTTGCGGAGTTGTTCTTCGGCCTTAAGCAAATTCTTGTGACTTGCCGCGCCGCAGGCGTGCTGAAAATCCTTTCGTGCGGCTCCTTCAACTTTCAAAGATGCAACTCCCGTGGTAGGAGAACGGACGCCGGTTAGCGGCGGCATAAAACAAGATTCGTCACCAAGGGTAATCGTGGTCGGCAGGCTGTCTGGCACCTTAACCCGGTCATCGGGAATGCTGGGGACGACGTTGTGGAAATCGTACCCAAACCCGTGGTCGCCGAGTGATGCACGAGTCGCCTGCGCAGTCAGGGAAACGGTCGAAAACGCTGCCGTGATGCAAATAAGAACCTTTGCCCACAGCGTGAAGGCTGGCTCGACCGGGAAACACAAACGGCCATGGCGCCGGGTACCGCGCATAACGTCTGCATCGTACTCCCAAATGGCGTCCAATGGACCATTAAAATGCTGTAAAGAAAATGGCCCGGATCGGGCGCTAGCTAGCTTTTTTCTTCGGAACCTTCGCGCCTTTCTTCCGTGCCTCGGACAAGCCTATTGCGATTGCCTGCTTCCGGCTTGTTACTTTGCCCCCTTTGCCGCGCTTGCCAGAACGCAGCGTTCCTTTCTTCCTCCTTCGCATAGCGCTCTTCACAGTCTTGGTTGCGGTTCCGCCATACTTCCGGCTGCCGGATTTGCCCGTCTTTTTGGTGGTTGCCATAGCTCTTGCTCCTGTGAATCAAACTTCGCTGCCACGCCACTCTCGCGGCGAATTCGAATTAGTTGCTGCGCGTCATAGTTGGGTTGGATGACTCTCTGTTGGTCAACTGCTTTCGACCTGTGCAAAATCTCGATCTTGCTGATAAAAAGACAGATTCTTGGGTGGCGAATAAAAAGCGAATACGCTACACTGCAAAACATGGATGAAGGCAGAAAGCGCGTGCTCTTAATCGCTGCCTGCATCCTTGCAACTCGCAAGCTATCGCAGTGGGACGGCAGGAACACTCCCGCATCCGAATCTGCCATCTCGGATGCGATATCCCTGGCGGAAAGAATTATGGCGAAGATTGACTCGCGCTGGCCGGTCAGGTCGTGAGAACGGAGGTGCAACCATGCGACGGCAGGAGTTTATTGATGGATACGACTGGAAGGCTCGCTATATTCCTACAGTGATCCTACTGGCGCCCTTCTTGTGCACGGCCTATTACTTTTATCCCGGAGTTCTTGCGAATCCTCTTCGGCTGGCCGGTTCGAGTCTGCTCGCCTTCGCTTTGGTGTACTTGGCGTCCATGTTCTTCAGGGATCGGGGTGTGCGTTATGCGAGACGATTCTGGGACAATCGAGGTGGCCTTCCCTCCACTCGCTTTGGCCGGATGAGAGATTCCTTTCTGAGTCCAGCTCGAAAAAACAGACTCCATTTCGTCGTGATGAACAGATTCGGGATAGGGCTCCTGTCGCTGGAAGAAGAATACGAATTCCCCGCCCTGGCAGACCGAAAGATCATGGACGCTTTCCGTGAGATCAAGGAATTCTTGCGCCGGTGCGATGGGTGCGGCCTGGTCGAGAAACAAGGCGCCGAATATGGCTTCGTGCGTAATCTCTGCGGATCCAGAGCGATCTTCGTTGTTCAGGCAGTCGGCGGAATTTTACTCAGCGGGTTCAAAGTAAGTTGGCCCCATTGGACGTTCACACCGGGTTGTTGGGCAAATGCGGTTCTGCTCATCCTGTGGATGCCCTTTGCATGGTTCACTCTGCCCAGAATGTTGGTGCTGAATGCCGACGCGTACGCAGGACGAGCGTGGGTTACGTTCCTGAGCGTAACTCAGCAGACCATCCGTAAGCCCAGCACGTCAGTGAACGTCGGAGACGTCGAGCAACCTTCTGATACGTCCGAATTACGGTGGCTGACTAATTCTGCTGGGTCAAAGATCTAGCCGATCTGCACTCCACAGTGCGCCAGAGGGTGGAAGTAGGCCGGGGCCGACACCGTCCTAAAGTCTGCCCGCACCGTGCCGATGTATCCATACGGGAACAGCTAAGCATTATAGGCGTCGGGGGACGAACGAATCTTATGCCGATATGTGCTCTCATCATCGACGACTCCTCAGTTATGCGAAAGATCGTGGAGCGTTCGCTGCGCCAGGCGGGCATCAATCTGACCCAGGTATTCGAGGCTGGGAACGGAGCTGAAGCGCTTGCGGTCCTCCAGGTAAATCGGGTCGATCTAATCCTTTGTGACGTCAACATGCCGGTGATGGACGGACTGGAATTTATAAAACAGCTTCCGGCAGTCCCAAACGCCAAAGACGTACCGGTCGTGATGATCACGACGGAGGGCAGCGAGCATCATGTGGTGCAAGCTTTGTCCTCGGGTGCGAAGGGGTACATCCGGAAGCCGTTCACGCCCGAACAAGTGAGGGAACATGTGGTTCCAGTACTGGCGGGTAAATCATGAAATCAGCAAATCCTTCGCTTGCTGACAACGGCACCTACGAGAGATGGATTCCGCTGCTCGATACGGCGGCGCGGGAGGTCTTCGAGCTCATGCTCGGCTGCCACCTGACCGTACCGGAAACCGTCGACGAATCTACTCCGGAATTTACCGCTATGGTAGGAATGGCGGGACAATTGTGCGGAGTTCTAAGCGTCCGTTGTCAAGGCAACGCAGCTGCGCTCATGACATCGAAGATGCTCGGCGTGGACCTGGACAAGGTCGGCCCCGAAGTGTCGGACGCGCTGGGCGAGATCTGTAATATGGTGGCAGGAAACTTTAAAAACAAGATCGCTGGCCTGGCAGAAGGCTGTATGCTGTCCCCGCCCACAGTAGTCACCGGTAACGATTACACGCTGCATTCCCTGGCCGACCTCCCAGCGCCTGAAATCCGACTGCTGTTTGAAGGCATGCCTATCGCGATTTGCCTTCAGGTCCACAGTTAATGTTTGGTGAACGGCCCCAGAAGGCTAGCCTTTTTTCAGCCCATTCGGAACCATGGGGAGCGAACGTATCCGCGTGCCCGTCGCATCGAAGATGGCGTTACCGATCGCGGGGGCTAACCCTACCATCGGACACTCGCCTGCCCCAGCCGAAGGGATGTCTTTGCGATCGAGGAGCACCGTCTCGAGCACGGGCACGTCGCTAAATCGCGGGACACGATAGCTCGAGAATCTTCCGTTCAATATCCGCCCGTTCTCAAATTCGATGGCTTCGAAAAGCGCTCCACCGAGGCCCATGATGTTCGAGCCCTCAATCTGATTGCGCAGGTTGTCGGGGTTGACGATCGCGCCACACTCGAAAGCAGTAACCACACCCACCACTTTGACTTCGCCCCACTTCGGGTCGACCGCAACTTCGGCGCAAGTCGCGACATTTCCTGACTTCTCGAATCCGCCGCCCATTCCGAAACCATGGCCAGTGGGCTTCGCGCGTCCCCATCCGAATTTCTTCGCAGCCGCTTCAAAGACGGCGCGCAGTCTATCGTTCTTCAAATTCTTAAGCCGGAACTCGAACGGATCCATGCTAACTGTGTGAGCCAGTTCATCCATAAAAGATTCGCGAGCGAAGTGGTTCGCCGTAGCGGCCAGCGCACGGTAGGAGCCCTGCCGCAACGGAGAATGCGAAGCATGGAATTCGATCCTCTGATTCGCAATATCGTAATAAGTGCGGATTCCCGCCGAACCGGAATTGTAGTTGTGAAATTCCCAGGCTACGATTGTGCCGTCGGACCGAACCCCGCTGCTCACTTCGATCACGCCGGCCGGACGGAAATACGCCCAGGTGAATTCTTCTTCGCGGGTCCACACCAGTTTCACCGCGCGCTTCGCACCCCGCGCCAGCCGCGCGGCCTCGATGGCTGCTTCGCCGGTGTGCTTGCCCCCGTAAGCCGACCCGGTATCCGGCATCACGACGTGAACCTGTGCTTCCGGAATCCGAAAGGCCTCGGCCAGTTCGCTCCGGACGCCGAAAGGCCGTTGCGTGCCCGTCCACACGGTCAGGTTGTCGCCCGACCACAGCGCCAGAGCGGCGCGAGGTTCGAGCGGCGCATGAGCGATGTAAGAGATATTGTAAGTCTGTTGCAAACGATGATCGGCAGAAGCACGGGCTTTGTCTAAGGAGCCAACTTCGAAGATGGATTCGTCCCCCGTTGGATCCTGGCCTGCAGTCCCATTCTTCTTCAGGTACTCAAACAGCTCCTTATTTGAGGGCTGCGGCTCCGCTTTCCACTCTGCGCGAATCGCCTTCAAGGCACGAGAGGCAATTTCTGCGCTCGGGGCGGCCACGCCGACAAAATTGCCGTCGCGGATAACCTTGACGCCCGGAATTTGTTCAGCCTCGTGCGCATCGATAGAAATAAGAGTGGCTCCGAAAGCAGCTGGCCGCAGAATCTTGCCATGAAGCATTCCCGGCAATGTCTGGTCGGAGGGATACCGATGCTTCCCGGTGACAAAATCCCGCCCATCGACCTTTAGCAATGATTGGCCCTGAACCGTCCACTGCGCCGGAGGAATCAATGGATCTTCCACAGGGAGGGTTTGTGTAAGCTGTTGCCCGTTCACTAGGACTGCATATTCCACCGAGCGTTTTGTCTGCGGATCGGTGACCTTGCCATCAGCGGCGACCAGGCGCGTGTGATCGATCTGCCATTTAGTTGCAGCCAGACCAATCAGCACATCGCGAGCGGCCGCGGCAACTTTTCTGAGCTGCGGACTCATCGTGGGGGTGGTACGACTGCCGAAAGTCCCCATGTCAAACGGAGTCAGCTGAGTGTCGCCCATGACCATTTCGATCTTGCCGACCGGGACGCGCAGTTCTTCGGCAACACACTGGCTGAGAGACGTCCGGATGTTCTGACCCACCTCCACCTTGCCCGTATAAACCGTCACAACGCCGCTTTCACCTATGTGCAACCAGGCTGCGATTTCGTTAGGCAGGGATTCATCAGGCCCCTTGCCTTTGCCGGATTCCTGGAATGCGCGTGCGTTCTTCAGCGTGCCGATAATCACAATACCGGCGCCAAGAAACCTGAAGAATTCGCGGCGATCAAGCTCGAAGTGGTACGCCGATGACGCCTTGAGCTCGTAGCGTTCGGGTTCCAGCGAAATTTGGAAATCGGACTTGCTGCTCATTGTCCGGAGTCCTTTCCCGGCTGATTCATGGACTTCGCCGCCCGTTGAATCGCCGCCACAATCCGCGGATGCGTTCCGCAGCGGCAAACATTGCCTTCCATCGAATGCAAAATATCGGGCGCCGACGGCGCGGGGTTTGTTCGCAGGAGCGAAACAGCCGTCATGATCATCCCGGAGGTGCAGTAGGCGCATTGCATCGCGGCTTCTTCAAGGAAAGCCTCCTGCAACGGATGCAAACGGTCACCTTGGGCGAGGCCTTCAATGGTCGTGATCTGCTTCTCACCGGCAGCGCTTACCGGCGTAAGGCACGACCGGCGGGCAATTCCATCGATCAGCACCGTGCATGCACCGCACTGGCCTTCGCCGCAGCCATACTTCGTTCCCGTCAAATCAAGCTGGTCGCGCAATGCGCTAAGCAGACTCATGTCCGCATCTGCATCAATCGTGCGGGCGATTCCATTCACGTTCAGCTTCGTAACTTGAGGCATGGGGAAACCTCGTCAGCAACGTAACGCCGAGGCAAGAGGGCTTTACGAACGAGTGGGCGCCAAAGTGCGTCTCAGAGCCTCGCGATAAATTAATGATATACCCGAGCAATTCATCGGACGGAAGCAGAGGCGTGTCTTGAGATCGGAGGGTATAGCGTAAGCCGGCTTCCTAATCAGCGCCGGCAACACTGGAACCGTTCGAAGCGGAGCCATCGTTGGTCGGCAGCAGCCTGCGAACGTCAATGAGGAGTTTCTCCGCCGCCTCTCCAGGATCCTGCGTGGCAAACGTCTCATCCAAAACGTGAAGTGAGATCGCTGGATCCACTTCCTCTAACGCCTTCCGTGTCGGTTTGCCATGCACGGATTGCAGACGCGAAGGAATCACCACCAGTTTCGCCTTGGTGGCCTTGAGCAGGATTCGCGCGTCGTCAATCGTAGCAGTGGTCAAGGCGTTGTACCCGGCGTTGCACAGCACCTCCCGCAGGAATGTGCGCACATCCGTCGACTCACAAACGCAAAGCAAGCGCGGCCTGGCATCGCCGGTTTTTCCCCGCGAATATCGCGATCCCAAATACGCAGCTGTGATCGCCTCCTCTGCCGAATCGTAAGTTTCGAATTTCGCCATCAGGCCAGTCATCTCAAGCGTTTTGCGGATCCGCGGCGAAAGTCCACTGAGCTTTAGGTCTCCGCCCTTCGAGCGTGCCGCTTGCATCAGGCGCACCAGGGCTCCCAAACCGCTGCTGTCGACGAATTCCACCCGGTCGAGTTGCAGGACAACGTCGCCGTACTTGATGAATGAGTCGCCAACGTAGGAGTGCAGGGTGAACACTTCCTTCCCGGCGACGATCCGCCCGGAACACTCAACCACCAGGACATCCCCTACCGGACGGCTCTCCATTTGCAACAGCATCCCGCCTCCTCGTTGCTTGAGCTCGCGAAGTGCAGTCGCGGCTCCCCTTACCACCTAATAAAATGATCCCGATCGGCCACGACACAACAAAGATTAAGCAGTGTTCGGATTGAGGCGAGCCGCGATTTGTTCGAGCAATCCCGCACCCGCTTCACCGGCTTCGCGAGTGGAAAACTCGTTGCCCAGTTCGATCACCGGCATTTTCGCGCAAGCGGCCTGAAAGGACTGCTGTGTGGGCGGGGACGCGCTCATTTCGGGGCCCAGCAGCAGGAGATCAAAACGCGTGACGCGCATCAGGAGCAGAGCATCGCCGCGTTTGGTGCTGGTGTGGACGTCGTATCCGGCGCGGCGCAGCAGTTCGCGCAAATAGGCGAGCACGTCGGCATTCGAGTCCAGACACAGAACGCTACGGCCGATGAGCATAGGTGCCTCTACCTGGGCTCCCGGGCGGTAAAAAGCGGCGACCGCATTCTCCTCCGATTCGTGAGCGTCGAACAGCTTCGTCAGCTGCGAAAGTTCCAGAACCTTGCGGACATGTTCCGGCACATTGCAAAGTTTCAGGTCTCCCTTGACCTGGCGAGTACTGGTCAAGGTGCGAACAATCGTCCCCAGACCGCTGCTGTCAATGAATCCGACGTCGCCTAGATCCAAGACGATAGACCGGCGATCGCGCAACAACCAGGCAACGTGGGTGCGCAACGACTCGCACTCGCTACCCGCAACAATTCGTCCATTGCAGCGCACGATAGTGACGCGTCCGACCTCGCGGGTATCCAGCGACAGGCGCAAAAGGCCTCCGGTGCGGCTGAATCAAAGCCGCAAAATCGCCACATTATATCTGAGGAATGCATGCGCATCGCGAAATTACTGCTTTGATGCCTTCTCCAACAACCACAGCTGGGTGGGGAAGGCTGTTTGCTAAACTGACGATGATCCGGTCGATCTCTGCCTCCACTCAAATCCGCGGGAGGAACGATGAGTCTATTGCGTCATTTCCGCACAGTTTCATGGCTTCTTATTGCAGGCCTGCCTCTGGCAGCACAAGTGAACAATCCGTTCAGCCAAACTCATGTTGGCAGGGTGACGGACTGGAGTTCGCGCCACATCGTGGTCAGCGGTGGACCGTCCGCCGCCAATCTGGAGGCCGCGCGAACCGAGCCCCGCATCCTTTTCCATTTGGCGGAACGCAATCTGGTGCAGGTGCATGAGGGCACGGTGTCGCTCCCCGCGGCATTGCAAGACCCTGAGGATGTTCATGTTCCACCGATTCTGAGCGGGCGCCCCAAAGTTATCGATGGAACCCCTGTAAAGTACATGAAAAAAAGAGACCTGAAGATCGACTGGAGCCTCAGTTTGGGCACGGGAAATGTGGCTCAATCCATGTTCCCTGCCAAGTTCAGTTTCGATATCAATGGCACACCGAACTGCGCCAACGACTATGTAGTCTATGGCTTGAATGTCGGCGGCGTTACCAGCGGCCAGGCAAATGTGGTCGGAGTGAACAACCTCTACGCAGGAACAGGTGGACTATGCGGCGCCAATCCTACGGTGAACTGGGCATACAACGGCAGCACTGCTGCGGGTTCGGTGTTGACGTCAGCTTCGATTTCGATCGACGGCACGAAAGTTGCTTACGTCGAGAGCGCTGGCGCATCTTCAATCTTCCACGTGCTCACATGGAAGAAAGGAGAAGGAACCTCCGCGACGAAGGCTGCGGCGCCCACACTGAATGGCTCCTGCACCGCCACCAGTTCTTGTCTCAAATCCGTGACCTACTCAGCCACGGCGACCAACTCGCTCGCATCTGCGTGGGTGGACTATCAAACTGACAAGGCTTTCGTAGCCAGCGACGATGGCAAGATTTATCGCATCAGTTGCGTCTTCACTTGCGCTCTGAACACCCAACCGGCTGTGGACTGGACTTTCACTCTTCCCGTTAAGGGCACTGGTGGCGCGCAGCCCATGCCGAACGGCGGCGTCTATGATTTTCCCAGCGGCCGTTTATTTGTTGGCGATCAACTGGGCGAAGTGTGGGTGATCAATGCCGGCGGCAGCCCGCCCACTCTCAACGCGGGCCCGGTCATGATCGGCGGCGGCGGTTGTACTACCGCTCACCCTCCCGGCCGCACCGGAACCGGATCGGACTGCACCGCCAACGGACCTGCCTACGGCATCCCTGACTCCATCATTATGGATAGCTCCGGCGGCAGCCAGCGGATTTTTGCATTGTCCGGCAACGACGGTGTGGTGAATGCAAGCGCAGTGGTGGCGCAACTCAAGATGGACCTCACTGGAGAAGTGATCGTCCCTGTCGGCCTCGGCGGCGTGGATCTTCACACCGGCGCATTTGACAACGAATATTGGAGCAGCACCCCGGCCACGGGTGAACTTTTCCTGTGTGGAACCGGTCCGGCCGACACAACCCCGACCCACTATTGGATCGGCTTCACTTCGTATCCCGTCATGAACTCCACGCCTGTGGCGCATTTGCAGCGCATTAACGTGACGAATATCCCTTGCGTTCCTTACACCGAACTCTACAATCCCAGTCTGACCCTCGGCGGCAGCGTGAACGATCACGACTTGCTGATGAGTGGGTTGGTTGCCGCGGGTGCGAACGGTTATATCATCACCAACGACATCAGCTCCGGGAGCATTACCGCTGGCCTGAACAGCGTGAACTACCCAGGCGGAATTAGCGGCATCATTGTCGACAACGTGAGCACCCAAACTCAGGCTTCAAGCATGTATTTCACCACTCTCACCAACTCAAGCGTCGGAACCTGCGGCAACACGCGCTGCGCCGTCAAGTTGAGACAGCTGAATTTGCAGTAGCCGATCTGCACCGGGAGACACGGTACATTCGAGCCGTATACCATAGCGAACGTAATGCTCTTTTCTGACCTGGCTCTCTCGAGACGTTTGGAACGTGCCGAAGCGCACGCGTGTGTTCAGTACGCGGAGGCTCAACGGCGGCTCTTCCCCGAGAGCAATGCGGCTTGGATTGAGTGCGGCGGGGCCTACGCAGTCTTCAACGGCGTCGACTCTCCCATCACTCAGAGTTTCGGGCTGGGCATATTCGAGGAACGGAGTCCAGCTTCGCTGGATGTGATTGAACGCTTCTTCCTCGAGCGTGGGGCGCAGGTGCATCACGAAGTAAGCCCTCTCGCCGGAATACCCGCTCTGGACCTGCTTTGCCAGCGCAACTACCGGCCAATCGAAGTCAGCAACGTTCTCTATCGATCGGTGGAGCAGCCTGCGGCTCAAACACAGGCTGGCATTCGTGTGCGCGTCACTAGCTCCGAAGAAGCGCAACTCTGGTCGAACATAAGCGCCCGCGGCTGGGCACACGAACATCCCGAACTCATGGATTTTCTTTTGCAGCTCGGCGTCATCATTTCAGCCCGCGAGCAGAGTCTATGCTTTCTGGCTGAGGTTGACGGGGAACCCGGCGCCGCTGGCGTGTTGCTGATCCATGACAAAGTTGCCCTTTTCGGCGGCTCTGCGACGGTTCCGGAGCTGCGGCGTCGCGGGCTGCAAACCGCGCTTCTTCACGAGCGGATGCGTTACGCTTTCGATCGCGGATGCGATCTGGCAATGATGGTCGCCGTCCCGGGAAGCGATTCCCAGCGCAATGCCGAGCGCAAGGGATTCCGAATCGCCTACACACGCACCAAGTGGCAGCTGTACTCTTAGCTCGGGAATGCGCGGAAGACTAGAACTTTCTCTTACGACGCGGATCGCGTCCAGACCTCCGCAGCCACCTTACCAGGCCGACCTCATGTCGCTGGATGTGCCCCCGGCGGCGGGAACGTAGCATTTCAGCGTGTAATCCATCACCATGCGATCGGCATTGAAGCGCCAACCCAGGGTGCGGATGGTCCGCTTCATGCGCTGGATCCAGCCCCGCGGCAGACCGTCACGATCGCGCTGGTAATACAACGGAATCACTTCGTCACGAAGCGTCCGATGTAAATCCTCTCCGTCGCGCGTGTCGTGAACGTTCATGTCGGAGTGGGTTCTGCCCGTCCCGATGGCGAACCCGTTCATGCCGTCATACGCTTCCGCCCACCAGCCATCGAGAACGGAAAGGTTCAGTCCCCCATTCAGGACGACCTTTTGTCCGCTTGTGCCCGAAGCCTCAAACGGGCGGCGCGGGTTGTTCAGCCACACATCGACACCTTGCACGAAATAACGTCCCACGTTGATGTCATAGTCTTCGACAAAGACGAACTTATCTGCAAACCGCGAATTGCGCATCAATTCCGCAATCTGCTGCAGAACCCGTTTGCCCGGCTCGTCATGAGGATGCGCTTTGCCAGCAAAGACGAACTGCACCGGACGCTTGGGATCGTTCACCATCGATGCCAGGCTTTCGATGTCCGTCAGAATCAGGTTGGCTCTCTTGTAGGTCGCAAAGCGACGCGCAAACCCGATGGTCAGCGCATCCGGACTCAGCACCTTGCCGAGTCTCTGCAAAGCTTCTCGTGATTCGCCGCGGCGCTCAGCTTGTTCCACCGCGCGGCGGCGCACAAATTCGAGCAGACGCGATTTCAGGCTAAGATGCGTCTCCCACAGCTCGCCGTCGTCCACGCTCTCAATGCCTTCCCAGATGCGCGCTTCGCTGCTGTGCTGGTGCCAGTTCGTTCCCAGGTGGCGATCGTAAAGCCGGAACATCTGCGGCGCGAGCCACGAGGGAACGTGAACTCCGTTGGTGATATGTCCGATGGGAACGTCGTCTTCTGGCTTGCCCGGGCACAGCCCGGTCCACATCGCCCGGGACACTTCGCCGTGCAAAGCGGATACCGCATTCGCGCGTCGAGAAAGTCTCAAACCCAACACGGTCATACAAAATGTCTCGTGCTGGCTGTTCGGATCCTCACGTCCTAACCCCATCAGGCTCTCCTGAGACAGCCCCATCAATTCGCGCAGAGGACCGAGATGTTCCTCAATCAGCTCCGTATCAAAGCGATCGTGTCCGGCGGGCACCGGAGTATGGGTGGTGAAGACCACTTCTCGCGACACCCGCGGCGCCGCCACATCGAAACCGATGCCTTCTTCTTCCATTCGCATGCGGATCGCTTCGAGCACCGCAAAACCGCTGTGCCCCTCGTTCAAGTGAAGCACGCCCGGTACGATTCCCATGGCCTTCAGGGCGCGGAAGCCGCCGACGCCCAGCAACAATTCCTGCCGGATCCGAGTCCGCGCGTCTCCCCCATAGAGACGGGACGTCAGCTCACGGTCGTCGGGAGCGTTCCCTTCTACATCGGAATCCAGAAGGAACAAGTCGCAGCGCCCAACTTTCACCCGCCAGACTTTAGCGTGAATCGAACCACTACGAGTTTCGATCGTGACCACAACCGGCCGGCCGTTCTTGCCGATCGCGGCCTCCAAAGGCAATTGATTGACGTCCGTCTCCAGATACTCTTCCTGCTGCCAACCGCTGCGATCGAGGCGCTGGCGAAAATATCCTTGTCCGTAAAACAACCCAATGCCGACGAGTGGAATGGCAAGATCGGACGCGCTCTTGATGTGGTCTCCGGCCAGGACGCCGAGCCCGCCGGAATAAACCGGCAGCGATTCATGCAGGCCAAATTCCGCGGAAAAATACGCCACCGGACAAGGCCGCAAGACCCCGGCGTGTCTCGTTCCCCAAGTGCGATCCGCCTGCAAATATTCCTGCAAGCGGCGGCAGGCATAATTGATGCGGCTGTGCAGCACCAGTTCCGCGGCGCGTGTTTCGAGCTTCGCCAGGGGAAACTCCGCCAGCAGCGAAACCGGATTCTGGTTCAGTTGCCTCCAGCGCACCGGATCGAGATCGCGAAATATGCTCGCGGCATCGTGGTCCCAACTCCACCACAGATTGCGAGCCAGAGCCCAAAGACGTTCTTGCGCTGGAGCAATGAAGCGATCCAACGTTCGCGCTTCGCTCACCACCGGCGCGACCTGGGCCGCCGCCGCGGCCAGCATGTGAACCTCGTCTTCGTCAAAGACCCTCGGCTCGACCGTTTGAACTACCAGAACGCCCTGCAAAACTCCTCGATCGACTAGCGGAACTCCAAGGAAAGACTGGTAGGCGTCCTCGCCAGCTTCCCGGAAATATTTGAAGCGCGGGTGACTATGCGCCTGCTCCACCGCCACGGGTCTCATCTGTTCCGCCACCAGGCCCGCCAGACCTTCGTTGATCGCCATTCGCAGACTGCCGATGCACTCTCGCCGCAGGCCGACGGTGGCAGCCAGCACCAGATTAGCCCGGTCTGGTTCGAGCAGATACGCCGAACAAACGTCGGTCCCAAATCGCTTGGCAATCAAGGCAACCACGTTCATCAGGGTCTCGGCGGGTTGGCCCTCAGCCGCCGCCAGGTTGGCAATTTCCTTCAGAGGGATGACGTGAGTAACTTCTCGGGCGTGTCCGGTCAGATCCAATTCTTGAACTTCGTTTTGATTTTCTTCCAATCCCAGGCTCTCAGGTTCCATTATTTTATCCGCTATAGTCCGTTTAAAGCGTTTTCTTCATATCACTCAGGCCCCGGTGTGCGCCGGGCACACTTCACAACATCCCTCCCTGAAGCAACTCTACGTGCGCACACACGCTGAGTCCAATCGAAATTGTTGATTGTCTGGATAACGTTAGTAACAAACGTGTAATGAGCTTCTATGCTGGCGAGCGTTACGATTCAAGCGCCGAATCTCTCCGCAGCCCGAGCTTTTGCCTTTGCAGCCTCTTCTTCCCGATTCTTCGGCGGCGCAGCCGTCTCAAGCGAACGGAGAAGGCGAGTCGAGCTCTCGGCTACTTCCTCGATCGCGGCCAGGAATGCCGGTTCGTTCGCCTTCGAAGGTTTATTAAAGCCGGTGATCTTCCTCACGAACTGAAGCGAAGCCGCTCGAACCTCGTCGTCGGTGACAGGGGGATCGAAGTTGAAAAGGGTTTTGATATTCCTGCACATTCACTAACCTCAAAGTCTCGGAATTCCCGCACCGTACAGGGCGCCGGTGCCGTGTCCCAATCCTTATCTTAAACCAGTGGAAGCTTCGGGTGAACCCGCTACTCTGGCAGGCCGAGTCGTTTCATCAGGTCGGCGTAACGGGGTTCCGTTCGGATAGGGTCGAGCGCGGGATAGCGGATACAGAAGATCAGTTCATCGTCTTCGTCCGAAAACGCCTTCTCGAGGGAATCGAGCGACTTGTTACGATCACCGAGCACCGCGAAACTCACTGCGATAGCCGCGACGTCATCATCCTCGGGCGACGCGGAGAGCGTTAGCTTGTTATAGCCTTGCGCGTCAGGGCTCCACGAACCTGGAATGTCTTTGTATTTTCGGAATTCACTCACCGCCTCCGCGAACTGACCAGTCGTAGCGTATAGTTGCGACAACTTGTAATGCGCTGGACCGAATGTCGGATCCCGCTCCAAAGTCTTCTGGTACTGCGCGAGCGACTCCGGATAGCGGCGCGCCACCATGAGCACGGTCGCGTAATTGGTGTTAACAATCGAAGAGAGCGGGTCGAGCGATAAAGCGATGCGAAATTCCTCCAGCGCCTGATCGATGCGCTTTTCCGGAACCAAAAAGCTGAAGGCATAAAAATAATGAGCGCCTGCGCTATTGGGGTTTAGCTCGAGAGCGCGCCGAAACTCTTGTTCGGCCTCGTCCCACCGCCATGCCATCGACAGTGCACCGCCGCGTGCAAGGTGCGCTTCGGGAAGCGAGTCATCCAGCGCAAGGGCCTTGCGGCTGGCTTCGTCTGCAAGCACACGTGCTTGCTTAGGCGTGATGCCAATGCCATAGCTCGAAACCACATTGTAAGTGTCGGCCAGTCCGGTATAAGCCAGCGCGTAAGAGGGATCGGCGGCGATCGCCTGCTGAAACAAATCAATGCTCTTCTTGAGGCCCGCGGGCGTACGCCCATACCAGAGCTGGCGACCTTCGAGATACAGCCGATAGGCCTCCGGATTCGTCGTCCCCGCACGCCCCAACCGCTGTTGCTCGTTCCCACTGAGCTGGATTCGCAGGCTGTTCAAAATGTCCCGGGTGATGTCGCTCTGCACTTGCGTGATATCCGCCTGCTTGCGCGCATAGTGTGAGCCCCACAGCTCCGTGCCATCGCCGGTATTGACCAAGTCCGCCTGCACGCCCAGTTCATCACCGTGCTGCGTGATGCGTCCCATAAGAACCGCGCCAACCTGCAGATCCCGGCCAATCTGCCGCGGGTCTTCCTGGTTTCCCTTAAAACGAAAAACCGTGCTGCGCGCCATCACCTTGACGTTGGGCAGTTGCGACAGAGTACCGATCAGGCTTTCGGTCAAACCGTCGCTCAGATACTCATTGTTTGGGTCCCCGGTCGCATTGACAAACGGCAGCACCGCGATGGAGTTGACCTTCGGCTTCTCGGAACTTTGTCGCACAAAGTACACGGCGACGGCTGCCGCGACGGCAAGCAACACTACGGCCGTGCCGATCAGCAGGTTCTTACGGGAACCGCCTAATGCTACGGCCGATGAAGCGGGCGCCGCGGAGCCCGAACCAACCGCGCTCACCGCGGAAGCGCTCGAGGAATGCCCAAAGTCGAAGTCGCGCTTCAGACGCGCAAGATCGGTTCGAAGATCGGCCGCACTTTGATAACGCAGGTTGCGATCTTTCTCCAGCGCCTTGTTGATGACGCGATCTAATTCGGCCGGAATGTCAGGATTGAGCCGCGCCGCCGGAGCGGGAGCCGCATCTAGAATGGATTTGAAGATCTCCGCCGAACTCCCCCCACGAAACGGAAGCGCCCCGGTCGTCATTTCATAAAGCACAGCGCCAAAAGAAAACAAATCGCTGCGTGCATCCAACTCTTTCGCGCGAGCCTGCTCCGGCGACATATAACTGATGGTTCCGAGCGTTGAGCCAGGACTGGTCAGATGCTGATCCTCGATCGCCGCTGTCATCGTATTCGCCGACGCAACCTCCACCGAAGAACCCGCTTTGGCCGCAACCTTGGCCAGCCCGAAATCCAGAATCTTGGCATGACCGCGCTTAGTGACAAAGATATTCGCCGGCTTGATGTCGCGATGAACGATGCCCTGCGAATGCGCGGCGTCCAGCCCGTCGGCAATCTCAATCGCCAGCGCCAGCACGGTCTCATTCTCTAACGGCTTTCCTGCGATCAGATGTTTCAGCGTCGTGCCGTCCAGAAACTCCATAGCAATAAACGACTGCTCGCCGTGTTTGCCGATTTCGTAGATCGTGCAAATATTAGGATGATTCAGAGCCGACGCCGCACGCGCCTCCCGCCGAAAGCGTTCCAGCGCCTGCGGATCCCGCGACAGTTCATCGGGCAGAAACTTGAGCGCGACAAAGCGGCCAAGCTCGATATCCTCCGCCTTGTAAACCACCCCCATGCCCCCGCCGCCAAGCTTCTCGACGATGCGGTAATGCGAAATGGTCTGGTCAATCAACGAAGTCGGCTCGCTGCGTGCGCGATTATATTAGGGTCCAAGCCATGGCAAGTCAATGAATTGCGGGGATTCCCATAGTGCTCAGCGGCAATGAGTGCTGTGCACGTGCTTCAGAAGTTGCCGAACCGCCCCCGTCCCTTCAGGCTGAGCCTACACCCCCACTGCTGAGCCTACACCCCCACTAATGTCTTCTGCCTGCTGTCGTCTTTTCCCTTCGGTTTCCGATATCCCAACTAGAGGCGGATATCCATCGGCCTGACCTGAACCTTGGCGGAAGACCCCAGTCTCAGTTTTGAGGGGCTTGTCTTCAGCCGGCAATGTGCGCGGAGCCTGCTTGCGTTGTCCAGGGTGCTGCCAGCGCGAAAGGTCAGGCGGGCCGTGCATCCCTCTCAACGAATGCCGCCACTAACAGTTTTTAACTTTAATGATTGGAGATCTTATGTCTTCATTGCAACTTACAAGTTCTACTTCTCAGGTCGAGTATCCTCTTGGCCATTCTGCCCGCGAATTGGACCGTCTCACTTTTCAAGGCAGTGTATTCGCACCGTTCACTTCGCAGCTCTTTACTCAAGCAGGAATAAAACCCGGGATGCGCGTCCTCGATGTCGGCAGCGGCAGCGGAGACGTGAGCTTCCTGGTTGCGGATCTGGTCGGCGAGAACGGGCACGTCGTCGGAGTAGATCGATCTGCGGAAGCAGTACAGAGGGCCCGAGCACGCGGAATTCGCCGCAACTATCCCAACGTGAGTTTTGTCCTGGGCGATCCCGCTGCAATGCCGTTCGATCAGCGTTTTGATGCGATTGTCGGCCGCTTCGTGCTGATGTATCAGGACGATCCCGTGTGGAGTCTGAGGGAGATCACAAAGCACCTTCGTGCAAACGGCGTGGTGGTGTTTCAGGAGCTTGATTCGAGCGCATGCCGCTCTTGTCCCGCCGTTCCTGTGTTCGACGAAGCAGCACGGTGGATGGATGAGGCATTGCGCGGCAGCGGCGCCCGTCCCAAACTCGGACTAGAGATGCATTCCTTGTTCCTCGATTCCGGATTACCTGCACCGAGCATGCGCATGGATGCATTGGTCTCTGGCGCAGCCGAGAGTCCCGTGTACAACCTGTTTGCCGAAGCGGTGCGAAGTTTGGTGCCGACCCTACAAAAACTCAACATTGCTTCCCCTGAGCATGTACAGATTGATAGTTTGGCCGACCGCATTCGCAATGAGGTGGTAGCCAGGCGAGCAGTTGTGGTGTCCTACGGACTGGTCGGAGCCTGGGCCAGAAAACTTGGTTGCTGACGTCAACTCAAACTGTCAGGGCTGAGGTGCAATGCGGACATCGGGTCGCTTTGATCGCAACCGCCGAGACACAGAATGGGCAATCTCGCATCACTGCGACTGACGCCTTTTGTTCATTCTTCAGGCGATTCACCTGACGAATCAGCATGAATACCACGAAAGCCACAATCACGAAGTCAGACACTGCATTGAAAAACAAACCGTAATTGATTGTGGCCGCACCCGCAGCCTTGGCCTCCGCGAGCGTGGCATAGGCATGCCCTGAGAGGTTAATGAACTTGTTCGAGAAATCCGAGTGCCCGGTGAGCATTCCGATCGGAGGCATCAGGACATCGGACACGAACGAGTTCACAACCCGCCCGAAGGCTGCGCCCACAATAATGCCTACCGCCATGTCGAGCATGCTGCCCCGCATCGCAAAATCCTTGAACTCTCCGAGCATCCGGCCACCTTTGTTCCCCAAAAGCGCTTTTGGGCTGCCCAGGTGAGCCATTCCTAAACCGTCAAGAATCGGGTCGTTTCCCGTTGCCATCGCACACCTCCCAATGTATGCAGCATCTTGCTGGGCGTTCGAGACAATGTCAAGAAAGATGAAGCACACGCTACACCTCGACGCATATGATTTTGCGGACCAGAGGTGCAAGCGGATCAGAAATGGGAATTGATTTACAGATTTCTAATCTTTTCTTCTCCCTGCTGCTTGCACCGGCGTCGTCCAAAGGTAGACAATGCTTTAACCCTGTGCGCCACAGACAATCCGCCTTTCACTCGTGCATGAAAGTGCGGAGATCGAGGGAGGGAGCGAATGCGCTCAAGTTCCCCGTCCTACGGTGTTTTGTTCTCGGTCTTGATTCTGTTGTTGCTCGTCGCCTTCGTGCCGGGCCAGACCTCCCCACAAAGCGGCAAGGGTGCCCCATCGCCCGCGATGCATGCGGCCGCGGGTCCGTCGACCGATTCCTCGAAATACGTTGGCGCGGAAACCTGCAAGACCTGCCATGAAGAGATTTACAACGGCTGGGAGAAATCGCCCCACTGGAAGACCACCATTAATAAAGATGCCGCTCCCTCAAAGCAAGGCTGCGAAGCCTGCCACGGTCCCGGAGCCGAACACGTCGAAGGTGGCGGCGACAAAACCAAAATATTCGTCTTCGCAGATCACTCCCGGCAAGAGACCAGCGCCCGTTGCTTGACTTGCCACGGCGAAGGCCACGAGCAGGCTCATTTTTCCGAATCCGCCCACTCCAGCAGCAATGTCGGCTGCCTCGACTGCCACTCACCCCACCACGCCAAGGAAAAGCCGCACCTGCTGGTCCAGAGCACGCCGCAGTTATGCTACGGCTGCCACACCTCCGCCAAAGCGGACTTCGCCAAACCTTATCATCACCGCGTGAACGAAGGTCTGTTGCAGTGCAACGACTGCCACAACCCGCACGGCACCGCGATCCCGACTCAGCTCAGGACCATGCCCAACGGCGACGCCATCTGCTACAAGTGCCACGTAGACAAGCAGGGCCCGTTCGTCTACGAGCATGTGCCGGTCAAGACCGAGGGCTGCGTCAGTTGCCACACCCCGCATGGCTCAACCAACCCTCGCTTCCTCAAGGTGAGTCTGGTGAACATGCTCTGTCTGCAGTGCCACACTTTCCCCACGCAGGGACCCGCCGGACCCGCCCACAATCAGTCCGCCAAGTATCAGGCTTGCACCATGTGTCACGTAGCCATTCACGGCTCCAATTTCAGCAATGTCTTTTTCAAGTGAGGACGCATGACCTCGCCCCGAAAACTCGGCCCGCCCACCCTCTTGAGCTCTGTACTCGTTCTTGGCATGCTCGCGTCGTCGCCCCACTCCTTATCTGCGCAGTCCTCCAGCGCCAACCCGAACCCGCCCGCCCAGCAAGAAGGCGTCACCGCCGGAGATTACGTAATCCATACGTCCGCCGAAATCGGCTATCGCTACACCAACGTGACCGGCAGCGACGATATGTACGACACCCTGGTCAACCTCCAGACTGGCCCGCGCTTTCTCGACGAAACTTTTTCCATGCAATCGCAAGATCACCAAGGCCTGCTCTTCGACAATCTTTCCGTCAACAGCTTCGGATGGGGCGGCGATCCCAACAACGTCTTGCGCGCCCGGGTTGAGAAAAACAAGTGGTACAACTTCCTCGCCAGTTTCCGTCGCGATCAGAATTTCTTTGACTACGATCTGCTGGTGAATCCCCTCAACCCTCCGACTTCGAGTCCCTCGATCCCCGTGCTCAATTCCGCGCACGCCTTCGATACCACGCGCCGCATGACCGACATCGATCTCACTCTGCTGCCGCAATCTGTGGTGAGCTTCCGCTTCGGCTACTCCCACAACAACATGACCGGACCGTCCTACACCAGCATCCACACTGGAACCGATGCCCTGCTCTTGCAACCGTGGAACACCACCATGAACGCCTATCGCATTGGCATGGACTTTAAGGTTGCGCCTCGGACTGTCCTTAGCTTTGACGAGTTCCTCTACTACTACAAAGGAGACACCGACCCACAACTCTCCTCATTCGCCATGGCTTTTCTGCCCGGCGGAGGCACCGTCGAACTCGGACTTCCTTTCGACACCGCCAACAAGTCGCCCTGCGCGGTGACACCGCCGGCGACCAGCTTGATCAGTCCCACTGGAACACTGACCAATCTGAACTGCAACGGTTACTTCAGCTATTTCCGTAACCAGCGTATCCGTACTTCCACTCCCATGGAGCGGGTCAGCCTGCGCAGCAACTACTTCCCGCGCGTGGAATTGATTGGGTCTTATACATACAGCGCCGCCAACATGAACACGCCGCTGGACGAATCCTTCAACGGCCTCGAAACCCGCACTACCACCCGCGCCTTTACCACCACGGGAAACGGCAGCGTCCGCCAGATTTCCAACGTGCTCGATCTCGAAGCCACCGTCCACGTAACCAAACATATCCGCATCATCGACAAGTTCTATTATTGGGCTTTCCGCATCCCCGAGAACGCCAACTTCACCGAGATCGATAACGTCTGCACCGCCACATGCAATCTGCTGACCCCGCTCAGCGCCACCGCCCCGGAATCCACCACCACCTTGACCCAGGCCTCTTTCAATCAGACTTGGATCACCAATCAAACTCAAGTTGCCTGGGACATTTCGAAAAAAGTCGGAGCCAACGTCGGCTTCCGCTACAGTGACCAGGTCTTCAAACACTTCAACGACTTCTTGCCCGGAGACGAAGACTACTTCGCCATCCACGGCTACACTGAACTCTTCGGTGTTTGGGCGCGCCCCATCCACGCGCTGCGGCTGAACTTCAATCAGCAGTACACCAGCTTCGACAACGTGATCGTGCGCATCTCTCCCCGCAAACAATCCCAGTATCGCTTTCAGGCTGGATACACCCCGAAGCCCTGGGCAGTCCTCGGCGGATCGATCAACATCTTCCAGCAGTCGAACGGCGACTCCTCCACCAATTACCAGGGCCACAACCGCAACTACGGACTCACCGCGTCACTCGCGCCGAACGAACGCTTTGCCCTCGATCTGGCCTACAACTACAACGATGTCATGCAGAACGCGCTGATCTGCTTCAACGACACTCCACCGCCCGGTGTTAGCCTTCCCTTCGTAAACAACGCCGCTTCCTGCGTCGCCAATGATTCGGCGAATCCTCTGCTGGCCAACTCCTATTACACTAACCACACAAATTTTGGAATGTTCACCGTCCGCTTCCAGCCCATCAAGCGCCTGACCCTGAACCTCGGCGGCAGCATCACCAACGTCGACGGCACCACGCCGCAATTCAACATCCTCCAACCGCTAGGCTCTTTGCAGTATCTCTACTACCAACCGGTAGCCAACTTCAGCGTCGACCTGACCCACGGACTAGCCTGGAACAGCGGCTGGAATTATTACCAGTACAACGAAGGCTCCTTCATCGGTCCCACCGCCCCCCGCTATTTCCACGCCAACACCGTCACCGAATCTCTCCGTTACTCCTTCTGAACTCTCGCGAACGGTGGCCCACCTTTCGCAAGAAGACGATCCTGAATTACATAAAAACGGGGGTGCCCCACTCTTCCGCGTTCTCTGCGGAAGGGTGGGAGGCGACGATGCCCGCAGCACAAATAGGTGCAGTCGCCTCGATCTTGACATAATTCTCCCAAGCCCGGTGCTCCAGGTTCGCGCCCATCCTTCGGGCGGTAACCTGGGTCTTCAATGTACTTTTCTGGAAAGCAGGGAGCTGAAGATGCCAGGGTTTAGGTTGTCGAATCGGGCGACATTTAGAAAAGGGTCGTCGTCTAGAGCCCATAACCTGTATTAGCTTCGACTCGACCGTACCGAGAGCGTTGCCGAGTTTCTATGTATCGGACACAGATTCGTATCCGATGGGGGATTTTGAGTGTAATCGAGAGTGGCTGTTGAAAAAGTCACAGATTGCGCGGCTGTGTTGCGGCGTGATGTAGGGGACTGGCAGGTTCTTCACGGGTTTCTAGTTGCTGGCAGCCAGCGGTGCTGCTTGCTGGCTGAGGAAGCGGACCAGTCGCTTGATGTTTTGGGCCACGGCTGCCAGGAAGAACTGCTCTCGCGCGAACTTCAGTCTGCGCAGGCGTAAGCGCCGCAATCCGATCTGATTCTTGAGTTGCGCGAAGAGGGCTTCCACCTTCTTTCTCTGTCGTTGTGCCTTCGCGAACTCGGGCGTTTGCGCCAACTCCCGCGCCCGTTGTCGTACCGACTCATGCATGTGAATGGCGAGATACTTGTATCGTCCAGTCGTGCATTGTGCTTTTTGTGAGCATGCCCCGCAGCGTTTCGCGCTGCCGATATAGGCATGGGCTCGATTGCGAACGTTGAGCCCCACGTAGTTCAGTTGCTCTCCTGCAGGACAACGGTAGGTATTGCTCTCGGGCTGATAAGTAAATCGCTCCGGGCCATAGCCGGGATTGTTCTTTCTCAGAGCACTGTCGCGGGTTCGCATATAGGGAGTGATGCTTCGATCGGCCAACCATTGCAAGAACTCCCCGTTCCCGTAGGTCGTGTCGGCTGCTACCGATTCTGGCTCTCGTCCTTGCCATTGCGTGAAGCGAGTGAGCATGTCTTGTGCAGCGACGGTCTCCTGGCTCATGCGCGCCGCCGTTGCTTGTACCCCCACGATCACGCAACTGTGATTGTCCACCAGATAGTTGTCGTAGTACCCCAGTCGGGCTGGAGTCCCGCCCTTGGTGGCGTAGGTGGAATCGGGATCCGTGGTCGACACTTGGTCTTGCTGATGCACCGGCTCTTCGGTGGGGTTCTGCTGCTCCAGTTCCACCAAGTACTGGCACGCAGTTTGGTTCACTTGCGCCGCTTCCCTGAGTTGCTCACGCGGGATGCGGCTCTCTTTGGCCGCATTCGCTTCGATGAAGCTGCCGTCTACTGATAAATGCGTCCCTTGCACCAGCCCCACTTCCACACACTGCCGCACGATCTGCTCAAACAACTGCTCAAACAGCTTCGACTCTTGAAACCGTCCGTGCCGGTTCTTGGAGAACGTGGAGTGATGTGGAATCTCCTGATCGAAGCCCAGACCGGTGAACCAGCGCCACGCCAAGTGCATGCGCAGTTCCTCCACCAGCTTCCGTTCGCTGGTGATGCCATATAAGTAGCCGATCAATAGGATGCGCAGCAGAAGCTCGGGATCAATCGACGGACGACCGGTCTCGCTGTAACTCTGCTTCAACCTCTCGCGCACAAAGGCAAAGCTGATGTGCTTTTCAATGAGCCGCAGCAGATGAGTCTCTGGAACCTGATCTTCCAGGCGGAAGTAGTAGAACAGCGCTTCGGAGCGGTCGTGTTGCCCCATCATGATCAGCAGTCCTCCGACGATGAGAATCCAACAGAGCATGGTCAGGATCACTTCCTTCTAACATGCTTCTGCTGAATCTCATCCTGCTAATCGAAGTGACTTTTTCAACACCCACGAGATTTATCGCCAGTTGAGACGATTGCTGCCGGCTTGGATTACTTCCTGTTGGCCGACACCCGCGAAATTGAATGAGAACAATCCTGTCCAGTGCCGGGGCTGTGTTTTCAGTGTCCGAATTTGCTATAGCGGTGTCCTGAAATGGACAGCGCGGACTAACCGATCGCATATTAAGTCGTTTAGAATGTGGCGCTTTGTATTGGCAAGTGTGATGCTGATACCCCGGCAGGGAGGGCTAAGAACATGTCATTCGTTCGCGATCTGAGAGTTGCAGCTCACTCGTTAATTCGGACTCCAGGGCTGGCGATCGCCGTGATTCTCACACTGTCGCTCGGCATCGGCGCGAACGCTGCCATTTTCACGCTGGTGCGCGGAGTCCTGCTCAAGCCTCTGGTCAACCGCGACGAGGACCGGCTGATCTATATCCGGCAGAGCGCCCCCGGCATCGGCGACGAAAACGCGACGTTTTCCGTACCCGAGATACAGGATTTGCGCGCGAGCGTGAAAACCCTGAGCGCGTTTGGCGACTTCTCCGCCATGGACTTCACCATGATCGGCCTCGGTGAGCCTCGTTCCATTCGAGGTGGCGTTGTCAGCGGCACGTATTTCGACGTGATGGGCCTTCATCCCGTGCTCGGTCGCCTCATCGGACCTCAAGACGACGGTCCTAAAGCTGCCGGCGTCGTCGTTCTCACCTACCGTTTCTGGACGACCGCTCTTCACAAGGATCCTTCGGTCATCGGCAAAACCGTTCGCCTCGGTAGCATCGGTGATCGGTCTGCGACCAGTCATTGGCGTCCTCGAACCTTGCGTCCCATATCCCCAAGATACCGAAATCATCGCCAACATCGTCACCAGCCCGCATCATCTTTCCGCAACCATGGTCACCGGCCGCATCCATCGCATGACTGAGCTTTTCGGCCGTCTGGCTCCCGGAGCCACCCTCGATCAGGCTCGCGCTGAGTTGCGCTCCGCCTACTCCGCGATGAAGAAGGACCACCCCGAAGCTTATGCGCAGGAAGCGGACTTCCAGATCGGGGCCAAGTTGCTTCGTGACGAGATCACGTCGGGCGCCCGGACCGTGCTGCTGGTGCTGCTCGCAGCGTCAGGGCTGGTCTTCATCATCGCGTGTTCCAATGTCGCCAACCTGATTCTGGCACGGACGGTTCGCCGCGAAGGCGAACTGGCGGTCCGCGTGGCGCTGGGCGCAAGCACAGGCGCGTTGCGCCGCATGCTGTTGGCCGAAAGCCTTCTGCTCTGCGGCGCTGGCGCCGCGCTCGGTGTACTGAGCGCGCAGCCGATGGTGGCTATCCTGGCCCGCTACGCCTCGCGCTTCTCCGTTCGCGCGCTCGATTTCACAGTCGATTCGAGCCTGCTTTGGGTAGGAGCGGCGCTGGCCATCGTCGCCGCGGTGATTCTCGCATTTGTCCCGCGCCTGCCGTCGTCCGGCACGCCGAGTGGACTGAGCCTGTCAAGCGGAAGTGTGCGGATCACCGGCAGCACGAGCCGCCGCCAGCGGATCTTCGCGGTAACACAAATCGCCGCGTCGTTCGTGCTGCTGGCCGGCGCAAGTATGTTGATCACTACGCTGATCGCACTGCAAAGGGCGCAGACGGGTCTGGATACGCAGCACGTCCTCGCTATCGATGTTCCCGCTATGTCCTATGGGAAGACACCTCAGCAGGTCGTCGATTTCTACAAGGAAGCGATGCGTCGCATTGATGCCCTGCCGGGCGTGAGTAAGACCGCGTTCGGCGACGTCGTTCCCTGGCGCGATCGGCAACCCCGTGCCTTCTGGTTTCCAATTCTCCGCCGACGGACACGTCCATGCCGCCGGTGTAGAGGATCCCCGGGCGCAGTCGCGTGCCATCTCTCCCGGATTTTTTGCGGCGCTTGGCGTTCCTATCATTGCCGGCCGCGATTTCAATGCGCTCGATAACCAGAATAATAACGAAGAGCCTGTCGTTATCGTCAGCCAGACCCTCGCACAGCGCATGTTCCCCAATCAGGATGCGATCAATCGGCATGTCTATTGGACGGATCCGGTGCTGCAATTCTTCTCCGGGACCGATCTCGAAAAGGCGCGTCTGGTCGCGCCGCACCGCATCATCGGCGTCACCGCCGATATTGACGACGAACACGTCGTTCCTGAGCCCACGCTCACTGTTTACAGCCCTTTTGACGAGGGTACACTTTTTGGCGGTCGCCTCTTCATTCACACGGGTGCAAATCCCTATGCGCTGGTCACGCCGGTCACGCGCATTATTCGCGACATGTCCGCCGATCAGCCCGTTGAGCACGCCGCCACTCTCGAAGACATTCGGGCAGAAGTGCTCACGCCCGACCGTTTAAATTCGCTGGTGTTTGGCGTATTCGCGGCTGTCGCGTTGGCGATTGCAGTGGTGGGCGTCGCGGGCGTGCTGGCGTTTTCGGTGAGCGCGCGGACGCGGGAATTCGGCATCCGGCTGGCCCTCGGATCGGAGCCGCAGCGACTCCTCAAGGGCGTGATCGCAGAGGGCACAGTGATGGCTGCGGCGGGCGTCCTTGCAGGCGCGGCATTCGGATTCGTGCTGGCTCGTTTGGCGGGAAGATATTTCCTGGACATGAAGATGCCGGGCGCATTGCCTGTGTTCGTCTCTGCGTTCGTGCTGATGGCGGTCGCGGTTATCGCGTCGGTGCTGCCCGCGGCACGCGCTGCGCGCGTCGATGTTATGCAAGCGTTGCGCTCCGAGTGACCGTCGGATGGGTGGGGTCAGGGTTAACCGGCAACTCCAAACGTGAGATGAATCTCCGAACAACGGTCCTCCATGCTTCGGTGCCATTCTTCGTGTTCGGCCTGTTGCTGAGCTTCTTCCAACTTAGCAGCCTCGCCATCAGGTAGATTGCGGAAGGCGTTCGCGCGGCGGGAGGGCCGGATTAGCTTTTGGATCGTGGGCGGATGACGAGCAAACCGGAAGTTAATGTCAACTGACGGTTATCAGGCCCTTAGCACAAGCTTGCGCCATCTGTTCGCCCCCTCAACGACATCGCACTGAACGTCGGCCTAAACTGCCTGACAGTAGCGACCCATTCGACAGGATGGCCTGCAAGGTCAGGTCTTGCTTATCACCCGTGTCCTTTCAGCGCCCGGCAGCACCCCTGCGCGGATGGTCCAGTCCCCAAAATCTTGTCAAGCCCCCTTACCCACCCGATTCCCCGCAACCGCCTCATTCCACTCCAAAAATAAAGTTCCGAACCATGTCATGTTTACCCTTGGAACCTGTCATACTGGTAATAGAGAAGTTATTTTCCTTAAACTGCGCGTCCCCTCGATCACCTGTGCGAATCGCACTAAGTCCTTCAAAAGGGATATTTTAGATATTAACCCCGACCGGCACGACCTGTTTTCATAGACTTGCAGGAAAACAGGCTGGTAAAAGCGAGATATCCCATTCCGTAAGTCCTTTAGAAGGGATATTTTACGAGGGTATCTCGATTTCTTGCCCAATCAATTCATAGATTTAGGAGGAAAACGCATTTTTCGGGGTATATACCCGGCAAAAGGTTTTGGACGAATGCTGAGCACCACATCAATCGAGGCATGATCGAACCTAAGGAAAACGCACATCCAGGCTGTAAATCTCCTGTGTACTTCGATCACGCATCATGAGGAGCGAGTCATCGGGTGCAAGCCCGATCCAGAATTCCCAGGGATCGAACCCGCGCGGAATTTCCTTGATGCTCAACAGGCTTTCCACTTTGCCGGCGGGCACGCTCACCCGTACCAGATCGTCGATTTGCTTGGAATAGTCTTCCACATACAGGAACTTTCCATCGTGCGACCAGTTCTCGAACCCGAAGCGCGACTCGGCAACTTGCGTCCAACTCTTCTTCTCCACGTCGTAGAGCATCAACTTGGTTGAGTCCGCAGAAAGCGCCGCGATGTAGCGCCCGTCCGGCGACGAGCGGGGACTAAACAGATTTTCAGAGCCCGGCACATCTGAGATCTTCGAAGTCTTCAAGTCAGCGATGTGGATGTTGGGTCCGGTCGCGCTCCCGAATTCCAGCCAGGGCATGCCCGCGAACACGATGGACTCGCCATTCGGCATCCAGGTCGGATCGCCCTGGTTGTGGTCACCCGCGGTCACTTCGCGCGGCGATCCGCCGCGCGGCCGGCATCACGAAGATCTTCCACGGTTTTCCCGGATGCGATGCCATAAACGCGATCTGGCTTCCATCCGGCGACCAGCGCGGCATATGCACCTGCATGGGCACATACGTCATTTGCGTGCGGGAACTGCCGTCCGCCTTGCTCCGCCACAGCGTGAGTTCGGGGTGCGTCACATACGCGACCCACTCGCCGCTGCGCTGAACATCCGCCTCGCCCGCCGACACGCCGGGAAGGTAGATGGAGAACTGCGGTGACTTTTGATCCATGCGGATCAAATCGAACTGGCGCTGCTGTCCGATCACGAACAGTTTCTTCCCATCCGGACTTGGCGTCGGATTGCTGAACATCAGCGGCCCGACTGTCAGCTGGGTCGGTACGCCGGCGGCCTTGTGAAACCAGGACGTAACTTCGTGCAGCGCCCAGATGTTCTGAGTGTGGTCGCGAGTCGAGTCGAAGAGGAAGTAGTCTCCGTTCGGAGTCCAGGTTCCGCCAAACTCTTGCGCCGGTTTGTCCCAGTTCGGCAACACCGGGTGCAAATCCTTGCCGTCGGCAGAAACCTCCCACAACGACGAGGTGCGCTGGTTGGTGTCCCGAATCGTGAAGCGCAAACGGCGGCCATCCGGAGAAAAGCGGGGCGCAAAAGGAACTCCGGATACCTTGATGATTTCCCGCGAATCGGTGCCGTCGGCGTTGCACGTGTACAAACTTGAATTGCGGGCATAGACGATGTACTGGCCATCGGGCGCCCAAGTGGCCGCATGCGCGAGTATGCTTCCCACCGGACGGAGCGATCCGCCAGGAACCGGCAATATCCAAACTGGCCACTCGGTCTCGGAACCCTCCGCCACGCCCTTCACCAGCAACTCAGAACGGCCCGGATAGAAATCGTAGATGTCCGCGCTCGCCAGCGAGGTTGGTACCGGCGCCGTTTCTCCGCCCGCAGTCGAAACCTGGCGAAGAACCGAGTGGCCACTCAGATATTCGGAAAAATACAACCGGGTTCCGTCAGTGACCAGCGAGCGCTTCGAGGTGCCGTCGTTCGTAATCTGCAACGACGAGGCCACCGTCGGCGGCGACTCTGCCGGCCTCATAAATACGGCGAGAGCAACCAGCGCGGCGACTCCGACCAGAGCCAGCATCAGCCGCGTTGCAATGCTTGCCTTGGGTTGTGGCTTCACCGCCGCATCGGCCGCGGCAAACATGGCGCGGATTCTCTCCTTCGAATCCGGCAGCGATCGCCCTGGCGATCCAAACGGCAGGCTTGATCCCGACCCAGCCTCCCGGCGCAAGCGCTGCAAGTCGGCCCGCATCTCGGCCGCGCTTTGGTATCGCAGCCCGACGTCTTTCTCAATCGCTTTCCTCACGATGCGTTCGAGTTCAGGAGGCGTCGAGGGGTTAAATCGCAAAGGCCACTCGGGAACGCTATGAATGAGGGAGTCGAAAAACGCCGCCGTAGTCTCGCCTTTGAAAGGCAGGATTCCAGTCGCCATCTCATAGAGCACGACCCCGAACGAAAAAAGATCGGTACGGAAGTCCAAAGGCTTGCCCAGGGCCTGCTCCGGCGACATGTAATGAATGGTTCCGAGAGCGGAGCCGCGGTGATTTACATCTTCCGGCGACTGCGTGACGCCTCCGAAAGTATTGCCGCTGACGCTGGCTTCGTCTCCCACGTTGAGCTTCGCCAAACCGAAATCGAGAATCTTGGCATGGCCGCGTTTGGTGAGAAAAACGTTAGCCGGATTAATATCGCGATGAATGATGCCATGGGTGTGAGCGGCGTCGAGAGCATCGGCTACCTCGATTCCAAGCGACAGCAGGGATACCAGATCCAGAGGACGACCGGCAATCCGGTGTGCCAGAGGCAATCCGTCTAGAAACTCCATGGCGATGTAGGCTTCGCCGTCCTGTTCTCCGACGTCATAGATCGTGCAGATATTGGGATGATTCAGCGCGGACGCGGCTTGAGCTTCAAATCGAAAACGAGCCAGGGCATGCGGATCCTTGGCAACCCGCTCAGGCAAGAACTTGAGGGCGACGAAGCGATGCAGGCGGACATCCTCAGCCTTGTACACGACGCCCATCCCGCCGCTGCCAAGTTGCTCGATAATGCGGTAGTGCGAGATGGTTTGCCCGATCACTGGAAGCAAGAATCCTACGTCCCATGGGACAGGCAAGTCAATGAAAGCCGGGGCCAAGGCTCGAACACAACAGGTTAGCTGCAGGTCAAAACATTCCATGAAGAAATATCGGAAACTGTGAGAGGCCGAGCCGCGTATCATATGACGCACAGATCGAGGTGGACATGGAACTACGCATCGACAAGCTTTCGAAGAGATATCCCAATGGCGTTCAAGCTCTGCAAGACGTTTCGCTCCGGATTCCTCAAGGAATGTTCGGGCTGCTAGGCCCGAACGGAGCGGGAAAGTCCACGCTGATGCGGACTCTGGCGACCCTTCAAAAGGCCGACAGCGGAAATGCTTCCTTGGATGGCATCAACGTCCTGAAAGACAAGGACCAACTCCGTCGAGTGCTCGGCTACCTTCCCCAGGAGTTTGGTGTTTATCCCAAGGTTTCCGCGGAAGTGCTGCTCTCTCACTTCGCTGCGCTGAAGGGCATTGAGAATTCAAAAGAGCGCCGTGAAGTCGTCGAGTCCCTTCTGCAACAGACAAATCTGTGGGAGCACCGCAAGAAGCCGTTGGGCGGCTTCTCTGGCGGAATGAAGCAGCGTTTCGGCATTGCTCAGGCTTTGCTGGGCAATCCCCGGCTGATCATCGTGGACGAACCAACCGCCGGTCTCGATCCCGAAGAGCGGGTTCGTTTTCACAACCTGTTGAGCGCGATCGGCGAAAACATTATCGTGATCCTTTCCACTCACATCGTTTCCGACGTAAGCGACCTTTGTGGCCAGATGGCGGTAATCCACCAGGGACGTGTCATGGTCACGGGCGAACCCGCAGCTCTGGTCGCCGGCCTGCACGGCAAAGTGTGGAAGAAGGTTATCCATTCTTCTGAGCTCGCTGCTCATCGCGAACGCTTGCGGGTGATTCTGATCCGCTTGTTCGCCGGTCGCACCCTGATTCACGCCTGGAGTGATGCCCCTCCCGATCCCGGATTCGAAGCGGTCACACCTGATCTTGAGGATTTGTACTTCGCGACCATCCGAGGTTATTCACAAATCGCGGGACAGGTGAACTGATCTCTATGGTCCTGACCATCGCTGCTTTCGAAGTTCGCCAGCGCCTGCGAAGGATTTCGACTTACATCTACTTCCTGGTTTTTCTCACTCTAAGCATTTTCTTCGTGTGCATGGCGGGAGGAGCCGTTTCCGGCGCCTCGGTGGACTTCGGCACGGGAGGCAAGATCTGGCTGAATTCGCCTTACGCTCTGAACGTGATCACGATGTACGTCACGTTCCTCGGGATCGTAGTGACTGGAGCCATCGCCGGACAGGCGACCTACCAGGACATCGATAGCCACATCAAAGATCTCTTCTACACCGCGCCCATCACCAAATTCGACTATTTGGCTGGAAGGTTTCTTGGCGCTCTGGTGGTGCAGATCCTGATTTTCTCGAGCGTGGGCATCGGAGCCTACATTGGCATGCGCCTGCCGTGGCTTGATCAGAGCCGTCTGGGACCGAACAACGCCGTTGCCTACTTGCAACCGTACTTGATTTTGGTTCTCCCCAATCTCGTGCTGACCACTGCAATTTTCTTTGGGCTGGCGGCTTCGTGGAAGAAGATGCTTCCGGTTTACGTGGGCACCGTCCTTCTGTTGATCGGATATTTCACGGCCGCGCAACTGTCCACAAATCTGAATGTCAATACGATGACTGCTCTCGCGGACCCGTTCGGTGCCACTGCGGTGGACCGTCTAACCCAATACTGGAGCCCCTTCCAGCGCAATACCCAACTGATCCCGCTCTCCGGCATTCTGCTTTTGAACCGTATTCTGTGGCTGGGACTGGGCGCAATTGTGCTGGTCTTGACTTACTCAAGATTTTCCTTTTCCTATCCTTCGCAGCGCGCCGGGAAACCACGGGTTGCGGATGCAGACATCCCCACGCCCGTGACTCTCGCTCTGCCTGTCGCGCATTCGGTTTTCTCCCCCAGCGCCTCGTGGCGGCAGTTCTTTTCCTTGACCAGAATTCACTTCACGGAGACGGTCAAGAACGTCTTTTTCATGGTCTTGTTACTGGCTGGCGGCTTGTTCGCGATTCTTGACCGCGAATCAAATTACTAATCCGTTCTCGAGTCATACTTATCCCGTCACGTACCAGATGCTCGAGGGCGCAACCGGCGGTCTCTTCGTGTTCGCACTCGCGATTATTACGTTCTATGCCGGGGAGTTGGTGTGGCGAGAGCGCGACGCCGGACTGAACCAGATTGTAGACGCTTTGCCGGTACAGCGATGGGTGCTCTTCACTTCGAAACTGACGGCTTTGCTGCTGGTACAAATCATTTTGGTCCTGGTGATTATGGCCGCCGGGATCATCGTGCAAGTCATGCACGGCTATCACCGCTTCGAATTTGGACTCTACTTCACCGATCTGTTTGCGATCCGGTTGTTCCAGTACTGGATGATTTGTGTTCTGGCTTTCTTTATCCACACGTTGGTGAACCAGAAATACCTCGGGCACTTCGTGATGGTGCTCTATTTTGTGAGCACGCTGGCACTGCCGGGCATGGGACTGCAACATTATCTTTATCGATTCGGACAATCTCCTCCGTACATGTATTCGGACATGAACGGCTACGGGCCGTTCGCCGCTTCGCTGTTTTGGTTTCATTTGTACTGGGGCATCGCCGCCATCGCGCTCGCGATAATTACTAACACTCTGTGGGTTCGTGGCACGGGGGAAAACTTGCGGGCCGTCTGCAGGTGGCAGCCACTCGTTTCACTCGACCAACAGTCACTTCCCTGCTGGCTTGTGCAGTTCTTCTGTTCGCGGTCGGAGGATACATTTTCTACAACACGAATATTCTGAACCCTTATTACACGACTTATGCGATCGATGAAGGCCGAGCGCAATACGAAAAGAAATACCGGCAATACAAAGACGTCCCTCAACCCAAGATCACCGATATCAACACTCAGATCGATCTCGATCCGGCGAACCGTTCCGTCAATATGCGGGGCACTATGATGCTGGAGAACAAGACTTCCTCGACGATCGACCGAGTCGCGATCACTGTGCTGCCGGTGGATCTTGCGCCGGTGCCACCACCCCATCGCGAAATTCACAAACTAATTTCGCTGGGGGTCAGACGGCGCTTCTCGAAGACAACGTGCTTGGTTTCTATGTCTACCGCTTGAATACGCCGCTGCCGCCGGGCGGCCGTATCGCGCTCGACTATTCGGTCAGCTACAAGAACGTCGGATTCGTGAACAGCACGCCCAATCTTGACATCACTTACAACGGAACTTTCCTCAACGATCGTTACGCCCCGTTCATTGGCTACGCCGCGGACATCGAACTGACCGACGACAGCACGCGCCACAAACATGGCCTGGACAAAGCCAAGCGCATGCCCAAGCTGGAAGATGTCGCTGCGCGGAATGAGAACGGGATATCGAGCGAGGCCGACTGGATTAATCTCGAGTCCACGGTGAGCACCAGTCCCGATCAGATCGCGATTATGCCGGGCTATCTGCAAAAAGAATGGGTGGAGAATGGCCGCCGCTATTTCCATTACAAAATGGACGCGCCCATCCTGAACCTGTACTCATTGAATTCCGCTCGCTACACAGTCCGCCGCGACCGCTGGCACGACGTGAACCTCGAGATTTACTATCACGCGGGACACGAGTTCAATCTCGACCGCATGATGGATAGTTTGAAAGCCACGCTGGACTATTGCACCCAGAACTTCAGCCCATTTCAGTTTCACCAGTTGCGAATCATCGAGTTTCCCCGCTACGGCACTTTTGCCGAGTCCTTCGCCAATACCATTCCGTTTTCCGAGGCTATCGGGTTCATTACCTATGTCGATCCCGGAACCGTCGATCAGACCGATATTCCCTTCTACGTGACGGCGCACGAAACGGCCCATCAATGGTGGGCGCATCAGGTGATGAGTGCGAACGTGGAAGGTGGGACTTCGATCGTCGAGTCGCTCGCTCAGTATTCGGCTTTGATGGTCATGAAACATCGTTACGGAGCCGACGGCATGAAGAAGTTCATGCGCTACGAACTCGAGAATTATCTCCGGGGGCGTGCCCAGGAGCGCAACGAAGAACCGCCCCTCTACCGGGTCGACGCCAACCAGGGATACATTCACTACGGCAAAGGCGCTATGGTGATGTATGAGATGCAGGATTACATTGGCGAAGATAACGTCAACAAGGCCCTCGCCGAATTCACCAAGGCATTTGCTTTTAAGGGTCCGCCGTATCCCGTGTCATTGGACTTGATGTCCTATCTGCAGAAGTACACGCCGGCGGAGTACCAGTATCTGTTCGACGATCTTTGGCGGAACGTCACGCTCTACGACAACCGCGCCCGTTCAGCCAAGTACTCTCAGTTGCCGGACGGCAAGTACAAGGTGGATCTTGGTGGTCGAGGCTCATAAGTTCCGCGCGGATGCCAAGGGACAGGATCACGCTGTGTCTTTGAACGATTTCATCGATATTGGGGTTCAGGACTCGCAGGGAAAATTCCTCTATTTGCAGAAACAGAAAATAGAGAAGGAACAGAACACGTTTACGATTACGGTGGACAAGCTACCCGCCCAAGCCGGGATTGACCCCATCCTCAAGCTGATCGACCGCAACCCGGATGACAATGTGATGAAGGTGGAAAAGCAATAGCAGGCGCGAATGGAAAAGCGAAGAGGCTTAGCAGAACTTTCTGGGTGGACGCTACTCTAGCTGATCTGAGCAGCACAAACGGTGCGGCGCCGCTTACCGGAGATTAGAATCCCAGAGAGAATGGCGAACCCGGACAACAGAAGGTATGCCAGTTCGGTCCCGCCTTCGGGAACGGACATATACTTAAAATCTCCGCCGGTCCTCCCGTTGTAAATCCCTCCGAAATCGCGATACTGACCGGTCTTAAGGTTAAGAATGATGGTGTCCGAAACCCAAGACCCATCGGCTAATTGTGTTTTCCAGGTGTAGCCGCAAAACCCGAATGCGCAGATCCCTTTTCCGCCACCGTTCGACGCGTGGTCGCCACCAAACGCACTTTAGCAAAGGAAAGGAAAGATTGGAAAACGTATCGTTGGAAGAGTTAAAGGTAAACAATCCGGACACAGTACCGGAAGTGCCGACGAGACTTACATTGCTGAAACTGTCATTGGAGCTGGCGTACGCAGAAAACGGCACGGCCAATAGGAACAAAGCGCAAATGCAAGCTAGCTTAGAAAAACGTCTCATGGCACTTCTCACTACTTACAGATTAACTACTGGCGTGAGTTTATACCTGTCGCAGTCCCTGTCAAGACTGATAATTTCTGCAACCGGTTGCAAGCCGTTGCAACATCACCGTAAGCCATGAACAGCAATGCTTATACCGGGCTATTTCCACTTATGGCGAATGTAATTTATCTAGCTCGCGATGGTTCCGCAGCTGGCCTTCATTTGCTCCCGAGCAAGTAAGACGTTGCCCTTGAGCAGCGACTGACCTGTTCGGATGTGGCATTCTCCTTGGGCAATCTTCAAAAAAGCATAAGAATGAACACATCAGAGCAAACCCCCAGTTCTGAGGAGAGGTGTCCCCCGGCCTTGCCGGCGGGCCTTCAGCTCAATCCATGGCCTTTCTTCTGGGTGGTCGTTGGCGCATGGATTTGGTACGGCGCATTACACCTCGCCCACATAATCTGAAAACCTGACCCGGGCAAAGTGTCCAGCGCGCAAGCACAAGTACTGGCACAAACACGCCATCGTTCCTCCTGTTAATCTCAAGGTCGCCTTTTTGAACCTCCATTGCTGTCCAGCGCCAGAAGCTGGAATAAAATGAGCCCTGCGGCGCGTCCTGTAACGCCGCTCGATTCGAGGAGATAGAAACCATCATGCGCGTGGGAGTCTTTACGCCTCTGCTGTCGCAGCTTTCGCTGCCTGCGGTTCTCAGGAAGCTCAAAGCGCTGCAGATCGATACCGTCGAACTCGGCACCGGCAACTATCCTGGCGACGCGCATTGCAAACTCTCGATGCTCGAAGACGGCAACGCTATCGCCGAGTTTAAGAAAGTTCTGACTGATCACGGCGCGACAATCAGCGCTTTGAGCTCACACGGCAATCCGCTGCATCCTGACAAAGCTCGGGCGACTTATGACCGGGAGGTGAGTCGCAAAACTATCCTGCTCGCCGAAAAGCTTGGCATTTCTGTGGTGATCGACTTTTCGGGATGCCCCGGCGATTCGCCTGAGGCGACTGGTCCCAACTGGGTTACGTGTCCATGGCCTCCGGACTACCTGAAGATTCTTGATTGGCAGTGGAACGATGTGGTCGCACCTTATTGGGTCGAGCACGCCAAGTTTGCCGCCGACCACGGTGTGAGGGTCGCCATTGAAATGCATCCCGGGTTCGTCGTCTATAGCCCGGAGACGATGCTCAGGTTGCGTTCCGTCGCCGGAACGAACGTGGGTTGCAATTTTGATCCCAGCCATCTCTTCTGGCAGAGCATCGATCCGATCGCTGCCGTCCGCGTACTTGAAGGCGCTATCTTTCACGTCCACGCCAAGGATACGCAGATCTACGCTGCCAATCTGCCACGCACCGGTGTGCTTGATACGAAACTGTACACGCAAGAACGCGAGCGAAGCTGGATCTTCCGCACTTGCGGCTACGGACACGGGGCTGAGTGGTGGCGCGAATTTGTTTCCACGCTGCGCATGTTTGGCTACGATTACGTCCTCTCCATCGAGCACGAAGACACTCTGCTTTCGCCGGAAGAGGGGTTGACCAAGGCTGCGAATTTCCTCAACAGCATCGTGATCCGCGAGCAGCCTGCTGCGCCCTGGTGGGTCTAGGATGGAACACAAAGAGCGATGAAACCGATCAGGACAGCTCTCTTCGGCACCGGATTCATGGGCCGCGTACATCTCGAAGCGGTGCGTCGATTGGAGTTTGTCGAGGTAGCCGCAATCGCGGGCAGGAATGCAGAAGCGGCACGACGTCTGGGCGAGGGTTTCTCCGTTCCAACAATCGCAACTGACTATCGTGATGTGCTGCGCGATCCGGCAATTGACGCGGTTCACATCTGCACACCCAACGCGCAGCATTTTTCGATGGCCAAGGACGCACTCGAGGCGGGCAAGCACGTGATTTGCGAAAAGCCGCTGGCCACAACGGTTGAGCAGGGAGAAGAACTCGTGGCTCTCGCGACCCAGAAGGGAGTGCGCAATTGCGTCTGTCACAATTTGCGTTTCTATCCCATGGTGCAGCAAATGCGGCGCATGCGCGAAGGTGGAGACATCGGTGAGATTCTCGTCATCCAAGGCACATATTTTCAGGACTGGCTGCTATACGAGACGGACTGGAACTGGCGCGTCGATGCCAAGGCCGGCGGGCCTTCGCGCTGCATGGCCGATATTGGTTCGCACTGGTTTGATCTGGCCGAGCATGTCACCGGGCTGCGGGTCAGATCTTTGTGCGCTGATCTCCAGACCTTTCATCCCCAGCGCAAGCAGCCGAAACATTCGGTTGAGACCTTTGCCAACAAGCTGCTCGGTCCGGAAGATTACATTGAGACCGCCGTAAATACTGAAGACTTCGGCGCGGTCATTTTTCACATGGGGGCGCGTACGCGCGGGAGCGTGACCGCCAGCCAGGTCTCCGCCGGACGCAAGAACCGGCTCAGTATTGAGATCTGCGGCACGCGGTCGTCGGTCGCTTGGAACCAGGAGCGTCCCGACGAACTATGGGTGGGCCACCGCGACACCGGTAATGAGATCTTCATTAAAGATCCGTCTCTGCTTAAGCCTGAGGCGCGGAGCTACGCGGATCTGCCCGGTGGACACAGCGAAGGTTACGACGACACCTTCAAGCAAACCTTTCGACGTTTTTACGCTTCGATTGGCGCGCCAAGTAATCCGCCCGAATACCCTCAGTTCGTGGATGGCCTGCGGCAACTGGCAATCCTTGACGCCGCACTAAAAAGCCATCGAACACGAAGCTGGATCGACATTCCCGAACTTTAATCTGGCTAATGAAAGGAACTCAGCCGCGTGTTGATGCTCGCCGCCATCGTCGCCATCTTTATCTACGGCATGATTGCCGCCATGTTGGGCACGATCCTGCCGGACCTTTCCGATCGCTTCCAGCTCTCGCCCAGTCAGAACGGCACGATTGCCTCCGCGCAGGCATTGGGGCTCATCATCGCGTCGCTCGGCGTGGGTCCGCTGCTCGATAACGAAGGCAAGAAAATCGGCCTTATCCTCGGCCTCGCCTTCATCTCCATTGCGCTCTTTGCCCTGCCGCGCTCGCGGGGTTTCCGCGGCATTCTGCTTCTCATGTTCTTGCTCGGAGTGGGCGGCGGCATCGTGGTGACTGCCGCGAATGCGCTGGTCAGCGATGTCGGCGAGACCCATCGAAGTGCCGCGCTGAATCTCGTCAACCTCTTCTTTGGCCTCGGGGGACTCACCACACCGTTCATCGCGGCAAATCTTTTTGGGCGCAACTGGGTTCGGCTCTGCTATACCATCGCGTCCCTCACGGTCGTGACGCTCGTAATCCAGGTTTCCACCAGAATGCCTGCGCCTACAGATGTTGGAGGTTTTGTACTCGCAGACGCCGCTCCCGTGCTTGGACGCCCGCTTCTCTTTCTGATCGGACTCTTTCTGTTTCTTTACATCGGGTGCGAAGTGGGCATCTGGAACTGGCTGCCCCGGCACTTGATCGCGCAAGGCATTCCTGAATCACAAGCGCTCAACATTCTTTCGCTGGGATTTGCGCTTGGGCTTCTGATCGGCCGCGCTGCCATCTTACCGGTGCTGACTCATGCCCCCGCTATCAACGTGACCTTGGTGGCATCTATCGCGATGGCGGTCACGACTTTTCTGATGCTGCGGACCAACCGGCCTGCGGCGGCTTTCGTGTTGGTCTTTCTCAGCGGACTCTCGATGGCGCCGGTCTTTCCGACAACGCTGGCTATCGTGGGCGATGCCTTCCCGCGCATGACCGGCACCGCGATCGGCTTTGTCATCACCTGCGGATGGACTGGCTTGGCGGTCAGCTCACGGGTTATCGGAGCCATTGCGGGCGGGGATCCGCGGCGACTGAAGAAAGCACTGTTGGTGATTCCCGGTTCCGCTGTGTTGATGGTCGGCCTGGACCTCGCGATCCGCAGCGTGCTGAGCTAGCGGATCGCAGAATACTTTGTGTACCTTCATGTCCTCTACGCTGTGAAGTCTCGCATA
>CAWIMI010000023.1:0-13274 GCA_963837015.1 uncultured Acidobacteriota bacterium | reverse complement strand
ACAGGCCACGGGAATCGCGCCAGTCGGAAAAATGGATGCCCAGTCAACGCCCGCCGCCGGCGCCGTCCCTCCCAGTTGCGCGATTGCGGTCGGGCAACTGGTGCCCCCATTCGACCGCCCGTTGAGAACACTAGCAACGAAATCGTTGGTGATCCCGCCGCCGCCAGCAAAACCACCCACTCCAGAGAAATCTCCTCCCCGCTGCGCAGTCGTGGGCACGTTCAGGACGGGACCAGGCGCGCCCTGCCGAATGCGGCGACCTTCATACGATACAAAGAAGAACCGCTGTCTTTCTTAATGGGGCCGCCGATCGTCCCGCCAAACTGGTTTTGATTCCACTGAGGCTTCACAGTGTTGAAGTAGCCTTGCGCGTCCAGAACGGTGTTGCGGAAGTACTCGAAGAGGTCACCATGGAAGTTGTTGGTGCCCGATTTTGTGATTACGTTTACAACCGCCCGAATTCCGGCCGTACTCGGCGTCGAAGGTGTTGGTGATGACGCGGAATTCTTCTACGCTATCCGGGGACGGCTGCACTGTCGGCAGATTCACGAACTGGTCATTGGCATCGCCGCCATTCACACTGAAGTTATTGGCGCGGGTACGGCCACCGTTCACCGATACCGAGCCGGTGTCCTGCGATCCGTAAAACAGACTGCCATTGCCATTTCCGAGCTGCGCCTGCACACCGGGCTGCAACTGCAGGAACTGATAGGTGTCGCGCGTGTTCAGTGGTAATTCATTTACCGAGCGGTTGTTAATGACGGCTCCCAGTTGCGTACTGGTGGTGTCAACCTGGGGAGCTTCGGATGTAACTTCCACAACCTCCTGCGAGGTGCCTACCTGCAATATGGAGTTGAGCGTAACCACCTGGTTCACGTCGACGAGGACGCTGGTCTGCACATTCTTCTTGAACCCGGTCAGCTCAAACTCGACGCGATAACTGCCCGGCACAACTTCCACAAAATTAAAATCTCCGCTTTCATTGCTCTGGGTGCTCCGGCTGGCCCCGGTCGCCTCGTTTATCAGCGTGATCTTCACGCCGGCGAGAACGGCGCTCGTGGGATCGGCAACACGCCCGAGAATCCGTCCACTGGTGCTTTGCGGGAACGCGGGGATGGAAACAATGACGAGTAAGAGGAGCACAGCCAGCCAGTCAGCTGGCGCACGACGTGTCGTCGGATGCATGGGGCCTCCAAACTGCCGGTGGAAGTTTGTTCACAACAACCCTTGCGTGAGAACCAAACCTTGCTATAATCGCGCAAGGTTAGAGAACCTGCGGCACGCTGTCAAGTAAAAAATGGGTCTGTGATTGAGCTTGAACGAGAGATGGAACCACGACTCTAGAAATGAAGCCCGCCAACCCAAAACCTTACTTGAAAATCGGCGACGTAGCTCGCCTGGTTGGTGTTTCGCCGTCAGTGATTCGCTCGTGGGAAAGTCTTGGTCTCACCCGACCCCATCGCTCTACCAGCAAATACCGGCTTTACACGCCCGAAGACGTCAAACTGCTGAAGCGCGCGCGATTCCTGCGCAAGGTGCGCGGACTGAACGCCGCAGCTATCGCGCAAGTGCTGAAGCGCGATGGCCTGGTCCTTCCAACCACGAATGGCACGGGCGGCATCGGCGTGCACTTACGTCAAATGCGCCTGCGACGCGGTTTGTCTTTAGCACAAGTTGCGAAGCGTGTCGGCATCTCGGTGGGATTCCTCAGCGCTCTGGAGCGTTCTCACATGAGCGCATCAGTGAGCACTTTACGCAAGCTGGCGCGATTCTACAAGACCAACATTCTTGATTTCTTCGATGCGGCGGAATCGAATAGCCGATTGGTGCCGTCGAGAAAACGCAAGGTGCTCGAGGCAGGACCGGGCGTCCGCATGGAATTGCTGGCGTGGGGGAATACGGTTATGGAGCCGCACCTGTTTCGCATCGCCCCCCGCGCCGGCAGCGGCGAGTCCTACACCCACGAAGGCGAGGAGTTTCTGCACGTCTTGCGGGGGCAATTGCTTATTTCAGTGGCGGAAGTGGAGTACCGGCTGAGACCTGGAGACAGTTTTTATTTTGCTAGCGACACGCCGCATCGCTGGGTCAATCCGGGCCGCACGGAAACCCGCGTGCTGTGGGTGAACACTCCACCGACTTTTTAGAGCCGACGCAGCGCGAACAACAGTTCGTATCGCAGAGGAACATTCATGACTCGACGCCTACCTGCCGCGCTTTTAGCAACGTGTGTGCTGCTGCTCGGCTCCTGCGCCAAGAAAACGCCTACGCTCAATTTGCTGGTGTGGGAAGGCTACGCCGATCCGTCATTCGTGAGGGGTTTTGAAGAACAGTACCATTGCAAAGTTACCGTTTCTTACATGGGCTCGAGCGATGAATTGGTAGCAAAGCTGCGCGGCGGGAGCGCCGGCAACTATGACGTGATTTCCCCTTCGAGCGACGTTGCCACCTCGATTGCAGCGGCGGGGTTGGCTGCGCCCCTCGACGTTTCGAAGTTTCCGAGCTACAGCCAACTCTCTCCCCAGCTCACTTCCCTGCCTTTGGTCCGCCTCAAAGGGCAAGTGTTTGGCGTGCCGTTCATGTGGGGACCGAACCCAATGCTTTATGACACGACGGTATTTCCGCACCCACCGGATAGTTGGAGTGTGTTTTGGGATCCGAAATACCGTGGCAAGGTTTCTGTCTGGGATGAACTGTCCACGGTTTACATGGCTGCCCAGGTTCTCGGCTTCGACAAGCCGGATCCCACTCAACTTTACAACCTCACCGACGCACAATTGGACGCGGTCAAGAAAAAGCTGCTGGAGTTGAAGCCGAACATCCGGAAGATGTGGTCGACGGGCGGAGAGCTGACAAACTTGTTTCAGAATCACGAAGTTGTGCTGGCTATGGGTTGGCCGCTCATGACCAATCAGCTTCGCAAGATCAACTTTCCTATCGGAGAAACCATTCCGAAAGAAAATACTACGGGTTGGATTGATCATTTGATGGTGACCGCCGGCAGCGAGAACAAGGAACTGGCGTACAAGTTTCTGGAGTACATGATCGAGGCGCAGACACAGAAAAAGGTCGCGGATGTCACCGGCTACACGCCGGCAAACCCGCAGGCGGCGCAGTACATGACTCCCGAGCAGATCAAGAACCTGCATCTGGATGACGTGGACAACTATCAGAAGCACATCTACTTTTGGCAGGACGTGCCTCGCCGGGCGAAGTACGTTGAAGTCTGGAATGAAGTAAAGGCAGCGCAATAGTTTCAATAGGCAGCGCCAGCATCTTGCCGCCGACACGGCGGCGCTACTAAGACAAATGGCTACCACCACCGAACCCGTAGTTCGTAGCGTCAAATCCGGCGTGCAAGAATTGCTCTCCATCCGCAATGTAGCCAAGTCTTTCGGGAGGCAAGCGGTTCTTCGCGACATCTCTCTGCAAATTGCGGAAGGTGAGTTTCTGACCATTCTCGGGGAGAGCGGTTCAGGCAAGACGACGCTGCTGCGCATCATCGCCGGCTTCGAGAGCGCTAACTCAGGCGAGATTCTGATGGAAGGCGAACGCCTCGACCTTTTGCCCACATACCGGCGTCGTGTAAATACAGTCTTTCAACACTACGCTCTCTTCCCTCATTTGACGGTGGAAGAAAACGTGGGCTACGGACTGCGTGTCGCCAAGTTGCCGAAGGATGAGATCGCGACTCGCGTCTCTGAAGCGCTGGCGATGGTTAAGATGACTGCCTTCGCCAGGTCAAAGCCCGCCAAAATCAGCGGCGGGCAACAGCAGCGGGTTGCGCTCGCGCGCGCCCTGGTAAACCGGCCACGACTTTTGCTGCTGGATGAACCGCTCTCCGCATTGGACGCCAATCTCCGTCGGCAGATGCAGGTGGAGCTGAAATCCTTGCAGCGAGAGGTCGGGATCTCGTTTGTGTTTGTTACCCACGATCAGGAAGAAGCCATGGTGATGTCAGACCGCATTGCGCTTTTGCGCATGGGCGAACTCGAACAAGTGGCGTCGCCGCGCGAAATCTACAGCCATCCGGCAAGCGCTTATACGGCACAGTTCATCGGTCACACCAATCTGCTTCGCGGCGAAATAAAAGGCGGACTCGTCCGCTGCAAGTCGCTCACATGGAGGGTTGGCCTGCCGGAGGGTCAGGCTCTATTCTCCCTGCGCCCCGAGAATATTCGAATTGTAGATTCGGCGACCGGCGGTTCCAACGATAACGTCGTCGGCTTTCGCGGCAAGGTTCAGCATCAGGCTTTTCACGGAGCAACGGAGCTGCTGCAAATCCTCTGCGACGATGGGCTGGCCGTTTCAGTAAGAGCTGCAACTCGCGAAAGTCGGCAAGGAGATTTGCATCTGGAATTCTCCCCAGCGGACGCGGTGCCGGTCCGCGACTCCCCAGAGAGAGGATAAGCAGGATGTTTTCCCGCGCATACCGAGCCGCCATCACCTTGCCACCAATACTGTGGGTCGTGGTGTTTCTGCTCGTACCCTATGCGCTGCTTTTTTGTTACAGCTTCTGGTCCGTTTCGCCGTCGCAAACTATCGTCCACTCCTGGACCGCGGACAACTATCGCCAGCTCTTCCGGGTGGATGTTTACCTGCAGACTCTGTTTCGATCCATGTGGATCGCGGCCCGCGTCATGATTTTTTCTCTCCTGCTGGGCTATCCGCTCGCCTACTATCTCTCATTTCATGCGGGCAAGAGAAAAGATCTCTTCTATCAACTCGTGATTATTCCGCTGTGGGTGAGCTACCTGGTTCGCGCCTATGCATGGAAGACGATCCTCGGCAGCGACGGCGTGCTGAACACGTTGCTCCAATACCTTCACCTAACAAGACATCCGCTGGAGTTTCTGCTTTACAGTCCATTCGCGGTAGTGCTCACGCTCACCCACATTTACACGCCGTTTGCGGTGTTGCCGATCTACGCGGCCCTTGAACACATTCCACGGAATCTGATCGAGGCGTCTCATGATCTGGGGGCACCTCCGCTGCAGACATTTTGGAGAGTGATTTTTCCGCTTTCGATTCCCGGAGTGCTGGCGGGAGCAACCTTCGCCTTCGTGCTCAGCCTTGGCGATTTTCTTGCGCCGCTGCTGCTCGGTGGCCCCAGTGGGATCATGATTTCGAATATTGTGGTGAGCTTGTTCGGTGCCGCTTACAACTGGCCGTTGGGAGCGGCCATTTCGCTCTGCATGTTGATGCTAGTGGTCGGTCTGCTGTTTCTTTTTGAGCAGTTGGAAAAGAAATGGAGCTTCCGATGAGCGATGGTCGGAGCACCTCCCGCTGGCTGCCGGGGCACGCGATCGTTGTCTTCGGGTTTCTTTATCTGCCGATCGTGACCCTCATCGTCTATTCCTTCAATGGATCGGGCGTTGGGGGATTCCCTCCTCGCAACCTCACCCTGGATTGGTATCGCATGCTTTTTGCCGACGATGCCATCTGGGAATCGGTGTTGAACAGCCTGATCGTCGCTTTTGCGGCAATGGCGATCTCGCTGACGTTTGGCATCCCGGCCGCGCTCGCTCTCGATCGGGCGAACTTTCCGGGAAAGGCTCTTTTCCGAAGACTAGTACTGCTGCCGCTGATTCTTCCCGGAATTATCACGGGCCTTTCGCTGTTAATGCTATTCCGCGAAGCGGACGTGAAGTTGAGCTTGCTGACGATTGTGCTCGGTCACGGCACGGCGCTGATCTCGGTCGCCACCACCGAAGTATTCGCGGGCCTGCAGAAACTCGATCGCGCGCAGGAGGAAGCCTCTCTCGATCTCGGGGCGAACTACTGGCAGACTTTCTGGCGCGTCACGATTCCAAACCTGCGTTTATCGATAATCGGAGCGGCACTGCTGATCTTCACGCTGTCCATGGATGAGATCGCTGTTAGCTTCTTCTTAATCGGGCGCGACAACACTCTGCCGCTGGAAATCTGGGGAAGGTTGCGGCGCGGGATTACGCCAGAGATCAACGCAATTTCCACCATCATTTTTGTTTTTTCTCTGTTTGCGATCGTGAGCTGGTACCGGCTGAGAGTGAGTTCGGATGCTAATTCAGAGACCGTCGCCGAGGTGATGGAGACCATTGCTTGAGACGTAACGCCGGCATCTTGCCAGGACCGCGGAGCTACGAAAGGAAAACACTCATATGACCGCAAATCGTAGAGACTTCATTAAATTCGTGGTCGCGGGATCGGTTGCCGCCGGGTGTCCGGTGGATCTTTCTTTATTAGCGGCTGAAACGCCACAACCGGAAGTGAACGGTGAAGACAACCGTATCTGCCACCAGGTGAGGGACGGCAAAGTCTTTTCCCGACCTCCGGTCTCCGCGCGCCACGATGTGGTGATCGTCGGCGGCGGAATGAGCGGAATGACCGCAGCCTACCTGATACGCAGCCGCGATTTCCTGCTTCTGGAAAAAGAGCCACATTGGGGTGGCAACGCTTATTTGATGGAGTATCAGGGAAACGCCTATGCCACCGGGTCGGCGTTCTTGGAAAAGAGTGAGTACGCGTACAGCTTCGCTAAAGAAATCGGCCTGGAGCCTTTGCCGATTAATGATCGAGACAGCACCATCATCAAGGGCGAATGGATTGGCAATACCTGGGCGGAAGGGCTCGATAAATTGCCCTATCCCGCGTCCGTGCGTGAGGGCTTCAAGAAGTTCAAGAAGGACACGGTGGCCATTGACATAAAGAAACGCGGCAACGAACTCTGGAACGTTCCCTTTTCCGATTTCATGAAAGGCTACCCGGTCGAAGTAAAACAATGGTGGGATAATTACGGTCCTTCCAACTGGGGAGCTACGACCGAGGAGACAGCGGCTGCACTGGGCATCAGCGAAGTGCAGGAGATTGGCGGAGACAGCGTTCCCGATTTCTACACCTGGCCCGGCGGATTGGGCGCGATTACCAAGAAGTTGGCTGAAATCATGCAACCGAAGTTCCCGGACCGCATGCAGCTGGGAGCAACCACAGTCGCCGTCGTCCCGGACAGCAACGAGGTGCAAGTCACCTACTTACACGGCACGGAATTGAAGACCGTCGCGGCAAAGGCGGTCATCATGGCCAGTCCGAAGTTCATTACCCGTCGGATCGTGCAAGGCCTTTCGGAGAAACAAAGCGATGCTATGCACCAGATCCGCTACATTCCATACGCGGTCGTAAACCTGATTTTCGACAAGCCCGTATTCAACAAGAGCTACGACACGTGGTGTCCGGCTAATGCGTTCACCGATTTCATTGTGGCGGATTGGACGATTCGCAACCAACCCGGCTACAAGCAGAAATACAACATTCTCACCTGCTACACCCCTATGAGCGAAGACGATCGAGGCTACCTGCTCACCGAGTCGGGCGCACGGAAAAAGGCGGTAAGCGTGCTCACCGACTTTCAAAAGCTCTTCCCCGGCTCGAACGTCGATCCCATTGAAGTCCACATTTACCGCCGGGGACATCCTCTTTATATGTCGACGCCCGGCCTCTTCACCAACGTGCAGCCCGTGGTTCGACAGCCTATGGACCGGGTGTTCTTTGCCAACACGGATTCGGAAGGTGCCGAATCAACCACCAGCAAAGCGATCTTGGCAGCCCGCCGCGCAGTGAAAGAGACCGAGAGCCGCCTGGCAGGAAAACCGGCTTCCCACTCCAAGGTTGTGTCGGGCTGAGCTTCTCACCACAGAGTCACAGAGACACTGAGAAAATCCTGGATTCCTTCTCTGTGAGTCTGTGTCTCTGTGGTGAACCCTTCGAACCCATAGTAAAGTGATTACAGCAGTCATCCAGGAAGGAAGTCTCATTTTGAGTACCAGCATTCGCAACATCGCCATTATTGCCCACGTCGACCACGGCAAGACCACGCTCGTCGATGCCATGCTGCAGCAGAGCGGCACCTTTCGCTCCAACGAACACATCATTGAACGGGTGATGGATTCAAACGACCTGGAGCGCGAGCGCGGCATCACCATTCTGGCCAAGAACACGGCCATTTTTTACCACGATGTGAAAGTAAACATCGTGGACACGCCCGGCCACAGCGACTTCGGCGGAGAAGTAGAACGCGCCCTGAAGATGGTTGATGGAGTCATGTTGCTGGTCGATGCCAGCGAAGGCCCGTTGCCGCAAACGCGCTACGTTCTCAGTAAGGCACTTGAGGCTCACCTTGCGCCCATCCTGGTAATCAATAAGATTGACCGTTCTGACGCCCGCCCGCAGGAAGTGCTGAACGAAGTTTATGACCTTTTCATCGATCTCGATGCCAAAGAAGAGCAGCTTGACTTTCCCGTGTTGTACACCAATGCCAAGGCCGGGACCGCCTCGCGAGATATAAAAGGAGGCGGCGTAAACTTGCAGCCTCTGTTTGAGACGATTGTCAAAACCATTCCCGAACCCAAGGGTGACGCTGCAGGTCCGCTGCAGATCCTGGTGGCGAATCTCGATTACAGCGATTACCTGGGGCGACTGGCCATTGCGCGCGTGTTCAACGGAACCATGTTTACCGGTGAAGACGTCGCCATCGCAAAGCTGGACGGCTCACTCCACAAGACCAAAATTACCAAACTGTTTTCATTCTCCGGGCTGAAACGAACCGACATCACCGAGACCACCCTTGGCGACATCATCGCAGTGGCTGGCGTCGAAGGCATCACCATCGGCGAGACCATCACCGACGCGGAGAACCCGGCGCCGCTACCTCACATCACCATTGATGAGCCTACGATCGCCATGCTGTTCACGGTGAATACCTCGCCGTTTGCCGGACGCGAGGGAACTTACGTGACCTCTCGGAATCTCCGCGAACGCCTGCAGAAAGAACTGCTGACCAATGTCTCCTTGCGCGTTGAGGACACCGCCACCACGGATTCATTTATCGTTATGGGCCGAGGCGAGCTGCAGCTTTCGATTCTCATAGAGATGATGCGTCGCGAAGGCTTCGAACTCATGGTGGGCAAGCCCGAGATTGTCACCAAACGCGTCGATGGCAAGCTGATGGAACCGATCGAGAAGCTGACCGTGGATGTGCCTGAAGGGTTCGTCGGCGTGGTGATGGAGCAACTAGGCGCGCGCAAGGGCGAAGTGCTGAACATGCACAATCACGGGTACGGACGCGTGCGCATCGAATTCCGTGTGCCCAGTCGCGGTTTGATCGGTCTGCGCAGCCAGTTGCTCACCGACACCCGTGGCACCATCGTGATGAACTCTCTCTTTGACGGCTACATCGAATGGCAGGGCGAGATTCCCCATCGTCTGACGGGCGCGCTGGTCTCCGACCGCGCGGGAGTGACTACGCCGTATTCTCTTTACAGCTTGCAGGAGCGTGGCGAGCTTTTTGTCGGCCCCACAGTTGATGTTTACGAAGGCATGATCATTGGCGAAAACGCCAAGGATAACGATCTCGACGTGAATGTGGTGCGCGAAAAGAAGCTGACCAATATGCGGTCTTCGACTTCTGACATCGCGGTTCGTTTGGTGCCATTTCGCAATCTGAATCTGGAGCAGGCGATTGAGTTCATTGCCGACGACGAGTTCGTCGAGGTCACTCCGAAGTCGCTGCGCTTGCGCAAGAAAATCCTGCAGGCCAACAAGCGCAAGAGAACGTCGATGGCAATGGCGGAAGAAGAGCGCTGATGGTCCGTCGCAAGCTTGATTTGGAAACAAGTTCCGACTTGAAGCTGTATCTTGTGCCGTGCAGTTGCGGCAGTGCATTCACGGTCTCGGAAGACTACGATCGTAAGGGGACTGCGTGGGGCCGTTATCTCGAGTGTCCCAGCTGCGGCAAGCGTCACGACCCAAAAAACCGCCTTTTGCGACTCGGCTTTCAGCCCAGCGGGTACTGGAAGGTAGACGGGTGTTAGGAGAAGTAAATTACCTGTCATCTTGAGCAGAGCATGTTTCGTGCGCCAGCACGGAACATACCGAGTCAAAAAATCCCTGGAGGTTGCAGCTGCCCAGGCTGATGCGAGGCGCTCGGTGAGCACCTGCCGCGAGACATAGCGAGAATCCCAGGATGCCGCAACGGTACAATTCGCCTGCGGGGATTTTTCGATTTTGTAGATGATTCGCGAAGCGAATCATCTACTCCCCTCAGAATGACAGTGGTGGGAGAACGTCAGTGACCAGCGAATCTCGCGCACATCCCCGGCCAACGCGAGTCGCCGTCGTTGGCGTTGGGAACGTCGGCGCGACCTTCGCCTACGCCTTGCTGCTAAGCGGTCTTGCGGCTGAGATCGTGCTAATCGATGCCAACCGCGCCAAGGCGGAAGGTGAGGCCATGGACCTCAATCACACCGTGCCCTTTGCTTATCCCACACGAGTATGGGCTGGGGATTATTCAGACTGTGCGGGCGCAACAGTCACCGTGCTGGCGGCGGGTAGCAATCAGAAGCCGGGAGAAACTCGTCTTGATCTAATCAAGAGGAACGTTTCGATCTGGCGCGACATCGTCTCCGACGTGGCTAAGCATAATCCCGAGGGCATTCTCCTGGTCGCAACCAATCCAGTCGACGTTCTCACCTACGCTGCCTGGAAGCTCTCCGGACTGCCTTCCGAACGGGTGATCGGCTCCGGCACGCTGCTTGACACGTCACGCTTCCGTTATTTGCTCAGCCAGCATTTCGGAGTGGATGCGCGCAGCGTGCATGCTTTCATCATCGGCGAACACGGAGACAGTGAAGTGCCAGTATGGTCGTCAGCCAATATTGCGGGCATGCGCCTGCCCCAGTTCTGTAAAGCTCAGGGTATCCCCGACGACCGGCAGGCGATGGAACGCATTTTCCTGCAGACACGGGACGCCGCTTATCAGATTATCGAGCGCAAGGGCGCAACCTACTACGCCGTCGCTGCCGGCCTGATGCGCATTACGCAGGCAATCCTGCGCGATCAGCGGACGGTACTCTCCATTTCAAGCGTGATTAACAACTACCACGGACTGTCGGATCTCTGCTTCAGCCTGCCCACAGTGCTCGACCGCGGAGGGATTGAGAAGGTTCTTCATCTCGAATTGGACAAAAATGAAATCGAGAAGCTTTGCCACTCCACTGAGATTCTCAAGGCTACGATCAAAAGCCTAAACCTGGATTGAATTCGTGGAGAATGGGTCCAGCGTGACTTTCACGCCACGGGATTTCTGTGCTCCGTTGCCCGCGAATCTGGTTTCAGCCGAATGTCTTTCCGACAGTAGCAGACCTGCTATACTTCCTGCGCATTTGATTGTCGTCAACTTTGGCTTTCGGCTTGGCTAACCGGCCTTCCAATCGCACCGAAGTCGCTCACGTTCAAATAGCTCACTCAGAGGCAATCGCGTGAAGAACATTTTCGTTGGGAACCTCGACTTCAACACTTCAGAAGACGAATTGCGCAAGCTCTTCGAGGTACACGGGCAGGTGGACCGGGTCAGCATTATGACGGACCGGGACACCGGACGTTCTCGCGGTTTTGGCTTCGTGGAGATGACCAGCGCGGAGGATGGAGAGAAGGCCATCGCGGCACTGAACGGCACGCAGATTGGCGGACGCACATTAAACGTGAACGAAGCGCGTCCCAAGGTCGACCGCGGCGGTAGTGGTGGTGGCGGTCGAGATCGCGGCGGCCGCGGCGGTGGTGGCGGGCGGAATCGCTATTAGACTTGGTTGTCCCGTGGCCAGTCGAAATTTCTCGGTGGCGTGAAGGCTCAAATCGCGGCTCAGCTATTCTCCGGGAGACCTGGCGCCGGCGCTGATCCCACCCAATTGATAGGGCAAAGCTGCGCATGTACACTGAGACAGTCAGCGTGCGCCCGTAGCTCAGCTGGATAGAGCGGCAGCCTCCGGAGCTGTAGGTCGGGAGTTCGAATCTCTCCGGGCGCACCATGCACTTCCCGGATCCTTTGCAGGCGCTCAGGATTTCGGCTGCGGGCCCTTCGCCCACGCCCGCAAGAACGCCTCGAGTCGAATCTCTCCTAGCGCACCACGCGTCACCTCACAAGTGAGGACGCCCGCGCCTAGAATCCCGGCGCCGGGCGCCTCGGGTAGATTCAACTCTCAGCGAAAGAGGTTCAGAGCGTTTTCGTTATCATCCACGAAGTACACGCCCTGACCCGCGACAGCGGTGAGTCCGAACAGGGCTCCGGCTCCGTTGCCCATGTTATCCAACATCACTTTTCTCACTTGGTGCCCGCGGTGACCATTTGCCCGGATCTCCACCATGAATCCATCTCCACCGTTTACGGTCAGGATATTTCCATTGGGTGCAATCGCTAAGCCAAGGGGCACATTCAAGGCGCCACCCTGAGAGATGGTCCTGCCGGTTCCGTCCGAGTTGTGCCGGTGAAGTGGATCATTGATCGCAACGACGCGGTTGTTAAGACTGTCGGCGACAAACAAGACCTGATCGTCGCCGTGGTCATCGCCGTCGTTACGGCTGAGTCCGACTCCGGTTGGCCCGATGACAAGCGCCGCAGGATCGGTACGCTCGGCAAAATGCGAGCCGATAATCGTTCGCGATCGCTCTTTGGGCATGGAACCATTTTCAATGCGGAGATCGATGCGCAGCACGGTTCCTTTGTGGACGATCTTGCCATTGCCAGCGACAGTTCCGTTCAGGACGTTGGTTACGAAAAGAGCTGCACGGTCTCCGCCATCAGCGGCAACCATATCCCAGGGGCCGTTGATGTGCTTGCCGGAAAAGGTCTCCATAACTTGGCCACTGCTGTTTAAAACCAGCAGGCATCCAGCCTTGGCGGTGGCGGCAGTTCCGTCGGTAGTGGGCAGACTTCCTACGATTACCCAACCGGAGCGCAGCACGACCAACGCGGTGGTCAGGCCAATCCCGCCCGGGCACCGACCGGGCAAGTTCTTGGGATCGATCTGGGCAAAGAGATTCACTGTTCCACTTGGCGCGATCTGCACGATTGTCGTGCCCGTCCCTTGCAGGTTGCCACTATTGTTGAAGTTACTTACGAGAATATTTCCCCGGGTCAGCGAGCCTGTAGACCTGAGCACGCGGGCTACGCCATAGGGATTGAGATCGCCGTTGCTGGGAATCGTAGAAGCGACGGTGGTGACGGTGCCAGCTTGTGCGGTGGTCAAGGCTAACGCAACCACTGGAACCAGCGCGATGAAACGAAGGTTCGGGCGGAGTATTCGATTCAGCATTTTCATGGTTCCTCCTAGATCAGTAAAGACATTTCTGGGCCGTGAGAATTTGATAGTGGGGCAATGCAGATCTCACAGCGCATGGGAGACAAATGTTATGAAGTTCGGACCCTGCGACTGTCAGAGATTTGTCAAAACTTTGTCATTTCATCGCCA
>CAWIMI010000022.1:0-45872 GCA_963837015.1 uncultured Acidobacteriota bacterium | reverse complement strand
GAACGAGGCGGAGTTCGAGGGTTTTCGCCGCCGGCGCGGACAGGGTTGCCCCGTTTGGAGTCAATTGCCGTCCAGAAATTTGCTGCCAAATGCTTGGCAAGCACGTCTAAGCAGGCGTAAAGTATCGTTTCCTCTAAGAACTGCTGTTTCTACCACACAGGAGCACGTTGAATGCGTTACCGGCTGGTTCTTTTGCTCGCAGTTTTCTGCCTCAATCTTGGTGCTTCTTCCCAAACCGCGGAAGAGTTGGTCAACAAGAACATCGAAGCCAAGGGAGGGATGGGTAAGATCAAGGCCATCGAGACCTGGCGGATGACCGGCAAGCTTATTGGTGGCGGGATCACGGCCGCGGTGGGCCAGGAAAACAAACGACCGAACCTGGTGCGCGAGACATTTTCGCTTCAGGGCATGACGGCTGTGCAAGCCTATGACGGTGCGACAGGCTGGCAGATTCAACCCTTCGGGGGCCGCAAGGATCCTGAACTGATGGGAGAAGACGATATGCGGGATCTCTTGATTGATTCCGACTTCGATGGACCGCTGGTGGATTACAAGGCCAAAGGCAACGTCGTCGAATACCTTGGTCATGACATCGTCGACGGCGACGATGCTCTGCGGCTCAAGGTTACGCTCAAGAATGGCGACATCATCTACTATTACCTTGACCCTGATACCTACCTGGAAATTCGGAAGGAAACCCAGGAATTTATTCGCGGTTCGGTGCGGGAAAATGCTTACGATCTCGGCTCCTACAAACCCATCGGTGGAGTGATGTATCCATTTTCTATCGCATCCGGCCCCAAGAACGATCCCACCCAGTGGCAGACCGTGAGCGTCGAGAAGATCGAGGTCAACGTGCCGTTGGATCCTTCCGAATTCGCGTTGCCTGCGTCCCTTAATAAAACACCGAAAAAACAGTGAACAGAAAAGAATCGCGCCGACTAGTTTTGTATCTGCCGACATTCACAATCCGAAGAGGACTCTTTACAGATGACAGCTCACGCCAGCACCCATGACCTGCTCCGAACGTTTTCGCGGTTACTCGGTCTTGGATCACTTTTCCTATCCGTCGCCCTTGTTGCTCAGCAAACGACAAGGTTCGATGCAGCCACGATCTCTGGATTGCCGGCTCGCAACATCGGTTCCGCGACCATGAGCGGACGCGTTGCCGCGGTGGCTGCGGTGAACGAGAACGGTCGACTCACTCTATTTGTTGGCGCAGCCAGCGGAGGAGTTTGGAAGTCGGTGAATGGCGGCACTACGTTCAAGCCGGTATTTGACCGTCAATCCCTGCAATCGATCGGAGCGATCGCGATTGATCCTTCGAACTCCAAAGTGGTTTGGGTGGGCACGGGAGAATCATGGACACGAAATAGCGTGTCCATTGGCGATGGCATCTACAAGTCCACCGATGGCGGTGAGAACTGGACCAACGTGGGGTTGAAGGACACGGAGCACATCGCGAAGATTGTTGTCGATCCCAAGGATGGCAACAGCGTCCTTGTCTGCGCCACAGGTCACCTCTGGAATGACAACGACGAACGAGGAGTTTTCAAGACGTCGGACGGCGGTAGCACATGGAAGAAGGTCTTGGCCGGAGCCAACGGTTCGACTGGTTGCGGCATGCTCGCCATGAGTCCAAGTGAACCGAAGACCATTTTCGCGTCGATGTGGGACTTCCGCCGCCAAGGTTGGACGTTCCGTTCCGGCGGCCCGGGCAGCGGGCTCTACGAGTCCATCGACGGCGGCGATCATTGGACCGAACTGAACGACGGAACCAGCAAGGGCCTGCCAGAGAAACCCTGGGGACGAATCGCGTTAGCAGTCGCTCCTTCCAAGCCGCAGGTCGTTTACGCAATGATCGAGTCAAAGAAGAGCGCGTTGTTCCGTTCGGATGACGGCGGCAAGAGCTGGAATCGCCTGGATGCGGGTCGATTCATGGTTTGGCGTCCCTTCTATTTCGCCAATCTGATCGTGGATCCCAAGGACGAAAACAAAGTCTTTAAGCCGGATGGCCCTCTGATGCTCAGTGTGAACGGGGGCAAGAGTTTTAGTTCAGTAGGCAGCGGAGCGCATGGTGATTTCCACGATGTCTGGATCGATCCCAGCAATCCAAATATCGTGTACACGGGCGATGACGGAGGCCTGTGGCGCAGTCAAGATGGGGGCACCCGATGGATGCACCTGGTTAACCTGCCAGTTTCGCAGTTCTACCACGTAAGCATCGACAATGCGAATCCCTATCACGTGTACGGCGGCTTGCAGGATAACAGCAGTTGGATCGGCGATTCGTCCTATCCCGGCGGCGTCAGCAATTCTCGTTGGGAGAATATTTACAACGGTGACGGCTTCTGGGTTTTTGAGGACACTTCCGACCCGGATTACCTCTATGCCGAAGCCCAGGGCGGAACCATTGGCCGTGTCAATCGACACACGCTGGAAGTACGGCCCATCCAACCCCTGCCCAACTACAACGAAAAGAAGTTACGTTTCAACTGGAACACGCCGATTCACATGAGTCCCAATGAGAAGGGGACGATCTACATTGGGGCGCAGTTCCTATTCCGCTCTCGCGACCATGGACAGTCCTGGGAACGCATTTCACCGGACCTCACCACTAACGATCCCGAAAAGCAGAAGCAGGAGGAGTCCGGCGGAGTGACGGTCGACAACTCCTCGGCTGAAATGCATACCTCGATCTACTCCATTTCGGAGTCGCCGAAGAACGGGCAGATCATTTGGGTTGGAACCGACGACGGCAATCTGCAGATCACACGGGATGGCGCGAAGACGTGGACTAATGTTGTGGCGAATGTTTCCGGGCTTGCCAAGAACTCCTGGGTTTCCACCGTCGAAGCCGGACGTTTCGACGAAGGCACTGCTTATGTCACTTTCGATCGCCATACCCTTGGCGACATGAAGCCTTATGCGTATAAAACCATCGATTATGGAAAGACCTGGACCTCGCTGAACGTGCAGGAAAACGGAGTCCTTGGCTATGCGCATGTAATTAAGGAAGACACGGTCGATCCGAATCTGCTGTTTCTGGGAACAGAGTTCGGACTTTGGATATCGGTGGATTCCGGCCAGCACTGGGCCTCATACAAGGGAAGCAACTTTCCCGCGGTGGCGGTGCGCGACCTGGTAGTGCATCCGCGTGAGTCCGATCTTGTGCTCGCCACTCACGGACGTGGCATCTGGATCATCGATGACATCTCTCCGCTGCGCGCCCTGACTCCGGATTTGATGGCGAAGGATGCAACTCTTATCGAGGGGCCGCCAGCCATTCAATACTTCAACGCCAACGGAGGATGGGCGGAAGGTGATGCGACCTTCATTGGGCCCAGCCGGCCGACCGACGCATTTGTCGACTATTACCAGAAACGTCGTCATATCTTCGGCGACCTGAAAATCGAGATCCTCGATCAGGACGGCAAGTTGGTAGATACGATTCCGGGCAGTAAACATCGGGGGCTTAATCGCGCGACGTGGTCGATGCGGCTCAAGCCTCCAGTCGTTCCCCCGGCAGCCAGCGCGCTGTTCGCCGCAGCGCAGGGTCCGCGGGTTCTACCCGGCACCTACACAATCAAAATGACCAAGGGGGACCAGGTCTATACCGAGGCATTAAAGGTGGTTCTTGATCCCCGTGCCAAGTACACCGTTGAGGATCGGAAGGTGCAGTTTGAACTTGCCATGAAGCTCGACAGGATGCTGGGACACATGAGCTATGCCGTCAGCGCTATTGAAGGAGTGCGCGACAGCGCGATGGCTCGCTCCACTAAGCTTCCTGAGAAGGATCCGCTTCGCAGCCGTCTGCAGCAACTTTCCACCGAGTTGAATGACCTACGTTCCAAGATCGTAGCGACCAAAGAAGGCGGCGGGATTACCGGTGAGGAGCGCATCCGCGAGCATCTCGGCGGGCTCTATGGCGACGTGAATGGTTATGAGGGTCGACCTACGGACTATCAGGTCGCTCGCGCCGAGTCGTTGGGGCGTGAACTGGAAGACGTCATCGCGGACTTCCGCAAGCTGACGGAAAAGGAACTGCCCACGATTAATGCTGGTCTACAGAAGAAGAAACTCGAGCCGATCTCGGTGCTGACAGAGGTAGACTGGACGAAACAGCACGACGAATCCTCCGCGAAGTCAGCCGGAGGCGAGGTTCACGAGCTTGATTGAACCGAGTTCCGTCTTGGAGTGGACCTCGCAAGGGATCTGTCGACTGACAGCTATGCTCTACCAGATGATTTTCGCTCCTAACTGAATGTGCCTGGATCCACCGGTCCCGAGCACGGGGTTGGAAGCTGAGCCCAAATCCGGGGTAAAGATTGTGGTTCCTACGGAAGAGGGCACGGACACGTCGTTGTTTAACGTGAATACATCGAAATTTGGATGGTTCAGAATATTGAAAAATTCACCCCGCAATTGCATTTGAACGCGTTCGCCAAACTTCCAAACTTTTGAGATCGAGAAGTCCCATTCCCGGAAGGATGGGCCACGAAAGATATTGCGTCCCATATTGCCAAAGGTGAGAGGCGCGGGAGGAGTAAGTACCGTCTTTCCGGAGACGTAACAGCCTCCCGATGTGCTTGGAAAGCCCGTGAGATTTTCGAAGTTAGGGTTGCCGTTGAGCTGGTTGACCGCCGCCTGGCCGCCGGCTGCCATCGCAGCGTTCACGCATTGTTGCGCCTGCGCCGTAGCGCCACTAATCACGTTCTGGTTGGCATCGGTGTTGAATTCCGTAGGTTGGATGTAGTTGAGCGGGGTAGTTGGCGACCAATGAATGTTGCTGGGCGGTCCGGAAATATCCCAGCGGTCCTCGAATTCGCCCGTAAGGCTGATATCGTCATTGAAATCGTAAAGCGAGTAGGGCTCACTCCCCTCCAGCGTTACGATGCTTGCCACTTGCCAGCCTTCGAGCATCTGTAAGGGAGCCTTCCTCGAGGGCAGGTCATAAGACAGAGACAGAGTCAGGCGATTGCGGATATCAAAATCAGCGTTGCCACGTTCGGCCGCATAGTTCAGATTGTTCTGCGGAGTGTTGGAAGGCGTGTTGCTCGTCGCAGTGTCGATGGCGTGAGCGTAGGTGTATCCCGCCAGAAAATATAGACCGTGGGAATAGCGTTTGGTGAAGGTTACTTGCAACGCTTGGTAGATCGAGTTCGCTTGGTTGCCGAGCTGATCGAGATATCCGATATACGGGAAACATGGCCCACCCAGGCCAAGGCCTCCCTGGGCTACTGGACAATTTGCGTTTAGCGGTCGACCGGCGGACTCGCAGTGGTCGCAGTTGTCAGGGTTTTCCAGCGGTGAGTTCTGGTTGACCTGATTGATGTCCAACACGCTGTAGAGATTTACCCCATGATTTCCAACATAGGCCACCTGCAAAACTGAGTTCGACCAAAGCTGCTGCTGAATATTCAGGTTCCAGTTCTCGACATATGGAGTGCTGAGATGTGGGGAGGCCGCAAAGACGGTGCACTGGCTATCGAGGCTGCAGCCTTCTGTAGCGGAGGCTGGAAATACCGGTCCAGGCCCCGCGCCCCAGTTGATCTGGCTGGTGTCGGTCGAGTTCACCAGGAACGAGTTGATCGAACCATTTCCTGGAGTGACGCCCAACGCCGCAGTGGTGGGATTTAGATTCAGTCCACCGCCGCTGAACATGAAAGTTCGGATAGATGGCTGCTCGAAGATGATTCCGCCGCCGCCCCGGAGCAGAGTCTTGCCATTGCCCAGGATATCCCACGCGAAGCCCGCTCGAGGAGAGATGTTGTTGTAGCTCGTTGGATACGGCGAATTGATCCCTTTGCCTACCTGGACGATGCCGGCGCTCGGCACATAGTTGGCCAGCAGGTTGCGCGAATCCTTGATCGGATAGGTCACATCGTAGCGAAGACCAAGATTCAGCGTCAGACGTGCCGTCGCGCGGTAACCATCCTGAATGAATAGCCCGAATGACTTCATGCTCACGCTGCGCTGCGGATCGCCGTACAGCAATTCCCAGCGATGTGGATCGCCAGCGATGAAATCGGTGAGATCGCTAAAATCGACCCGCCCGCGGCCTTCCGTAGCGCGAAAATAATCGACGTTGCCATACATGAATTGTCCGCCGAAACGCAGCGTGTGTCTGCCGGCGGTGTAGGAGACGGTATCGGACCAATTCTGTGTTTTGCTTGGAGTCGTCTCCAGCGGCCAGCTGGAGTTGCCACCCATGTAGTTGAATTCGTCTGTCCCCGGGTTGATGCGGGGCATACCAAACAGAGCGGGATTCGTAACCCCAGTATTGATCCCGTAGGTTGTGGGGTTGACGTTGTGATCCAGCGGGAAAATTGCCTCACTGAAGCTGTCAAAGCTGTATCGTGCTTCGTTGACCCAGGTTGAGTTGGGCGTCCAGACCCAATTCACGCCGAAAATCTGAGTCGTCGGCTGCGTGGTGGAGAGCCAGTTGGGGCCGATAGGAATCGTGTCCATCTCGACTAAATCGCTATTGCTGTAGAAATACCTGGCGCTGAGCACGTGGTGATCGTTCAGGTGGTAGTCCGTCTTGAAGACCAGGTTGTCCCCGCGGTTGGTGTTGTTGAAATCGAAATTGATTGCCGCCGGGTCAAATGGCTTAAGGGTGAAACCAGGATTGGGGAGAAACAGTTTCGACAAGGTCATGCTCAGAGCATTGGGCGTGCACGGCCCGTTGATACCTTGGTTGCAGTAGGCGATCGCATCCGGGAGGCTATAAGTCGCGGAAAGCGGGTTGCCCTGGGAATCGGCAATTCCGCCCAGTTGATTCGCCAGCGACACAGTCACCGGGCTGTCATAAACGCCGGGATTGCCCACCTTGTCGCGGATGCCTTCGTAATTCACAAAATAAAACCACTTGTCTTTTTTGATGGGACCACCGAGCGAAACTCCGAATTCGTGCATATTGAGGGCGGACACGGGCTCTGGAGAAGGATTGTAAAAGTTGCGTGCGTCATAGGCACTGTTACGGTTAAAGTAGTAGGCGCTTCCGTGAATCGTGTTGGTGCCCGACTTCAGCCCCAGATTCATCACCACGCCGGGCTTGTTTCCATATTCAGCCGTGGGGCTCTCCTGAGTATTAAATTCCTGGATAGCGTCGAGGGGAAGAAAACTGGCGGGCGTCCCTTGAATTCCAGCCTCATTCACCACGGACTCACCGTAATAAACGTCGTTATCCGTAGCGCCGTCGATGAAGAAATTATTTTCATCGGGTCGGTTGCCATTGGAAGTAATCGACTGGAAGCCGCCGCCAGGAGTGCGCTGTACGCCAGGATGCAGGGGCAACAAATTCTGAAAATCGCGGCCCTGCAACGGCAATTGGTTGATTGCCTTGTTTTCCAGCACGCCGTTCAGAGTGCTGTCTGAAGTATCGACCAGCGTCGCTTCGCCGGTCACTTCGACCGTCTGGTCGGGCGCTCCCGGCTGTAGCCGAAAATCCACTCGCGCGTCTCTCGACACTTGCACAACCACGGAAGAATTCTCAGCCTTCTTGAATCCCGGTGCCTCTACCCACACCTTGTAGGTGCCTTCTTCAAGGTTGGGCGCAACATATTCGCCCGCGCTGTTGCTCACAAGGTTTCGTGTGACGTTAGTCGCCGTGTTCGCAACTGTTACTTTGGCGCCCGCGACGACCGCACCGGAAACATCCATGACCGTTCCAAGAATTCGGCCCTCGTAAGTTTGGGCCAGGAGTGAGAGAGTACCCAGAACCACAGCCACAATCACCAAGCCAGCGCGAAAGAATTTCATGGGGCTCCTTAGACTCGTTGGAAAGACTCAGATCCGAAATCCGCTCTCGGCGTTCCGATCCGTTAGGCGTTGCGTTTTGTGCGGTATGAACTTGTGACAATGTCACAACCGGCAGCCAGCGATCATAGCCCGGATTCGAGCTTGCCGGAATCAACAAGACTGGTGATCTGTTCCAGGTTGCCGTCCATCGCGGCGAAAGGAAGAAAGTTCTTGTTCATCGCCCACCAGCCCAGTGGCGGTAACTTAAGATGGCGGCAGTTTGTCAAAGATGGTGTCGGAAGTCAACCACGAATTCCCCGCGCGCGTCTCGGAGAGCCGATGTGGGGATCTAATAGACAGCTCCATCAGCCTGGGTGGAATGAATAACCCCCTGCTCTACGGAAAGCGAGTAAGACGCTCCGCCTGATCCAGTCCAAGAAGAAAGATCGAAGCGTGCTCCGCTCGGGGCTTTGTAAACGGAGACATTCTTAAAGCTGAGCGGAACTCCCTTTCGACAAGTGTCCGGCGCCCGCGTAGGACGCAAGAAGTAAGCACCGCGGCCTGATCCGATTACGGTCGCCTTGCCGTCCGCTTCCACCAGCACCGCCGACTTTTCATCAATGGCAACCTCCCGCGGCTGCTTCGACCATCCGTCTTGAATGATGCGCGCAAGGAATACAAGCGTACGGCCCATCCGGTCCCGCTTGGCAAAGTGGCTATCGGTTATCGTATTGTCCAGTTGCGGGATCTTCAGGAAGTCACGAACCACGGTGACCTGGACGTGATACGGGTTAGACAATGCTTCGTTGGAGTGAAGCTCGCTGTCATCAGGATCGTTTAAAGCGCCATAGGCGAACTCTCCCTGCACCGCGAGGCCGGCACTTGTGCCACCGATTGGTTTTCCGTTGGCGATGTGTCGGTTAATCGCATCCTGCACCGGGGTCCCGCGCCAGAAATGAATGTAATTCGCCTGATCTCCGCCCGCAATAAAGAGTGCTTCCGCGTTGCGGATAATTTCGGCAACGGCGGGGTCCTGTGCCGCGTTACGATCCGGCAGGATGAGCGTCGCGACCGAGTTCACTTTACAGAGACCGTTGACGTAGGAATTGTAATCGTCGTCTCCATGCGCGCGAAGGATTAGGAAGTCCCCGCCATCGGCCTTGTTACATAGCCATCGAAAGGCTTCGTCGAGATCATCGCCGCCGCCCATCATCGCGATTCCCGCGGCTGGTTTGGTTTGCGCGTCCCCTTTTTGCCCAATGCGAATGTACTTGTAGGATGCGCCCTGGTTCGCCCCGTAGGCCAGCGATAGGATCAACACAATCGGCAAGATGCAGAAAACATTTCTAGACATGATCGCGAAACAATATACCGCATCCTTCACCACGGCATCCGCGGCTCCGCCAAAGTGATTGCTTGGCGTCCAGGGATCGGATGATCTACTACCGGCTGCATTATTGTGGCGAGGGGAACTGGAGGCTCCGCAAATTACGGCTTGCGCGCGAGATGATACACCATATCCGTGTCCTTGCCATTCTTCCGCCAAGTCCAGCGTTCCGTGATGTGATCCTTGTCTTCAAAGTCCAGCACCATTTTGTGCTCATGCCCAACCGCGATGCTGGGGAGATTGCCAGCGCTCAGGAAAGAGAAGGTCAGCTGCTTTACGTCTGCGGAGGATGGCAGTGCACGCATATGCGGTTGATTATTGGTGGGGCAATAGTGCAGCAAGGAAATCCCGTCACCGGTCGACGCTGTAAAGCGTAAGCATCTCCTCCATGCCAGAGGCATTGAGCGTCTCCATGACGACCGTATTCGAGATGGTCGACTTGAAATTGCTCTTCACTTCCTCACCCTGGTCGTCTTTCCCCACCCAATCACCCGCGAGACTCGCTATCTTCTTATAGGCTCCTGGAGCGAAGTTCGGCTGCGTTTGCGCGGAGCTTGAGATCATAAGCGCGATGAAAGCGCACAGAACACGAATGCTATGCTGAATCATTGTTAGAATCTCCCTACCTCGAGCCTGGCTGCCGTTCGCGTAACATCACAAATCCTAGGCTTTTCGAGGAGCCTACACTCTGGTAGACGCTAGGCGCACAACTTTAGTTAGCGTTGGGAAACCACATGTGCTCCCCGGAGCTTAGTCGCCAAGGCTTCCGCACCGAAAATGGTGTGCTCGATGACCATGCGTGTGTCCTCTCTGCTCATTGGCAGAGAGCAGACCCGATGCCAGGCACGTCGGATGAAATAAGCATTTCCTAATGTGGGATCCGTAGGTCTAAAAGGACATACGCTGCAATCGCTGCCTGCTTCTGGGGATACAATTTGCAAATGGCCTTCCCGATGCGCATTGAAGGGGAGAATTCGAAATCGTCACAGAGTAGACATCTGCTACTTGGCACTGTATCCTTTACGGTTTGCTTCGCCGCATGGGGCCTCATCAGTGCTTTTGCCCCCAGTTTTCGTCAACAGTTTTATCTCTCAGCGACCCAAACGGCCTTTCTGGTTGCAGTACCAGTTCTTCTGGGCGCGCTGGCCCGCATACCGATAGGAATGCTGGCTGACCGCTTTGGGGGCCACGTTGTTTTCACAGCCTTGATGTTTTTTGTCGTCTTGCCAGTAGCCTTGGTCCCCTACGCAACCAGCTACCAGAATCTGCTCATGGTGGCGTTTCTTCTTGGAATGGCGGGGTCTTCATTTGCTGTTGGCGTCGGCTACGTCTCCCGCTGGTTCTCCATGGAGAGCCAAGGCAGTGCGCTCGGCATTTATGGATTAGGAAACATTGGCCAGTCCGCTGCTGTATTCCTGGGACCGGTGGCAGCTGCCGCGTATGGGTTTCGCACCGTGTATTGGGGGATGTCGATCATCCTTTTGCTTTGGGCTTCGACCTTTCTGATCTTTGCTCGGAATGCTCCCCAAACTGCTCGTCCCAACGGTCTCTCCGAGATGCTCGGCGTACTCGTGCACGAACCTCTGGCGTGGGCGCTCGCTGCGCTCTACTTTCTGACCTTTGGTGGCTTTGTCGCCTTCTCAATCTACCTGCCCACACTGTTGCGTGATCAGTTCGGCCTCAAGCCCGCCGACGCTGGTTTCCGAACTGCCGGATTCGTCGTTCTGGCCACTCTTTGCCGCCCACTCGGTGGCTGGTTGTCTGACAAGATTGGCGGGGCGCGAGTCCTTTCATGGATTCTTCCTGCTGTGGCGGCTTTCGGGATGTTGCTCGGTGTGCCGGCGATGCTGCCCTTCACGGTTGGCGCGCTCGGTTGCGCCGCCTTGCTCGGCATCGGCAACGGTGCGGTGTTTCAGCTTGTGCCTCGATATTTCCCCACCCAGAGAGCTACCGTTACCGGACTCGTGGGCGCGATGGGCGGGATGGGTGGATTCTTCCCGCCTCTGCTTCTAGGTATGTTTCGTGACGGGCTCGGAGTGGTTTGGCCGGGATTTCTCTTGCTGTCAGCGGTTGCCGGTGTTCTTTGGTGGATGAACAGCCGCGTGTTCTTAACGCGCGAAGAAGCGCTTGCGGCCACACTTTCTCCGACTCTGATTCGTACTGCAGACAAAGTCCGCGCCGGAGCCTGGGCCACGCTATGGACTCTCGTCCTGATCGCCGCTATCGTCCTGGGCTCACGCAATCTCCAAAACTTCGACGCTGCGCTGGTGATCTACACGTTCGCAATCATCTTCGCGACATGGGGCGTCATTTACCACTACTCCGTCTGGATTCGAAAGCCGCCAACCTATGTGTATTGGAGGCGCGGATGGCAGTTGTTTAAGGAACGAGGGGTCTTTCGAAGCCTCAGCCACATCTCCGCTCTGGCGGGAACTCATCTTCTGGCTCAAACGTTCATCGCAAAACGCTCCCGGCTGCGTTGGGCAATGCATCAGCTGATCTTTTGGGGATGCGTGCTGGCCGTGATGATCACATTCCCGCTCGTATTTGGATGGATTCATTTCAGCAGCGCTCCAGACGACCAGATGACTTACGTGACCTACCTCTTCGGGTTTCCGGCAGGCAGATTCCACTTGCACACGTTCACTGCGCTGATGCTTTTTCACGGCCTTGATGTTGCGGCGGTCTTAGTTCTGGCGGGAATTGCACTTTCGCTGTGGCGCCGCATGCGGGATGAAGGGGCGCGTGCTGTTCAAACCTTAGCAATGGATTTCTGGCCCTTAATTCTGCTGTTCGCAATATCAATTACGGGTTTAGCGCTGACTGTTTCACAAGAGTGGTTGGCCGGCAGCTTTTATGACTTCATCGCCATATTGCACGCCATTACTGTCATCGCCGCCTTGCTTTATCTTCCTTTTGGAAAGTTCTTTCACATTTTTCAGCGTCCCGCGCAGTTGGGAGTAAAGCTCTACCAGCGCGTCGGCGACGAAAGCGAGGGTGCAATCTGCGCTCGTTGTGGCGAGCGCTACGCATCCCTCATGCATGTTGACGATTTAAAACGTGTGCTGCCGCAAGTCGGTTTCAACTATTCGATGTCGGGGCCAGTGGGCAACTGGCAGGAACTGTGTCCTGCCTGCAAGCGCAAGTCACTCTCGCTCGCGCAATTGAGATTAAAAGAGGAAGCGAATGGCTAAGGCTCCGGTCCCCGAAGAGATTCTCAAAGACAAATTCGGCCCCCATCTGAACTACCAGCCGCCCGGTGGTTGGAGCGATGAATCCGTCCATCCCGCAGAGAAGCTGGTCAAGACCCATTGTTGTTTTTGTGGACAGCAATGCGGAATCCAATTAAAGGTTCGCGAGAATCGAGTGATCGGATTCGAGCCCTGGGAAGAGTTTCCGTTCAACCGCGGCATGCTTTGCCCGAAAGGCGTGAAGCGATATCTGCAGGGCAATCACCCCGACCGTTTGCTCACTCCGTTGATGAGGAGCGATCAAGGGTTTCGTGCGGCGTCATGGGACGAGGTGTTGAATTTCACGGTCAGCCGGATGCATGAAATCCAGGAAAAGTATGGCAAGGACGCCTTCGCCATCTACGGCGGAGCATCCCTTTCGACTGAAAAATCGTATCTCCTCGGGAAGTTCGCCCGCGTGGCGCTTGGCACTCGCCACATCGATTATAACGGGCGGCTCTGTATGGTCTCTGCCGGAACGGCCTACAAGCTGGCCTTTGGTATTGATCGCAGCACGATTCCATGGAGCGAAATTCCTAAGGCCGAAGTATTGTTTGTGATCGGCGCGAATATCGGGGAGTGCGCTCCCATCACGACCGACTACATCTGGCGCTGCCGTGACAAGGGCGGAAAACTGATCGTCGCCGATCCCCGGATGACTCCCATTACTCGGAACGCCGATCTCTATCTGCCACTGCGTCCGGGGACTGATCTTGCACTCCTTATGGGAATGTTGCACGTCATCCTTCGTGACGGGTTGGAGGATCGCGAATTCATCAGTCAATACACCACCGGATTTGGGGCCGTGGCTGAATCTGCTAAGCAGTGGGATCTTCGTAAGGTGGCAGAAATGACCGGCGTGCCACCCGAATCGATCGAGAAGGCCGCGCGCTGGATCGGCAAATCGAAGCGGGCCATCATGATGCACGCCCGCGGTCTGGAGCATCAGTCCAAAGGCGTAGAGAATTGCCTCGCAGTGCTCAACATCGCTCTTGCAACTGGGAACGTCGGGCGGGAGGGCGCGGGCCCCACCATGATTACCGGCCAGGGAAATGGCCAGGGCGGACGTGAGCACGGGCAGAAATGCGACCAACTTCCGGGCCAGCGTTCTCTCGCCGACCCCGCGGCCCGCGAATACATAGCCGGTGTATGGGGCATCAAGCCGGAAGAACTTCCCCAGCCAGGCTACAGCGCACAAGAAATCATGAACGCCATCCACAGCGGCGAAATTAAAGGCCTGCTCTCGCTGTGTTTCAATCCGCTCGTTTCGCTTCCCGACGCGAACTTCACCCGTGAAGCGCTGTCAAAACTGGAATACTTTGGCGTTGTCGATTTTTTTCTCTCCGAGACTGCTCACCACGCCGACGTGGTTATGGCCGGCAGCCTTCATGAGGAGGAAGATGGCCTTGGCTGCAGTGCCGAAGGTCGCGTCATTCACTGGCAAAACAGCGTCGATCCACCGGGCGACGCCCGACGAGACTCCGACATCATCATCGACTTAGCGCATCGGCTCGGTCGCGGGCAGTTCTTTCCATTCAAGAATCCAGCTGATATTTTCGAGGAGCTGCGAGTCGCCTCGCGAGGCGGTGTGGCAGACTACTACGGCATTACCTACGAGAGGGTAGATAAGGAGATGGGCATTTTTTGGCCCTGCACATCGCTCGACCACCCCGGCACCCCGCGTCTATTCGTAGACCGGAAGTTCTATACCCACGACGGTAAAGCACACTTCAACGTCACAGAATGGCGTCCCAGCGGCGATCCGGTAGGCGATGAATATCCGTTATTCCTAACCACCGGGCGAGTGGTCAGCCAATACCTGTCGGGGACTCAAACCCGGCGCATAGGGGCACTCGTCGATCAGACCCCTGAACCACGGGCAGAAATTCATCCGCGACTGGCTGAACAAAATGGCATCAGCGACGGCGACTGGATCACGGTAACAACCCGACGCGACGACCTGACGATTCGCGCAATGGTTGTGAAAACGATTCGGCCCGACACCGTGTTCATTCCTTATCACTGGGCTGGCACGCGGAGTGCAAACCGCCTCACGCATCGGACGCTCGATCCTCGCAGCAAAATTCCGGAATTCAAGGTTTCTGCATGCCGCATCGTCAGAGCGACGGGACCTGATGCATCCCCCGATGACCGAGCCGCACACAAAATCACTGTGCCGCGAGGAGGCGCCTAGTGTTCGGATACGAATTCTATGTCGATCCGTCGCGCTGCATAGGCTGCCGCTCTTGCTTGCAGGCGTGCGAAGAGTGCGACACTCATCGGGGAAAGTCGATGATCAACTTCGACTTTATTGAACGCAAGGAGAGCATTCGCTCTGCAGCGTACGTGTGCTGGCATTGTGACGAGCCTACCTGCGCTCAGGTCTGTCCCGCGGATGCCATTAAGAAAGGCGAAGATGGGATCGTCCACTCTTCTCTTAAACCGCGCTGCATCGCCTGCAACAACTGTGTGCTGGCCTGCCCCTTCGGAATCCCGAAAATGATGATTCCAGAGCAGCAGATGATGAAGTGCGACATGTGCTATGACCGAACTTCCGTCGGCAAGCGTCCGATGTGCGCGACCGTTTGTCCGAGTCAGGCACTGTCGTATGTGAGGCCCGAGGAGATTGCCTATCGCCGCGAGAAGCCAACCAATATTTTCTATTTCGGTAGCCAGAAGATCACGACCAAGGTCTACATGATGGCCCCGGCGGAGCGGGAGGCTATCGCCCTCGATGTCGTGGACTACATGTGGGAGGAACAAAATGAATTGGTTGCGACGGGGCAATAGCGAACCGCTCTGGAAAGAAGAGTTCTCGGTTCGTACGGCAGACGAGCGCTATGTGACGCGTCGGCAGCTGACCAAATTCTTAGTCCTCACCAGCCTCGGCATGTTCGTGGGCAACATTTGGATTCTGATTCGTTCCGTTTTCTACAAGGCTCCGATCTACCCCCAGCAACCTGTGGCTCAACTCGGAGAGATTCCGGTCGGAGGAGTGAAGCTTTTCAGCTATCCAACAAAAGATGACCACTGCATCATGATCCGCACCGCCGAGAACGAATACGTAAGCTACAGTCAGAAATGCACTCATCTTTCATGCGCAGTCTATTATTCTCAGGCGGAAAACAGGCTTGAATGCCCGTGCCACAAGGGCTTCTTCTCGATCAAGGATGGCGCCGTTCTGCAAGGGCCCCCATCGCGCCCTCTACCGCGTATTGTTCTCGAAGCACAAGGCGAACAATTAGTCGCTATCGGGGTAAAGGGTTAACGAAATGCAAACTTCAAACGACCTGCCTCCTCAAAATCGTGGACTGACGGCGATTGCTGGAGCCATGTCTCTCATCGCCGTTCTCCTGATCGTACAGATCTGGCTGTTGAGCGCCGCTCTGGAGTCGTTTCTAGCTGGAAATCTGCACAGTGCGCTGCCAGCCGCTATATTCTCTGGAGTGATGTTCTTGACCTGCATGGGACTTTATCTTTTCGTCGACCACTTGGATTCCGAAGTCCGTGGGCCTGATAGCCGCCATTAACTAACTTGTTTCGCAAAGTCGAACCTCGCGGCTGGAGGCAGGCCTCGAGTTCCTCTAGGTTGTCTGGGAGCAACGAAGGTGTTCCAGTAAATGAGCACTATGGCAGCTGCTTCACCGACAATCATCAGCTAGCGGCTAGTGTTGCGCGGATTGTTCGTCGGCCGGGCTGCCGACCCAGTCACTTTCTCCTTGGACACCGTCGTGAAGTGGCACTATGACTATTCGATGTGTATGTGGTTCACAAACCACGGTCATAGTGGAAGCACATGAGCCGCATAGCCAGAAACACTCGATTTCCTGCGAATGTTTTTTATCGTGGCTCTCGCTGAGCCCCGCAAAAGAAGTTTCCTGAAGCGACCTCATTTCAAATTCGAATAGCTTTCCTTCATGAAGATAGATTTGCACACTTCGAGATCACAGTTTTAGAACAGCGCGGTTGCGCCCGTTGCAGCGACGAAACCGTTTTCGACGACTCTAGTCGCGGTACCAGTCAGCACGAGTTGGAGGCATACCGCCCTGTGCGTGCAGGGGCTTCGCCAGTAGCATTTGATAAAGGTTTAACCGGTTTAAGCGAAATCGGTGTGCGGAGGCTGCCATGTACAGCCGCCAGATGCGATATGTTGTTTCGTCGGTGATACGTCGTACTTCGTCGGCGTGCGCTTCCAGGCGACGCACCCAGTGTTGAAGCGTCAAAGCATAGTGCTCGCGCAGGCTTTCGACATCTCTTACTTCGAAACCGGCTCTTTCCGCCCCTCCAACGCTGCCGCTGAGCGGCACCAGTTCGCCAGCTGGGAACACATAATGATCGATAAAGGATGGTCCTTGTCGGTGATCGGTAGCAGTCGCAGCAATCCCGGAATTTAAGAACCTGCCGCCAGAGCGCAGCAACTGCCATACTTGTGAGAAGTATTCGGCCAGATGCTCCTCGCCAACGTGTTCAAACATCCCAACGCTGACGATCTTGTCGAATTCATGGTCGACTTCCAGATCGCGGTAGTCACAGACTTCGACGCGGCAGCTGCCGTTAAGACCGGCGTCGCGAATCCGTTGTCGGGCTACCTCGGCTTGCGGGACACTCAGTGTGATCCCCAGAACACGTGCGCCATAGTGCATGGCCGCATAAATGAGTAGCCCTCCCCATCCGCAGCCAATATCCAGCAACTGGTCCCCACGACGGAGTTGTAGTTTCCTGCAAATGTAATCCAGCTTGCGGCACTGACGGTATCGAGATCAGTGTCCTTCCCCGTTGCGAAATATGCGCAGGAATACATCATTCGTTGGTCCAGCCATAAGGCGAAGAATTCCGGAGCGAGGTCGTAGTGATAACTGATGGCCTGCCGATCCCGATCATTCGAATGAACTGATCCGCACAACGCAGCCGCCTGACGGCCCATGTGTATCTCTCGTCTTACAGGCAATTTTCCGAGCATGCTGGTGAGATGCAGCCTCTGCATCAACCCGTCACTGCCTTGGGCAAGCAGATAGTCGGCGAGGAAAAACAGCCTCGATATCGCCCTCGATATCGAAGTCATCGAAAAGGTAGGACTCTCCCAGAGTCAGTTCACTCGGGGACAGAAACATCTGGCGTAAGGCGCCAGGATGTTTGAGGACTAGAGTAAAAAGCGGCGGCTGCGCCGTACCCCAGGTGCTTCTATCCCAAAGCCGGACTTGAAAATCATGTTTCGGGTAAAGGGCGAGCGCGTTTGAAAAAAATTCGTTGCTAAGTTGAGCTGGAGCCTGCTTCCACGCAGAACTTAAAGTCAGTCCCATAACATGCTCCTCAGTTCTTCACACGACAGTTAGGCTTATATCCGCAGGCCGCGTTCTCCGTCCTTGGTGCGCTGCTGTGATTGCCTTATATGCATCGTGCTGCGGCGTACATTAAGATGTCGACCTACACCCGCACGTTGTCCAAAGATCCCCGGCTTCTTGGAATTCGTTTCAGGTCGGAATGGTGTTGCCTTGAGATTTTCTATATATCGTATTACGATGTAATGTGTACCTTGGGCAAGTGTCGTGGCATCTCTTGTAGTAGGGGGTAAGGAGGCTGGCAAATGTTGGCGCTAAAGCTCGTGCGGCTGATCGAAGCGCACTCCGAGGAATTAGCGATAGGGTTGACTGACAAACTGCGGCAGTCGGAGCGGACTTGTGACTTCTGCAAAGTTTCACCCGAGGGACTGTGCCTGGCAGCAGCCGAGATTTACCACAACCTGGGAGAGTGGTTGCTGCAGAAGACAGAAACCGATATTGCGGAACGCTTTATAACGCTCGGCGAGCCCCGGGCCGCTGAAGAAGTCGGACTCCATCAATTCGTATGGGCCCTGGTCATCAGCCGCAACCATTTGTGGCAGTTTCTTCAACGGGAAGCTTTTGCGGATAACGTCATACAACTTTCCGGCAAGCTCGAACTACAGCAGATGCTGAATCAGTTCTACGATCGGGCGATGTATTACGGGGTGCTGGGATACACGGAAGCAAAGGACCGAGAAAGAAACGCCCAGGGGACCAGCGCATCTTTGGAAGGAGTCAGGGGAGGACCCGTAGTGATTCGGACTTTCGGAGAAAAACGACGAAAGCATTGATGGTGTGAATGGCTTTGTTTTTCGTTGAGCCCCCAGCGGGTTGAGTCAACGGACGCGAGTGGATGGTTTGTACTTTGAGCAGATGCGGACACGAACCTGACGGAATGGGAGGTGCATCATGAGCGTAACTGCCGTAACGCTGACCCTCAACGATGAGGAGAGAGAGCTATTGTTCGAGATTCTTGAGGAGCGTCATGGCGCTCTACTTCGGGAAATCTGGCACACCGATCATCGCGACTTCAAGCTTTCCTTGCAGAAAAAGGAGAGGGTCCTGGCCTCGCTGTTGAGCCGCTTTATGGCACACACTTAAGCCTGCTTGGATCGATTCTATGAAAATGGCCGTTGGTCGTTAAGTCCGGAACAGTTGCATTTGCACCCCGCTGAAACCCTCGGATTGGCCGATGACGAAAAGGCAGGCCTGGTGCAATACCTTTTGCCGATGCCGGCGAACTTGGGAGTCGTTGCGCACTAACATCAACTGACTTTTCGAAGTCCCCCAAACTCGTTAGCTCTCATTGACTTGCCCTAACGTCGCGCATAACATGGCGTCGCGCCATGATGGGACAAGTCGTCTCCCACTACTGCATCCTCGAGAAGCTCGGCGGCGGCGGGATGGGTGTGGTCTACAAGGCGGAAGACGTAAAGCTGCACCGTTTTGTCGCCTTGAAGTTCCTGCCTGACAACGTTGCCAAAGACGCCCAAGCGTTGGCCCGCTTCGAGCGGGAAGCTCAGGCTGCATCGGCACTGAACCATCCCAACATCTGCACCATATACGAAATCGGCGAACACGAAGGCCAGCCTTTCATTGCGATGGAGTATCTGGACGGGCTGACGTTGAAGCATAAGATTGCGGGTCGCCCGCTGGAAACCGACGAAGTGGTTTTTCTGGCCATGGAGATTGCCGACGCGCTGGATGCGGCTCATGCGGCTGGCATCATTCATCGCGACATCAAGCCGGGCAACATCTTTGTTACCAAGCGCGGCCATGCCAAGATTCTGGATTTTGGATTGGCGAAGCTGCCGGCGGTGCTGAAGGTCGGCAGCAGCAACAATTTGGAAACAGCATCGATCAGCTCTGAAGATCCCCTTCTGACCAGCCCCGGCGCAATGTTGGGGACGGTGGCTTACATGTCGCCAGAACAAGTGCGGGCGAAGGAATTGGATGCGCGGAGTGATCTGTTCTCGTTTGGCGGCGTGATCTACGAGATGGCTACGGGAAAATTACCGTTCGAAGGCTCGACTTCGGGCGAGATCTGCGGCGCGATCCTGCATCAGAACCCGATACCAGCATCGGAGAGGAATCCGAAGATTTCAGGCGAACTGCAGGCGTTGATCGATAAGGCGCTGGAAAAAGATCGCAACCTCCGCTACCAGAGCGCAGCCGACATGAGAGCCGACCTGCAGCGGCTAAAGCGTGACACGGATTCGGGGAGAATCGCAACCGGCCAAGTAAGAAGGTCCGTCCTCAAACAATCTTCGCCCCGAGCCAAGCTCGGCGTGTACCTCACTGCGGCCGCCCTCATCGCCGTGCTGATCGGCGTCGGCCTTTACGTGCATTCGCGCCGCATCCAGCTCACTGACAAGGACACTGTCGTTCTCGCCGACTTCAGCAACAGCACGGGCGATCCGGTTTTCGATGACAGCCTGAAGGCAGCACTCCGGGTGGCTTTAAACCAGTCTCCGTTCCTGAATGTGCTGTCGGAGAACAAAGTGGCTGCGACGATAAAGCTGATGGCGCGGCCCTCAGGCACGGCGCTCACCCCTGACGTAGCGCGCGAACTCTGCCAGCGCACAGGCAGCAAAGCATACATCGCCGGTGCCATTGGCAGGCTGGGGAACGAATACGTTCTCGGACTGAAAGCTGCGAATTGTCAGAATGGAAATACGCTGGCTCAGCAGCAAGTCACGGTTCCCGACAAGGAGAAAGTACTAAACGACGTGGGCAAAGCAGCATCCAGGCTGCGCGTCGAGATGGGAGAATCTCTGCCATCGGTGCAAAGGTTTGATGTTCCGCTCGTCGAGGCTACAACCTCTTCGCTCGAAGCTCTGAAAGCCTACAGCGTTGGAGGAAACACGTTTATCGAGAAAGGCCCCACCGCAGCTCTCCCTTATTTTCAACGTGCCATCGAGCTCGATCCCAATTTTGCCATGGGTTACCGGGCAGTCGGCGACGACTACTTCAGCCTCAGCGAGGTCGGGCGGGCGAGCGAGTACCTGACCAAAGCTTTTGAATTGCGGGAGCACGCGAGCGAGCGCGAAAGGCTGGCGATCACGGCAGACTACTACCAGAACGTAACTGGAGAACTGGATAAAGCCGCCGAAGCATACCAGGAACTGATTGAGAGCTACCCGCGGGATTACGCTGCGTACAGCAATCTGGGTGTTATCTTCGCTCCGCTAGGCCAATATCAGAAAGCTGTGGAGACTACAAAGCAGGCGGTGCTGCTTGCACCGGATGCCGTCGAGGTTTATGAGAATCTCGCAAACTACAACCTGGCCATGCAGCGCTTCGACGAAACCCGGCAACTCCTCCGCCAGTTACAGTCAAGAAAAATGGACGACTTCGCAATGCACAGTACTTCTTACGCGCTGGCGTTTCTCGACGGGGACGCTGTGGCAATGGCAGATCAGCAGCGATGGCTTGTCGGTAAGCCCGAATACGAGACTTTCGGGTTGGCGCTTGCCTCTGATACTGAAGCGTACGTCGGCCATCTACGCCAAGCTGGGGAGCTGAACGCGCGCGCGGTGGAGTCCGCCATCCGGGCTGACAGCAAAGAAAATGCCGCCATATGGCAGGCGAGCACGGCGCTGCAGCAGGCTGCCTACGGCAACACAAATGAAGCCCGGCAGACAGCCGCAGCAGCTCTTAAGCTTGCGCCGACAAGCCAGGGCGCCGAAGTCGAGGCTGCGCTCGCCTTTGCGATGGCGGGCGATGCCACACGGGCTCAACCCCTGGCGCAGGGCCTGAACAAACGCTTCCCTCTGGACACCCAGATGCAATCGTTGTGGCTACCGGCGATTCAAGCGCAATTGGCGCTCGATAGAAAGAACCCCGTTTGGGCCGGGCAAATCCCCCACGCTGCTACCCCTCTCGAGTTGGGGCAGATTGCGTTCGTACTCAACATCTCGTGCCTCTATCCTATTTATATACAGGGGCAGGCATTTCTGGCGGCAGGACAGGGGAGTGCCGCCGCCATCGAATTCCAGAAAATTCTCGACCACAACGGGATCGTCTGGAACTGCTGGACGGGAGCGTTGGCGCATTTGGGCGTAGCTCGTGCGAATGCCTTGCAGTCGAGAATCTCGCAGGGAGCGGACGCCGATGCCGCCCGCGTTCGGGCACTCGCTGCTTACAAAGACTTCCTGACCCTCTGGAAAGACGCTGACCCCGACATCCCCATCTTTAAGGAAGCCAAAGCGGAGTACGCGAAGCTACGATAGCAGACGATCTTTGGGGATCCGATACCGCTTTCGAACGCACAATCCCGACGTGGCATCTGGATTGCGCCTTCCCGGCTTGGTCGTTTAATACAAGAGCAGCAGAGGGCCGATGTCATCAACCGGACCGTCAAGTAATGGCAGCTATTGCAGTCCGTGATATTCCTTCCGAGCTTGTGCAAGCAGAGGGACGTCAGGGTCCGCGTCCTTCCAAAGGGTTAAGAAGTCTCGATAGGCAGCACGGCCCTTCGCAAGCGCTCCGGATCGTCCGAGCGCCCGACGACGGTTGTGCTCCGCCCTCGACTCCTGACCCTATGGGAGTACTACGTCGACAACTTCCTCGGCATGGTCCGCCTTGGTTGTATGCAGCTTTTACTCAGGTATTTGCGAGACTAGTTCTAGTCAAAGTATTCATCAGAGCAAGAAGTTCCGCATAAATCATGGCGTTACTGATTCACGTTCTGCAATTGGTTTAGATTTTCCCGCGCCAAGGCATGATCTGGATTAATTTCGAGCGCCCGTTCGAACTGCGCCTTGGCCTCGGCGAAGTGTCCCAACTCCGCCAGCGCGCTCCCTAAGTTCGCGTGCGCGTCGGCGTCGTCCGGTCTGAGGCGAACGGCCTCGGTAAACTGCTCTGCGGCTCCGTCGAGGTCTCCTTCCGACGCGAGAGCATTCCCCAGGTTGTAGTGCGCGTCGAAATAGCTCAGCGAACTTTGCGCGGCAGTCCGCAAATAGGGGATTGCGTGATCCGGTTCGCCTGCCGCCATCAAAGCAGCACCAAGCGCGTTGTTTGCAGTCGCATCTTGTGGCCGGATTTGCAATGCCGCTTGGTACTGCGCAATCGCCTCCGCTGTGTTGCCACGCGCCAAGAGCATCGCTCCAAGATTGTAATGAGCCTCAAAATCCGCTGCGTTGTTTTGAATGTTGTGCCGGGCCAGCGCCTCCTGCAGCACCATCCGCGGATCGCCCGCCTTCGGGTTAAAATCACGCGGCAGCACTTGCAACCAGAGGTGTGCCATCTCGTCTTTTGAGCGATTGCCTCCCCGGACACGCTCCGGAGGATGATTGGGATTTAGCGCATTATTCTCGGAGTTGTCGTAAACGTAACGCATCTTGACGGTTGTTCCTGTCGGCAGAAACACAGGTTCTGCGTAGCGATATACTGCCTGCCAATTCAAGTCCCATTGCGGAATGTGAATTAACGTGATCATGCTGCCATCGGGCAACGTTGCAACTGCTTGCAGATCCTGCCCCAGGTAATGGGCATGCGGGTAGATGGCCAACAGGTCCACGTCGATGGGAAGCGTAAGCTGATCGCTCAGAATAAAGTTCTTTTCGCCCGCCGGAATGTCCAGCTTGGGGTCATTCTGTAATTGCAGGAGCATGGGAAACTTCGTGGCGGGCTGGTCAGTAAAATAGAGACCGATGGTCGGCTGAATCGTCTCCGGTTTGCCTGAAGGCTGCAAGTGGACATTCAACACGAGGTCAGTTCCCTTGTCCAAACGCAGCGCCATTCCCTCCGGCTCAACATAAGGAACGGTGCCGGGCTTCCAAAACAAAAAGTGGCTGTCGGGATCAAAAGCTTCCGACTCGACTTTGATCTCCATGCCTTCAAAACCCGCACCTGGTTCGGTTTCTCTCTGCCGCGAATTCTGCAAACGGTCGACGAGAATGTTGGCATGATGGACAAAGCGTTTATCCCCGGGGCGAATTTCCACGGCCTTCACCCACCGAGTGCGGTCAATGGGCACAGGAAAAATGAAATTCCAATACATATCGGAGCCGCTGGCTAACAACTGGTACGGCTTCGCGGCCTTGAGCACCAGATCAGGCTGACCGAGTTGCCAGCCTTCCGCAAACTTCGGTTGCCGCGGCAAGTCCGCGGGATTTCCTTCTGGCGCTCCTTCTTCTACCCATTTTTCCATGATTGCGATCTGCTCGTCTGAGAGCCGCCACTCGTCGGCGAATTTCAGCGCTTGGGGTTCTGGCAGCCACGGCGGCATGAAGCGCGTGCGAGTGACAACTTCAATCTGCCGCGCATGCTTTTTTACATCATCGTAAGTAAGCAAAGAAAAGGGACCTGATTCTCCGGGACGGTGGCAGCGGGCGCAGGATTGGAACATGATGGGAGCAATGTCGCGGTTGAATGTGATTCGGTCGTCCTTCCGCTCAGGCGCAGACTGTGCATGGACGCCCGCGCCCGGTCGGAGCACCAGCGCAATCGCGAACACGAGACCGATTCCAGCGAGTGCAATGGACCGGTTCATTGCAGATCCGAGATGTAACAGCCCACGCCCGCGACCTCTTTCTTAAAAGGAGCACGACCAGCCAGGGTCGCCCGAATAGCGTCTTCCAGTTCGTGGGTGGTTGGCGCAGAGCGCGCGTGTCCGAAAGACTCGTAGAGATTATCAATGCGCCCGTGATAAACAAGAACGCCTTCGCCATCGAACACTGCTGCCTCAGGCGTGACCTGTACGTGCGCTTTCTTAACCAGCGCGTGCTCGGGGTCACGCAACCCAGGAATAGAGTAGTGGAACTCGAGCAGATACTTGCGAATGTCTGATGGAAGCTCAGATTTATCTGGGAAGATGAGATAGAACCGGGCGGTTTCTTGATGTTCGTCACTGATCTCCTGAATCGTCGGAGCGTAGCGTCGGGAAACCGGACAATCTTCCTGCACAAAAACCAGTACCACGGGCTGGCCAGCATTGGAATTCACTGGGTTTACACGTTTTCCGTCGAGATCCAGTGCGGTCTGGGCAGGGCAAACTGCGGGCGAAAGCGTTAACAAGAGCAGCGGCAGGAAGAAGTGGCCGCTCCAATTTCCGGCTTTACGGAAACCGCAGGCCTGTAGCGTTTGCAGTCGATGCGGAAAAACCATGAGCACCACATCTGGTGTTGCCTTCACATTGTAAGCTTGGATCCCGGACGACGCATATTTAAACATTTTGGCGCGGCTCCCTCTTCCCTGTAGGATGCTCGCGATGTAGGCTTAACCATCAGAGGATTCGACGACTATGGCTCGAACGCGTCTGTGGAGTTTGACCTGGACCTCTGTCATCCTCTCGATTTTCCTGTTTACTCTCGAACCGCACGCAGGGAGGGCGTCCTCAGAACAGGCTGCCCCCGGACTCGGTCCCGTCCTGCACTATATCGAATCTGACTGGGATGTGCTGACGCGCTCCATGACACGTTGCGACAGCATCGTGGATCCAAAGTTGCCAGAGGCTGCTTTGCTGTATTTGCCTGCGAGCTTCTCCGAGCCCGCCTCTGTAAAGCAACTCGAGCAAGCCTGCAAGGTCCGCGTTAAGCATTTGCCCATGGTAATTCAGCATCCCGGGCAGGCTGGCGTGGATGCGATTTCGCCCCAAGGTTTGCTGTTTCTGCCAAATAGCTACGTCGTTCCCGGCGGCCGGTTCAACGAAATGTATGGATGGGATAGCTATTTCATCATTCTCGGGCTGGTCCGCGACCACCGAGTCGACCTGGCACGCGGAATGGTCGAGAACTTTTTCTTTGAAATCGAGCATTACGGAACGGTGTTGAACGCCAATCGCACTTATTACCTGACCCGCTCCCAGCCACCATTTCTAACTTCCATGATCATGGAAGTTTATAACGCGGAGAAGGCTGCGGGACATGAGGACAAAAACTGGCTCGCCCGCGCCTACGGATTCGCGGCGCATGACTACGAAATGTGGACCCATGAGCCCCATTTAGCGGGATCGACTGGGCTTTCACGCTATTACGATTTCGGCAATGGGCCGGCTCCCGAGAGCCTTCAGGACGAAACCGGACTCCGTCACAAAGTTATTGGCTACTTTCTGCTTCGCCCTAAACTCGATCGAGCTTATGTGATGCCGAAGATCAGCGCCCAACCAATGCAAGAATCCGCTGGCCCTGATTACAACGTGCAGGTCTGCGATGTCAGCAAGACTATGGCGCACCCGGGGTGCGATGCTGCAGGCACCGTGCAGTTGAGCGCTGATTACTACAAGGGAGATCGCAGCATGCGCGAGTCGGCGTTCGACATTTCTTTCCGCTTCGACCCCTATGGCGCGGCCACGCATCACTTTGCGCCGGTCTGCCTGAACAGTCTTCTTTATATGACGGAGAAGGATCTAGAAGAAATCAGCGAGTTGCTGGGGAAGACGGCCGAAGCGGAGCAATGGAAGCAGCGAGCGGAACGGCGCAAGCAGCAAATCAACCAATATCTTTGGGACGATCAGCGGGGTTTGTTCTTCGACTACGACCTTCGCACCGGAGCCAGGTCGACCTACGAATACGTGACCACGTTTTATCCGCTGTGGGCGGGACTGGCCAGTCAGCATCAAGCAGAGGCCCTTGCTCGAAATGTGAAACTCTTCGAGCAACCGGGAGGGCTGGCGACGAGCACGATCGATACCGGCATGCAGTGGGACTATCCGTATGGATGGGCCCCTCTTCAATCGCTGGCGGTCGAAGGGCTGCGCCGCTACGGCTACACTGCTGACGCCGACCGAATTGCGTACAAGTTTCTTTCCACTGTAGCGGAGAATTTCCGGCGAGAAGGCACCATCCGGGAAAAGTATGACGTGGTGACGCGTTCGTCGGAGGCGCATGTGAGCGCGGGGTATCAAGCCAATGTGATTGGCTTCGGTTGGACAAACGGAGTTTTCCTCGAGTTTTTGCAGGAACTGCCCAAGGAAATGATCGACCGGTTGGCTAAGGAACAGGGCGCTGCGTTGCCATCAAGCAACCAGTAACCGCATCACTTCGCGGTGTCATTACTTGCCGTTCTCGCGCTCTGTAGCTGCTCGGCCAGTTTCAGTTCTCTCTCAGCATCTTCATTGCGGCCCAAATCACGGTACGCCTGGCCCAACAAGTGATGAGTGATGGAATTGTTTGGATCCATCGTAACCGCGCGCTGCAGGGCACGCACCGCCAGATCAAATTCGCCTTTCTTCTCCAGCACTTTCCCCATCAGGATATAGGGACCTGTCGAGGTGGCGTCGAGCCATATCGAGCGCTGCAGGAGACGTTCGGCGTCATCGAACTTCTGAATGCGTGAATAAGCGTCAGCCAACTTGTAATAAGTCGGTGCGTGCGCAGGGTTGATTGCTTTCTCCTTTTCGAATTCGGTGATGGCTTCGGAGATGCGCGACTTGTACAAGTAAAGCTCACCCAACAGGAAATGCGCCAGTGGAAGTCTGGGGTCGAGTGCGACTGCTTTTTGGGCATATTCCTCCGCGATCGGATCGAATTCCTGGCGCAAAAGCATTCGCGCGGTGAATAAGTAACTGGCGGCGGAGTCTGCCGGCACGTCAAACATCCGCGCAAAAGCGCCGCGAGCAAGCGGATAGTTCTTCGCTTGGATATAACAAACTCCCAAAATGTAAGCTGCGTCTACATTCGCGACGGAATACCAGGTTTGAACCTTTTCGAGGAAGGGAATGGCTTCGTTCGGTCGTCCAGCCAGATAATAGGAGAGGCCCAGCAATTGCACCGCTTCGCTGTCCTTTGGATTTTCATCAACCGCCTGTTTCAAATATCCCGTGGCCTTCAGATAGTCGCCCTTTTTGTAGTAAGCCGCCCCCAGTTCGTGAGACAACCCCGCCAGCCTTGGATTCTGCGTGGCGAGCGCTTGCAGTTGGGAAAGCGCTTCACCGTACTTGCCCTCTTGCATCAGCTTGCGGGCGGCATCGAAGTTGGAAGATGGAGTCTGGGGCGAGGGAGGTTGCGCCTCTTTCGATGCATGAGCCGTCGGCGCTGCAGGCTCGGACTGCGCGAGGGTCGGGTAGCTGCTGCTCATCGTTAACAGAAGAATCGCGATGCGGATGACTGCTAACAACTTGACCTCCAACCATCAGGCGGCAGTTAGATCGCGCATCGACCGCCAGCGTCTGTCGCTCTCTCACGGTATTGAAGGAAAGCAGCATAACACGTAACCTATCCTTACTGTGTTCTTGCGATTCGCCGGAAAGCGCGGCTGCGCTGGATTCTGCCTGGTTCTCATCGCACTGGAAATGAGCGCGTTTGTCGGGCTGTCACAGGCGCAGACGACAACAGCCTCCGCTGCCTTGGCCGCGTATCAACGGGGCCAGGCAGCGATGCAAAAAGGCGACACCGCCGGCGCACGCGCGGCCTTTGAACAATCCATCAAACTCGATCCTCATAACGCAGATGCGCAGAACGCCCTCGGACAATTGATGCTTCTACAGGGCGATGTGGACGGCGCGATCAAACAGTTCCGTGCGATCACGCGCCTCAGGCCTGGGTTGGCAATTGCCCACGCGTATCTGGCTGAGGCACTCTCGACCAAGGGATTGCAGGAGGAAGCGGCCCAGGAGCTGCGTGTGGCGGTGCGCCTGGCCCCCGATCAAGCCGATGCGCATCGTGACCTGGCGCGTGTGCTTAGTCAGCAACAGAAAACAGGCGATGCCATTTCGGAGATGAAAAAAGCGGTGGCGTTGCAACCCGCACGGCCGGAGTTGCACGATGACCTCGGCGTGCTCCTGGCTCAACAATTGCAAATGCAGGATGCCGAAAAAGAATTCCGCGCTGCGCTGAAGTTAGATCAAAAGTATGAGCCCGCGCAGCTTCACCTTGGAGTGGCACTTTTGAATCGAAGCGAGCCCGACGAGGCCCTTGCGTTTCTGCAGGAAGCCGTTCTACTGGATTCCAAAGACGGAACTGCGCAGTATTACCTGGGAACCGCACTCGAAGCAAAAGGCAACACCGACGCAGCCCTACGAGCGTACGAACAAGCGGCGGAACTGACGCCGAATGTGGCTGCGGTTCAAACCCGCTTCGGATTATTGCTGCAGCGTTCAGGCGATCCAGAGAAGGCCGCAGCTGCATTCGCAAAGGTGATTGAGCTAACTCCGAATGACCCCGAGGCGCACAACAATCTTGGTCTTGCCCTCATGCAATATGGTCAGGGCGACGCCGCAATCAAGGAATTCCAGACGGCGCTGAGACTGCATCCTGACGACGCAGGAATTCGAGGCAATCTTGCGCTCGCGTACTTGCAAAAGTCCGACTTTGACGCGGCGGCACGGGAGCTGCGCGAAGCATTGAAAATTTCGCCCGAGAAGGCTCACCTGCACTACGACTTGGCCGTGGCATTAAAGTTCGAGGACGACTTAGCCGGCGCGGTTGCGGAATTAAAAGAAGCGATCCGCCTTGACCCTCAGTTAGCGGATGCTTACTACACCTACGGAGTCACATTATGGCAAACCGGCGATTTCCCAGCCGCGGTTGAGCAGTTGCAGAATGCAATCCGGGCGAAGCCGGACTACGCCGAGGCCTTCTACACATTGGGCACGGTGCTTAAGCAAATGAACAAACTGCCGGAAGCAGCCAACGCACTCCGGGAGGCCATACGCCTGCAACCTGATTTTGCGGGAGCACATACCACCTTGGCTGCGGTGCTGCGGCAACTCGGCGATAGTCAAGGATCGGTTGCTGAAAGCAAAACGGGGGCCGAGATCAGCCAGCAAAAGACCAGCCTTCAGGCCGCTACCTTCACGACTAACTCTGGGCGACGCCTGCTTGAGGCTGGAGATTTGGACGGCGCCATCTCGCAATTTCGTGCTGCGATCAATTCCCAGCCAACGTATGCTCCGGCCCACTACCAGCTTGGCTTGGCGCTACAGAGAAAAGGAGACAAGGCGGAGGCGGCCACTGAGTTCCAGAAAGCGGGAGAGTTGGATTCGCGATTCAAGTCGCCATCCGAGTAAGGGATCTATGAAATGCTCTTGCGTAACGCAACCAACTCCATTGCTACTGGCACGCCTCGCGTGACCTTCACTCGTAAGACGGCTTCGAAAGGCTTCATTTCCCCGTTCTTCGAAACGCCCAGCCGTTGCAGTAGATCCTCCAACGATTGCGGCCCGCAAATGTATTCGGCCGCAGCCTGCGTGCCGATGGTGGTTGTACCCGCCAGGATCATGACCGACTGCGCCGGGTTCCGTTCTCGCACTCGCGCAATGACGGAGTACTCTTCGGTCAGGGGTAGTTTGGCGGAGCTCGCCAGAAACGCATCGGGCTCGCCGGCTTGCGGATGTACGTTCACGATTGCCAAGTCGCCCTTGCGCGGACCCGATGTGAGCCGTTGAAAAACAAATTCCTGCGTGCTCGGAATTTCCTGCAGCGTGAGATTCTCCGCCGGCGAACCCAGGAAAATCAAATTGTTGTTCTTGGCATCGTCGAGCGAGAGCAAACTTCCACGCTTCACCAGGATCGGTCGGCCAAGTAACGCAAACACATGATCGAGATCGTGGACCGCGAGCACTTCGCCGACGCCGGTGTAGTGATCCAGAATCAACTCCCGCGAATCGCGAACCGGATCAAAGTAGCGCATTCCCGTCTCCGGCCGACCGACGAAGGCGCCATTGCTAAAGATCACCCAAGGCTCTTCGGGTCCGGAGATGAAACTCGCCCAGAACGTTCGAAACGCGGCGGGCACCGGCTGGGTGGAGGTGGTCTCAATCGCTTCTGCAGTGGTTCGACCTGCGAGCCTGGTTCCGATCACGATCATGGTCACAGCCGCTGCCAACAGAATGACCAGTACGATGACGGCAATCGCCCAATTGCGAGAAGTACGCGAATTCGCCGCTTCTTGGTCTCCGCTGCTCTGGGGCGCGACAGGTAAGCCTCTGTGTGCGGCAGATGTTCGATGGTGAAACCATAGAACATATCCTCCCTTAGGCAGATCCACCAGGATCGGGTCTTCCGCACCTTCAGAGCCGTAATACTCGGCCAACTTGAGACGAAGTCGTCCGGCCTGCACCCGGATGGTCGAATCCAATTGGGGGTCGAAGTCGGCTGGGCGATGAAAGACCCGAGTCGCAATCTCGTATTCCTTTAGGGGTACGCCGGGATCAGTTAGCGCGTGAGCCGCGAGATAGCGAAGAAGTTTACAGAGAGATTCGGAGCCGTGGAGAATATGGCTATTCACTAACCTGTCAATCTGCTCCAGGTATTGGTCCCTTTCCGCCAAATGGACCCGTGTTACAGCCATGTCACATAAGCGTAACAAGGGTATCTATGTGGCTGCAAGTCCGGAATTTACATGCCTTGTCACGGTATCAAACCTCATGAAACTTCTTTGGCATATGCAAGTAATGGTTTTGTATTAGGGCGCAAATCTCGACGGTTCGTAGGGCTGTGCCTTTGGAGGGGAGGCCACTCTATGCACTGACTTCATGGAATTTACACGAGCGCCGACCATTTTTCGGCTGGGCGTCTCCCGCACTACGACTGAGGTGAGCGTAACAATTCGGAATCAGGATCGCCAGCGCCGGGAGGAATGCAATGAGAAAGTCTTCCGTTTCGGGTCTTGTGGCAGTGGTTCTTCTCGCTCTGTCTGTCCCATCCGCATCAGGCCAAGCCGTCTTTGGCAGTATCTTCGGCAGCGTCACCGACCCCTCGGGCGCGGCTGTCCCGAATGCCAAGGTTACGGTTAGCAACGTCCGCAAGGGCACGACCGACGAAGCTACCACAAATGAGAGTGGCAACTACTCGGTCACCCACTTAATTCCAGACACCTACAACGTTCGAATCGAGAGTCCAGGCTTCAAAGTGGTTGAGCAGCAGGACGTCACAGTTTCGGCTGACGCCGCAGCCCGGGTCGACGGACAGTTCCAAGTTGGCTCCACTAGCGAATCGGTCGAAGTAACCGGTGAAGCTCCTCAACTCAAAACCGATCGGGCCGACGTGGCCATCGAGTTCAATCAGAAGTACGTCGAAGATTTGCCCATCATGAACCGTAATTTCACCAGCTTCGAGTTGCTGTCACCTGGAACCCAGAAGATGGTCGGCTGGAGCCATGCCGCGACGGAAAATCCCCAAGGCAGCCAGCAGATTTTCGTGAACGGTCAGCATTTTAGTGGTACGGCGTTCGAGTTGGATGGCACTGACAATCAGGATCCAATCTTAGGCATAATCGTGGTCAACCCCAACTTGGACGCTATTCAAGAGGCGAAAGTCTCGTTACAGAACTACGACGCGGAATTCGGCAAGGCAGTGGCTGGGGTTGTAACTGTACAAACGAAGTCGGGGAGCAATGAGTTTCACGGCGACGGATTCTGGTTCCGCCGCACCGATGCCACCGCAGCCCGCGATCCCTTCACCCAATTCGCTCCCAATCCGCTCACCGGAAAGTTTATTCCGTCTGATAAATGGCAAGAGTTCGGCGGTACGATTGGCGGCCCAATCATCAAGAACAAATTATTTTTCTTCGGGGACTATCAAGGCACGCGCGAAACGAGCGGCGCCACGAATCTGTTGACAGTACCAACGACAGAGATGGCGAAGTCGTGCAATCCCGCAACCAACGGCGCTAGTGCTACTCCGGGTTTCTGCGATCTGAGCCAATATCTGACTGCTGGGTTACAGGGTGGAGGGCAGGCCTACGACCCGACAACAGGCGACCCCGCTACCCAAAAAGGGCGCACCGCATACACCAACAACCAGATACCGATAAAACAGATTTCTCCCCAATCCGCAGCCGTGCTGGCGCTTTTCCCGGCACCGACAAACAGCAGTGTGTTCAACAACTATGTAGCGTCGGGCTCTGGATCTTTCAGTCAGAACAGCTTTGATACGCGAATTGACTACAATGCGTCGCCCACGGTACAGGTCTTCGGGCGGTTTAGCCTTGACTACTTCAACATTTCCGGACAAGGGTCGTACGGCGCGTTGGAAGGCGTCGGCTTCGGTCCAGGCGGGCTGGCGGGCAGTTCGATCACGCATAACTACAGTTTGGCGTCAGGCGTAACCAAGACAATCAGCTCAACACTGCTCGCCGACTTCCGCTTCGGATATTTCAAATATAACCCGCAGACTTCAAAGCCAGACGCTGGAACCACTCCTATGACTGGTTTCGGCATTCCCAATGCGAACCTGACCGGGTCCCAAGCTGCTGTGACGTCAGGCCTCGGGGGATTCCTGCTCAACCAAACGCCGTCGAATAATTCGGCCAACAACGGCATCAATGGAACTCCAACCGTAAGTTGGGGCGACGGGTTGGGTGTGGGTCGCTGCAATTGCCCGCTTACGGAAAGTGAGCAGCAGTTTCAGTGGGTCACCAACTGGACAAAGATACACGGCAACCACCAATTCAAGTTTGGCGCCGACGTCCGCTACGCGATGAACCTGCGAGTCCCGAGTGACGCGGGTCGCACTGGCGATTACACTTTCGACTACCGGACTACCTCGGACGCCGCCCTCGGAGGAGGTCTCGATTGGGCAACCTTCATGCTGGGCGACGTCACGCAGATGAGCCGATACGTGAGCACTAGCCTCACCGCGGCCGAGCGGCAGTGGCGCATGTTCTACTACGGCCAAGACACGTGGCGAATCTCGCCCAAGCTAACCCTCAACTATGGACTGCGCTGGGAAGTCTATTTTCCCGAGTATGTAAACGCCAGAGGCAACGGCGGATTTGCCAACATTGTCCAAGGAATTGACCGAGTTGCGGGTTATGGACCGTACGGTCTCAACGGCAACATTGCCAACGACTGGCATTATTTCGCGCCACGCGTCGGCTTCGCTTATCAACTGCGGGAAAAAACAGTCCTCCGTATGGGATACGGCCGCAGTTACGACATGGGTGTTTTCGGCTCTAACTTTGGGCACACGGCTACCCAAGCCCTGCCCGTGCTGGCGGCTCAACTAGCTGTGGGTCCTGCCCAAACCGTCCCCGCGTTCACCTTGGCGCAGGGGCCACCAGTTTTCGTTTTCCCAGCCATCCCGGCAAACGGAGCGTTCCCCGTGGCAGGGCCGAACTGTTACCAAAACCCCCTCATTGTTGGAGGCCAAAACACTCAACTCTGCGTGCAGCCGCACATGCGTCCGACTTTCCAACGGCTTCCCGAACTGGATGCCTGGAACGCCACCATTCAACATCAGCTTACAAACACGATGACGCTGGAAGTCGCCTATATCGGTAACAAAGGCACACACGTGTTTCCTGGCGACGGGCCGACTTACAACGTCAACCAACCTTCAGTAGTCGGCTTCAAAGTTGGTGTTCCCCAAGCGCAACGTCGACCGTTCTACGACGCATTCACCTACCCGGGCTACGCCGACCCAACCAACACCACTGGCTCCGCACCCGGTGTTTTGCAATGTTGCTCCACCGATCAGAACAACTACCTGGGCAGCGACTCCAGCAGTAACTACAACGCCTTGCAAATCAAAGTGGAGAAGCGGTTTTCTCACGGCCTGCAATTTCTTTCTCACTACACGTTTGCTCATGCATACAAGTATGACAACAACTACTATGTGGATTCGCCGGGACTTGCCTATGGCCCCGATGACCAAGTCCGCAACCAGGTCTGGGTAAACAACGTGGTATATGCGCTACCATTCGGTCGAGGGCAGCCTTTCGGAGGGGGAGCCGGACGGGCCGAGAACTTGATCATCGGAGGCTGGCAGATTAGCGGGACTACGACTTGGGGCAGCGGTTTGCCTTGGACCCCCAGCTTCAACGAATGCGGAACCGAGGAGGACGTAGGACTTTGTCGCCCCAATAAGGGGCCCGGATCCTTCCACACCGGAGCGGGATCGTTTAACCCCGTGACTCACGTAGTGCCGTTCTTTACCCCCGTGCCCAACATCACCACCACGATCGGTGGTCCTTTCGGGGATCCAGGAATAGGTAATCTCGGTAACATTGGTGTCTTCAGCTACCGCGGGCCGCGGGTCTTTTACGCCGATGCGTCGCTCTTGAAGAACTTCGGGGTTACGGAGCGGGTGACGCTCCAATTCCGCATGGATGCCTTCAACGTGTTCAATCACCCGGTTCTGGGCTTCAATAACAACCAAGGCGGGAGTGGTCAATGTATCGACTGCCCCGGCAACGGAAACATCACCGACATCGAGCACGATGCGTCGCCGGGTTCAGCCACTGGCATGCGGCAGCTCGAGTTCGCGCTGAAGTTAATATTCTGAGCGATTTGTGCAGTGCCTGACAGAGGGAGCCCTCGGCGGCTCCCTCCTGTTTCCGCTTTCAGGTTGTAGCGATTCTGCCGGGGGTAGTCAGCTTGACCCGCGCGGACCTGTCCCCTACGATGCGAAGAGGTCCTGCTCTCCGCTTGCGTAAACCTTCCTCATTTCAGCGCTCCGCCGCAACGTTTGTCTGGATGACAACTCTGCTGGCTGTAGTCTCCCTGGCCCAGCAATCCACGCCGCCGCCATCGCCCGGCAAGCCTGTGGCTAACTTCTCCGACCTAGCTGAAAAGGCCGGCCTCACCATGAGGAATGTCTTTGGCGGCATGCAAACCAAGAAGTACATAATCGAGACCACCGGCACGGGCGTCGCCATCTTTGATTATGACAACGACGGATGGCCCGACATCTTCTTCGTCAATGGAACAACCCTCGAAGGCTTTCCCAACGGCAAAGGCCCGACCAACCATCTTTACCGCAACAATCACGACGGAACCTTCACCGATGTAACCGCGCAGGCGGGCCTGACGGCTACGGGGTGGGGCCAGGGGGTCTGCGTAGGCGATTACGACAACGACGGATGGGAAGACCTCTACGTCACCGCATACGGGAAGAACCGCCTGTATCACAACCAGCAGGGAGTGTTCACCGAGATCGCAGAAAAAGCCGGGGTTGCAGGATCAGGCAAAGCTTGGGGCTCAGGCTGCGCTTTTGTAGATTACGACCGTGACGGGTTTCTCGATTTGATCGTGGCCAATTATGTCGATTTCGATCTGTCCACGACCCCCGCGCCCGGAGAGCGGACTTCTTGTATTTGGAAAGGGACGCCGGTGATGTGCGGGCCACGAGGGCTGCCGGGCGCGAAAAACATTCTCTACCACAATCGCGGCAATGGCGTTTTCGAGGACGTCACCACCAAAGCCCACATCGACCAGACCAATGGCCACTATGCCTTCAGCGTCTCCACCCTCGACTACGACGACGACGGATGGCCCGACATTTATATAGCCTGCGACAGCACCCCGAGCATCCTCTATCACAACAACCGAGACGGCACATTTACCGACTTGGCGGTTACCGCCGGCGCCGCCTTCAACGAAGACGGCCGCGAGCAGGCAGGCATGGGCACAACCGTAGCTGACTACAATGGCGATGGCCGGCTGGACATCTTCAAGACCAACTTCTCCGACGACACCTCGACCCTCTACCGCAACAACGGCGACGGCACTTTCACCGATGCGACCTTCGGGGCCGGTCTGGGATTACACACCAAGTATCTGGGTTGGGGCACAATGTTCTTCGACTTCGATAGCGACGGCTGGCCCGATCTGATTCTGGCCAACGGACACGTCTATCCCGAGGTCGACAAATATCACCTGGGCAGCAGTTACCAGGAGCCGCGAATCCTCTATCACAACAATGGCAACGGCACGTTCACCGAAATCTCAGACTCCGCGGGCGCAGGCATCACCACCGCCTCGCCCTCCCGAGGCCTCGCCGTGGGCGATCTGTGGAACGATGGGCGCATTTCCGTAGTCGTAAGCAACATGAACGCCCAGCCCAGCCTGCTGGTGAATCAGGTCCGGTATCCAAATCACTGGATCGCATTCAAGACGGTAGGCACGACCTCCAACCGCGATGGAATTGGCGCCCGGATCAATGTCCACGCAGGCAAACGAATCCTGGTCGACGAAGTCCGCAGCGGATCAAGCTACATCTCCAACAACGACATGCGCGTGCACTTCGGCCTGGGCGCCGCCACCAAAGTTGATTCGGTCACAGTCCGCTGGCCCAGCGGACGGCTGGAAACTTTCGAGGGCCTGTCAGTCGATTCTATCGATACCTTGAAAGAGGGCGCTGGAACAACTGTAGGACCTGATCCGAAGAAGCGATGATGAACGAACATATCGCGGTTCATCATCAGTTACCGCTCTCAGCCCCGGAATGCACGCCCACCTTATCCAAGTCCGCAGTTCGGTCCATCGAGCCACCGACGATATTTACGCAATTTTCTACTATTCGGTCCTGTGGCCCTGCCTCAATTGCTCTCGCCAAAGGCCACTCACACGCACTTATTTTGTTGGCTTTCCCTTAGCCCCGTCGAATTGCGTTGTTCGCACAATCCCCTCGCCTTCCTTCACATACATCAACTGATTGGCCTTGATGTCCTTCATCGTGTCCACTTGTCCGCTGGGCCAGCGGATCTCGAGCAAGTCCACCTTTTCAGCCTTGCCCAGGCCGAAGTGGATTCGCAGATCATTCTGCGAAATGTAACTGCCGCCGCTGCGTACTTCATCGATCTGCTGATGCGGTTTGGCCTCATCCGGCGAATGCGTGACGCACTTCACACGCGCCCCAATGCCGCTACGGTTCGATTTAGTTCCGATCGTGCGGACCTTGATCCAGTTGTGGTTTAGACGAGAGTCGCAGCGTAAAAGCTGCGGCGGGCCGTTGATGGTGTTGACCACGACATCGATGTCACCGTCGTTATCGAAATCGCCAAACGCACACCCGCGGGAAGCGCTGGGCGTGGAGATGCCAGCCCCCGCATTGAACGATACATCCTCAAAATGCCCGTTGCGCTGATTGCGATACAGCAACTTCCGCTGAGCGTAACCGGCTTCGGTCCGCAATTGTTCGACCTCGGGATAAACGTGGCCATTGCAAATCAAAATGTCAGGCCAGCCATCGTTATCGAAGTCGAAAAACCCGCAGCCCCAGCCCAGAAACTGTGTGTGCATCCCCAATCCACCGGTGAATGTGGCGTCATCAAATTCTGCTCCACCGCGATTGTGGTACAGAGATGGCGTGTCCCCCGCGAAGTTCGTCTTGACGATATCCAGATTGCCGTCCAAGTCATAATCGGCCGCGGACACGCCCATCCCCGCCTGTGGTTTGCCGTCCGCGCTCAGGGCGCAGCCCGCTTCGATGGCGATATCTTCAAACTTGCCATTCTTTTTATTCTGGTAAAGAGCGCTGGCAGTCGAGTCGTTGGCTACATAAATGTCCGGCCATCCATCATTATCAAAATCAGCGACCAGCACCCCGAGACCGTAGGTGCCATTGGCCCGCGTGATTCCGGCAGCCTCGGAAACGTCCGTGAAGGTCCCGTCTCCGTTGTTGTGATAGAGAATGTTTTTTCCCCCGTTCAAGCCGGGAGGTCCGCAGGCCACCATCACGCTCTTATAAAGACATGGCCCGGACTCCGGCACTGGCGCCGTCGCCAGATCAAGGTCAATGTAGTTGGCCACGAATAAATCGAGCCGCCCGTCCCGGTCGTAATCGACAAACGCGCAGCCAGTTCCCCAGCGAGTTTTTTTCCCGGCAACCCCCGCCTTCTCGCTCACGTCGGTAAACGTTCCATCTCCATTGTTGTGGTAGAGAATGTTCTTGCCGTAGTAGGTGACGAACAAATCCTCAAAGCCATCATTGTCGTAATCTCCGACGCATACACCTTGCCCCCAGCCGCTATGACTCAATCCAGCTTTGGCGGTGACGTCGGTAAATGTGCCATCGCGATTATTCTTGAACAGATGGCATGCCGGTTCATGCCCCGCAGGAAAACCCTCCAGACGCCACCCATTTACCAGGAAAATATCGAGCCAGCCGTCATTGTCATAGTCATAGAAAGCCACGCCGCAGCCGGTAGTCTCCAGCAGGTACTTGTTCTTGTGCTCGCTGCCAAAGATGGTTTCGATGTTCAAACGCGCTTCGTTGCCGACATTCACAAAGCTGACGCCTAAATCAATGTCCGGCCTTGCGTCCTTTTCTGAAGTGGAGGACAAAGCCCGCACGCGAAGGGGCCGAGCCAGAGAGAGCACATTTTCCAAGGAAAGTACCAGAGCAGACCGGCTCAGCGATCGGAGGAACTGGCGGCGTGAGAACTGCAAAACGAAGTACCTGTATGCCTTAGCTCGTGCTAGAATTCGCCCTTAATTCTGTAGGACAGCCGCCCGATTTGCAAGCGTCCACACTTCGACGGGTCGATAGCAACGGAGTTTCGAACGGCATATCGTAGCACTAGCAGCGTTGTTTACAGGCGGAGCAAACGACCCCGCCGATTGCTTACGGCGCTACTCCTGGTCCTTCTTTCCGCCTCGGCGTTTGCTCAACAGAGCGGTCTGTCTCTTTCGCGGCCCGTGCGCCCCTGGGAATTTCTTTCAGCTGTCGGTACACGAGCGGGGATTTTCGGCAACGAAGCCGGAACCTTGGAAGCCTGGGTGTACCCGCTGAAAATCGTGCGCGATTTCCACCTCGTATTTCATATCGAAGGCCGCGCGCTCCCGGCGGAGTCGCTGGCGCGCACAGTTTCTGTCCAGCCGGAAGCGTGTTCCATCCTTTATGCAGGGGACGCGTTTCAGGTCCGGGAAACGTTTTTTGTGCCCGTGCATGAAACCGGTGCTGTAATTCTGATCGAGGTCGAAACCGTGCACCCGCTCGAGGTCGAGGTTGTCTTTCAGCGCGATTTTCAGTTGGAATGGCCGGCGGGTCTCGGTGGAACATACCTCAACTGGAATCCAGATCTGCGCGCCTTTGTGCTTGGCGAAGAACAGAAAAAGTTTGCCGCGCTGGTGGGATCGCCAACGGCCGCACTTTCTGCCGAGGAGTATTCCACCAACTACTCTTCGTCGTCGCGAAACTCCTTCCTGCTGGGCCGGACTGCAAAAGGCAGAGATACAAGAGTGGTCGTGATCGCAGCATCAGTCAATGGCGGCAAAGAAGCTGAAAACTCGTATCGCCGTCTCGCCACCTATCGCGAACTGCAGCGGACTTCTTCCGATTACTACAAGCAGTATCTGAATGAAACCGTGCGCGTGGTGTTGCCCGATACGCAACTGCAGCAAGCGTACGACTGGGCTCGCGTCAGCATGATTCAGGGCATGGTCAACAACCCCTACCTTGGCACCGGCCTGATTGCGGGCTATCGAACTTCGGGTGAATCGGCAAGGCCGGGCTATGCCTGGTTTTTTGGCCGCGACGCACTTTGGACCTCATTCGCACTCAACGCCGAAGGCGAATTTGCCGATACCCGCACCGCGCTGGATTTCCTGACTCACTACCAGCGCGCCGACGGCAAGGTCCCGCACGAGATCTCGCAGTCCGCAACCTTCGTTCCCTGGTTCACTGACTATCCATACCCCTATGCCTCGGTCGACGCTACTCCGCTGTACATTGTGGCTACAGACGACTACGTCCGCGAAAGTGGAGACGTCAACTTTGCCAGCGAGAAATGGGACAGTCTGTGGAAGGCCTATCAGTTTCTAAAGTCCACGTATGATACGCAGGGCCTGCCGCAAAACTTCGGACTCGGCCACGGCTGGATCGAGGGTGGACCACTCTTGCCGGTGCAGACCGAGTTATACCAAAGCGCGCTCGGCGCCCAAGCCCTGCACTCCCTTGCGAATCTTGCCCACCTGACCGGCAAAGAGGGCCTGAGCCAACAATTGAGCCAGGAGTTCGCGCACCAGAAACAATTGGTAGATCAAACATTCTGGTCGCCCGACAAAAAGCTCTATGCCTACGCCCTCGACCCGAATGGCCACCGCATGGAGTCGGCCAGCGTCCTGGCCACCGTTCCACTCTGGTTCGGGCTTCTTGACCAAGATCACTCACAGCAGATGATCGATCAGTTAGTCGATTCAGATCAACAGACCGACTGGGGCATGCGGATCATCTCGTCGCAGAATTCTCTGTACGATCCCGCCGGCTATCACTTCGGTTCGGTCTGGCCGCTGTTCACGGGGTGGGCCACAGTGGGCGAATATCGCTACCATCGGGCTGTTCCCGCGTACTCTAACTTGCGCTCCAACTCTCTGCTGGCCCTCGACGGAGCGCTCGGGCATGTCACGGAAGTTCTCTCCGGTGAGTACTACCAGGCTCTCTCCACCAGTTCCCCTCACCAGATATGGTCGTCAGCAGTCGTGGTCAGCTCTCTTCTGCGCGGTTTGCTTGGGTTGGAAACTGACGCCACATCGAATCAACTGACCTTCGCTCCCCATATACCCGCCGAATGGGAATCCTTCGAGGTCCATAAGATCCATATCGCTGCCGCCATGCTTGATCTTAAGTACAAACGCACGGAGGACGGCATCACGCTGGAGATGCGGCGCACCGGTTCGGGCGACTGCGCCATGGAATTCTCACCAGCTCTTGGCGCCCGCGCGGAAGTAGCCGCCGCGGAAATCAACGGTCGTCCTGTCTCATTCCGCGTGGAACGCAACCGCGAGGATCAACATGTGGTGGTGCGCTTTCCTGTTTACAGTGGGCCGAGCACGCTCCATATCCGCTTACGCGACGATTTTGGGTATGACATTTCGTCGAATCTTCCCCAGCTGGGAGAACGCAGTCAGGGATTGAGAGTGCTTTCCGAGTCTTGGGGTCCGAAGTATGCAAGCTTGACTGTGAATGTTTCCGGCATCCCGGGCAAACGATATGAACTCATCCTATGGAATTCAGGACAGATCGCAAATGTGGAAGGAGGCGAGCTCATCCAGGACGATAATGGTCAAAGGCGGATCCGCGTCGAGTTGCCGGGAACCGAAGCTTCCTCCTATGTTCATGGCAGGATTGTGATCCAATTTACGGCGGAAGGCGGCGGTTCTAGCACAAGGGAAAAAACTCGCTAAACGTGCAAGAAGGCCCTCCGGTCTTACTGGCCCGCGGTCGCGAGCTAAGGTAAACTTCCTACTATCGCCTGACAGCCGATTCACGAAAACCCTCTCAAGGAGAATGTCCCACATGCTCCGCAAATTCCTGGCTTTGGTTCTATTCATTGCTGGTTTCTCTTCTACGGTCCGCTCCCAAACGCAGGCCGTTGACTCCGAAGGTCATCAGTGGTGGCAGCACGCTGTATTTTACGAGATCTATCCTCGCAGCTTCATGGACAGCAACGGTGACGGCATTGGCGACCTGCCAGGCATCGACTCCAAACTGGATTACCTCAAGAGTTTGGGTGTGGATGCCATCTGGATCACGCCCTGCTATCCCTCCCCGCAGGTTGATTTCGGTTACGACGTTTCGGACTACGAGAATATCGATCCCATGTACGGAACGCTGGCGGACTTCGATCGTCTGCAGCAAGGGGCGAAGACACGCGGCATTCGCATCATTATGGATTTCGTAATGAACCACTCTTCGGATCAGCATCCATGGTTCGTCGATTCTCGATCGTCGCGGACGTCTGCGAAGCGCGATTGGTACATGTGGCACGACGGCAAAGGCTCGGCAGCGCCGAACAACTGGGTATCCACCTTTGGTGGATCGGCATGGACGATGGATTTCAAAACCGGGCAATATTATTACCACTATTTCTATCCGCAACAGCCCGATCTGAACTGGCGAAATCCCGCCGTGCACGATGCCATGTTCGATGTGACTCGCTGGTGGTATAAACGGGGCGTGGCGGGCTTCCGGCTTGATGCCGTCGATACCTTGTTCGAGGACCCCGAACTGCGTGACAATCCAGTCCTGCCTGGCTTGAACAAATATGGCGACCCCAACGAGCAAGACCTTTACAACACCAAGCTGCCCGAAGTGCACGTGGTCCTCCGTGACTTGCGGAAGGTTGCCGATGAAAACAACGCCGTACTGATTGGTGAAACCTGGACGAAAGACGTGAATGAACTGAAGCAATATTACGGCGAACACAGTGATGAACTGCAAATGCCGATGGACTTCCTGTTCACCAAGGTCGATAGACTTTCGCCACCGGAATTCCGCCGGCAAATTGCTGCGGTCGACTCAGCTGGCGGCTGGCCGGTATTTGTCCTCAGCAATCATGACATCGTGCGGTCGTACGTGCGTTACGGGGATGGGCAGAACAACCAGGCCATCGCAAAATTGATGGCGTCACTCTATTTGACTCTGCGCGGGACCCCAATCATGTACTACGGCGAAGAGATCGGCATGGAGAACAATGATCCGTTGCGGAAGGAAGATGTGAAGGACCCGATCGGCCGCGTGGGTTGGCCGCAGGAGAAGGGACGCGATGGAGAACGCACGCCCATGCAGTGGGACGATAGCCCAAACGCTGGTTTCACGCGCGGCACTCCCTGGCTGCCCGTTCCACTTATCTACAAGACGGTCAACGTCGCTAGCGAACTCAAAGACCCCTCTTCGATCCTGAATGTCTACCGTAGCCTGCTCGCCCTGAGGCATCAAAATCGCGCTCTGCTGGACGGCGACTACGTCGCGCTTAACGAGAATGACCCGAACGTGCTCTCCTACTTAAGACGTTATAAGAATGAGGCAGTGCTGGTCGTGCTGAACATGTCCTCGCGGCCGCAGCAGGTGAGCTTCGATCTCGCACCTCAAGGCTTCGATGGAAAGACCGCGCGCACTCTGTTGACAACCATGCCGACAGGATCGAAAACGGGCTCCGTTTCGCATTTGTCGCTGGAGCCGTTTTCCGTTTACATCGGTGCAATTTCGAAATGATGGCTGACTGAATTTCAGTCGATGGCGGCAATGCTGCGGCGGACATGATACGAAAATCCCCGCTTACGGGACTGATCGCGGCTCCAGTAGCAGTCATGCTGCTGTGCATTTTGAAGGCATCCGCGAGCCAGCATTCCGGCGATCCCGCCACGGCCGATGTTTCCGGATACGTGGGCAACGAAGCTTGCGCGAAGTGCCACGCCTCAATCTACGAGTCCTATGCGCGCACTGCTATGGCAAATGCCAGCGGCCCTGCCACGGAAAACCTGATCGTCGGCGAACTTCATCACCAACCATCGGGAATGAATTACCGTATCTACTCAGAGGATGGCAAGGTGTGGCTGAGCTTCCAGCGCCCCGGCGATCCCAGCGTGAGCGGCAAGCGGCAACTCCTCTACTACATAGGACAAGGCCGACGTGGTCGCACCTACCTTTTCTCAGTTGATGGGTTCGTGTTCGAATCCCCGGTGAACTGGTATGCCGACCGGCATATGTGGGACATGGCTCCCGCGTACGGTAGCACCCGCGAGATGCCTCTGAACCTGCCAGCGCTAGTGAGTTGCCTGGAATGCCATGTGAGCGGGATCCAGCCGCCGATCGATGGTACTGAAAATCGCTACAATACCCCTCTGTTCACATATTCGGGCGTAAGCTGTGAACGCTGTCACGGACCAGGCGCTGCGCACGCCAACGGTGGGGCCTCGATTGTGAATCCCACGAAACTGCCGGCGGAGCGCCGCAATGCCGTGTGCATGCAGTGCCATCTCGAAGGTAATGCCGCTATCGAAAGGGCGGGCAAGCACCTCTACGAGTACCGGCCGGGCGACAATCTTTCGGACTATGTCCGCTACTACATACTGGCCGACAGCAAAGGTACGGGACTACGCGCTACCAGTCAGTTTGAAGCCCTCTCGCAAAGCATGTGCCAAAAGAAATCGGGGGATGCGATGGCGTGCACCACTTGCCACGATCCGCATCTGCAGGTGAAGCCCGAAGAGCGGGTTTCTTTCTATCGCGCAAAGTGTCTCGCCTGTCACGGAAAACCTTTTGGTGCTAAGCATCATGCTGATCGACCGGACTGCACCTCGTGTCACATGCCAGCATCGTTGAGCGCAGACGTTGCACACACCGAGGTGACGGATCACCGTATCCTGCGCCGGCCTTCCTCCACGCCGATGCTGGAAAACGCGTTTGCACAACCTGCGGTGCCGAAGCTCGTGCCGTTCCCGCAGCCTCACCAGGGTGAGAGCGATCTGCGTGATGACGCGCTGGCATGGGAGTCGATTGCGGAATCGGGGTTGCAGTCGTCTGAAGCGGAAGCTGAACGGCTGCTGCGATTAGCCCTGCTGAAATCTTCTGACCCCGCATTGCTGTCAGCGATGGGCTACGTCGAACAGAAGCGCGGAGCTACGGATCGCGCTCGCGAACTGTATCAGAGGGCGCTCGCTCTCAATCCAAATTTGATTGATGCGGCGACCAACCTTGGAGTTGTCGAAGCCCGGAACGGACACATGCGCGAGGCCATAACACTATGGCAGGGATCGTTTCAGCGGGCGCCGGGAAGAAGCAGTATCGGGATGAACCTGGCACGGACCTTTTGTAACGCGCGACAATTTGAGGAGGCGCGTACGTACATACTGCGCGTGTTGCAATTTAATCCTGATCTTGGAACGGCGAAAAAACTCCTAAATGGGCTCAGTGCAGATCCTCCGAAGTGTGCGCCGTAATTCCCTCCTCTTGCTACTAATACGCTCCCACGCTGTCTTTGGCATTGACAGCGTACTGCTACGCCAACTATCTGACCGCACCTGGCAATCTCTACTTGACGCCCTTCTCGGGATTCCACGAGCCCTGTAGCTTCCGGACAAGGACGATCTGCCCCACGTGATACGCGTTGTGCGTGCCTATGTGAGCGATGTCTGAAGCCCTGGCCTGTAGCGTTTTCTCATCCGTGGTTTCGACAAACTTTTCCAATTCGGTCATGACCTGGTCGAGCTGTTTGACCGTATCGTTCCACTTTTTGGTATCAAAGTTATTGAAGGTTTCGTCGTTGTCACCGCTGAATTTCTTCTCGGGCTCCCCCTTGAACTTGGCCAGCTCCCGCTCGTTCCAGAACAGCAAATGATAGGTCAGCTGTCCGACGGAGTGGTTTCCGCTCGGATCCTTCCAGCTGGCCTGCTCGGCCGTAAGGCCTTCCACAGCTACGTCGATAGGCACGAACCAGTCTTTCGCGTTGTGGGTAGTGCGCAACTGCTCCAGCAGTATGCTCCGCAGTGTCACTGGCGCAGCATTTTGAGCGTAGGAGCTAAAGGACATGGACAGAATTAGAAACGCAAAAATGGTTTTCATAGCAGCACGCTCCTCTCGAAACGTAAGGGACTTAGACGTTGGGGCCAGGCGTTTGGCTAGCAAGACAGTTCCAGAAGCACATCGGCATTGCCTTCGTGCGGAAGCTGCAGCTGAGGTAAGCAGAAAAAGTCGCAGCGATGATCGCTACCAAACGGTTTGCCTTGCAATTCGCCTTTTGCGATATCCGAAAGCCAGTCGCTCTTAAAATCTTCGCCTCGCGTTGATCTATTCCCCGCCACTA
>CAWIMI010000021.1:0-106244 GCA_963837015.1 uncultured Acidobacteriota bacterium | reverse complement strand
TTGAGGGGTCTGGAGCGCTATGGCCCGGTGACAACAGTTACTTCCAGTTTGCCCGTCATCAGAAATTGTGATGGCAGGGCGACCGTCAGATCGCGATGGAATTCGGCTTCGCTCGTCAAATCTCTATTTCTTCTCAAAGTGGTTCCCGAAGTAATAGACCCTGTGATCGGCCGCTTTCAGCTCGGCTGCATTAAGCGTCAAATCCGCACTATCGAGGCGACGAACGTCTGCATGATGAACCTTCTCTTGGTCGTTCACCCATTCATCGGCCGACTCCAGACCGGAGACGTCGGTCGTCAAACCATGGAGAGAATAGTGGGCTGGAATCACGGTCTTGGGATCATATTTCCCGACGATTGCATCGACCTCAACGCGCGTGAGTATTGACTCGATGGGCAGAATGATTACGTCAACATTTTTCAAGTAATGATCGAGAGAGGAATCAGGCGCTGCACGATTGTCGCCCCAGATGGCGATCCGCAATCCCCCGGTCTGAATGATCTGAATGACGTTATCGAACGAGATGGCGTTGTTTGGCGGACAAGTCTTTACAACTGAATCTGCGGAGGTGCGATCACATTGATGCTTGTCGGGGAGTCCCGTTATTTCTATGTCGCCGACCTTAAATTGCCCAACCAAACGTTCGAGAACCATTAGTCCTTCCGGGCGCTCCACAGCATCGTGGTCGAAATGAGCGTGAGTGGAAAGAACTATATCGACCCGGATTGCAGGAAACTCGTTCAGGAACCATCTTGCGTAAAGGCCTGTTGAATCATTTCGCCAGGGATCGGTCAGAACCGTCAAACCGACCGGCGATGTGATCCTAAATGCATCGTGTCCATAGAACTCGATCTTGACATCACCGGGTCGAGCAGGGTCTCCTCCGGTTTTCTGAACGGTGATTAGCGAATTGTCATTCCATGCTGGGGAGGGAGCCACCGCCCCCACAGACTGTTGCGCACATGTGCCGCCGGTCAAGGTTAATAAGACAAACAAGATGGGCGGGGCTAGCGTTTTGAGACGCATTTCAACCTCGTGTTTCACGAATGACTCTACCACCAGCCTCGATGCGTCGTCGCAGTCAGCACATCACGTTCTGTGCGGTTTGTCGGCAAAGCGGAACGTTCCCAGCAGATACTTGGCGTAACAGTGCGCCGTGAAAAGGCTCTGGACTTCAGCGGGTGCAACTCCCGGCCGGGAACTGGTTCGCTCCACCCGGTAGCAATCGAAGCGGCAGCGGAGACAACGAAGCTGTCGGAGCTTTCGATGGAAAGGGTCGCATGGCGACTCCGCGAGCGTGCAGGCCATAACGTGAGTGAACGCTGAGCAGGCCCCGAAAAGGTAATTGCAGGAGCCGACCTGACTGTTACACAGGGAAGGCCGCTGATGGTGGAGGTGGACGAGCGAACAAGCTCCATCGGACCTGCCGGGGTAATGGCGATGGCATGGTATGTCCAGAAGAAAACAAAAAGTCTGATGTGTTCAGTGGAAGGTAGACCCACCAGTGGAAAGGTCAGAGCCCTGTAGCTGGAATCGCATGCGCGGAGGAGACGAAGCGCATGGAGTCGATCGACAAAGCCATCCATGGGATGGTGAGCAAGTCATCGGGCCGTAACGAAAGTGAACGCACAGGTTACCTCGAGACCCTAAACCCAGAGGCCGAACCCACATGCCAGGGTGAAGGCAACATGGATCGTCGCAAACTAACTGATGCGGCGAGACGCTCTGGCGGGGCGATAGCGACTGCACGATGACAAGGACACGTTAAGCAACTGGAGAAGCCCTCCTCGTCCCGGGGAGAAAATCCACGGAGCAGAAAGCCGTATAACCGGCGACACCGGGAAATCGGTGGACGGCGAGAGGGTGGCGGAGGGGCCAGAGTAGCGTGGAAGCGGGGTAACGCCCGTGGAGCGAAGAGGCCCTGCTGTGAGGCAAGAACTCCAACCATAGCCGACTCACTATGCACTATCGGAGGAGCCATCGGCGGATTGCTTTAGGTCCACGGAACTTCTTATTTGCTCTTGTGAGCACACGTAGTACAAATGGCAGTTAGAGGGTTCCTTGCAATGCCAACAGACTAGTTGATAGACTGGTTTAGATGGCTCATCAAACTACTGTCGGAGTCTTTGACGCCAAAACCCATCTCAATCGCCTGCTGAAAAGAGTTTCCAAGGGCGAGACGATCCGGATTACGCGGCGGGGGATTCCAATTGCAAAATTGGTTCCGGCCGATGGTGGCGAGAGAGAAGAACCTGAGCATGTGGTGCGAGAAATCCGCGAGCTTCGAAAGGGCGCGACTCTGGGAAAAACTACGATTCGCGAGTTGATCAATGCCGGCCGCCACCGTTAAGCGAATCATTCTGGATGCGTCCGTGGCCGTTGCCTGGTGCTTCGAGGACGAGAAATCGAATTTCACGGAGGGAGTTCTTGACCTGCTTTCGAGAGGAACCGAGGTGTTCACGCCTGCGATATGGCCTTTCGAGGTTGCCAATGCTTTGCTAGTGGCAGAACGACGCAAACGCATCACCATAGCGCAGGGTACAGCCTTACTTCGACGTATCGCGGAGCTCCCGATATCGCTGGAGCCGATCGAAGCCGGGCGTGCGTTCGAGCAAATCCTGGCGGTTGCACGGCAACAGAATCTGACGGAGTACGATGCCGCTTACCTCGAGCTGGCATTACGCACCGGACTTCCGCTCGCCACTCTAGATGCCAACCTAAAACAGGCGGCCATGCTGGTCGATGTCAGTCTAGTGAAAATTTGAAACCAGCTACGCTGCCTGGCTGCACGAGCGCGCCAACACACCACCTGGGTGGAACCGAACAAGCAGCCAACCTCGTGCTTGCCATCCGGAAAAGAGACATGAGAACCGTATCCAAGTAATCTTCGTCATAATGATTGCAGTTGATCTGCGTCATCTGCATGGAGTTACGCAACCGCACCAGATGTTCCTTGACCCGAAACAGGAAGGATTGCTCGCCGTCACCTGCATAAGCGCACAACCCCTCGAAGATGTTCGCCCCGTGTTTCGCCGCAATCTCGACACATGAATGGTCACGTCCTCGTAGGGCACCATGTCGCCGTTGACATAGACAAACTCAGGGTTAGCCATGGTGGCTGTCATCCCTTGTCGCGATCCACCCGTGGAAAACCGGCGATCCGTGGTAGCCGGAATGCGCCCAACGCGCGCCCGATCAACTGGAAGCTGACCGGCGAACAAAGAGTTTTTCATTTAATCTCCTTACGTGTCTTTGGGTTGCGCTCTACGTTCGCATTCACTGCCCCCATCGGTTGTGCCCTCAACCTGAGAACATCGGAAACGGAAAGCATGAAGACAACAGTCAACGGCTATTCCATCTATCTAGTTCGTGGTATTAGTGAAAGTACTGAATTCGACTGTTACTCCCGTGAGTAGCCCCCTCTGGACGACCAACGTCATAGCCCGATTGGGCCATTCACGCCGCCACCTCCACTTCGTAGATTGTGGATTGAGCAGTTTTTGGGGGGTGTTCGACTTAACGCCCCACGACTCGTATGAGGCTGGGACGTTTTGTTTTGCTTCGTAGGCTCTGGCGCGGGCTCAATTGAAGAACTGCGTGACACCAAGGGCGGTTGAAATCCTACGACTGATATTGGGTTGGGAGACAACCTGGAACTTCAGGAACCGATGAGGAGATTCATGACACCACACAGAACGCTCGCAAATGCACAGTTCTCTTATTTCCATTGTTAACTGGCGTGACCATGTTGGTCATATTTGTTTCCGGAGAGTCCCAAGGCTGACTCGAATGATTAGGCCCTCAGGCGATTGCCCTCCATAAGATCTATAACTCCATCGTTCTATATTGCTGAGTTCCAGCGAATTCGGTGTGCTACAATACTATTAATATTGTGCTACACAGAAATCGTGGAAGCACGGTGGTTTCCGAGGAGGTGAGTGGTGAAGCGTGGCACGCAATCCAGTTCCTCGCGAGGAAGGAAACATGTAGGTATGGGTGAGGGGAGTCCCGTGCGTTCCCTCAAGTTACGCGACGTAATGGTCATTGCCGAGAAGGAGGGACTGCTGCGTGGCGAACGAACCCAGATGGTCCGGGGAAGGATGCCACAAGCGCTCGTTACACGGGCAAAAAAACGCACCGGAATTGATTCTGACACGGACCTGATTGAGGTGGCGCTGGCTAACATCGCGGTAGCCGACGACTACGCGGACTGGTTGTTTTCCCGCAGCGGCGCGGTTAGTGGCGAGGCTGACCTTGAGTTCTAAATTTCAAGGCACTCTCCGGCGGCTCAAACCCGACAAACATCGAGCACAGCTCAGACCGCGGGCCGAATCGGAGCTTGAGTTCATAGGATCGAGCAGCCATCGACCTGCCAAGCTGCTCTACGATACAACGGTCTACATCGATATTCTTCAAGGCCGTTTTCCGCAAACGGGCGAGGCGATGCTGCGGGCGACTGAGGCTTGGCACTCCCCAGTCACGGAAGCCGAACTGGCGGCGACTTGCGGCCTCCTCGATCCCACGCATTCCCAGACGCTCCAGATCATCCAGCAAGTCGCAGCGGTCATCGACCGGCGGCCCAGCTATCGGACGATCACGCCCGATCCTGAGATCTGGCGGGAAGCTGGGTTGCTGTCCGGCACGCTGGCCCGGACCCAGGGATACGGGCGAGAACAGCGGCGGCGCGTCTTGAACGACGCGCTGCTATTCGCCACCGCTCGAAAATACGGGTGCGTGGTGCTGTCCCGCAACGTTCGCGACTTTGACTTGCTGCAGCAACTCGATCCTTCGGGGAGAGTCGTGTTCTATCAGATAGCTGCTCAATGAATTCCAACCGACTATGAAGGCTTTCAGCATATCGCCAGTCAGGAGGGCTGTTCCTTCCGAGACGATGGTAAATTCACCGAGTTTGACGTTCCTGGCGCAGACCCTGTCGTATAGTGCTCATGCCCCGACGGCATCACCGATCTCGGCGTGGTCGGTGGATACGTGCCGAAGAGGAGCTTCGGAAGAGGCGCGACGATAGGTCGCACGCCTCCAACGCTTCCGCTGTTCCGCAAACTAGTTCGACCGTTGGGAGGTCGAAACCGCCTTGGCACCGTGGTCGGCACAACATGAAGGGGTTTTGGCAACTCCCCCTCCAGCATGGTGGATTCCTACACTATCCTGATAGGGCCCGGGTACTGCGACACCAAGGAATCGATGGTCAACAGCGTAACACCCTCAACAGTCGCTTGTGCCACTAAGATTCTGTCGAAAGGATCCTTATGGATCAGCGGCAAACTCTCGGTGGCGACGACATGATCGCTGATGATTGGCAACTCGCTGTACCCGTTGTCCAATAGACCGCGGCGCAGCAGCCGCGCATCCACCTTAAAATCTTCCCGGCCCAACCCACGTTTAATTGCCACCTCCCATAAACTGGCTGCACTGAAGAGAAGCTCGTTGTCCGGACTGTCGATCAGGGTTCGAGCTTGTTTTGAGAATCGCCGGGGTTCACCGGCAGCCCAGAGGAGAAGATGTGTATCCAGCAGAAGTTTCACGCACCACCACCGAAGATTCGCTCGATCTCCTCATTGCCCATTCGGTCAAAGTCCTCCGGCACAGAGATTTGCCCCGACATGAAACCGAGTCGCCGTACTTGAGCCCCAGTTGGAGCGCTAAGGGCCATGACCTTTACGATTGGTTTACCAGCCTTGGCAATGACGAACGCCTCACCTTTTGACGCTTCTTCTACGAGTTTCGAGAGCTGCGTTTTCGCTTCGTGAATATTCACTGTTTTCATTGAGCCTCATTGACCTTAGTTTAACGAACTTAGTCTATCACGAGTCTCCCAGGATTGCGAAGTGGCGACTTGACACACATCTCTCGCCACTACGCCCACTCGCGGTTCTTCTCGATTACGTTCGTGCGGGAATTACTTAGCCCTCAGTATGGGGTTGGACTCGAAAGCACTGATCTTATTGGGCCGGTCATCCAATGACAAACCAAAGGCCGCCAACCGCTGGGGCGGTTCTTAGGTGGCGAGCAAGACGTTTCAGACCCGATATGTCCGAAAGGATGGTTTAGCGCTTCGTCGGTTTTTGCGCGACTTTGGGTACGACGTTGAATTACTAGGCCGCGATGAAGTCGATGAGACGCAGCTGATCGGCCTGACCGGTGTGATGAAAATCAGCCACGTCATTATTAACGGATCTTCCATGCTCCGGCTGGACGGCTTTGCCGCGGCCGGTCGCTGGGAGGAACTCTCACCCGCTAATCTTGATGGTTCGCAGGTGGCCTGATGACCTACAGCTACAATTAGCGGCGCCCATAGATTACCTTCAAATTCCTTCCAAGTCTTTTTGTACATGCGAGAAGATACAAGAGTGTGCGGAATCGTTCTTGGTTAATCCGACTTTGCTGCTTGGCCGTTAATTTCTCGAAAATTACACTTGGCTCAGGCACTTCTGGTAACTCGATGGACTCGATCATCGCGTGTATTGTATCTAAAGGAATGCCACGCCCCGATAGATACTCAAGGACCAGGTGTGAGACGATTCGATCGTACGCTTCGGTTTTCAGTGCCTCCCGGCCTGCCGCTGTCAAAGTGATTTCGCCGTCCTGAATGTCGATGAGCTTAATCTGTTGCAAGAAATGAAGAAGTCGGCGCAAAGCTTTGGCGGATAGATAGCGCCGCTCCTCGCTGTTCAACAGGAATTCCCTCCTGTTGCTACGTGCCAGAGTAGATGCTAGTGTAGTGCGTCAAACAGATCGACGTGTATTGAGGGTGCGGCGGGCGCGTTTGACCTTCTCCAAGATGTCTGAGGCACGGGCGGTCCAGATAAAGGGTTTGGGACTTTCGTTGTGACGGTCGATATAGGTGCCGATAGCCATGATCAGCTCTTCCAGATCGCGAAAGACGCCGCGCCGCAGCCGGTTCTGCGTGAGATCGCGGAAGAAGCGCTCCACCATGTTGAGCCACGACGCGCTGGTAGGAGTGAAGTGCATATGAACCCGCGGGTGCCGCGCCAGCCAGCGTTGGACCTTGGGGTGTTTGTGAGTAGCGTAGTTGTCGCCGATCAAGTGCAAGGTGAGATGCGCCGGCATAGTTTGGTCGAGCAGGCGCAAAAACTTGAGCCATTCCTGGTGCCGGTGGCGCTCTTGGCAAAGACCATAGACTTCGCCGTTGGCTGCATTCAGCGCGGCGAACAAGGTAGCGGTGCCGTTGCGTTTGTAGTCGTGGGTCATGGTGGTGCCGCGTCCGCGTTTCAGCGGCAGGCCGGGTTGGGTCCGGTCCAAAGCTTGAATCTGGCTCTTCTCGTCCACGCACAGCACCAGCGCGTGTTCGGGCGGGTTCAGGTACAGACCGACAATGTCTTCCAGCTTCTCGGCGAAGGCGGGATCGTTGCTGATCTTAAAGGTTTCCACGCGATGCGGTTTCAAACCGTGGGCGCGCCAGATGCGGCGCACGCTGGCTTCGCTGATGCCGACCGCCGCCGCCATAGTACGCGTGCTCCAGTGGGTGGCGTTGCTGGGCTGCTGGCGCGTGGTCATGGTCACGACGCGTTGCCTCAGGCGCGCACTGATCGTGGATTTTCGTCCGGGCCGGGGCGCGTCTTGCAGCAACCCCGCCACCCCCAGGGCGAGGAAACGCTTGCGCCAGCGCGAAACTTTTTTCGCTGTAGTGACCATGCGGGCGGCGATTTCCTTGTCCTGCTGGCCGGAGGCCGCCAACAACACGATGCGAGCCCGTTCCACGACGCGCAGCGGAAACGATCGGCTCCGGGCTTGGAATTCCAACACCCTCCGCTGCTCCGGACTCAACGTAATGACTGGGGCTCTGCGCATCCGCAACCGTCTCCTTACATCGTAAGACGCGGGCGGATTGATAAAGGTTGTTAATTGTGACGCACTACACTAGTACCGTGACCGCGTGATTTTGTAGCCAAACTTCTTTCGAGCCTGCTTGCGAGTGAAGCTCCACTGGATCAGGACTCGGTCGCGATTCATGCGGCGGTCCCAGGCTCGCGCTTCCTTCCGCAGAGAAGCTCGATCCCCGATACGGCGTTGCCCCAAGCATTGCCGCGAGAACAGGCTGATCTCGATCTCCGCCTGATTCAACCAACTGCCGTGCTTGGGGGTGTAGTGCACCGTGAACCGATTCCACAGCCAGTCACCGGCCTCGGCCCCAAAGCGGCCCACCACCGCCTTGCGCGTGTGGGAACTCAAATTGTCCATCACCAAGTGGATGGTATCGGCCTCCGGGTAACGGACAGCAATGTCCAGCAGGTAATCGGCAAACCGGGGCGAGGAGCGGTCGTTGGTCATCTTGGTGAAATGCCGTCCCGCCTTGGGTTGAACGCCGCAGAACACGTTGGCCGTTCCGCAACGCCGATATTCCGCATCCCGACGCGCCACTCGTCCCGGCTGCATCGCCACCGGAGGCCGGATATCCTGATGCAACACCACCGGCTTCTCGTCGATGCAGACCACCGGTTCCCGTGCCGAGAGCGGCTTTTCATACACGGCCAGCACGTCCTCCAGGCGCGCGATGTATTCCTCATCCAGTTCGGCCACGCACCATTTTTTTCCCGCCACGGTTTCAGGTCGTGGCTTTCGAGCAGGATGCGGACCGTCTCTCGTCCCACTCGTGGCACCAGCTTGCGCTTCACCGCCTCCTCCGTGAGCAAGCGCACCGTCCACCGCGCCCGGCCCTCCGGCGGCGGACTGCAAACCAGGGCCACAATGCGCTGCCGCTGTTGGGCATCCAACCGTGCTTCTTGCCCCGGTCGCGCCCGCTCGTACAAGGCCCGCTCCAGTCCGCCTTGCTGATAGCGCTGGCTGGTCAACCACACCGTCTTCGGGCTCAACCCAACGTTGCGGGAGACCGCGCGAATGGCTTGCCCATCCGCAAGTTGCCGCAGCGCCAAGGCGCGCAACACGGTTCGTACCGGCTGCAGACCGCCACGCAACAATTCATCCAATTCCCGCTGCTCCGACTTGGACAACCGGACCGGAACCTTCCTGCCGTCTCCCATGTCCCAGCCATACGCCGGAATCGGTCCGCCGGAAAGTATCTACATGTATTACTATTCACGTGGCCACAGTACTAGCGAATTGACACTGAGCGCTCTGCTACCTCGGGATTGGTTCCCGTTTACCTCGTGCAACAGTCCGCGAACGCGGTCATATGTTCTTGCCATGAAGTCTCTCCCAGACGGGGCGTTGGATACCACGTCAAGTCACAATCGCCGAGTTGCCCGGTTCGTGCGCAGAGTCCTACATGCATCTCGTCCGCCCTAGGCCGCTGAACCCACATTACTCTGCAGAGTAGCTTTCCGTCTTCCGGACATCATTATGACCAGTAGGCCGGACACCGCGAAAGTTACGACGGTCATGCTTTGGCAGCCGCACGTCGTTCCGATGCGCGAAATCCATCCGAAACAATTATTTCTAATCTCGCAACTACATCGCGCGGGAATCGTGACCTAAGAATGGGTTCGACTAGCGTCAGGCACGCAACAGACAAGCCCAGCTACGGCTTCTACTCGTACAAGTTGGCAACCAAGTACGGCTGTTCGATTCACTTGGGCGAGCTCGTCGGGCGAGACAACCAGCCCAATCCCCACGATGCAGCACATGACGCGTTCGACTAATGCAATGGCTCTGGGTTAGTCGCTTGGCTGGCGAAAACCCAGATCCCTTCATGGCCTTCGCTCCTCAGGAAAATGAATTCGGCAGACGTCACTCTTGCTTGCTGGCCGCCGCTATCTTTTGAGCTTTCACTCGAATAAAGGCATAATTCAGTTGCGGGAGCGAGTTAAATCCGGCAGCCTTGCTGCAATATTCCAGGGCTTTTGGGTTGTCCCCTTTCCCTAGGTAAGCCTGGCATAAGCGGAAAAGATCAAGAGGGTTTTGCTCGTTGGCTTGTTGAAGTTCCGTAATGGCTGTCTCATAATCTTTTTCCCCGAGCGCAATTCTCCCCGCCAATTCGTGGGCCTGCTTCACCTGCAAAGCATTCTTGGAGGCCTCGGCTCCCTTGCGGAATTCTTCCGCGTGAGTCTTTGCTGCACCGTAGTCCTTTTTCCCAATCGCCAATCCGGCTTGGTTGTAGTGGTGCAGGAGAGAGGCATTGTCCTTGATCTCTTGCGAGAGGCTCGAGCTTTCGACTATCTGAAGAGAACGATCGAACTCTTGCGCCGCCGCGTCATACTTCAACATCTCAGCCAGAATGTTGCCCTTGGCCTGAAAGTCAGCCGCCATCGCTGCCACATCGTTCTTCTTTTCTGCGACGGCATATTCCTTGTCCATTTGTTGCAGTGCTTTGTCCAGCTTGCCGGTATCTACGGCGAGCACGGCCATGCCGAAGTATGCGGTCCGCAGCTCGCCGTCATTGCGCGCCTGATCGGCCATTTTCTGCAGCTCGGCTTGCGCTTCCGCGGATTTGCCCGAATACATCAGATCGCCGGCGATCCCAAAGTGCGACGGCGCGAAATGCGGATCAATCGATAGAGCCCTGTTGTACTGCGTGATCGAATCGTCGAATCTTCCCATCTTGAGCAGCAACTCCGCGTACGAGTCATAGGGATTGGGATCGTTCGGAATCAGCTCTATATACTTTTTGAAAGCCTGCTCGGCGTTCGCGTAGTCGTCCTGTTGCCGGTAGGCGTAGCCGAGGATATTGTAGGCAGGCGAATAGCTGGGAGCCAGGTCCGTTGCTTTTTTGTAGTGCTCGATGGCCTGACTTATGTCTTGCTGGGCAAAATAGTAGTTCCCCAGATTTAGCTGTGCCCGTTCATCATTGGGGTAAGCGGCAACCAGCTTTTCCAGATACTCCTTTTGCTTGGTCACCTCCCCGTTTGCTCCAGCTTGGTTTGCCAGAATGTAAATTTTCTCCCCTTCCGAGGCTTTGTCCGCCAAGCTTACTGCCTTGTTCAGATGGTCAAAGAACTCTTTTGCCGTCGGAGAGTTGTTGGCTCGAGCCAGTTCGGCCGATGCAAAGTCTGGATCGAGCGCGATGGCTTTATCAAAATGAGCGAGCGATTCCTGGCCCAACAATTTCTCAGAGAGGCCCCGCCCTTGCAGGAATTCGGTCTTCGCAGCCTCTGACTCGGTTGTGATGGGAATCTTGCCGCCATCGGTAGAAGCCGCAGCGGAACTTACCGTTTTTTCCGCCTTGTTGCAGGCACTCCATATTGCAATGCTCAGTATAAGAGCAGCAATCGGTACGGAACGCGTACGGTCGTTCAGTCGCATGGGTTACCTCCTTGCGAATGTCGGGATGAAGCTGGTCCTATGGGCATTAAATCGCCGCTTCGTCCTACCTAGACTCGGTGAGGTGAGTTTGGATAGCACGGTGCGTGCAGGTACTCCGCGCCCGGAACGCTACATAACACGCAACACTTGATTGCGAGATTCGGGCGCTATGAAACTTTTCCGGTGTCCTTCCTTGTCAGTTCTTCGCGGAAACTGGACCCGAAGCCATACTGCGATTCGCCAACATCCCGAAGGCTGACGGCGAAGGGCGCAGCTTCGACATGCTGGTACGAGTTGAGAAGGACGGAGCTGTGAGGGAGGGTGTTGTTGTATCCGACGAAGGTGGGTCAGTGTTTGCGTGAGACCATGCTGAAGGACACGTTTTCGCTGCCACCAACTCCTGCTCACTGGGTAGAGGTCTTCCCTCCTGGCGCTCGCGTCTTTATTTGTTTTCGTCTATCTAGCTGCACGTCACCCAGGGATCGGTCCCCGTTAAACTCTCCCCGTCAATTTTCTGTCGATTTCCTCGATTAGCCCGGTTGCGTACTGATTCGAATGCAAACCATCTGGGGTTTCGGCGTTTATCAAAACGATCTCGCCGCGTTCGTTAGCGACTTCGGGTAGAACGTTTGGATTGGCACCAGGAGAGCCTTTTCGCAGCGTGCTAACTAAACCAAGATTCTGCAGTCTCTTTGGATGTGGAGGGTCCGTATCATGAAACGCGCAGGTCTCCTCATCCTGATCCTGGCATTCTTCTTGGGGCAGATCGGGCTGGCGGCAAATACACGTGAAGAGGGTTTAAGCAGTACCATGGGCACGTCGGAGGCCCCGGAAGGCGCTAGCGCCGCAGCACTCGCACAGCTTCGTGGGCTGGCCGGTGTATGGGAAGGATCGTTCGAATGGACTGGGGCACGCACTGCTACTGGTAAAATGAGCGCCACCTATTCCGAGACTGGTAATGGCTCAGCGGTTGTCGAGAGTCTAGCCGTGGATGGGATGCCGTCGATGACGAGTGTGTACCACCTGGATGGTGCGGACCTGCGGATGACTCATTATTGTGCTGCACAGAATCAACCGCGGTTAAAAGCTCGCCAGATCGACATCGCGAAGGGTATCCTGGATTTCGAGTTCCTGGACGCAACCAATCTCCGTTCTCCGGACGCCCCTCACGTCTACGGACTTGAGATGCGATTGCTCAATGCCGATCACATTACCCTAGCTTTCTTGTTCGAGGCGGGTGGCAAGGGTAGCAAGGAATTCATCGACCTCAAGCGTGTGGGCCATAAGCCTTCCACTCCCTAAGTATCCGGGACTGTCACCTGACCGTGGCGAGTTAGATCATTCGTGAGTGGACCTGGCTGGCTCGTGTCTGTGCCGATCTTAACCTGCCAAAGACTGCTGATCACCGTTGATCCATCGCAGCTTAGTGAACGTTTCTGTGGAAGGAAAAGCTTCTTGCCAATCCCGAATCGAAACGCTAGCCACTAACCTGCCAAACTGTAGCCTTCATCGCTCCGAACAATGAGCGCGATCCCGCATGTGTATGTGAGATTCTGATCCGGCCCGAGTGCGACGAGGAATGGGAGGTGAGGATCCCGGCTGCCAGCTATGCGCGTTATAGGCACATCCCGGTAACCTCGGTAACTTGATTTCGCATCGTGAACGAACGCAATCTCTACTCAATGTCTCCAAGGGTACAACGTTTCAAGCGCACTAAGATGGTGCTCCCGCTGCGGTTCTGGCCCGACGACGAGAATGGTCAGAACGCCGGGCCTCAACTTGCCCATACGGTGGACATTAGCCCCATCGGGGGACGGCTGGGGGGATTACGCAATCCGCTGCGACCCGGTCAAACCATCATGCTCGAGCGGGGCCAGAACAAGTTTCAGTTTCGGGTGGTGTGGACCAACCAGCTCGGCCCAGGCGAGATTCAGGCGGGCATCGAATCGGTGGCGTTCGAAAGAAAAGTCTGGGGAGTCGATCTTCCCGATTAACTTACGTCTCCTGGCAGTTTCCAACGAGAGACAATCCCGCAGGGTTTTGTTAGACACTCTGAGCGGGGCTGACACTTCACTGGCACGAGGTCAGAATATCATCGACGATTTCAGCAGTGGACGAGTCGATGGTTTGTGCAGCAAGCCTACAAGGAAATCGGAGACTGGAATACCAGCGTCCACGAGTCTGCCGACGAAAAGGACAGAACAGTGGATGTCGCGGTCCGCTTCGATCCGAGGCCATAGGGCAACAACGAAGCAGAATGGCTCACCGAGGGTGCTAGTTTGACAACGCGTCAGAGTTCTAGTGCAGGTACGGGAAGTCGGCTACAGTAAAAGGATCGGAGCAGGCGGAATATGTGGACTAAGTGTGGTGTTCTCATATCCTTATCACTCTGCCCACTCTGGAGTTAGGCGCAGTGGACCGGAGCGCCGGGTTACTCCGCATGCTCCGCACCACTCCGGTGGCTAGGTGAATTTTAGGACCGGAGCCGGACGTGCCGGGCGGCCGGTCTTTTGGCCGCCCCAAGTTACGGGTTTGCCCGAAAAGGAGGACCTCTCGAGTGAACCGTGTGGCCTGCGCCCGGTCGAAAGGTGCGTCCGTCGCGTAGCCGGGCGGAAAGACCTGCCCTGGCATTACCTCCGTCACTCGGTGCTCTTCCACAAGACTGGATACAATCTAATCGCCAACGACGACAGACTCCCGCCCCAAGGAGATGACCGTGTCCGACACTATAAGCGACGAACCCATCACCTGTTCTTCGTGTGAATATCGGTACCCCCGAAGTGAAGGAGTTTGCGTGATGTGCGCGACGCCTGCACCAGCGATTGAACCTCTCCAGGCGCTTTCAGCAATTCCTCCCGAATTCAGCGGAACCGACCACGAAGCCTGCGTGTCGAGTTCAGATAGTCAACACAAGCCTCTCAAACCGGGGCTCAGGCGACTGATCCCTATTATTACAGTCTCGATGGCGATGATTTTCTTTGCGTGGTTTTCCCATGAGGTCCGCGAAGGCAAACTGCCCAAAGAATCCGGCCCAGCCGCTGAGCTCACGAGGACATTAGAGCAGCCTAAGCTCGAGATCGGTAGTCCACGACATATCGTCCACAATTCAGCCCGCGGAGTTCAGCACCTCGTAGCGGCAAAGCTGGGAACCGCCCAGGCAAACGATTCAGCGAAAGAGGATGATCCTACGGAGTTGTGGAATGCTGTCAAGCGAGGGAGCGTACCGGCGGAAGTCGCACTTGCCAACCTTTACTTGAAGGGAGAGGCAGTCCCCCAGAACTGCGAACAGGCACACATGCTTCTACTCGCGGCATCGATGAAAGGTAGCAAGTTTGCCGACAATTTTCTGAAGAGCAGCTATGCGGAACGATGCGAGTGATCGACTAGGATACTGCTTTGCCGCCTGGTGCCTAGGGATTTAAGCGTGATGTTGTGCCCTTTTGGCGGCCTTCTGTTGTGCCTTCTCGTATTTCTGCATTGATTTCTGCTGTTTCTTGGCTGCCTTATTTTGCGCTTTTTGCTGCTTCTCAGCCGCCTTCTGAGCCTGGCGCGCACTGTTTGGGCCGCTGAAGATTTGAGCTTTAGCCGGTATGGACCATGCAAAACTCAGGGCGACCAGCAGTATGAGAGCAGGAATTCGTTTCATAATCCCCCTGGTGCAGGAGATCCTAACAGTGATCTTACACCGAAGTTGCGCCCGGGCTGGATACGAATCGATTGCGGAACATTGCACCGGTAACGCTCAAGAACCGTTCAGAATGATTAGTGACACTCGCATAGAGTGTCGATATGCAAATTCACAGAGGGAAAGCACTTGGTTCGAGCCGACTGGCTCGAACCGGCGTGGAGCTCAGCCGGGAAGCCCGGGTTCGCTTAGCCTGGATGGATTTTCATCGTGCAAGCCAGAACGGGGCCCGTACTTGCCGTCATTTCGGCATTAGCCGCCAGACTTCTATCGCTGGCAGCGCCGCTATGATCCCTATGACCTGAGCAGGCTGGAATCTCGCTCCCATCGTCCCCATCGCCAACGCCAGCCGACTTGGACTTTTCCTTTAGAGGAAAAGGTTTTGACTTAAACTGCTCCTTGGGCATTTCCCCGGGCTTTGTGCAACCAGGTTGCACAATCGAAGTCCTGCCGATCTTTCCTGGCCAGCTTCGCCAACTCCACGCCCTTGGTCCAGCCAATTTCCTTCAGTTCCTTCCTCGCCTGTGGTGGCAGGTGCTCATGAATCGACATTAGGTAGTACGCCTTTCTTCGCGACTCCGGAAATCGTCGTTCGAGAAATTCGTCGAAGGACTTCACGTTGTCCACCCGCCAGTACTGTCCCGCCCGCACTTCGCATAGATAGCGCCCCATTTTCGACAAATCGGGTATCTCGTTCTGCTGCCTTCTGCCGCTCCCAGGCCAAGATTTCGTCGATCTTCGCCAGCACGAACGGCGCGCGGCGACGATTGAATTTCGGGGGCATCGGTGAATCCCTAGTAATTAAGCTCGTCAAGCAGGTTCTGAACAAGACTGACATGCTACACGGCCGCGGTCCGGGGGATGCATCAAGGCGCCACGATCAGAGGGAGTTCGATGAAGCTTGCGTGGCCGGGCGCGTGGTAAAGACGCTGCACTGCCTTTTGGTAATCCCCAGGCTGGGCCCAGAAGATATTGGGTACGAAAGTCTGCGGATTGCGGTCGTACAGCGGGAACCAGCTCGACTGGATCTGTACCATAATCCGATGGCCAGCAAGGAAGACGTGATTTGCCGTGGGCAGTGCAAAGTGGTAGAGCAACGGCTGGTCAGGCGCGATGGGTTTGGGCGTTTCCAAGCTCTCGCGATAGCGTCCACGGAATATGTCCGCCGAAACCATCAGTTGATAACCGCCCATGGCGGCTTGGCCGGCCACCTCGTCGGGATAGAAGTCAATCACCTTGACCACCCAGTCTGAGTCCGTGCCGCTGGTAGAGGCAATCAAGTTAACGATAGGTTGCCCGCTGATCTTGATCGGTGCGGTCAACACATCGGAGACAAACACCGCAACATCCGGGCGGCCGGAGGCTTCGCGCTGGTCGTCGACCAGCCACTGGGACCACGTCGCATCGTCAATTGGACGTGCGCGGAAAGGAACGGGTTTGGCCGGGTCGGAGATGTACTCGTCGAATGCGGTGTCGCCCAGGCGTGGGGCAGCAAAACTCAACTTCAATCCAGCGGTAAGATAGAGCGGTGTCGGTCGGATCGTGCAGCCACTGGCGCAGCCCGCTGGCCATGAGGGCAAGCGTTGCCACACGTTAGTCCCAGTTTCAAACGCGGACACGGGCGGGAGGTCGGCCTTGCTCGTGCTGTCCTTGAGATATTCGTCGAGAAATGGCCGCAAAATGTTCTGCCGAAAGTAGAGTGCGGTATCGCTGTTGAACTTCAAGGGGCCAAGCGTGCTGCCATCTAGGATCTCCTGGCCGTGATGCCAGGGGCCAATGACCAGAAACACTTTGTTATTGTTCGTGTCTTTCGGCTTTAGCGCTTTGTAAACCGCCATGGCGCCGTAGATGTCTTCTTGGTCCCAGAGGCTGTCGACCAGCATCACGGGAACCTTCAACGGCTGGGCTGCCAGGATCTTGTCCATCGCCTGGTCGCGCCAAAAGGCGTCGTAACTGGGATGCGCAAGAAGTTTCTGCCAGAAGCCCATCTGGTCGAGTCCGTGTTTACGTCCGAGCTCGCCGGCCGATCCGGCGTGGATGAACATGTCGTAGTCATCAAAGTAGCCGGTCCACCACTTGACATCATTCTTGCGCGTTGCCTCCTGTTCATAGATGTAAGGCATACCCTGTTCGCGGAAGGCGCCATTGTGGAACCAATCGTCGCCCATCCAGCCGTCGACCATGGGGTTCATGGGCACGGCAACTTTGAGCGCCGGGTGCGGATTAATGAGTGCCATCAAGGGCAAGAAACCGTCGTAGGAAATGCCCAGGACCCCAACCTTGCCGTTACTTTCAGGAACGTTCTTCACCAACCAGTCGATGGTGTCGTACGTGTCGGTGGAGTGATCGACCGGCGTCGGGTTCTGCGGCCCGCGCAGCGGGCGGGTCATCACATAGTCACCCTCAGACCCGTACTTGCCACGAATGTCCTGGACCACACGAATGTAGTCGCCTTCGACGATGACGTCGGTGGCGTTGTCGTAGCCGTAGAGGATCGGGCCGAGGTGAGTACTTGGAAGATGACTTGTAAGTTTGGTGGCATCATACGGCGTACGCGTCAATAGGATCGGCGCGCCGTGGGTGCCTTTCGGGACCAGGATAACGGTGTGCAGCTTCACCCCGTCTCGCATCGGGATCATCACCTCCCGCCTAGCGTAATCGAAGCTATTGGTGACGGGTTCTAACTTGGCTGGCATTTCGCTGGGTAAATCCGGGTACGTGATGGGCGGTGCTGGGGCGGTCTGGGCCAGAGATGATCCGACTAGCAACATAACGACGAACAGCGGCGCAAACAAGATCATCGCACGAACGCGGCCGAGCAGATTCATAGGAGTCCCTCTCAAACGCAAGTCATTAATCCTGCTGCGCCTTCGCGTGCCACCTCAAGGTATCGGGTGGATGCATAAGCAGAAACAGCCAAGCATGTGTCGGGCAATAATCTTAAGATGAACAGAAACCGAGATTTTCATTCTGGAGTTGGAGCGTCACTGCGACAACTAATCTGTTTCTTGAACGCAGAGAACGACGACGAGTATACATGAGAATTCTTTCTCTACGCGCAGGGGCAGCCATTAAACCAATGAAGACGGCGGTCGTGACCAGGGGTTCCGTTCCTCAGCGCAACTCCAATGCGACTATGGAGCTAAGCTAAGGCCTAGGTCCCGACCCGAGAACAACAATCACATTCATATCGATCGCGCTCGTCATCGCCTACGCGCTCTCGAACCCCGAATGATTTCCTTCCTGTTGGATCCAATTCCTGAGCTCCCGGAAAAACGATAGAACGTGTTCCGAAGGACCGCGCCTCTGGACCGAGACTACCAGTCGTCGCTGCCGGGCAGGATTCGGAGAGCCGCGCGCCCATAGGTCACGATTCAGAGCAGAACCTAATTACGCTTTGTTCTGCATGCCACGCCCCTGTGCATCACGGTTGAGTAGTCGAATGCGACCGATGAGGGGAACTAAAGTCTGGGACCTGGAAAGCTTCACCGAGAACTAGAGGGAAGCTGCTGGTGACCCAGGGCAGCGACTTCTCAAATGACGGCTTGGTTGAAATCTACGAACGCGCCAAGAAGCGTTTTGGGAGTGGTTGCTCTGACAGTTGCGTGGATGGGCTCTTAGCTTGGCACCCACCGTCACACCGGAATACTGCGGGCCCTGGCTGAAGCCAAGCGCTTTCTTACCGAAGCATCACGTCTCCTGTTGTGCAACAGCGGAGTGCAAGCGCCACCCGGGCCGCAACAGAGCGTCAATCTGTCCCGGAGGTCTAGCTCTTGTGCAGTTGTTGGCTAGAACGTCTATCGTCGCGGCACGACGGGCCTGGTCAAGCTCACTTAAGTAGCGATCACCGGAATCAGCTATGTCGACCGTACGGGTGCAGCCGGGACAGAATTAACTTCTATGTGACCAAAGCGTTGATTGGGAAGGGAAGAGAGAGTACAGTCGCGAACGAGATCCGAACCGACATCCCCTCGCTGTAAATTTCATCATGGCAGGTACGTCCGGGGTGGGAAGGGCCGACAAGATCAGGATATAGATGGATTACACCTCATCGAGTACCAACACTAGCAGCGGAGCTATCACGGTCCTCAAGGCGTTCTCACCAAATCGTGCGAAGAGCCCGCGATCGTCGGATCTCGCGGTCCGCGGTAAGCAGAGACATTCCCTCGACCAGGGCGGTAGCTCCGATAATTCGATCTGCAGGATCCTTAGGATAGGTCTGTGGGAGTCCGAGGGCGCGTACACATGCGCGGCCGCTGATCGGTAGGATAATGAACCGTGCCTCGATTTCGCGAAAAAAGGATTCGAGGCTGATATTGAGGCGGATACGCCCTTTACTGGAAAGCGTCGTCAATTCCAGGAGGGTGACGTCGGAGATAGCCAATCCGTCGCCGTTCTGCCGCGCATCGTCGATAGCCGCTCTTGCGTTCTTGGAAAGCTGAGCTTGATCAAACGCCAGCCAGACGACAACATGCGTGTCGAGGAGAATCACTCGAGTTCGCCCCAATCTTTGTCCGAAATTGCGGGAGAAACGATATCGCCCGCAATGGCGCCCTTGCCCGCCAAGAAATTGTAGATGTCGTCTGTGCTTTTGTCGGCAGGGACAAGTTTCGCTACCGGTCTGCCGTGTTTCGTGATCAGTACGGTCTCCCGCTTAGCCTGAACTTCATCCATCACCGCAAGGCAATGTATTTTAAACGACCCTGCTGCCATTGTCCTCATTTTCAAATCTCTCCGATCATGGTCATTATACCATAGTCGTATTCGATCAATCCCACAGCGGCACCGATGCCAAAGGGAAAGAGTTCAAGAGCACGGACGTGTACGACAAGAAGCGGGAGGTGTGCTTACTTCTTTCGATGGTAACGAGGATGTGGTCTGGCAATCCGAACTAGTGGCATCTGTGAATATAACCCTGCACAGACAGGTCTTACGGCTGCTGGGGCCAGACTGAATAAGCTCAAGGAGCTATTGGGCGTCGGGAAGAGGGAAATGGCTGGAGACTTCCTCACACCACGCCCCCACGCCAAGGTCGGGCTCGTGGAAACCAATGCAATGCGGTGACAACGATGCGGGAGGAGTTGGAGGAGCAACATTCACAGATTCTGCAAGTCGGTGCGTTTTGGCGGAAGGTCCCGATAGTACATCGCTGGCATCATTCCAGGTAAACCAATTCGAAGCCGGCTGGCGGTGGGTTCGAGTTTCAGAACGTATGGTTGCTCTCGGGCAACGTCCAAGCTAGGAAAATTAGAATATTGGTCCGGCAGTCACAGGATTCAAATCAGTGCAGGTGAGGCGTAGAATTGTAATCAGTAGCACGGAGGTCTGAGCATGACGGATTTGCTTCGCAGGTTCTGGTCGCAACAAGAGGGCCAAGATATCGCCGAATACGCGGTGATGCTGGCCGTCATTTTGGTGTTGGTAGTGGGCACGATCCGATTGATTGGAAGCAGTGCAAACAACGTGTTTTCTGCCACCGCTAGTTCGATTGGGCAATGACGATTAAGCAGTTTGCGTTCCAGGGTCGCGTTGGCGCGTCTGTTTCTATTTATCATTTTGAGCAAAACTGTGTCTGTCGTCACTCTCGACGACCATCTCGCGCTGCTTTCATCCATCCTGCTGTGACAAGATCGTAGGGCTAGATAACGCAGACGTTTCGTCTCTTCTCTGCGGCGAAATTGTCGACTTCAAGGCGCTACGCCGGATGTATCCTTTCACTCATGGCATCCACGGTGACGTTTCGCGAATCGCGACGGAGTACTCGGGTCCCTCTCAAGGTGGTAATTGCTATCGAGGGTGGTCGCACATGCAATGGCGAGACCGTGGTAGTCAACCTTCATGGAGCGCTGATCACAACCGCGATTGGGTTGAGTAGCGGGATGAGAATCTCGATTCGCGTCTACTTGACGGATAAGCGCGCAGCGGCTCGGGTGGTTTATATCGATCCCAAGAACCCGCTGCTCTGCGGGGTCGAACTGGATGAGCCGCGAAACATTTGGGGAGTATCTTTGCCGCCCGGGGACTGGGAAGAGACAGGGGCCTTCGAGATCGGACAGTAGAAGGGAAAGGACGTTGTTAGAAAACCTTTCTCAAAATCGAACTCCTTCGACCCCCACGAACATTGGTCCATACTCATCGAATCCCACGGGCGCTAGAAACGGGTAGTTTGCTAACACGAGTGCGGCCGGTTTGCCACTGCTCACCAAGATCGTGGCTATGCGTGGTCCTCTTATAAACGTGGGCGAAAGGGGAAGAGTTAATATTGAAACGAGTCAGAAAGCTTTTGACATGTGAATGCGGTCTTCCGGGTGCCGGCCGTAGTCATCGTTACCATCGGCTTTCCGTCTACCACCGTCAGCACCGGAGAATTAAGGGCCTGCTGTCCAACAACTCGCTGTCGTTTGCCGATATTGGAGATAAGCTTGGAATAACCCGGGAAAGAGTACGCCAGCTCGCTAGGCAGCTTGGGATGGAATCAGGACGCCAGCGCCACGAACAACGTGTGCTGCATAAACGGATGCCTGCTTGGCAAGAGCGAAAGGGCTATCGTGAGCTGATCGCCAAGGGCAAGAAGTTTGGATACACGGTGTCACCCAGCAGGGTGGACAGTCCTGATGGATGGCGGTTCCAGGCCAGACTTGTTGTCATCAACGGGTGGCGGGTGCAGATTGTTTATATGGGCACTAGGGGCCGCTATCTTGCCTTCAGCCGTTCTGACGTTCGGGCCGATTTTTATGTGGCTATTTCCCCAATTGGTTTCTTCATTTTTCCATCAAGGATACGGAAGACATTTCCGGAGCGCACAACTTTCTCTCCGATCCGTTGCCCGATTGGTCGCCGCGGTTTCACTCAGTCGGGTCGTCACGACTACTTGAATTATCTGGAAGCATGGGAGTTGCTGGGAAGGCGGTAAAGTTGGGCGTCCGCTGAAAGTCTTCCGCTGAACCTCGGACGAGGGGCCCTTGTTTAATTCCTCGCCACAAAACGGGGTTAGCAGCCAGCACGAGTTCTTTCACCTACATCCGTTGCAATCGTCGCACTTCCCGAATACAACGACGCCTATAACCGGAATCAAGAAAAACGTGCTACAGAGCTGCTTGGGTACAGATTGGGCAAACAGCAAATCGCTCGGCCCCGAAGTACACGGCATAGAGTTTGTCGGTCCAGGCTTTGTCTGGACAAAAAGGTTGTCCGCAGCACTTGCAGAGCAACTGCAACTCTTGTGTGCAGATGGGTTGGGCTTCCAGTCTTAGTGCGCGACTTTGAGTAGGTTGTTAATCTCAGAGATGATCGCAAGCCGTCTCATTTGTCGCGCTTCAATGCCCACCCGAGTAATTTCGTCCTCGGGAGTGAACTTCTCTGCTGCCTGATCCCATGCCTCAAGTGCGCACAGCTCCGCCATCAGAGCGTCCAGTTTGTTAAACACACGTTTTGCCTCCTGATGTACGTCTTAATGTCCGGCCCGAGAAGCATTCGCACAATGGTTGCCACAGCCAACGCCAACATTTTCATACGCTTATTTATGTCGAGCCTGCCGAGAATTAGTCATGACTGCCGAACTCTCGGCAGGTGAGCGGCGAATCCCAATTGCTGCGTCATAAAACTGCGATAGCTCTGTAAGTCGCTTGCCACGGCGAAGCCAGCTGTCGCAAAGCTTCACTTCAAAGCGCTTGTGACGATCCACATTTGGGAAAACGTGAAAGTCTTTGAAGGCCACAGCCTCACTGTCTAATCTAGCAAGAAGTGTGACGAGTCTACGTTCTCTCTGCACAGGATCGTGGCAGGGGCAAACGAGGTTGGAGCCTAGCAGCCCGGGGTGCAAGTAGCGGATTTCCTGCGAGTCGGGCGACGTAGTCGGCTACGCGATCTCACGAAGCACTTGGCAACGGACGCGGAGATTCGGCTTCTGCAAAACCGCGCCTTATTTATCCGACACGGGAAGAGTAAGTACAGGGTCAAAACAAGGCTGCCGAAGCGGTTCTTCCACTCCCGCGGCGTGCCCGCGCCCAGCAGTTGGCGCAGGATCAGGCTTAGATTGAACGCGCCCACGTGGATCAGTTGCCGCTTCCAAATGTTTTCCTGTCCGCGCAGATGGCAGCGCCGCATCGCGCCCGTCTCGTAGCAGTGCGCGAAGCTGCGCTCCACTAACTCGCCGCGCCGCCGCAGTAAACTCTTGCCATACTCACCCCGCACCCGCCGCCGGTTGGCATACACCGCTTGCTGCTCGGCCTGTTTGCCCGCCCAGTTCCGCCGTCCCTTCTGTTTCTTCTCTGGGATGTAACTGCGCACGCCATACGCCTTCATCCGCCTCACCACCGCGCCGCTGTGATAACCCTTGTCGGTCACCGTCTCTTCGATGCCGGCCACGTTCACCTTCGGCGCTTCGTGGGGCCGCAACTCCGCCTCGCGCCCGACCTGCTCCGCCACCGCCATCCCGGCTTCGCACAGCGTCTCATCCAGCGTGGCCGTGTCGCCCTGATCGGCGCCTTGCAGCGTGACCGCCAACACCGCGCCCGTGTCCAGATCGACGGCGTGCTCGGCTTTGTGCGCCAGATGCGTGCGCCCATCCTTCATCTTCGCGATCCGCGCATCGCCATCCGCTGGGCTCTTCCACTCCTTATTCGACGTCCGCTTCTTGCGCTTGCGATCCAACCGCGCCAAGTCTTCCCGCGTCGGGGTCGCGATGCCCGAGGCCTTCGCCAGCCCCCGCAGAAACTCCTCGTAACTCTCGCCCGTGTCCCGCCGCACGATCGAGCGCATCGCCGCGTTCGCCTCCAGCGTCGTCGCATCAATCGCGATCCGCTGGCCTTTCAGTAACCCACGATCGGCCAGCACGCCCAACACCCAGCCGAATACTTCGCGATGCGTGTCCAGATCAATCAGCCGCCGCGTGCGCGAAATCGTCGAGTGATCCGGCGTGTACTCGTCCAGCGCGATGCCCACAAAACGCCGCAGGGCCAGCGAGTCCGCCAACCGCCAGGCAATCCCGCGCTCCGCTCCGATGCCCTCGAAATACCCGATCAGCAGCGCCCGAAAGTAAATCCCCGGCGTCAGCGACGGACGCCCGTTCTTCTCGGCATAAAACTTCGCGCACCGGCCCTCGACAAACTCGTCGAAGCCCTCGGCCTCCAGCAACTCATTCAAACGCTGATAGAACGGATGCCCCGGAGCTGATGCCAACTCCGTGTGCGCGATCCACAAATCTTCTTGCTTCTCCCGCTGCTTGCGCGTCCCCATCGCCATGCGCCGATTCTACAAACCAAGCCTGTGGATACCTCAACACTTTCTGGTCACCAATCCGAACTTGCACCACGGGCTGCTAGTCATATTTAGATACAAAGACAAGAAGACGGGCAAGTGGCGACCTAACAGCTTTCGACCTCGCGTGAAGCTTATCCCGAAAGATTCCAAGGCTGCGTTCATTTGCTTAGCCGGTGGGGATAGCAATCAACCCTACCGGGCTGGTCGATTTCTTGATTTGAAGACGTTGGCCTGGGCTTTGCGTAACCGGAGCTTCAGCCTGGACAGCGCCTGCGGTGAATTCAAGGTTCCCGGAAAGCTCGACCACAAGCCAAGTGGTAGCGTAACGCCGGAGGAGGCCCAATATTGCCGCCAGGACGTGGCAGCGAGTGTAGGTTTGCTCGAAGCATTGCTGGGCGAATTCCGAAAATACCCGCTGGGCATGGACAACACCCAACTCCTGGAAGAATCAAATAAAGTAGAAAATTTTCATAATGCGACAAGATCCAGCTGTGTTCTCATAAACCGTTGGTCGGAGGTCCGAACCCCCGGACCCTATTCGTCCTGTCCGTCTATTCATATAGAATACATATCGTAGATATATATATCTTAATGATAGAAAGGTGTTCAATCATAGAAAGGTGTTCAATTAAGGAGCGCCCTTGCAGGTTTTTGTCAAAACGAACCCAATATGTATCCTGTCTTCAGGAACTTACGAAATTGAAAGCTCGCGAATCACGATAATTGTGCGGCTTCAAATCCAAGTCGGGAATTGAGAAAGCGGAAAGTAAATCGGAGACTCCAATTTTGCGAGCTCTGCAATGAGGAAGTGGATCGAATTGTCTGCGGGGAGTAGCAGGCCTGGCGCTCGCCGAACGGTCACCAATCTGTGCTGCCGCGTCAATTAAAACGTCTGGGTCAGTTCGGCTGAACTCGGTATGAAGTTCGCATTGCCGCTGTAAGAGGCGGTGATGGATTTCGTCCCCCCTGATTTGAAGACTTTGGTGAAGATCGCCCGTCCGCCTGTGAGCAGAACCTTGCCCATAATCGTGGTTCCGTTCTTAAACGTAACCGTACCTGTGGGTGTACCACTGTACTGTGGCACTACGGTTGCTGTGAAGGTTACAGATAGCTCGCCTGTTGAGGGATTCACGGACGAAACCAGCATGGTCGTGGTGGTGGCTCGGTGCACCAGTTGATGCAGCGCCGGTGAAGTGCTGGCTGCGAAGCTCGTGTCGCCGGAGTAAGCGGCTCTGATGCAATGGTGGCCGACCGACAGCGCTGCGGTCGAGAATTGCGCTGTACCCCCATTGAGCGGAGACGTACCGAGAATCGTCGAGCCCTCGCGGAAGGTCACGGTGCCGGTTGGCATCCCCGAGGCTTTGGGCGTGACCGTGGCGGAAAACGTCACAGACTGTCCAAAGGTGGAAGGATTCGACGAGGAAGTTATTGTGGTTGTAGTTGGGAAGGCAGAAGTATTCAGCAGAACGGTCACGCCGCCGACCGCAAGATCTGGCCTCCCGTCACGGTTGAAATCACCGACCGCGATGCCCAGGCCGCCAGCACCTAACACCATCGGTGTCTGGAATGTCCCGTTACCGTTACCGAGCAGCAGAAAGTTACCAGCACCCAGGGCCAAATCCAGCCTGCCGTCGCCGTCGAAGTCCGCTAGGGCGAGTGACCGGATACCCCCGAGCGGAGTGGGCGTAGAAGTAATGATTGCCGTCTGGAAAGTTCCATCCCCATTACCCAGCAGCACTCCTACGGAACCATTTGTTCCAGAACTGCTCGCATATTGGCTCGCCACCACCAAGTCCAGTTTGCTATCCCCATTCAAATCCTTCAATTCGACGGCCCCCGTATACAATCCGCCTGAGCTATAAGTGACTGCCGCCTGGAAAGTTCCATCCCCGTTGCCAAGCAGCACCCCCACCGAGCCATTCGAGCAGTCGGTGCTGGCACAATAATTTGCCACCACGACATCGAGCTTGCCATCCCCACTAACATCTGCCACCGCTAGGGAACTGGCACTCGTTCCGCCAGAGCCGTAGCTCACTGCCGCCTGGAAGCTCCCGTCGCCAGCGCCCAACAGAACGCTCACACTGCCATCACCGTTTGCCACCAAGAGATCGGGCTTGCCGTCTCCGTTTACATCCGCCACCGACACTGATTCGGCAACCAGTCCGCCGGAGCCGTAGCTCATCGCCGCTTGGAAGGTCCCGTCGCCGTTGCCCAACAGAACGCCCACTACGCCGCCATTCGTACAGTTGCTGTCAGCACAAACGTTTGCCACCACGAGATCGGGCTTGTCGTCCCCATTCACATCGGCGACCGCCACAGACTGGGCCTCATATCCGCCCGAGTCGTAGGTCACCACCGGCTGGAATGTTCCATCGCCGTTGCCCAGCCGAACGCCGACAACGCCATTGCAGTTGCCGTTATCAACGCATCGGTTCGCCACCAACAAGTCTGGATTGCCATCCCCATTCAGATCCCCAACTGCCACCGAATAGGGCTCATATCCGCCAGAGGTATAGTTCACCGCCGCGTGAAACGTCCCATCCCCGTTGCCCAGCAGAACCCCCACCGAGCCAATCATGCAGCCGTAGTTACCGTTATTGCCGCAGGCGTTCGCGACCAACAAGTCCGGGCTGCCATCCTCATTCACATCCATGACGACCACGGAAGAGGCACCGGTTCCGCCCGAGACGTACCTCACGGGCGTCTGAAATGTTCCATCCCCATTGCCCAGCAGCACTCCTACCGAGCCAGTCTCGCAGTCGAAGCCGCCGTTACCGACGCAGGTGTTGGCCACTAACAGGTCTGGTTTGCCGTCTTTGTTCACATCCTCCACCGCCACGGACTCGGCGCTAAATCCACCCGAGTCATATGTCACTGCCGGCTGGAAGGTACCGTCGCCGTTACCCAACAACACGCCCACGCTGCCGGTCGCGCAGCCGCTTGGGGCGCAAATCACATTCGCCACCAGCAAGTCTAGCTTGCCATCCCGGTTCACATCCTCCACCGCCACGGACTGGGCCTCGTATCCGCCCGAGCTGTAAGTAACCGCCGCCCGAAATCTTCCATCTCCTCTGCCAAGCAGCACTCCCACCGAGCCAGTCGCGCAGTTGCTGCTGATAAAGCAATAATTGGCTACCACGAGATCAGGCTTGCCGTCCTCGTTTACGTCCCCCACTGTCACCGAGACGGCATGAGATGCGCCCGAGTCGTATGTCACCGCCGACCGGAAGGTTCCGTCGCCCCTACCAAGCAACACGCCCACGCTGCCATCGGTCAAGCAGTTGCTGTCAGCACAATAGTTGGCGACCAGCAAATCCGGCTTGCCGTCATCGTTGACATCGTTCACCGTCACGGACAAGGCATCGTGTCCGCCAGAGCTGTAGCTCACCACGGCCTGGAAGGTACCGTCGCCCTTGCCTAACAGAACTCCCACGCCGCCGTTCATGCACTCGATGCTGGCGCATTCGTTTGCCACCACCAGATCGGGCTTGCCGTCCCCGTTCACGTCGTCCACGTCGACGGAGAAGGCACTGTACCCGCCTGAGTCGTAGGTCACCGCGGGCTGGAATGTCCCATCGCCGTTCCCCAGCACAACGCCGACAAAGCCGTGCTGCATACACGCGCTATCGGCGCACTCGTTTGCCACAACGAGGTCGAGCTTCCCGTCTCCGTTCACATCCGCCACCGCCACGGATTCGGCAAAATATCCGCCGGAGGCGTAGGTGGGTGCGGTTAGGAAAATGGAATTAGGGCGGTTTCTCCATCCGTTCCGCGGATGGCCAAACTTCTGTCTCGTCCTCGCTTTACCCCAAAACGGGAATGGCGGACCGACCGGGTCAACTAGCCGAGGAGCCTGCAGAGGAAGGGTTCCCTGCAATCCAACTTGGGGCCAGAAAGCTGCCTCCGGGGCGCGTGAGGCTGAAGAGGGAAGTTGTAATTGAGCAAACACCAGAACAGGCAGGAGAACCAGGAATGACCCTGCGCACTTCGAGATCATGGTCGTACGCTACTCCTTGGATTTTGGTGGACATCAGCTATCCGCGCACACGGATATCTATCTCACGTCATCAAGGGGGAAGGAAACTGCAAGGTCCTGCAGCGAGGCTGCTGCAAAAAAGAGGAACCTAAACAAGCAGCGACAGATTAATTTGATGGTCGCGGCGTGTCAATAGCAAAAGAGGCGGAGCTAGTTGGTTATCTATGTTCGAGAGCTTGCCAATGCCATAAGCGTATAGCACGTCGGTTGCAAACATTTCGGTGGGAATAATGTGGCACAACGCATCGCTCGCTGTCCAAAACTTAGACGTTGCCCGGCTCTGGAAGCCCGCAAACAGTGGGTTGATATCGGCGTGGTGGATCACGGAATAACAACTCGTATCTGCTTCGAGTGGGCACTTTCCCGTTTCCTCGAATTGACCGCTGTCGCCACGTAATAGTATTTATGGCTCGCGACGACGGTAAGGTCCGTGAATTTTGTATATGGATCCAAAGCGCCGTTGATCTTCTTGTAGGGCCCCCCGGAGTGGTTGCCGCGATACACGTTGTATCCGAGGATATGTTTGGAAGTGCTCGCCTTCCACGACAGCTGAACCTTGTGCTGAGCTGGGCGGACCACCCGGACCGCCACAGCTTGTTCGGCGGAAGCGTTCTCGGCATCGCTGGCAAACGAAAGGATGGCAGACGAGATTTTGCTGTCCCGCGGAACAAACGTGACGGTGAAGGGCACGCTCTGGCCCGCCGGAATCGTGACAGGAAGCGACAATTCACCTAATCGGAAGTTTTCGCTGCTAATGGTTGCAGAAGAGACCGTTACACTGCCACCGCTGGCTGTGAGTTGACCTTGTTGAGTTCCGTTTGCTCCCACGCTCGCATCGCCGAAATCAATCGCTTCCGGGGTAACTTGCAGCTGTCCGGTCGCCCTGCCGGTTCCCGCTACTTGTACCGTAAGAGTTTGTTCGGGCGCTTCGGAAACAATGGAGATGCTTCCGTGAGCAGGGCCGACTCTCTGCGGAGCAAAAGTGACACGGAACGTAATGCTTTCACCTGCAGCCAAGGTTAAAGGCAGGTCCAGTCCGTTCAGACGAAACGCTGTGCCCGTCGACCTGGTCGAAAAAACGATCAGTGGCGTTACCCCGCTATTCGTTATCGTCACGAGTTTATCGCTTGTGTGCCCGACAGCGACGTCGCCAAACTGCAGCTTCGCAATGGCACAAGTCAGTTGTGTTTGCGCGGCATGAGAACCCGGTGTCTCGACTGGCCGGTTCTCCGCGAGCGCGATCGCCCGCAGCGAGCAGATGGTTGTGATGCAGGTTGCCAGACAGAACAGTGCCCGAAAGTTGCATTGGGGGAGGAGCAACATTCACAGATTCTGCAAGTCGGTGCGTTTTAACGGAAGATCTCAGTAGTACATCGCGGGCGTGATTCCAAGTAAACCAATTCGAAGTGGACCTAGCCTACCTTGTTCATAGCAACCAAGCTGGGGTTTCTGTTCAGCTTCATGCTTGTCGCACGAAGGTCGTTAAGTCAGAGATCAGAGTCACACCTAGAGAAGGCGTGGCTATGAAGCCGAGCAGGTGCTGGTCGCGGCCTGCGACTTTCTGGAGAAGCACCACGGCGTCGATATCTCGCGTTGGTCGCTCAGAAAAAAAAGCAAATCGCCGCAACTAGAAGAACTGTCGCTTGTACATAATCCCATGCGAACAAGTGGGGCTGGATAAAACTGCGCGTGCACTTCTGTGATCTGTTGCAAGTCAGGCATGGCGGAGAAAATGAACAAGCTGCACTCCACGTTGTTTTGGTTGCGAAGATGGACTCGCAGTCCGGATAGCTGGGCAGCGGCTCTTCAATCCCCCGCCGTGCGCGAGCACGGGCAAGAGAGGCGGTACCGTGAGCTCCCTCACGCTGCAGTCGAAGTCTGTCGCTTGCCTAATTTCTCTTCTAACTCTTCTATTCTTCCCAATCCTGGCCGCCGCACACACCGTGAACCTGTCATGGGATGCCAGCACTTCCCAGCACATCGTCGGATACAACGTTTATCGCGGCGGAAACGCCAACGGACCCTATACAAAAATCAATTCCACCCTCGATCCAAACACCAACTATTCCGACACCACAATCCAAGGCGGCCAGACTTACTATTACGTAACGACTGCCGTGGACAACCAGGGAGTGGAGAGTGCTTATTCCAACCAGACTGAGGCTGTGATTCCGAGTGGGGGTTCGGGTTCGGAGAACGCGTTGTACAGTTTTTCTGGCGGCAGTGATCCTAAGTTTCCTTATGCGGGATTGATTTTCGACAAAGCCGGCAACCTCTACGGCACAACAGAATTTGGCGGAACGAGTAACCAGGGCACTGTCTTCGAGATCACCCCCAACTCGAACGGAAGCTGGACCGAAAGCATCCTTTACAACTTCACCGGAAGCACCGACGGAGGTCAGCCTTACGGCGGCCTGGTTCTCGACGCCGCCGGCAACCTTTATGGCACCACGAACATCGGCGGCAGCTCGAATTGCAATCTTGGATGCGGCACCGTCTTCAAACTGAGACCTGGTTCCGGAGGCTGGAGCGAAACTGTTCTCTACACTTTTTCCGGGGGCAGCGACGGACGCGAGCCCTATGCCAGACTGCTTTCTGACGCGAGTGGCAATCTCTACGGCACAACCTTGCTCGGAGGAAATATCGGCTCCATCTGCAGTACGGGATGCGGCACGGTCTTCAAGCTGACCCACAGTTCGGGTGGATGGACCGAGAGTGTGCTTTACGCCTTCCAGGGAGGAACCGATGGAGCTTCGCCCTACGATGGTCTCGCTCTTGATGCAGCGGGAAATCTTTACGGCACGGCGTACACGGGAGGCCCCTCGGGATACGGCGTCATCTTCAAACTGACGCCCGGTTCCAGCGGATGGACGGAGAGTGTTCTGCATGCCTTCAAGGGCGGGAACGACGGAAAATATTCCTATGGTGATCTGATCCTCGATGCCGCTAGCAATCTCTACGGCACGGCGTACCAGGGCGGCAGTCGGGGATATGGCGTCATGTTCGAGCTGCAACTCAACTCCAAGGGTCGCTGGACGGAGAAGGTGCTCCACAGCTTCGCCAACACGCCTGCAGGAAATCCCGTTGCTGGCTTGGTCATGGACACGGCTGGCAATATCTATGGAACGACAATGCTGGGCGCCACCCAGAGTGCCTGCGGCGGAGGATGCGGCTCGCTCTTCAAACTATCCCCTGTCTCCGGCGGTTGGACCTACAAACAAGTCCACGTCTTCGGACAGGGCACCGACGGATACCATCCCACCGGCGACCTCATCCTCGACTCTGGCGGAAATATTTACGGAACCACCCAGGCAGGCGGAGCCCAGGGATCGGGAATGGTGTTTGAGATCATGCACTAGCGGAGCGCGAGATGGGCGCACGGAGGACGAATACAGCGCTAACACTAATAGTGTTTTCCAAGAGTTTGATCTTGGCAACATGACATTCCCGGCGTCCGGCAACTATTCCTTCAAGTTCACGGTGATTGGGCGTAACTTCAACAGCAGCGGATATACGGTGTGCTTCGACTACATCAAGCTTACGCCACAATAAGCGCCAGAAGCGGAGTGGGACGATTGCAAAACTCGTGCATAAAATAAAGGCCGCGTGGTTCATCATTGCAATCCTGGCGCTTGCCCCGGATTGCTTTCTGATGGGCGCAAACCAATCGCGCGAACTGTATTGCGGATCACCACCGGCCTGCACGGCGCGGACGCGACCGGCAAGCCTCCAGAGCTCTCCGTCGGAGAACAAGCACGGCGTCGATATGTCGAGTTGCTCGCCCGTGAGAAAAATGCAGAGCAACGAAGGGTTACGGGGATTGTCGATGAGAAGTAGTTGAAAGAGGAAAGTGAAGGGCAGAAAAGCGGCAGAAACGGATGCAGTAGCTCCCATGCTACTCGAGGAAATGGGGAAAGGAACCAGTGGTGTTGAGTAATCTAAAGTAATATTTTATATTTATCATATGCGACACATTTCGAGAAAGCTGGGGCGCATCGTGCTGGACGCGGCCCGACATTTTCCCCGAAAAAGTAGTTGCAGGAGCCGACCTGACTGTTACACAGGGAAGGCCGCAGACGATGGAGAAAGACAAGCGGAGAAGCTATTTTTCAACAACTATCCGTTTTGAAACCGTCCAACCGCTCTCCGCTCATTGACAAGGATAGCCCCACGGTTCCTCAACAATTGCCTGTGGTGCCCGGTGCCCGTCGGGGGCAGAAATAGCAAGCCTCATCTGGACGTTTGAAACAGTGGTTGATCCCATGGCGCTTTGTGTTCGCGCACTACTTCCTGAAGGATGGTGATCGGCGGAAATAAGCCGTAGCGATAAGGGTGGTTCCCTGCCGCACCGCCGCACAAACCGGAGCGCAACGGGAGCGTACGTCAACGCGAGTGCCATTAAGAATGTCTAGAATTTCATTCCCGGAAGTTCTACGCTACAGGTCCATAAACGATCTGCTGTCTTCGGATCGATTGCCCGAGGCAGCGCACCAGGACCTGCGGCGGAATCGGACTGAATAACCTCAGACCAACGATGACTCGGAACTTTTTCATGTGGCTCTCCGACATCCGGTTTTGGATCCGGAGCGCCCGGAGCGATGCACAACTCCAGCGTTTGCTTAGAGAGCACGATAATGCCCAGAGCCTCGACCTGCTTTATGAAGAGCGAAAGGACCCATGGGGATTGGACTCCCCCCACTTTCGGTACCAGCAAATCAAATACGCCACCATGCTGTCCTTGCTCCCGAGCCGTCGTTACAAACGAGCGCTCGACCTTGGTTGTGGTTTGGGCAATCTGACACGCCGCTTATGCAGCCACGCTGACCAAGTTTTGGGGATTGACGTGTCGCACGTCGCTATCGCACAGGCTAAACGAGAAGCGACGGAGCAGAGCAATCTGCAATTCCAGCAAGGGGACGCACTCAATCTCAGCCATGACCTAGATAGCGCCTTTGATCTAGTCGTGATCGCAGACACCCTATACTACCTCTCCCCACTTTCAAACGAGGTGTTACAGACGGTTCGCGAGCGAGTGGTGCAGCTGCTCGTACCAGGCGGAATCTTGTTGCTGGTGAATCACTTCACTCTCAATTTTGATCCCGGAAGCCGGTGGAGTCCGAAAATCCATCAAGTCTTTCGGTCAGCACCCGCCTTCACAACGATACATGAAAGCCGGCATCCCTTTTATCTCGCCAGTGTCTTCGAGAAGTCTTTGTAACTGAAGAGAATTGGGTTTGGCCGACCCTCGAGTCAATGCCTCTAACCGCGATGTCACGCCAGTTAACGATTCAGGGCCAACAACCGCTTAGGAGGACAGGAGAGGGGAAAAGCCGCGCGGGGCGCGCCTTTCAGCGTTACAATTAGGTGCCCGTAAATTAGGTAGGCTAGAATGCCTTCTTGCCTCGTTAATCCCCGTAAGCCTCTTCTACTGGTTCGCATTGCCTTCATGGCGGCCCTGACGTTCTTGTTATCTGGTTGGACTACTTGCAATGCGCTGTTCGTTTTCAACAGCTGCCAAGGCTTCGCTCCGCAACCGCAAGTTACTTCTCTTTCGCCGGGCGCAATTCCAAGCGATGCAGAATCGGTTCTGTTAGTAGTGAATGGAAGCGGCTTCGTTCCCCAGTCGCAGATCATGTGGAACGGAGGCGCATTGCAAACCACGTTCATGGATTCACGCCACATTCAGACCACGGTTACCCAGCAGACCTTTGTCTCATTTGGCGGCTCATCGGGAAGCACCGTGCAGATTTCAGTAAAGTCTCTGGGTTCGGCTGCTCACGTGGGGTGTCCTATCGCCGCGAACTCAGCCACATTGGTTCTGGTTATCAACTAGACGATTTCTGTTAATTATCTGCGCAGAAGGTTGTAAGCACCATCGAGAGAAATAGTAGGGAGTTGGTCGCAAGAACACGCGGGCGAGAAATTTATTGGGCGACGTGCCCGGGGACCGAGAAGTTTCATAACTGTTCAGAACTCACCTGTAAACTCGAAAACCGGCGTACCCGACAGGACTAGCAAACCTCCGAGAATCGCGATCCACAGCATGACAGCATTCCTGCTTTTTATTACCACGCTTCTGCCGCCATGCCCAACAGCTATACTGCCGGACTGCGAGCGGTGCTGGGATATTCTCGCCGTCGGAGAGACAGCTCTGGTTCTGTAATAGAGAATTCTCGGCGCCCCCGGCTCGAGTTACTGCTGTCCGCCAGCCGTCCGCGCCATCCGATACATTACGGGACGGTATCCGGGATAGGACGCTTTATATCTGCAGCATTTTGTTCTCCCCTTTGTTTAGAAGTGGTTTTGCCGTCACAAGCGACCTTGGGGTTCAGTGAGCTGTCGATGTGCTGGAAAGACTCGCAATTGTTCCTCGGATGACCGTGATGGAGGCTTTCTGAAGTTCATAGATGGTGTCCTCGCTGGCGTTCACCGAGGCCTTCACCGCTGGACCATCCGGATCAGGGAAGCCACCCTCTTTCGTTGGGTGCCATTGGTATTGCGTACTGCCAAACGTGATCATGGTCACCAGGCCGGTAAAGAAGCTCTTGCCGCCGGTAGCTTCATCGTTAAATTCGATGTGCACGTTGTGGACGTTCTCCTGGTCTCGATTAACCAGCATCAGCGACCATTGGGCATCTGGCCGCAACAGTGCGTAAGCGGTTACGAGGGAGTCTCCTGCCGCATCTAAGATATCGCCAGAAGCCGAAAACGTCTTGTGCACGCCGCTACCCGGCTGCACCCATTCTGTGTTGATGATCTGGCTGGCAAAAAACTGCGATGTCGGTTGCTGAATTTCATAGTCCTTTGTGGTAGTAAACATCCCGAACGTGCCCATTGAGTCGTTACAACCCTCATGTACGCCCAGAGGAAGATAGTGGAAATAGTAGAGAGCCTTTCCCCCGGCATTGAAAAAAGCTCCGACGTAGTCTGCCAGCCAGAGGGCGCCGAAAATATCGACGGAGGATTCACCGCCATTCCAAGTGATATTTGACTCGGTGATGAACATCGGGACGTCTGGGGGCAGGCCGTCGTCACGCCAGACTTGGAGAATGTGGCTCACCAGGTTCGGTTCGTCGTACAGACTGCTCCAACTGACCTTGCAAGGCTCGTAGGGATAATGCTCAAAGGGGAAGAAGGCCAGGTCTTGTATACGCCCGTGAGATTTCAGGTAATCCAGGAAACGCCCCGTCCAGGAAACTTTTCCCTGGGCGTCCGGCCACACCACGATATCTTCATTCTGACCAGTGTAAACGGGCCCCCCTAACTTCAGATTCGGATCAATGCGATGAAGCGCTGTTGCCCACTGCAAGTAAAGTGCAGCGTAGTCTTCGGGCAGGGTGTATTGTCCGTCAGGTTCTTCTCCCATTTCGACGTAGGAAATTGGATACCCGCGCTTCTCCAAATAAGCGATCTCTGCTGCGGAATCTTCAGGTGTGCCGTAAAGCATCGCAATCGGCACCATTGCGGGCAATCCGCGTGTGTATCCGCTATTGTAAAAAAGGTCGAATCCAACTTGTTCGTGCTGCGTCGAGCCTAAATCCTTGGGCTCATGCCAGGGGTCGATGGAGGAACAAAAGGTGGTGGTCTGGTCTTGATCCGGCGTGTGTCGGGCTGCGTCGTGAAATCCATTCTGATCTTTCGTTCCAATGTAGAGTTCGCGAATGGAGTATCCGAGGCAGTTGCGTTGATCTGCAGACCCATGCGAGTCACAACTATTCGACGACTCAGTCATCCAAATTCGGATAAATCGCACCATCTTGGGTTTCTGCGTAAGTTGGAGCGTGACGGTACCGCCCCGGCCATTCGAGATCACGCCCGACGGAAATGCTACCCAGGCACCTTTGGTGGGAAGTTTGATCGCCTCATCATCGGTCCAATACTGCACCAGGTACTGCTTGGCGTATGGATCACCCCAGGCGATCCGAAGAGCGTTGATTGCGAGCGGAGTCGCCAGATCCATCACCACCCATTGCGGATGTAGCGAATCTTCTTCGCCTGTGAAAGCCTTGCTCAGATAAGGATTGCTCTTCCAATATGTGTTCAGGTCGCCATCGGTCATGCGCGAAAAACCGTGGCTTTCGGTGCCTTCATTTCGGGTGAAACCTCGATGTGGCAGCGGGTAACCGTATGAATGCTTGATGGTTTCTGTCAGAGTCCTGCTGCCGGTGAAATATCCCTTGCCGCTCGGATCGCTCCACGTGCCTTGCGGATTCCAGTGCCACGCTTCTACCGCAAGTTCCGTGTTCTGGCGATAGGTCACCGGCTGCCATCCTGCGGCGAGCACAGCCGGCAACGCCGGTTGGCCGAAGTACTTCGCCACTGCGGTAGCAGGCATTCGATCAATCCCGGCGCCGAGCGACTGGTTAGGAATGAAGGAATTCGTGGCATGATGGGTATCCACCCGGACGGTTTGGCCGTACGCCGTGGTGGAGACTGTGGAAGCGACAATGAGTATTGCGTAAGCGAGGTTCGTGCTACGGTGTGACATTGGTTTTCACCCCCTCCAATCTGTGTTCCTCAGAGCAATGCATCTTTGTGGGGAGCCCGAAGCTTAAGCGCAGCAACCGCGGTTACACTGGAAACGACGACGGCTCCTTGCTTTCTCAAAAGGCAGAGCCTTGGGGGGCTTGCCGCTCGCGTCTGCGCCGTATAGTCCCGTGTTCTTCCGAACGCCGCCATTGTCGGCCCGCACAATCCGGAACCGATAGCCGGCCAATGGCCCTGCGAAAGATATTTTTTTCGGTCAGCACGGCTACTCCACGTTCCAGCCACCGACTTCGACTCTCGGCTTCCCGTTGCCCAAATCGCTGGCGCGATACGTCGCCGTAATCTCGCGCTTCTCGCCCGGCATTAGCGAAATGTAATTGTCCTGCCACAGCACTGGAAGAATCTCGTCGCCACTCTTCTCATTGTCAACTTTCAGGCGCACAAAGAATGCCAGATTCTTGCTCGGGTTCTGAAGCTTGACACGTGTGACTACTTCATCGCCCTGGCGGTCGCTGGTGCTGGTCACGTTCAACTTCACTTTGGGCAGATTCTGGAGCGCGGTGAAATCGGCGTAGGTTGCAGTCGGAGTCGTGTACCAGTTCGATTTTCCCCAATCCAAAGTCTCCTGAGACGTGGACAGCCAGTAGAAATTCGAACCGACGATTTTCCCAGTCGAATCCTGGACGGTGAGACGGAGAAAGTAAGTCGAGCTCAGGTCCTGAATCTGCGGCAGCTCGAATAACTTGTTCGTGCTGTCCGCCGTCGCGTTCACGTTTTCGTCCCTGGAAAACTTTTCACTCATGTCCTGGTTATAAACCTTGGCTGTAACTTTGAGATCGTTCGCGTCCTGGTACTGACTGCTGACGAGCCAAATCGAGTGGTCGTCGTAGCCATACATAGGATTGAGAGGTCGCATGGCAGTCTTTGCGCCAAAATATCCGCCCGCCGGACGTAAGTAGTAGTCATAGAGATGCCAGATCATTGAAGGCCAAGCGTTGTTCAACATCCATTGAATTACGCCGGTCGATGTGTACTTGTTCCGGCTGTAAGCCTCGAACATAGCTCGCATCCCCTCGTAGGTCATCAATTGTGACTTCAGAGCGTAATCTTGGACGTTGTCAGCCTTGCCATAGCGTGCGTTCAACGCATCAGTGAACACAAGAAGGTCTTTGAATGAGCCGCCGCCGGCGTGGTAGTTCCAGTATTCATCGATCGGCCACAAATGATCCTTGGGCAAGAATCGTTCCAGGCTCTCGATGGGCGGGATTGCGGGACCGGGGCTGGTCTCCGTGTTGAACCCGTAAGCGCCTCCGCACCCGCCCTCGCCGCACTCAGTCGGCGACGGATGCTGCGGCGAATCGACGAGCCAGTACGATGGCGCGACATAGTCATAAGGCCCGGTCATTTTTACGCCGCTGTCGCCGGAGAACCCGGCGGGCTTGGCGGTGGCTGACGAGACGATTGGGTTCGGCCACAGCGCCTGCTTTTCGACATCGAGATACATCTGCTCGACATCCGGCGGCGGCGGATTATCGCTGCCGTTCAGCCACATGATCAAACTGGGATGGATCCGCAGTCGGTAGATCTGCGACACCAGGGAATCCTTGGCGATCTGGTAATCTGCCTCCGGCCACTCCGACCAGTGCTCCCAGTGGTCGCAGCAGCACCATCCCGCCATCACCAGCACACCCTTGCGATCGGCCTTCTCGAAAAAGTCCTCCGGCTCAAGGTTTCCCTCCAAGCGGACTGTGTTAAGTCCTATATCCTGCACGTAACGGAACTGGTCCTCGATGTTCGTCGGGTTGTACCGCAGCATCATGTCCGAGGAATAGCCGCCGCCGCGAATAAGAATCTTCTTGCCGTTGATGCTGAAAACTCGATAACTCTTGCCGTCGAGCTGCGACGTGATTTCTCGAATGCCGAAGTGTGAGTCGGACGCGTCGGACACTTGTCCGTTGATCTCCACCTCCAGATGCAACCGATACAGTTCCGGAGTGCCCATCTGCGCCGGCCACCAGAGGCGTGGTTTGGCGAAAGTAAGCTGCGAAAACTTGTCGGGTGAGAAGGTTAGATCTCTTACCTCATGAGGTCCCAATTCCACATCCATTTCGAACTGGGTTTTCTCGATTGTCCCTCTTAACACGCCTTTCACGGATTGATCGCTCGCGTTCTTGAGCTGCGCAGCGACGGTGAGTTGAGCGCTGTCGTTCGCGGGGGGATTGACGTGTGACACGACGACGGGGTCGCGCAAAGCAACCGGACCGCTCGCTCTTATGTTCACCTCTCGCCAGAGCCCCATGTTCTTGTCCGGAGGAGCTGGATTCCAGTCGACAAAGGTGATCGCGAGATCGTCTTTTTCTGGAGCCCACACTTGGACCGCCACTGCGTTTTCAGCCCCGGCATGGGCAGTGCCGGTGATGTCGAACTCGTAGGTTCGCCAGGCGCCCGCGACTTGTTGGAGATTGGCGATTTGCTTCCCATTGACCCAGATATTCGCGCGATAGTTAATGCCGTTGAAGTCCAACCAAATTGTCTTACGCTTGTAACCGGCCCGGAGCGTGAACTTTTTGCGATACCACCACGCCACCGCAAACGGACTGTCCTGCTCCATTGAGAAATTAGAAAAGTTTGCGCCAACGGGATATGTCGTTCCTGGAAGCTGTCGCAGGTTCATGCCGAAGGACGGATCGCGATAGACCTTCTGCTTTACCAGGGCTGCCACCACAGTCGTGGGCACCGTTACGGTGTACCACGCTTTCGGTTGATAGGCCGCCGTGGAAATCACGTCCCCGTTTTCAGCCACCTTGCCCGAAGACTGAAGATTCCATCCCTCTGCCAGAGGCAAAACGTCCGGTTCAAGTGTTGCACTTTGGCGGGTCTCGGCAAAAACGGAAACCGCGAACAGAAGATTAACGATTCCCAGCAAAGAGAAGAAGGCGAAGCCTTGCATCTTCATCGTTTGCGTTCCTTTCGAGTAAAGAGCACCGCAGTTTCCAAAACTATAGGTAGCAGGGCACGATCGGCTGCGCCAAGACGGCGTCTCGCCTGCTAGGCTACCATAAGCAGATAATAACGTTTTATTGATTCGTTTCAATAGCGTTCCCCATGCGAGATAATACCTAGCAGTTTTCAGCGAAGAAGCGAGAAAGAGAGACGAAGATAAGAAGGAGCGACCGATGAAGATGGTGCGCATGATCTTTTTGTTGTCCCTGGTTCTCGGGCTCTCTGCTCTTGCAATTGCCAGAGAAGCCAACGTTCTAGCGCCAGAGCAACCGAGCATGTCTTCGTTTCAGCAGGAATTGATCAATATACAGAAAGCGCTTCAGGACGCGCAGGACCGCGGCGACGCAGATGATGTGAAGAAGGCGTTGGCCGACGACTTCATGTCGATCGAGACTAACGGCAATAGCACGAAAAAAACCGAATTCGTGGGCGATATTCACGCGCCTGAACACCCGGGGCCGGCACCGATTCTGTACGATTTCAGCGTCGTGAGGCTGGATGAAAGCTGCGCCGTCGTGACTTATAAGGCCGTGTTTCCAGGCAGCCAATTAGAGAGGTATCAGCATTTGAGTGATATCTGGGTGAAGCAGTCCAGCCAATGGAAGCTGAAGTTCCAGCAGAGCACGCTGAACTTGTGGAGTGCGCACGATTTGGACTGAGCTCCAAAATGGGGAGGCCAACCCATGAACGCCCGCTGAAAGTCTGCGTGACACGCCGATTGAAGAACCAGTTCGAGGGAACAAGAGTCGATTCTCTCGAAAGATCCATCGCGTCCGATCAATGCGCACACTTTGCGGGCTTGTATATCGGATGTTCCTGAATTCGATCAAACGGTTCTTCCGCTGCTCGAAGCGCAGGGTGAGAATGCGCTCTCGCAGGCTAGCAGCCCGTGGTGCAAGTCTGGGTACGTGAAAGAAAAACGGATGTGATCCACAGGGATAGTTCGTAGAATGCGCGCATGGCGATGAGCAAGAGGAGCGGCGGGGAGAAGCAAGAAGACATCTGGATCGCGCATACGGAGTTGGCGGTAGCGCCCGGGCATCCTTTCTATAAGCGGTTGAATGAGTTACTGGAGGGTGCAGGGTTCGATGAGTTGGTGGAAGGATTGTGTGCCCGTTTCTATCACGCGCGGCTGGGACGGCCATCGCTGCGACCTGGGATTTACTTTCGGGCACTGCTGATCGGATATTTCGAGGGCATCGATAGCGAGCGTGGGATCGCATGGCGGCTGGCCGATTCGCTGGCGCTACGACGGTTTCTGGGGATTGGACTGGACGAGCAAACCCCGGATCACTCGACGATCTCGCGGACCCGGCGGTTGATCGACATCGATCGGCATCGCGAGGTGTTCGCGTGGGTGCTGGGATTGTTGGCCGAACGGGGATTGCTGAAGGGACAGCGGATGGGCATCGATGCGACCACCTTGGAAGCGAATGCGGCGATGCGGTCGATTGTGCGGCGCGATACTGGGCAGACCTACGACGAGTTCTTGCGAGGATTGGCGAAGGCGTCCGGGATTGACACGCCGAGCCGCGAGGACCTGGTGCGGTTGGACCGGAAGCGCAAGAAGCGAACCTCGAACAAGGAATGGAAGAGTCCGGCGGACGGGGACGCGCGGATAGCGAAGATGAAGGATGGGCGGACCCACTTGGCGCACAAAGCGGAGCACGCTGTGGACATGGACACGGGAGCCATTGTGGCGGTGACGCTGCGGGCCGCCGACCAGGGAGACACGACCACGCTGGATGAAACCTTGTGCGAGGCCGGTGAGCAGATAGCAGAACAGATCCGACGCGAGGCCGAGTCGCGGCCCCAGGACAAACCGAAGGTCCATTTGCAGGGGATCGAAGAACTGGTGACGGATAAGGGCTACCACAGTAGTGCGGTGGTCCAGCGGATGAAGAGTTACGAGGTGCGCAGTTACATACCGGAGAAGAAGCCGAAAGGGCGGCGCGACTGGCAAGGCCAGCGTGCAGAGCAGCAGGCGGTGTACCAGAACCGGCGACGGGTGCGGGGCGAGTACGGCAAGAGCTTACTGCGACGGCGCGGCGAGTTGATCGAACGCAGCTTCGCGCACTGCTACGAGACGGGCGGGATGCGGCGCTGCCATCTGCGAGGGCGGGAGAACATTCTGAAGCGGCAATTGGTCCATGTCGGAGCGTTCAACTTGAGTCTGATTCTGCGCAAGCTGCTGGGAGCGGGTACGCCGCGCGAGCTTAAAAACCGCGTGGGACAAGTATTTTCGCGACTCTTGCGCTCTTTGTCATGCTGGATGGCGGGCGGTTTCTTCACCCGGCAACCTAATCGCCCGACTAGCCTGCGGATGGCACCCTCTTTCCGGTGCCGCACACCTCGTCACCGCTCGCGCATTTTCCGTAGTTCTGCCACGGGCTGCTAGGCTTGATCCTGATCGGGCGATCGTCGAAGTAGTATGGGACCCCACGCACGGGTCAGTCTGAGTCCGAGCAAGATCGCTGACTCGGTGAACACCTTGCTGCGGTGTCGCGGCGAGATTCGTGAATCAGCGCGGAGGAAGTTGGTTGGCGGCTGCGACACTCGGGGCTATATCGTCAGCGGGAAAGTGGCGGCATGGTGTTGCCCGCTCGTCGCGAGAATAGTGTGCGCGTTCACTTGTTAGCTCGGCAATTCGGTCTGGATCTGCCAGTCATCGAGGGCTGTCCCGATTGCGCCGCTCCCGAAGCTGTTTCTGGTTAGCGAGTTCACAGTTCTGTAGGTAATGTAGGTTTTCTTGAAGGAGTGCTCCGAGCTTGTTGGGAGATGATTGCTTTGTATCACGCTCCGGTATGGTATGGGAGTACTGTTTCTGCGGTCCGACCTATTACGTGTTTGATCGTCAAGGGCAAAAACTGAAAACGTCGATGCTCACGCAGCCCAGTTTTGTATTCTTAGTCCCGCTATGCGCCGAAATTCCCTTTCATTGTTTGTGACCAGTGTCAGCCCAGCCGCGATGGCATGGGCGGCGATCCATAGATCGTTATTGCCAATCATCTGACCCTGCGATTCCCGCTCGGCTCGAATTCTGCCATAGGCTTCGGCGGCTGTTTCCGGTAGAGATAGTGCGGGCAGCAGATGGATCAGCTCACGCAGTCGCTCAAGTGCCTCACGTCGTTGTGCGCTCTTCGCTGCTCCGTAGAGGAGCTCCCCATAAGTAATTACCGAAAGCGCTGCCTCCCCGGGGCGAAGCTTTTGGAATCGACGCAAAACCTCATCCGGCCTTCTTTGGCGAATGTAAATACAGATGTTCGTGTCCAACAGATAGCGAGCGTCCATTACAGCCCCTTGCGTTTTTGCGGTGGATCTTTTTCACGACCAGCCAATTCGAGGTCATCCGGCAAGTTGGCCAGAAGGTCGAACGCGCGGACCATGGTTCCGTCCTTCTCCCGCAGCACGATCTCATCCCCGCGGCGAAAGATCTCGACTTCCTTGCTCTTCAGACGAAATTGCTTCGGCAGCCGGACGGCCTGACTGTTGCCGGATCGGAATACCCGGGCAGTGCTCATGCGCTCCCCTCCTAACGTATACACATCAAGTATATACATTGGTCCATTGCTTGCAAAGATTTTCAGTCCGACGTTACTCGCTCACTGGCCATCCGAGGCGGGGCGAACTCATGACATGGTCGTCTTTGCCAGTTTTGCAATGTTCCGTCCGACCGGAGATCTATTCTCGGCCGAACCAACGCAGCGCGAGGGACCGGATACTGGCGACGGAGGTTGGGCGACCTGAAAAACGCTTTCCTGTACGACCGCGACCGTGCCGGAACTCGCAGCTTTGGCTCGTCCCGTCTCGGTATCCCGCTTGAGGCGCTGCAACTAGGAACGCATCTCGGAGGCGTGCTGATAACGGAGTTCCCGATCTTTCTCCAGCGCACGGTTGATAATGTGCTCCAGTTCCTCTGGTACATCAGGATTCAGCCTCCACGCGGATCGACTTGCCACCGCGCTGAGGCTCGACATGGCCGCATGGTTCAAACCCACGGCGGCGAATTACTTCAGCCGCGTCGGCAAGCCCGGCACACTGGCCGCGCTTCAGGAGGTCAAAGGCGCGACCGCCCCGGCATGGGCCAACATGAAGAAATCCGAACTGGCCATCCTCGCGGAACGCGAACCGGCCGACACGGGACAACGGTGGGGGAGATTACCGAGTGCCAATCTTCCTCCCGGTCTGGACCGAAAGTCAACAGCGATATTGCAGATGAAATATCTTCCATTTCGACACAGCGAACGTCAGAAATTCCTCTTGGATCAGTGAAAGCTTCCCACCCTGTGGCGATGGAAGCGGAAGTTTTGCGACGCGCTCTGTGGATGCGCTCGGGCAATCGCAGTAGGGGTTGCTACCTGCGCGGTGTTTCAGGGAATCACAACTTGGATCTGTTTCGAATAGTGACTTTCTTTTTTCTTCAAATTGACGGCTGTGGCTACGTAATAGTATTTATGGGCAGCGGCCACCGTACGGTCCGTGAGCCTTGTATATGGATCCAAATCGCCGTTGATCTTCTTGTAAGGCCCGCTTGAGTGATTGCCACGATATACGTTGTATCCGAGGATATGTTTAGAAGTACTCGCCTTCCACGACAGCTGAACCTTGTGCTGAGCTGGGCTGACAATGCGGACTGTCACAGCTTGCTCGGTGCGAGAGTTCCTGGTATCGCTGGCAAACGAGACAATGGCAGATGAACCACGTCCCTTCGAACAAGCGTCACGGTGAAGGGCACGCTGTGACCGGCGGGAATTGTAACCGGCAGCGACAATCCACCTAATCGGAAATTTTCTCACATGATGAAAAAAGTCTATTCCTTCTAATTTGCCTGACCTGCGCACCGCTTCCAGCGCAGCTTCCTGAACGCGGTGGACTCATTCATGGCCAAGTCAATGGCCCGGCGGAAATGGAGCGCCGTATCGAAGATCTGGATGTCGAGTGTCTGTGACGGCTGTCACAGTTTTCCCGCACAGCAGTGGATATTTTCGGTGGAAAAGCAGGTACCCACCTTGGCGTGAAGGAGAGGCGAGTGACGGCGATCGAAAGGTTATGTGCTTGTTTAATTCGCATCACCAATAAAGGAGTCTGGGAAAGATCACAATGGCGTGTGCCTTGTGACACAGCCAAGCGTCCCGTCCAGACGGACACTGATCTTGCGAGTAAGCCTTAACGGGCTGGACTGCGCAAGACGCGACCCACCAAGTGAGCCTGGCTCGAAAGGCGTCATACGAACGTGTCGCAGGAGGCTAGTTCATGCTCTCACCATACGGAATGGAAATCGTAGAAAGCTGTCTGACATGCAAGCTGCGCGCTGATCGCATGTTCTGTAATCTGCCTGCTGGCGCGCTGCAGGCCTTTGAAAACATCAAGTACGTGGCCGCGTATCCCCAGGGGGCGGTGCTGTTTGTCGAAGGTCAGATGCCACGCGGCATCTTCGTGCTCTGTAAAGGCACTGTAAAGCTCTCCATCAACTCTCCGAGCGGCAGAACGATGATTGTGGAACTTGCCGAGCTCGGGGAGGTGCTAGGGTTGAGTGCCACGATCTCCGGCAAACCTTACGAAGTGACGGCGGAGACGATAGATCCCTGCCAGGTCAATTTCGTCAAGCGCGATGATTTCCTTGGTTTCCTGAAGGACCATATGCAAGCCTGCTTCAAGGTGGCCGAGCAACTCAGCGAAAAGTATCACGATGCTTGCCATGAGGTACGTTGGCTGGCATTGTCACACTCCGCCCACGAGAAACTGGCTAACTTGCTTTTGGAATGGAGTTCCGAGAAGGGCGAAGCTGCCAAACCGGAACCCCGGTTGAAGTTTCGGCTCACTCACGAGGAAATTGCGAATATGATCGGAACCTCGCGAGAAACGGTTACCCGGCTGCTGGCTGACTTGAAGAAGCATCAGATCGTGCAATTGAAAGGCTCGACTCTGGTGATTCGCAACATGGCAGCGCTGCGCAAGATAGCGAACCACAACTAGCTGCTCCTGTGTAACAACCGACAGGGGACGGAGATCACCACTGGCCGCCGAAGCCGCCTGAAGGCTTGGACGCCGATAATGTTGGAGAGATCCCTCAACCCATCGTCACCGAGAACTTGATTACACTTTGTTCTGCATGCCATGCCAAATCCCGTTCAACAGCTCGACCTCGTCGAGCCGGAGAAGGTGAAGGCCCCCAGTGGCACTCTTAGTCGTTCTCGAGTGTGATAACCATCACAGCCATACAAGCGGCCTGGCTCTATTATGGTTGTACATCTGAATTCAGTCTACGCGGGCTGCCGATGATTCCCATCCCCGCCATCGTCGCAATCATTGTCCTTCTGTACATACTTAGCGCAATCAAGATCCTGCGGGAGTACGAGCGCGGCGTGATCTTCCGCCTGGGTCGGCTACTGCTGCACGCTAAAGGACCGGGACTAATCCTGGTGTTTGCGCCGGTCGACCGCATGGTACGGGTTTCACTACGCCAGGAAGCTCTGGAAGTTCCTCCGCAGGACATCATCACCCGGGACAACGTCACTCTCAAGGTCAATGCCGTGATCTTCCTGCGCGTAATTGATCCGCGTCAGGCAGTGGTCGAGGTCTCCAATTACCTTCACCAGACTTCGCAATTTGCTCAGACCACGCTACGCTCAGTCCTGGGTGAGGTGGAGTTGGACGAATTGCTGGCCCGCCGGGAAAAAATCAACTTGCGCCTGCAGAGCATTCTCGATACGCACACCGCCCCGTGGGGTGTGAAAGTGGGGAATGTGGAGGTTAAGCAGGTGGACTTGCCCGAGTCTATGCTGCGCGCCATGGCCAAGCAAGCAGAAGCGGAGCGCGAAAAGCGATCGAAGATCATCCATGCTGAGGGTGAGTTTTCGGCAGCACAGCGGTTGGTAGATGCAGCCCGTTTGCTGGCCGAGCAGCCGGTCAGTATCCAGCTCCGCTATCTGCAGACATTGACTGAAATCGGAGTGGAAAAGAATACCACGGTCGTTTTCCCCGTACCGGTGGACATTTTTTCGCGCATCACTAACCCTAAAGCTTGAGGATGAGGGGTCATGAAAATCCTAATAGGAATTGACGATTCGAAGTTCTCCCGAGATGTGGTACGGGCTACTGTCACGCAGTTTCGGACTGAGCATACAGAAGTACGGGTTTTGCATGTGTTGGAGCCAATTGGGCCGGCTCCCCCGCAAATGGCTCCAGGCTACGCTCCCGAGTTGGAAGATCAGAAAAAGCCAGCTCGTGAGTTGGCCGAGCGAACTGCGAAGGAACTGCGTAGCGCAGGATTCAAGGTGGACACCGCCGTCGCGGTAGGTGACATCAGGGAGAGAATCATCGATTCCGCAGCCGAGTGGGGTGCCGAGCTGATCGTCGTTGCTTCACATGGACAGAGAGGCATCCAGCGTTTCTTGCTTGGCAGCGTGGCTGAATTCGTTGCTCGCCATGCTAAATGTTCCGTAGAAATCGTTCGTACACCAGCGAGTATCTGACGGACAGGGAGACTATTCATTTTTATTGTCCCCCTCCCCACAACTTTTCACAGTGATGAGTCACCCAGATTTGCGTGATTGCGGTTTCGGATGCGAAGATCCGCCATCGTATTGCATTCCTTCCGTATAATTCCGATGCGATGACCACGGCTGCCCGTCCCTACCATGCGCTGCGCCGCGCCGCGGGGAAGTAGAGACCCTTGTGATTTTTCGAGCCAAGGCATTCTTCCTGCAATCAAATCACTGCACGGCAGAGCGCAAGACTTGCAGCAAGCAAGAATTCGTCGAAGCGTCCTCATCGGTCAGCCGGGAGTTTTCGTTTCTTTCCAACGATCTTCTTCTGATTTTCCTCAGGATAATAGGCATTTGAAAGGCCGCTGGTGGCGATGCTGCCCAGCATCCCAGGCCCATTGAAGACGCGACCGCCAGAATCCTTGTGCGTTAATACGGGTCGAATGAGTGTACGTCCGAAGCGTATGTTGAACGGCCCGGCGCCCAGGCGATAGTAGCGTGATGCAAGACCCACGGAAACAGAAAAGTTCCAAAGAACCCGGCTGCGGTTTCATCCGCCAGGACGCGGCCTGACCTGCATTCTGAGCGCTATGGCCTCCCGCGAGCCGTTGCTTGACACCCGGAACCGTCATCCAGGCATCGACCGCTTTCTGATAGGGGCGCATCTGCTCCTCGATCGCCTGCTCCATGCGTGCGATCTTGCTGCCAATGTGATCCAGTTCCTCCAGCATGTCGGCGAGCAGGCGGCGACGGTGCGGCAACAGACATCCCTCCAGCGCCAGTTGCAGCGCCGGTATCTTCTTCCGCAGTTGCCTCTTGGCCAGGTCGGCCATCCGCTGGGGATTCGTTTCCCCGGCAGCTAAGGTGCGCAACATGGCCAAGGCACTGACACCTAGCACATCACTGGCTACCGAAGCCAACTTGACGTTGCACTGCTTCAACAGACGTTGGATGCGGTTCGCGATCGAGGATTGGTGCTGCACCAGCTTGGTGCGGTACCGGGTTAGATCGCGCAAGACGCGGATCGCCACTGGAGGTGCATAACTGCCTGCCAGTCGTCCATCTTGGGCGGTTGCCATGATGGCAGCTTGGGGGAGAAAAAGTTGCAAGCTAAACTTAGACGGCAAGCCAAACAACCGGGCTATGAGCTTGCTCGTAGTCTGCACGGCCAAGTTACGAGGATTCGGCTGCGCCTACCGTGATGGGCATCACCGATCTAGATGATGACATCGGAAAGCCAAGGAGTAGTCAAATTTATTGATAAAGACACCCATGTCCTATGGCATAATACGTCTCGCCTCTCCGAAGAGCTGTTCCCACCATTTGAGACGCAACACTCCCTGAGGCGAATGACCTGAATCCTGCGAGGTCGGTCGTGAAGTTAAAATGCAACCTGTTGTCGCTCCTGAGAATCCACCGTCCAGACTGTGAACACTGCAATGCTCGTGAAAAGTCCGGGCATGAAATGCGAAAGCGGCTTGAAGAATTGAACTGGCGGATGCAGCTGGATTCGCTAAACAGTGGGATTCTGAAGAGGTAGTAGGGATCTTCGATTCCAAGCCCGGCGAATTTTAGCAAGTCCGCCAGTTCGTTGGCGCAGCGGAAGAAGAGATCGCGTGGCGCATTTTCAGCTTGTTAACAGAGCAAGAATCCTCGGCTCGAACGGGGAAAGCTGTCATGGAAAATCTCGGACGCATTATTGTTGAACACCCCTTCTGCAACGGGTTGCAGCCCGACTACGTTGAGCTACTAGTCAGCTGCGCTTCGAATGTCCGCTTCGAGGCAGATCAACACCTCTTTCGAGAGGGAGGGGAGGCCAATCATTTTTACCTGATCCGGGAAGGCAAAGTTGCGCTCGAAGTTGCAGCCGAACGCCCGCGTCGGATCATGGAGACGGCGGCCGAAGGCGAGGTGTTGGGATCGTCGTGGCTGGTTGCACCTTATCGCTGGCATTTCGATGCCCGTGCCGTGGGGTCGGTTCGCGCCATCGCGATCGACGGCAAGTGCTTGCGTGCGAAATGCCAAAAGCACCATGACCTCGGTTATGAACTGCTAAGGCGGACAGTCGACATGGTGGGCCAGCGGTTGGAAGCAGAGCACTTTCGCTTGCTCGACCTGTATTCGGCTGAAGGGCCACTGGAGCCGAAGGTGACTTTCGATCGCGATTTTTGAGAGAGAGAGCCGGGGGTAGTGCCCGCGGAGCGGCTGGCTTTGCCTCGCGCCAATGGGTTGGCGCGATAACTGTCGAGAAGAGGTCAGCATGACCGGACTCCGGTCACAACGAAGCATGAAAAGAGCTCTACATCAAACCGCTGTTTGCCGTGAGTTACGGCTCTTTTCAAGGGAGGTCATAGTGCTCACAGCCCCTCAATGAGTACTATTGATTTTTCACCACTTGAGCTATATGCATCATCGGAGGCAACTCCGATAGTTTCCGAGTGGGTAAACAACCGTTCCGGAATGCGCGGTTGGGTCAAACGCTTCTACGAATGGAACCATTCGCGCTCACTTCTCGTGTGGGCTAGACCCTATGGATTCGTCGTGATCTCACCGATGTTCGCCACGGTATCCCCCTTTTTCATGGAAGGCACGCCGCATATATAAAGGAGTACTCCCGCCGCGGGCGCTTTGGCTTCATACACAATCTGGCCAAAGTAGTCCGTCACGTATCCGAGTTTCATTCCCTGTGCGACATACGTCCCGCGCTCCACCACTGGATAGAAAATACCGGCCCGGGCACTTTCCAAGGTGTCAATCTTGCCAAACCACACTGGATGCTCGATAGGAGTTGCAGTGCCGGGTAGCATCCTGAGATAACGCATCACGCTCAATGTGCCGTTGACGAGCAACTGAACATCTTCCGGCCTGACCGTTCCTGAGTAGCCTGCTTCCACGGCGATGGCCGGCTTACCGCGCGTATTCGCCGTGTTGTCGAGATAGCGCGACGCATTCGGGTCCTTCGGCCTGTCGCTCCACACGATGATGTGATCGAGCCCAAATGCCAGCACCATGTCACGGGTGGTCGCGTCATGTTTCGCGTCGCCTGATTTGGGCCAGTAAGCGTACGGCCGAAGATTTTCGTCGAGGTCGCCGCCGTGATAGTCGATCAGGTAATCGCAACGCTCCACCACCTGTTTTGTGATCTGCCACGACACTCGTTCTGTCTGCGACTCCCCGGGATTTCCGGGATAGAAGCGATTCATGCTCTTTCCGTCCACCGGGTTCACGTGCGGAACTTTCTGCTCAAACGACGGAATATTGACTAGCGGAAGAATGATCACCGTCCCGGAAATCTGTGCCGGATCAAGAGTCTGGATCAGCTTTTCTAACGCAATGATGGATGCGTACTCGGTCCCGTGCGAGCCCGAAACAAGCGCCAGCACCGGCCCGGGCTTCGCGCCGCGGAACACTGCCACCGGAATAGAAGCGCCAGCATCGTGACCCGCAGGAACTTCAATCGCCCCTATAGCTTTTTGTCCCGGAGTGGCTATCGCCGTGCCGACCGTGAACGTTCGCGCGGCGGTGAAAGAGGTCGTGAGGCAAACAACAAACATCGCGAACAGGCGGGTTTTCATGGCGGCAGAGAGTATAGGAGGAATGTTAGGGAAAGTCGAACAGACCCGCGGAAAGTCTGCCTTAGCGGTGTGGAGTTCGGACGGGTCTCTCAGAATTGCTTCGGTCACTTCCGGAAGTGCGCTAGATCACTGAAAGCCGTTTGGTTTCGAGGCTATAAATAGAGATAGCGACCGGGTCGAATGCCAGCCGTTGGAGGCACGTATGCCCGGATACAACGTCGTCGATATTCTAAGACTCGAGCTCAGGTTTCTCGAGCTGGGTCTATACCGTGCTCCAACTCCCGGCCGACCACTTCTGATCTTTCAAGATTCACCAACCTGCCCGCGGTATGCAGCCGCCATTTGCCCGAACTGCGCACTCATGCAGTTTGTGCCGTCGGAATGCCGCTCCGAGGAGGCGCCTTGCCAGCAAATCCCATTGAATGACGCCAGAGAGACGGTAGACAGCCTCTATCGAACCGGCACGCAGAAGGAACTAGAAGACGCTGTCGGCAAGTGGTTGACGGCAACCATCAAGAGACTTGAGGCGCAGCAAACCCAAAGCGGAGATCTCAACACTGTTGAGACGTCTCCACCAAAGCTAGCAGCGTAGTGCTGGCGAGGGAGGTTACTATGACAACTCTAACTGAAGTTCCGCAACAGCAAATCCCGCAACAGGACGCGACTCTTTCATTCAAGAACATCCTCCTGGCAACTGACTTTTCTGATGCTTCCGAGAAAGCGTTCAATTACGCCATCGCGATTGCCCGCCTCCACGGCTCGAAGCTCTATCTAGTCCACGTCATATCTCCTGACTCTACCTCTATAATTCCGCCGCCTCCCAGCGATTGGATGCGACACGAGGGAGAGCGCGAGATGGAAAGCTTGGCCCGTCGAAGCGAGCTCAAACTGATCGCCCATGAAGCTGTGCTTCGAACAGGCTCAGTATGGAGTGTGCTTTCTGCCGTGATCCATCAGCAGAACATAGACCTGGTGGTGCTCGGAACGCATGGGCGTGGAGGGCTCAAGAAGCTTGTACTGGGATCGGTGGCCGAAGAGGTGGTGCGAAGAGTGGGTTGTCCCGTGATCACCGTTGGACCGCACATCGACCTTCCCTTGGGCGAAGTTGGAGAATTTCACAGAATTCTCTATGCGACCGATTTTCATCCAGCTTCGGCGAAGGCTCTTGAGTACGCTCTGCTTCTCGCGAACCAGTCTCAAGCGAACCTCATTCTCCTTCATGTAATGCCGCCAGCTGCCTTACCTGGGCCCGGACTAATTTTCTACCATGAAGAGGCCATTAATGAATGGCAAGCCAGGGTAACAGCAAGCACGACGCAGAAGCTGGAGAAGCTGCTGCCGGCGAGCATCAAGTTGTGGTCGGAACCGGAGTATGTGGTTGGCTTTGACTTCATCGCCGAAGGAATCTTGAAGGCAGCCGCCGAGCGAGCGGCGGACCTGATCGTCATGGGGGCAAACCGACCTCTTTCCGCGAAAGTTTCCGCGCACGCTCTCAAGGCGGTGTCCTATGAAGTCATATGCCACTCGAAGTGTGCGGTGCTGACGGTCAGCAACTGACCGGGCGACAGTGGAAGGAATAGCTCGATTCGTGACTGAAAGGAGGCAACGTATGCCCTCCGATTCGCTGGAAATCAAGGTGTCGTTACAAAAGCTGCTAATTGCACTGGTAATAATCCTCGTCCCGCTCAACTTCATTGGCCTGTATCTAAGCTCCGAGAGCAAGACATCTCTGGAACAGGTCATCGGAACGCAATTTCGGACTATTGCTCAAGCCGACGCCACCATCACGCTTGAATTTGTCAACGATCGCGTGATCGACGTCGGCACGATTGCCACGGAACCGGCCGTGGTAGACGCGGTCGTAGGGGCCAACCAGGCCTACGAACGGAGGAGTGCGGAGGCGACCGCGACAAACATTGCGGAGATCGATAAGAAATGGGATACACCTGCGGGGGACGCTGTTGTGAAACTGATGTTGTCTTCACCAGTTTCGCGCCTGCTGCAACGCCGCCGCGAGATCGATTTACGCTTTCTGAAAATCATAGTGGCCGACGAAAATGGTGTTCCCATCGCAGCCACGGACAAACCGCTGCATTACGCCCCGGTGGACAACGTTTATTGGCAAACGGTTTCGGCGCACGGCAAGGGCGGCGTTTATGTCTCCGAAGTCCTTTACGACGAGGAAAGCAGGGCTGATTACCTCCGGATCGGTTTCCCGATATACGGCAAGGATTCGCAGAGATTCATTGGCGCGGCCAGTGCCCTGATCGATGTTTCCAGTCTCTTTTCGCGCTTAACCCGCGCGCAAGTCGGCCGCTCCCCGCGAACGATTCTCGTACGGGAGGATGGCAGTGTGATCAGTGCTCCCAATGTCACCCCATTCATGAGATTGAAGTCGGAAGAGTACGCGACGGTGCGCGATGCGCTCGGCTCCTTGCAAGGCCGTCAAGCCGGATATGTTATCGCCGCGATGAGGGGTGGAAGCCGGATTATAGGTTTTGCCGACACCGGCCTGAAGCAGATCTATCCCAATTTGGCTTGGATTGTCATGGTGAACCAGAACGAGCGGGAGGCTCTGCCTTCAGTTCGCACCCTGGGGTACTTTGCCATTCTGATGGTAGCGGTCGGCTTGTTGATGGTGACGGTGCTGGGGGCATATTTCTTCTTGCACCGGAAGCAACAGATGGCTGACATCGAGATGGCAACTACAGAGGAACCGTCGAAAGGTGAAGCCGCTTGAAGAAGTTGGCTAAGTAGACTTAGCAAAGTGACGGAAAGAGGTGCTACATGAGGAGACAAAAGGTGTTGTGTGTCTCGTTTGACATGGCGGTTTCCGATATCCGCCGTGCTGCGCTGAACGAAGCTGGATATGCGGTTACCACCACGATCGACGTGAAAGAAGCTCTGAACTTCCTCTCGCGTGAAAAGTTTGATCTTGTTATCGTGGGGCACAGACTTGCGACGGCAGACAAATACGTGCTCACCGTCGAGGCGGAGGAAAAAGCGAACACCGCTGTTCTTCTGGTGTGTGGTTTTTCGGCAGAAAAAGATATTCCCGCTACCGGCCGCGTCTATGCTCTGGAAGGTACTGCGGGCCTCCTCACCGCAGCGACAGAATTGTTATCAGGAAGAGTCGCAGGCGGTGAGCGGCGCACGGCATTGCCGCGCGCGGCTTAGATCAAGGGTAGGTTAGCCAAAGGAGGAAAAAATGCAACGCCATTTTTCAAATCGGGGCGAAGCTCTCGCTGAGGTTGCGGCAGCCAAGATGATGACTCACCGCACGACAATGACAAAGTCCGCCTTCCCCAACCAGCGCCGGAGTGGAATGGCGCCTGGACAGTGGAAAGCACGACTCCCGGAAGCGATTCGGAGTACAGGCGCGATGGGGATCACAGGGATTACGGACGTTGGTCGTAGCGTGGATATTCGCGACATGTAAAGCTGAGTTAGTGTGTCACTCTGCATTGCTGGCACTTTTGACGCGTGTTAGTCGGGCCGGTGTCAGCTGTTTTTCTGAACGCGAGCCATAGTTAGATTCGCTGTCAGCCTCAGGCCCTGCGACTTAAAAGGAGATATTTATCATGGCACAAAACACCCTCACCATTACTGACAATCGCACGAACAAGACTTACACCGTTCCCATTGAGAACCGGACAATCCAGGCAATGGCCTTCCGTCAGATCAAGACCGGCCCGGAAGACTTCGGACTCATGACCTATGATCCGGCTTTCACGAACACTGCTTCTTGTCGCAGCAGCGTCACGTTCATCGATGGCGAACGTGGCGTTTTGCGCTATCGCGGTTACCCTATTGAAGTGCTGGCCGAGCACTGCACCTTCCTCGAAGTGGCCTACCTGATTCTCTTCGGAGATCTGCCGACCGAGGTTGAACTAAAGAACTGGGTGAACGAGATCACGCACCACACCATGCTGCACGAAACCAGCAAGAAGTTCATGGAGGGTTTCCGCCACGATGCCCACCCGATGGCGATGCTTGTGAGCACAGTCGCGGCATTGTCCACCGTCTACCCGGAAGCCAGAGACATTCACGACCCCAACAACCGCCTTCTTCAGTGCCAGCGCCTGATTGGGAAAATGCCTTCAATCGCCGCAATGTCCTACCGGCACAGTCTAGGATTCCCCTACGTGTACCCGGACAATGAGCTGAACTATAGCGAGAACTTCATGAACATGCTGTGGAAGATGGTGGAGCCGAAATATGTGGCCAATCCAGTGCTGGCACGCGCGCTTGACATTCTGTTTATTTTGCACGCTGATCACGAACAGAACTGCAGCGCTAACGTGATGCGCTCGGCGGGCAGCTCGCATGCTGATCCTTACCTGACCACTGCCGCCGCGGCAGCGGCGCTGTCGGGGCCACTGCACGGTGGGGCAAACGAAGAAGTTCTGAAAATGCTGGACGAGATTGGCTCGAAGGGCAACGTGCCTGCCTACGTCAAGAAGGTGAAGGATGGCCATGGCAAGCTGATGGGCTTCGGGCACCGGGTTTACAAGAACTACGATCCGCGTGCCAAGATCATCAAGTGGGCAGCCGAGCAGGTGTTCGAGGTAACGGGACGCAATCCAAAGCTGGACATCGCCCTAGAGTTGGAGCGGATTGCGCTGGAAGACGACTACTTCATCAAGCGGAAGCTGTATCCCAATGTGGACTTTTACTCGGGGATCATCTACCAGGCCATGGGCTTTAGACCGGAGATGTTTACGGTTTTGTTTGCCATCCCTCGCACAGCCGGTTGGCTGGCGCAATGGCAGGAGATGCTTGGCGATCCAGAGCAGAAGATCGCGCGTCCACGGCAAATCTATACGGGACCTGATGTGCGCGAGTTCCTGCCGATGGAAAAGCGCGCTCCGGTCGCTGCCGCGGGGGATTAGCGATTGAGTAGGAAGTCTGGAAGCGGGAGCAGATGAAGTAAGGAGGCGATGGCGGAAGTCCCGCCTTGACCGAGATGAAGTTTATCCAAAGTGAGGCAGCTAACGGAGGAGGACCACTGATCACTCTCCGAATCTCGTCCTAAAGCAATAGACGGCGTACCCACCGAGAAATGCGATGCCCAGCGCGATCAAGAGCCCTAGGACAGCGGAGACCCAGTTTCGGTAACTCAGTTCTAGATCTTTTTGTTTCAGCGATCGGAATTTCCGGCGTTCGGCCATAAGTATTCCTACGCAGAGTCAGGTGGCTACCCGGCTTTCGTACCGATATGGGTTCGTGTGAGTCGGCACGCTCTGCTATCTACCAGCTATTGAAATCACGAGTACGATCAACACGAGATAATAGGATAATCGCCAGTCCTCGTGCCCAGCCTAGCATCGCCTCGTCGTGGGTCATGCCGTTGCCAGCCGCGATCTGTTGTGTTCGAGTGGCCGCGCGCCACTTCTTCAGGAACTCCTCTTTCTTCTGTAGCCTGGGAATTAACTTAACGATGCGGGCAAACATAATAGACTCTCCTCTCCGTTCCTTGGAGTAAGAGACCCGGAAGCTTCCTCATTGCCCAGGGGAGTTTCGAGTCGGGGTGCAAACTGGGATCCTTTTCGTGAGTTTTCCTCCATGCAAGACCGCATGAACCGCATGAATCGTCTTTTCCGTGAGTCGTACAGCCCTGAAGGCCCAGAGGAGGCGCTGACGACCGCTGGTTTCGCACCGCCGGTGGACATCTACGAAGACGAGCACACCATCACGCTGAAGCTTGAAGTCCCGGGCATCGACGAAAAGATATAGATGTCCGCATCGAGAACAATACCCTCACCGTCCACGGCGAACGCAAGTTCGAAAAGGAAAAGAAAGAGGAGATCTTTCGTCGCGTAGAACGGCAATATGGAACCTTACGCGCTCGTTCACCCTGCCCAGCTCCGTGGATCCTGGCCAAGTGAGCGCTGACTATGTTAAGGGTGTGCTAAACATCAAGCTCGCCAAGAAGGCCGAAGCGAAGCCCAAGCAGATCAAGGTTAATATTGGCGGCGAGAAGATCCTCGAAGCCAAGCATGTCGGCAAGCCGAAGTAGACCGACGCGATTGTCTGGAGAAATTGCTGACCATAGCCGCTCCAGATCAAGTTCGCCAGACCCATTACTAGCATCACCAATCCCCAGAGGATTGCACATGCCAAGGCCAGAGCTTTGATGTTGAATTTCACCATTGACCTCCGATGTTCAGTGTGCGAGTAATCGAATGCTGGCGAACTGTCAAGACGTTTCCCCGGTGGACTATGGCTTGGAGGGGAATTGGCCAAGGCATGTGATCGAGATCACTGCCTCAGGTTGGCGGGGATGCAAACATCAGTTAGAAGAACGATGGGTAATAAGGGGCGCCTTTATGCGCGGGGCAGATCGCGGCCCCGTCTTTCGGCCCTATGCTCATCGTTCAACGGCAGCCGATGGAGAGTCCGGGAACCACAAAGGAGGGCAGCAAGTTGTGCTACCTCCTTGAGGAGGTGTTCAATGAGTTCTCCGGTTGCATCGATCCGCGTTTCACTCCGAAACATCCTGCTCGCTACAGATTTCTCGGCGTGTTCAGAAACAACCCTCGCATACGGTGCCGCCTTGTGCCGCCGTTATGACGCCACCCTGTACACGGTGAGTGTGGTCCCTGAAGAAATCACCGACTATGTTCAGCCACCGGACCCGTTCTACTTCCGACATTCGGCCGAGAAGAAAATGACGAATCTTGCAGGGTTGGAATTGCTCCAAAGGATCAAGCATCGCGAGTTCGTCAAAGAAGGCTTCGTGTCCGAGGTGCTTTCAGAGTTGATCGATAGACTTGAGATTGATCTGGTAGTGCTTGGCACCCACGGCCGCGGCGGAATCAAGAAACTCGTGCTCGGCTCCGTGGCAGAGGAAATAGTCGATTCCGCGCCTTGCCCTGTGCTCACAGTCGGACCACACGTCCCCCCGAAATCCGTGCCGGAACTGAAACTGCGCAGACTTGTGTACGCGACCGATCTTGTGCACGATTCAGAGCGGGCGCTTGCGTATGCACTCTGGTTGGCCGAGCAGGAGCAAGCCCATGTAACTATGCTCCACGTTCTCAAGATGCCCGCTGACGTTCCCCTAGAAAGTCAGCGATCACAGAAGGAGATGGCGCTAAAACGTCTCGTGCAATTGCTTCCGTCCGAAACGCCCACTTCCGTGGAGACAGAATTCATCGTCGAGATCGGCGTACCGGGAGAACACATCCTCAAGGTGGCGGAAGTGCAAAATGCTGACCTCATCGTGATGAGTCCGCACCATACGTCTTACGCACGGGTGTCAACGCATCTGCCGTGGATTATTTCTCATCAGGTGCTCTGTCATGCGCGTTGCCCAGTCTTAACAGTACGGGACTGACACTTTTGACGACTTCTGGATATGCGCGATTGCCGATGGGATCACTCGAAATGAGTGAGTTTCCCAATGAGGTAGAAGGTCCAGAGCGGGAAACGCCACCGTTGCGACAGATAGCACCCTTTCAGCAACATGAGAACCAGATATTTCTTCTCTTAACGCTAGCAATCGGTGCCTTGACGGGCCTTGCGGTTGTCGCTTTCATCGTGCTGACTGAACGACTGGGTATGCGCCTCTACCCCATGGGCAGTGCGGCATGGCGACGGGTGCTAATTCCAGTCGGGGGCTCGCTGGGCATTGGGTATCTGCTCTTCCGCTACTTTCCGGACGCCCGCGGCAGCGGCGTACCGCAGACCAAAGCTGCCCTATTCGCCCGCGAAGGTGTGATTACCTTAGGCACGGTTCTCGGCAAATTTTTCTGCACCTCCGTCACTCTTGCCACTGGAATTCCGCTAGGGCGTGAGGGGCCTGCTGTCCAAGTTGGCGGTGGTATCGCCTCGGTATTGGGTCGCCGCTTGGGACTGCCGCCCGAAAAGGTAAAGGCTCTCATACCAGCTGGGGCGGCGGCGGCAATTGCGGCTGCATTTAACACTCCACTGGCAGCGGTGATGTTCGCACTTGAGGAAGTCATGGGCGATCTCCATGCGCCGGTGCTTGGCTCGGTGGTACTGTCCTCCGCGACTTCTTGGGTTGTGCTGCGCCTGCTTCTCGGCAACAACCCGCTTTTCAGTGTGCCGCAATATCGACTGATTCATCCCTTGGAACTCGGGGTCTACGCAGTCCTCGGTGTCGTTGGCGGTCTGGTGTCGGTGGCGTTTACGAAGCTTCTGCTCGGCATGAGGAAACGATTCCTGCAACTCTCGGAAAAGACTCTGTGGCTCCAACCAGTGGCGGGCGGTTTGTTGGTCGGGCTGATGGGCTGGTTTGTGCCACAAGTCCTTGGCGTCGGCTACGGATATGTCGGCGATGCGCTGAACGGGAGGATGGCTCTCAAAGTGATGGCTCTTTTGGTGATCCTGAAACTCCTCGGGGCCACCACCAGCTATGCTTCGGGCAACGCTGGCGGGATTTTCGGACCCAGCCTGTTTATCGGTGCCATGCTAGGAGGAACTGTGGGAAGCATAGCGCATCACTTGTTGCCGACGTATACCGCGACACCCGGAGCCTACGCTCTAGTTGGCATGGGAACGGTCTTCGCAGGTATCGTACGTGCTCCCATGACCTCCGTGCTGATGATCCTTGAGACGACGCGGGACTATACGGTTATCGTCCCTTTGATGATCTCGAATCTTGTGAGCTTTTTCATTTCCTCCCGATTGCAGCGGGAGACTATCTACACGGCTTTGGCGTTTCAGGATGGCATTCACCTACCTACGGCTGAGACCCGCCAGCGACATCGGCTTCATCAGGTTGCTCAGGCGATGCGAGCCGCAACGGAGGTTCTGCCGTCGCACATCCGTATCGTCGAGGCATTGGAACGCGTTAGCTCAAGCACGTCACGCGCGTGGCCTGTAGCTGATCGGCGAGGGGTGATAGGTGTCGTGAGCTTGGCAACACTCGAACGAGCGTGCGCGGAAGGTACTTCTGCCGAAAGGTTGGCTGACCTTGTGGACGCGCACACTTTCCCACACGTCCATGCCGACCATGCACTTGACTTGGCGCTTGAGCGTATGGGCGCAGCAGACCTCGACCTCTTGCCCGTAGTCAGCCGCGCTGACATGCACAAATTGGAAGGCGTCATAACCTTGCAAGACCTGTTGAATTCATTTGGAGTGAGTCCCATCGCCCAGCGCAGCGGAGTGCCAGAAGCAGCGAAGATCACGTAGTGTGTCGCCTTCGGTAGCTAAACATCCTTCAGTTGCTCCTCGGTCATCCCAAAATAGTGGCCCAGTTCATGTATGAGCGTCTGGCGGATTTGATGACGTACTTCGGCATCGCTTGAGCAGACCGCCTCAATATTCTTCTGATAAAGCACGATGTGATCCGGTCCCGTGGGGAGGTTGAAGACGCTCCTCTTCGTCGCTGGGACGCCGTGGAAAATGCCCAGAAGCAATTGCCTTTGCGATCCGGGACGTGGGCGTGATTGGTTCGGAGGGAAATCTTCAACGAGAATCGCGACGTTCTGGATTCGGCTGCGGAATTCTTCCGGCAGCGAATCCAAGGCTTCTTCTGCAACCTTGACGAAATCTTCGCGTTTCATCGTTCACCCCACTCTACTAAAGGGCACGCTCATTCCGAATAGCCTTTGTCCCTGTCTTCGTCTTTGTCATCTTCTTTGCGATTGCCTTCGTCTTCCTCATCTTCTTCTTCTTCGTCGTCTGGTTCTTGTCGAAAGCGGGCACGATCATAGGGGCGGGCGTCAGGATATTTTGAACGTATTTCTGCTCATGCTCAATCGTACGCCTCGCACCACTTCAGAAGATTTGTTCCCTCGCAGAACATTGAGACCAGCGCCGGAGGTAGACTATCGGGTATGCGTAAGCGCGTTTTCACGCCAACTCCGGTGGGTACCCGACCTCGTGAAGAAGGCTGGCTAGACCTCGACCGTGCCGCTTCCGTCGAGGTCACATCGGAAGAGAAGGATTACGAGATCGACTCTGCACTGGTTTCAGGAGAAACGCCGGGCTGGCGTGCAGCTAACACGGGACCTCAAACGATCCGGCTACTCTTCGATCACCCGCAAAGGCTCAGGCGTATCTCGCTCGTTTTCGAGGAAACTGAGACAGCACGTACTCAAGAGTTTGTCTTGCGATGGTCTCCAGATGGCGGTCGATCATTTCGAGAAATTGTGCGCCAGCAGTGGAATTTCAGTCCCCCCAACACAAGTCGCGAGGTCGAGGAGTATCAGTTTGACCTCTCCGGGGTCACCGTACTTGAATTGATCATTGTGCCCGACATCAGTCGAGGATCGGCTCGCGCTTCGCTCAAGAGTCTGCGCCTGCGTTGACTCCAGCGTGTGAAAGGAGCGGGGCGTGAGTCCCAAGGACGCAAGGATCGAACAATCCGCCAGAATCCCTGATTCGTTTGGAGGGCACCATGTCGTCGCGCACAATCTTTCTGAGCAGGCTGATCGGTCTGTACTGCATTGTCATCGCGCTCTCGATGATGACTCGCAGGCAAGCTACCGTGGAGACGGTAACTGCCCTTCTTCAGAATCCGTCGGCGATGTTGATCGTCGGCATAATCACGCTCGCGGCTGGGCTGGCGATGGTTCTCGCGCACAATATCTGGTCGGGAGGTGCGCTGACGGTGATAGTCACCCTCGTCGGTTGGATGACGCTGGTTAAGAGCCTGTTGTTTTTATTCCTGCCGCCTGAGATGGAAGCGGGACTTTTCCTTCGGCAGCTTCACTACCAAGAGCTTTTCTACGTGTATGGGGCTATTTCGCTCGTCCTCGGCGTCTACTTGACCTACGGCGGATTCAAGTCAAGATCACATTAGCCAGCATCTTCCTCACTGAATTGTGTCTTCCTCGCCGAAGGTGCTTCGGTTTCTCCCGGTCACCCGCACGTCCTTCCCACGCAGACCTGCGTATTTGATCGCCATGCCGAGGAGCATGTATTCGTCCTCTTGGTAGTCGGCGGCAGCATCGCAATCGAGTTCTGCGTCGCAATGGCTTGAGATACCAAGCGAGCTGCCAACCCTCGTTTTGCGACTGCAACTAATTGCAGATTGACAAGGGCCAATCGGACTGCGCAATCACTAACCCAAAGGGCAACCAGACGAACAAAGCGATTAACGTTCAAATGCGTGTCGTCGGGCGGGTTGATCGGGAAACCGGCAATGCTTCGGATTGGACGAACCGTGAACCTGCAGGGAAGCTCAGGAATAGGATCGGCGAACGAGTTTGGAACTGTTATTCTCATGCAGAGCAACCCGACGTCGAGCGCTGCGAGCTACGAAAAGGACGGCCTATTTGTTAGAGTCCCAGGCGGACCCATCTTCCGGGACGAGCGTTACGCGCGATGCGGTGGGCGTACCCGGCGCGCGAGAAATCTTTAGCACGAATGCGCTGGGCCGGATTTGGGGAAGTAACTTCCACGGCAACGACGAACAGTGGAGGGAGATGGCTTGCCGACCGCTACCGAACTGGACATCAAACAACAGCACAGGCCAGCCTCTGATCGACACGGCTACCTCGAAGTATGCGATGTCGGTCTGCGGTGAAACAATCAAACTTGCGCACTGGCTCCTCATCTCGGTCCGGCCGTACGGCTACGTAATGGAAGCTGTTTCCCACATCAATCCCCGCTGCGTGGGGATGAAGTACCTGCAGGCCCGGATCCTGTGATTGCAACCGCCGTGCCCATTCCTTCCTTTCCTTCCGATTCCGCCACAATACTTTGCCTGCCGTCATCCCCGTTCTCCTCAATGGAAAATTAGGATCGGTTCGGCCCGGTGACGATAGGTTGAAAAATCTCTCCAACGGGTCAAAGGGGTCGTCGTAGTGACCGTTCTTGCCACCATGCCAGCGATCGCCAGTACCGGGGCCATGCTCTCATGCGGGCATGAGCAGCACCAATAGGAAGTCGGCCTTAGCTTGCCGAATCGGATTAGAAGTAGTCTGACAAGAACGCAGGCCCTCGAGAAAAGTTTTTGGCACTGGTGATTGTGTTGGCGCAGTCAACTGCTCTCATAGGAAGAGTGTAATAGGGATCTTGCGACAACCGCCTGGTACGCGGGAACACTCTGCAGTTCTCCCGACCCAACTCGGGAAGCACGAGCCCGACTAGGCGTCTTTATTTCTTCGCACCACTGGCGGAATGTGCCACAATGTTGTCGATGTAATCCCTCGACCACACAGAATCTGCTTCTCAAATCAGGAGGAGACATGAAAACAAGAGCAATCGTGCTGACTCTGGCCCTGTGTTTTGTTGGAGCGGCGGTGTGCTTCGCCCAGAGCCCTTTTATAGGCACCTGGAAACTGAATGAGGCCAAGTCTACATTTGCGCCTGGGATTCCGAAGAACAACACGGTCGTCTACGAGACCGAAGGCGTCAATGTGAAGGTCACGATAGATGGCACCGACGGCGCGAACAATCCGACGCATAACGAGTGGACAGGCCAGTTCGATGGCAAAGACTATCCCGTCAAGGGCGATCCCAATTCAGACTCGCGCTCATACACAAGAAAGGGCATTCATGAGTTAGATTTCGCGGTGAAAAACGGCACAAAGGTCACGACTACCGGTAGGATTGTCGTATCCGACGACGGCAAGAGCCGCACGGTGACCGCTCGCGGAACCAATGCCCAAGGCAAAAAGTTCAAAAGCACGACGGTGTACGACAAGCAATAGCCCACTGCGTAGTGATCCGAGGTTTTGGAGTTGCTCCGTCGGGTTGGGTCCAAGCCGATGGCTAGGACAAGGTAGCTAGTTGACCTGAATAAGAGGCTCGTTGCAAAGGTCACCCCAGTGCGACGCCGCCTAACTCGTCGTGCAATTAGTTCACAAGACCGCCAGTAAAGGGGGTCCATGGAACGCGAACTCAGCAAGCAACAGGAGGCAGTCCTGCTTCGCGCTCAGCTAAAGGGCGGAACTTGTCTTTCCACCACGGCATACTCCGCCTTGGTCGATTTAGGCGGAACCCTAAGGGAATCAAACCAGGATTCGATTCTCGCCAGCGTCAGCAGCACTTTGCAGTCACTGGTAGAGTTCGGCTTAATGGTGAAAAGCGGACCCGGAAAATACCACCTGACAGAGGAGGGTTTTCATGCCGCGCGAGTCGCGCAAAGCCGTGGGGGAAGATATCCGTTCGCTTGACAAAAGAAGCCTCACAAGCTAGGAAAGCCCACGCCCTGCTCCAAGCGTTCCCGTAAACAGGCAACACATAAATTCTTCGCTGCCTTCGTCAGCTTTATTTTCTGGCTGAGGATAGTTGACGCGAGCAGCCATTACACCTTTTGAGGGGATTCTGAGTGTAACCGCGATTCTCGCCCACAACAAGACCCGCGTTCGGCCTAGCGACTAAGCCTTTCTCGTCAAGTCGATGTTCCAGTATGCTCGATTCGCCGCGATTGCGTTAGGGCTTCGAATCCAGATCGGGCTTGCCATTTTCCAGGTCGACGGGGATGGAGATGTGCTCGTGCGTGATCAGCCATTTACCATGAATCTTGCGCAAGTCATCAGTTATTCGGAGAGTGATGCTGAATTTTGATCCGTCCTTCGCTGTAACGGTGATTGGTTCGATTCCACGCGAGTACACCAACTTGCCGTCCGTCACGATGTGGAGATCTTGAATCTCTCCTTATCGACCGCACCGGGAAACGCTGCAAAGAATTCTTCATAGTCTTTCCTCACAGCATTGAATCCCACATACTCGCGCGGAGGTGTGACGTCGTAGAGCGCCAACTCGTCACCCGGTGCGTAGAGTTTCATGATGGCATCCACATCCTTGCCTCGGAAGAGCGGCGGGGAATTGGGCGTACATTGCCCGTACATTGCCCGTATCTCGTCTTTATCTTTGGAGGGGCTTGCCCCCTGAAGCAAGGCTGCACCGATAGTTAACGTCAGCAAGCCGACACCAAGAAACACTCCCAATTTCTTCATCATTTCCTTCTTGAACATCTTTCGGAAAAACGGCGTAGGTCGCGAAGCAATGATATAGCAGGCCATTCACGAATTATCGCCTAGATGAAAAGGGAACGGCTCGACAATAGCAAATAGGTAACTGTCGCAAAACAAGCCATATCGCAGTCTTGCGCCGTCTGTTCTCCCGTCAGCTGGGGTTTTGAGCGAATTGTCGCCAATGACCTCTTCCGTTCCCTACGTGGTCTGTGCCGAACCCGAAAGATCAGAAAAAGGTGAGTTGCGGTTTTGATTCGCCGCAACTCACGTTACGAGGTTAGTTGGCTGCGATTCCGTTGAGGCCGACGTCTTGTGGGAGTCCGCCAACTGTGCCCAGGTTGGTCAGAGAGCCGTCGGATTGGATGCCGAAGATGCTGATCGTGCCCACCTTGGCGTCGAGGGTGTAGAGGAACTTGCCATCCGCAGTGATGGCCATGTCAAGATTCGTGGCTCCTGAAGAGTTGACCCCCACGATGGTTCCTGAAAGAGCGGTCAACGATCCATTCGCTCCGACGGTAAACCCGGAGATGTTGGAGGTCCCGGCGTTGGAGGTGTAGACCCATTCGCCGTTGGGAGTGACTGCGTTCCAGCAGGTTGCGGCTCCCAGAGTTGGGATGCTGGCGCTGATGGTGGTGAGGGTTCCGTTGGAATTTACGGCGTAGGACGAAATGGCGGAGGCGTTTTGGCCTCCGGTGGGGCCGGTTTCGACGGCTATGGCGGCGCCGTTCGGAGCGAACGCGAGCGCGAAGACTCCGGGGCCGGCGCTGGGATTGGTCACGATCGGGGATAAGGTTCCGTTTTTCTGCACGCTGAAAACGTCGATGCTGTTGGTTTCACGTTCGGTGACGAGCAGGAACTGACCGTTGGGGCTGAAGGCTAACGACGCGGCTCCCGAGGTGTTGGTGCTCAGGAAGCGAAGGGAATTGTGAATCGAGTGCAGTTTTCCGTCCTCAGTGACCCGGAAACCCACCACGCTGCTGCTGCCGCCGGCGTTCAGAACATAGACGAGATCTCCATGCTGGGCTACGGCGTTCGGTTCACTGCCCTGGGAGAGTTGCTTGTCGGCGAGCCACAGGTCGGCGCCGTGGACTCGAAAAACGGAGACGTCCCCGCTGCCGGCGTTGACCGCGAAGAGCAGAGTGTGATCCTGGCTGAGAGTTAGGGAACCTTGCGATTCGAGGGGATCGTTGTTGCCGCCGCTGCCACGACCGCCAGTGGCGAATTTGCGGGCTGCTTGCAGGGAGCCGTCTGCGGCTCGTTTGTAGGAGATGACTTCGTTGCGGTTGGCGGCATTTGTCATGACGAAGACTGCACCTTGGGAATGCTCGTCCTCTGCATTGCTGTAGGTTGGGGAGACGACGCTGATCGCGAGCGCGACCATCCAGAGGATGTGAACTGCTTTGCGCATTTTCTAACTCCTGTATTTTTGTCGCGCGCTCAACTAGACGGACATTGCAAACATTTGTCTTCTCGTTCAGCTACGCGCGGCCATAGGAGTCATGAGGTGGAAGGAAGTTTCAGACTTTTTACAAATGTCCCGCTTCGCCTTGTGGATTTTGACACTACAACTGTGCGTCGGGACCGTTTGCGATTTCGCGTGGCAATGCACCGCACTCGGACGTCATCTACATGTTTATAGTGGGCTTACGGAAATAGGAGATTAATTGTCGATGTAATGAGGTCATTACGTAAGCTTTAGAATTGCCCGACCAGACTCCGTCGGGCAACTGCCGAAACGGAATATTGAGATCGGCTGTCGGGATCAATTCCACGCAGGTTGCCGGAGTCCTTGTCAATTTACGAAGGGGTGAGTTTTTGCGAGGTGTGCGGGTCTTACGACTACCGGCGTGTTGTTGTTCTATTTGCCCCGCCCAAGAGTCCCCGCGATGTTTCGCTAACTTGAAATCCATAAAGCGGTTCTACAAGACAATAGCTGTGCCCATCAAATGCGGCCCGTTGAAAGGAATAACATATCGTGTCATAATCTCCGCTTTCGCCCAAGCGTCCGCCCCAGATCTCGAGGTTTATCGTGAGTTTTTGGAAGCCCGAAAACAGCACTGCAAACCACAACAATGAGGCAGAGGCTGGCTGCTCAGATCTGCATCGAACTCAAGTGCCCGCATCCTTACTTGGGACTTAAGTCGCTCACAGGGCCAAGGGAAGCATGGTTTCTCAACGGCTATGCTTCGTCAACTGAACAAACGGAGGTTGGAGACGACTACCAAAAGAATCCCGCCCTTACCGAGGCGCTCGACCAAGTCTTGATTCGCAAGAAACCCCTGAGTTCTACGGAGGACGTAAATATCTTTGCCAAGTACCGGAAGAGCTTGAGTCGCGAGCACCAATGGAGTCTGGGGCAACGCCGTTTCCTTGTGATTACGGTAACCAATCGCGATCTGGCGGCTAAGAGCAACCTTGTGATCGACGGTTCGGCCCGTGAGGTAGATGACGGCACCCTGTTTATCTTCAACGCGGCTCGAACACGGCAGGAGGCGGAAGCCCGGGCGACGGCGGCAGTCCAGAGACACGGGTTTTCGCAGTACGTACTAGAGCTTGCCCGCCAAGGACTGGACCGCCATGGATCCTTCGTTCTGGAAGGGCCGACCAACCACAACGAGCGCCAAGTAAATTATTATTACTCAGATTGCTTGCGTGCTCATAAGAATTACGTGGGTTCAAAATTTCCTTTTACAAACTCGTTTAGGCCGCATGAGGACTCACGAGTTGGTTTAGCTCAACTTGATCGGTCTTGATTAAATAGGAATCCGAGTTAATGTCACAATCGCCCAATTCGCTCCCGTTTGCTTGGAGGATAATTCGCTTGCCAGGGTGCTCGAACTGGCCATGTGGTATTCAAGGTCTCCCTGTTGTAACTTTTTGCTGACCCGCGAATCTCATTTGCGTTCTTTTGTCATCCGCAAGGAATGCACTGATGAAGCCACGAACCGATCGCCGCAAGTTCAAGACCATCAGCCGGCGGGAATTGTTGAAACTCACGCCAGCGGTAGTGTTGGGCGCCTTTGCCATTCCGCAACTGCAGAAACCACTCCTCAAAGCCGGTCTTGGCTTTAGCGATTGGGCATCGGCAAGGTTGTTCCGCTCCGGCCACTTGGCGCCCACGTTTGCCGACTCCGACCTGACCCCTTTCGCCAAATTTCCCATTAACGACTACGACGTCGACGACCCTGAAGTGGATTTCCAGAAGTGGACCCTCACGGTGGCTGGCAGTGTACAAAAACCGGGAGATTACACTCTGGCGCAGATCCAGGCCCTACCCAGGGTCACCCAAAACACCCGACATATCTGCGTGGAAGGATGGGATGTGATTGGCCGGTTCGGGGGTGTGCGCCTCTCCGACTTCCTCAAGACGATCGGCGCCGACCCGACCGCGCGTTTCGTGACCGTCGAATGTGCGGATAACTATTACGAGTCGCTCGACATGGCCACCGCCATGCACCCGCAGTCTTTGCTCTGTTACGAAATGTACGGCCAGCCGCTGACCCGCGAGCACGGCGCTCCGCTCCGCCTGAGCATTCCGACGAAGATCGGCTACAAGCAGGCAAAGTACCTCACGGACCTCAAAGTGAGCCACTTACTGGAGAAGGTCGGCTACTGGGAAGATCAAGGGTACTCCGAATTCTATGGCCTGTAGTCCCGAGGAGTTGACAATGGGAACCCGCGCGATAGCAATCGAAGACGCGAAGACCGGCGAAATTACCGAGGCCGTTTATGAACACCCTCTTGTGGTACGCCTCTGCCATTGGGTGAACGCAATCTCGCTGTTTGTGATGGTAGGCAGCGGACTCCAGATCTTTCGCGCATTCCCGAGCTTCGGGGCAAAGATCCCGCAGAAAGACCTGCTCAACTGGCCCAAAGCCTTTGCGCTCGGCGGATGGCTGGGAGGCGCACTGCAATGGCACCTTACCTTCATGTGGATCTATATCGCGACCGGCCTCGTGTACATCGGTTACCAGATCGTCAGCGGAAACTACAAGCAGGTGCTCTTTGTACGACGTGACCTCCATGGTGTGTGGCCGATGGTGCGCCACTACTTCTTCTTCGGCCCTAAGCCACTGACCAAGGAAACGTACAACCCGCTACAGAAGCACGCGTACACTTCTGCGATCGGACTAGGAGTGCTCTCGGTACTGACGGGCCTCGCAATCTGGAAGCCGGTGCAGTTTTCCTGGTTGGCGTGGATGATGGGCGGGTTCCATCTGGCGCGCGTCTGGCATTTCCTGATCATGTGGGCACTGCTGGCGTTTGTTTTCGGACATCTGGTGATGGTGGTCCTGCATGGCTGGAACAACTTCGTCTCCATGTTCACCGGATGGAAGAAGGGCCCAGAATATCCGTCCGAGTAGTCCCGTGTGCGATTGCGAACACTCAGGAGTGCAGTGACGAGTGATGCCGGGAGAGGGAATTTCGCTGACAGATCCAGCCGAGCAATTCAACGAGGAGATGCTGATCCGGCGCATCCGGGACGGCGAGCACAACCTTTTTTATGAGCTGATTCGACCTTACGAACGGCGCGTCTACTCCGCAGCTTTAGCTATTTTGCGAAACGAGGCCGATGCTGAGGACGTCGCCCAGGAGGCGGTACTGAAAGCGCTCAAGCACATTCGGCAATTCCGTGCGGAGTCGCGGTTCAGCACGTGGTTAGTCCAGATCACCGTCAATGAGGCGCGGATGCGGATAAGGAAACAGCACGCAAACAGGATCGAGCCTATCGTTGACCATCGAGACGAGGAGGGCAACTATGTACCCCGCGACTTCGCAGACTGGCGTGAGATCCCGTCGGAGATTCTGGAGCGAAAAGAGGTACGCCAAAAACTCGCCGAGGCATTGGCTTCGCTCGGCGAAAAATACCGGGAAGTCTTTGTCCTGCGCGACGTGCAACATCTGAGTATCGAGGAAACCGCCAAGGCACTTGGGATCTCAAGCGCGTCGGTCAAGACGCGCTTGCTACGGGCACGCCTGATGTTGCGCGATCTGTTATCGCCGGGGCTCGGCGGTAGCTGGAGCACCAAGTTGTCGTTCGAAAAGGGGACCAAGCCATGGTAGTCAACTGCGAAGAAGTCTGGCGCGAGATTTCGAACTACCTTGATGGTGGGATCGAACCGGATCTGCGGCTTGCCATGGAAGAGCACATCCGGGGCTGCCGGCGCTGCGCCGCTGTGCTTGACGGCACGCGTAACGTCGTTCAGCTGTACGGAGATGAAAGGATGCTCGAAGTGCCGCTGGGCTTCAGCCAGCGTCTGCAGCACAGGCTGGACGAGGAGAATATGCCTCGTAGCCGGCGAGGCTTTCTCGGATGGGTGGTTGCGGCCGCCGCGGCAGTCTTGGTTGCGGGCAGCTTCGAGGTGGCCAGATCTTCGGTCTTCAACCATCCTGAGCTGCGTTCGAAGCACGCCCAGCCTGGAGTTGGGGTTCCTCCGGATATGCTGGTCGTGGTTTCGACTGATGGGAAGACCTTTCACGCAGCAGGGTGTCCGTTCATCCACGACAAAGCACACATTCAGACAATCGCGGCCCGGGAAGCGCAGCGAGCGGGGTATGCACCTTGCATCCGGTGTATGAAGCAGTATTTGAATGCCGGCTGACTCGCCCTTGGCCCGGTTGATACTGAATCGCGCTCCTCACCGTACACCTTGCGGAACGTCCTCGAACCAGCACTGCAGAGGCAAACGACGATAGGGCCGCACCGATCCTCAAGAAAGTTGCTGACTGGACCAATGCCTATCGGCCTCGCGGATGCAGATGAGTGTAAGCGATGTTTAGTGCGCCGGGATAAAACTTCGATGATCGCGCTACGCGCTCACCGCTGGTCATGAAAACGAGATGCATTGTCTTGCAGGGACTCGACTTTGGCAAAGATTAAAGGATGTCGTGCACGGCACTCCACTGCGGTTGTCAATGTTCGACCCCATAGTTGATTCTCGTTCTATCACCGAAGGGAAGGACGTTGCCGGAATGGCGGAATAAACCCCGCGGATAAAACTGTGCCTGGCTGGCGCTTGTATATCCCCTGATTGGAGCGAAAAGCCCGTGGAACAACTTATGCGTGATGCGCAGGCTCTTCGGTGATGAGGAGGCGGGGTAAACTCATCGAGCGCTGCGCCGGCATTGACATCGGCAAGCGTTTTTTACTGTGCTGCGTCATGACCGGGGCTGCCCACGAGGAGCCCCGCAGTGAAACGCGGCGCTTTGACACAACTGTCCCGGGTTTGAAGCGACTGCGGAACTGGCTTAAGGAGGAGCGTGTCACGGATGTCGTGATGGAGAGCACTGGAGTGGACCCCAATTTTGAGACAACCAGTTAAGCCCTAAAATACAGCGAAAGGGGAAACTGGATGGGATCTCGAAGGAAGTTCACCAGGGAGTTCAAGCTGGATGCGGTACAACGAATGCGGGCGGGAGAGCCGGCGGGCTTAGTGGCGCGCAGTCTGGAAGTGAGCCGCCAGGAACTGTACCGCTGGAGCCGCGATGTCGATAGGTTTGGGGAGCGGGCGTTTCCCGGCGTGGGGCAGCAACGGGCGGAAGAGACGCGGATCGCGGAGTTGGAACGTAAGATCGGGCAGCAGGTCCTGGAGATCGATTTTTTGAAGCGAGCCTTGCAGCATGTAGAACAACAGCGCCAGCTGCGGGCCGCCAGTGGCGGCGCACCGTTTACCAACAAATCGAGCGCGAAATGAAAGCGGGGACGCCCTTAACCATCCGCCGGATGTGTGCGCTGACCAGAGTCAGTCGAGCCGGTTTCTATCGGCGCGGAGTGATCTCGCAGGCCGCGTCCGTGGAACTGCGTGATCAGGTGCAGCGCGTGGCGCTGGAGTGGCCGACCTATGGCAGCCGGCGGATCACGGCGGAGTTGCGTCGTGGCGGCCTGTCCGTCAATCGCAAACGGGTGCAGCGGCTGATGCGGGAAGACAACCTGCTGTGTTTGCGGAAGCGCAAGTTTGTGACGACGACCGACTCCGCCCACGGGTTGCCAGTGTATCCGAACCTGGCGGCGGCGCTGGTGGTGAGCGGAATCAACCAGCTCTGGCGGGCCGACATCACGTACATCCGGCTGCTGGAAGAGTTCGTGTACTTGGCAGTGGTGCTGGACGCGTTTTCGCGGCGGGCGATTGGCTGGGCGCTGGAATCCACGCTGGAAGCCCGGTTGGCCGTGGCGGCGCTGGAGATGGCATTGGCGCGGCGGCGGCCCGAGTCCGGATTGGTGCACCATTCCGATCAGGGTGTGCAGTATGCCAGCCACGACTATGTCGCACGGTTAGAGACGCACCAAGTCCGGATCAGCATGTCGCGCCGCGGCAATCCCTGGGACAACGCGACCTGTGAGTCGTTCATGAAAACCCTGAAGTGCGAAGAAGTCTATCGCAGCGAGTATCGCAACCTGACCGAAGCGCGGGCTCGCATCGGCGAGTTTCTGGAACAGGTCTACAACCAAAAACGCCTGCACTCGTCTCTCGGCTATTGTCCGCCCGCCGAGTTCGAACGTCGACCGCCGTCGCCCGTGCTGGCGGTGGTCGTGGCGCAGGAGGTCGTATGAGTTTTCTGAGGCATGGGGAAATCTATCCATGCGATGAGGGCACGATCTCGCGACCGTGCCCCCGCTCATCGCCGTGGATGAGTCTCCAGCTGGCTATTCCTGGCAGGTTGCCCTCCGGCAGAGCCCGCTTCCGCTTCACCAGCCGGAGCTATACTGCCAATCATCAACCGCGCCCGACAATGCTTCGGCAGCGAACGGCAAAATGTCGCTTAACTGATTGTCTCAGCCCAGGGGTCCAGTCCACACGGGATCGTACTGGATTCCAGTTTTCAATCTACAGGAGGGCCATGTCACGGTCGTGCTGGCCAACCCTGAAGAGGTGAAGAATCGGAAGGGCCACAAGACGGATCGTAAAGATGCGGAGCACCTAGCGGACCTACTGCGGCACAACCACGTCAGGTCCAGTTACATTCCTGCCGAGCCGGTGCGCCAGCTCCGGGATCTTACTCGGCGCCGAGTGCAACTAACTCAAGACGCTACCCGCGAGCGGAACCGGGTACAGAAGCTACTGGAACAAGTCAATGTGAAGATTGGCTCGGTGATTTCACCGCTCCTGGTGAACATTTACCTGCACTACTCTTTCGATCTCTGGGTGAACGCCTGGCGCAAGAAGTGGAGGCAAGGCGAGGTGGTAGTCATCCGCTTCGCGGACGACACTATCGTGGGATTCCAATATCAGACCGACGCAGATCGCTTCCTGGAAAACTTACGGGGAACGACTGGGAAAGTTTGGACTGGCACTTTGGCTCAGCGTTGGTTACCTCCATCCACGTGCTCCATTCCTTTCCCGACGCTCGCTTCGCCGCCACCTATCTGCGATAAGAACCGGATGCGCTAAATGGTCGCTCGTCGGGGTCTGTACGGGGTCGCGCCTTGAAAGCTCATGGAGTTCAGTTTCCTGAAATGGAGACCGCGGCAAAGCCTAACTCGCAGCCGCGTACCAAGTCTTGCGTGATATCTGGCAACGGCCATTGCGAAGCGGTTGTGTTTCCAATATCGCGCAGACGCTCTCCGGCCCGGAAGGGCTGTGCCAGAGATTACGGAAGTTCGGCTTGACTCTCTGGAACCGACCAAGACCAAGCTCGTCGAATTTGGTCGCTTTGCGCAGCGACATGCCAGCAAGCGTGGCCGAAACCGCCCACAGACGATTTATTCTTGGGCTTCACGCTGTACTGCATTCGCAATCGGAAAGGGAACTTTCGGGTTGGATTGCGTACGGAAAAGTCACGATTGCGGCGGTCACTGATGCGGTTACGGGACCAAATGCGGCGGATGTGGCATTTGTCGATTCGAGAACAGGCGGACATCCTCAATCAAATGCTCCGCGGCCACTATGCGTACTATGGCATTGCCGGGAACATCCGCGCATTGCAACGGGTCCATCGGGCCGTAGAACGTTACTGCGCATCATGCTGGCAGTCGGAGTTGGAAGGGTACGGTCTTGTGGCAGCAATTCCAACAGATCAAGGAGCGGTTTCCATTGGTGCGACCAAAGCTGTATCTCCCTCACCCGGAGTTGCAAGCTCTCGCCGTGCTGTGAAACACATTCTGACGAGCGTAGTGCGGGAAATCTGCACGCTACGTTCTGTGGGAGCCGGGGCGCGGGCAACCGCCCTCGGCTACCCGGTGGGCAACTAGTGATGGTTGTCCCTACCTGATCGCCAGTTGACCGCGAATGCCACCAACCCGTAGGTTGTTCGCTGCGCTCTCCTACCAGTAGCCTTTGAACAGCAAATAGCAGGGTAGGGATGAGCGTCCTTGGGCCGCTGCCCGAACGCTGCACGCGAACGTCCGGCAGTCATGGAAAATGGGGACGTAGGGGCCGACGAACTTGTGATGGCGTATTTTATGGATGAGGGCGTCCGCCTGCGCAACCGTTAGTGGAATCGGTTTGCCGAGCGGGTGTCCGGTCCCGGGCGGTTTTGCATATCGGTAACTCAGAGGTGGCAGGCCCAAGACCGGGAGCGGGTGCATTCCCGAAATTCGCTCGATGTTGCCATATCGGTCCTGCAGAGAAACTTGGCCGGCGTCGATAAACGGTACGGTGGCGGGACCGAAGCCGAGAGTAACCTCTCCCATTGAACTCTCGGTCTCTAGCCAGTGATGCGCGAAGGGGCCACCATGGAATGCGCGAAGTTGGAGGGTCACGGTCCGGGAGGGATTCTCGGTCGCCGGGTTGGCTTCAAATTTTGAAGCCTGGGACTCCGCCTGCGAGGAAACGTTAGGCAGGAAGCAAGTGGCGAAACCGAGGTTGCACGGCTTTGCCCGGGCTTGCCAAACGGGGTTCGAGCGGAAGGGCGCAACTAGGCGGTGCAAAAGCTTTGTGGGCCACGTAGCGGCGACGGCAAGGGTGGGCAACTGCAGGAACACCAATACGAGCAGGCGCCACTGAAGACCAGATGCGCATCCGGCCGTGCGCAGCGTGCGTGTCCACCGCTCTGGCGCACACCGTCGTCGCTCTTGTCCTATCATGTCCGTTCCCGGCAGATAAGAGACTTCTTCACCTGCGAGTGTCCGCACGGGGCTAACCAATCCTGCCCTGCTTGGATCAAAGCTTTGGCTTCGGATGTGAGCGGCGGTTTTCACGGGATATGTCCCAGTTCGGGAAGATTTGTTCAATGGAATATGCAGCGAAGGCAGGTCTTTGTCGCCGCCTCTCTCGGAGAGTGAACATGATAGCAAGTAAACATCCTGTTAGAGCTCCGAGGAATGCTTCCGTGATTGAGAGGCTGTTAAAAGTCTGCAGCCCCTGGCCGGTCAGAAGGAATCCGGTGTACGCCATAGCTACCGTCCAGAGAATTGTGCGAACAGGATGCATGGGTGATCATCTCTATCGCAGAGCCGGGTAAAAGAGCAGACATGCGATCAGGCCTGCGATCAGAGAGAAAACAGCTGCGTAATAGATCTCGTGCCAGACGTAGCAGTCGCGAACGTGAATGCCTTTACCCGATTACCTTGCGCTATATCGTATTTGCCACGACGACACCTCAGTCGCGGCTGGTCTGAAAGCAAAGCTACACTTGAGTCAATGGCTGCATTACTGGGAAATCCCTAATGCTGAGAGACCGCGCAGATTGCGGGCGCTAAGCTACCTGTATGTCATTCTGCATTCAATCTGATCTCTGCTGCACCAGACGGGCCGGCAAATCTCACGCGCCACCAACTGCACGGAGTGAAAATCGCCATCGGAAGAAACAGGGAATCCCGCCTCGATCACATCCACGCCTAGGCGGTCCAGTTGGAGCGCCATGCGCAGTTTCTCATCCGTGGTCATGCTACAACCTGGTGACTGCTCGCCGTCTCGTAACGTTGTGTCGAATATCGTGACCCGCTCTGTTTTCCGCCAAGATGCTCCTCCCGGTCTACCAGGGTCTAAGTACAATTCTTCCTGAGCAAAACGAAAGGGCCATCATCGGTCGTGGATGATGGCCCTTTTCTGAACACGAGGGTGTTCCTGCGGAGAAGATTCGCCGCGTCGGGAATGTGATGATCGACTCTCTTGTTCAGGTGTTGCCAGCGGTAATGCGATTCTCCCCAGAATGGCCTTCCTCAGCGTTACGCGCTTGTCACGCTACATCGCCCCTCCAATGTCGATGACGGCGCGATTTTGAAGAAGATTTTAGAGTCGCTGCTTGCATTGAACGAGGAATTGGAAGTGGTCCTTCCCGTACATCCGCGGACGCGTCAACGAATCGAGAGACTCGGAATCAACATCCAAAAGCTGCAGCTGCTTGAGCCATTGCCTTATATCGAGTTTCTATCGTTACAGCGCCAGGCGGTGGTGGTCATCACGGACTCGGGGGGCGTCCAGGAAGAAACCACGTATTTGGGAGTCCCGTGTCTGACCCTGCGAAGGAATACTGAACGTCCGGTGACGGTGAGCATGGGGACAGCAGCTGCTTCACGCGGATCTGACGAAGATTCTCGAAGGCAGGGCTAAGAAGGCATCAATTCCCCCGCTGTGGGACGGTCGCGCGAGCGAGCGGATTGCGAAAACTTTGCAGGGATATGGTGGGCGATGAGTCAACGACTTCGACGGCGGCAAAGGCGAGAATGAAGACTCCGAAATGGCGCCTTCCTCGACGGCGCTAATTGTGCCGCTTGCTGTAGAATCCAGAGCATCGGGGATGGGGCCCACTTATGAATGCGAGTCTGCCGATTGCTGATCGCGGGGCGCGCCAGTTGTCTTCTTCGGCTAAGCTTGGTTCTGCAGTGCCTGGCGCACACCGGAAGCGCCACTCCGCGCTCGTGCGCGTGACCCATTGGACTACCACGGTCGCGTTTCTCGCGCTGCTGATCAGCGGAGGAGAGATCGTGCTTTCGCATCCGCGGTTTTACTGGGGGGAGACCGGCAACGTAAACATGCGCCCGTGGCTCAATCTGCACCTGCCATCCTCCAGAGATACCGTCCCCACCGGCTATGGGTACGTGCTCCCTGATCAGAACGGCTGGAGCCGCTATCTCCATTTTCAGGCGGCATGGCTTGCGGTCGGGACGGGTTTGTTCTACGTGCTGTTCGGCTTCTTCGCAGGGCATTTCCGGCGTAATCTGTTGCCCGCGGCTTCCGACTTTTCCATCAAGGAGCTTGGCGGATCGCTGGTTCGACATTTGCGATTTGAGCGGCCGGGCAGGGAAGAAGCGTGGTCGTATAATGTGCTGCAACGCCTCACGTATCTGCTCGTGATCTTCGCGTTGTTCCCGTTGATGATCTGGACGGGGCTGGCCATGTCGTTCGGATTCACGTCGGAATTCCCTCTGGCCGTTCGGCTCTTGGGGGGCCAGCAGACGGCGCGCAGCCTGCACTTCCTGGTGACGATATTCCTTGTGCTGTTCCTGTTGATTCACGTGCTGATGGTCTTTGTTGCGGGATTTCGAAATCGTATGCGCGCCATGATCACCGGTCGCGCTACCCCGCCGACGGAGTGAAGTTATGAGCAATATCTCTCGACGCAAATTCGTCACCACGGGGCTTGCTGTGGCGGCCGGTGCCTCCGGGATTGCCGTCGCCGCCAAGGTCGCGCAGCATCATGGGCTCATCCCCCCGGACGCGGGAGGACTTTACGGCCCGGGAGAAACGCTGACCTACGCGGCGCAGCGACTTTTGACCCGTCATTCCATGGCCCGTGAATTTTCCCGCGCCGAGATTTCGAAAAATCCATTCGCCAATGAAGTCGATCCATTGGGCGATGAATTCAAACGACTCCAGGCAGCCAGTTTCGTGGACTGGCGGGTGACTGTGGACGGGATGGTGGCGCGGCCGACCTTGTTCTCGCTGGCAGAGATCAGGAGTTTCCCCACCAGTACGCAGATCACCATGATCGGCTGTGAAGAAGGATGGACTTACATCGCCGAATGGACCGGGGTGCCGCTCTCTTACATCCTGGGCCGTGTTGGCGTGCTGCCCCAGGTGCGTTACGTTGTGTACCGCTCGATCCAACCTGACTGGTGGGAAAGCATCGACATGGCGGACGCGTTGCACCCGCAAACGCTTCTCGCCCACCGCATGAACGGAAACGAACTTCCCGTGCCGTTCGGAGGCCCCGTCCGCGTGCGAGTTCCACGGCAGCTCGGTTATAAGAACGTGAAATACATCAATCGCTTGACTCTGGCGGACGACCTCAAAGCGTTCGGCAAGGGTCGGGGGGGTGCTAACCCTGATGGTGGTTATGCCTGGTATGCGGGCATCTGAGAACGACGATCCCGGCGTGCTCGTACAGTCGGCCCTGCGTTTCTTCCAGTTCCTTCCGTGCGAAGAAACGAAGGTATTCTTGGACTCCGTAGCCGAGAAGAGCAGTTGGCTAAGGTTTACACCACAAAGGACATTGAGGTCGGCGCGCCGCGCCCGTTCTGAGGTTGTAGACCTTGCAAATCGGTTCGCAGATTAGAACTTGGACGCGAAATCTTTTTCAGGTTACGGTTTTGTTCGTCGGCGAAGCGATTCCTGTCAACTTGGGTAATAAATAAAGCGGACGAGCTTGTTCCTGTTCCGGCAGTCCTGGGTGTCTTCCGCGCAGGCGGGATACAACTCTCCCCATCCCGCCGCGACGACGATGCGATTTTCGGAAATGCCTCGGCTTACCAGAGTCTGCTTGACCCAGTCCGCGCGCCGCTGGCTGAGCGCGAGATTGTTCCGAACGAGAGTCTTAACCCGCTCTTCCTGGCTACTGTCCAGGCCACTGAAGAGGCGGTGATCAATGCCATGGTGACGGCGGAGACGATGAAAGGCATCAATGACTTCGAGGTCATCGCCTTACCTCACGACAAGCTGCGGGAGGTTTTGAGGAAGTACAACCGGCTGGCGAAATAACTGCGGCCTAGCAAGTGTTAGAGTCCATGCGGTCATCCCGAGGTTGCAACGGCCCTGTGTGGCCGGGATGCGGTTCCCGGAAGGATTCCAGAACGCCGACGAGGCGCCGCCACCGGACCTGAGGTGGTAGGGCAGACATCGTTTAGAATCCAGACGGCTCGATCTTTCAAAGCAAAGAAACCAATGCCTGGTCAGCGGTTCACGGTGCCGAAAACGCGTAAACGGTGCGAGCGAGGGGAGTATGGCAGTTTTGGCGGAGATGAGCAGACGTAGGCTGCGCTGGAACTAACGGGGGAGCAGAACGCATGGCGAACTATCCACGCCTTTTCTTTTTGATTTCGTTCTTCGTATTGTGGCTTTCGGCGCAGAGAAGAGGTCCCTCATCCAGCGAGTGTCAGCTACTGCTGTAGCTTAGCGTACTCTGCTCTGGATTGCTTCAGGACAGCAATGTCGGTGTCGGCGTCTTTGAAGAGCACGAAGAATTCTTGGTAGTTAGCGCCGGCCCTTTTCGGATCTCCCTCCAGCATATACGCCCGAGCGAGTTCGAGCCGTGCTAAAGCTGCTAGAGGGCAATTCACCGCAACCCCGCGCTGGTTCTGAAATTTTTGAAACTCCCCCACTGCCTCCGCGCCCCGGTGCAATAACGAGTAAGCCTGACCGCGAATATAGACGGGGTAGAGTGAACCTCCAACCTCGAATTGAGGAAGAGGAGAGCCGAGTTCGTATTGCGCCGTGGTTTGGAGAAGTTCCACCGCTTTCGCCGGATTGCCGCGTTGAATCTCGATCGAGGCGTAGATCGTGGGTAACCAATAATGATTTATCACGGTGTTGAGAGGAAATCTCTTCCCCAAGTCGTCCGCGAGGCGCTTTGCCTGGTCGGTTTCTCCTATCCTCGCCCACGCCAGCGCCGCGAGAATACTCACATCTCGCGTGTTGGCGGTAGCGAGCGCAGTAGCTATCTCTTTCCTAGAAAGGGCGGTATTGCTGAACTCCGCGTCGCGTAAAGCCATATCCATCCACCACGCTGCCGCTGTTTCTGGGGACTCGTGGACTAACGCCGAAGCGGCCGCGCGATTGGACAGCTCCCGCGCCTTCGCGAGTCGGCCGTAGAATGCCTCGGTATCCGACGCGAACGACAAAAGTACATCCTCTCCCGGTTTCGCACTTGCCTCGGCAACTTGTCGCTGCATCTCGGGAAGGTCGCTTTCGAGAAAAGCGACTCCGTACCGATTGCCATGCAGAAAAGGATTGCTTACCTTGTGCACGACGGCCTGGTCGTACGTCGCCTTAGCATCACCAATACGGTCCAGGGCGGCATACAGACTTACGAGGTTGGTATATGCTGCTGCGCTGCCTGGATTGAGCCGAAGATCTTCAAGACTTGCTTCCACTCCTTTTTCGTACTCTCCCAAATAGGTGTAATCGACGCCTAAGTTGCCGAAAGGTTCACTGCTGCGCGGATAGGTTTTGGCCCACATCTCATATGTTTGAATTGCCTTCTCGAGTTCGCCCGTAACTAGAAGATAGTAGGTGGCCGAGATGCGGAACCTCTCTCGCTCGCTGACCTTGTCGCGCAAGTCGTAGGCCTTGCGCAAGTTCTCACTGGCTCGACCCGGTTCTCTGAGGTTTGAGTATGAGATTCCCAAAGCCGCATACGCAGCGGCGAAATTCGGGTCGAGTTCGATGGCGCGGTTGAAGAATGGAATCGCTGCCGCACTGCCTTGCTCCTGCAGGGTGGCCCTCCCCTCGGAAAGAGCTTTCAATGCCTCAAGAGAAGGCGTGGTCGCTTGATCCAGTGGAATATCAAACTTTTCAACCGTGCTTAGCGATTCGCCCAGTTTCGCCCGAAGCTTGGTCGCCGCTTCGCCCAACGCTCTGATAACTTTTTCCTTGTTTTCCGCAGTGACCTGTTCTTCGACAAGTGGGTCGCCCGTCTTGCAGTTGACGGCGTTAAGGCCAATTACATATTGGCTACCTAGATTCCCGATCATCCCGGCGACATACGCTTTCGCCGCTGCACGTTGACAGAGATCACGCGCTACGTCCCCGGTCACTTTTGTCCCTGGTGGCTTTGCCATCAGTTTCAGCGTGGCACGGGTTCTCGAGTCCGACAGGATGTTCAGAAAGGGAGACTGGCCCAGTTGCACCGAAATTGCCTGCTTTAAGGTGTCATCGAAGACCGGGTCGCCGGTTGTGTTGCTGAAGTCAGCCAAAACGATAGTGTCTTTATCCGTCAGCGTCGGGTGAGATCGTGCGCGCCAGACGGCCACGCTCCCAGCCACTGCGGCGACTACCACGAAACCGAGTATCGTCTTAAACCGAAGAGTGTGGGTTCGCACGGTCGGGGAGGGGGCAGTCCCTGCGGCTTCTGCAACCGAATTGCTGATTGGGGCTGAACGTGATGGTGTGCGGTCCGATGAGGTTCGGCCTGATTCCATGTCGCGCTTCAGGCGCTGCAAGTCGGCACGCATCTCAGACGCATGGAGGTAGCGAAGGTCCCGGTTCTTCTCCAGCGCCTTTTGAATGATTTCCTCTAGTCGCCCCGGAATGTTCGGATTCAATTGCTTCACCGGAAGGGGTTGCTCGTGCAGGATGGCTCCGAAGGTTGCTCCCTTGGTCGGTTTATCAAAAGGTAGCCGGCCGGTTGCCATCTCGTACAGTACGACTCCGAACGAAAAAAGGTCCGAGCGTCCGTCCAAGGGCCTGCCATCGATCTGTTCGGGCGACATGTAAGCGATCGTTCCCAGAGTGCTGCCCGCTGTCGTCAAATGGCGATCTCCGGAGGTGGGATCGTCGGGGCCGCCACCAGAGTCTTGGCCTCTCGCACTTATTTTGGCGAGTCCAAAGTCGAGGACCTTAGCCTGGTCCCGCTTGTTAATCAGAACGTTTGCGGTCTTGATATCGCGGTGGATAATGCCAACGCTGTGCGCTGCGTCCAACGCATCGGCGATTTCAATCGCAAACCGAAACAGCGAATCAAGATCCAGCGGACGGCCAGCAATCTTGTATGCCAAGGTTACGCCGTCGATATATTCCATGACGATGAAGGCGTGGCCGTCTTCCTCCCCGACGTCATGGATCGTACAGATGTTCGGGTGATTCAGCGCGGATGCAGCTTGGGCCTCGCGCTGGAAGCGGGCCACCGCCTCCGGATCCTGGGCAACTTCTTTCGGCAAGATCTTGATAGCCACAAAACGGTGCAGGCGCGTGTCCTCAGCCTTGTAGACCACTCCCATCCCGCCGCTGCCCAGCTTTTCGATAACGCGGTAATGCGAAATGGTTTGGCCGATCACTGGCGCGAATCTTACGTCTGCAAACACGGGCAAGTCAATGAAGGCTGTTGAGTTGGCGGTCTTTTCGAAGAATACCAGTTGTAACATCACGATAAGGCTCATTGAGGGACTTCGAGCGCTTTGCACCTGTTTACAACAGGTACGATGCGGTTAGGTTGTCTGGAACCATGAGCGCTTCAACTTGGATTCTGTCAAGCGGGAGAACCGTTCCTGTTGTGCAAGCACAGGTCACGCGGTTATCAGGATCGCTGAGGATATCGCTGGCAAGATGGGGATGTCCGGCAAAGCAGGTCTTAGCGACGGCGGGAAGGCGATCGCCGCGAAATAATTGCAGCCGGGATCTCGAGAAACGGTTCCCGAAGAAGCAGCGGCCTCCTTGTCAGGGGCGGCAACCGCCGATTAGATTCTGGTTGGCGGTACGAGTCTAACGTGAGGTTTGCGCCCCGTAGCACGACTGTGTCTGCCTTACTGGGGATAGCTAGGACCAGACAGAAAACACGGTGAGAACCGCGGCGGGCTTAGAAAAAGCTCCACCCACGGGAGTGCCGGCGGATTTCTGCGCCCATTCACGCAGAGTAACTGGAAACAATGTTATTGACCACACCCTTTACGGCACCCAAGCAGCCAGATTTACCTCTCGATACCTCGGCCCGGTTGCCTCTTCACTCTGAGGTTTAGACGGCGTACCTTGCCCGTAACCTTCGACCAGATAGCAAATTGCGCGATCAAAGAATTGGTCCATGAGCCAGAGCAACTCCATTTCTCCGTAGAGCTCCACTGGAGTGCGGAGGTATCCCTCCCTCTGCAGGAAACCCCACAGATGTTCTTTCGTGAGAGTCATGGCCCAACAGACATCGGCAAGGGCAACGCCCTGGCTGACTCGCAGCGTGCCCAACTCGCGGTAGCGGGTCTCTATGTCACCATCTGTCTTGCCTAGCAGCCATTCACTCAAGTCTTGAAGAAGTCTCCGTGTCGACATTTGAAACTCGAGTTCCGGTATTTTTCGGATGCTGCTTGTATGCCCGGACGTCCGAGTTTGCTGGGCTAGATTTCTCGCAATTTCCCCGGAGTGTGTTTCGATAAGACGAACTAACCTGATTCCAACCACGCTTCCTCCGCTCTTATGTAGCACTTTCATCCCTTATGGCACCTCTTGCGCAAGCAATTTATCTCCCCTTTAGCGCCCTGCGGTTTCTATACAGATAGATTCGATGAGAACGGATTTTCGTTGCATTGGTGTTGTACAAATGCGCTCCGGCTTCCGGCATAAGTGGCCAACCCGCGGGCGATCTGATTCATCGAACGAACTAGGTTTTTAGTCCGACAATCCTCACTTTGGGACGAGCTGAACGAATGTTTCCCCGACACCTGGGGTATCAATTCGCCATCCTTGCTACATTTTGCGCCCTCGCAATATTCTTGTTCCCCGCGGCGAACGGTCCTTATTCCGCTGTCCATGGGCCGGTAACGGCCTTGCTCAGCTTTCGCGCGAAACTCAAGCTTTGCTTGGGTTTAGCCCTGGCTATATCGCAATTGTCGGGACGTATGGTGCGCGATGGTTTCGTGGCGCTGGGCGCGGCAAGAGAAAAGGCCATGCTGCCGAATTCAGTGATTCCCGAACGAATCTCTGTCCTTCGCTGTTCACACCTCGGCTCGAGTCCTCAGATCGGACCTTGCTAGGATCCTTCAGATCGACTCCTAGATGAGTACCTTCCTCATCCAAAGACAAGCGGGAGATGACCTCTATTCTGCGTGCTGCCGTGGAACGTGGCGTCACATTCTTCGATACCACTGAAGTTTACGGCCCACACTTGAACGAAGAGCTCGTCGGCGAAGCGTTAGGCCCTCTCCGCGGGCAAGTCGTCATCGCCACCAAGTTCGCTTATCAGCTCAAACCTGATGGAAGTTCGGGCTGGATCCAGCCAGCACCTCGTGCCCGCATATCAGTATTGTGGGATTGCGATTTTGTCGGCAATGTCGCCGCCGACCACGAGATCGGCAATCCATCGAATCCTCATCAGATTCATCATCTGATTCCGCACGAACAGTGAAAGCCTTGATTTGGGCGCAAAGTAGCCCGCAAAACGTAATGCGGCTTGCTGTTTCTTTAGAACAAAGGGACCAAACAATTCTTGATATCGTCGGAATGCGAGTGCGTAGTCACCTTGGGATCGGTGAAGCTCACCCGCCAGAACATAGGCGGCTATCATCGCCAGCGCCGATCCTTGTCCTGCGAGCAAAGAGACACAGGAGGCTGCGTCACCTATCAGCGTGACACGCCCGCATGTCCATAGATCCTGTCGCGTGTCCATCCGAATCTGGCTTACGCGATCAAAATAGAGATCGTCGCTGGCATCAAGCGCATTCAGTATCTGCGGGCACTCCCACCCGCTACGCCCAAAGCGTTTCCTGAGAAGAGCTTTTTGGGCGTACACATTCTCACTTCCCCGATCAAGTGATTCATCTTCAAATAGGAAGAGGAACATTGTGCGGTCCCTGCGCATCGTGAAACGCGACACCTGTTGTCCGACTTCTGTGTACATGACGTAAGTTAGTTCCTCTCGCGGAATGTAGGCTGGGGCTTCGAAGGCTGCCACTTTATAACCCAGGTACTTTTCAAATTGGCTTTCCGGACCGAAGGCGAGTCCGCGCACTCGCGAGTGCAGGCCATCTGCACCCACAACAAGATCAAAATCGCGGGCGGGTCCATTGTCGAATGTGACATGGACGGATGTTGGCGATTGTTCGATTGCGGTGATGCTATCACCAAAGATGGTGTCGATCTTTTCCTGGACTCTACCGAAAATGGAAGCGGCTAGATCGCCGCGGGGAACGCTAGTGTAGCGACCTCCTGCGGCGCGCGAGAAGGTCTCAGCGGAAAATCCGGCAACCCGTCGCCCCTCCCGGTCTACGACTCTCACCTCTTGTACCCGATATCCTTTGTTCAGTATTTCTGGGAGAAGACCCATGCGCTCTGCGATCTCAAAGCCTGCACCGAAGAAGTCAATGATGTAGCCACCCGTGCGCAGCGTCGGCGCTTCCTCGACAATCGTGGGATCCATGCCGTAGTGTGCCAGCCAGTAGGCGAGGGTGGGTCCCGCAATACCAGCACCAGAAATCAGAATCCTCATGTCAGTCTAAGGCCGTCCTATAATGAATATCTCTGCGGTGAATTGCCAATGGCATTGCTGTCGAAGACGAACTCTTAATCGCTGAGGCGATTGTCTCGGTGCTCAGCGGTGGGACAAGTGATCCTCTATTTGGAATTGTCGAATTTCTACTCATTCGCTCGCGCCCGCGGGCGCTGCTATCTGCGACGCAATCGCTGAGACTATGGGCAAAGCGACACTAACCTGCGTACCGGCTTTGCTGGACTGAAGCTCGAAGCGACCACCCAGTTGGTGCACTCGTTCTCGCATGCCGGCAACGCCGACTCCTAGCTGTCTGCCTGGGTCGTGGACTTGCGCTAGTTCTGTCTGTTCGATGCCGGTGCCGTTGTCGCTGATCTGGAGTTCAACTCCGCCTTGATCAATTGTGAGTCTGATGGTTGCCCTTGATGCCCCGGAATGCCGATGAACGTTAGTGAGACTCTCCTGCAAAACTCTGAACAGTGCCAGTTCATATTCTTTCGAAAATCGTTCAATTGGCTGCGGAATATCGCACCGGACTTTAATATTGCTGCGCTTCGAGAAGCCTTCAACAAACCATCGGGCAGCCGAAGCAAAGCCAGCCTCATCAAGTAATGGGGGATGTAACAAGTACGACGTTGTGCGTATTTCGCGCAGTGCTTCATCCGCAAGTGCATTCAGCTCGCTCATAAGCTGCGAGATTCCTGGATTGCCGTTGGCTGAGCGCTGAAGGGACGCTAGAGTCATCTTCAGAGCCGAGATTGTTTGACCGGTGGTGTCGTGAAGATCGCGAGCTATACGACGACGCTCTTCATCCTGCAAGGTCATGACGCGAACCGACAGATGTCGCAACTGGGCTTCCGTTTCCCTCCGTACTTCCACTTCAGATTGCAGCATCGCTAGTGCTTGAGAAAGCTCCTCTGTGCGCTGCTCTACGCGCCGCTCCAATTGCTCGTGAGCCTCTTTGAGTTGCGCTTCAGCCTCTTTACGTTGAGTAGCTTCAGTTGTCAGTTCAGCAATCGATCGATTCAATCTTAGCTGCTTCCTTCTGTTCGCATCGCCGAGCAAGATCAGGACACCGCAGACGAGCGAAAAGCCAACAATGCCATGAATCTGTGACGGACGGTCAACGGCGAATGAGTGGCGTGGATCGACAAACCAGTAAAAAACTTTGCCCGTATTCACGGGGAGGGCTGCCAAAAGCCGTCACAGGGAGTAGCAACGGAAAACACGGAGGCGAGCAAGTTCGGATCCTTGATGCCGGCGTCCTTCTTCTGACTAACGCTGAAAAAGCCGTTTGGTTCGAACGGGGACCAAAAATACTGTCACAGGAAACTCGACTATCCGGTCTCGTCATAGAGGCTTGCCAGGTCCTTGCAGGAAGACGCTGTATCACCCAATGCCGCCTGCAGGGAGCACCGCCGAATGATCACCCCGTGGCAGGTTCGTAGTTGTAAAATATGGATGTCCGTGATTCGAACATGCAAAACCTGTGGGAGAAAGAACCGCATTCCAGCGGCCCACCTCGCTGACACCGGTCGCTGCGGTGCCTGCAAAGCGCCCTTGCTACCGGTGGATGAGCCCCTGGAAGTTGATGGTGCTTCGTTCGACGAAATCGTTCAAAATGCCCATGTTCCGGTGCTCGCGGACTTTTGGGCTGAGTGGTGCGGACCCTGCCGGGTGGCGGCGCCCGAGGTGGCGCGCGTAGCTGCCGATATGGCTGGGCAAGCGATCGTCGTAAAGGTCGACACGGAGCACTATCCAGAACTGGCCGCCCGGTTCAACGTGCGTGGCATCCCAAACTTCGTTATCTTCAGAGCAGGACGACCCGTGATGCAACAGGCGGGCGCAGTTAACCATGAACAGATAGAGAATTGGTTGCAATCCGCGCGATCAACAACCGCGCCTGATCCAAGGCCCGTTCCTTAGTTTCTCCACTGTTCTAAGCTCAGCTCTGCTACCAAAGTTATACAAACCCTCCCACCCAAAGTAAGTCCCAGGCGTTCCCTCAGTATGAGGTATCCTCCTCAAAAGCAGACCAGACCATCAGGGCCGCTTGGGGATGTAGAACTGCAGCGAAATCGGTATCAAGCGCCCACCGATTCGCTTGCCCTTGTTGATTTATACTGCGCGGGTTCCCTTCGTGTCGGCAGGCCAAAAATGCGAGGGTCCGTTCGTGCTCAAGGAGGAAGATCGAATGCGCAAGAGTGCGCTTGTGCAGACAACAGTCTTGCTGATTCTGCTTTCTGCGGTTGCTCACGCTCAGACCAAGCCCCGCGCCCGCGATTTGGGCGTTCCCTTTGACGGCACGCCCGGTCCGTTCAATGCTATTACCGACGTCAAGGGCGTTGAGGTTGGTCATACCACGCTCATCTCTGGCTCGGGGAAGCTCAAGGTCGGCGAAGGACCGGTGCGCACCGGCATCACTGCAGTTCTGCCTCGGGGCAAGAACTCCCTCGACCCGGTGTTCGGAGCCTGGTTCTCGCTCAACGGGAATGGCGAAATGACCGGAACGATATGGCTCGAGGAATCCGGTTTTCTCGACGGGCCGGTGATGATCACAAACACGCACAGCGTTGGAGTGGTGCGCGATGCCGTCGTCGCCTGGCGTGCGAAGAAAGCTCCTCCCGACCAAGATGGCTACTCGTGGTCGCTGCCGGTGGTCGCAGAGACTGCAGATGATGACTTAAACGACATGAATGGATTCCACGTAAAGCCGGAGCACGCTTTCCAAGCTCTCGACACGGCCCACGGTGGACCGGTTGAGGAAGGAAACGTCGGCGGCGGCACTGGGATGATCTGCAATGAATTCAAAGGCGGGATTGGAAGCGCATCGCGCCTGCTAGACGCGAAGTATGGAAGTTACACCGTCGGTGTGCTGGTGCAATGCAACTATGGTTGGCGAAGTCAGTTGCGTATTGCCGGGGTTCCGGTGGGCCGGGAAATTCCGGAACACACCGTTCGCGACAACGATGTCGGCTCTATCATCGTCGTGGTGGCGACGGACGCGCCATTGATCCCGACCCAACTGAAGCGAGTCGTCCGGCGCGTCTCGCTTGGCTTGGGCAGGGACGGAAGTTTCTCCGGGGATGGCTCGGGAGACATTTTCATCGCGTTTTCAACCGCCAATCCTGGGGCTGCGAGTTCGAAAGGCATCCGCCAACTCACAATGCTTCCGAACGAGAGCCTTAACCCGCTCTTCCTGGCTACTGTGCAGGCCACTGAAGAGGCGGTAATCAATGCCATGGTGGCGGCGGAGACGATGAAAGGCATCAATGACTTCGAGGTCATCGCCTTACCTCACGACAAGCTGCGGGAGGTTTTGAGGAAGTACAACCGGCTGGCGAGATAACCGCGGCCTAGCAAGTGTTCGAGTCCTGTGGCGGTCATCCCGAGGTTGCGACGGCGTCCCTGAAGCGATGCAGGTGATCAGGTAACCATGCGAATCCAAACGCAACTCTAGGCGACATACCGCACAAGGGATACTGCGGCGCTCATCGGTCGGAGGTGGTTCGGGCTATCGTAGGGAAGATGGTGCCGGCGAGTGGCACTTGTTAAGCCGATTTCTTCATCTGCGAAGGGAACTCGATAATCTTCCCACGCTGTTCAGGGGAAACCTATTTCACGCTTTTACGGAAGTTGTTCGGTATGTAGAACTCGATTACTTTTGCCACAGTCCTGCCTGCCTTGTGTTCTAACCCTGCCAGTCCCACCCGCACTGACAGCGAACCGAATAGCCTAGTCTCAGCTTTTTCATTAGAGCCCTACAAATAGCGCATGACCTCATCCACATAGCTTTTCGCCACGGAAGCGACTTTCCAACAAAGGCCGCTCGGTCGTATGGAACATTTGAGTAGCGCAGCTCGAGTTGGGATGCGGCGTAATTGTCTCGAAATTGTTAAATGATTGTTCGCAGCCTTCATGTACGTCTGCGTTTCGGGGGCGAAAAAGTTGCGCCTTCACTCCGCTATAAACAATGTGAATCGAAGCGGGATTTCGTATCACGAAAAGTGAGAATTGAATTCCCCACCTAGCACGGTGATCTTCAGCACACATGGCTGAAGGCATTCTTTCCTGCTGCCAGCGCGTGGCGGGCACTCTCGGCGGCAGACGCTTCGCAGGTGGGTTGTCTGCACTACAATCGTTTAGGTGGTTAATGGAGGAAGACCATGCATGCGGATCGGGTGGAACTGTCATGGGACGCGAGCAAGTCCAACTGGCTGCTTAGGATCGAAGCTGGTGAGGAAGTCATTCGGCGCCATTGTGCTTTGCCCAAGAGTGCGGATGAACAGACACTTCGCACGGCCATCGAGAAGGCGGTCGCGGATGAAGGTTATGAAATGGATCCGGCGAGTTTGGTTCGTCGCTAACGGCGACAGTTCGACCCGACCAAGGGATTCCTTTTAAGTCGAGGGCCGCTAACGTACCGTCTTTGGCAGTTGTCGACGCAAAATCGCCATATCGCGCATTGACCAGTAGTCAAAACGTGTAATGGCCTGCTAAGGAGAGCTACTTCCCAGTAGCGAATCACTCGGCCGTGAGGAAAGCGATAACCTAGTCAATCTCTTTTCGCGCTGCCTTCTTCGACGACTTGACACCGAGGCTCGCGAACGTCATGATTTGCGGCAACCTGTGCCCCGACCAAGGGAGGGCGTGTCGCGCATGCGAGTCGGGTCTGACGCCACGCTCCAGAGGACTAGCCATGGTTGACATTGCAGCGATTGAAAAGTTGAGAGTCACTATGCGTGGGGCAGTTCTTTGCCTTGGCCAAGACGGCTACGACACTGCGCGCACCATTCCGAACGCGATGATTGATCGGCGACCAGCCGTCATCGCACGCTGTACAGGTGCCGCTGATGTCATAGCCTGTGTTCGCTTTGCCCGTGACTATGACCTTGTTGTTGCGGTTCGTGGCGGAGGTCACAGCGTCGCTGGAAAATCGGTTTGTGACGGTGGCATCATGATCGATCTTTCCACCATGAAAGGCATACGCGTCGACCCAGCGCGGCGAACAGTTCGTGCTGAGACGGGCTTGACGTTGGGTGAGTTCGACCGCGAGACGCAGGCTTTCGGTCTAGCCACCACCTTGGGAGTCGTGTCAAAGACGGGTATCGCTGGTCTAACGCTCGGGGGTGGTTGGGGCCACCTGCATGCCAAATACGGCCTTGCTCTCGACAACGTCGTTGGTGCGGACGTGGTTACCGCAGATGGCCGCCTACTCACTGTGAATGTCAGCGAAAACGAAGACCTATTCTGGGGAGTGCGTGGCGGTAGCGGAAATTTTGGAATTGTCACATCGTTGGAATATCGTTTGCATGAACTCGGACCGGTGTTCGGCGCGCTGTTTTTTATCCGGCTTCAAAGGCAGAAGAAGTTCTCCATTTCTTTCGGGAATATTCCGAAACCATTCCTGACGAATTGGTGATCCAATGCGGTTCGTTTACAACGCCGGACAACACCCCAGTCTTTGCTGTCGCAGCTTGCTACTGTGGAGTTCCGTCCGAGGGTGAAAGGGTTTTGAAACCATTGCGGACGTTTGGCCCGCCGGTTGCGGACGCTATGACTGCCATGAGCTATCTTCAGCTGCAAAGTATGTTCGATCCGTTCTTCCCACCCGGACGACATACTTACGTGAAATCAAACTTCATCCGTGCTCTTGATGAGCAAGCCATTCGGGCAATCGCGGGATTTGCGGGAAAAAGTCCCTCTCGTTTTACCTTTGCCCCATTTATTGAGCACTGGCATGGAGCGGCCACCCGCGTAGGTGTAACGGATACTGCTTTCCCGCATCGCCAATACCCATACAACCTCATGCTGTGGTCGAACTGGGAAAGTCCGTCCGAGGCAGACGAGAACATCAAATGGACGCGCAGCTGCTGGGAAGCTCTGCACCCGTTTCTTATCGAAGGTTCGTATGGCAACTACGTCGCCGATGAAGGAGATTCGTTCGCCCGCGCGGCATACGGGCCAAACTACAACCGCCTGGTCGGCTTAAAGAATAAGTACGACCCGTCAAACTTTTTTCGCATGAACCACAACATCAAGCCCACGGCATAGTCGCTGCTCTTTCAGAGAATCGGGAGTGCATGGCAGAAGTGTAGTCGGATTTTGGTCGTTAGCGTGACTTTACAATCATTGACTCACGAGTAGCGGTTTTGAATGTAATCGCCCGGTTCTCAACAGTTATCTGTTTAAACTTACGACTGCGACCTTGTTCACTCCACTGCAGGCCAAATAGAGCCGACGATCGGGGGTTGCCACCATATTGCGGACCACACCCCCGCCAGAGGGAATCGACTTGGTACTGAAGCTTTCCGATTTGGGGTCGAACCTTACCAGAGTATTGGGCTTCACCCCCGACTCGCTGTACCATACGTCGCCATCATTCGTGATCGCGATTCCATACGGTTCTGAATCCGAGCCGCCCGGCGACAACCACTCTTTCATCAGCCTTCCGCCGGCCGGATCGAAATGTCCGAGATACCCGCGCGCGAAATCCGTGTAATAAACCGTGCCGTCCGGCGCCAGTGCGATGCGCCGCGGGCGCGCACCCGCTGCCGGCAAAGTGTACTCGTGGATTCTCATCGTTCCCGGGTCAATACTGGACAGCTTATTAGTGCCGAACTCGCAAAAGAAGGGTATGTTGTTCTGCAAGATCACGATGCCATAGGGCACAGCGCGCGGGGTAGGCGATTTGGTCAGAATCATCTTGCCAGTTTTCGGATCGAGTCGCCCGATATAGTTGGTCTCTTCGTTGGTAAACCACAGAATGCCGTTCTGGTCGAATACGGGTGTGTGTGGGTCGATCTCGGTGCCATCGGCCGGGCGATACTCGGTGATCTCGCCAGTCTTCGGGTTAAGCTTGCCAACGTAACCACCGGAGATCGCGGTGAACCAGATGTTGCCATCTTTATCGGCAACCAGCCCGTGCGGACCGGAATTGGGCGTCTTCAAAGGATATTCTTTAAACTCTTCAGTCTTCGGATCGAGCCGCCCCAGCCTATTTGCCCGTTGCCCGGTGTACCAAAGCGAGCCGTCAGGCCCGAGTGCAGGATCGTGTGGCCGGGAATTCGGCGTCGGCACCTCATATTCCCGGATCTGTACATCCAGCATCTCTACCGTCGTGGAGCCAGCAAGTAGGGCGGCGAGGGTGAACAAGCAGAGTTTGTGCAGAAACATAGCGTTCTCTCCTTTCCCGGAGAATTGTATTCCTTCACTTGTGGCTCCCTCTCGGCTCTCTCGTGAGCCTGTGGCTCGGGACTTGATGGCTACGTGAAATTTTGCTCCCCGAGTCCTGCTCAGAACACTTAGGTACCGTTGACCGGTTTGCGGCTGCTTGTAATGCTGGTCGTGCGGTGGAGAACCCCATTTGTCACCGATGTATCTCTCCCGAAGGAGCTTTTTCATGCGCCGAATTCTACTGCTGTCTTTTATGGTGCTGGTCTCAATCTCCTGCTTTGGCCAGTTGGGCGACATCTTGAAAAGCGCCGAGAGCGCCGTGCAGCCGTCCAATTCTGACACCTCTGGCCTGAGCAATGGCAAGATCACGGCCGGGTTGAAGCAGGCCTTGCAGCTGAGCACCGGGAATGCTGTCGCGCGTACGGGCAAACCTGACGGATTCCTTAAGAACGAGGCCATCAAGATCCTGCTGCCCGACAAGCTGCGGACCATCGGCCAGGGAATGCGCCTGATGGGCATGGGCGCGCAAGTGGACGAGCTCGAAGTGGGAATGAATCGCGCGGCGGAGCAGGCTACTCCAAAGGCCAAGGAAATCTTTCTCTCAGCACTTGAGAAGATGACCTTCGACGACGCGCGCAAGATACTGAGCGGCGGCGACACGGCGGCTACGGAGTATTTCAAACGCACGAGCTCGCCAGAGCTGACCACAGCTTTTTCGCCCATCGTGCACCAGTCAATGGAGAACGTCGGCGTCGTGAAGAAGTACGACAATATGATACAGAGCGAACCAGGCATCTCTGCGCTGGCCGGCAGCTTCGATCTCGACAAGTACGTTGTTGGCAAAACCCTCGATGGTCTCTTCTATGTGCTTGGCCAAGAAGAACAAAAGATTCGCAATAATCCGGCAGCCCAGACCACCAGCTTACTGAGACAGGTCTTCGGGCACAAAACCATCGGCGATTCTCTCCGTTGAAATCCGAACCCGGTATTTGTCTCCTGCTATTGACTGCCGACCTCAACCCTGGTCGACGTGGTATGCGCCCTGCACGGCAAGCCGCGATGACACTTCGATCTTCCGGGTACCCCCGGTCCGCCGGATCTTCGCGGTCTTTAGATGCCTGCCACAAACCATCGGAGTCAGTAGCGGTGCAGTTTGAAATCCACATGGGCTGGCAAAGCTATCCGGCCTGTGGGAAACTGGAGGCATGAAAAAACCAGAACTGACCGACGTGGGTTGGCTTGGACCAAAGGACGAAATGGATCGCGCCAGTCATCGCTTCGGCAAGTGTTCCGAGTGTCACGAGATCATCTGCGTCGAAAAAGTCGTGACAGATACACAGAATACGCAACCGGAAACGAATGAAATGCTCTTTAAAGCCTTTCGCACGCACGCTGAGCTGAAGCACGGTCCCAAGGCTCTGCATGCGGATGTGGCGTAGGTTGAAACTTTTTCGGCCCTCTCTGTCCAAAACGACCCTTTTCCCTTTCCCGCTCTCTCCGCCAATTCACTGCCGAATCCCAGAGGTGCGATCATCGTCTATCTGCCTCTTTGTTTTTCGAAGGCGCCAATAAGGGTATGACCGCGCCGCCATGTGAGAGTCTACTGTGACGGTTGCTCCGGACAGTCTAGGTCCGTAGAAACTGGTAAGAACCACACGGTGGCTCTGGCAACATTTCGGTTGCTAGAGGGCGGGGTGGCCCCTCACCAGATGAGGCAGGATGCCATCAGTCGGCAGTTATCGAACACCGTGATGGCAAGGAGCAGCATGGACTGTGAAGGGAGACTGTTGTTCTGTCGAGATATAGCTAGAGAGAAATTGCCTTAAACCTGCGTCTTCTATCCCTCGCGGAGTTACAAACATTCGAAGCCATGGTTCGTTTACGACAATTGCGGACTGGCTCGATATCGAGCCGAGCCCAGGCCGCGGGCTTTTGGTCGAGGCTTACGTGGCCACGGGGTTCAGAATGGCCTACTGGAGCATTAGGTCACGGTGAAAGTTGTGGCGCTGGTCGCAATTCCTCCTGGAGTCGTGACTTGGATCTTGCCGGTTTTCGCGCCGGTCGGAACCGTGGCTGTGATGTGAGTATTGGAATCAACCGAGAACGTGGTCGCTTTCACTCCCCCGAACGTGACCTTGGTTGCGCCTGTGAAGCTGGTTCCGGTAATTGTCACTTGGGTTCCAACCGACCCACTGGTCGGGTTGAAATTCAGGATCGCGGGCGTGACCCGGAATATTTTGTTGCTGGTTAGAGTTCCTCCAGGCGTGGTTACGGTCACGGAGCCCGTGGTCGCAGCGGATGGAACCACTGCAGTCAGATAGGTATCGGAGACCACTGTGAAGGTTGCTGCGACTCCATGGAACGAGACCTTGCTGACCCCGGTGAAACCTTGGCCGAGGATTTCGATGGTTTTCCCGACTTTGCCCTCGAATAGTGGACCCACGAAACTGACGAACGGACCTAGCTTCATGCCCAGGCTGTATAGCACGCCGCAAAAACACAGCTTCCCGGTGCCGCCGCCGTAAGTGTCTCCGTAGAGAGTACCGTTGGTGTGCTGGAACAGGGACACCTGTGGATTTGCGCCCGGGTACTTGCCAGTGGTGTTCGTAAGGTTGAGGAGGACCCTGTACTTGCCCGTGGAGGTGATCTGGAACAGCACTCCAGACGAGGTATTGCTTCCAGCCGCGCCATAGAACTTGCCATCGGTCGCCTGTACCAGACCAGCGAGCGGATGAAGTCCCAGCCCGTCGGTCTCACTGAAACTGTGGAGAATGGTGAGAGCTCCTGCTGGGGTCATCTTATAAATAGCGCCGAAACCGTTTGCGCCACCCCCCTCGGTTGTGCCGTAGAAATTTCCGTCACTGGCTTGAATGATCGCACCTTTAGGAGTTTGCCCGTCTGGTGTGCCGCCGAAGCTGTAGAGCACAGTCAGTTTGCCACTCGGCGTGATCTTGAACACCCCGCCGTATTTCTTTGCGCCGCCGCCTAAAGCTGTGCCGTAAAAGTTGCCGTCGGCTCCTAGTGTCACGGCCTGGGGATACGCAAGACCACTGGTGCCAGGAAACGTGTAGATTTCTGTCAGCTTCCCGGAGGGCGTGATTCTGTACACAGTACCAAAGACCTCCCCGCCACCGTCACTCGTCGTGCCGTAGTAGTTCCCGTCCAGGCCTTGGATCGGGGCAGCGTAGGCACAACAGTTGAAGCCGTCAAAGCTGTGCAGCGTCGTGATTTTCCCGCTGGTGGTGACCTTGAACACGGTTCCAGCGCCGGAGCTACCGCCCTCATAAGTCGTGCCGTAGAAGTTGCCGTCGGTGCCCAGCGTCAGACCGCTGTACGGGTAAACACCGTTGGTGCCTTTGCCATCGAAGCTCCACGGTGCAATCTTCCCTGCGAGGGTGAGTTGGAAGGCGGTACCGAGAGCAGATGTTCCCCCGCCCTGCGAAGTGCTATACAAGTTGCCGTCGCGTCCCTGGGTGAAAAGGCCGATCCAGGCAGGGTTCGCGGGGTCTCCGGCGTTGCTCCCAAGGTTGTACAGATCGGTATATGTTTGGGCGTGGACAGTGGTGGTGCTCGCGATGACGATGATGATGACGACGGCGAGAACTTGTAATCGCGCGGCATAGCCGTTTTTCATAGGATTCTCCAAAGTAGCTCGGTTGGGGGTTAAGTGACTGCTCCCGTGCTGGGGGTGCACGGCTCTGCTTTTTAGTATCTGGCGGTCTTTCCGGGACCCACGATAGCACAGAACAAGCATTCGCGCCGCAAAAGTTCCACCGGTCTAGGAACATTTGCCGCCGTTGGCGAGCTGGTGCTTATGTATTGGCGCATGTGATTTCGCATATTTCTAATCCCGCGTTGGGCGCTGTCGGTCCAAGAAAGTTCTCCAACGCCGGAGCGATTCAGCACCTTCGGACCGACCTTCGGGAAGGACGCCATGGGCCGAGGTTTTGGAGGGCTATGGAGAGATAGTGCGTGGAACGCCTGTGAACGAGGCCGACACTACTGTCTGTAGCGGAGAGTCACGCCCTCTCCGCTTGAGCTATACGTCGGCCTAGCCATTAGCCCAAAGCGCCGCTCGGGCTGATGTGGTTTTATCGAAACGTTACCCCCAAATTGCCACGAGAAGGACAGAGCCAAGCGGCAGACCCGCTTCCTAGGGGTAGACCTTGGAGTGGACCCCAATTTTGAGACAACCAGTTAAGCCCTAAAATACAGCGAAAGGGGAAACTGGATGGGATCTCGAAGGAAGTTCACCAGGGAGTTCAAGCTGGATGCGGTACAACGAATGCGGGCGGGAGAGCCGGCGGGCTTAGTGGCGCGCAGTCTGGAAGTGAGCCGCCAGGAACTGTACCGCTGGAGCCGCGATGTCGATAGGTTTGGGGAGCGGGCGTTTCCCGGCGTGGGGCAGCAACGGGCGGAAGAGACGCGGATCGCGGAGTTGGAACGTAAGATCGGGCAGCAGGTCCTGGAGATCGATTTTTTGAAGCGAGCCTTGCAGCATGTAGAACAACAGCGCCAGCTGCGGGCCGCCAGTGGCGGCGCACCGTTTACCAACAAATCGAGCGCGAAATGAAAGCGGGGACGCCCTTAACCATCCGCCGGATGTGTGCGCTGACCAGAGTCAGTCGAGCCGGTTTCTATCGGCGCGGAGTGATCTCGCAGGCCGCGTCCGTGGAACTGCGTGATCAGGTGCAGCGCGTGGCGCTGGAGTGGCCGACCTATGGCAGCCGGCGGATCACGGCGGAGTTGCGTCGTGGCGGCCTGTCCGTCAATCGCAAACGGGTGCAGCGGCTGATGCGGGAAGACAACCTGCTGTGTTTGCGGAAGCGCAAGTTTGTGACGACGACCGACTCCGCCCACGGGTTGCCAGTGTATCCGAACCTGGCGGCGGCGCTGGTGGTGAGCGGAATCAACCAGCTCTGGCGGGCCGACATCACGTACATCCGGCTGCTGGAAGAGTTCGTGTACTTGGCAGTGGTGCTGGACGCGTTTTCGCGGCGGGCGATTGGCTGGGCGCTGGAATCCACGCTGGAAGCCCGGTTGGCCGTGGCGGCGCTGGAGATGGCATTGGCGCGGCGGCGGCCCGAGTCCGGATTGGTGCACCATTCCGATCAGGGTGTGCAGTATGCCAGCCACGACTATGTCGCACGGTTAGAGACGCACCAAGTCCGGATCAGCATGTCGCGCCGCGGCAATCCCTGGGACAACGCGACCTGTGAGTCGTTCATGAAAACCCTGAAGTGCGAAGAAGTCTATCGCAGCGAGTATCGCAACCTGACCGAAGCGCGGGCTCGCATCGGCGAGTTTCTGGAACAGGTCTACAACCAAAAACGCCTGCACTCGTCTCTCGGCTATTGTCCGCCCGCCGAGTTCGAACGTCGACCGCCGTCGCCCGTGCTGGCGGTGGTCGTGGCGCAGGAGGTCGTATGAGTTTTCTGAGGCATGGGGAAATCTATCCATGCGATGAGGGCACGATCTCGCGACCGTGCCCCCGCTCATCGCCGTGGATGAGTCTCCAGCTGGCTATTCCTGGCAGGTTGCCCTCCGGCAGAGCCCGCTTCCGCTTCACCAGCCGGAGCTATACTGCCAATCATCAACCGCGCCCGACAATGCTTCGGCAGCGAACGGCAAAATGTCGCTTAACTGATTGTCTCAGCCCAGGGGTCCAGTCCACTTGTGAACGAATGCGATGTAACGGACGTGTTTATACCGCGTTCGACTAATTGTGCGACAGTCAGCCACAGAGTAGCTTCAGCGCGACGCGCGTTGACTTACTCAGTGGCACCGGAGGATGCGACCCTTGGAGTGGGATTGGCGAAGCAGGCTCGCCCTCCATGCGCATCCTCTGCTTCTTCATCGCGCTCGCTACCGGAGTCGTTCCTGGCGTCATGACGTACCTGCTCGCATGGATCATCGTTCCAGAGGAGCCGGAACTGAAACCCGTGGTCGCGGCACAACAGCCGGTGTTGAGTTAGGGATTTGTGGGGTTTGAAGAGCCTGATCGCCTATCGCGCTGACATTTTCGTTGCGGACCCAAACGGGAACATCCCGCTCTGGGCAAACGATTCAGGATACGATTCCGCAGGATTGGAGTACCTGATCGAAAAGAGCCAGCAATATTACGACCGACGCCGGCGCGAGCGAGCCCTGAAGAAGGGCGATCGCGTGGCGCTGCTCGGTGTCGGAATCGCTGTGGTCGAGAGGGCTGACAACCAACACGTCCACGCTGTGCTCAGGAACGGGTACGCGCTCCAGATTCTTCGCAACGACATAGCTTGGGATGAGCAGAACATACGTTGGGAGGCGAGCCCAGGCGGCCTTCTTCAAACCAAGAGCGAGAAATTCGCAAGGCGACCACCACAAACTGCTGACGCACATTAAGAAAGTCATCGATCCCATCGCTATGCTGAGGCTTCTTGGTGTCTGCCCTTGAGAGCGGAGTGCGGGCAGTTTGGCTTGCTATTGGTGCTCTTCGTTTTCTGCAGAAAGCACCTGAAATGCGGTCTCATAATTCCAAAATACTGCTCAATATAATCCGCCGCTCAAATGTGGAAACGCACACACATGAAGCGCTCCCGTTTATTGTGTACTAATCCGAATGAGAGCTTCGGGTTAAGTGCCCCGCCCCATTGTTCTGCGCCTTCGGTCAATCCTGTTATCGCGCATCCGACGCTGTTCTCGAAGATCCCGCATCGCTGCTTCATGGATCTCGCCGCATCCTGAGAGCGTGACTTTCGTCATCACGAGATTACCGGTGGTATCTCGACCCAACGAGAGTCTTCGGCAATGCTGCTTAAGCGCGTTTGATTTGTAAACTGGAGACCAACCGATTTTATGCCGCCGGTCGAGACGCTCGATCAATCCAACGAGATGCCCACACTAGGGGAGCTTTTCCCGGACGGCACTGCTTTGGACAGGCTGCGGAACAACCAACTCGTGTTGTGGCGTGAGGGTCAGGAAGAGATCGCATCCGGCCATCGCTATAATGGAAACTCCTACGTGGCGGCGGCGCTCGATCCCAAGCTCGAAGAGCTACTGCGACTGCCCGCCGGAACCCAGGACTTCGGAAGTGTCGAGAGTCTGATTGCAGACTTGTCCCATTTGTTTGGCAGTTTCGTGGAACTGGATAAGGAGGCAGCCTGGCTGCTCGCCGCCTACATCTTGAGCACCTGGGTGGCAGATTGCGTTCCGAGTTCTCCATGCCTGAATGTTTCGGGGCCAAGCGGTAGCGAGACTGCCCTCGTCGAATTGCTGTCTACTGTCTGCCGCCAGCCCCTGCGGCTAGCAGAACCCTCAATTCGAGACCTGCTGAGTCTCCCGCGGGGACTGGTCTTTACCTTGATCCTGAAGGCCCCCAGCGAACAAGGTCTCCGACGCTTACTGGCGGTGGCCAGTGATCCCGAGGTCCAGTTGCTGCGTGGCGGTCGAGTAAGGAATTTGCGATATGCGACGGTTGTGCTTACGACGGAACCGATCGTTGGCGTAGCCCTAGGCATTCCGTTGCTCCCGGCAACGGCTCCGTACCGCCGCGTTGGCCGGTCGGAAGCCCAACAGGTGGCCGATGAGTTTCAGCCACGGCTGATGCGTTATCGCCTTGCCCAACATCGGCAGGTCAGCGGCTCGCATTTCGATTTGCCCGGATTCGCACCCGAGTCTCGAATGCTGGCTCGCATTCTCGGGGCCACTCTTGAAGGATCTCCTCATCTCCAAGATCGAATTTCTGGAATTTTGCGGAGCATCGATGAGCAAACGAAGGCCGAGGAGTCACTCGGCCTCGGCGCAGTCGTGGCAGAAGCGCTACTCGCATTGTGTCACGAGAATAAGCCAGAAGCCTACGTACGCGAAATCACCGAGCTCGCAAACGGAATACTTTTGGGCAGGCACGAGACCGTAGAGCTAACTCCCAAGGCTGTAGGCGCCCTGTTGCGCCGGAAACTGGGCTTGGTAACCGAACGGAGGAGCTCCGGCTATCGATTACTTCTCACCCAAGATACGCACACGCGCATCCATCGGCTGGCGGCTGCGCACCATGTACTTTCGATGCTGGAGCCAGCCTCGGATTGTCGTCTTTGTCTCGAGACTCGAGGTCCCACCTTGATCCGAGAAAAATTGCAAGTGCATGACGTTCAGCAAGTACATCAAGTTCATGATGCAGGCGAAGAATAAGTGTTGAAAAGAGTAGCAAATTCAGAGCAGTTACAGCTGTTGCGACGACTGCGTTTCGCCGGTTGCCCAGTCGATCCTGAGCACTTGCCTCAACCGCGTTGTCCCTTGCGAGATTTTCGGCAGGCGGGCGTAAAAGGGACAAATATAATCCCGATCGCTGACGGCTACGGAATCATCTTTGGTATCAAAGCGCTCGCCTGTGCAGCGTTGACGGTTTGCCGGTTCGACTTGCGGGCGGACTGGTTCAAGCAGCCGATCTCCTGGATTAAACCTTGCGATCAACATCCCAACCGCTACTGTTTTCGGCAGCGTTCTGGAGAACACATGGTGTGGCCTTCCGATGATGTTCTGACTGGAAGGACCCACTTGCTCAAGCGCGGCGAGTATCTCCAGGGGCGCTTGTTTGGCGGACTTCATGGATCCCTGTCCGCACCGCTTGCAAAAGCGCTTGAGGCGACACTCTCAATCGCAGACCTGGCAGGGAACGAATACCAGTTTTCAGTAACGCTCTTCAACGGAATGCCCGAAACCGTCGTGAACCAGCCGGCCGGCCAAACCTGAGAAGTCATTCCTCAATGCTTTCACCAACCTCTCGCTGTTGCAACGAAGAGAGAGCGCAGTCAATCATCTCCGAACGCCGGATGGTTCGGACTCCCGGAAGAGGTCTTGCAACTGCACATGCAGAATTAGCGGCAACCAGGGTTATTGTCGCGCGAGCGAGGGAGCAAAATCGTAGGCTCCGCGCCATACCCGGCGAAACTGGCGTGCGTCCGCAAAGCCACATTCGTCGGCGATCGCCTCCAGCGTAAGTTCGGGATTGCTCATGAGCGTACGCGCGTGCTCCAGGCGAAGACGGGTGCGGTAATCTTGAATGGAGATGCCGGTGACTTCACGAAACGCTCGAGTGAGATTGCGCGGACTCATATGCGCAATCTTCGCGAGTTCTGTAAGGTTTGCCTTTTGGGAAGGATGAGAGATGAGCCAGTCCTGTACCGAGTGCACGCCCGGATGCAAGTGGGTGCGATAGTCAAGATAAACGCTCTGTTGCTGGTGATGAGAATCGCGTCGCATGTAGACGACCATTTCGCGCGCAACCTTACCTGCGATCAGTGGACCATGATCGCGCTCGATGAGAGCCAGGGCCATGTCGATTCCAGCAGCGATTCCCGCGCTGCTGATGATGCGTCCGTCCTCCACGAAGAGGCGGTCCGCAAGAACCTCTGCGGACAAACAGAATTTCCGCAAATCGCCGATGCACTTCCAATGGGTTGTGCAACGACGGCCCTTCAAAAGCCCCGCCTGTGCCAGGGCGAAGGATCCAGTGCAAACCGAGCAGATCTGCGCACCGTTGTCGTAGGACGTTTTGAGCCAACGGATCAAAGGTGGGGGAAGATGCACCTTTGCCACGGTGAACCCGGGCACGACAACCAAATCACCGGTAGCGATGGGGGGCAAGGGCTCCAAACCACTGAGCTTCAGCCCTTGACTGGTTGTCGCTGTGGGAACAACCGCGCAATGCTCGGCGCGATAGTCCGCGCCGAACGCGTTCGCCTCAACGAAGGCCTGCAAAGGACCAGCGAAGTCGAGGACTTCACATCCATCGAAGTAGACAAAGATTACGCGACGGCTTGCCAAACGAACTCCCTTCAATTCCTCTGTAAGGTGCGAGGCTGGTCAAGATACCAGCAAAGCGGCGGCGCACCTGACACGGATTAGACACCTGTCGGGCAACTTGCGTTCCAAAGTGGGTTTTTTTTTGTCCACATAACTCGACTAGTTAGACAGATCATTTGTTCTCTCTATCAGAATCAGAAGAAATGGCCGGGAGTAAGATATGAAAACTCATAGAGTTGACTGGGATGGTTAGCAGGGCAAACGGAGGCGGCTCCGGGAAAAGATCGGGCGAGGATCGTCTGCGCTGGTAGGCACGCCGCGGGGAACCATGTTCTGAGGTCGTGAGAGAACTCGCTGGCCAAGCCCTCAGCGTAAGGAGCGCCGAACATCGCTTCGGGTAGTCGGTTTCCCGCGCGGAAGGTATGCCGACCACTCAGTTCGATTCAGTTACTGTCGCTTGGAGTAGCGTCCTGAAAGAAATATGGAGGAGGATAGCTTGTTAGCTAGGTGCCGACTTCTCAGTACATATCCATAATAGTCCCACCAAAATCGGTTTGCTGTTTCGTGTCACCCGCGTATTGGACGAGGAGGGCTGTCTCGCTATGTTTAAAAGGCGGCTTCTTTCGAAGCCGCCTTGAAAATACGGTTGCTGCCTGACGGTTAGAGTTAGAACTCGAGCTTGGCATGCAACTGAACCACTCGGCCCGAAACCGCGGAGCCGACAAACGCTCCGTAGATACTGGTGGGCGGTGTAACGGTTGAGGTGATGGTCCCAAACGGAGCCGCGAAAACGTTGTTCACGTCACCGTTCGGAGGAGCAAAGTTGGGATGGTTGAACACGTTGTAGAAGTTTGCCCCAACCGCGAAGGTCACCCTCTCCGCAACCTTGAAATTCTTCAACACGTCGAAGTCGGAGTTGAAGTAGTTCGGGCCACGGAAGAAGTTCCGGCGAGTGGTAGCGAAACCGGTCTCGGTCCCGTTGAAGTTGTCCGGGAACTGAGTTGCTGCATCCAGGCACGGGGCCAGTACGCCGGGTGCGGACTGCGTAGGATGTCCGCAACTCGAGGGACCGACGCCATTCCACTGCGCAGGAATCTGGGTTACGTTGGCAGCATTCTGGAAGATGAGACCCGGAAGTCCATCCCCGGCCGTGAATGGATAGCCGGTTCGGGCGAAGAAGGTTCCGGAGAGAACCCATCCACCGATGACCTGGTTCAAGACTTTGTTCGAAGACTTGACGGGCAGATCCCAAACGTAACTGGCGCTGAGGTTGTGGCGGACATCGTAGTCCGCATTGCTGTAATTGCTGCTGTGCAGGTTCGTCGGGTTAAGTTGTCCGAGGAAGCTGTCGTTGATGCTGTAGGGGCTGACTCCACCATTCGAGACGTCGTCGGTGGCGTGGGAATAGGTGTAATTGATCGAGCCTGTGAAGCCCTTATACGCGTGCAGGGTAAAGGTCCCGGTCAGGCCATTGTAGTAAGAGTTTCCGTTGTTGGTCAGGTCGAGGACGTTGTTGACACGGGTGTCCGGTGCGGTCGCGGGCAATCCTGAGAAGGCTCCGAAGCCGCCTGCAGCGGCGTTTACCCACGGATTGCTGACAAAGATGTTCGATCCGCGATTGCCTACGTAGTTGAGTGATGCCGACATCCTCTGCCCGAAGGAATGCTGGACTTCCACATTCCACTCGGTGTAACGCGGATTCATCACTGTGTCGGGAAGAATCGAGTTGTAGTCTGGCGTGGCGCAACCTGGAGCGGCCGCCTGGTACTGGGCGAGATTCTGTCCACCGAAGAACGCCGCGTTGAAGGCCGTATTGCAAGCCGCGACCTGCGCTGTGGCCGGTGGGCCAATAGGATTGGCGGTGTCCTGATACGAGAAGGGCATCGGCCCAGGCCTATAGACGAAGCGGTTGGAAGTGGGTGACTGTATCGCGTAACTGTCCGCCAGGAGCGCGGGATACAGATCGGTGAACAGCCCGACTCCGCCGCGGATCACTGTGTCGGACTTGCCCCACGGATTCCAGGCGAATCCAATGCGTGGCTGGAATGCCACTTTCTCGATGTTGGGGAACAGCGAGTGGTAGGTGTTAAACATCTGGTTGAACGGAACCGATGGATCGTGGTTCAGCTGGGTGAATGGCCCACTCATGCGGCCGATGCAATCGGTCTGACAAACCAGGTTGGAGTTCCGATCTGCGCGCATGGTCAGGGTCAACTTGAGGTTGGACTTTACTCGCCAGGAATCCTGGAAGTAGGCTCCAAGGCTGTAAATTGCCATGGGCTGTTCCAGTGACTGAGGAAAGTACTGACGAATGCGGCTGGTCTCCCCTTGAATAAAAAGATCCTGGCTGGTGAGGTAGACCTGGGGAATGGAGCGACGGCCGAACAACCCGTCGGTGATGTCGTTGCGACGGAAATTGAACCCCGTCTTTAGGTCGTGATTTCCGCGGCTCATCGACAGGTCATCGACGAACTGGTACTGGGTAACCTTCCTGCCCTGGGGGAATGCGGAGCTGGCACCCAAGCCGCCGAAGTTCCACCAGCCAGAACCGCTGATGTCGGCGGTGAAATACGGGTATGCGGCCTTCGCGGCTGAGTAATCGGTGATATTAAAGATAGCGCTGTACCAGATCCCCGAGGCGATGAACGAGTTGACGGTTGTCGGGTTGATGGTGCGCGTGTAGTTAATCTGCCCTTCGTATTGGGGCTGGGTGCTTCTAGCGTTAAACAGAGGGCTAACCGGATCGGTAGAGGTTGCCTGCACACCGCGGTCCATCCGATAGCGGAGGAACAACTTGTCGACGTTCGAGAGATTGACGTCGGCGCGCGTAGCCAGGATCCATTCTGTCGAGGGCTGGCCCACGTTGGAGCGGAGGCTGACGGCGCAAGGTACGCCGCCACCGCCATTCGAAGGATTACCAAACTGGGTGAATCCTGGCTGACCTAGAGTCAAGTCCCCGCAACCCAGGGCCGGATCTAACGCTGCCGAAACAGGAGTCGCTCTGGCGATCCCGGGAGCGTTAGCGTTGAGATCACGAATGACGGTGTACAGCGGTACAGCTGCCGGATCCACCACATTCAGATTGGCTATAACAGAGTTCAGGTAGTTAGCGCTCGGAAGGATGGCGTTCTGGCTGGTGGACAGGATGTAACGCAATCCCTCGTAATCCACAAAGAAGAACGCCTTATCCTTTTTGATGGGTCCGCCGATGCGCGCCGCATACTGGTTGTTGTTCACGAATCCCTTCGGGGTGACGGGTATCGTTTCGTTCTGGAACCAGTCGTTGGCGTTCATAGAGACGCCGTTCCACCAGTAGTTGGCGTTGCCGTGAAATTGATTGCTCCCAGAAATGGTCGCGTAATCGACCTGCGCGCCAGCCTGGCGGCCATATTGGCCGGTGTAGCCGTTGCTCACTACGGCCGCTTCCTCAACCTCGTTCTTGCCCAGCAAGAGGTTGGTCGCGCCGGAGGCATTGAGGTTGAGGTAGGGGTCCATTTCGTCGTTACCGTTCACCGTGAACAGGTTCGACGTCGCGGGCAATCCGAACGCGGTAAAGTTGCCGTAACCGCCGCCGCTGGCCGAACTCATTTGCACGCCGGGTGCGACCTGCGCGATGGCAGTCAAGTCATTCCCAGAGTTCGGGAGATTGTCAATCTGATGCGCACTCATAGTGGTTTGGAGGTTCGCATTTTCCGTCTGGATCAACGGAGCTGCGCCACTTACCTCGATGGTCTCCGAGCCTTGACCGACTTGCAGTTGAACGTTTGCGGTCGTGACTGCTCCAACCGCAACCGTCACCGACTTCTCGGAGGTTCGAAACCCGGATTGGCTAACGATAAGTTTGTAGTTGGCGGGTTTGAGCAGGGAAAACCGGTACAACCCTGTAGAGGCGGTCTTGGTTGACTGGCTGTAACCAATCTCGGGGCTTGACAGTGTTACGGTCGCGTCAACCACGACGGCGTTGGACTGATCTGTGACCGTACCCGAGATGTCGCCGGTTACGACCGTCTGCGCCAGCGCTTGGAAGGCAAACAAGCCTGCCACCAACAGCGCGGCCAGTTTGAGTAACGAAATAAATCGCATAAATTCTCCTGACAAAATGAGTTCGCAGAACTAATCCCCCGACTTCAACAACTGGGTCGACTCAAGCTCGAGACCTAGACATAACCAACCGTAACGACACCTAGTGCTCGAACGTCACTCACGAGTAGAGCGGATTGTGCGAGCAATACATGGTTGAAATAGAGCATAAGTCCTCTTGACTTACACGAATGCTAAACACTTCGGGAGAGCGCTACGAGGTCCACTGAGGACAAATACCGGACATTTTGA